>JBKBHA010000001.1:0-843452 GCA_046297935.1 Chitinophagaceae bacterium
CTCTCCATTCCCCCCTCCCCACTTTCCTCAACAAGATTTCCCCTCCACCAGCTTCGCCGGAACCGTCAATGATCGCGCAAATTTTTGTCCGCCGATGAAATCCAGCAATCGCTGTGTGGCCATTTCACCCAGCAGGGTGCCACTGGTTTCCACAAAGGTGATACGGGGGTTAAACAGGGTTGGGATATAACCATTGCTCATCGATAATACTGCAATTTCGCCTGGTATAGGAACCTGTCGCGCGTAGAGTGTTTGCATGGCGCCAATCAGCAATTCGTCGCTCATCGTAAACAGGGCATCGGGCCTGAATGACTCGATGGCGGTGTTAGTAATGGCCGCAGCTTCGTTGCTGGAAAGGGCAAAATGGAGTTCGCAATTGACTCCGGCGCGGTCGATTTTGTCACTGAATACTTTCAACCGCTTTTTGGTAATTGACATTTCTGCATTACCAAAAAGCGCCAGAATTCGTTTCTTACCCTGATTGATCAGGCGTTCAGCTGCAAGAGCCGCCGCTTCCTCGTCGGCCATACAAACTTTATCGTACTGCTCATCATCCGGCACCTTGTCGAGAAAAACAACCGGTATTTTCGATTCCTGTAGTTTCTTGAAAATTTCGGGCTGCGATCCCGGTACAATGGCGATCATAATCCCCGCCACCCGGTTGAGCCGGCAAAGCTTGAGACTTTCCTGTTCCTTTTCCGGATCGTTGCCTGACTGAAAGATCATCAGGGAATAATCATTTTCACGGGCTCTTTTTTCAGCTGCCGCTACAACGCTCTCGTAAAAAAGATTGGAAATACTTGGCACAATAAGGCCAAAAAGTCTGCTGCTGTTGGTCCGCAAACTAATCGCATGAGTATTGGGTTCGTACTCCATTACAGCAGCCAGTTCACGCACTTTTTGTTTGGTCGTTTCAGCAATATCCGGGTGGTCTTTTAAGGCCCTTGACACGGTCGAAATACTCAGATTCAGGTGCTCCGATATCTTTTTCAGCGTGGCTTTGGTGAACATGCGAAATTCTTTTTTAAAAGTTATCCCCCGAAAATATTATCGCAAACGTTTGCGAAAACGATAAAGGCTAAACAAGCTTTCGGAAGTGGCTTTTATAAAGTTCTGAAAAATAACTTTATAAGGACAAATTTTTCGCCCTTCAGGCAAAAAGTCGGTCCAATACTGAAACCCCAAAAACGAATGCTTATGTCAATGAAACGATTGCTGCAGGTAATCTTGTTGCCCGCTGTTCTATGCTTCGCTGTTGTCGCGATGGCGCAGGAGCGAGTAATCACGGGAAAGGTTACCGACGCCAAGGACGGGTCACCTGTAGTGGGTGCATCGGTTCAACCAAAGGGATCCTCCACAGGTACCAGCACAGGAGCGGATGGATCATTCCGCATCTCAGTTCCCGCCGGTGTAAATACACTGGTAATTTCCTCCGTAGAATTTGAAACACTTGAAGTAGACATCGCCGGTAAGACATCGGTGAATGTCGGACTCACTTCTTTAACCGGAGGTTTGAGTGAAGTAGTAATCATCGGTTATGGTTCTGCCAAGAAGAAGGACCTTACCGGTTCTGTCGTTTCGTTGAAGGCAAAAGACTTTAACCAGGGTGTGGTTAACTCTCCCGATCAACTTTTCCAAAACAAGATCGCAGGTTTGGAAGTTACCAATACCAGCGGTCAGCCGGGTGTTGCTACCACGGTTCAGATTCGCGGTAGCTCATCGATCCGGAGCAGTAACAACCCGCTTTATGTAGTAGATGGTGTGCCCCTTGATGGACGGACTGCTCGTCCTAACTTGGGAAACACATTTGGTTCTACGCCTAATGCCAACCCACTGCTGTTCATTAACCCGGCCGACATTGCCCAGGTAGACGTGTTGAAAGATGCCTCTTCTGCGGCTATTTACGGTTCACGTGGTGCCAACGGTGTAATCATGATCACTACCAAGAAAGCAAGTGGTGGTCCCATGAAAATTGATGTAGGCACCAGCTGGAGCGCTTTTGCTGGCTACATGAAAAAATTTGAGGTAATGGACGCCGGCGAATATCGTGCGGCACTCAAGCAATACAACCTGCCCAACACACTCGATGGTGGTGCGAATGTGGATGCGATGGATGAAATCACCAATAGCAAGATTTCACAGACATACAATGTTTCGCTGAGTGGTGGAAACGAAACAGGTCGCTACCGCGCTTCTTTCCTCGGTTCACGCAACCAGGGTTTCCTGAAGAAATCGTTTTTGGATAAATATATCGCCTCTTTCAATGGTGGTGGCAAATTCATGGATCGCCGCCTTTCGCTTGATTTCGGTTTGATTGCCGG
This sequence comes from Chitinophagaceae bacterium, assembly GCA_046297935.1. Lineage (GTDB taxonomy): Bacteria > Bacteroidota > Bacteroidia > Chitinophagales > Chitinophagaceae > CAYMZZ01. Next base: position 2,322 of record JBKBHA010000001.1, read on the forward strand.
TAACTTCAGCGAAGACCTGACCAGCGTATCAAATACGGCAGGTTCTACCGGTAACATCGTTTCATCTGCATTGAGCTGGAACCCTACACAGCCTTTAAAGAACAACGGCCTCTGGGTATTCCCTGCTAACGGCTCGGGTAACCCTCTCGCATTTAATGATGCCTTCTGGGATCAGAGCAGCGTAGACTTTTTCCTCGGAAACATTTCTGCGGGCTACAAGATTCTCGATAACCTTGAATATAAATTCCTTTATGGTATCAACAGCCAGAAAGGTAACCGTCAGTTGAGTATTGAAGGCTGGCTACAGGGCTTCCCCGGTTTGTCGGGTCTGGGCCAGGCTGGTATCCTCAACGCTAAACTGGTTTCAAGCCTCTTTACTCATACGCTGAACTACAACGCCAACCTGTCGAGCAATCTGCGTTTGGACGCGGTAGTTGGCTACGAGTATTTCAAAACAGATTTTTCTGGCGACGGTGTAACAGCCAGTGGCTTTAACATCAACCTGAATCAGACTAACCGCGTACCGATTCGCTACACTACGGTAATGCAGAACGCACAAACTCAGAATCCTGTATTTGCGTTTGCTGATCCTACTGCCGAGTTACAGTCTTATTTCGCACGCGGTACATTCAATTTTGTTGACAAATACCTGATCACTGCCACCTTCCGTGCAGATGGCTCAAGCAAGTTCGGTACTAACAACAAATACGGTTATTTCCCTGCCATTGGTGCCAAGTGGGTAATTAGCAAAGAAGACTTCATGGGTAGCGGCATCTTCAACGACCTGTCGCTGCGCGCTTCATGGGGTATGACCGGTAACCAGGAGTTTCCTGCCGGTTCTTCACGCGAGCAATTTGGATTGAACTCTTACAACAATGCTCCTCAGATAGTAAATGGCAACCCCAACCTGAAATGGGAAACAACCCAACAGATCAATATCGGGGTAGACTTTGCACTGGCACAGGGTAAATATTTCGGTTCTATCGACTATTACAACCGGAATACTTCCGACATCCTGTTCCAGACCAACGCTATCCAGCCCGCACCTTCATCGGTATCGTTTATCAACCTGCCGGATGCTAACCTGATCAACTCCGGTTTTGAAATCGCATTAGGTGCCAACCTGGTCAACAAAACGAACCTCACCTGGGACGTGAATGTAAACTTTGCGCACAACACCAATAAGATTAAGAACTTTACTGATCCCAACACCGGATTGCCACTGCTGGTACAAACAGGTACTATCAACGGTCAGGGTGTATCGGGAACGCTTGCACAGGTATTGGCCAATAACCAGACAGTTAACGTGTTTTATCTGAAGCCTTATAACGGTCTGGATGCAAATGGTAACCAACAGATCGGTGAGAATCCCGGTTTTGCAGGCAACCCCAACCCAACAACGCTGGCTGGTTTCAGCAGCTCTATTCGTTATAAGAAGTTCAGCTTCGACCTGAACATGGGTGGTGCGTTTGGTTACATGATTTACAACAACACAGCTACTTCGGTGACCAATATCGCTGGTCTGGCTCAGGGCCGTAACGCGGATAAAGCCGCAGTTGCTCTGGGTGAAGCGGTGTCGAGCGGTGTAGGTGCATCTACCCGTTTCCTGGAAAAAGGTGATTATTTCAAACTTCGTAACCTGACTGTGCGTTATGATATCGGTCGTGTAGGCGAATACATCAAAAACCTTTCTGCCAGCCTGAGCGGTACCAACCTGTTGGTGTTTACCAAATTCACCGGCTTCGATCCGGAAGTAAACATCGATAAGTCGAGCAACAACTATCCGTCGCGTTCAATCGAATACGTGCCTTATCCTACGCCTCGGGTAATTACATTGTCACTGAACTTTTCACTTTAACAGACTACTTATATAAATGCTTATCATATGATCCAGTACAAGAAAATATCAGCATTCACTCTGGGCCTCGTGCTGTTGACAACGGGGTGTACCAAGTTGGATGAAAAACTGAACAGTACGCTTACGATCGATGAAGTGTCTTCAGCCCTGGGAGCGCAGGGTGTGAGCCTCCTGCTGAGCGCTGCTTACGCAGATCTGGCGGGCCCCTTCTCTTCGCAGGACCTAATTTTTTCCCTGCAGGAAAACACAACCGATGAATCTCTTGTACCCACCCGTGGTGGTGACTGGGATGATAACGGTGTTTGGCGGGTGCTTCACGCGCATACCTGGAACGCTGACCATGGACAGATTCTGAACGTGTTCAACTCTCTGAACCGTTTGAACTTCGACGCGACTAACGTACTTGGTTTCAGCCCATCGGCCGCACAGGCTGCCGAAGCTCGTTTCCTCCGTGCCATCGCGCTGTACTATCTGCTCGATCTCTACGGACAGTATCCCATTCGTAATCCGGGTGAGGACCTGCTGCAGGCGCCTGAAGTAAAATCAGGAGCAGAAGGAATCGGCTTTATCATTGACGAGTTGACCGAAATACTTCCTGATCTCCCCGCTAATAATCCGCCAACCAAGGCAACACCCAATGCGGCCCGCTACCTGTTGATGAAGTGCTATCTTCAGAAAGGTGCCCTCATCAATCGCGCTGCACCTACTTTCGATGCAGCCGACATGCAACAGGTAATAACCCTGGGTAATGCTATCATTGGTTCCGGCGATTACGAGTTGGGCGCTAACTATTTCGATGCGTTCACACCATCTAATGGCAGCTCTAAGGAGGGAATCTTTGTTTATCCAAACACAGGCGGAGTTGGTGCTAACCACGCAGCTGTAGAAGCACGCTGGAACATGACATTGCACTACAACTCCTATACTCCTAACAATCCGAACGCGGGTTGGAACGGTTTTGCAACGGTGAGCGATTTTTACAGCAGTTTCAATACAGGTAACACCGCCACCAGCTTTGGACCCAATGATACATTGTTCGATCCCCGCCTCGGTGGTCGTGTATTGAGCAATCTCACTTCCACTCAAACTTCAGGTATTCGTCCTGGTTTCCTGGTTGGTCAGCAGTTCAACGAAAACGGAGTTGCCTCTAAAGATCGTAATGGTGCACCGCTTGCATATCAGCCCGCCATTGCATCGAACATGATTGAAACTGGTTCTAATCTTGAAGTGACCGGTATTCGCGTGGTGAAATATGTGCCCGATTATTCGTTCTACGGTGGTCCCGCCGGCAACGATTTGATGATCTTCCGCTATGCGGATGTGATTCTGATGGTAGCTGAGGCCCTGGCTCGCACCAACCAAAATGCACAGGCGCTGACCATGGTAAATGACCTTCGTGCCGAACGTGGAGCTCCGGCATTGACCAGCCTTTCACTGGTAAATACGTCAAACATTCACGACCCCAATACCATTCTGGCTGAACGTGGCCGTGAATTGTATTGGGAAGGATTCCGTCGTTCAGACCTGATCCGCTTCGGTGTATACATGCAGCCCTGGCAGTACAAGCAGGTGAATGATCCCAAAAACCTGGTATTCCCGATTCCTAACCAGGCTTTGGCAGCTAACCCTAACCTGACTCAGAACCCGGGTTACTAAACGGCAGTTAGATCGTTTTTCATATAGCAGCACAACAGTCAGCTGTTTCCACAGCTAACTTGATTTTTGGAATTGCCTTAGTTAAATGTGCTGATTTGAGAATTCGGAAATTTGGGCTAAGGCCCGGGTTGCCCATCCTCAAATCAGCACATTCTTTTTTTAGTCTGTTCGAAAAGAAAATACCATTACAATTGACAGATAACTGATGTATTGATCCACGATTTATCGAATTAGTTTGATATTTTGAGACTATGAAAATATTGTCAGGTACGGTAGGTTCGGTGATGCTGATATTAACCTCCTGTAGCGAAGCGAAGAAGCAGCCACTGTTTGAAGAAGTGAAAGATAGCGGTATCCAATTTGTAAACAAGGTAGAAGATGGTAAAGTGGATAATGGCTTCCTTTTTCGCAACTTCTACAATGGCGGAGGAGTAGCCACCGGCGACATCAATAATGATGGCCTGGCCGATGTGCTGCTTACAGGTAATACGGGAGGTAACCGACTCTACCTGAATAAAGGCAACTTCAAGTTTGACGACATCAGCGCGACTGCAGGATTCAAGCCGGATGATAAATGGTATACCGGAGTTGTTTTTGTCGACATTAACGCCGATGGCTGGCTTGATATCTACGTGTGCAGCTCGGGTAATATGAGCACCGGAAATCGACGAAATCAACTTTTCATCAACAACAAAGACCTCAGTTTTACAGAGTCCGCAGCAGCATACGGGCTCGATATTTCAGCCTATACCACACAGGTTTCTTTTTTTGATTATGATCTCGACGGCGATCTGGACTGCTTCATGATCAACAATAGTCCGATTCCTGTTAATCAGCTCAACTATGCTAATCTTCGCTCCCTCCCCGAAAAGGAATGGAAGGTGGGCGAATTTCTGAAAGGCGGTGGCGACCATCTTTACCGCAACGATAATGGCAAATTTGTGGAAGTCACTTATCAGGCCGGCATTCACGGCAGCCTGATCAGTTTTGGACTGGGGGTATCAGTAGGGGATATCAATGGCGACGGCTACCCCGACGTGTTTGTGTCAAACGACTCCTACGAGCGGGAGTACCTTTACATTAATCAGAAGGATGGAACATTTAAAGACATGTTTGAAGAATGGGCCGAGCACGCCAGTATGTCTTCAATGGGGGCCGATATAGCTGACATAAACAATGATGGTTATCCGGATATTTTTACCACAGATATGCTGCCGGACGATGATCACCGACTGAAAACAACTGGCGCATTCGACAATATTGACCTGTATAGAAGCAAGGAAAAAGTGGGCTTGCACCGGCAGTTCGTAAAAAACTGCCTCTTCCTCAACAACCAAAATGGAAAATTTCTGGAAATAGCTGATTATGCCGGCGTTTCAGCCTCCGACTGGAGCTGGGGTGCCCTTTTCTTCGATGCAGACAATGACGGCTTTTCCGACATCTACGTTTGTAATGGTGTTAACAGGGATGTGATTGACCTCGATTTCATGGAGTTTTTCGCAAATGACGTAGTGCAAAAAATGGTGCTGACAGGGAAAAAGGAAAGCGTTGACGAAGTGTTGAAACATATTCCGCGCACTCCATTACCAAATAAGATGTTTCACAATCAGGGCAATCTGAAATTCAACGACGTTGGAAACACCTGGGGACTGACAACACCTACCTTCTCGAACGGCGCAGCCTATGCCGACCTCGACAACGATGGCGACCTTGATCTGGTTGTAAGCAACGAAAATCAGGAATCGCTCGTTTATCGCAACCACTCGCGTGAGCAGAATGGCAACCACTATATAGCTTTTCAACTGACAGGTAAGGGAGGAAATCTTTTTGCCATTGGCAGCCGCATTCGGGTTTTTAGAGACAATGAAATTCTGTATCGTGAGCTGGTGCCAAGCCGGGGGTTTCAGTCGAGTATGGAATACCGGCAAACCATTGGTTTGGGTAAAAAAGATAAGATTGATTCGGTGCAAATCATTTGGCCCGACGGTGGCAAGTCCCTGCTGATTAACCCGGCTATCGATCAATTGCATCAGCTCAAACAGGATAGTGCATCAGCCAGCTTCGGCTTATCGGCAAATGCGCAGCATATTCCGCTCTCAACCACTGTACTTAGTAGTTGGCAAAAGCATAGCGAAGATGACTTTGAAGATTTTTACTATGAAAGAAATCTTCCCCTCATGCTCTCACGCGAAGGCCCGGCACTGGCTGCAGGTGAGCTGAATGGCGACGGACTTACTGATGTGTTCATCGGAGGCGCCAAGGGTCAACCCGCGCAAGTATATTTTCAGCAGCCCGACGGTAGCTGGAAAAATGCACAGGAAAAATTATTTGAACAGTTTGCAGATATGGAAGACGTAGCCGCCGTATTGTTCGACGCCGACGGCGACGGTGATGCAGATATATTTGTGGGAGCCGGGGGCAACAACGTGTTGACCAACAGCAGAGAACTTCAACATCGCCTGTACATCAATGACGGGCGAGGGAAATTCAGTATTCAGACTCGTTCATTCCCCAACAACGATGCAAATATTTCGGTGGCCATAGCTCGCGACTTTGATGACGATGGCGATATGGATCTTTTTGTAGGCGGACGTAGCATGCCTTATGATTATGGCACATCGCCGCGCTCTTACCTGCTGGTAAATGATGGAAAAGGACATTTTACAGATCTTACAGAAAAATATAATCCCGATCTGGTTTCTCCTGGTATGATTACCGACGCTGTTTGGGCCGATGTACAGGGGGATGAAGCCGCCGAATTAATACTGATTGGCGACTGGATGTCTCCAAGGATCTTTCGGTTTGAAAAGGAAAAGGCTATTGAAGTGAAAATAAAAGCCTTTGAAAAGCTTCAGGGATTCTGGAGGTCTATTGCTGTGGCCGACATGGATGGCGATGGACGGCGCGACCTGGTGCTGGGAAATATCGGCGAAAACTTTTACCTCCACCCGACTGCTGCTGAACCAGTAAGGCTATGGATGCTCGACTTCGATGCAAACGGGCGCTCCGAGCAATTTATGACCAGGCAAATCAATGGGAAAGATATGCCGGTATTCCTGAAGCGTGAAATAACAGATCAGTTCCCCGGCCTCAAAAAAGCCAACCTGAAACATTCCGAATATGCACCCAAGTCTATTCAGGAGCTTTTTGGAGATAAAGTACTTAATGCTGCTCAACAGAAGGAGTTTAATTTTGCCAGTTCAGTCATAGCATTTAACAGGGCCGATGGCCAGTTTGAAATTCAACCGCTGCCTGCAATGTCTCAGCTTTCGTCCATACACGCGCTGGCTGTTACCGACGTGAATCAGGATCAATTACCTGATATTGTCGCTGCCGGTAACTTCTTTAATCTAACTCCACAGTTCGGCCGCCTCGATGCCAGCTTTGGCCACTTGTTGCTGAACCAGGGCAAGGGAAGCATGAAATGGGTGCATCCGGCCAGCTCGGGGCTGCAGGTAGATGGAGAAGTCCGCCGAATGGCGCTGGTGAACAAGACGGGTCCGTTTACAGGATACTTAATGGCTCGAAATAATCTTTACCCGGTATGGCTGCAGATTAAAGGAGGTGTGCGATAATGTCGGTTCCAAAATCCATACATCGAATAAAAATAAATCTTTGGCAAACGCTGACTTTTATAGTTGGCTTGTTCACTGTTTTGCCTGCATGCAGGGAAAAGCTAGAAGCGCCGTTGTATGAAAAACAGGATAATAGCGGAATTGATTTTGTGAACCGTGTGGAGGACGACGCTGAGCTTAATAGTTTCCAGTTTCGAAATTTTTACAATGGCGGTGGGGTGGCAGTTGGTGATATCAACAACGATCAGTTGCCCGATGTTTTGCTCACTGCTAACCGCGGTCCCGATCGACTCTATTTGAACAAGGGAGAGTTTAAATTCGAAGATATCACCTCAAAGGCCGGTTTACCTCTTGATAGCGTTTGGAGTACCGGTGCTTCCATGGTCGATATTAACGCAGACGGTTGGCTGGACATATACATCTGCGTTTCGGGCCCACCGCAGGACAGCCTGCGTAAAAACCGACTCTTTTTAAACGATGGCAAAGGTAATTTCACCGAATCTGCAGCAAGTTTTGGCCTGGATTATTCCGGCTACGCAACTCAGGCCAGCTTTTTTGATTACGATGGCGATGGCGACCTTGACTGTATCTTGATTTGCAACAGCCCCCTGCCTTTCAGTTCGCTTCAACAGGTTAGTTTGCGCGACGCAAACGAAGAAGGTAATACAGCCAGCCAGTATGCAGGCGGCGGTAATCACCTTTTCAGAAATGACAACGGGAAATTTACAGAAGTAACCCGTGAAGCGGGTCTGCATACCGGACTGATCAGTTTTGGACTGGGACTTTATACCGGCGACCTCAACGGCGATGGCTGGCCTGATATCTATGTGGGAAATGACTTCATTGAACGGGATTATTTTTATATCAACCAGGGCAACGGCAGCTTCCGCGATGAGCTGGAAGACCGAATGGAGCAAATCAGCATGTCGTCGATGAGTACGGATATGGGAGATATCAACAACGACGGACTGCCCGATCTGTTCACAACAGATATGATTCCCGACGACGACTATCGATTGAAAACTACCGGCACATTTGACAATTTTGAGTTATACCAAAGTAAGCTGAAGGCAGGCCTTTTTCATCAGTTTGTCAAGAACAGTCTTCAGCTGAATCGCGGAAAGGGCCATTTTTCAGATATATCTTGTTACAGTGCAGTGCAGGGAACAGACTGGAGCTGGGGGTCGGTGTTTTGGGACGGCGATAACGATGGTCGCAATGATCTGTTCATTTGCAATGGCATCAACCGTGACCTGGGGAACCTCGACTTTCTGGAATATTTTTCCAGCCCCGAATACCAACGTATGCTGGCGTCTGATCGGAAAAAGGCAACGGCCGAAATACTAAAGCAGATTCCGGTAACAGCCCTTTCTAACCGGGTATTTCGAAACGAAAGCGACTTGAAATTTACAGAAGTAACCAATAGCTGGGGTCTTGCTGAACCGGGCTTTTCCAATAGCCTGGCTTACGCAGATTTTGACAACGACGGCGATTTGGACCTGATCATCAACAACGAAAATCAACCCGCATCCCTGTATCGCAACCAGAGCCGTGAACGAAACAAAAATCATTATCTGTCGCTACAACTGAGCGATAAAAATTCGGCCAATCCCCGTGCATTTGGCGCAGCGGTTCGCGTGTTCAGAGACGACGAAATACTTTATCGCGAATTGAGTCCTGTCCGCGGCTTTCAATCGTCTGTAGACATGACGCTTCATTTTGGTTTAGGAGCAAACGCACAAATTGATTCCATTCAAATCCTCTGGCCGGATCGAAGTCTGACTCAGTTGCCTGGTATTCCTGCCGATAGCATCTATAAAATAGATAAATCCGATCTGACTGCGAATGCCAGGTCCCTTATTGCTAAAACTTCGACCATTTTTACAGAACAGGAAGTTGCCTGGGCGCCACATGTGGAAAATGACTATTGGGATTATTACACAGAACGTAATATACCGGAGCTATTGTCGCGCGAAGGCCCCGCATTTGCGATGGCCGATGTGAATGGCGACGGAAAGGAAGACTGGTTTTTGGGAGGTGCACAGGGCCAACCCGGCAGATTGTTTCTTGCCACAGAAGGCGGATGGTTGGAGTCTGAGCAGGAAAGCTTTAATTCTTTTGCTGATTTTGAAGATGTAGCGGCCGTTTTCTTCGATGCTGATGCTGATGGGGATGTAGATTTATTCGTTGGTGCCGGCGGAAACAACATACAGCCTGGGAGTCGCCAATTGCAGCATCGCCTGTTTCTAAACGATGGGAAAGGCCTCTTCAGCATCGCGAAATCCGCCTTTCCACCCAGCGAAGTTAATGTTGCTGCTGCTGTGGCTGCCGACTGGGATGGAGACGGGGATATGGACCTGTTTATTGCGGCACGAAGCGTTCCTTATCAGTATGGCAGAAAGCCGATGAGTCAGCTTTTGCTGAATAATGGCAAAGCGGCTTTTCAACTGGCACCGGCTTCCGCATTTCCAGATCTTCCCGGATTGGGGATGTTGACCGATGCGGCAGTGGCTGATCTTAACGGCGACAATCTGCCAGAGTTGATTGTGCTGGGAACATGGACCACACCTCGAATATTTAGCGCTCAGCGAGCCCCATTGTTGATGAAAGAGTGGAGCCAGACCGGTCTGGAGGATCGTAAGGGATTCTGGCAAAAAATTGAAACAGGCGATTGGAACAATGATGGCCGAACAGATCTTGCACTCGGAAATATTGGCCAGAACTTTTACCTGCGACCCGATTCTGCTAATCCGGTACGACTTTGGATCAGCGATTTTGATCAAAATGGAAGCCTGGAGTCGTTCCTGACCCGGCACGTGGAAGGAGCGGATCGGCCGGTATTTCTGAAAAGAGAAATTACCGAACAATTTCCATTCCTTAAAAAAGCCAACCTGCGGCATGCGGATTATGCCCCACGTACCATACAGGAACTGTTTGATGCAAGTGTATTAGGCAAGGCAGAGAAGATGGAATTCAACGAAGCACGATCTATTGTTGCGTACAACAATGGCGACGGACAGTTTAATGTCGCTTCCCTTCCGTTTATGGCGCAGTTATCAGCTGTTCGCGCAATATGCAGCGCAGATGTTGATGGCGACGGTAATGCTGATCTCATACTTGGCGGAAACCAGTTTGGTTATCCACCTCAGTTTGGAAAGCCCGATGCCCTGCCCGGCCTGCTGCTGTTGGGCAACGGTAAGGGAGGATGGAAGCAGGTTGATTTTAACGAGTCCGGTCTTTGGATGCCTGGCGAAACTCGTGCTTTGGCTTGCATTGATAAGCCAGAATCACTTAAATTGATCGTTATTCGCAACAACAGAACACCTATGTTGTTTGTGAGTGAACGGGCGAAACAAGCGATGAAATGAAACTATTAAGTCTGAAAATAACGACAATTGGAGCCGTACTGCTGCTGGCAGTTATTCAGTTGTCCTGTAAAGCCCGGAAAAAGCCGGAGGAATTGCTGTTTCAGGCGTTGGGGCCGGAACAAACCGGCTTGAACGTACGCAACGATCTGCATTACGATCAGGCATTTAACCTCTTTAAATATATCTATTTCTACAACGGTAGTGGAGTGGGGGCAGCCGATTTTAACGGCGATGGATTGATTGATCTCTTTTTTGGTGGTAACCAGACGGATGATCGGTTTTTTTTAAATCGTTCCGGATTAAAGTTTGAAGATATGACTGCTGCTGCTGGCATTCCCGCCGATGGAGGCTGGACAACTGGCGTGTCGGTGGTTGACATTAATCAGGACGGCCGCATGGATATTTATGTGTGCCGGGTGGGTAATTACGAAACACTGCACAGTAAAAATCTGCTTCTGATTAACCAGGGTGTAGATGAAAAAGGTGTACCTAAGTTTAGAGATGAGGCCCCAGCCTATGGTTTGGATTTTTCCGGTTTCAGCACTCAGGCAGCATTCTTCGATTACGATTTGGATGGAGACCTCGATATGTTTTTGCTGAATCACTCTGTTCATGAAAATGGCACTTTCCGACCCAGAAAAGAATTCCTGGGCACGGTCCATCCACTGGCTGGGGATCGCTTTTATAAAAATGAAGGCGGGCGATTTGCAGATTACAGCAGGGAGGCAGGCATCAACAGCAATGCGATCGGGTATGGATTGGGCGTGGTGGTCTCCGATATCAATTGCGATGGTTATCCCGATTTGTATGTGGGCAACGATTTTCATGAGAACGACTATCTCTACATCAACCAGGCGAACGGTACATTCAGGGAGTCGGCAACCGAAATGTTGCAGCATACCAGTCAGTACTCTATGGGTGTAGATGCAGCTGATATAAATAATGACGGCCGCCCTGAGATCATCTCGGTAGACATGTTACCGGAAGATCCCGTCATTTTGAAGCGGTCACTTGGAGAAGATGCGTATGATATTTTTCAACACAAAATTTCTGTTGGTTATTCTTACCAGTACACGCGCAACAATTTGCAATGGAACCGGCCAGATAGCAATTTCAGCGAAATCGGTTTATACAGCGGCGTAGCTGCCACCGATTGGAGCTGGGCTCCCCTTTGGGTAGATTTTAACAACGACGGCCTGAAAGATTTGTTTGTGTCGAATGGCATTCCAAAGCGAATGAACGATATTGATTATGTGAATTTTGTTTCCAATACAGAAATGAGGAAGAGCATTGATAACAATGCAGTAAAAGAAAAGGACATACGCCTCATCGAAAAATTTCCTGAAATAAAGCTTCCTAATAAGTTTTACCTAAACCAGGGCGAACTCCGGTTTTCGGATCAATCGGGTGCCGTATTGGGTGATGAACCAGGTTTTTCGAATGGCGCGGTTTATGCCGACATGGATAACGACGGGGATCTGGATATTGTTGTCAATAATATCGATGCCCCGGCGATGCTTTATGAGAATAAACATAAGCCGGTTGCTAAGTCCGGAGTCATTCAACTGGAGCTTACCGGATCAGAAAAGAACCGACAGGCGATTGGAGCCCGTTTGCTGGCGTTTAGCAAAGGCCAGCTTACCGTGGTGGAGAAGTACCCGGTGCATGGATTTTTGTCGAGTATGGAAATCCCGCTTCAAATGGGAATTGAGGCGCAAAGGCCCGATTCGCTTTGGCTGGTTTGGCCCGACCAGAGCTTCGAAAAACTTTCCCTGCCCGATAGCAGCATGTATATCGCTAAGCTATCTCTGCAATGGAAGCAGGGTTTACCAAAGCTGGATACAAAACAACTCAGGCTCAAACAAAAAGCTGGAAACAGGTCCAATTGGTTCGATGATGCATTGAGTGCCGGACTGGCTTTTAATCATCGAGAGAATCATTTTGTTGAGTTTGATCGCGAGCCGCTGATTCCTCATATGCTGTCGACTGAGGGTCCTGCATTGGCAGTGGCCGACATTAATGGCGATGGATGGGAGGATGTATGGGTGGGTGGTGCCCGCAATCAGTCGTCGGCGATTTTTTTGCAGGATGGCAAAGGCAATTTTTATCATCAACCGTCCGCTGCTTTGCAGGCCGACAGCATGCTGGAAGATGTAGATGCTGTTTGGGCTGATATGAATGGAGACCGGTTCCCGGATTTAATTGTGGCAAGCGGGGGTAATGAGTTTTACGGTCGCGATTGGCACAATTCGCCAAGGCTCTACCTGAACGACGGAAAAGGGAATCTGACAAAGCAAACCGATGCTTTTGATAGTTTGTTTTTAACAGCATCGTCGATCGCAGTGTCTGATCTGGATGGCGATGGATTTAATGACCTTTTTATTGGTGCCAGAACCGTGCCCTGGGAATACGGGCAGGTACCCCGGTCGTATTTGTTGAGGAACGATGGTAATGGCCGGTTCAAAGATTTCGGAATAGAAAGTTGGAAGGCGATCGAAGAGACGGGCATGGTGACCGACGCGAACTTTGCCGATATCGATGGCAACGGTCAGGCCGATCTGCTATTGGCACAGGAATGGGGCCCCATTACCGCCTGGATGCACAAGGGAAAAAGTTGGGAACGCCTCGACCTGGGTCCTGAAAAAGGCTGGTGGAACTTTGTTTTGTCTGTTGATATCGACGGCGATGGAGATAAAGATATTGTTGCCGGCAATCTGGGCTGGAACAGTCGTTTGCAGGCAAACTCGGATCATCCGGTAAGAATGTATTACAACGACTTTGACAAAAATGGAAAAAATGAACAGATCGTATCTTATTATATCGGCGATCGTGAACTGCCTTTTGCAAACAAATCGGAGCTGGAGAGGCAGTTACCGCTCTTAAAAAAGAAATTTCTGTATGCAGAAGATTTTGCGAAAGCCGGTATGAACGATTTGTTCGGGAAAGAACTACTAAAAGATGCCGTGAAATGGGAGGCTAATTATTTTGGCCATGTCGTATACATCAACGACCAAAAAGCTGGTTTCAGGATGCAGCCTTTGCCCTGGCAGGCGCAACTTTCATCGCTGCGAACGGGTGCCTGGGTCGCTGACCGTGCGACCGGCCAGGGTAATCTGATATTATTGGGCAACTATTACGACAATAATATTCAGATGGGGCGCTATGATGCTGATTTCGGATCATCGCTTCAGCCTGACAGCACAGGCACCTGGCAATGGAACAGCCTGCCCGGCTATTGGTCGCCGGGTCAGGTGCGACGCATGAAATTAGTCCGGATGCCGAAGGGTGACGCCTGGGTACTGGCCAGGAACAATGGACCTCTTGGGCTCCTGCGCCAATGGCGTTGATACCTATAATTACGGATTGCCTGACTACATGACCGGATAATATATCCTGGTTATCCACTGACTGCTATCTTGTTGCTGGCGGCGATCGGTTACCCAGGAGAAGAACGGAATGGCCGGTGCCGTTCGCCTGAAGTCGCGCAAATAATTTTCCATTTGCTTAAATGCCTGTTGTACCCGGTCATTGCCTCCTTTCACTTCTGCAACCAGTATTTTACCTCCACCCATCATCCACTTGTAAGAAATGTTTCCGTCGGTTGGCAAACGCCGATCGACTGGTATCGCTACGCGAATCAGGAAATCCGTAGCAGTTTGTGTAGTGTTAATCATCGGGCTACCCGTTTCGCGGGCATCGTGTTTGGCAATAAATTTACGCAGTTGATCCACCATGGAATACACCTGCTCCTGCGAGGCTGGCTCTGCAGAATGAATAAACGTGGAAACCAGTATGGAATCAACAACTTTTTCTTCGTGTATATCAAAACCGTACAAGTTGTTCGATTGCGATAAGAAGCTGGCCATTGAGTCAAGTCGCGCTGATATTGCGTCATTCATTTCATCCGCTTTGCGCCAGTTTTGCCATCTTCGTATGGGATTATAGGAAGTAGGTACCTGTGTTATCCAGGTTAATCTCACCGAATCAGTTCCTATGGGCAACACGTGGAGGGCACCTGCGGCCTGCAAACCTGCCAATTGCATTCTCATGCCAAGGCTGCTGATGCTTCGCCGAACTACGACGCAGCTTAATCTATCGCTCACAGGCAGGTTCTGGACGGAACTATCCTGGCTAAACTGCCACCAGGGGTTGTCGCGGGCTTCGGTTATCAGGTATCGGTTTATTGCAGTTGGGTTTCCCTTCAGGTCTATTTCCCGGGTAGCTGATACAATGGACGGAATAAAAAGGTAAGCAGCAGCCACCATCAGCAGAACCAAAACAACCATCGTCAAAAACAGCTTCTTCATATGGGCAAAAATTCAACGGCAAAATAGTGAACAATGCCGGAATCCGGTGCCTTGAAACAGGTTTTCAATTTCAAACGTTTGCAGTAGATCAGATTCTTTTTCAGGGACTTAAACGGGCGTTAAATTTTGGTGGAAACCTGAATTAATTGTATCTTGAAGTGTTGAACTGATTGCTCGTCTGGTTAACATTTTGAAGAAACTAACTGCCATATTGATCCTTGGGCTCCTCCTTTTTAACTGGTGCGGATATCGACTGGCTACAGCTATTATGTCGCAAAGAGCATCAGCCCGCCTCGAGGCCAGGATCGACCAAAAAGCTTACTCCGAATCGGATTTGGTAGAAGTCAGCATCCCACTTTCTGTTCCTTATCAATTGAATCAGCCTGAATTTGAGCGCAGCTACGGCGAAGTAGAAGTGGAAGGACGGGTATACATCCATGTAATGCGCAAAATCGAAAACGGCCATCTGATTCTGCTTTGTCTGCCCGATGAACATCGGGAAAAGATCGAAAAGGCCGGGAATGATTTTTATAAAAATACGAACGGCCTCGACCAGATACCTGGTGAAAAGTCAGGCAAGAGCATACATAAATATAATACCGGCGATTTTGATGATCGCCTGGAGCAATGGGATTTGTCGGTTTTGATTATATCCAATAATGTAAACCGCCAATTATCTTCTTCCGACCTTCCTCAGGTCGAACTCCCCGTACTTGTGCAGCCACCAGACTGTTGATGCCCTTCGGGGTTTCAGTTTTTGTTTGCCTGGGTTGTAATTACAAGCCGGGATTCTGTGTATTATCCCTTTAAATCCGTTTGTTTTGAGTAAGCGTTTTTTTGCGGCAGTTTGCTGCCTGCTGTTGTTGTGTGCATGCAATGAAAAAAGTCGGGAAGATTACGCTAAAAAGGCGGCTGATCCCATAATGTACAGCCAGCTGGTTCACGAGTTGAATACAGTGGTTATGGGAAATAATTTCAGTCCCATAGTAGCATCCCGTAATTACATGTATGCGAGCGTGGCAGCCTATGAAGTAATTGCCAAAGGCTATCCCGATCGTTATTATTCGCTTGCAGGACAGTTGAACCAATTGGAGGCAGTGCCTGTACCAGATTCCAGTGAAACTATCAGCTTCGATTTTGCAGCCATGCTTGCTTTTAGCAAAGTAGGGGAGGCCGTTACTTTTCCGGCAGGAAGTATGCAGGAGTATGTCGACTCGTTGAAGACAATCATGCGTGATGCTGGCATGTCATCGTCCGTTCTGGAAAGTACAGAAGCTTATGCTGATCTGGTAGCGAAGCATATTATTGCCTGGAGCAAGGGCGACAATTATGCACAGACCCGCAGTGCTCCCAAGTACACGGTAATTGATACGCCAGGTCGCTGGGTGCCCACACCGCCAGCTTATTTTTCTGCAGCCGAACCGCATTGGGCTGAAATTAGGCCGATAGTACTGGAAAAAGCTGATCAGTTTATGCCGCCGCCGCCCATTCCGTTCAATATGACCGACAAAAACAGCGCTTACTACAAAGAGGTCATGAAACTGAAAACAGCCGTAGATAGTCTTACAGAAGAACAAAAACATATCGCCAATTTTTGGGACGACAATCCGCTTAAGATGAATATTTCGGGGCATGTTATGTTTAGTACAAAGAAATTTTCTCCCCCCGGGCACTGGATGGCAATTGTGGGCATTGCGGCGCAGAAGGCCGGGTTCGATCTGCCTTCCACGATCTATGCATATGCTATTACTTCCATCGCACAGTTTGATGCGTTTATTCACTGTTGGGATGAGAAGTTCCGACACAATACCGTGCGTCCCGAAACCGTCATCAACCGGTATATCGATCCACAATGGGCACCCCTGTTACAAACGCCACCATTCCCGGAATATACCTGCGGACATTCAACCGTGTCTGCCGCCAACGCTGAAGCATTGACTTCGGTATTTGGTGACAATTTTTCCTATACCGATACATCCGAGCTGGAATTTGGAATTGAGAGCCGTTCCTATACATCGTTCCGTCAGGCCGCCGAAGAGAACAACTGGGCTCGTTTTTATGGCGGCATACATTTTCATAGTTCCTGTATTGTAAGTACTGAGTTTGGCGGTAGAGTCGGCGACTATATCGTACAAAAGTTGAAGTTTAAAAAGGAAACTACCACTGCTAAATGATTTTACATGAAACGAATTACTATACTATGCATCAGCCTTTCGCTGATGATTCAACAAGATATACTTGCGCAGGGTTGCGTGGCAATACGAAGCACCGGCACTTCCTGTTCATTGTTAAAACCAGGCGGCGATAGTGCCAACTGGCAGTTCAATGCCAACTATCGCTATTTCCGTTCTTTCCGTCACTACAGGGGTCACGAAGAACAAAAGGAAAGACTGGAACAGCATACCGAAGTGATCAATTACACCAATACACTGGACCTGTCGCTCATGCGCATCATCAACCGCCGCTGGTCGGTATTGTTGAATATACCCATCATCTCCAATGTACGTTCTTCTCTGTACGAGCACGGGTTGGTAAATGGCACCTATGTAGTGCGCGAAAGAAGAAATACCGAGTCGTTTGGCCTTGGCGACATCCGCCTGAGTGGTTATTACTGGGTGTTTGATCCTGCCAAAGCCCACCGTGGAAACATCCAGGTGGGCCTGGGTTTAAAGTTTGCAACCGGCGACTATGACTACAAAGACTATTGGCACAATGTAGGTCCCAATGGCGAGAGTGAGTTGCGTACCGTTGACCAGTCTATTCAACTGGGTGATGGCGGCACTGGATTTACGGCAGAAGTGAATGGTTACTATAATTTTTCTCACCGATTTGGGGTTTATGGAAATGTCTATTATCTCTTTAATCCAAGGGAGGTAAATGGCACCCGCACATATCGTGAAACTCTTTCGCCAGCTCTTTGGAACGAAACCATCTGCAGTGTACCTGATCAGTACATGGCAAGGGCAGGTGCTTCTTATATGGTCAATCGCTGGAGCTTTATGGCCGGTGGCCGGATCGAAGGAATTCCTGTATACGATGCTATTGGCAGCAGTAACGGATTTCGTCGGCCCGGTTACGTTATTTCGGCCGAGCCAGGCATAAACTTTATGGCCAATAAGGTTAATTTGGCGCTAACCGTACCGGTGGCATTATACCGCAACCGTACGCAAAGCGTAACCGACAAAGAAAGATCTGCCATTAGCGGAACACATCAGCAGGGCGATGCGGCTTTTGCCGATTATTCCATTAACCTTGGGATGAGTGTACGGTTCTAAGTTTCCATTAACCTTCAAGTTTATACAATGAAAGCGATAACTTTTTTGCTGTTGCCAGTTTTACTGTTGGTAATTGGCAAGCCCCTTCGTGCCCAAACGGATATGGATGGTTTGATGATGGAGAAAAATGCTTTCTGTGTTGGGCCCATGTACAGCTATAGCAGTTGGACTGAATATTGGGAAGGCACACGTAAAAGGGAAAACCTTAACCTTGGTCGGGTATCGACCCGGAGCTGGTCAGTGATGGGTAATTACGGTGTTACGCGCAATATCAACCTGCTCTTTAATGTACCTTATGTAAAAACCAAAGCCAGCGCGGGTACATTGGCTGGTCAGGAAGGCATGCAGGATCTTAGTCTTTTTGTAAAATGGCGTGCCTTTACGCGTAATTGGGGTGCTGGGCGTTTTTCACTGATCGGAGTAGGCGGAGTCTCCAATCCCATTAGCAATTATACACCTGATTTCCTGCCACTTTCGATTGGTTTGCGTAGTACTACCCTGTCGGCGCGGATTATGGCCGATTACCAGATCGATTCATGGTTTGCCACAGGTTCGGCTACCTATGTTGCGCGCAGCAATATCAGGATCGACCGAGATGCCTACTACACAACCGAGTTACACAATACCAATAAAGTAGAAATGCCCGATGCGCTGAATTTGCATTTTCGAGCTGGCTGGCGCAATCAACTACTTGTTGCGGAGGCCGTATTGAACAACTGGACCACACTCGGTGGCTTCGACATCACCCGAAACAACATGCCTTTTCCCAGCAACCGGATGAATGCGCTCACGGCGGGCATCAACGTAAAATATGTGATGCCCTTTCATCCCAACCTGTCGCTGGTGACAGGTGGCAATACTACCCTGGCCGGGAGAAATGTAGGGAAGGCAACCGGTGTATATGGCTCGTTCTTCTATGTGTTCGACCTGAGCCGCAAACAAAAAGCTAACAAGACTGCTAATCCTTAAAAAGTCTGAAATGAAAAAGAATTTAATCTTATTGGTTTCAATTTTCGTTGTCTTGGTAGCCGTAAGTCCGGCCTGCAATAAGGACGTGGATGGCCGCACTGACGATCTCGCGCCGCTTCAGCCTGCCAGTCAGGATGTAGATGGCGGAACATGGTTGCCGATCCTGTTGACTGGTCCACAGGAATTTGCAGTGGCCGCTCCTGTTGCAGTGGGAACACCGGAATACATTGCGCAGGTTAATGAAGTCAGGGGCTGGCAGCAGGAAATAACAAAGGACGAGAAGGACCTGGTAGCCTATTGGGGTGCCGGGGCCGTGCTTCGATGGAATGAAATATTGCGCGAACTGGTAGCGAAGTATAATCTTCCACCTTTTCAGAACGACGATGGCACTTATCCGTTTCCGAATGCCAACAATCCTCTTGCCTATCCATACTTTCCTTTTGCGAACCCTCCATACGCGGCCCGTGCTTATGCCTATGTAAGCGGAGCCCAATACGATGCACTGGTGGCCGCATGGCACTATAAGTTTCAGTACAACCGCGAGGCACCCTACCGCAATAGCGACGGAATAAAGACACTGTTGCCCACAAATGATCTGCCTTCTTATCCCTCCGAAGATGCCGTGGTGGCCGGAGCTGCTGTGGAAATGTTGAAATTAATGTTTCCGGGAGAACAGGATTTTATTCAGCAAAAAGCCGAAGAGCATTTGCGTTCGCGCCTGATTGCCGGTATGAATATCAGGAGCGATTTGGATGCTGGTTTTGCCCTGGGAAAAAAGGTTGCTGAAAAGTTTGTCGCCAGGGCAAGAACTGATCGGGCGGGGGCATCTGCCGGTAATGCGGCTTACTGGAAACAACTCGAAGATGATTGTTTGGCCCGCGGTGAAGAGCCCTGGTACAGCCTCGAATCGCCACGTCGCCCACCCATGCTGCCTTTATTTGGCAAAGTGAAGCCATTCCTGTTCGATTCATTGACGGTGATTGCATTGAGGCCTGCGTCGCCTCCGCTGGTGAAAAGTCCCGAAATGAAAGAGGAAACAGAAGAGGTATATCGAACTGTCAGGAATGCAACAAGAGAGCAATTGCGCATTGTACATTTTTGGGCCGATGGTGTAGGCACATCCACACCGCCCGGTCATTGGAATCAGATAGCTGCTGAAGATTTTATCAGGTTGAACTTTAGTGAAATCAGGTGGGCGCGCAATATGGCCCTCATCAATATGGCCTTGATGGATGCGGCCATTGTTTGCTGGGACACCAAATTCCATTACTTCAATCCAAGGCCAACTCAACTGGATCCTCGCATCAAAACGCTGACTGGCCTACCCAATTTTCCCTCCTATATTTCGGGCCATTCCACTTTCAGTGGAGCGGCAGCAGAAATACTTTCACATATCAACCCATCCAGGGCAGACGCGTATGCAGCCATGGCGCTGGAAGCATCGCTGTCGCGCTTGTACGGAGGTATTCATTTCCGTGCCGACTGTGAACGTGGTCTGGTGGTTGGTAAAAACGTAGGAGAATATGCCTCAGCACGTGCCCGTATTGATGGAGCTGAATAAAATTATTCTCAAATAAAAATTGTTTTTTGGGGTTTCATTTTGGGCGTAAACCATTGAGTTTGCGCCCTTTTTTTGTCGCTAAAATGTATCGCAATTTTGTTATATTGTGTTGGATTGCCTCACTGACGACAAAACAAAGGGATATGCAGCCAAGTACCTTAAAGGAACTATCATCCGTGTTGGGTATTAGTATTTCAACGGTTTCGAGGGCCCTGAAAGACCATCCCGACATTGCCGAGGCAACCAAAAAGAAGGTGAAAGAACTGGCGGAAGCACTTGAATACGAGCCCAACAACTACGCCGTTCAACTGCGAACCAGACAAAGCAATGTGCTTGGAATACTGGTACCGTCTATTGACAATTTTTTCTACGATACTTTTATTGCTGCAGTGGAGGAAGAGGCAAGGCTCCACGGCTATTCCATCATCATCATGCAGTCTCGCGATCACCTTGAAACCGAGCTGGCCAATATCCAATTGTTCCGCAAAAAGATGATCACCGGTTTGTTTGCGTCTATTTCCATCGAAATAGAAGATATGGCTCCATTTCGCAAACTGACCGAAATGGATATGCCAATTGTATTCTTTGATCGGGTTCCAGAAGTAGAAGGCTACAATAAAGTATGCCAGCCGGATGCAGCCGCGGCGGCATTGGCTGCTAATGCGATCCTCGACAAGGACAAAAAAAAGGTGCTGGGTTTGTTCGGTCACCCGCATCTAGGCATTACAAGAATAAGGAAGGCCAGCTTTTGTGAAACTATTGAAAAGGCTGCACCTGATACCCGCATAGATATTCACTACCCGGAGGGTATTGAAGAGTCGCGGAAACTGGCATTGGAGATGTTGAGTAAAAAGGACGAGTACGATGTGGTGTTTTGTATGGGTGATCTGATCCTTATCGGTGTGATGTATGCCGTGCACGAATTAAACCTTCGGGTACCGGAGGATATCGGCATTATTGGCATCAGCAACGGTTTTATCCCAACCCTTTATAAACCCAAGGTTACTTACGTAGAAACGAGTGGTTACAAATTAGGCAAGCTGGCATTTTCTCAAATGCTTTCCTGCCTCGCTAACCATTCTATTGTACGGGAAGTAACGCTGGAGCCTGTGCTGGTACCGGGCGGTTCGCTCTAATCCCTATCCCACATAAATACGATTGCCATGTCTTATTTCAGGATCAAGTTGTCCCTGTACATCAATTATTTTGTATTTGCGATTCTGCTTAATAGCGTGGGCATTTTAATCGCCCGCTCTGCTGTTGCATATGGTGTTACGAACGACGACACCAAATATCTCGAAGCATTCAAAGATGGCTCCATTGCACTGGTTTCGTTTTTTGTAGGCTCATTCCTGCCAAGGCTTGGTTACAAAAAGGGAATGCTTGCAGCGCTTGCATTAGTGTTTGCGGGCTGCCTGGGTATGTACTTCGGTAATGCGTTCTGGGCGGTCAAGATAATGTTTGCCTGTGCCGGAATAGGATTCGCGATCGTAAAAGTGTCGGTGTATGCGCTGGTCGGCCTGGTTACCAGTTCGCCCAGTCAGCATAAAAGCCTGCTAAGCTCGATCGAGAGTTTTTTTATGATAGGAATTGCAGCGGCATTTATATTGTTCCCGCAGTTCTACAGCGATACAAATCCGGATGCCTGGTTGAGAATATACCTGTTACTGGCAGCATTGATAGCGATATCTTTTTTTCTGTTACTAACCACGCCATTTCAATTAAACATAACTACCGCTGGCAATAGCTTCCGAAGCGATTTTGTGCAAATGATTAGAATATTGGGCCGCCCGCTCGTGCTGGTCTTTGCTGTGTCGGCATTTATGTATGTAATGACTGAACAGGGCATCATGAGCTGGTTACCCACGTTCAATACAGAAGTGATGAAGCTACCCGAGAATATCGCCATATACGTGTCAGTTATATTGATGCTTTCCATTGCGCTGGGACGGTACCTGGCTTCTGTACTGGTGAAAAGAATCTCCTGGATATCGATACTGATCTTCTGCCTGGCCGGCGCTGCTACGATGGTGCTTGCTATACTGCCAAGAACTGTTGACATGCCATCCGTTGACGTGAAGTCCATTTCCGACATACCGCTGATCGCCTATGCTTTTCCTTTAATAGGATTTTTTCTGGCACCCATTTATCCATTAATCAATTCATTTGTACTGAGTGCCACAGAAAAGTCTTTGCATGGCCCCATGGCCTCCCTGCTGGTTTTCTTTTCTGCCGTTGGCGGCACACTTGGTTCCATGATAGTGGGAACACTGTTTTCATCAGTAGGCGGAGCAAAAGCATTTTATTTCTCGTTGCTGCCGATGGCGGTGTTGTTGGGATGTATTATTTATTTTGGGAAAAAGGCGGCGGGGGACGTGAAACGTGAAAGGTGAGAGGTGAGAGGTGAGAGGTGAGAGGTGAAAGGTGAGAGGTGAGAGGTGAAACGTGAGAGGCTTGTCTGCCGGAGGGTAGAGAAGGCAGATGAGAGGTGAGTGGGAGAGAATTGTCTGTAAAGTCTGCGGGAACAGAAAACTCTCTACCGATCGGTTTTTACAGGGAAGACAATTTAATAATTTGTAGTCTGTTTATTAGCCACCAAGAGAATCGAGGTAAATTATGATCAAGCGGATACTATCAAATGAAGAGAACGCTTTTGTTGCGAGACTTGCTTCGCCGCGACGAGCCTTTTGCGCTTCGACTAGAAACGCGTTTCACGTTTCACCTTTCACGTCTCATCTGCCTTCGCTACGCTTCGGCAGACAAGCGTTTCACCTCTCACCTCTCACCTTTCACCTTTCCCCTCTCCCCTGAAATGACCCCTCCCTTTCCATACGACCAATTGCCACTATTCGAAGCAGTGCAGTCAATGCCGGTTTTTGCCGATAGTAAAACCTTTGTGGACTGTACCCCGAACACGTCGTGGGAAGATGTGAATTCCAGATATATAGCCCGAAGAAATGATCCCGGCTTCAACCTTCGGTTATTTGTATATGAAAATTTTGAGTTGCCGCATGTTTTTGCGTCGGATTATACTGCCAACCGCGATGCACCTGTGGAAGATCATATTCAACAGCTATGGCCGTATTTAACGCGCGAGCCGGAAACTGACCATGGAAGCCTGTTGGCTTTACCCTTTCCTTATATAGTTCCTGGTGGAAGGTTTGGAGAAATTTATTACTGGGACAGCTATTTCACTATGCTGGGGCTCGCAGTTTCAGGTCGTATCGATATGGTGGAGCATATGGTGAATAATTTCGCCTTCCTGATCGATCGGATAGGTTTTATTCCTAATGGCAATCGTACCTATTATCTCGGGCGTTCACAGCCGCCATTTTTCGCAGCCATGGTGCAGCTGTTGATGGAGTATAGAGGCGAACAGGTACTACTTCACTATACAACGCAATTGCAACGTGAGTACGATTGGTGGATGAATGGGGAGGAGGAGGTTTCGTTGAACGTTTTTAACAATCATTGCGTACATGTTGAGGGCGGTGTGCTGAATAGATATTGGGACTTGTTGGATACAGCACGTCCAGAGGCCTGGCGCGAAGACCGTGAACTCGCTTTGCACAATGCCGGCGACGCTAGTCGCCTGTACCGTCATTTGCGTGCTGGGGCGGCTTCCGGTTGGGACTACAGCAGTCGCTGGTTTATGGAGCCGCAGCGGTTTGGCAGCATCGAAACGGCAGAAATAGTGCCGGTAGACCTCAACTGCCTGCTTTGGAATCTGGAAGATTTGTTGGTCAAAGCCTGCGAGTTAAGCAAGGATGCTGTCGCTGCGAACAAGTGGCAGGAAAAGCAGAAACAAAGGGAAGGGTTGATACAACGATATTGCTGGAATGAAGAAAAAGGTTTTTTCTTCGACTATCATGCGGCACGAAAATACCAGATGCCGAACATGACATTGGCGGCGGCATTTCCTTTGTTTATGGGTATTGCAACACGCGAACAGGCTTTGCGGGTCGCTCAGCAATTGTCAGACCGTTTTCTGCATGCCGGTGGTCTAATTACTACAGTTGAACAGACCGGTCAGCAATGGGACGCTCCCAACGGATGGGCGCCGCTGCAGTTCATCTGCATATCTGGTCTCGAACGTTACGGATTTCATCAACTGGCCAAAGAAATTGCCTTGCGATGGGTTCGGCTGAACCGCGATGTATTTCACCGCACTGGTAAAATGATGGAGAAGTACAATGTAGTGGATACTCACCTCGAAGCAGGTGGCGGTGAGTATCCAGGACAGGATGGCTTTGGCTGGACTAACGGCGTTTTCCTGGCTCTGACAAAGCACTTTCAACTTTAAGTGAAGCTATTACCTGGATCCAGTAGCACGAAACTGTAAGGATCAAGTAATAGTGGCTGTCGCGCGTTGGCGGGACGCCAGGTTTTTTCTGACCAATGATCAAAGAACTGCTCAGGCAGCGTAAATTTTTCAGCAATCACATTCCAGTTAATTCCCTGTGGCCTTCCATGAAAATTGAAGAAGGCAAAAAGCCGCTCTTGCCCGAGGGATCGCACAAAGCCTGCGATGTGCCGGTTAAAAGGTGAAAGCCATTCGATATTGCTGTGGTCGGCCAGCACAGGCAGCGAGCGACGAATCTTCGCCAGACGAGCAGTGCCTTCAAATATCTTCTGTTCAATGCTTCCACTGATATTTCTTCGGTTGTTTTTTTCCCAGTCAATTGTGGGACGATGCATCCAGCGATTATCGTAATGACGTGCAGGATCTGACTCAAAACTGTAATCGTTTGTATAACCCACTTCATCTCCGTAATAGAGCATTGGTAATCCACCCAGAAAAAAGCTATGCGCCTGCATGAGAAGGATTTTTTTAATGGCCAGATGAAGAGGCTCGGGTGAGCTTTGCTCACGGGCGGTTTCCAAACCACACAGAGAGGCCAGGCTGCCACTGATTCGGGCATCACCCGTACGGGGATTGTAGGAGAAAAGATCGCCCCTTGCCGGAGAGTCTGCAAATTTTCCCGAATAATACTGTTGCAAAAAATGTCTATGGGCACGTGGGTCCCAGCCTGCCTCACGAATAGTATGATCGTTGTAACCAAGCCCAATATCGTCGTGACAACGTGTATAGGTGATCCAGCTGGTGCCGAATGGCTTTTGCAAAATGCTATGTTGAGCGGCCAGCATCACTCTTGTGTCACCGGTCGCCAGCATATCCCACTGCAATGCCATGTGAGTGGCATTGTAGGCAAAATCACATTCTTTTGCTTTGAATGCACCAGTGCCGAAGTACTGCATAATTTCTTCCGGTGCAACGATCGCTTCGCCCAACAGGGCCATACCGGGTGCGGCGACTTGTACACACTGGCGGATTAATCGCAGGAGCGTATGGGCCTGGGGAAGATTTTGGCAACTGGTTCCGGTCTGTTTCCAAATGAAAGCCGGTGCGTCGATACGAAGCACGTCTACTCCAAGGTTGGCGTAAAACAGTACATTTTCAATCATGGCCAGCAATACCCGCGGATTGCTGTAGTTCAGATCCCATTGATACTGGTGAAATACCGTCATCACCCATTTTCCACATTCTGCAATGTAGGTGAAGTTGCCAGGAGCGGCTTCCGGAAATATTTCCGGCATTCCTGATTCGTATTGATCGGGAATCTGTCGGTCGGGGAAAAAATAATAAAAATCCTGAAATTCTTTTTCACCCGCCCGCGCTTTCAGTGCCCATTCATGCTGGTCGCTGGTATGGTTCAGTACAATGTCGAGCATCAGATACATGTTGCGCTTACGAAGTTCCTCCCGCACACGACGCAGGTCTTCAATGGTGCCGAAGCGTGTGTCCACTTTTCTGAAGTCGCGAACAGCATAACCACCGTCACTTGCTTCAGGAGGACTATCAAACAAAGGCATCAGGTGTAAGAAATTAACTCCCAGATCCTCGAAATACGACAGCTTGCTGGTCAATTGATCGAGTCGGCCACAAAAGCGATCTGTATACAGACTCATGCCTACCAGGTCCTGGCTTAGATACCAAAAGCCTTTGGCCAGTTTCTCTTCGTCGCGCTTCCGCCACTGGCTATCTCTTGACTGGTGCATGCGCATCAAAAGCGCGCAAAGTTCGTAAAAGGAGGCTTCAGCATCAGGATGTTGCTGGTATATTTCCTGATAAAGACTGTGCATTACTCCAACACTGGCCATCAATCGGGTATAAAATGGATTGTCGTTTTCGGCAATGTCCATCTTGGATTCTTTAGCCAGTGTATTTATATGCTGGTGGATGGCGTGCTGGTACATAGTTGCTACGCAGTTAGAATACTTTTGTTCAGGTGGCGAAATGCTTCCATTGCTCCCATAAACTCGCAGGTACGAGCTCCGGCCCTGTTGGCGTTGGCCACAATGCGGCACCAGGCTTCCAAATCATTTGCAGGAATCTGTTGCTGTTGAAGTTGAAAAAGAAGAGCACCTACGAAAGCATCTCCGGCACCGGTTGTATCTACTGGTACAACCGGAATGGCGGGCACAGTTTGAAGTTGTCCGTTGCAACCAACCAATGCTCCTTCCTTACCTATCGTGATTGCAAATACTGCATGGCAATCGCGCAATAATTGGTCGGCTGCCTGCTTCACGTCCTTTTGCCCGGTCAGTAGCTGTGCTTCCTCATCACTTAGTTTAAAGAAATGGCAGGTCTTCAAAAAATGCCAGCTTTGTCTGATAAAATCGGCCTGGCGATCGCGATACAGCAGATGCCGGTAATTGGGGTCGAAACTGAGAAATAAGCCGCTTTGCCGGCACTGTTCCCAGGTTTGCAGGTAAGTGTCCTGAAGCGGCCCTGGGAGGAAGGCAGTGGCAGATCCAAAATGGGCAATGCTGTATTGACGCACGTCGAGTTGTTCTAATTCATGTACATTGAGCAATGCGTCGGCTCCTCGATTGAAAAAGAAATCTCGCTCTCCATTCGGCATGAGTGACACAAAGGCAAAAGTGGTGAAGGCTTCGCTGGTACGCAGCAACCATTGTGTATCTACTCCAAACGATTCAACCAGTTCGGCAATATGTTCCCCAAAAGGGTCATTGCCAATCTTGCCTGCCAGATGAACGTCTCCACCCAGGGCCGCTATGGCAGCGGCCACGTTGGTGGGCGCGCCACCTGCTTTTCGAAGATAGTGTTCGCCCTCTCGCAAAGATTGTCCGCGATCTGTACAAATCATGTCGATCAACGCTTCGCCGATACAAAAAATAGGTTTCGTCATAACGTATAAATTAATGCGCCGGTCCCGGAACGAGCATCGAATCGCTGGAAGCGGGCTTCGCTTTTACCCAAATCATAGACAGGCCTCCTGCAATGAGCAGGGCACCGGCCAGCATAATGGCATTGGTGGGTTTGCTCCCCAGCAGGCTGTCGTAGAGCAACGGCATCGTGAATGTTTCCAGCAGCATGGGGATCACAATGAACATATTAAAAATGCCCATATAAACCCCTGTACGATTCGGTGGAATGCTGCCTGCCAGAAGAATGTACGGATTACCCATCATGCTTGCCCAGCAGAGACCCAGCCCCAGCATCGGTATCAACAGTTGATTTTTTTCGGGTATAAATGGTATCGTGATAAGACCGATACCGGCCAGCGTTAAACAGATCAAATGTAAATACCGGGGACTGTACCTGCGGGCCAGCCATGCCAGCCCAAAAGCTGACACAAAAGCCACGCCATTATAAAACGCACCCATCGGGCCAACCCATAATTCAGCTTCACGAAATCCGGTGCTGGCAGCATCCTGTGTATGATAGATCGATTCGGAAACGGCCTTAGCTATAAACTGCCAGTAGATGAACATGGCATACCAACTGAAGAGCATCATGGGCGCCATTTGCCGCATGGTGTCGGGCATTTCGCGAAAAGCATCTGCAATTTCACGTAAACTGGCAGCAAGGCCACGCGGCTTGCTTTTTATTTCCTCTTCCTCGGCTGCAGATAGCGGCAGCTCACGCGTTGTGTAAAGTGTCCATCCAATTGATCCGATGGAAACAACTGCTCCAATTACAAAGGCAATTACAGTGGTGCTGGGAATGGCGCCAGTTTTATCGTTGCTGGCCATGCCCAGTATATTAATTAATAAGAAGGGTGTGAGGTAGGAGAGCGTTTGACCAAGCCCCGTGAAGGCACTTTGGGTCAAAAACCCAATGGAATGTTGTTCGCGGCTGAGACGGTCACTTACAAATGCCCTGTAGGGCTCCTGGGTGATGTTGTTAGCAGCATCAAGAATCCATAGAATACTGGCGGCCATCCATACAGAAGAACTAAATGGCATGGCCAGCAGAGCCAAACTGCAAAATATGGCTCCCACCAGAAAATAAGGGCGACGTCGGCCCCAACGGCTCAACGTGCGATCGCTCATGGCACCCACTATTGGTTGCACAATGAGGCCGGTCATAGGTCCGGCAAGCCACAACAGCGGCAGGGTTTTTTCTTCTGCGCCCAGGTAAGAGTAGATAGGGCTCATATTCGCCTGCTGCAGACCAAAACTGTACTGCAGGCCGAAGAACCCAAGGTTCATGTTGAGTATTTGCCAAAAAGAAAGAGTTGGCTTTTGCATGGCAGGCTATTTCGTTAGTGATTCCGCACCAATCGGTGAAGGATCACTCCGAAAATAGTGTCGAAATAGCCTAAAAAGTGCAGGAAATCAAGCTTTTCCGCTGCAATCGTTTGCAGCCTACTCAACCTGTTTTTGAGCCGAAATGATAAAAATGATCAGTTCTTCAAGCGACACATCCAGGCGGCTGAGGGCATCCTGAATATCATCCCGACTTACCTGAGCAGCAAAGGAGGGAGTCTTCAGTCTTTTCAATACACTTTTTGCTTCCAGGCCTTCGTAACCCGTAGGTCTTATCAACGCAGCGGCATGTATAAAACCAGACAACTCGTCGATGGCATAGATCATTTTGTCCATTCGGCTTACAGGTTCCACACCAAAATAACGAGGGCCGTGAGAAGCAATGCAATGAATGACTTCCGGATCTATTTTCCGCTGTTCCAGTTCTTCGATAATCACGCGACAATGATCATCCGGAAATTTTTCCCAATCTGCATCATGCAGCAGGCCGGCCAGGTACCATTTGCGGGATTCTGATTCAGACAGTCCTTCCTTTTCTATGGCCCATGCTTTCATTACGGCCGCCACCTGTTTCATATGCAAACGCAGCCTCTCATTCGGTACCCACTCGTTTAGGAGATCAGTGGCTTCCTGGTCGGTAAGCAAATTGCCGGCATTTGCCGGGTCGCCAAAATGGGAGCGATTGAGCAGGTGTGGCATAATCCCATACCCCTACCGGGGCTATTTTAAAGTAATCAAATTCCCCTTTAGGGGCAAGTAGGACTATTCTCTGATTTCCTCGTCTTCCATGCGCGCAAATACCTCTGGCTTCAGCTTTTGAAGTGGGTTCTTGCGATTGTCGTCGTACCCGGCACGGCGCCGAATGATGTCGATACAATCAAAAATAGCAGTTAAGAACGATTCCGGGTCGGCCTTGCCTTTGCCGGCAATGTCGAAAGCGACACCGTGATCTGGCGAAGTGCGTACTACCGGCAGCCCTGCTGTGTAGTTAATGCCCTCGCCGGAAGCCAATGCCTTAAATGGGATCAGCCCCTGGTCATGATACATGGCCAGCACTGCATCAAACTTCAAATGACTGCGTCGGGCAAAAAATGCATCGGCGCTGTAGGGACCCACCACCAACATATTGTTGTTCTTCGCTTCTTTGATGGCGGGGCGAATGATCTGTTCTTCTTCGGTACCCACCAGTCCTTCGTCGCCTGCGTGTGGATTAAGACCCAATACCGCAATCCGCGGTTTATCGATTCCAAAATCGCGTTGCAAACTGCGATGCATGATCTGCAATTTGCTGAGAATATTTTCTTTGGTGATATAACGGGCAACTTCTGAAAGAGGCACATGTTCAGTTACCAGGCCGACCCTGAAATCGCCCGCACACATCATCATCGTTACATCATTTACCTGAAAACTGTCTTTCAGGAAAGGAGTGTGACCGGTAAAGCTGAACTCGGGCGATTGAATATTTTTTTTATGAACAGGAGCTGTTACCAGCCCATCGATTTGTTTTTGTTTCAAGGCTGCCACGGCTGTCTGTAGCGACAGTACAGCGTATTTACCGCCAATATCGGTAAGCTGACCCGGAGTGATGGCTACATCTTCTTCCCAGCAGCTGAACACATTTACCTGCTTTTGGTTAAGTCGACTGTAGTCTCTGGTGCTTTGGTAATTAAAGTGGGTATCGCCAATGGTTTTGCGGTAAAAGTTTACCGCTTTGTTTGACGCGAAAATGACCGGTGTGCAAAGTTCGAGGAGTCGAACATCGGAAAAACATTTCACGACCAGTTCCAGCCCGATTCCGTTCAGATCCCCACAGGTTATTCCAATCACCGGGCGGTATTCAGCATTCGTCATTTATATCAGTTTCGACAAAAATAAAAAAAACGGCCGAAAGGGCCGTTTCCATTATTATTGGTGAATGATTCGCCGGGTTTTGAATTTTCCGTCAGCTGTACTGACCCTAAGCGTGTAAACCCCGGGAACGAGTTGATCGGTGCTCTCTACCTGCATCGCATTCACGCCTGCGTAAACAAGCTGTTTCTCGTTGCGAACCAGTCGGCCATTATTGTCGTACAACTCAATCGTTACACTACTGTTCTGCGCTATTGTAAGGTCGAACCGCAGACTCTGTTTAAATGGATTGATCAGGTTCGACAGGTCGAACTCAAGCACCTCGGGTTTCAATGCAATTATTTGCGACAATTTTCGCTGATGATTAGGAGCATCAAGAACAATCCGGTACCATGCCTGTGTTTGAAGCGGCGATGTTTCGGTGAAACTGTAATAGTTGGTAGCAGCACCATTGTTATACCCCTGGATCGTACCGATGCGTTCGAAATTGCTGCCATTTAGGCTTTTTTCAACTGAATAGGTGGTTGGACCTTCTTCGCGGCTAGTGCTCCATTGCAGACGGCTTTGACTGTTGACCAGTCGGCCATTGAACTGAAGTATGTTGGTACTTAATACATCGCCGCAATCGAGCACAGCCAGGCTGATGATACTGATGCCATCGGTCACCTGGCAGTCGTTGCTGCTCAGGTTATCAGAAGTAGTGGCTACAATTACCCGGTACCGGTCGCCGCTGTCGCTCACTGCAGTGTTGGTGTTGGGAACGGTATAGGAAGTGATATATTCATACTCATTGTTGCCGTTGAGTACGGGTGTTGCATTGCCAGGACTTCCAACATCGGTCCAGGTGGCACCGTTGTCAATACTGCGCTGCCATTGGAAGTGAGTATAATTGCCGAAATAAGATCTGACCGTGTCATAAATGGTGAGTGCATTTCCTTCACAAACATTTGGATTGAGCGAAGGTGAGTAGCTCATGTTTGGCAAACAGGTTGCAATGGAGATATCGTCCATTGCCCAGTCGTTGCCACCGCCGCCCTGTGCATTGTTACGGATAGCGAAAGTGGCACTGGTCTGCGAAGGGCCGGTAACGAATACAAAGCCTTTTTTTACCCAGCCGTTTACCTGCATTTCACCTGTGCTGTATCGGTCCAGATCATCAAGCGAAAAAGTGAGATTCGGCAGTACGCCCGGCTGGCGAGGCAAATACGAAGTACCAACCGAGTCTATTCCGCAGGTTGGGCATATATTCCTGAACCAGGCAGAGAATTCGTAGTAGGTATTTGGACAGAGATTATTGATAGTTTGCCGGAAAGTTTCAGACGCAACATAGTCAGCGTTCACCATCAGCATGTATCCGCTGGAATCAGTAGGGCCGGGTGGTATATTACCGATCGCATCATTCGTGCCAGTATGGTCGCCATCTATATCCCAGTGGCCATTGTGCATTCGAAAGGCGCAGGCATTTTCGTCAGGAGCAGCCAACACACAGTTAGGCGTACGTTCGGCGGTACGGATGGTGCCGCTACGGGGGCTCAAATTCTTCACAATACTATACTGCCCATCGCCGGTTCCCACGGAGGCCGAAGTAGATACTCTGGTATAGCCGGGTATCGGGAAATCCAGATCATATGATCGGTTCAAGTCCGTGCCTCCTCCAAAAGTACCCCCCGATTCCTGCGCGTTATTTACACCTGTTGCGTTGGCGCACAGGCTTTGCGGATCGCTGATTAGAATACGGTATTGAGTTGAATTGATTGAAAAATCAGGTGTGGTGGGGCCATTCTTATATAAAAACTTTCCTGTACCTAACGTAATTGTATCGCCAACAGCACCGGTAACTACTACCTGGTACGATGTTGCGAATAACAGACCGCCACCGCCACGGGGATTATTATTGCTTCGCATCTGTCCGGTTCCAACGGTGCTGGTCTCCGTATTATCGGCCGGAGCACTGGTTGAGGAACCAGCAAATCCCAAATTGAGCCTCACATTGTATTCGCCGGGACCGGGACTTGCCGTATAGGTTGCTGCATCGTCGCCCGCTGTTGTGGTGAATGCATAATAGGTCAACCCTTCATTTGTGATTACACGGATAGAGTCGTCGGTACCCGTAAGCATAGATGTATTGCTGGGAAGATTGCTTACATATCGGGTATTATACAGCGTGCCGCTGGTGAAGTGAATTGTCATGCGGATCTCCAAAGTGTCTCCGGGTTGCACAACACCGCCAACTGATTTTTTCGACACGTTCAAATAGCTGTTTCCGAAGCGAGGTACCGGATTAGTAACACAAATATCAAATCCCCACGCACTTCCGCTGCTGGTGTTTGCGGAGTTGTTATTAGTTGAAATTCGGATATAGTAAGTGTTGCCTACGGTTAATCCTGAGCCTCCTACCGCCGTACCTATGTCCAGCGAGTTAGTAGTAACACCCGCTGCACTGCTGTTACATGCAATGGATGTATAAGTGACGCAGTTGGTCGACAGAAGTTGGATCATGGTACCATTGCCTCGGGCAGCATTCCTCAAATCGCTTCCAATGTTGGTGAGCGATATAATCGGATACGACGAAGTGGCCACAAAGGAGTACCATACATCGGCAGAGCCGGTATTACCCGCACCACAACTGGGAATGCCAGCGGTAGCGTCAGCGCTTTTTAATGTTTGTCCGGTCAGGCGGCTGCTGCCGGTGACACAGGTATTACCAGGGGTAAGGGTTCGTGCGGTAGCGCAAGTATTATTGCCGGGCTGAGCCCAAACAATCACCGGCCCTGCGGCCATACAAAGGCCCAATGCAAACAGCCGGGTTATAATAGTTGCATACCTGGTGGTATGTGGTTTCATTTTGATGGATGTCGGAATTTTTCTTAGGATAAACGAGCCTAACAAAGAAACGGATTGACGCGTAGCACTGCAATAGGAAAAAAGCCAAATGTTCTTCGTAAAAATACGAATGAAAAAAGGGGTGAATATCCCAATGCATATGCCAACTTATCTCAATATTTTGTGACCTTAAATCCGGTTTCAATGAAAAAGCCACTTGGCTGGTTAATCATACTTGCCAGCATGTCATTCACCACTAATGCGCAGGAGGTTGTTGCCGGGCGCATGAACGAACTCTTTCTTCGAACCAATCTCGCAACTGGTTTGCAGGATCCCTGGGAAGTAACTTATGGACCCGACGATTCACTCTGGGTTACAGAAGCATCCGCCGGACGTACGTCGGGTACCCCCCCTTCTACGATAGCCGGTTCAGTTGGCTATACCGTGCGAAAGATTCATCCGGTGAATGGAGGACAACGGACCATTCTCAATCTTGCAACCTTTACAGATCCTTCGGCAAGCTCACCAAATAAATGGCAGAAGAAATTTACGCCGGGTCTGCGAATCAACCCGCCCTCGTCGTCGCCGACTTATCCTTCTTATCAGGGAGGATTAATGGGACTTGCCATACACCCGGAGTTTCAAACCAACCCGGCTAAAAAGTTTGTTTACATCGCTTATGGTCATCATTACATTACTCCTACCACCACTTCGCCGCTCGTTACCAACTTCAACGGTGAAACGGTACAGGGCAACGTGTTTGTGACATGGCTTGTCCGGTTTACTTATGTGAACGGCCAGCTCACGCAGCCTGTTGCTATTTGCGACACTATTCGGGGAAGCAACGACCACAACTCAGGCCGGTTGATCATTCGGCCTGAAGGAGGTACCAATTATCTTTATTATGCGGTGGGTGATATGGGCGCCGGTCAGTTCGCCAATATCAATCGCGTCATTAAAGCGCAATGGCTGAATTCATACGAAGGCAAAATCCTTCGGTTTAATCTGGAAGAAGACGGTGATGCCGCACAGGATAGTACCAACTACAATCGCTGGATTCCCAATAGCAATCCGTACAACGCTACGCTGGGAGTGCAAAGCGCCGTATGGGCAGTAGGTATGCGTAATAATCAGGGTTTTGCATACGACACAATCAACGGCACGCCCCGTTTCTACGGATCTTCACACGGTCCATTCAGTGATGATGAAGTGAATCTATTGGTACAAACCGGCAACTACGGGCACCCACAGGTTATAGGTTATACCGATGGTAACTACAACAATGCCAAGGCAGGACCATCCTCGAGTTCTTTGCCGTTGATAGTAAACGAATCCAATAACGCCGATACCACTACCAACTATCAGGAACCTGTTTATAGCAACTATGCAGCTCCTGCCGGAAACACCAGTACCCAATGGAGTATACAATACATTTATACTAATCAATTCTATAGTGGTGGGCCTACATCAGGCAATGCGCAAAACCGAAATGAGCATTGGGCCTCGGAAGGATACTCCGGCCTGGGACTGTATACCAAACCTGTAATACCCGGCTGGAAAAATTCGCTCTTGCTCGGCAGTCTGAAATGGGGAAGGGTAGTACGAATGAAATTAAACTCTGATGGTACGGCGGTTGTTCCGACCAATGGTGGCGATACCGTTAGTTATTTTGGCAGTACGAATCGTTTTAGAGATGTGGCAGTAGCGCCCGATGGTAAAGCAATATTTGTGGTGATGGATCGTAGCGCAACCACGTCAGGCCCAAGTGCCAATACTCCGATCGTACCCGCATGTGCAGGTTGTGTGCAGCGGTATGAGTTTATCGGTTATCAGTCAGATGGCAACGGCAAAAGCCGTATCCCTGGCGCTATCGCCATCAGCAACGGCCTGGCTGGAAGCTTTACTGATGGTACCCCTGTTACGATCAACTCCGCCAACAATAATACCAACGCCTGGGTACCAATTACAGATTCGGACGGCAACGTCATTGCTGAAATCAATGCCGGCGGACAGGATCTGGGACTGATCACCACACGCTATTATAAAAACAACACAGCCATCCGAATCTCAACAGGCGGGCAGCGCTATCTCGATCGGAACATCACCATTACTCCGGAGTTTCAACCCTCTTCACCGGTAGATATTCGTCTCTACATCAGTAACAGTGAATACAATGCGCTCGATTTGGATGCTTCGAGTGGGGTAAGTGCTATAAGCGATCTGCGGATTTTGAAAAATGACGATGCGGCATCAACAGCCGTGCAGACAGCAACAACTCTTATAACTCCGGACTATGTGGAAACGCACGGTTCCGATAAAATAGTATTACAGGCAAGCATTGCCAGTTTCTCCTCGTTTTATATCGGCAGCAGTAATCTCACATTACCCGTTCAGCTGGTTTCATTCCGCGCCACACTTCAGCAGGACCGTGTTTGGTTGCAGTGGGATACTGAGCAGGAAGAATCGTTGGAGGGGTATGTGATTGAGCGCAGCGACAACGGACGAGATTTTGCAGCAATAGGCGAAAAAGCCGCAACCGGCAATGGTGCAACCCGCCAGGTATACACCTACGCCGACAGCAGCTATCTGCTGGTTAATAGCACTACTATCTATTACCGTCTGCGAATAGTTGATGCCGACGGAAGCATTCGTTATTCAAGCGTTGTGTCTGTTCAGTTGCCTTCCACCAAAGGGCTGGTACGTATTGTGCCTAACCCGGTAACAGGCGATGGCAGAGTAAAATGGCTGATTCGTTCTTCCGAAGCGGGGCACGCAAATTGGATGCTGGCTGATGGCCAGGGAAGAGTATGGCTGGGTGGCCGTGCAGAAATTGTTTCCGGCAGCAACACAGTCGAAGTAGATGCATCGCAACTGGCCGCAGGGGTCTATTACCTGCATGTGGCAGGGCCTGGCTTTGTAGAAAAACTCCCGATGCAGAAATTCTAAACTTACTTACTGACTATTAAATGCGAATCCGCCGCCGAAGAAATTCGGCGGCGGATTTTTTTATACAGCCTTTCGGTTATTTAAATGATCCGTGTTAAAAAAACCGAAAGGCTGTTTTTAGAAATATAGGTGTTTTCTCATATCATCTAAGGGTTTGTACTCAATCTACGATTGAAAAATTACGATATGATTGCATATCTAAGTATAAATACTAATATTCGCATAATGAAAATCCAAGTGTAAAAAATCCGCCCTTTGTAAAGCCTTGATAATCCGCACCTATGAATCTACTAAGCGTCTAATGGTAAACGCTTATCTGATACAGGTAAAGAAGGGGCTCAGCAGAGTGGTTTCCGAATATCCATTGTAAGAGCCAACTATCCAAAACCTGTGTCATGAACAAATTTTACTCCACCCTGCTAGCTGTGTTGCTATTATGCGGCGCAGGTCAACTCCAGGCCCAATGCACCGACTACACGCTCGATTGGGACGTACATGAATATTTCGCACGCGATAACGGCACAATTCGCACATATGTGTCGCTTGCTCAGTCACAGACACAGCGTTTTGCCTTTGGCGCAAATAAGCTTACAATTGGGCACAACTATTCTACCGACAACAATATTAAAGGTGATGTGACCACACATACAGCCGAAACTGGCTCGCTTGCCAGTGGTGCAGACATTCAGTTTATTGGCGATGGTACAGTGACGTTCACATTCGATTCACCGGTTACCAATCTTAGGTTCAGTATTTACGACGTTGATCGCAGCCAGCGTATTCAGTTTGGGGCAACAAATGGTGCAACCCCGGTTATTATCAATATGACGAAAGTAGGCGGTACTACGCTTACTCTGGTTAATAACGGAATGACTAATGCAAGGGTTACCACAACCAGCACTACGGTCAATAACGAGAATGCAACGGTCAATGTAACCATACCTGGTCCGGTAACCAATGTTACTATTCAGACCACCAATACCAATACCTGTAGCAGCAGTTGTGGTGGCGGAGGAACGGAGGATGCCAGTTACTTTATTTCTGACATCACTGCCTGCTCAAATGGATCCTTTCTAAACAATTACTACAACGTAAGTCAGCCATACAACGGGATGCCCGGATATGTGATGCTGGTGGTAGGTAACAAGTTTTATTATTATGACCCGGCAACGGGGGTTGCAAAGTTCATATTTCAGGATAATACCCATACCAATATGAACTCGTTAGCCTATGATCCGTATAACCGGTTGATCTATTATACCTATAGTCTCTCGGGCGGAGGGGGTGGAGTTAATGCAAATGAGAAAGCCCTGCGACGCTACGATATGAATATGGATACATTTGGTGTGGTACTAAACAATGTCAATGACCTGGGTATTCCAACCTTCGGGCAGGGCGTGGAATCGGGCGCTGCCGCTTTCTACAACGGAAATTTATACTGGGGAATAGAAGGCAATAATAGTTCAGCTATTGAATCGATTATATATCGAATTGAATTAAATGGATCGAATTTTCCAATTGGCTTTAGTCAGGTATATGCACAACGCACCCGCGATGGTAGTGGTAACCGTGATCACGACTGGGCCGATTTCGCATTGAACGATGGAATTCTGTATGATTTTGATGGTGGTGCTGTGGCTTCTCCGGGTTTGAATGCCGATTTTCACCAATTGAATCTGATAACAGGGGCTTATACCAGATACACACCTGTGTCAGGCGTCATTCCGAAGCAGGTGAGTGTAGACTGGCAGGGGAATGTGTACAATGTAGGTACCGACTACGGGTTCCCCGACGGGCAGGTTGCATTGTACAATGGAACAACCAATCAGGGTACACCGGTGACTATTACTCACAACGGAGTAAATCTGACCGGTTCTTATGGTGATGGTGCGGAGGCTTTTCGACCCTTGCTTGACTATGGCGATGCGCCTGCATCCTATGATCCGGATCCAATGGCACCGGCAGTTAACGAACGAGATACGGCCTTAAGGATTGGTACGAATATCGATATAGAATGGCTCACCCGTGGACAATCTGTCGCTGCTAACCTCGATAATTATGATGATGGTGTAGCTACTGTTACCATTTTCAGTAATCTATACAGTACCTATCAGGTACAGGTATCAGTTTACAACAATACAGGCAGCGATGCCAGTTTGATTGGTTGGCTCGACTGGAATGGCAACGGTGTGTTTGATGCAGGAGAAGCATCTGCCATCGAAACCATCGGTACGGCTGCTGGCGACCAACTGGTTTACCTGAGTTGGTCAGGCATTTCATCTACGCTCAATACCGGCGATATCACTTATCTCCGTATACGCTTAACAAGAGATATAAATAACATTTCAGCTGCTGATGCTACAGGCTGGTTCCCCGATGGCGAAACAGAAGATTATCAGGTGAGCGTGCAAAA
Organism: Chitinophagaceae bacterium; assembly: GCA_046297935.1. Classification (GTDB taxonomy): domain Bacteria; phylum Bacteroidota; class Bacteroidia; order Chitinophagales; family Chitinophagaceae; genus CAYMZZ01. The sequence continues at coordinate 41,498 of JBKBHA010000001.1, forward strand.
CATTGTACTGCCTGTTAACCTGCTAAGTTTCGATGCCAAAGTGGTAAACAATAGTCAGGTTCAGCTAACCTGGAAGGCTATTACCGACGATGCGTTTGATGGCTTCGAAATACAGCGCAGTCAGGATGGCAATACCTGGAATAATGTTGGCTTTGTATCAGCAGCTGCGGCCAATACCACAAGCAATTATTCTTTCACCGATCAGCAACCGTTCAAAGGTAAATCGCATTACCGGCTGAAATTGCTGGAAAAAAGCGGCGCAGCCCGAAATAGCGAAATCCGTCAGGTAAACCTGAAGGTTGACGGCGTCCGTTTAACAGTTTCTCCCAACCCGGCAAGCAGCAAAGTGTTGTTGACAATCAACAACTCGCGTGCTGGTGAGAACGCCCATATCAACATTATGGATGCCTCAGGCAGGACCATACATCGGCAACAGTACTTACTTCGCGATAGGGATACTACGTTGGAAATCCCGCTTTCATCTGTTTGGCAGGCTGGAACCTACCTCGTAATTGTTTCAACTGAAAGTGGAATTCAGTCGCAAAAGCTGCTGATTCGTCGTTAAAGGTTCAAATAACAAATAATTTTAGTTCATATCCAATATCACCATTCGAAACAACACCACTATGAAGCCTTTGAAAGCCACCCTGTTGCTGCTGGTCTTGCTGATCGGCTACCGGATCCACGCCCAACAGGAAAAGTACAGCAAAGTAAAAATAGAAGCACCCAGCGATCCGGCCCGTTTCGGTGAGCTGATTGCGCTCCTCGAAATTGACCATTTTGACTATGTGGATGATGGTGCCATCTCTGCTGAAATTTCCGCATCTGAACTACAACGCCTGAAACTAACGGGCTACAAATACAAAGTACTGGTTGATGATGTGGTAAAAAACCTGGAAGAAGAAAACCGCCGCTTCAACGAAGCCCGCACACAAGGCCGCCTGCCTTTTGAAGAAACAGGTAGTACGGTCGATGCCATCATACCCACTCCGGCGGCCTTTGAAGTGAAAACCACTTTGGGTGGTTACTATAGCTACGCGGAAATGGAAGACGCTATCGATGACCTGGTGGCAGCATATCCGGCAATTGCACAAAAGGGTACTGTTGGTCAATCTACCGGCGGTCGGGAAATATGGTATGTAAAAATCTCTGATAATGTTGCTACTGATGAATCGGAGCCGGAAGTGTTGTATATCGGTATTCAACATGCCCGTGAAGCCATTGGCGGTGCCAGCATGATATTTTTCATGCAAATGCTTTGCGAACAGTATTCGCAGGATCCTCGCATCGCTGCACTTGTTAACAATCGGGAAGTTTATATTATCCCCTGTATGAACCCCGATGGTTGGGAATACAACCGATCTATCAGTCCAAACGGTGGCGGTATGTGGCGTAAAAACCGTAACGGTAACGGAGTTGACCTGAATCGTAACTGGGGAGTGGACTGGGGTAACTGCTCTGCTCCCATTACAGGCAGTGCCGCTTCCTGTGGCAGCTCTACTTCTACTTCAGATACGTATTACGGTCCTTCTGCTTTTTCTGAAATTGAAACGCAACGAATCCGCGACTTTACTTATACGCGTCATTTCGTAACCATGATTGACCAGCACGCCTATGGTCCTTACTATTCGCTGCCTTTCGGACGACCAAGTCTGCCAGCTAATGTAATGGATCCACTTGACGCCAAATTTTATACCTGGGTTCCGGCAGCTATGGGCAAATACAACGGTATGCGGGCAGGTAACAGTCCTGAGTCGGTAGGTTATGAAGTAGCAGGCGGAGTGAAGGACTGGATGCTGAAAGGAAATATTGGCACCGGCAGCAAAGGAAAAATATATGGAATGACCGGCGAAGGTGGACACGGCACTGCGGTGGCAAATGGAGGTACGTTCTGGCCGCCCTCAGCACAAATCATCAATTTGTGTAAAGGAATGGTGCATCAAAATCTGCAGTTACTTGCCGTTGCCGGTACGCATGTTGATTTAACTGATCTGTCGGACATTGCTGTTGGTAGTAAAACAGGAACTTTCGGATTTAGAGCGCTGCGTGTTGGATTGGGCAATGACCCGGTTACTGTTTCTATTGTTCCTCTTGAAAATATCCAGTCAGTAGGAAGCCCGGTGGTGATTAGTCCCGCTTCACTGGCTACCTACTATGACTCTTATAATGGAAGCATCAGCTATACTCTGCCTGCGTCCCTTACCGATGGTCAGCGTATTCGGTTTGCCTGGCGAATTCAGGAAGGTGGACTGACCTATTACGATACAATCGTGAAACTGTATCACTCTACACCAACCAGCTTAACAGTATTGTCCGATAACTTCAACTCGGGTGCTGTTACCGACAACTGGACCAGGGCAACTAATTTAACGGGCACATCCAATACCTGGAACTTTACAGCATCAGGTACAGGTTATGGTGGCACAGGCCGTGCACTCACCGAGTCGCCTTCGGGCAACTATGCTGCCAGTGCCAACCGTTCAGCCAGATGGTCTAATCCATTCAACCTGAGTGATGCCACCGCGGCTTATCTGACCTTTTGGATCCGTCACCGCATTGAAAATTTTCGTGACAAGCTGAGGGTTCAGGTGTCTAACAGTGGCACAGGCGGGCCATGGCAAACAATAGAAGGTAACATCACTATCAAAGAGCCCGGCACGCTTGAAGGAAGCTCCATTGATGGCATTCCTTCCATAACGGGAATTCGCGAAGAGTGGGTTCGTGCCATATTTGACCTGAAAGACTATATTGGCGCCGGCAACAATAACGTATACTTCCGTTTTGAATTTACTTCCGACGCAAGCAATACCAGCGGTTTCGCCTACAGGCAGGATGACGGCGTGTATATTGACGACGTGAAATTGGTGAAAACGAACGCCTCGCTGATTACCCTGCCGGTTGAATTCAAGAGCTTCAGAGGTCGTTTGCTCGCTAATGAAACAGTTCGCCTCGATTGGGAAGCAGAAACTGACCAGCTTCACGACTATTTCGAAGTTGAGAAGTCAACCGATGGAGTGAGTTTTGCATCAATCGGTCGTGGCCCTGCCGTTGCACCTTACTTCTTCTTTGATCCTTCACCTGCTGTGGGGCTCAACTATTATCGCATTCGCCAGGTTGATCGCGACGGCCGTGTAACCTACAGTTCAATTGTTACTATTCAATATCAGCCTCAGTCCCTGCAGGTAAGGGCCTATCCAAACCCCGCAAAGGATTATCTGAAAATAAGAATTCAATCGCCCGGCGATGATCAATTTACGATCAGTCTGACCGACCTGGCGGGACGGGTCATCCATCAGCAACAGGTGAGTACCGGTACTGGTCAGCAGGAATGGTCAATTGCTACTAACAAGCTTGCTTCTCAGGTGTATCTGTTAACGGTGAAGAATAGTCGCAACGAAGTAGTGCTGATAGAGAAAGTGACGAAGCAGTAACAAGGCTGCGGATGAGCACAAAATAATCAGCCGCCGGAAACGGCGGCTGTATAAAATAGGTTTCGAATAGACAATGATGTCTGTTTTATTAGGGTGTTTAGAAGAGCGGGGGGCATTGCCCCCTGCTTAATTTTAGGGACCAGCTCAAAGTTTGCTGACAATAATCTGCTGAATCTCTTCGAGCCGATGTTCGGAAAGTTTCATTTTAGGCCGCGTAAAATTGAGGTCATTTGCGGAATTGATTGGCATCAGGTGCAAATGAGCATGCGGCACTTCAAGTCCTATCACGCTAATACCACATCGGTTGCAATCAAAGCCTGCTTCGATTGCTTTAGCTATCGGCTGCGCAAACTTCAGGAGTGCTGAAAGATAGTCAGCAGGCAGGTCGAAAAATTTATCAACTTCAAGCTTAGGCACTACCAGTACATGACCTTCCACCAAAGGAAAAATGTCCAGAAATGCATAAAACTTGTCGTCCTCGGCAATCCTGTAGCTGGGAATTTCACCGTTGATTATTTTCGAGAAAATAGTCATCAGGCGGTGATATTTTCGATTTTAAACTGCAGTTTGCCCGCAGGCGCAATCACGTCGGCCGTTTCACCCACCGATTTTCCCAGGATACCCTGGCCAATTGGTGATGTGATGGATATTTTTCCGGCCTTAAGGTCAGCCTCTTGCTCACTTACCAATTGATAGGTGACCTGCTTTTTTGTTTTGATATTAGTGAGCGTCACTTTTGTCAATATCGATACCTTACTGGTATCAATGCTGCTTTCGTCCAACACGCGTACGTTTGCCAGCGCATTCTCCATGGATGCTATTTTAGCTTCCAGTAGGCCCTGGGCCTCTTTGGCTGCATCGTATTCGGCATTTTCTTTTAAATCGCCCTTCTCTCTGGCTTCGGCAATGGCACGGCTGGCTGCAGGTCTTTCCACACCCTTCATGTGTTGTAGTTCCACTTTCATTTGCTCCAGCGTTTCTTTCGTTACATACTGAATGCTGTTCATGTTTACCTCCTTGGGTATAAATGAAAAAAATAGCAACGCCTCAGTTTTGGGACTGAAGCGTTGCGATGATTTGCACAAATGTAATAAACAAATTTTATTAAAAATCCTTAAAGTAGCGCTAATTTTTTCAGCAGCACCTCGGCCATGCCTTTGTAGGCCTCATGACTGTATCCGGCAATATGCGGGGTAATCAACACGTTAGGTTGATTTAGCAGCCAGTTCAAATCAGCTTGTTCTTCGGCTGTATATGTGTCCAGTTTTTCGTTTTCCATCACATCAAGGCCTGCGCCTGCAATCTTATGTCCCTTTAAAGCCTTCAGTACTGCTGTCGTTTTCACTACCTTACCCCGGGAGGTATTCAGGAACCAGGGCTTTTGCTGAAGGCTGTTGAAAAATGTCTCATCAGCTAAATGATAAGTCTCTTCAGTAAGGGGAAGGTGTACGCTGATCACCTCCGCATAGCGCGCAATCTGTTCCAGGCTGGCTTCTTTTACATTACCGCCGCCAAATCCAAATTTGTATTTATCGTATGCCAGTATGGTAACATCAAACGACTGGAGTCTTTTTGCAAAACTGCTACCTGTATGGCCAAACCCAATAATGCCAACTGTTTTACCCGACAACTCAGTGCCCCGGTTCTCATCGCGTAGCCAAAGCCCGTTTTTGATTTCCTGATGTGACCAGTTTAGACGGTTCATGAGGTTCAATAACATACCAATGGCGTGTTCAGCTACTGCATTTCTGTTTCCTTCAGGGCTGCTTACACATAAAATACCTTTCGCGCTGGCATATACCGTATCAATTAGTTCCATGCCACTACCCAGTCTGCCGATCCATTTTAGCTTCTCAGCTTTTTGCAAAATATGCTGATCAATCTTCAGTCGGGTTGTTACCACCAGGCCTTCCATTTCATTAATTTCCGCTTCCAGTTCTGCATAACTAATATCAGGTCTGTAAGCCACGTCGAATCCTGAGTATTCGAGGTGTTGTTGTAAAAATGGGTGTGCTTTCCCGGTTATTACTACTCTTTTCTTCATGCTCGTGTTATCGCATTTTAAACGTTAGTGCAGCAAATTGGGCCACGGTCAATTGTTCTGCACGTTTTAGAAACAGGCTGTCTTCGAGTTCAGCCGGTTCAAAAAGCCCCCTCACGGCATTACGAAGTGTTTTTCTGCGTTGATTGAAAGCTGTTTTGACCAACAGAAAGAAATCTTTTTCAGAGCGCATCGGCACTATTTCGGTTCGCGGAGTGAGACGAATAACTCCACTCTTCACTTTGGGCGGTGGGTTGAAACAGTTTTCATGGACATCGAACAGGTATTCCACTTCAAAAAACGCCTGCACCAGTACCGACAGTACTCCATACACTTTGTTACCAGAGGGAGCCGCTACCCGATGGGCTACTTCTTTTTGAAACATGCCAATCATTGCCTCCAGTTGATCCTTCCATTCCAGTACCCGAAACAAAATCTGGGTGGAAATATTATACGGAAAATTGCCAACCAATGTAAAGTGCTGGCTAAAGGGAGCCGGTATATCGAGTATGGAACCCTCGATGAGGCGGCCGTTCAATGCCGGATATTCGCGTAACAGGAATTCCACCTTCTCATGGTCGAGCTCCACCGCCCTGAAATCGATATTTTCAATTTGAAGCAGGTGTTTTGTAAGAGCACCGCCTCCTGGTCCCACTTCCAGCAAACGATCAAATGGTCGCTCCTGCAAAGCAGACACAATTTTTCGACATATATTCTCATCCCTTAAAAAATGCTGGCCCAGGGATTTTTTCAAGGTGTACATGTTGCGAAGATAGTGGAGAGGGGTGAGAGGTGAAAGGTGAGAGGTGAGAGGTGAGAGGTGAGAGGTGAGAGGCGTGAAACGTGAAACGTGAAAGGTGAGAGGTGAAAGGTGAGAGGGGAGAGGTGAGAGACGTGAAAGGTGAAACGTGAAACGTGAAACGTGAGAGGTGAAAGACGTGAAAGGTGAGAGTTGAGAGGTGAGAGGGTAGAGGGGGGAGGCTAACCTGTAATTTTCGTCAACTGCGAGGACAGGGATGTTGCTTTATCAGTAAGACCCGAGCGGTACAGGGTTTTCTGTTCCCACAGATAACACAGATTTGAACACAGATTTTCACAGATTTTCGTTTCACCTCTCACCTTTCACGTCTCACGTCTCACGTTTCACGTCTCTCACCTCTCACCTCTCACCTCTCACCTTTCACCTCCCCGCACCCTCCCCGGATTTTGCTTCAAAAACTCCTCCCAACCCTTCATCTTTCTGCTTTGCACCGTGGCAGGCAGGCGATGTGTTTGGAAATGGTGGCAGATGGCAATTGCTAATGCATCGGTTGCGTCGAAATAACGGGGTGCCTGCTGAAGTTTCAACATTTCAGCCAGCATTTTCCATACCTGCTCTTTTCCGGCATTTCCGTTGCCGGTAACCGACTGTTTTACTTTTCTTGGAGAATATTCGGTTACCGGAATACCGGCGTGCATTGCTGCAGAAATAGCCACCCCTTGCGCCCGGCCCAGTTTGAGCATACTTTGAACGTTTTTTCCGAAAAAAGGTGCTTCAATTGCGAATTCGTCGGGCTGATGTAATTTGATGAGTTCCGTAATGCGGGTATGTATTTGCTGAAGACGCTGATAATGGTCGGTACGTGACGACAAACGCAGTACTTCCATTTCAACGAGACGTATCTGTTGAGAACGGGCTTCGATGATACTGTAGCCCATTAGCAATGTGCCCGGATCAATACCTAATATTTTTTTGCTCTGCTTTTCCAAGGAGGGTTATTTTTACCGGATAATTTAATCAGCACACAACAACGATCCAAAGTGATGGAATGCGACGGGCAACAGACCATTTCAGAGCCGGTATATGCCTTTCAAAAATAGACATAAAAAGCTTATTCGGAATTTCATACGCTATTTCCTTGGGCCGTTCCTGTTTGTCTGGCTGTGTTTTTCCATTTACCATCAAATTCAGCAGCAGCCCAATCTCGAAAATAGCTGGAGCGCACTCCGGCAATCCCTGCAAAGCAGCTTGTGGTGGGTATTGCCGGCAATGTTGATTGGCATGATGGCCAACTGGTCAATTGAATCGGTGAAATGGATGCTGGTCGTGCAACGCATACAGCCAATTCGTTTTTTTACTGCCTGCAAAGCTGTTTTGTCTGGTGTGTCCTTTTCTGTAACCACACCCAACAGGGTGGGGGAATACCTGGGTCGTGTGTTGTACATGAACGAGGGTAACCGGTTAAAAGCCATCTCCCTTACCATAGCAGGCAGCATCAGCCAGTTGCTGGTAACGATCTGGATGGGTACTGTTTCGCTACAACTCCTACGAAATCGAATTGAATCTGCAGGACTGGTTAGTTCGTTCTGGTTCGACTGGATATTTTGGGGCAGCTTTTCTACCGCTTTGATTTTAACACTCTTTTATTTCCGGATCAGGTTTCTGGTGCGCTGGGCCGATCGTCTGCCAGGTAGTAGCCGTTACGCGTGGCTGATAGAGGCTTTGGAGTCATTTGATGCAACGATCCTCTTGCAATTGCTGTCTTTATCTGCCGCCCGTTTCGTGCTGTTTATCATCCAAAACTGGCTTCTTTGTCGTTTATTCGATGTAGAAATTGGCTGGTGGCCTCTTTTTTGGACAGTGAGCCTGGGTTATCTGGTGATGGCAGCCATTCCGACGATCGCGCTTTTTACGGATCTCGGTCTTAGGGGTACAGTGAGTATTCAGTTGTTAGGGATGTATAGCAGCAACCACCTGGGTATCGGGTTGGCCTCGGCCGGAATGTGGCTTATTAATTTGATCATACCGGCTCTGGCAGGTAGTTTGCTAATTTTGGGTATCGGCCGTTTTTTTAAAACCAACCGGGCGACGGCTTCGCCAGCGAAAGATGCCCCGCAGCTTATTAACGATGAGGAAGGCAATTAATACTATAAAATGGTGAACATGACAGGAATTTTGAAAGGATTAACGTTGGCATCGGTAGTGCTGATGGCATTTAGCCCCAAGGTGAATGCGCCCATCAACGATCAATGTGCTATTCGTAATACGGCTTTTAAAGCCGGCGAAAAAGTGTCAATGACGGTTTATTATGCCGTAGCCGGCGTATATGTAAATGCAGGAACAGCCACTTTTACGAACACACTGGAAACAATGAATGGCAAACCGGTGTACCATATTGTTGGAGAAGGTCGTACTAATTCCTCCTATGACTTTTTGTACAAAGTGCGGGATAAGTACGAAACATACGTGGATACAGCCAGCATGCAACCGCTAAAATTTATTCGCAATGTAGACGAAGGTGGATACAAGATCTACCAGAACGTTACTTTTAATAAAACTGCCAATACAGCCATCACCAACGATGGAGTTTTTAAAGTACCGGAATGTGTACAGGACGTGGTAAGCGCGGTATTCTACGCTCGTAATGTTGACTTCTCAAAATTGAAGCCCAACGATCGTATTATGTTCCCGATGTTTCTCGACAACCAGGTTTATAACATGTATATCCGCTACCTGGGAAGGGAAATAGTGAAAACCCGCTACGGCAAATTCCGCGCTATTAAGTTTAAACCCATGCTGATCAAGGGCACGATTTTTAAGGGCGGTGAAGATATGGAAGTGTGGGTGACCGATGATATGAACCGCATTCCGGTTCGTATTGAAAGCCCGATTGTGGTAGGCAAGGTAAAGATAGATATGATGAGTCACGAGAACCTGCGATATCCGCTGACTTCATTAGTAAAACGTCGTTAGCAGCGTTGAACACTCAAATTTCTGATAACTTAAAAAACTCTTTGGGCTTAATCCCTCTTTCAGTCATTTGTAACGTACAGCATTCGTAAGCGGCATCGTGCTCAAAGAATAAAATATAATCGTTTTCCAGTGCTTCCTTCAGGAAGCATTTTTTTTCTCCCAGAGTTGTGAGCGGAAACATGTCATAAGCCATCACATAAGGGATGGGAATATGAGCAGCCGAGGGTAGCAGATCGGCCATGTATACGATGGTACGGTCCTTGTATGATAGCTGCGGCAACATCATACTTTCAGTATGGCCATCTACAAATCGAATACGAAACCCGGGAATTAGTTCGGCCTGATCCAGACTGTCGGGATTGCCGGCCGGTTGGCGACTAACAAAATTTAATTGACCACTTTCCTGTATGGGCAGAATGTTTTCGCGAAGAAAAGATGCTTTTTCCCGCTCATTTGGCTGCGTCGCCCATTTCCAGTGTGCATCGTTACTCCAAAACTGCGCACGCGGAAATGCCGGAACCAACCGATCGCCATCCCGATTGATGGCGCCGCCACAATGGTCGAAATGGAGATGTGTCAGAAATACGTCGGTAATATCATTTCGACTAAATCCATGTGCTGCCAGTGATGCATCGAGGCTGTGGTTTCCATGCAAATAATAGTGACTGAAGAATTTCTCATCCTGTTTATTGCCGATCCCGGTATCAATCAACAGCAGTCGTTCCCCATCTTCTACCAGCAAACAACGCATGGCCCAGGTGCACATGTTCTTATCATCGGATGGCACTAGTTTATTCCAGATTGTCTTCGGCACCACGCCGAACATAGCGCCGCCATCCAATTTGAAATTGCCGGTTTCAATGCTGTATAGATTCATGGGGGATAACTAGTTGTTTCGTTGTGAAATTGTATGAAATCTGCGTAAATCTGTGCAAATCTGTGGCAACTGAGTCGTTAACGCTCTTGGGAGTGTTCTGTGAGAACAGGCTTTCTGTTCCCACAGATTTGCACAGATTTTGACACAGATCATACGGATGCTTTGCCTACCTGGGAACTATTCTCCACTTCTCTCATTCTTTGATTAAACGCTTTGCGTGCGTAGAGCAGTGCCAATAGTGCCACCACAAAAAACGATCCAAGCGCAATGATGCTGTTCCGGATATTATCTGTTTGTTCTTCTATATATGCAAATGCGAAGATGCCGATTACAATAGCAATTTTTTCGGTTACGTCGTAGAAACTGAAAAACGAGGTGGTGTCCTGAGTGGCAGGAAGTAATTTACTATAAGTACTTCGGCTCATGCTTTGAATACCACCCATTACAAGTCCTACAATAGCCGCCAGTATGTAAAACTGAGTTTGATTCTGCACATAGTAACCACCAATACAGATCATCACCCAAAGTATCACGGTTAGTGTAATCACCCACCAGCTTCCAATTTTTTTTGCAAGGCGACTCATGCCAATAGCACCAAAAATGGCTACCAGTTGAATAAGAATGATCGTGAGCAGCAGTTTGGGTTCATCTTCCTGAGCAGTAAATAATTCCTTCTTCGCAAATCCCGCTGCAACGAGCATTACTGTTTGTACACCCATACTGTACAGAAAAAAGCTCAGCAGGAAACGCTTTAGCGAAGGCATATGCGAAAGCTGGCGCCACACCAGTTGCAGCTCATGAAAGCCATTGACCAGCACATTTTTCTTCGATTGCCGCTCGGCTTTGCTGCTGAGAGGCATCGCCCTTAGCGTGATTTGTGCAAAGCCAAACCACCATAGTCCGGTCAATAAAAACGACATACGTACTGGCACCGTTTCGTCAAGACCGCCGAGCCCAAACAGCTCGGGCTTCAGAATAATTATAAAGCAGATGGCCTGCAGCAGTACACTGCCAATATACCCCATTGAAAAGCCTTTTGCACTTATTCTGTCCTGATCTTCAGGAGCAGCGATGTCGGGCAAATAGGAGTTATAAAACACCAGGCTGCTCCAAAAGCCCAGGGCCGCAATGGAAAACGCAATGATACCAAACTCGATATTGTTTTTGGTAAACCAAAATAGCGCTATGCAGGCGGCTGATCCCACATAACAGAACCAGCGCAGCCAAACTTTTTTATTGCGGCGATAATCGGCAATCGAACTTAAAATAGGCGAGGTAATCGCCACCAGGAGAAATACCACCGCGAGGGCATAATTCTGTAGCGCAGTGTTGACAAAGCTACGTCCAAAGAACTTGACATAGGATATTTCGCCCGGTTGCCTGGCCGCTGTGATTCCTACATAATAAGCCGGAAAAATGGTGGACGTAATGACCAGGTTGTAGGCCGAATTGGCCCAGTCGTACATGGCCCATGCATTTACTACTTTTTTGGGAGCCGTAGGCATACCAAAGGTTTTGGTGGTTCAACAATACCGCGTTCCCTGCTTTTGCCATTAACCAATTGCGCCCGTCAGCATCAAAACCAGAAGAATTAATCCGGCAATGATTCTATAGATGCCCCAGATTCGAAAGCCGTAACGCGTGAGGAAGTTAATAAAGAATTTGATGGCAATGATGGCCACAAAAAAAGCAGCCACATTTCCTCCGATAAAGGCATAGAGGTTCTGTTTGTTTTCAACGATCATCTCGTAGCCTTTATGCTTCACAGGTCCAGTACCCCATTCTTTCAGAAAAATAGAATAGACCGTCACCGCCAGCATCGTCGGCACCGCCAGAAAAAACGAGAACTCAGCTGCCAGTTTACGACTTAACTTTTGCTGCATGCCGCCAATGATAGAGGCAGCCGACCGGCTTACACCAGGCATCATGGCAAGGCATTGCCAAAACCCGATCACCATGGCCTTTGGTATTGAAAGTTGTTTTTCGCTGGTCACTTCAGGATCCTTAAACATCCGATCAACGAACAACAATACAATGCCTCCCAACACCAGCACGATGGCAATGGGCAGCGGACTCTCGAGCAATGTTTCTATTTTTTCATTGAAGAGATAACCCAGAACAAGTGCCGGCATCACCGCAAGTGCCAGCTTCAGATAGAAGCGGATATTCTGAAAATTGAAGAATTTTTCCCAGTAAAGCACTACTACGGCCAGGATAGCTCCAAATTGAATGGATACCTGGAACATTTTTACATACTCATCTTCCTGAATTCCCAGCGCAGTGCTGGTAAAAATCATATGAGCCGTGGAGGAAACAGGAATGAACTCAGTCAGTCCTTCTACGATGGCTATGAGAATCGCTTCAAAAAAATTCATTAGCGCCGGAGAAATAAGTCAATTCGCAAACCTGCGACCCTCGAAAAGCCAGACTCTGGTCGCCACATTTACAAATTTTTAATTGAGCAAAAGGGTGTCAGGCTTTTTTCTTTTCGCGCTTGAAGATCGCGTAAATTTCAATCACCAGACCAGCTAAAATCAGCAGGGGAGCGATAGTGATCCGACGGGTGCTATACACTTCATCGGCCTGAAACACGTTGGGATCGTCGCTTTTGCCACCAGCCATCAACAGCATACCCGCTGCAATCACCAATAGCCCTATCAGCATCCAGATATAGTTCTCGCGAGTAAACAGCGTGGGGTTTTGATTTTCAGCCATGTTGGGTCATTTGAGTTGGCAAGATAGCTATTTTATTATTAGATACTAAGCCGTTTTGAAACGGTGGGCAGCCACAATGGCTTTTTTTCCAATTATTCAATTAGCTAATTTCCAAATTTGTTGAAAACGTACTTCGCGATAAGCTCAATAAAGATCGTCAAGCTTCATTTTCAGATACTTAAGTACCGAACGGTGAGTGCTGAACAGGGTTATACAAATGCCCAGCACAATCATGCCGCCGAATAAAATGACCAGCGAAGTATTGTCATGTATGGCCTTGAGCCAGGGAATCATACGTTCCGCACCCCATAGCAGCAACATAATGGCTCCTACGGCAATAATGCCGCTGATGAAGCCATTGATAATGGCCTGCACATTCATCGGTTTTGCAATAAACCAGCGGGTGGCACCAACCATTTGCATGGTTTTAATGAGAAACCGGTTGCTGAACATGGCCAGGCGAATGGTATTGTCGATCAGAAAAATCACCACAATGGAAAGAAGTCCGGCAATGGCCAGCAGGTAAATGCTGATCGTCCGAATGTTTTCATGCAGTTTATTCACCAGCGCCTCCGGATATTTAACGTCGCTCACATAGGTCTGCTGCTCAAGGTCAGCTTTTATTACCTCCAGCGAGTCGCGATTCATATACTGCTTCTTCACTTTGAAATTGATACTGTTTGGCAGAGGATTTTCGCTCAGAATCTTGTCCCAGCTTTCATTGCCATCGCCCAGGTAACGGCGTTTTGCCTCTTCCTTTGTTACGTACTGAATGCTTCGGATATAGGGTTTGTTCGACACATAATCCATCAGCGCAACACTATCTGTAGGGTTGAGATCACCCCGAAGGGAGGCCATTACCTCCACATTTTCCTTGAAGTAGTCACCCATCTTGTTGGCGTTGATAACCAATACACCGATAATGCCCAACAGAAACAAAACCAGGGTAACGCCCAGTATAGACATGAAATAAGAAGGTTTTGCCCTTTTGATCGAGGCCTTACCTGATGGAGCCATAGCGATGGATTTAGAAATTTAACAGGTTTGGCCCGAAACTGAGCCCTGGTGCCGCAAAAATAGCGCTTTACACCCTACAATCAGTATTTTTGCTGCCCCTTTAAACGGCGGCGAGCGAGGCGAATTGCCAAAGCGACGCTGAAAAAATGTTAAAGCTTTTCCACAAACAAAATCAGGCATGGAGTATCGGTTTTCAGAGATAGAAAAAAAATGGCAGGCGCATTGGACGGCATCTAACGTGTATCGTGTAAGCAACAAGTCTGATAAACCCAAGTACTATGTGCTGGATATGTTTCCCTATCCGAGCGGGGCTGGTTTACATGTGGGACATCCATTGGGGTATATTGCTTCCGACATCTACAGCCGTTTTAAGCGTCTGAAGGGCTACAATGTGCTGCATCCGATGGGGTTTGACAGCTTCGGGCTTCCTGCAGAGCAATATGCGCTTGATACAGGCCAGCATCCCGCTGTTACCACGCAAAAAAATATCGAAACGTTTAAGCGCCAGCTGGATAATATCGGCTTTTGTTTTGACTGGGAACGCGAAGTGCGCACCAGTGATCCATCTTACTATAAATGGACACAGTGGATCTTTCTGGAACTGTTCAATAGCTATTATGATCGCAGGCAAGCTAAGGCCAGACCCATTGCGGAGCTAATTACCGCATTTGAGCGCGAGGGTAATGTCCGGCACCCCATGCCCCATCCGCTTCATGAAAGGTCCCGCTTCTCTGCTGCCGAATGGAAGGCAATGACCCATGCCGAGCAGCAGGATGTGTTGATGCAGTACCGGCTTGCTTACTGTGGCTATGGAGAAGTGAATTGGTGTGAAGCACTGGGCACCGTGCTGGCTAACGATGAGGTGGTGAATGGAGTAAGTGAACGAGGTGGCCATCCTGTGGTGAAAAAGAAACTAAGGCAATGGTACCTGCGCATCACCGAATATGCAGATCGGCTGCTGGAGGGTCTTGAAAGGGTTGATTTCAGCGACGCGATGAAGGAAATGCAGACGAACTGGATTGGGAAGAGCAGTGGAGCCGAAATTCGATTTAATATCAAGTCAGTTAACAGCGGAAGCGATTCGGTGGTGGTTTATACTACCCGTCCCGACACCATTTTTGGAGTTGATTTTATGGTATTAGCCCCGGAACATGAACTGGTGGTAGCCATTAGCAGTCCGGCGCAGCGGCAGATAGTAGACGATTATATTGCCTACGTCAACAGCCGGAGCGAAAGGGAACGCATGGCAGAAAAGAAAATCAGTGGAGCATTTACCGGAGCCTATGCTATCAATCCTTTTGATGGACGCGAAATACCAATCTGGATCTCTGAGTACGTACTGGCAGGCTATGGCACCGGTGCCATTATGGCCGTACCCTGTGGCGATGAACGTGACCACAAGTTTGCGCAGCATTTTGGTATTGGAATTAGCAATATAATTGGCAGCCATTACAACGGCGAAGAAGCCAATCCAACAAAAGATGCTGTACTGGAAAACAGTGGCTTCCTAAATGGCATGAAAATGCGAGATGCCATTGAAGTCGTGATCAACCGCCTCGAGGAAATGGGCATTGGTAAAAGGAAAGTAAACTATAAAATGCGCGATGCAGCCTTCAGTCGTCAACGATACTGGGGCGAACCATTTCCCATTCAATGGAAAGACGGTGTAGCGATCCCTCAACCTGCCGACAGTCTGCCGCTGGAGTTGCCCCGGGTAGACAACTACCAACCAGGCCCCGACGGGGAGGGTCCGTTGGCAAATATAGAATCATGGATAGCGCAGGACCTGGAGACTAATACCATGCCGGGCTATGCCGGCAGTAGCTGGTATTTTCTACGCTATATGGATCCGCAAAATGGCCAGGAGTTCTGCAGCCGGGAAGCCTCCGACTACTGGGGCCAGGTAGACCTGTATATTGGAGGAACAGAGCATGCGGTAGGACACTTATTGTACAGTAGAATGTGGACGAAAGTGCTTTTTGATCTTGGTTATATAGGACATGACGAACCTTATAAAAGACTGGTAAACCAGGGCATGATACAGGGTAGTTCCCGTTTTGTTTATCGCGTACATGGCAGCAACCTGTTTGTGTCGGCCGGACTGAAAGAACAATATTCCACCGATCAGATTCATGTGGATGTCAATATCGTCGATGGTGTTGAACTCGACATTAATGCCTTTCGCCAGTGGAGGGAAGAATATCGTGATGCAGAGTTTGTGCTGGAGGATGGGAGGTACATCTGCGGATCTGAAGTAGAGAAAATGTCGAAGTCGAAGTACAACACGGTAAACCCCGATGACCTGGTGGCCCGTTATGGCGCTGATACTTTCCGCATGTACGAGATGTTCTTAGGTCCGGTAGAAATGAGCAAACCCTGGGATACCAAAGGCATCGAAGGCGTACACCGCTTTCTAAAGAAGCTCTGGCGTTTGTTTAACGATGAAGTAAAAGGACCTGTATGGACAAACGACGCACCGAGCGCAGCAGAGTTGAAACTGCTTCATAAAACTATCAGAAAAATTGAAGAAGATACCGAGCGTTTTAGTTTCAACACCGGCGTTAGCGGCTTTATGATTGCAGTGAACGAACTGGGCGATCTCAAGTGCCATAAGCGGACTATTTTGGAGCCGCTGCTTTTGTTGCTGGCTCCCTATGCACCCCATATAGCCGAAGAACTATGGCATCAATTGGGCAATACAGGAACTATCCTTGATGCAGCATATCCCGTTTACGATCCGGCCTACACGGTGGAAAATGAAAAGGAATATCCCGTGTCCATAAATGGCAAAACAAGGACCACGCTGTTGCTGCCGCTCGATCTGTCGCAAGCTGAAGTGGAAGCGATTGTGCTACAAAACGAAATAGTGCAGAAATGGCTGGAAGGCAGGCCCCATAAGAAAATCATTTTTGTAAAAGGTAAAATGATCAATGTAGTAATATAGCCGTCAGCTTTATCAAAAGATAAAAAGGTCGCCAAGGGCGACCTTTTTATGTGTATATTAAGACATGCTTTTCGAATTCAACATGTACAGCTCGCTCCTGCTCATATTTTTTGTGCAGGCGTTGGTGTATGCGGGCATGTTGATCTTTAAATGGCGACAACAGAATCAATCCGCCGACGCCTGGCTGGCTTTCCTCTTGTTGCTCGCAGCTCTCTATGTTTTCCCGTGGACGGTCGGCTTTGCAGGCTGGTACGACAATCAGCCCTATCGGGATATACTTTTCTATGTGCCGTTTCAACACCTGTTCCTTATCGGACCTGTACTGTTCATGTATGTTCGTAGTCTGTTGAATCCGGCGGCCGTTTTCAGAAAGCGCGATGTGTGGCACTTTTTGCCGGGTATTTTGTATGCCGGGTACTCATTGGCAGCCTATGTAGTTGATCAGTGGGTTATGAGACAATATTTTTTTCTGTTCAGCGAGCAGGATCCCGATTTTGATAGCTGGTACCAGGCGGCTGGTCTTTTTTCCTTCCTGCTGTATGTCACGGTTTCCCTGGTCTACTATCGGCGTTACAAAAGGCTATTGTATCAATGGGTCAGCAATGCCGACACTTACCTGTTTCGCTGGATTCAGAACTTCCTGGTTACGTTCAGTCTGGTATTGACCCTTCGATTTTTCTTCCTGCTTGCAGGACTTTTTTTTGAAGTCGGCTATTCGGATGCCTGGTGGTATTATTTGCTGTTTTCTGTTTTGTTTTATTATGTAGCAGTGGCCGGTTACAGTAATGCGCTTCGCGGAAAATTTGGCTTCAGGTTATACGAAGCAGGGCGCAAAAAGTGGCTGATCAGCATGGATGCTTTCGATGCCGGCAAACAAATAGAAGATCCACAGGAACTCGAGGGATTGATTTGGGAGCCGCAGGCAGAAGTGAAACAGGAATCCGCTGACTGGAGTTGGTGGAAAAATCGACTGATGTCGGCCATGGAGCAGGAACAGCTGTATGCTGATCCGGAACTTACGCTGAAATCGCTGGCGCAACATTTGTCAACCAACACATCCGTACTGTCGAGGGCAATTAATCAGGGTTTTGGAGTCAACTTCAACGATTTCGTTAATCATTTCAGGATTGAAGAGTTCAAGCGACTGGTGGAAATAGGCGAGCAGCAGCGGCAAACATTGCTTGCGCTGGCTTTTCAATGCGGTTTTAATAGTAAAGCCACCTTTAATCGCGCTTTCCGACGGGCACTGTCGATGTCGCCCAACCAATATGTACGTAGCCAGACTTCTGCCCGATAATTTTCTGGTCTCAAATCATAATTTGAAGCGCGGGTGCGTGTTGCAACCCTCATTTTTGGTCTGTTAATTCGTTTAGGCTCGTTCACCAATTTCAAAAAAACAGACCATGTTAAAATCAGTAATCATTAGTTTTTTCTTACTAATTATAGCCATCAGCAGTTTTTCGCAGCACAACAATTCTGCCTATCCGTTTGAAGGCGACTGGCTTGGCCGCCTCGTTTACAGAGACTATGGCTCGGATAAAATGGAGGGACTGGATGTAAGGGCATCGGTACGCCAGACCAGAAAAGATTCGACACTCCTCGAATGGGTGGTCAGCATTTCCTACCCAAACGAATCCTCGGCAGATGGAGCCGAAACATGGACATTAGATCTGCAGCGCGGATTGTTCAATGGTTTTCCGGTTACGGCTTTCGAACAGTTGCCCAGCGGATCATGGGTACTTGAATGGGAAGAAAAGGGGCCCGATGGGAATCAAAATCGGCCAGCCATCATGCAAATGCGGGTAAGAGCTGATAAACTGCAGATGACCTTTGAAAAATGGGTTCGTTATGAAGGGAACCATAAATATTTCCTTCGCAACGAGTTTTTCTTCAGGCGAAAATAAACTTCGCCTTGGCCCGATTGTGATGCCTGTGCTTTAGTTTTCGCTAACCGAACCGATGCCTTTAATTTAGCGGTATGAAAAAGTACCTGCTCGCCGTAACGATTGCACTAATGTTTACCGGAACCATGAATGCACAAGAACTTCATGTAATGTCGTTTAATATCAGGCTTCATACCAGCTCCGACAGCCTGAATGCCTGGCCTCATCGAAAGGATTTTGTAGCATCGCAGATACTATTTCACGACGTACATGTACTGGGCGTGCAGGAAGCGCTTCATGATCAGATGGTCGATTTGCAACAGCGTCTGCCCGCATTTAAGTCGGTAGGCGGTGGTCGCGACGATGGAAAGGAGAAAGGGGAGTACAGCGCCATTTTTTTCGACACGACCCGTTTGCAACTATTGAAATCAGGAATGTTTTGGTTGAGCGAAACACCCGATGTGCCTGGCAGCAAAAGCTGGGATGCTGCTATTACGCGAATGGTAACCTGGGCCCGCTTTCGGGATCGTGAAACACGCAAAGTGTTTTATGCGTTCAATACGCATTTTGATCATATAGGAAAAGTGGCCCGCCGGGAAAGTGCGCATATCATACTGCATAAAATTCAGGAGTTGGCCGGCAGCACGCCAGTGGTTTTGACGGGCGATTTCAATGCTCGTCCAGTTGAAGAGCCCATACAGGTGATCCTAAATCAATCCGATCCTTTGCATTTAACAAATGCAAAAAGTCTTTCCGAAACGGGTCACTATGGTCCCACAGGTACTTTCAATGCTTTTAGAAACAAGGAAGCGAACGAAGAGCCGATCGACTACATATTTTTGCGAGGCAAATGGCAGGTAAAAAAACATGCCACCCTATCGCAAACCTGGGGTGGGCGTTTTGCGAGTGATCATTTTGCTGTGCTTGCCTGGCTAAGGCTCTGAGGCTTTCGTGGTCGGCGCGGGCTTAAAGAGACGAATGCTGGCGCTGCTTCCTTCCGTGCTCTCCAGCCTTGCTTCGTATCGGTTGCCACCCGATTCAGCTACCATATAAGATGTGTTGGGCGGAATGCTGCCCAGGTTTTCGGCAACCATTGTCAATTCATTTTCGCTGGCAAGATCAGCAATGGCTAAACGAATTTTGTAGGCGCTGCCTGTTAGTCTGATATGTTGAAAGATCAGTTTTCCGTTTAGAAAAAGCGAGATCGAATCCCCATCTATTTCTGCATTATCGTAAAAGCGCATCTCAATGCTATCGCCTTCAAGAGGTATATCAAGCACTTTTGTAACAGTGCGGGTCCGGTATTTTTCCTCCGGACTCAATACTGTTGGCATTTGAATAGGAGGGACGATCGGCACGGTTTCAATCTCCTTTTTTTGTTGCGGAGCAGCTGGTATGGCTACCATGCTGGGTGCAGGTGCCTGCACTCGTTCGGAGGGTTCACGCGTTTGAACCAGCAGGCCAATACTGTCTATAAGATCGGGATCGTTGGCGCCCAGCGTATAATTGTCAATTACAAAATCCCACTCGTCAGTGAACTGCCAATTTTCGGTCTTTGTCAGGTGAATTTCATCCCGAAGATCATCGCGACCCATTTCATCGCTTCGACCATCGAGCATCATTTTGCCTGAACCCGGACAATTGAAATCGGAGCGGGCTTCCCTGGCCCTGGCAGAAAGGTTGCCTTTTGATTCAATTAACTGGTCATCCCACCACACTGCTTCCTGACTGGCTGCATCAAAGTATCCACGAATGGAATAGCGGCGGTAACGACCTGCACCGTCGTGATAGTAGGCCGTTCCCCGAAGGCTATCGCCCTGTTGCACCAGTTTCAATTCCAGTTTTTGGCGGCCGGATTTTCCCTGCCACACGCCGGTAATCATTTGGGCGCCAGCGGCCAAACCAAAAAACAGCAGCAACAATGTGCTGCCGATGACAACCAGAGGGTAAGGAATTTTTTTACAAGCGGCCATTTTCCGGAAAATTAAAATACGACCCGCGCCCGCGGGATTCGCTCTATCTTAACGCCCAACGAATTAACAAATTATCTTATTACGGAACCTGAAAAAGTGGTTGCAAAAAAACGCAAGCTGTGCGATACTTTATTCGCTGATATACTTGCTGTTAGAAGCCAATAAAATTTCCTGTTAAAAATTGCCGACACAAAAAAAATGAATATCTTCCCTTACCAATTCTCCTCTGAACTACCTCATCTTTAGCACAACCACACAAACTCTGCTTATGAGAAAGATTTACTTTCTGTTTCTTTTCGCGTGTTCATTATTGAGTACCCTCTCTACCACGGCACAAACGACCGTTACAATTCCTTCCGCAAATACCAACAGCGGTAGTGTTCGTTTTCCGTTGGCAACCTGGTGGGGATATGAGCGTTCGGCCATGATTTATACGCCGGCCGAATTCAACGGCACCGCCGGCCAGATCACCAGCGTAGCTTTTTATGTGAACAGCCTCACTACACCTGGTGCCATGACCGATGTACGCATTTACATGAAGACCAGGTCGAATCTTTTTACCGCTGCTTCAACTTACGCAACCGAAACTACCGGCGCTACACTCGTGTATGGTCCCACCACTATTCCCGCATCTGCACTTACAGCGGGCCAATGGTATACTATAACACTGGCCACTCCCTTCTTCTACGATGGAAGCGGTAACCTGGAAGTGCTGGTTGAAACAAATGCTACGGGCGGTGGAAGTGGCGAAAGCGGAACGGCCAAGCAGTTCCGATATAATACCCAACCCGACAATGGCCGTTTTCAAACCTGGAATAACGACGGTACACCACCTGCTGGTACGGGCACATTAAGCCTGAACCGTCCGAACATACAATTCAACATAACAGAGCCGCCCTGCGTTTCGGCCGGCCTGAATGGAGGCGCAGCTGCCTCCTCCACTGCTTCTTCCTGTCCCGGTACGGCCTTCACACTCAGTGTTACTGGCGCCAGCATCGGTTCAGGGCTCACTTATCAATGGCAATCATCGCCCGACAATAGTACCTGGACTGATATAGGCGGCGCTACCAGTGCAAGTTTGAATACTTCGCAAACAGGGGCCACTTATTATCGTCGCAAAATGACCTGTTCAGGTACAGATGCATTCTCTTCAGAAATTCTGGTTACCGCTACTCCGGCTGTTGCCAACTTCCCCTGGACCGAAAGCTTTGATGCGGCTACTATTCCTTCATGCTGGTCGAATCAGTATGTATCAGGAACCACTAACTGGACTTATGTAACAGCGAATGGAAACGCTACGATCACACCACGAAGTGGTGCCCGCATGGCCGAGTTTCGCACGGCCTCTTATGGTCCTACTACTAAATTGGTAACACCCCGCCTCGACATCAGCGGTTTGGCTAACCCACGTGTGGTGTTCTACTATGCCAATGTGAACTGGTTTGGTGATATCGATGAGTTACGTATATATTACAAGAACAGTGCGGGTGGCGTGTGGACACAAATTGGAAGCAACTATGTAGATGAACGCACTGCCTGGACAGAAGTAGCACTTGCGCTGCCCAACCCCAGCAACGATTATTATATCGCATTCGAAGCCACGTCGAACTGGGCCCGTGGTATGAACCTTGATGATATCAGGGTAGAAGAAACTCCTCCCTGTTTACCGCCTGCGGCACCATTGCCTGCAGCGGTAAGCCCCACTTCGCATAGCTTTAGCTGGACAGCCTCGCCTTCTAACCCTGGCAGTGGTTATCAGTGGGAAGTACGTAGTTCGGGTGCAGCAGGTAGCGGAGCTACCGGTCTGGCAGCCAGTGGATCCACCGCAGCAGGGGTTGTAACAGCAACTGCCACTGGTCTCACGGCGAATACAACCTATAGCTTCTATGTTCGTAGCAACTGCGGCTCGGGTGTTTTCAGCGATTGGACAGCTGCCACGCAGTTCACCACGATTTGTGCACCAACCAATGTACCATATCTGCAGAATTTTGATAACGCATTTTCACCCAACTTCCCGCCCTGTATTGTTACACAGGATCTAAATGGTGGTGGTGCATGGGGTATGTGGTATCAGGGTGATATCGTAACAACCTCGCCGCCCAATGCTATTCGTTATGTGTGGAATGCCAGCACTCCTGCCAACGACTGGTTCTTCCTGCAGGGCCTTAACCTGGTGGCTGGAAAAACATACACGTTGAACTTTAAGTACAAGGCGTCTGATGGTCCCGACTTCCTCGAGAATCTGGAAGTGAAATATGGTAATGCGCCGAATGCAGCAGCTATGACCAGTGCGGCTATCTTCAGCGAAACAAATATCTCGACCAATGTGAACGATCCATTTGCAACTGCCAGTGTTACATTCACTGTGCCTGCCGATGGTGTTTATTACATTGGTTTCCGCTGTTTCTCGGATGCTGATCAGGCCTTCCTGTATATCGATGATGTATCGGTTGAATCATGTCCCACACCTACCGAAGTAACAGCTATCAGTACGCTGCCTACATCGGTAACGGTGAACTTTACCTCAGGCGGTAACAGCTTTGTGGTTGAGTACGGTCCTGTAGGCTTTGTTCCAGGAACCGGTGCTGCTGCCGGTGCTGGTACCGTGGTAACTGCAACCGCCTCGCCAGTAACGTTGACCGGTCTTAACCCAGATACCCAGTACGACATTTATGTTCGCCAAAACTGTACCTCCGATGCTGAGTTCAGTGCAAACGCGAAAGTGACCGTACGTACTTTGTGTAATCCGGTGAATGTTCCCTACCTGCAAGATTTTACTTCAGCAGTTGCACCAGGAATACCGGGTTGTACCTCGCTTCAGGATTTGAATGGTCAACCCACATGGGAAACCATGACGCCTCCTGCAGCATGGGGCTTCAACGGGCAAACTCTTCGTTATTTTTACGATCCTGCCAAGGGAGGAAATGACTGGTTCTATATCCAGGGTCTCAATCTTACTGCCGGAACACAATACGAACTGTCATTTAAGTATGGTTCTACTGATCCATTGTATCCGGAAAGAATGAGAGTGGCTATCGGAACCGAAGCGGTGAACACTGCTATGACAACTGTTCTGGCTGACTATCCGAACATTGTAGCTAATTCAGCTGCACCATTCGCAAAACTGGAACGTATGATATTTACCGTAGGTGCCGATGGCGCATACTATATCGGATTCCAGAACTATTCATTGCCTGATCAGTTTACTCTGTATCTCGATAGCATAGTGGTACGCGAAGTTCCAACGGTGGATGTGGGTGTAACCGCCCTGTTGAATGCACCAACCTGCCCCGCCAACAACTATGGACTTACAGCAAGGCTGCACAATTTCAACCTGTTGCCGATCGACTTCAGCGTGAATCCGATTACGGTAACCGCTACCATCACCGGCCCCGGAGGCACATCTATTAATACAGTGGTGAACAGTGGTACATTGGCCGCTGGTGGCGATCTCACGGTAACTCTTCCCTCGTTCAGTTTTGTACAGGGTGTTTACAATATAACAACTACCAGCAGCTCGCCCGATGATGGCGTGGCCAGCAACGACGCTGTTTCAACATTGCTGGTGGTAAATGGTACACCGATTGCAGCAGCCTTTACACCGGCACAGCCCCAGGTTTGTGAGGGCGGAACAGTATTGGTTAATACTCAGTTCACAACTCCAGCACCTGCCCCAACCACCTTGCCGGCAGTTAGTTCTGGAACTATTAACCTGCCTATTCCTGACGGTAATGCAACCGGCGTAAACAGCACATTGGCGGTTACAGGTGTGCCAGCCAACGCAGTAGTTACCGGTATTAGTGTAACGCTCAATGCAACACATACCTGGAACTCAGATCTGGTGTTTACACTCCGCGCACCCAATGGCCGTATTCTTGCTCTTGCCAACAGCAAAGGCGGAAGTGGCGACAACTATACCAATGCAGTGATCAGCTCAACTGGCACGGCCAGCCTGCCAACCGGAGCCACATCACCCATTACTGGTACTTTTGCTGCCGATGCCACCTTGGGCGTAGGCGCAACTGGATTTGTATCAAATGCCAGCAGTTTTGCTAATCTTTATAATGTTGGAAATGGCGACTGGACCCTTGCCGTGCGCGATCAGGTTAATTTCGATGCGGGAACGCTGGTGTCCTGGTCTATCACGATCACTTACGGTCAACCGCATCCTACTGTAACCTGGACGCCAACAACAGGACTGTTTACGAATGCTGGCGCTACCACAGCCTATGTAGCTAATAGCAACGCATATAGTGTGTATGTGAAACCCGCTGCCACCAGCACCTATACCGTTACATCTACCAGTCAGTTTGGTTGTACTAATAGCAGTCAGGTAACTGTAACTGTGAACCCGAACCCAGTGGTTGGCATTTCACCGCTGCCCGCTCGTATCTGCGTAAGCGATCCGGAAGTTCAACTTACTGCATCACCGGTGGGTGGAGTATGGGCTGGTCCGGGTGTGTCAGGCGGTAAGCTGATTCCGTCAGCCATTGCAACAGTAGGCACTTTCCCGATCACCTATCGCTACACCAATAACTTTGGTTGTACAACCATCGACACGGTATTTGCTAAACTGGAAGATTGTCCGGAGCGCCTGCGTTTGCTGCGCGACGATGCAGTGATCCTGTTCCCGAACCCCAACAACGGACAGTTCAACGTAAGGATCAACAGCACGCTGTACAACAAGCTGACTATGCGCGTGTATACTACCAGTGGTATGGCCGTGAGCACCCGCGAGCTGACCGGCCTTGCATTTGGTCGTGTTATCCCGATCGATCTCACACATCTGCCTGCTGGTTCGTATATGGTACAGTTCCTGTACTTCGGCGGACCGCGCACCTCCGAGAAAGCATTCAATGTGATTATCGGACGTTAACAAAAAACAAACTCAATTCCCAAAGGGCAACCATCATACTGGTTGCCCTTTTTTTATCCAGTAATAGAAGCGGATATTTGAGAAATGAATGCGATTGACTTTTCCCGATTCAGTCCCGTTGCGCCAGTGGTACCACAAGGACGTTTTGTGCCCTTCGATTTCACCAGCGCCAACAACAACCTTACAGAAGAAATATTAAACGATATCAATTTGTTCTGCGCTTATATTAATCGTGAGCTGATCAACAAAGGGGCCGATTTCGGTATAGGAGGGTATAACGAACACCGCACTATTTATAGTCGTAGTCGATTATTTGATCCAGGAGAAGGCAATGAAGAGCCGCGTCGATTGCACCTTGGAATAGATATCTGGGCAAAAGCCGGCACTCCCGTGATGGCTCCGCTTAAAGCTGTTGTGCACAGTTTTGCCAACAACAACTACCGGGGCGATTACGGAGCAACCATCATCCTGATGCATGAGGTAGAAGGGTTGCGTTTTTTCAGTCTCTACGGCCATTTGGATGCGGCGAGTTTAAACACCATTTTCGAAGGCAAAATAATTGAAGCCGGTACCCTGTTTGCCAGATTCGGCAACCCAGATGAAAATGGATACTGGCCACCTCATCTGCATTTTCAGCTGATCCTTGATATGGAAGGAAAAAAAGGCGACTACCCCGGTGTTTGCCGATTTTCAGAACGTCAACGATGGCTAAGCAACTGCCCCGATCCCGCCGGATTATTGAAGGCAGGGGGATTGATCAATTAAGTGCTGCTTAGAAACTCCTGTACCAACGATTCAAATTCTTCTTTTAAACTGCCCTCGAACGGTTTCCTTGCTGCGCGGCGGTACCAGTAATTCGCATTGAACTGATCCCCTTCTTTGCGGTGCAGATACGCATGCATGGCAGCACTTTGAACGTCTTCCAAATCCTGAATCAGTTCGTGCGCTTTATCCCAGTGGTCGTTCGCATCGTACCAGAGAGATTGAAGGCACACACTTAAACCGGGTGGCGGGGAGGGGAGTTCAAAGGAATGAAGAAAGCCCTGCTTATCCATTCAGGGAAGATAAGCAGGACTTTCAATATTGTGCCACCCTGTGGCTTAGGATGCGACCTGGCTTTGTTGGAAAATGGCGGCGAATTCTTTTGCAAACTCCGAAAGCTTGGTTTTTCCCAATGAAGGTTGGTGAATCCAATAGTCTTCCACCATCCTACCTTCGTGGAGGCTCCTGCCCATTTCCACGTAGTTGCCGGCCACTTCCGCAGGTAAACCAGCCTGAATCATTCCCTGCATTGCCTGTTCGTCTTCAAACTTCACCCAACTCAGCTCAGGTTTGCCGATTGCATGGCCAATTTCGCGGGCTATATCGTCGGTGCCCACTACATCGCTGGCAATATAACGATAGCCATGCCCGCTAAATTTAAGGTTAAGCAGCTCTTCAGCCGCAACATCGGCAATATCGTTGGTGTGCACAATAGGAAATTTTCCGGCCTCAATGGAAAAATTGCTTCCAATAATCCCGGCAGCCTTTATCATTGGAATATTCGCCAGGAGGTTCTGGTAAAAATAAGAGGGGCGTAGATGCAGCACATGTACTTTCTCCAACGTATTCAGGGCAGCTTCTGCTCTGAATAAGCCACTCACCGGACCTGCTCCTTCGGGCAAATGGGCGCCTACACTGGATAAATTAACCAGGTAACGCACACCTGAATCGCGAAGGGCATCGGCATAATTCTGGCCTATGCTGCCAATATACGCCTTCCAGTCGCTGGCCTGCAGGTATGGCGGAATCATGCTGTAAACGGCATCACTTCCTTTAAAAGCGCCTGCAAGAAAGCCCACATCTTCCACTGAGCCAATAACGGCCTGAGCTCCGGCCGCGACTAGTTCCTTTAGGTGGTCGGCTTTCCGACCAATCACTTTTACTTCATGTCCCTGTGCCAATAAACGCAGAGCGAGTGGCCGAGAGATATTCCCTGCACCGCCTGTAATTACATACTTCATTTGATTTTAGTTTTATTATAGTTGTATATACAAATATCAATACAAAAAAAATTAGGGACCAAGTTTGTCAGCAATTCTTGCCATTGCTTTTACCAGTTTATGGCTTTCGTTCTGGCCCAGTATCTGTTGATAGTTTTCTGCGAAAGATAAAATGGCTTTTTTCATTTGTGGATAAAGGCCCTTCGCTTTAGCGCTGGGGAACACGCTGGTTATCTTGCCTTCGGTAATCCTGTGTATCAGGTTCATATCTTCCAACTTATCTAACAAACGGGTCACGGTACTGGGTTGCAGCTGCAGTTGCTCCGCAATAAGGCTTGGCTGAATCCCCGGCTCCTCCAGTGCCAGCATAAGCAGGTAACCATGACTGGGCGATATGCCAAGCGGCTTCCAGCTTTCTTTTGCCAGCTTTTCAGTTTTGCGGGCAAGGGAACTGGCGGTGAAATATAGACATTGCGAAAACCGGCTGTCGCTTGTAGGCATATGCAAATGTAACTACAATAGTTGTATATACAAATATTAATTTTGATGAGCTCTCCCTGCCGGAAAAGGGTCTGGCTTATTGTGTTACCTTTACCGGGTATTCTCTGAGGCGTGCTACCCAAAGCGGTTGCTCCGGTTCAGGACTAATGTGTAATTTCAGTTTCAGCTTGATTAACTATGGCCAATCCGAATTTGAGTAGCGATAAGCATGCCCTTTCACCCGCAGAGCGTGAGTTCGAAAACAACATCCGTCCCGCTCAGATCAGCGATTTTGCGGGGCAGGAGCAATTGGTAGAAAATCTTCGAATCTTCATTCAGGCTGCAAAAATGAGAGGGGAGGCGCTCGATCATGTGTTGTTTCACGGTCCTCCCGGGCTGGGAAAAACAACGCTGTCGCGGATTGTGGCCCACGAGTTAGGAGTAAATATTCGCGAAACCTCAGGGCCGGTAATTGAAAAGCCGGCCGACCTGGCTGGGTTGCTTACCAGTCTGGAAGCTAATGATGTACTGTTTATCGACGAGATTCATCGTCTTAGTACAGTGGTTGAAGAATATTTGTATGCAGCCATGGAGGATTACCGCATCGATATCATGATCGATACTGGTCCCAATGCCCGTAGCATTCAAATTAACCTCAATCCCTTCACGCTTATCGGTGCCACCACACGAAGTGGTCTTTTAACCGCACCGCTTCTTTCCCGCTTTGCCATAAAGGCAAGGTTACAATACTACAACGCCCATACGCTACAGCGAATCGTACACAGAGCTGCCGGCATACTGGGTTCAGCTATAACCGACGATGCGGTTGCTGAGATCGCTCGTCGCAGCAGAGCCACTCCACGCATCGCCAACGGGCTCTTGCGTCGCGTACGCGATTTTGCACAGGTACTCAACCAGGGCTCAATTGACCTGGGCATAACCCAGCACGCTTTGAAAGCGCTTAATGTGGATGAGCATGGTTTGGATGAAATGGACAACCGCATCCTGGTAACCATCATCGAAAAGTTCAAGGGCGGGCCTGTGGGTATTGGCACTATTGCAACAGCTGTTGGCGAGGAGCCTGGTACGCTCGAGGAAGTATACGAGCCATTCCTGATCCAGGAAGGTTTTTTGCAAAGAACTCCCCGGGGGCGGGAAGTAACTTCCAAGGCGTACGAACACCTCAAAAGACAACATCCTGGCACACACGGCACTTTGTTCAGCTAGCACTGTCAGAATCCCGCCACCAATAATTTTTGTGCGGCCGAGAGGGAGCATCGTTGATATTTCGCATAGGCGCGAGCAGCCGCCAGTCGGATGCTTTCGGTCGGTTTTTCCTTACACCATTCGCGCAGCGCGTCGTGCAATACATATGCTTCAGGAGCCATCAGATGGGTAGACCACAACACCGGTCGCGCCCCGGCGGATCGAATATAGCGGGAAAAATAACTTTTGCTAAAGCAGGCGAGCACCATCGCATCGCGTGAATTATGTGTCTTGGGTGGGTCGGGAGTCGGGATATCAAAATCCATCAAACCATTATGTCCAATAAAGGCAACCAGATCAGATTGACCGCCGAATTGAAGTAGAGAGCCATTGGTTGCCGGGTAAGGTAGCTCATGGCGGCCATTTGTCGTTTCCAAAAAATCGATGATCGCCTGTTTTATTTCTCTTCCGTCATAAGCTTCGGCCAGCAGGTAAACTGGATGGTGGCGATTTCGAAAAAGCGCTCGTTCCAAAACCACGCTGTCCCCCATTTTTTGGCGATCCGTTTTGTCGTGCCGTACCAGTATCCAGTCAGCACTTTTCCGGAAAAAACTGAGTACGCCGTAACCGGCTCCCCAGTAAAGATTGCTTTTAGGATCCTGCCCATTGCCAATACCGGCAGGTACGGGTACAATGCCCTGGTATTTGTTGTCGCATAAAGCAACAATTACATGAATTGTCTGAATGCTGTCGGGTTCGACATCTATCGAACTTGTCACAGGGCTTGTGTCGATTACCTTCACCGGTTCCGGTGCAAGTTGGCAACTGAGGTTTATCCCCGACAGGAGTATCAATAGCAGACGCCCGATTCGATGATGCATAACCACCAGACACGGGGCCTATCGAATTCCACAAATTCGGCTGAACTTTTTTCTTAAAAACGGTTAAAACAGGCGCTTTCTGCTTCGACCACCAAGGCCCAGGGCCCCCAGCAGCGATCGTACTATCGTGTTGCCGGCAGTGCGAGTCATGCTCTTTACAACCGGATCATCGAAAAAGCCTTTCTCTTTTGGTTCCGATTTTCGGGTTTTCTTTTCTTCCTGCTTTTCTTCTGCTTCTTTCGCAGCCCGCTCCGATGCTTCCTTTAATTTTTCTGTCAGTATTTCATAAGCGCTTTCACTGTCGACTACCCGGTTATATTTCGCCGATATTTTAGAACTGCTAACCAGTTGGTCTATTTCTGATTCTGTTAGTATGTCCATTCTGCTTCTGGGGCTGCAGAGCAAACAATGAACCAGTGGGGTAGGAATGCCTTTTTCATTTAAAGCAGTTACCAGGGCTTCGCCAATACCCAGTTGTGTCAGCAACTCACTGGTCTCGTAGTAGGTTGTTTCGGGATAGTTTTCGGCGGTTTTTTTAATCACTTTTCGGTCGGCCGCAGTAAATGCTCGCAGCGCATGCTGCATTTTCAATCCCAACTGGCTCAAAACAGCGGCGGGCACATCCATGGGGTTCTGGGTGCAAAAATAGATACCAATACCTTTCGAGCGAATGAGCTTTATCACCGTCTCGATTTGTTGTAACAGTGCACTGCTGGCTTCCTGAAAAATAAGATGTGCTTCATCGATAAACAGTACCAGCTTTGGTTTTTCCAGGTCACCTTCTTCCGGACAACTGGCATACAACTCGGCCAGCAACTGCAACATGAAAGTTGAAAACAGCTTTGGGCGATCCTGCAAATCCGTGACGCGTACAATGGAAATGAGGCCGCGTCCGTCATCAGCGATTCGCATGAGGTCATCCACTTCAAAGCTTTTCTCGCCAAAGAAAATATCTGCTCCCTGTTGCTGCAATTCAATAACTTTTCGGAGAATAGTGCCGGTTGAGGTAGTGGATATTTTTCCATAGGCCTTTTCCAGTTCCGCTTTACCTTCGTCGCTCACAAACTGGAGTACTTTGATAAAATCTTTTAGATCCAGTAATGGAAGCTGATTATCGTCGCAATATTTGAAGATCATGGCTACCAGTCCGCCCTGCGTGTCGTTAAGACCCAAAATTTTCGACAGCAGAACCGGCCCAAATTCGCTGACGGTTGCACGAAGTCGGGTTCCTTTCTCCTGACTTAAAGTTAACAGTTCCACAGGGAAGGGACCGGGCTTATAGTCCAGTTCCAATTTTTTGTAGCGGTCTGCGATCTTGTCGTTCGCTGCACCAGCGGCCGCCAGTCCACTCAGGTCACCCTTTATATCCATCAGCAACACGGGTACGCTGGCATCACTAAGCGCTTCTGCCAGCACCTGCAGCGTCTTCGTTTTTCCCGTACCGGTAGCTCCGGCAATGAGACCGTGCCTGTTCATGGTTCGAAGCGGAATACTGATAGCTGTACCTGCGATACATTCACCATTCAACAAGGCAGAACCGATCCGTATACTTTCTCCTTTGAACTGATAGCCGCTCTGTACCGCCAATTTGAATTTTTCGGCATCCATAAAGCTTGTTTTGATTGCGGAAAGATAGGGTGAAAAATGAGGATATAATGCCTCCGGCGAGTGCGAAACTGTGCAACCCTGCCCGCCAAATTACCCGTACATCAAATTACAATTGGAATTATTGTTTATCAATAAAAAATATATCTTTGTCGCTAAGGACTGGTAAAATTTAAAACTGAACAATAATGCGTTGGATAGTTTCTCTTCTTGGGGTACTGATTGTGCTGCTGTTGGTGACTGAGTTGTCCCCACGTGTCAATCGGCGGGGTAGCTTTTCTGACCTGCAGTCACCTCTTATCCGGGCCGGCAGCGAGCCTGAAACGAGTCTCGATCATTTTATTGCCAACGATGAGTTGCGTCGCATAAACGCCCAGGGCGGGGGTATTAATTTCCTTTTTGTAGGCCTTCGGCAATTGGAAGAATGTGATACCTGTTCGAATAATTACGCAGACGCTCAAAAAGGAGTGGTAAGTAAACATTATTGGGTTTTGTCTGGTTTCTATGGACAGACACTCGATCGCGAGTTTTACAAGCAGCGGGATTACTATCGCAGTAGTTCTGAAGAGCCCCGGATTGCAAGCACTTTGAACGACGCCGGACCAGATGTTTCTGTTTTGTTTCCCATGTCAAAACGAAGTTTTCAGTTTTGGAGAATTGTGTTGCTGGCAGTAATGATACCAGTGGGTCTGTTTTGCCTTTATAGTTTGCTGATGCTGGTACATGTGTTTGAAAATATTGCATTGGGGCGGGCATTTGATCCGCGAAATAGTCGGATATTGTTCCGTGCCGCCTGTGTGCTGGCGGCGTTTTCGCTGGCCGTACCTTTGGGAACCCAATTATTATTCTGGTCGTTTGGGCGTTCCATCCCGATTTCAATCGAATATCCTTTCTGGGAGGCCTTATTTGAAATGAAATGGGTGATCGCAGCAGCCATCGTGATCTTTATGCTGGCCCGGGCTTTTAAAATGGGTTATCGTTTACAACAGGAACATTCACTAACTGTATAATTATGCCAATTGTCGTAAATCTGGATGTGATGCTGGCTCGTCGGAAAATGACATTGACGGAGCTGAGTGAAAAAGTGGGGATCACGCTGGCAAATCTTAGCATTCTGAAAAGCGGAAAAGCAAAAGCAATCCGCTTTTCAACACTGGAAGAAATTTGCCGCGTGCTGGATTGCCAGCCAGGAGATATATTAGAATATATGGACGGGCGGCAGTTCAAAAAACTGATGCGAGCCTAGAAAAATGTGCAAATGTGCAAGTGTGAAAATGTGCAAATGATCAATTTGAGAATTGGACACCTTGTCACTTTGAAGCTAGTCATCTAATTAACTGATATAGAATTATCCATTTGCACATTTTCACATTTGCACACTTGCACATTCGCCGCAGGCGTCAAAGTTCTTCCTCCCGCTCCAGCATCAGCACCGCTCCCTGAGGGACAATGAAATATTTTTCTTCCTCATACATTACCTCCGTTGCGCCACTTAAGAGAAAGATGGCCAGATCGCCTTCCTTGGCTTGCAGGGGTACATATTTTACTTTTTCTTCTTCACCCTTCCAGGGTTCATCTTCTACCGGCATTGGAATAGCGTAACCGGGTCCGGCTTTAATGATATAGCCCTGCTGTACTTTTTCTTTTTCCTGTACGCCTGGCGGCAAATAAAGTCCACTGGCAGTTTGCTCATTTGGTTTGCTGGGTTTAATGAGCAGGCGGTCGCCAATTACAATCAATTTCTTTAATCTGTTGTCCGGAGTCAGATGCATTGCCATTTTTCTTTGTATTTGCTCCGCAAAATTAAGCCGACAGCCGGAATTCACCGATTCTGCTGCTTCTTAACAAAATATTATCCGCGCGTACAAATGTTTGGCAAATGATTTACTTTTATTTGTCATCTGATTGGATATGAACTAAACTTTACAAAATGGAAACCAAGAAACCCAAGATCTTGTTGTGCGAGGATGATCCGAACCTCGGCAGCGTCCTAAAGAACTATCTCGAGTTGAACGACTATGATGTTACCCTGGAGCGGGATGGTCGGCTGGGCCTGGCTGCCTTTCAGCGTGAGAAATTTGAACTCTGTCTGCTCGATGTGATGATGCCAAATATGGATGGATTTACACTGGCCGAAGAAATTCGCGATGTCGATCCGGATATTCCACTTTTCTTCCTGAGTGCAAAAACCATGAAGGAAGACATCATACAAGGGTATAAACTGGGCGCTGATGACTATATCACCAAGCCCTTCGACAGCGAAGTATTGTTGTTGAAAATTCGCGCCATTCTCAAACGCAACGAGGAGATCAACAAAGAGACGGAAAACAAGGAGTTCGATCTCGCCAGTTATCATTTCAATCCCAAGCTTCGCCAGCTCACACATAATGGCGTTACCCAAACGCTTTCCCCTAAGGAAAATGAGTTGTTGAAAATGCTGGCCGAGCACCTGAATGATCTGCTGCCAAGAGATCAGGCCCTGAAGAAAATATGGGGTAGCGATACCTATTTCAACGGACGCAGCATGGATGTGTACATTGCCAAACTACGCAAGTACCTGAAAGACGATCCGAAACTTGAGATCGTAAACATTCATGGCAACGGCTTCCGTCTGGTAGTGCAATCATGATAAATATTTCCATTTCAACAGAGCCTCTTCATCAGAAGGGGCTTTATTTTTTTCGGAAATGCCCGGCATGATCAGAAATGATCAGATCCTCCGCTTGTAACTGCTCCATGACTTTCCAGAAAATCGCCTCTTTAGGCAAACCGGCTTTTGCACGTAAATCAACAGCATTCCAGGCTTTTTGTCCCAGCAGATGCATGAGCTGTTCACGAAGCGATGCCAGAGAAACGACAGATTGCATTTCTTTCTTTTTGCGAAGGCAATTATCGCAAATGCTACAGGCTCGCGTGCTCTCGTCGCCAAAATAAACTGCCGTCAACTGACTCCGGCAGTCCTCCGTGTTGAGGGTATAAGCAATCATCTTTTCTACCCGCGTTCGATATTTTTCTTTTCGCCGGAGATAGTCTTCCATTTTAAAATGTAACTCGGCTGCGGGCACACGGGAACGAAGCAGGTTGATTTGCGGGTCTTCATTTCGGCTTTCGTAGATGATTACCTGCATTTGATGAAGTCGAACCAGCTGGCGGCGCACGACTGCTTCATCAAGACGGGTCAGATATGCAATGTTTGACTCCGTTATTGTACAAGCCTGGTCGAATATACCTTCATAGGCACGTAATAAAGCCTTGATCACCGGTTCCAGTTCGGGGTAGTCGATCTCAAACTGGTAGAGGTATTCTTTGGTGCAATTGAAGGCAACCTTTGAGGGTGTAAATGCATTTTCCTGAAAGCTGAGCCATCCGTCCTGAGCCAGCGCCTGCAATGCATGTAAGGTCAGCTGCGCGGAACGCTCGAACTTTTTAGCGAAGTCAGTAATCTCGAAACGAAAGCTTTCACCAGCGCCAGCTCCGGTGGGCACCTGCAGATAATTGTGAACAGCCTGGTAGATATCACGAATTTTTTCGAGAGACGGGTACCGGGTATCAACAGAATCGCGCAAGCTTTCCAATTCATTTTCCTGATAGAGCAGCACAGCATACGACCGTTTGCCATCGCGGCCAGCCCTGCCTGCTTCCTGATAGTAATTTTCAAGGCAGTCGGGTACGTCGGCATGTATCACAATTCGCACATCCGGTTTATCAATGCCCATGCCGAAAGCGTTGGTGCAAACGATAACACGGGTCTTATTCTGAATCCAATCCTCCTGCTTCCTGCTTCGTTCGTCCTGGGCCAGTCCGGCATGATAGTAGTCGGCTGCAATTCCATGCAGCGTGAGCAATTCGGCAATTTCTTTTGTTCTTCGCCGACTCCTGCAATAAACGATTCCCGTACCATTCGTTTTTTGCAATATTTCCTGAATTCTGGTGATCTTGACGTCTTCAGAGAAATTGCTGTATGAAAGGTTGGGGCGTTCAAAAGACTGGCGGAAAATTTTCCAGTTCTGAATTCCGTCATTATCAGGAGTTGGTATGCTGAGGCGCCTGCAAATATCATCCTGTACTTCGCGAGTGGCAGTGGCTGTAAGTGCCAGCACCGGCACCCCCGGTAGTTCGGCGCGTAAGGCAGCAATGCGGAGGTAAGGCGGCCGAAAATCATATCCCCATTGGGAAATACAATGAGCTTCGTCCACGGCTATCAGTCGAACCCCCAGTGCTGGCAACCATTCTTTGAACAAAAAAGTCTCCAGTCGCTCGGGAGAAACATATAGAAACCGACAATTGCTGTCTGCAGCAACTTCAAGCGTTTGTACTACTTCCTTTCTGCTCATGCCGGAATAAATGGCAAAAGCCGTGATCTGACGCCGGCGCAGATTTTCTACCTGGTCTTTCATCAGCGCAATCAGCGGGGAAATTACCAGGCAGAGACCGTTGGTGAGGAGAGCGGGCACCTGATAGCAGATTGATTTACCACCGCCGGTTGGCATCAGTGCCAGGGTATCTACGCCCGCCAGCACCGAATTCACCACATCTTCCTGCATTGGCCGGAACGCATCATAGCCCCAATATTTTTTCAATACTTCGCGCGGCGTAAGTGGTTGATTATGGTGGGGCGTGACTTGCATGGAAATGCAATTTATACGACCTTCTTAATATACAAACGCCCTGAGTTGAAGGCAAGCACCACATCGCTAAGGCCCATGGCAAGGGCGGCAAAACCCGGATGCAGGAAGCCAAGCGCCGCTATGGGTATGGCGGCAACATTGTATGCGAAAGCCCAGAACAGATTTTGTTTGATGGTGATGTAGGTATGTCTTCCCAAACCAAGCGCAAGGGGCAATTGCTTCAAACCCTGATTCATCAACACCACCTGGGCTGTCTGCATAGCCAATTGCGATGCATCGCTCATTGAAATGCCGATGGTCGCTTTTGCGAGAGCGGGAGCGTCATTGATGCCATCCCCAATCATTACAGTAGGCGTGGAATCGCTTTTGCTGGCAATTACCTGCAATTTTTGTTCAGGAGTTTGTTCGGCAACCACTTCATCAATACCGAGCTTGCGAGCCAGGGCCTGCACCTTGTCTGACCGATCACCACTTAATACAACGGTATGTATACCCTTTTGACGGAGGTAATGTACCACTGCGGCAGCTTCAGGCCTCAGCTCGTCTTCCATATCAACCCAGCCAATACATACTCCATTTCGCGTAATGTAAATATTGTGAGGAGTGGGATCCGTTGACTCTTTCAGGATTTTGAAGGAACCTGCCTGGTATTGATTTCCGTCGCGGTCGGTGGCCTGCATGCCAAGACCTTTCAACTCCTCAACCTTCTTCCACCTGATTTCATCCTTCGATTTCCATTCGCGAGCAAGGGTACGGGCGAGCGGATGACCGGAATACTTTTCAAGCGAGAAAACAATTCGCCGAAACTCCGATTCATCGATGGAGGAATCCAGGATGCCAAATCCGGCTACGTGAAAGGCACCGGTTGTCAGCGTGCCGGTCTTGTCGAACACCGCCTGTTTGATATTCTTAAACAGTTCCAGACTTCTGGCATTGCGAAACAGGATGCCATTGCGGGCAGCTCGACCCAGACCCACCGCAATTGCAGCGGGTGTTGCTATACCCATGGCACAGGGGCAGGCAATTACCAGCACGGCAATACTTCGCATCAGTGCGGGTTCAAATTTTTCAAGGACAATCCAGTTGGCCACCAATGTAAGCGCCGCAATCGCCAGCACTACCGGCACAAATATGGCACTGATCCGGTCGGCAAGTTGCTGAACTGGTGGCTTTTCGCCCTGTGCCTGTCGAACCAGGTGAATAATCCCTGCCAATACCGTGTCGTTGCCGGCAGCGGTGACATAGGCTTTCACGGTACCGTTTATAACAACACTTCCTCCAATTAAGTGATCTTTACCAGCCTTCGAAACAGGCATGCTTTCGCCAGT
Organism: Chitinophagaceae bacterium; assembly: GCA_046297935.1. Classification (GTDB taxonomy): domain Bacteria; phylum Bacteroidota; class Bacteroidia; order Chitinophagales; family Chitinophagaceae; genus CAYMZZ01. The sequence continues at coordinate 79,098 of JBKBHA010000001.1, forward strand.
CAAAATAGACTCATTCACTTCTACCTCGCCCCACAAAATTTTGCAATCGGCCGGCACCTGCTCACCGGTGCGAATCAGTACCAGGTCGCCTGACCGAAGCTGATCGCTTTCCACGGGGAAAATCTGTTCCTGATGTTGGTCATCGTAGGCGATCATATTCGCCATGGTCTTTTGCGACTTTACCAGCTTATCCAGCGATTTCTGAGTCGATGCCACGGAAGCATCTTCCAAAAAGTTGCCCAAAAATACCAATGTGATGATAGTAGCCGTGGTTTCGTAAAATAGGTAGAGCTGTGCCTGATCGCTGAAGCTGCCGTACAAACTGTACACGAACGCTGCTGTAGCACCTATGGCAATTAGCACATTCATATTTGGAATGCCATTGCGTAAACTCTTCCATGCACTGCGTCCAAAAAACTGCATCCCTACCAGGTATACAGGGGTGGTTAATGCCAACTGAACCCATGGATTCATGAGCCAGTGAAGATGGAGTCCCGGGATCATATGTAGCCACAAGACTGCCGTAAAGGGCAGGCAAAAAAGAAAACGCTTCAAATGAGTGTCTAGAAGGGGTTTTCGGGGTTTCGTAACAGATTTGATTTCCGAGCCTTCCACGGCGTAGCCAAGACCTTCAATACCCTTCGCAAGGGCAGGGGCCGACGCCGATCCCCCCGATTCGAAACTTACATCGCCGGTTGCAAAGTTTACCTTCACATCCTTCATGCCTTCTTTCTCCAGGTATTTACGTATAGTGAGCGCGCAATTGTTGCAGTCCATTCCGCTCACTTTCCATTCAACTTTTTCCATTTTTATTCTCCTTTACTTCCTGATTCATGTCGCATACAAAGTTAGCCACACAAAAAAGGCATCCTCCATTTTTTATAGCAACTATGTTGCTAACGGGTACTCCCGCCACCTGAAGGTATTACAGGCAACAATCGTAGATTTGCAGCCTGTTATGACGCCTTAATACTTGTATAACAATCGACTTGCAGGCATGTTGTCTACCAATTTTGATCTGACTACCATTGATACGGCCGTAAACTGGCTGCTACAGAAAATAGGTACTGCTTCTGTTCTGGCTTTTCATGGCGACATGGGCGCAGGCAAGACCACATTGATTACGGCTATCTGCCGGGCCTGGCAGGTGAGCGATACCGTTGGCAGCCCCACTTTCTCGATCATCAACCAGTATGCAGGCACCCGCAACGGTGCGCCCGAAATCATTTATCATATGGATCTTTACCGTCTTGCCGACGAAGAAGAAGCGGCAAGGGCGGGCGTGGAGGATGCACTTTTTAGTGGAAACACCTGCCTGGTCGAATGGCCGGAGCGGGCACCCGGACTTTTCCCGGGAGAAACCGTTCATTTGAAAATTGAAGTTCTGGACAATGGCGGCCGACGGCTTATTATCGACAGGAATTGATTATTTTTGATCACCTTGTTTCCGCCAAGGCATACCAACTCATGAGCCAACAAAAACCCAGGATCAGTACTTCTTTCAGCTACGAAACCCTGGAAGAAACACTGGACATCAAGCCCAAGTCGGAGGGCATGATGATCGGCATACCGAAAGAAATTGCCTTTCAGGAAAACAGGGTAGCTCTCACCCCCGATGCCGTCAGCGTTTTGGTTAGCAATGGTCACCAGGTAATGCTGGAACATAATGCCGGCGATGCCTCCCATTACCGCGATAAAGACTACAGCGAAGCCGGTGCACGAATTGTGTACGACCGAGCTGAAGTGTACAAAGCTCCGGTATTAGTTAAAAGTGCGCCGGTTATTGATGAGGACTTACCCCTTTTGCAACAAAATCAGGTCATCATTTCGCCCATCCACTTATCAGTTCTCAAAGCCGAGATACTGGAAACGATGATGAGCAAAAGAATCACGGCCATTTCATTCGAAAACCTGAAGGACGACAGCGACTCTTATCCGATCGTACGAAGCATGAGCGAAATTGCCGGAAGCGCGGTAATGCTGATCGCTGCACAGTACCTGAGCTCTGCGAATCACGGAAAAGGTGTGCTGCTTGGAGGTATATCCGGTATTGCGCCAACCAAGGTAATCATCATTGGGGCGGGTATCGTTGGAGAATATGCTGCAAGAGCTGCACTTGCACTGGGCGCTTCAGTAAAAGTATTCGACAACAGCGTATATAGGTTAAAAAGACTTCAGAATAATATCGGACATCGTTTATGGACCTCGGTCATTGAACCACGCATGCTGGCCAAGCAACTTAAGACCTGCGAGGTAGCTGTGGGCGCACTGGGTTCACAAACGGGCCGCACGCCCATGGTGGTGACTGAGGAAATGGTAAGCAATATGCGGCCGGGCTCCGTGGTGATTGATGTGAGTATTGATCGGGGAGGTTGTTTTGAAACCTCCGAAATCACCAGCCATGAGCATCCTATTTTCATGAAGTATGGAGTCATCCACTATTGTGTGCCCAATATTCCTTCCGGGTTTTCCAGAACCGCCTCGCAGGCAATCAGCAATGTGCTGATGCCGTTGTTACTGGAGGCAGGCGACGAAGGTGGTTTTGAAAATCTCGTTTGGCACCGCGTACATCTGCGCAGCGGCATTTATCTCTTCAAGGGAGCACTCACCAATTTCTATTTAAGTGAAAGGTTTGATCTGAAGTATACGGATCTGAATTTGTTGATTGCGTCGCAGCGGTGAGCGTGGAGAGGGGAAAGTGGGGAGTGGGGAGTGGAGAGTGGGGAGGGGGGAGTAGCAAGTTACTTTAGTAGTTTGGATAAAATCCGGAAACAGCTGACAATAATCGGTCCCAGCTGATCATGTTGTTCTTCGGGAAGCAATAGCATTCGCTTCGCAATATCAAGTGCGGCATCCAGCTCAATGAGGGAGGACCGTGCAATCTCAAAAAAGCGTTTCTTATCCCGCTCTGACAATCGACTGCTTCCTTCAGCAAAGTTTAAGTTTACAGACAGGGCCGCTTTTCGCATCTGGGATCCCAGTGTAAACATTTCATCCTTCGGAAATGCCCTGGTCAACGTGAATATTCTAACCGTCAGATCTTGCGAAAGACTGAAGAGATCAAGCTTTGTGTGTGCAAGGTTCAAAAACATCTCGTAAAACTTAGCTTACGAAAATAAGACCGCCGCTTTTGCATTCCTCGGTGTTTACACCCATCAAAAATGTTTTTTTCCTCTCCACTCCCCCCTTTCCACTCCCCCCTCCCCACTTTCCCCTCCCGCCTTCCCCCTCTCCATGTCCATTTTTTTCCCTATATTCTCGCCGTATGCACCAACTCCCAAAGCTAATCATTGATCTCGCGTTGATTCTGGGCGTAGCCGCCTTTATGACTCTTTTATTTAAGTGGCTCCGACAGCCACTCGTACTTGGCTATATCATTGCCGGCGTTATTATCAGTTCCAATTTTACCTGGTTTCCGAATATCACCGAGGAAAAGAATGTGGAAGTACTGGCCGAGATCGGGGTAATATTTTTATTGTTCAGTCTTGGACTTGAGTTCAGTTTTCGCAAGTTGGCCCAGGTAGGTGGCTCTTCGTCTGTTTCGGCTTTCGTGGAAGCTGTTGGTATGTCGGCCCTGGGTTATGGGCTTGGCAAACTGCTGGGCTGGAAGACGATGGACAGCATTTATCTCGGTGCAGCCCTGGCCGTATCCTCTACTACCATCATTATTAAAGCCGTTGAAGAGCTTGGATTGAAGAAGAAGAAATTTGCCACGCTGGTGTTTGGAATTCTTATAGTAGAAGATCTGATAACTATTGCGATACTGGTTTTGCTCACCACGCTTTCGGTTAGTCAGCAGTTCAATGGATGGGAAATGCTTTTTTCGGTGTTGAAGCTGATTTTCTTCCTGATTCTGTGGTTTGTGGTCGGTATTTTCTTCATTCCTACCATTTTAAAAAAGGCACGTAAGCTGATGAACGACGAAACCCTGCTGGTGGTATCGGTTTCGCTCTGTCTACTCATGGTTTATCTGGCTGCCGAAATCGGCTTTTCCTATGCGCTCGGAGCGTTTGTAATGGGTTCGTTGCTGGCCGAAACAACCAAGGCTGAGCGTATCGAACACCTCTTAAAGCCGGTAAAGGATTTGTTTGGTGCCATCTTTTTTGTATCAGTAGGTATGAAGGTGGACATAACAATGATTGGCGAGTACGGGATTCCGATCTTGCTGATAACACTTCTATGCATCGTTGGCAAAGTGGTTACAACCGGTTTGGGAGCGTATGTTTCCGGCAATTCGTTGAAAGTTTCGCTGCAAACTGGTATGAGCCTCGCGCAAATCGGCGAGTTTTCTTTCATCATTGCCGCGCTGGGTTTAAGTCTGGGTGCTACCAGTTCATTCATTTATCCCATCATCGTGGCAGTATCTGCCATCACCACTTTTACCACGCCCTATCTGATTCGCTCTAGTGCGCCTTTCTACGACTGGATTGATCGGCACCTGCCCGAGCGGTGGCGCAAATCGCTTACTCGTTATAGCTCGGAAGCTACCACTATTACCGCTGCCAGCGATTTTCACCAGGTTTTAAAATCCTTTATCATCAATGTGCTGGTTTTCTCCGTGTTGTTGGGTGCACTGGTATATCTAAGTTCGGTGTATGTTCTTCCATGGGTGGAAACCAATACAGCTTACTCTTTCGGTGGCATTACGGCTGCAATACTGACTTTGCTGGCCATGTCGCCCTTTGTATGGGGGCTGGTGGTGCGCAATGAACGGAATGAATCCTTTGCACGCATTTACGCTCAGCAAAAATATAGAGGTCCCATCTGGGTAATGCGGGGTATCAAGCTCGGGCTGTCCACTATTTTTATTATAGCCCTATTGAAAAGCTTTTTTTCTATCAATATTGCCCTGTCTGGCGCTGCCTTGCTAATGTTGCTGTTCATTATTTTCCGGAAAAGGGTACAATTGCTCTACGATCGCATTGAAAACCGTTTTATTCTGAATCTGAACGATCGGGAGTTACAGGCCGAGTTGAAGTTGATTGAACGGCAGGCAGAACGAAGGAATGTTGCCCTGGCTCCCTGGGACGCACATATGACCACCTTTGAAGTGGATCCCGAGTCTGCGGTGATAGGTAAGACACTGTCGGAACTGCGTTGGCGCGAACAGGTGGGAGTGAATGTGGCAATGATCAGAAGAGGGCAGTTAACTATCGTTACACCCGGTAAAATTGATCGCATCTTCCCGGGCGACAAGCTTTATATCATCTGTACTGATGCACAGGAAAAGAAAATGAATGCAATACTGCGTCCTGATCGGAAACTGGTCGAAAAGCAGGCGGAAGAAGTGCAGGTGCAGCTCGATAAGTTCACCATAGAACACGACTCACCCTTTCTGGGAAAGACGATTCGAGAATCAGGACTTCGAAAGGCTACAAACGGATTGGTAGTGGGCATTGAACGGGAAGGGCAACGGCTGCTCAATCCTGAATCAGACACCGTTTTTAAGGAAGGCGACGTGGTGTGGATTGTAGGGGAGAAGAAGCTGATAAATACGATTAGTTAATGTGAAAATGTGCAAATGTGAAAGTGACGCCTTCGGCGAATGTGCAAATGTGAAAATGTGAAAATGTGCAAATGATCAATTTATGAACCGGCTAATTTGCTAATCACCTTCAAACGAAATAATTAATCCCTTTACCCACTTAGCCATTTTTACATTTACACATTTGCACATTTACACATTTTCACATTTGCACATTTGCACATTTTCACATTTGCACATTCGCCGAAGGCGTCACTGCGCAGCCTGTTTCTTGAACTCGGCCATCGAGATTTTTTCTTTTGCAAAACGGTATTCCACCACATCGTTGCTGCTAACAATAACGATGCGGTCTTGTCCGAATTGGTCCACCAGCTGTTGGTAAAGCGCTATTCCCGCTTCGTCGAGATTGGTACAGGGCTCATCCAGCAAGACGATAGAAGTAGCAGAAAGCAGGCACTGGGCCAGCTTTACCCGTTGCTTCATTCCTGAACTGAACAGGCGAATTTGTTTGCCGGCAGCGGACTTTAGCCCAATGATATCAATCACCGCTGTAGCATCGATGCTCGGAAGCCAGGGTTTGAATTGCTCGTGAAACTCGAAAAATTCCGTGAGCGTCATTTCTTCTACCAGATCGAGATAGGGTGCGCAGAGGGAAACATGACGAAATATTTTTTCAGCTGGAATTACGGATCCTTTAGCATCGCTATAGCTGATCTCGCCTTCGTTGTGCATCAGCGCGCCGCCAATTACCTGAAGCAATGTACTTTTCCCCGAACCATTCGATCCTGTAATGGCATAGGCTTTTCCGCTTTCAAACTGATAGTTCAACTGGCGAAAGATCCATTCGCGATTGTATCGCTTTCCCAGGTCAGATAGGGAGATCGTCATCGCCATTGCCTTTCGTATAGCGTTTGATGATACCACGCCCACTTTCCCGAATAAATGTTACGATCTCATCGCGTTCATCGGTTGCCGGAAATTCTTCCTCCAGGAACTCGAGGGCCTGGGTAGTGTTGAGACCTTTATTGTAAATAATGCGGTAGATGTCGAGAATATGATTGATCTTTTCGATGGTAAAGCCCCGGCGTTTGAGTCCTACAGAATTAACACCGGCATAGCTCAGTGGCTGACGGCCCGCTTTAATATATGGAGGAACATCTTTGCCAACTAAAGCACCGCCACTGATAAAGGCATGCGACCCGATTTTAACAAACTGGTGAACGGCACAAACTCCTCCCAGTCCAACCCAGTCGCCCAGCACCACATGGCCCGCGAGCTGGCTGCTATTGCTAAGTGTGCAATTGTTGCCGATTGTACAATCGTGACCGATATGGCTGTAAGCAAGGATCCAGCAATTATTTCCAACCGAGGTCTTGAGTCGATCGCTGGTTCCACGGTGAATAGTCACAAATTCGCGAATGGTACAATTGTCACCGATTTCCACCGTCGTTTTTTCTTCCGCATACTTTCGATCCTGCGGAATGGCACCCAGCACGGCACCGGGAAAAATCCGACAATTTTTGCCAATTCGGGTACCCTCCATGATCGTAACGTTCGATCCGATCCAGGTGCCTTCACCAATTTCTACGTCCTGATGAATGACGGTAAAGGGATCCACCTTTACATTGGTTGCCAGCCTGGCATTGGGATGTATATACGTATGCGGATGGATCATGCAGCTAAAAAAATGGTCACGCTTTATTACGTGACGCTGCAAAGGTAGTCGTTCAGGTTAAATTGGAACGTTGCGGGGGGTATAAAATGTTGAACGGCAGCAGGCGCGATGGGCGGACCTCCCTGGACATTTGGTCGCCGAGTCGAACAGGCCTAAATCAGATCCTATTTAATTTACAATCAATAGTATATGAAAACTATTTTCGATATCATACGGGATAGTGCTGCTTGTGTTGCGGCCGGAATGATGTAATTTTGCCAGCCATGCAAATGAACGCCGACATCCTTTCCATTGCAATGAAACAGACACCTATGGTGGATGATATGCGCGTTTTGCAGCAAAAAGAGCTGGCCGTACCCGGTACGGTCAATTATAGCATAAGGCGATTGCGCAGACCCGGTGGTGCCCCGCTCGAGGATACCGGTATGTTGATCTATCAGGTAGAAAAAAGCCAGTCCGAGAACAGTTATCTCGAACTCCGATTTTGCATCAGTGGAAATGTATATTGCCGCGAAAAGCAAAGCGAGTGCGATTCCTGTCATCTGAACAAGAGCCGTCATTGTGGCGAGCGTGTGGAAACAGTTGATCTCTTCCTCTTTCGATTTTCACCTGCACATCTATCCCAATTCATTCACCCGGCGCGAGGCGGTGCTACGGCGGCTATGGACGATATTCTGCGATTCAGAAACACCCAGTCTCATAGCAAAATGCTACCGCTTTGTTCCAGATCCAGGGTGGTGCTGGAGTCTATACTGAGCACCAGCTATACGGGTTCGCTGGAAAACATTTTTATCAACGCCCAAACACAAATGTTGCTGCTCTACAGTCTCGACTGTATGCTGGGCGAAAAGGAGATTAATTCTATTCAATGTAAGTTTCTGGCCAATGAAGCCGATCGCGAAAAAATTCAAAAGGCGAGAGAAATATTGATTGAACAAATCGGCGATCCTATTACCATCAAAGAGTTGAGCCGTAAAGTGGCGATGAATGAGTGTTATTTGAAGAAAGGCTTTAAAGAAATGTTTGGGAGCACCATCTTCGACTTCTATCAGAGCCAGCGAATGGAGCATGCAAAGTATTTATTGTACGAAAAGGGTTTGAGCGTCACCGAAGTGTCTGCCCTGCTCGGTTATTCTTCTATTTCACATTTTTCTACCGCTTTCAAGAAACACACCGGACTAAAACCCTGCGAACTATTATTCCGAGGCTAACAAACTTCCCACTTCCCACTCCCCACTTTCCACTTCCCACTCCCCACTCCCCACTCTCCACTTCCCACTCTCCACTTCCCACTCCCCACTCTCCACTTCCCACTCCCCACTTCCCACTCCCCACTTCCCCAGACAAGCCTCTCATCTTTCACCTTTCACCTCTCACGTTTCACGTTTCACGTTTCACCTCTCACGTCTCAAGTTTCACCTTTCACCTCTCACCTTTCACCTCTCACCTCTTCCCCCCATCCCGATAATTCATTATATCCCTGTCAAACAGGTAAAGCCCGCTTTTATCATCGCCAATCAACTCTAATTTATCGTTGAGCGTTCGCGCAGTTCTTTCTTCTTCGATCTGTTCGTTCACATACCATTGCAAAAAGTTATGCGTGGCATAATCCTTTTCCGTGAGAGATAAGTGAACCAGGTCGTTGATGCTGTTGCTAACTTTTAGTTCATGTTTCAAAAATTCATCGAATAGTCTTTTCAGCGATGGGAAGGTGAGCATAGGTTGCTCCAGCGCCGGTATGGCGGCAAATCCACCACGTTCGTTCACAAAGCGAATCAGCTTCAACATATGCACACGTTCTTCGTCCGATTGCTTATAAAAGAATTCCGTTACTCCTTCCAGCCCTGGTTGAATTTCTGCCCAGGAGGCCATAGCGAGATAGGCCTGCGACGATTCGGCTTCCATTTGCACCTGCTTGTTAAGCGCTTCCTGTATCGATTTTGAGAGCATAGTGAACTGTTTTGGATCACAATTTACGCATTTGCGACTTTACAGTTCATTAGTTAAAAAACTCAAAAAATCAACTATTCAGATTGTGTATACATACTAAATGACAGATGATAATTCGTTACGGTAGTGTTTAGTCTTTGGTTTTCAGCCCACTTGATATAAGTCAAATTCATTTTCTTTTGTGACTTTTGGCACATTAATTTCTTATCTAATGTTAGAATTTTAAGTCCAATTGATGAAAAGCACCTATGCTGTTAAAACTCTGATTGCATTAAGCATTGCAGTTGCATTGCTTTTGGCGGGACGGTCAAATCCCGGAACTGTACCGGCCAAGGGGGACTTTTCTTTATCATCAACGAATTCGACAGGAACTGAAATAGAAGCGAAGCGAGCCTGTTGTATAGTAAATCATTGCTCTCCTATTTCAGGCCGTTCGGGATCGCGCCACGTAAATGCAAATTGCACCGTTCATTCTTTTCCGGCATTGGTAAGACAGTTTGAAACTGGTTTGTGGGCCGACGAAATCTACATCTCTTTAAAGTTTACCATACCAGCATCCAAGTTAATCGATCAATCACCCTTGGAGTTGCTTGATCCACCCCGCCTTGCTTCGGGGTATTGCTGATTTTTCTCGAAACGAAAACCTGGTTTGAACATTCCAAAAAGGAGGAATGACACTCGCTGCGTAGCTACCTACGTACAGTGCAGTGGTATGTCTGATCCAGAAACCCTAACCAATTAAAAAGAAATTTATGCGAAAAAAATCGCTATGGTCTGTCGTACTTGTATGCCTGGTGACACTGGCAGCCTGCAAACATGAGATCCTTGATGTCATCGATCCGGGAAATAATAACCCTCCGGATGCAGGTAACTCATGCGATCCTGATTCCGTTTATTTCGTCAATCAGGTGCAACCAATAATCTCATCGAATTGCACCATGAGTGGGTGTCATGATGATGCAAGCCATAAAGACGGTGTTGTACTTACCAGCTACAGCAAGATTATGAGGTATGTGCGCGCCGGAAACGCGAGTGGAAGTAAATTGTACAAGGTGATGATTGAAACTGGTGGCGACCGGATGCCTCCCCCGCCGATGGCTCCCATTTCCCAGGCTCAGCTGGCACTTATCCAAACCTGGATAAATCAGGGAGCGTTGAACAACAATTGTACTGCTGCCTGTGATACATCTTCCTTCAATTTTAGCACAGCAATAAAGCCGATCATCGATAGCCGTTGTGTAGGCTGTCATAATCCTGCTTCATTGGGAGGTGGCATTGATCTATCCAGCTACAATGCAGTAAAAGCCATCGTAAATTCCGGCCAGCTTTGGGGTTCTGTTGCAGCTCAGCCTGGTTATTCGGTTATGCCCAAAAACTCCAGTCGTTTATCTGACTGTCAGATCAAACAAATTCAAAAATGGATTGACGCCGGCGCTCTTAACAACTAAAAATTATGAAAATGAAAAAGGTGATTGGAATAGGTTTAATGATTACCATGATGAGTTTACTATTTTCCTGTTACTACGACAAGGAAGAGTTATTGTACGGCAATGCAGGAAGCTCCTGCGATACGCTTACCACTGTTTCTTATACTAAAGATGTAATTCCCATATTTGATCAGTATTGCTATAGCTGTCATACTGGTGGATTCCCATCTGGAAATATCGCGATGGGTACCTATGCGACCGACAGGGCAATTGCTTTAAACGGCAAATTGTATGGAAGCGTTGATCATGCATCCGGATATTCACCGATGCCTCAGGGAACGCCGAAATTAAATGCCTGCCAGCTCCGGAAAATAAAACTGTGGATCGATGGCGGATCCCTAAATAATTAAATACTAACCATGAAGAAACGGACCATTTTAAGAATAGCGGGCGTGCTATTAATTCTGGGTGCCATAGGATTTGTGTACGTGTACCGCGAGTATAACAGGACGCATGCCGACAATGCGAAGCTGAAACCTGATTATACCATGGATGCGATAGAACTGGAGAAAGAATTTTCAGACAACCCTGCAGCCGCCGAACAAAAATACGGTAAGAAACTGCTGGAGGTTCGCGGCCAAATCAAAGAAATTGATATTAGCGATCCAACATCTTTCATAATCGTGTTAGGAGATACTTCTTCTATGAATTCAATACGATGTTCGATTGACAGTAATCACAACAGGAATATCCTCGATGCCCGACTTGGACAGGCTGCAACAGTGAAGGGCGAGTATTCAGGTTATAACAGCGACGACTTACTTGGTTCTGACATCGTGTTAATTCGATGTGTGGCCGAAATTCTACCATAACTCAATTTAAATTTTATGAAAAAAGTATTGACATTGACAGTTGTTTCCATTCTGTTTAGTTATGCCTGCTATTCGCAGGTTTATTTCACAAAAAATGGTAAGATTCATTTCGATGCCACAGCAGCTTCATCGCCCGAAAGAATTGAGGGTACTACCAAAACCGCCACCAGTGTATTGGATACTCAAACGGGGCAGTTTCAATTTTCAATTTTGATGAAAAGCTTCGTATTTGAACGGGCTTTGATGGAAGAGCATTTCAACGAAAATTATGTAGAGAGTGATAAGTTTCCCAAAGCCGAGTTCAAAGGGTCGGTTCAAAATAATTCTGCAGTCAATTTTACAAAAGATGGCAGCTACACAGTACGCGTAAAGGGCAAACTGACGATCCACGGGGTAACACGCGATGTAGAGGTGGAAGGACAGTTGGCGGTTAGAGCAGGCAAAATTCAGGCTACCGCTTCTTTCCCTGTCCTTCTGTCCGACTATAAAGTGTCTATTCCCGGTTTGGTTGCCGACAAAATTGCTAAACAGGCAACCATTGAAATCGATTGTCAATTGGAACCACTTAAAAAGTAAGTATGAAAAATCAATGCAGACTCGGGCGTTTTTTCGCATTCATCCTGCTCGTAGCGGTGGCTGACTTTGCAAGAGCGCAGGAAAAGGATTTGTTGCAACTGGTGCAGGACGATCAACCACGGAAAGAGTATGTCAAAAGCGCCTTTAAGTCGTCGCGGGTAATACAGGCTCAGTCCATGGAGTTTTTACGTCCCGGCACGATGGACTTCAGAATTTTGCACCGCTTTGGTCAGTTAGACCAGGGCTACAAAAACTTTTTTGGACTCGATCAGGCCAGTATGAGGATGGGGTTTGATTTTGGAATTATGCGCAATCTGATGATTGGCGTGGGTCGTAGTACCTATAAAAAGGAATTGGATGGCTATTTTAAATTTGCCCCAATTGTGCAAGCTAATGGAAAAGGAGCCTGGCCGGTAACAGTTGCTGTAGTTGGCGGAGTTACGATGGATGGTACTGATTGGGCAGATCCTTCTCGAAAAAATTATTTTTCTTCAAGACTCGCGTACTTTTTCCAGGGCATAATCGGCCGCAAATTTTCTGATGCTATATCACTACAGTTAATGCCAACTGTTGTGCATAAGAACCTGGTCGCAAATGCATCCGACGACAACGACATTCTGTCTGCAGGTGTTGGCGGACGTATTCGTTTAAGCCGAAGGGTTTCCCTCACATGCGATTATTTTTACGTATTAAATCCACTGACCGACAACAATTATCAAAATCCATTGTCGGTGGGTTTTGATATCGAAACAGGCGGGCACGTTTTTCAATTGCATTTTACCAACTCTACTGGAATGAATGAGCGTACATTTATTACCGAAACAACCAACAAGTGGGGGCGTGGTGAAGTGCGATTCGGGTTTAATTTGTCGCGTGTGTTCCAACTAAAGAAGGTGAAAACCTGATAATAAGAAATATGGGTCCGGCGGGGGGCGAGATTATGATCTTGTCCCCCGATTTGTTTTTGGCAATGTACTTTTCAGGTCACGGTTAATTCGGTACTTTCATGCCTCCATTTTCAAAGGCAGATGAAGCTGCCGGAATTTTCAACTAAACAACACATGATGAAAAGACTATTTCTTTTTGTGGCCTGCTGGTTTGTGGCAGCCAGCATGGTTTCTGCTCAAACAGAGGGTACTGGTTCCACATATGATCCACATGCCCTTTTTTCGCCGATGTTCTACACCTATAATGGAAACTCGTATCGTGCGGCCAACGGTGAGCCTGGTCCGGACTACTGGCAAAACCGGGTCGACTATCGTATTGATGCAAAACTGGACGAAGAAAAAAAGGAAGTAACTGCTACCGTTACGATCAGTTACACCAACAACAGTCCACAGCGTCTTCCTTTTATCTGGTTGCAAATGGACCAGAACCTGTTTAATAAAGAGTCGCGGGGTCAGGCTAAAATGCCGGCCACCGGACGCAGCAGATATGGCGATGCTTCCAGCGATTTTGATGGTGGATATAAGGTGAAGTCAGTAAAACTGGTAAATGGTGCAAGCAGCAGCGATGCCAATTATCTCATCACTGATACACGTATGCAGGTACGACTGGCCCAGGCTATGGCAGCCCGTGGGGGTAAGCTCCAATTGCGGATTGAGTATTCTTATACAGTGCCTGATTACGGTGCTGACCGTACCGGTGTGTTGAACACGAAGAACGGAAACATTTTTGCCATTGCACAATGGTTCCCCCGTATGTGCGTGTTTGATGACGTGCGTGGCTGGAATACCGATCCCTATCTGGGGGCTTCGGAATTCTATTGCGAGTATGGCAATTTTGAAGTGAATATCACTGCTCCCTCTCCAATGATCGTGGCAGCTTCCGGTGAATTGCAGAATCCACAGGAAGTACTGACGGCCCAACAGTTGCAGCGTTATAATAAGGCAAAGCAAAGCGACGAAACAGTGATGATACGGGATAGCGCCGAAGTGTTAAACCCCGCGTCTCGTCCTTCGAAACCTTCCCTCACCTGGAAATTCAAATTGAACAATGCCCGTGATTTTGCCTGGACGGCATCGCGTTCCTTTATCTGGGATGCAGCCCGCATGAATTTACCAGACGGAAAAAAAGGCCTGGCTATGTCGGTTTATCCTGTAGAGTCAAATGGCCGAAATGCCTGGAGCCGATCAACTGAGTATACCAAAGCCTCCATTGAAAATTATTCGAAGCGCTGGTTCCCTTATCCCTATTACTCTGCGGTGAATGTTGCCACCAATATTGGGGGAATGGAATATCCTGGCATCGTGTTTTGCAGCTATCGCGCACGCACTTCGGGTTTGTTTGGTGTAACCGATCATGAGTTTGGACATACCTGGTTCCCGATGATTGTAGGCAGCAACGAGCGTCGCTATGGCTGGATGGATGAAGGCTTCAACACTTTTATTAATGGTATTGCCGAAGAGGATTTTAATAATGGAGAATATTACCGTAAGCCCGGCAGCGCACACAAGAGCCGCTTGTTTGCGAAAGGCATGGAGTCGGTTTACAATACACCCGATGGTATGATGGAGCGGAATATTGGTAGTTTGCTCTATGCTAAACCCGGATTTGCGCTTACGTTACTTCGTAATGAAATTCTCGGCCCCGATCGCTTCGATTATGCATTCCGTAAGTATATCCGCGACTGGTCCTATAAGCATCCAACTCCCTGGGATTTTTTCCGTAGCATGGAAAACAGCGCCGGTGAAGACCTGGCCTGGTTCTGGAAAAGTATTTTTATAGAAACCTACCAGTTAGATCAGGCGGTTTCCAAAGTAGAGTATCGCAGCAATGATCCCAAGAACGGAGCATTGGTAACAATTGAAAACTTACAGCAAATGGCCATGCCGGTTACAGTGGAGTACAAAACGGTGAGCGGTCAAACCGGACGGTTGAAACTACCCGTTGAAATATGGCAAAGTACCGGCGTTTGGAAATTCGCGCTGCCTACAAAAGAGGCCATCAGCACGGTGGTGCTGGATCCGGAAAAAGTGCTGCCAGATATGAATCCGGATAATAATACCTGGAAGGCGAACTAATTAAGGTTGCCCAATTAGGACTTACAATTCTTCAAAATGGCTCAAAATCGACTTTTAGTCAATTTTGAGCCATTTTTAATTACTCAAAGTGGCTCAAATTTGATAAATTTGTCATTTTGAGCCATTTTCGATAACTTAAAGCGGCTCAAATTGAAAGAAGTTGAAACAGCACGTTGGAAGAACAGAGGAACTGGGGCTACTTAAGGAACTTTTGCTTTCTGACTACTCAGCCTTCGTTGCCATTTATGGCCGGCGCCGGATCGGTAAAACTTTCCTGGTGCGCACAGCTTTTGAAGGTCGGCTGAGTTTTTATCTGACCGGAATGGCCAATGTGAAAACGGGGCAGCAACTGGCCAATTTTTCTTACGCACTGCGAAATGCAGATCCCTCTGGCCGCGACCGGCCTGCAGTGGGCAGTTGGTCCGAGGCCTTTCAACAATTGCGTGAATACCTGGAAACTTCCAGCGAAAAAAAGAAGATCATTTTCTTAGACGAACTGCCCTGGCTTGATAGCCCACGTTCGGGATTTTTGCCGGCACTGGAACATTTCTGGAATTCCTGGGCTGCCCATCGCAACGACATACTGCTGGTAACTTGTGGTTCAGCCGCCTCCTGGATGATCCATAAGCTGCTGAAAAGTCGTGGCGGACTGCACAATCGCGTCACACACCGAATACATCTGCAACCATTTACATTGGCCGAATGTGAAGCCTTCTTCACATCGCGACAAATAGTACTCGACCGATACCAGCAGTTGTTGTTGTATATGACAATGGGTGGCGTTCCGTTCTACCTTGAGCAGATAAAGCCGGGATGGAGTGCTGACCAGGCTATTCAGGAACTCTGTTTTTCAGCATCCGGTCTGCTACGCACGGAATTCACATTTTTGTTTCCCTCGCATTTTCAAAAAGCCGATCAGCATGAAGCGGTAATTGAAGCCCTGGCCAAAAAGGGCATGGGTCTTTTGCGCGCCGAATTGCTTGAACTGACCGGCCTGCCTAATGCCGGTAGCAGCACCCGCATACTGGAGGAACTGGAAGAGACAGGTTTTATCAGGCGGTATCGCCCACTTGGGAAGAAAGCATACGGATACTTTTATCAGCTTTGCGACCCTTACTGCCTATTTTACCTGAAATGGATACGGCACTCAGATCCGGGCGATACGCAATACTGGATAAGCAGTATCGACAGTTCAAAGCGACGCGCCTGGAGCGGTTATGCGTTTGAACAAATTTGTCTCCTGCACAGCAGGCAGATTGTAGAGGCGCTGAAGATTGCGGGTATTCAGCTCAGCCTTGCTGCCTGGCGAGGCACAGCTGGAAAAGAAACCGCTCAGATCGATCTGGTCATTGACCGAAAAGATGCAACGGTGAACCTCTGTGAAATGAAATTTTCTACCGGTCCATATACTATTCAACGCGCAGAAGCAGCGAATCTGTCACGTAAAATTGAGTTGTTCAGAGAAGCTACAGGAACCCGCAAAACGATTTTCCTTACTTTTATTACCAGCTTTGGTATTAGACCAAACGAATATGCATCCTCGTTGGTGCAGCACGATTTTGACATGTCGGTTCTCTTTCAGGATGTTTAAAAGGCTGCATACTGCTGGTTTTTTCTAATCAGTCCGGATATTGACGGAAATCAGCCATTCACGGTTATTGTTGATGCATTTTCGTGTGAGTAGCGTACTTGTCAGCATTGTATTGCTGGCATTGTTTTCTCATTCTTTCAAAAGGGATACTATGAAAAAATTTTTAGCGGTATTCGATGGCTACCATTTTTCGACCAGTACCATGCGTTTCGCGGTTCAACTGGCTGCTCAGGCAAAAGCACAACTGGTGGGTGTGTTTCTGGATGAAGCCACTTACCGCAGTTTCAATATCGGGCAGGTACTGACAACTGAGTCGGATGCAGATACACGGATTCGCAAACTGGAAGAGCGGGATCAGCAGCGTCGCGACAACGCCGTGCGTCAGTTTCAGGCAGTATGTGGTAAAGCTGATATATCGTATATAGTGCATCGAGATCGGGGTATTGCCGTACAGGAGTTGATTCAGGAAACAATGTTTGCCGAATTATTGATACTGGATAAAGGCGAAAATTTTTCCCGCCGCAGGCAAAAACCCCCTACTGCTTTTGTACGTCATCTTTTATCGGCGCTGCAGTGCCCGGCGCTGATTGTCCCATCAGGCTATAAAAAAATTGATCACATTACGCTGTTATACGATGGAGAGCCTTCATCTGCTTACGCGCTTCGGCAGTTCAGTTATCTGCTGGGAGAGCTGGGAGACCTGCCGGTAGAAATGCTTACAGTGAAGAAGACGGCGGCAGATGGCACAAGACTGCCACACAATAAGCTGATTCGGGAGTGGATGAAAAAGCATTTTCCTCATGCTTTGTTCACTGTGTTGAGAGGGGATCCGGAACCCAGCATTGTGAAGCATTTGAAGCAGCGTGGTGCCAATGACCTGGTAGTGTTGGGTGCATACCGTCGGGGAGAAGTGTCGCGCTGGTTCAGACCAAGCATGGCCGATATATTGATGAAAGAACTGGATACACCGCTATTCATTGCCCATAACAAATAGGCTCATGATAATTCCGACTAAAATAGTAGTACCGACAGATTTTTCGGCAACCGCTGCCAAAGCGTTGAAGTATGCGCTCGATCTTTCCAACATTACCGGGGCCTCCATACTGCACTATCATGTAATGATACCGGTTGAAAGTCCCTTTATTCGAAATGCAGCGGAGCGTGCACAAATTAATCAAAACATGCAACAGCAGTGCCTCGACCAGATGCAGGAGCTGTTGTTAGAAACGGCATCAGTTGAGCAATTATCAAGGGTTGACAATTTTGTAGGTGAGGCGCCTCTTCATCCAGGCATCCTGCAGTTTGCGTCTGAACAGGGTGCTGACGCCATTGTAATGGGTACCTTGGGCGCTGGCGGGCTTCGCGAAGCACTGATTGGCTCTTCCGCTACCCGAGTTATAAAGCATGCCCATATTCCGGTATGGCTGGTTCCTGATGAAGATTTTCCGGATTCGGTGCAGCAAATAGTTATGGCCGCTTCCTATCTGCCGTCGACCCAGTTGTGGTTGCCGCAGGTAGCTGTATTGTCTAACCTGCTGCACTCGGGCCTCACCGTAATGCATGTTGCCAATACCGACGAATTTTCCTACAACCCTACAATTACTCGGGAGTCATTTGGCAGGTTTACTGAAGCCTGCAAGAATATTTTGCCCGACCAGCCTGTTCAGTATCGTTTGCTGGAAAGTGAAGGAATTATACCAGCGTTGGAAACACTCGAACAGAAATTCAGTTTCGATCTGTTGGTGATGATCAGGCAGCAGAAAGATTTTTGGGAACAACTGATGGAAAAAAGCATGACGCGGCACATGGCCTGTTTTACCCGGCGTCCACTACTGTTGCTCAATGAACGCGTGAATTGATATTTGCTGATGGACTGGTTTGATTAATTTTCAGCCAAACTTGTTGCATGCAGACATTACTGCTTTCTCTGGCGGGCTTTCTGGGCTGTGCGCTTATAATACTTTGGGCAGGTAAAAGGCTGTCACACTACGGCGATATGCTGGCTGTACGTACGGGTTGGGGGAAAGCCTGGGTTGGCCTGATATTAATGGCTTCGGTCACTTCATTGCCTGAACTGATGGTAGGCATCAGCTCTTCGGCAATTGTACAATCGGCCGATCTGGCCGTGGGTGACATACTGGGAAGCTGTGCATTCAACCTGGGTCTGCTGGCCATGCTGGATGCTTTTGTTCCCCGCCATAAAGCATTGCTGGGCCTTGCATCACAACGGCATGTGCTGGCAGCAGCACTCGGCCTGATGTTGATGACTATGGTCGGGTTGGGTATTTTTTTGCCCCGGGATATTGTCATCACGTCCTGGCTTGGCCTCACTTCGGTAGCGTTTATTGTGATTTATCTTGTTTCGATCCGTATTATTTATCTCTTTGAAAAGCGCCATACACTTGAGCCGGCGTTGAATATTGAAGACGAAACAAAAGATAAGGTTCAGTTGACGAACAGACAGGTTGTGCTCCGGTACCTGGGTTATGCTCTGATAATCGTTGGCACGGCGTTGGCACTTCCCTTTTTTGCAAACCAGATAGCTGAACAGACAGGTTGGGGCAAATCCTTTGTTGGCACCTTATTTCTGGCCGTAAGTACATCACTGCCTGAAATTGCCGTTTCATTTGCAGCGGTACGAATGGGCTCCATTGATATGGCAGTAGGTAATCTGCTAGGCAGCAACATATTTAATATTCTAATTCTTGCCCTCGACGATATAGCATACACGAAGGGGTTCATTTTGAAAGATGCGTCGCCCACCAACCTGCTTTCGGTATTTAGTGCTATTCTGATGACGGCAGTTGTAATAATTGGACTAACCTATCGTGCATCGGGAAAGCGCTATCTGCTTGCCTGGGATGCTGTTGTAATATTTCTGATTTATATCGCCAATCTGGTGCTGCTATATAATCTGGGAGCCTGATATGCAATGGTATAAAACCAACATAGCTCAGTTGATTGAATTGCTGGACAGTTCGG
The DNA here is from genome assembly GCA_046297935.1 of Chitinophagaceae bacterium. Classification (GTDB taxonomy): domain Bacteria; phylum Bacteroidota; class Bacteroidia; order Chitinophagales; family Chitinophagaceae; genus CAYMZZ01. The sequence continues at coordinate 98,679 of JBKBHA010000001.1, forward strand.
ACAAGGGACTTCGCTCGGCAGAGGCCGAAGAGCGTCTTGAACGAAATGGTCCGAATCAGCTGGAGGAGGCTAAACGTAAGTCGGTATGGCAGATCCTGCTCGCGCAGTTCCGCGATCTGATGATATTGATATTGCTGGGAGCGGCCGTAGTTTCCGGCATAGTGGGCGAATGGACGGATGGCCTGGTGATTTTAGTAATCGTGCTGCTGAATGCCGGCATAGGATTTCTGCAGGAATTCAGGGCCGAAAAAGCGATGCAGGCCCTGAAGCAGATGGCCGTAACCAACAGCAAAGTATGGCGCGATGGTCAGATTCAAAGTGTGCCTTCCACTCAGCTTGTAACAGGTGATAAAGTGCAGTTGGAAACCGGCAATATTGTGCCTGCAGATATCAGACTGACTGAATCGGTGCAACTGAAAATGGAAGAAGCTGCATTGACTGGTGAGTCGGTACCAGTAGACAAGATCGTAGCTGCCTTGCAGACCGATGATCTGCCGGTAGGCGATCAACGCAATATGGCCTTCAAGGGCACACTCGTATCGGCGGGCAGGGGTGCAGGTATAGTAGTAGCCACGGGGATGCAAACTCAGTTGGGCAGCATTGCAAGAATGCTACAGGAAGAAGATGTACAAACCCCTTTGCAAAAGCGTATGGCTGTTTTTGGCCGAAACCTTTCGCTATTGGTGTTATTTCTCTGTATCGTTTTTCTGGTTACGGGGTGGTTAAGGGGTGAGCCCCTGGTGCGACTTTTTCTAACCAGCATATCATTAGCTGTGGCGGCAATACCAGAAGCGCTGCCGGCAGTAATCTCCATTTCACTGGCACTGGCTGCCAGGCGTATGATTCGTCGGCAGACACTGGTTCGAAAATTGCCTGCGGTTGAAACGCTGGGATCGGTAACATATATCTGTACCGACAAAACGGGCACGCTCACCAGAAACCGCATGCACGTGGAGTCGATATGGTTTCCCAAGATGGGCACCGTTGCACGTGCTGATCTTGACAAATTGCGGCAGGATCAGGATGGCCGGTTGTTGTTGAGCGCATTCGCCCTGAACAATGATGCCAAATCGGATGCCAACGGCGAATGGCTGGGCGATAGTACCGAAATTGCCCTGATTGAAATAACGAATGAAAATGACCGGCAGCAGTATCACGAAGAGCGATTGGCTGAAATACCCTTTGATGCCGACCGAAAGTTGATGACCACATTTCACCGGCAGGGAGACCGGATCATCAGCTTTACTAAGGGAGCACCCGACATGCTGATCCAGAGATGCAAGACAGCTCCCGAAGCCGACCTGAATCGCGAACTTGACAATATGGCTGATGCAGGTATGCGTGTGATGGGCTTTGCCTGGCGCGAATGGGATGAGTTGCCCGCTGAACTAAGTTCGGAACAACAGGAACAGGAATTGCATTTTTTGGGTTTGGCAGGCATTATAGATCCGCCACGAGAAGAAGCAGCAGATACAGTAGCGCAATGTCGCGATGCGGGCATCGTGCCTGTAATGATTACCGGCGATCATCCTAAAACGGCCCGCAATATTGCCATGAGGCTCGGCATTCTGCAGGAGAAAAGCCTGGTGGTGACGGGTCAGGAACTACAGGCCTGGCCCGATGATGAGCTGGATAGCAGAGTTGAAAAGATTCGGGTATATGCACGCGTTTCGCCGGAGCAGAAACTTCGCATCGTAAAGGCACTGCAGAAAAAAGGACATTATGTAGCCATGACAGGCGATGGCGTGAACGATGCACCCTCACTCAAGCGCGCCAATATTGGTGTAGCCATGGGTATCACTGGTACCGATGTATCGAAAGAGGCGGCTGATATGATATTGCTGGACGATAATTTTTCAACCATTGTCCGTGCCATTCGGGAAGGCCGACGGATATACGATAATATCCTGAAGTTTATTCGCTATCTCATGACCACCAATTCGGGCGAACTGTGGACCTTGTTGCTGGGACCAATGCTGGGTTTACCCGTTGCACTTTTGCCTATTCATATACTTTGGATCAACCTGGTATCAGATGGTCTCCCGGCGATCGCACTATCTTTTGAAAAAGCAGAACAGAACATTATGCAAAGGCCACCGCGACCACCCGATCAAAATGTGTTTGCCAATGGTATGGGCTTACATATTTTATGGGTGGGAATGTTGATGGCGGCAATTGCACTGGGCGCACAGGCATGGGCCCTTGAGCAGGGGCTGCACTGGCAAACCATCGTATTCAATGTACTTTGCCTGAGCCAGATGGGCCACGTAATGGCCATCCGCTCGGAGCGGCAGTCGCTGTTTCAGATCGGTGTTTTTTCCAACCGCTACCTCATTGGCGCTGTCGTCATGGCCTTTGTACTACAAGCCCTCATAACATATGTGGCGCCGTTGCAAACAATATTTCACACTGAGGCACTATCGCTAAACGAATTCCTGCTGGTGGGTGGACTCTCTGCCGTTGTGTTTCTGGCAGTTGAACTGGAAAAAATAATCCGCCGCCGTGTTGCTCCAAAAAACAACCCCACCAACAGGTAAATATTCGCTGTTTATTGACGTTCCCAGAAGGGAGGGGGTTCAATACCCAATACTCGCAGGTATACATATCCCTGACCGCGGTGATGGATTTCGTTGTCTACGATATAAGCCAGTGTTCCATGCATCTTATCTTCCCAAAGACCAAAAGCCACATCCACTTCCTGAAAACGTTGAGCTGGCACGGTTTCCCAAAGGCTGTTGATCTCCTGCGTGCATTTATCCCATAATTCCAGCAGTCCTGCTTTGGTTTTTGGCCATTCGCGCGGTGCGAACACTTCGTCTGATTTTTCCCAAATACCCGTGGCTATACCACGCAGGGCCGGCACTGCCATTTGCAGTAATTCCTGGGTCAGTTCGGCAAAAGGTCGCATGCCACCCACCGAAAATTCAAAAAGTTCCTTTTCGGGAAAACTGTCAATTACCCGACGTGTCAAAGCACGATGCCCCTGCCAGTGGGAAAGCAATTCATCGGTATGAATCGGGGCAAATACTTCGGCGGGTCTTGTTGTTGTTGTCATATTGTATTGTTTTAGTAATACAAATGAACGAAGGGGGAGTGACAGCCCTATGTCAGGAGGAAATGTGAAAATGTGAGAATGTGCAAATGTGCAAATGTGCAAATGTGCAAATGTGCAAATGTGAGAATGTGCAAATGGGCAAATGTGAAAATGTGCAAATGGGCAAATGTGAAAATGTGCAAATGATCAATTAGAGAATTGGATAGCTTGTCATATTGAAGCAAATCATCTAATTAACTAATTTGGAATTATCCATTTGCACATTTTCACATTTGCCCATTTGCACATTCGCCGAAGGCGCCATTTTCACATTTGCACATTAAACATTTGTTCTCGTGGATTCTCTCACAATGAGTTGTGGTTCGAGGATGCGGGTTTCAAATTCGGTTGGGGGGCGTTTGCTTTCGATCATTTGAAGCAAGAGATTGGTGGCGATTTCGCCCATTTCAATGGCTGGTTGCTTGATGACCGTCAGCGGAGGGCCGATAAGTTCGGTGAGGTCAGAATTGGAAAATCCAACGAGGCCCATTTGATCGGGAACTCTGATTTGCCGGGAGTGAAGAACCCGGAGGCAGCCGGTAGTAAGTTTATCGCTTAGGGCCAGGATGGCGTCGGGCTTTTCGGAATGCGCCATGAGTCGGTCAACAGCGTCCTCAATTTCTTCACGTATCAGGCCGCCATGGGGACAATGAAGCAAATGTCCGGGCACGGTTGCCAGGCCCAAATCGGTTAGCGCGGCGTTGTAGCCGGCAATTCGATCTTTTGTAATGGAAAGCAGTTCGCTCCCTGTCACGGCAGCAATGCGCTTGTATCCATTTGCCGCCAAATGAAGCGTGGCTTCATATGCGCCCTTGTAACTGTCCACAACAACTTTGTGGGTATTAATTTCATTAACGATCCTGTCAAAAAATACAATCGGCATTCCCCGGTCGAAGAGTTCACTGAAGCCGGAAAAATCGGTGGTTTCAGTGGAAACCGATACAATCAGCCCGTCGATGCTTCGGGATGTGAGATAATTGAGGTTGATGCTTTCCCTGTCGGCCGATTCGCGACTTTGAGAAATGATAACATTGTATCCGTTTTGGTAGGCAATGGATTCAATGCCATCAATTGCCTGGGAGAAAAAGCTGTTCGCAATTTCAGCAACGATTACACCGATGGAACGACTGCGCCTTTCTTTCAGACTCAGCGCTATCGGGTTGGGATGATAGTTGATCTTTTCAGCATACTCCAGCACGATACGTTTAGTTTCGGGACTGATCTCGTAGCTGTCGCGCAGGGCCCGCGATACGGTTGAGGTAGACAGACCCAGCGCTTTTGCAATGTCTTTAATGGTAACGGCTTCGAATTTCATATTCCTATTGGGCGGAAAGCCGCGGGGCCTTTGGTACCGCTCCTAAATGTAGCCATTTTCGGGCTTTTGGAAACGTTTGAAATGATAAGGGATTGAATTGCGAAGAGGGAACCGCAAAGGGACGGTTTTGTTGGTAATGGATGAAAAGTTATTTATAAATTGTTGTAATACAGTATTAAGTGAGATCGTTGCCGGGAACGATTGCGTAAATAAAGCAAAGCTGAACTGGTTTCAATCAGCAAATTCTGATTAGACTTGTCTCGCCAATTCTGAGCGAGAAATTGCTTGTTTATTAATCAAAACGATTGCAGTATGAAAAAGCTACTGTTCCTGTTGCTGGTGTTAACCGCAGCAATATCGGGAGCATGGGGCCAGGGCCGGCAGGTTTCCGGAATGGTTAGTTCCAGCGAAACCAAGTTGCCGATTGAGGGGGCAACGGTATCTGTAAAGGGTACCAACACCTCCACTGTCACAGACCCACAGGGACGATACAGTCTGACAGTGCCTGCCAATTCTGTGCTGGTTTTTACCCACACCGGATATGTAAGAATGGAATTGCCAGTCGATGGTAAGTCCACCGTTGACGCCAGTTTATTGGCCGAAGTAAAATCGCTGGATGATGTGGTGATCATCGGTTATCAATCGGTGAAACGCCGTGATCTGACCAGTTCAGTATCTTCTGTGAACGCCCGCGATTTGAAGGATATTCCTATTAACTCCGCTGCTGAAGCACTTGCCGGACGTTTGGCAGGTGTGCAAATTACCCAATCAGAAGGCTCGCCCGATGCCGCCGCAGTTGTTCGTGTACGTGGCGGTGGTTCCATCACGCAGGACAATTCACCACTGTATGTGGTCGATGGTATTCAGGTAGAGAATGCCCTGAGTGTGCTGGCACCACAAGACATTGAATCAATCGACGTTTTGAAGGACGCTTCCGCCACCGCGATCTATGGAGCCAGGGGTGCGAACGGTGTAGTAATCATTACGACCAAAGCCGGTCGTAACATGAAAACCCGCGTTAACTACAATGGCCTTGCAGGCATACGCCAACTGGCCAACCGGCTCGATGTGATGAATCCTTACGACTTTGTGATGTACCAATATGAACGTACCAGAGGAAGTGCCGATGAGCGTCAGACTTTTCAGAACACCTACGGTCGTTGGGAAGATCTGGAACTCTACAAAAGCGTGCCTATGGCCGACTGGCAGGATGAAATGTTTGGACGTGATGCGTTGATGCAAACACATAATATCAGTCTTGTAGGTGGATCCGCCAGCACTAAGTTTAACCTCAGCGTTACTTCCAACAAAGAAGAAGGTGTAATGCTGGGTTCTGATTTCGACCGTAAACTTGTCAATTTCAAATTTGACCATACTGTCAGCCCCAAATTGAAAGCGGGCATGGCGGTGCGTTATAATTATACGGTTGTAAACGGAGCCGGTACGGCTAATGCCGGTTCTTCAGGCACCAACCGTCTGCGCCATGCCATTAAGTACCGGCCTATTTTGATGGGTGGACAGGATCTGTTGGACTATGACCCTGATTATGCGTTGCAGACTAACGCCAACGGTCTTTCCCTTGTGAATCCCATTTTGCTGAACCAGGCAGAATACCGCCGCAACTATAATTCCACTGCGAATATCAGCGCTTATTTCACCTACGATATCAACAAATACCTTTCATTCAAGTCGACTGTGGGATTTGATATCAGCAATATTCGCCAGAATGCTTTTAACGACACCATTACCAGCATTGCCCGTCAGAATTCGAACATGCCTACAGCCTCTATCAATACGATTTCGCGTAGGGTGCTGAACAATTCGAATGTGCTTACTTTTTCCATGAACAAGTCGGGCAGCCGTTTTAGCGATCGCCACGATCTGGATGTGCTGCTTGGCCAGGAAGTATTTGAAAGTCAGACAAAGGAATACGAAATAGAAACCCGGTATTTCCCCGTGGGCATTACAGCGAAAGCAGCCCTGGGAAATATGGGACTGGGAAGTCCGCCCACAGGTGCCACACAGCCACCGCCTTCTTCCAATGAGTTTACTAATCGCATTTTTTCGCTTTTCGGTCAAATCAACTATGCGCTTGATAAAAAGTACCTGCTGAATCTGACCCTGCGTGGCGATGGTTCATCCAAGTTTGCCCAGGGCAATCGCTGGGGTTATTTCCCTTCCGGTTCCTTTGCATGGCGCGTATCGGAAGAGAAGTTCATGGAAAAACTGAAGCCCGCCATCAGCGATCTGAAACTGCGCATAAGCTATGGACGCGCAGGCAACAACCGTATTGGCGATTTTCTATACCTCACGCAGTTTGTTGCAAATACCTACTATAGCGTAAACGATCAGTTGATCACCGCTTTTAGAGCGTCTTCGCTTGCTAATGCTAACCTTGTTTGGGAAACTACTACAGCCCGCAACCTCGGCCTCGATGTGTCATTCCTTCGCAACCGCTTGTCGTTGTCGGTGGATGTATACAAGAACACAACCGAAGATCTTTTGGTGAATGTACCCGTACCAACCAGTTCGGGATATACCCAGCAAATTCAGAACGTAGGCAGCACCACTAACAAAGGTGTGGAAATACAAATCAACGGTACACCAGTTGCCAAAAGAGATTTCACATGGAGAGCCAATTTCAATATTTCATTTAACAAGAATAATATCGAGTCCATTGGCCAGTACCAGGATTTCTTCCTGTTTTCATCCGGATGGGGTGGTAGCAATCAGCCTTCCGACTATCTGGTAAAGCCAGGCAATCCGGTGGGCACTATCTGGGGTCTGGTGACGGATGGCTACTACAGCATTGATGATTTTGATTACAACAACGGCACTTACACCCTGAAGGCTGGAGTGCCCAATAATTCAGGCATCATTGCACAGGCACCTCAGCCTGGTACATTGAAGTTTCGTGACCTGAACGATGATGGTGTGGTAGATGATAAGGATCGCACCCGTATAGGAAATACACAGCCTAAATTTTTCGGAGGTCTGAACCAGCAGTTTTCTTATAAGAATTTTGACTTGAGCGTATTTGTCAATTTCCAGTTTGGCAACGATGTGTACAACGCCAACAAGCTGGAGTTTACCAGTGGATATACCGTCAATTCTAATCTGCTTTCCATGATGAACGATCGCTGGCGCACGGTAGATGACCAGGGGCAGGTGGTAACCGATCCTGCCGCACTTGCCAAGCTTAATGAAAATGCAAAATTGTGGGCTCCGCTGCGTAGTGCCAGTTCTTTTTATGCGCACAGTTGGGCGATTGAAGATGGATCGTTCCTGCGGATCAACAACATTACCCTGGGGTATACGGTACCGGCGAAACTGTTGAAAAAAATCAATGTCAGCAATTTCCGCGTGTATGCCACTGTAAATAACCTGGCCATATTCACACGTTACAGCGGTTACGACCCTGAAGTGAATACACGCCGCAGTACGCCGCTTACACCAGGAGTGGATTATTCCGCTTATCCACGTAGCCGCGCATTTATTGTTGGATTAAATCTGTCACTGTAAACCCGTTAATGATGTCAATGATGAAAACAATATTTAATTCAGGCAGCCGGGCAATTGTTTTCGGTGTACTGGGTGCATCCTTGGTATTGGGTTCCTGTAAAAAATACCTGACCGTAGAGCCTGTTTCGTCTTTTGGAACTGACTACGTTTTTAGTAATACTACCAATGCTGAGTTGGCTGTGCTGGGTGCGTACTCGGCACTGGGCGGCGATCAGGGCTATGGCATTCGTATCAGTATGTACTATCCATACGACAACGACGAAATGATGGGCCAGAGCGGTAATCCGGGCGATAACGAAAGGCGTGATATTGCCCGCTACAACACTAAGCCCAGCAATACGCAATTGGCTAATCCCTTCAACCAGCTTTACTCCGGCATTGAACGGGCGAATATTTGTATTTACAATATTCCACGTATGGAAATGTACAGCAGTGGTACTGCATCGCAGCAGGCCAAATTGCGTCATTTGTACGGTGAGGCGCTTACGTTGCGGGCACAATTTTATATGGAACTCATCCGCAACTGGGGCGATGTGCCTGCACAATGGTTGCCTTCCAGCCTTGAAGCAGATCTTTTCAAATCAAAGACAGATCGGGACGAGATTTATGATCAACTGCTGTCTGATCTGGAAGAAGCGGAAAGCCTGGTTCCATGGCGAAGCGAAGCCGGGGGCGGCATCACCAACGAGCGCATCACACAGGGCGCTGTGCGTGGGTTGCGTGCGCGCATAGCATTGTACCGGGGTGGTTATTCACTTCGACTGAATCGTCAGATGGAACGGCCCTCGAACTATAAAGACTTTTATCAGATTGCCCGCGACGAATGTGCCGCCATTATGGCTCGTACCGGCGACCATAGCCTAAACCCGAGTTTTCTCGCGGTTTTCAAAGATGCCATTGGTGCGCATCGCGAGGAACCCAATGGGGAGATTATCTGGGAAGTGGGCATGACCGGTGGAGGTAGTGGTTTTGGCGATAGCAAGCTGGGTTATTACAACGGCCCCCGCTACAACAACACCGGCAACAGTGCTCTTACTATTCTGCCCACCTATTTCTACTCTTTCGATTCTATGGATACCAGGCGTGACGTGACCTGTGCACCCTATAATATCAATCAGAATTTTACTCTTACCGCCCGGAATTTGCAAACAATGGTAGATGGCAAATTTCGTCGTGACTGGACCAGCCAGGTGGCTTCGGCCGCCCAGTATTTCGGTACCAACTGGCCCATGATCAGACTAAGTGATGTGATGTTGATGTTTGCAGAGGCAGAGAATGAGTTGAATAACGGACCCACGCCCGCGGCCATTGCGGCTTTTGAAAAAGTCAGACTCCGTGCTTTTGGAGGTAATGCTTCACTTATCGGAGCTACCCCCGGCAACTATGCCGATTTTTTTGAAGCCATTATGCAGGAACGTAAACTGGAACTTGGTGGTGAAGGTATTCGCAAATACGATTTGATCCGCTGGAATCTCCTCGGTCAGAAATTGGCGGAGGCCAGAGCCGAATTGTTGAAGATGGTCAATAAGGAAGCTCCTTACGAGAATCTGCCGGCAACCATGTATTATCTGCCTGACCAGACTACGATGCAGTGGTATGGGTCTTTTTATAAGCCTGCACCCAGCCCGGCGCCATCAGGCTATAGTTCCATTTCATGGGTTGGCAGCGGTATCACTACAACCATTACCAACATATTGGCTGTTTCTTTCGAGGCAAACAAATGTGAGCTGTTACCGTTGCCACAGGCAAGCCTCGATGCCAATCCAAATCTGACTCAGGACTACGGACATTGATTGAATTTTCATTCATTAAAATGATTGCTTCATGAAATATCAGAAATATTTTAATGCACGGTTGCTGGTAATGTTGTTGAGTCTGGTAAGCTTTGCTGCCTGCACCAAGACAGAGGAAGATCCCGTGCTTCCCAGACAGTTCAAGCCCGGCGACATTAAAGTAACCGCCGGCGAAACCCAGGCAAGGCTTGACTGGATCCGTTCGCAGTTTGCAGCACCCGGTACAACCTACCGCCTTGAAGTTTCAACCGATACCAATTTTTCGTCGGCTGCACCTATCAGTCTGGAGGTGGAGGACAATTTTTATGTGCTCACCGAAAATGATCTGGAGGTGGAGACCAAATATTTTGCAAGAGTAAAGGCGAATGCTGTCAACAGCACCGCTGAGTCGGGATGGGTGAACAGTGCCGGCTTCATGATTACCGGGGAACAGATTTTGTTTACACCACTGGATGCAGAACTTAAGGACAAGTCGGTCACCCTTCGCTGGCGCCCGACTAATGGTCTCACCCGCATCGTGTTAACGCCAGCCGGAGGCAGTGCTGAAACGATTACGTTGACTGCCGACGATCTGTCTGCTTCATTAAAGTTGATCGATAACCTGAGTCCCCTCACTACTTACACTGCTGCTATCTACGCAGGCAATGTTCGCAAAGGCATTTTGACATTTACAACGAAAGAACCCAGTATTTACACGATCGTACTTAATCCGGGCGACGATTTGGTAGCAGCAGTAGCTGCCGCCTCTAATGGCGATCTGATTGGTTTGAACCCGGGGACCTACAACTGTGTAGATGGGGGTGGTGCTTTTGTGAATCTGGTTGTTCAGCAGAAAATGATCTCGATTGCATCAGTGAGTGGCAACCCTAACGATACGAAAGTTAATTACCGCGAGGTTACGCTTAAAGGGACCGGAGCCGGGGTTAAGTTGCAGGGTATTGGCTTTGATGGGCTGGCAGCAGGTGCCAACTCGCTGTATTTTCTTAATCTGGTGGGTCTGAACAGTGATTCGGAGGCGGCAGATTTTGGAAATATTGAAGTAAACAACTGCCTTGTGAGCAATATGGGCAACTGTTTCTTCCGGGGAAATCGGGCTGCTAACAATGCCCATAAAATTGACACGATACGTGTAATTAATTCGATTGTAAGCGATAGCCGATATCTGAATGCCTATACTTTCTTCACAATGGAAAAACTGGAATTTGAGAGTGTAGAGCTGATCAACTCAACATTTAACCGATTGGGACGGGCCTTTATAGGATTCAGTACCAATATAACGCTGGGTACGCCGCCGCGTATTTTAATTGATCAATGTACCATCAATAGTGTAGGCCGCGATGGACGAAATAATTTTTTAGTTGATCTGAACGCCAATACGCTCAACCTGACGATTTCAAACAGTATCATTGCCAATACTCCTATGCCGGGCCAAACCACCGGCACCAGTCTGGTTAGGGCAGGAAGTGCAGTGGCATTGCTTCGGAATTCCAACTATTTCAACCTTTCCGATGGAGCAGCCACACCAACGGCACTAAGTTTTCCGGCACAGGTATCGCAACAGAACGTGACCACCGAAAACCTGGGTTGGACCAATGATACTAACGACTTTACCTTGCCGGCAGCGTCGCCATTACGGACTGCCAGCAGCAGCGGCGGACCCATTGGCGATCCCCGTTGGGCTTTTTAGTCAATTTTTTTCTACCTGTGGCCGCTCCCGGGGCGGCTGCAGGTTATTTTATTAAGATGTCTGATGAAATTATTTTTCCATAAAAGGCTGCCTGCTCGATTTATTCTCGCCCAATTACTGTTGATATTGTTGTCGCAAACAGCATTTGCGCAGGTACTCGCTTTTCCGGGTGCTGAGGGATTTGGAAAATATACAACTGGTGGGCGCGGCGGAAGGGTTTACGTGGTGACCAATCTCAACGATGCAGGTCCCGGCAGTTTTCGTGAAGCGGTGGAAGCCAAACATCCCCGGATGGTAGTATTCGCCGTTTCAGGTACAATCCATTTAGAGTCGCCGCTGCGCTTTAGCAAGAACCTAACCGTAGCCGGTCAGACTGCACCGGGCGACGGCATTTGCCTCGCAGATCAACCAGTGTCGCTTGGTGGCGACAACATTATTGTCCGCTATATCCGATTCCGCCTGGGCGATCGCTATCAAAACAAAGGCAAAGTACCCGGATCAGGACATGATGATGCGTTTGGTGGTAACCGGAAGAAGCATATCATTATTGATCATTGTAGCATGAGTTGGAGCACGGATGAAGCATTTACCTTGTACGATGGAGATAGTACCACCCTGCAATGGAATATTATTTCGGAGCCACTCAATTATTCCTATCATTTTGAAAAAGGGGATAGCGATTTTGAAAAGCACGGCTATGGTGGTATCTGGGGCGGGCGGCACCTGTCGGCCCATCACAATTTATTTGTTCATTGCAATAGCCGCAATCCACGTTTTGCCGGAACCCGCAGCAGTGAAGCTGAGCGCGTAGATTATGTAAACAACGTCATTTACAATTGGGGCCACAACAATGTGTACGGCGGTGAGGGCGGTCAATACAATCTGGTAAATAATTTCTACAAGGCCGGACCCAACACCAACACCAAAGTTCGTGCACGTATTGTGAATCCTTCGGCACAGGAAAAGCCAGCTATTCCACCAGGCTTTTTTTACGTGGCAGGAAATCACGTTGATGGCTTTCCGGAAGTGAGCACCGACAATGCGAAGGGTGTGCATTTTGACAAGGACATCAGCGATGAGCAGCGTGCCAACTCTCTTCGGAAAACAAAGATAGGTGAGCTGAGTGTGGCGCCGCAGTCGTCGCTTGAGGCATTTGATTGTGTACTGAAATGTGCAGGTGCCAGTTTTCCCGGGCGCGACAGTGTAGACCAACGGCTGGTGCGTGAAGTAAAGGAAGGGCGTGGTTCCATAGTTGATGTACAGGGAGGATACGAACACGGCACATCCTATGAATTAACAAAGAACGCCTGGCCGGTATTAAGATCACTGCCAGCCTTGCCCGATCAGGATGCCGACGGTATGCCGGATCAATGGGAAAAATCAAAAGGACTTGATCCGGCTGATGCGGGCGACGCAGGTGGATATAAGCTCCATCAGCAATACACTAATCTGGAAGTTTATATTAACAGTCTCTTGTTGTAAGAACTGGATCGAAAAGAATCTTAATTGCTGCCATTATGAGTACTATTTCTATTAGTAGTTTCCGGTTCAATACCAGGCTGGTTGGCCTGGCTATTGCCGGAATTTTCTTTTCCATTTTTGCCAACGCACAGGTGCCGGCTTTTCCCGGAGCCGAGGGTTATGGCAAATACAGCACCGGAGGCCGCGGTACCGTTGCCAGCCCAACTACTGTATACGAAGTAACCAACCTCAACGACGACAATGCTCCCGGCAGTTTGCGTTATGCCTTGACCAATGGTGGCAACACGCTAAGCAGAACGGTTGTGTTTCGAGTGGCAGGTACTATACGGTTGACTTCGCAACTCACTATTCGCAGCAACACGACTATTGCCGGACAAACAGCCCCCGGCGGCGGCATTTGTATTGCCGATTACCCCGTTGTAATCAGCGGTGATAATGTAATTATTCGTTATGTACGCTTTCGTATGGGCGACCGTCATCAGAATCTGGGATTGGTTGATGGAAGTGGCAATGGCGATGTACTCAGCAACCTGGGTAATAAAAAGATCATCATCGATCATTGCTCTATTAGCTGGAGTTCAGATGAAGCACTTACTATTTATCGAGGCGACAGTATTACGCTGCAATGGAATATTGTTTCGGAGCCTCTCAACTACTCTTATCACTATGAATCGCCGGGTCCCGACTACCAGGAGCATGGTTATGGCGGCATCTGGGGTTCGCGCAACGGAAGCTTTCATCACAATCTGATCATGCATGTAAAAGGAAGGGCACCGCGATTTGCCGGTAATTCCAGCTATCCTACCGGAGTGGTGGAACGGGGCGACTTTAGAAACAACGTTATCTACAATTGGATCGATTACAGCACCAACGGAGGCGAGGGAGGAAATTACAACCTGGTAAATAACTATTACAAATACGGGCCATCTACCGGCACCTCCAATACCAGCGGTGTGCCAAAGCGGGGAATGATCATGAACCCGTCGAAATCAACTGAATTTAACTATCCACAGATATTTTTAGATGGTAACCACGTAGACGGATATCCGGACATTACGGCTAATAACTGGAAAGGAATGGCGATGGCTGGCGGTACGCTGGCCGACACGGTGTTGTCAAAAGCAACAACTCCATTTGCAATGGAATCTATGCCAGGTGAAACGGCGGTGGAAGCCTACCAGCGTGTATTGGCCTTAGCCGGCGCAATTCTACCTGAGCGCGATACGCTGGATCAACGTCTGGTGAACGATGTTGCCAACAGAACCGGTCGGGTGATTGATGTGCAGGGTGGATTTCCACATGGCACCCCATTCGCTAACACTGTCAACGCCTGGCCTGCACTTGCCAGCGGCACGGCGCCTTCCGATACAGATCACGATGGTATGCCGGATACCTGGGAGCAGGCGAATGGACTGAACCCTAACGACGCCTCTGACCGCGGACTTCTGGCAGGAAATGGGTATACGAATCTGGAGAACTATCTGAATGGAATTGTGAATGCACCCGCCATTTCGGTAACTGGCAGCTTGCAGCAGTTTCAGCAATATCTGGGTCTGCCTTCAGCCGTACAGCAATACACAGTATCTGCCAGCAGTTTGAACTCGGATCTTTCTATTTCGGCACCGGCAGGTTTTGAACTAAGCGCGGATGGTAACAACTGGGTTACAGCGGGCAGCCCATTAAACATTGCACCAGTTAGCGGAACGGTCAATAATCAGATCGTACGCGTTCGGCTGAATGCTGCATCCACAGGAAGCGTATCAGGAAATATTATACACAGCAGCACCGGTGCCCCCGATCAGTTACTGGCTGTGTCAGGCAATACCGTGGCTTCGGTTGGACCGCCCGGAGTGGCAGCAATTGTTGCTGCCGATGGTTCTGGTCAGTATAGCAGCATACAGGCGGCCATCAACGCGGCGCCCACCGGATTAACAAGCCCATACATCATTTTTATCCGCAACGGACGGTATAAGGAAAAGATCACGATTCCCAGCAATAAGCCATTTATTCATCTGGTAGGTGAATCAGTTGCCAATGTTTTTGTGTACTATACCGACGGTGCCAGCACCCCGGCTCCGGGTGGAGGTACACTTGGTACGCAAAACTCGGCAAGCTTCACAGTTAATGCGCCCGATTTTGCTGCCTTCAACATCACATTTGCCAACACTTTTGGCGATGGTTCACAGGCGGTAGCTGTACTGGTTAATAATGATCGGGCCGTTTTTTACAATTGCCGTTTCCTCGGTAATCAGGATACACTATATATAAAGGGTGGGGGAACACCGCGTCACTATTTCCGCAACTGCTATATCGACGGTAATGTGGATTTCATTTTCGGAAGCTCGGTGGCTTTGTTCGACAGTACAGTTGTGTATGCCAAATCGCGTAGCAACAGCGGCAATAGTTATATCACGGCTGCCAATACGCCGGCCGGTCAGGCTTTTGGCTATGTATTCCGCGATTGTGATATCCCCGATAATACAGGTGCAACAGCTTATTTCCTGGGCCGCCCCTGGCAAAATAGCAATGGCTCCAATCCATTGGCCAACAACAAAACTGTTTTCCTGAATACGCGAATGGGCAATACCATCCGACCTGAAGGATGGTCGGTATGGGATGCAGGAACTAATACCGGTCTTATTTACTATGGTGAATATAACAGCACGTATTTTAATGGTACACCGGTAAACACCGGTTCACGTGCGCCCTGGTCTTTTCAATTGAATGCAACAGAGGCCTCAGGTTACAGCAATGCAAACCTCTTTGGTAGTTGGGACCCCTGTTCAGTGTCGCCACTCATTTGTGCTGGTGGCGCCAGAGATATTGCGGTTGCTAATTTCAGAGGAGTAAAACAGGCGAGCAATAGTTTGTTCAACTGGAATATCAGCTGGGCTATGAATCAAATCAGCTATGAACTGTTTCGTTCATCGGATCGCAACGGCAGCTATGCCAAAGTGGGTGAAGTAATGGCAGCAAATGATACATCTATCAATTTTCAACTAACCGACGAACTGCCGGTGGCAGGCAGTTCCTATTTCTACTACCTGCGCGCGTCAAAAGCTGGTTATGCTTCGCATATCACAGATACGATCGAAATATCCAGCATCCCCACTATTTTGGCCAGTGGCACTGTTCAGCCATTTATTCAAAATCTGGGAGAGCCTTCGTCCGCTCAAACTGTAACCATTGCCGGCAATAATATTACCGGTGTAGTCAAGTTGGAAACGAGCGCCAATTTCGAAATTTCAAATGATGGCGGCATTAACTGGACGCTACCAGGATCAGCTATTATACTGACTCCGACCTCTAACACGGTTGCTGCTTCCAGCATTTCCATTCGCATGAATGCTGCAGCAGTTGGCGATTATACTGATTCGCTTGTATTAAGCAGCGATGGGGCCGATACGGTATACGTGGCCTTGTCGGGTACCACAGCTATACTGGAGCCCTCCGAAATAGTAACGCTTCTTCATTGGCCATTTACCCAAAACGGAAACGACAGTGCGCAGGTGCGCTCGCCAGGGGTGATGCCGGGTAACCAGAGTTTTTACAATCTTTATTTGTCCAACGGTACAACGGTAGCCAATATACCATCCTATTCTCCGCAATACGGTCAGGCATTTGGTGCAACTGCCAATGGTGATGGCAGTTGGGGTACGGCAGCTGGCGGCCCCGGTGGAACTTTACGTCGAACTTTCTACGAAGAATTCACCGTTACAGCCAGCAACGGCTATCGGGTTAAGGTAGACTCCATTTATATTACAGGTGCATTTTATAATACATCCAGCAATACCCGCCTTGCGGTAGTATATTCTACCGATGGTTTTGTAAATGATTCGTCGGATGTATTTACTATACCAGGCGGTTTTGCTAACCCGGCATCATTGGCTAACCAGACTTCCGGACCTACCAATACCTACGCACTTTCAGTAGCCGGGTTACCCGGTGTAACTCTGGAGGCTGGTCAGTCAATGCAGTTTCGGCTCTACTTTAGCTGCGGCAGCAGCAGCCCGGGCAGATATGCTATGTTGAAAGACGTGAGGGTAGTGGGCGAGGCAACCGACTTGTCGGCCCTGCCCGGTGTTTTGCAACACTGGCCCATGACCCAAAATGCCAGCGATAGCGCCACTGTGCGTTCGCCTGGGGTGTTGCCGAGTTCGCCTCAATTCCAGAATCTGTATGTGTCGAACGGAACAACCGTGCCGACTATCCCGAACTACTCCGCGCAGTTTGGTCAGGCCTTTGGAGCTACCTCGAATGGCGATGGTTCCTGGGGTACCGGTGTAGGAGGACCAGGAGGCACACTTCGTAGAAATTTCTATGAAGAATTTACAGTTACGGCTCAAAGCGGCTATGAGCTTCGAATAGATTCATTGTATGCCACTGCGGCATTCTACAATACATCGAGCGGCACTCGTCTGGCCGTTGTTTATTCACGCGATGGTTTTGTGAACGATTCAAGCGATGTGTTTACTATTCCGGGAGGCTTTTCCAATCCGGCATCACTGGCCAATCAAACACAGGGCCCTTCAAACGTTTATGCCTTTTCAGTTGCCGGACCCGATGCTGTTGTATTGGCACCGGGTGAAAAAATCTGGTTAAGATTTTACTTCAGTTGCAGCAGTAGCAGCCCCGGACGATATGCCATGTTGAAGGATGTAAAAGTTACCGGTGTTGCGCGCAATATCGGTGTTGTGAGCCCCGCTATCGTTGTAAATGGACCTTTGCAACCGTTCCAGCAGAATATCGGCTCCGCATCAGCCATACAGACTTATGCGGTGGAAGGAACCAACTTACAGGAAGCAGTTACCATTACCCCTCCTGCGGGATTTGAGATATCTGCCGATGGCGGTGCGAACTGGTTCGGCAACGCAAACCCGTTGCTTCTGGAAGCCACTTCAGGCACTCTTGCAGCCACCAACATCCAGGTACGGCTGAATGCTGCTACGGCAGGTAATTTCAGTGGCGACATCACTCATAGCAGTCTCAATGCCGAAACGCAGGTATTGCCGGTTACAGGTACTGCCGTCAATCCACCAGTCATTATGTTGGTATCGAACCTGTCTGCATTTTCCCAAACTATTGGGGCGCCTTCGGCCACGCAGTCATACAATTTGTCGGCACAGTATCTGACAGCGCCCCTGGTAGTAACAGTACCTGCTCCATGGGAGATATCAATTGATGCGGGCACTAACTGGATCAATACCGGTACGGTGTCTATGCAACCTGCAGGCGGTGAAATTGCTACGCTGGCAATTCAGATCCGACTCAACAGTGCTGCAGCCGGAAGCTTTAACGGTTCGTTGATGCATGTAAGTACAGGTGCTGTACAGCAGACCGTTGCCCTGACAGGAACGGCGGTGAATCCGCCGACTGTGCAGATCACGCAAAGCATTACTGCCTACACACAGACATTGGGCACGCCTTCGGCAAGTCAGTTGCTGAACCTTGCTGGCAATTTCCTGGCAGGTCCGGTTACCATCACTCCACCGGAGAATTACGAGGTTTCTATCGACAATATAAACTGGTTTACTTCATCGAACCCGCTGCAGTTGACCGGCAACACAGGCTCGCTGGCAAATACTGTGATACGTGTTCGGCTAAATGCCAACGACATCGGCACGCATGCCGGTACGCTTCGAATTGCTACCAGCGGTTTGCCGGATGCAACCCTGTCGCTCACGGGCTACACTTATTCCAACATGACCCTGGCACCAAATCCTGCGGGCAACACCGTTACATTGTATCATCCGCAGTTATTTACTGTTGCCACGATCAATTTGTATAACCTTAATGGCGTGAGGCTGGCAACATATAGAACCCAACCAGCTACAGGCAGCACGCAGTTACAGATTGCTCACCTGCCCGCTGGTATGTATGTAGTAGAGTACCGCCGTTTGAATGAAAGATTATTGTTAACGCTGATCAAACAATAGACGATGAATGGGTTGAAGGGAAAATTATTTTTTTGTGTCAGTATGGGGCTGTTACTCTGCGCATTTGCAGGACGAACAGACCGGATCCGCGTTTTTCTGGCAGGCGATTCAACGATGTCGATCAAGCAGTCCAAAGCCTGGCCTGAAACGGGATGGGGCATGCCCTTTGCAGGCTTCTTCGACTCCGCTGTAGAAGTTCGGAACAAGGCTATGAATGGACGAAGTACCCGAACCTTTATAACGGAAGGCCGGTGGAAGAACATAGTCGATGAAATGCGGGCCGGCGATTTTGTCTTTATTCAATTTGGACACAATGATGAATCGGCAGAAAAGAAGGACCGCTATACTCCGCCCGATAGTTTTCGGCTCAATCTGATGTTATTTATTAATGATGTTCGAAATAAGAAGGGATACCCGGTGCTGTTTACTCCTGTATCCCGTCGGCGATTTAAAGACGGAAAGGCCGTTGCAACCCATGAAACGTATTCAAAGCTGGTAAGAGAAGTGGCTGCTGAAACGGCAGTAACTTGTATCGATCTGGATAGTCTGAGTATTTCGCTTTACCAGAAAGTTGGTGAGGAACCCAGCAGAATGTTGTTTCTTCAACTACAACCCGGCGAACATCCCAACTATCCTGAGGGAAAAATGGATAACACCCATTTTAACGAGTTAGGTGCAAGATTAGTGGCTCAACTGGTGCTTGCAGAAGTTAAGAATAAGATTCCGAAACTGGCTGCCCATATTCGTAAACCCTAAAGTTGATCAAATGACAAGTCGGTACCTGTTAATTCTGGCTATTTGGTTCACAACTTCCGCAGTTGTTAAGGCGCAGACTATCACGGTAGCAGCCGATGGATCCGGCGATTACCGAACTGTTCAGGCCGCGCTGGATGCGATACCAGCAGGAAACAGTTCCGACGTGTTGATCAGGGTGAAAAAAGGTATTTACCGCGAAGTGATTACTGTGGATGCGCGCAAGTCGAATATTACCCTCGAGGGTGAGCAGGCTGACTCAACCATTTTGATTTTTAACAATCATGCGGGCTCAAGGCTGCCTAACGGCGATACATTGAATACCTGGACCTGCGCCAGTTTTTTTGTGTATGGAAATGATTTTACTGCCAGGCAGATCAGTTTTGTAAACGATGCGGGATTTACGGCGGGGCAGGCTGTAGCCCTTCGGGTGGAGGGCAATCGGGCTGCATTTTACGATTGCCGCATGATCGGAAACCAGGATGTATTGTTTTTAAGTGGCAATGGCGTGAAACATTATTTCCGAAACTGTTTCATTGAGGGTACTACCGATTTTATTTTCGGTGGCGCAACGGCTGTATTTGAGAAATGCGAAATGCGGAGTCGCAAGAACTCGCATGTAACGGCAGCTTCCACTAACAGCATCATTCCGTTTGGTTTTGTTTTTTTCGACTGCCGGCTGACTGCCGATTCAAAGACGAACAAAGTATCGCTGGGTCGTCCCTGGACGCCTACCGCCAGTGTTACCTATATCCGATGCTGGATGGACGGGCATATTATACCCGAAGGCTGGAACAATTGGCGGAATCCTGCCAATGAATCAACAGCCCGATACGCTGAATATAAAAGTACAGGTCCTGGTGCCAGACCCTCAGCAAGAGTGGCCTGGTCGCGGCAATTGACAGACGCCGATTTGCCGGAATTTTCAATCGAAAAAATATTGGGCAACTGGAAGCCTTACCTCAACTAATATGATTCGTGCAGGTGTTTTCATAATAAGCCTTTTTTATTGCCTGACCTCAGCTGCACAGCAACCTGCATTGAGCAGCAGCTGGCAACCTGTTGTAAAAGAAGGTTTGTACCGCAATCCTATTGTACATGCCGACTACTCCGATCCGGACGCTATAAGGGTGGGGGATGATTATTACATGACTTCGTCGAGTTTCAATCATGTGCCTGGATTGCCCTTGCTGCATAGTCGTGATTTAGTTCATTGGAAATTGATAGGACATGCGCTTCCTCGTCTGGTTCCCGAAGAACATTTCAGAACCGTCAGACATGGCGGCGGTGTATGGGCTCCCTCTATAAGGTACCATGGTGGTGAGTTTTATATATTTTATCCTGACCCGGATTTTGGTATCTACATGATTAAGTCGTCTACAATCTCCGGGCCCTGGTCAGATCCTTTATTGGTGATGGCTGGTAAAGGTCTGATTGATCCCTGCCCTTTATGGGATGATGATGGTAAAGCATGGCTCGTGCACGCTTTCGCCGGCAGCCGCGTCGGCATTAAGTCGGTACTGGCGGTTTGCCCTATGGCGGCAGATGGTACAAAGACGATTGGTCAGAGCCGGATAGTTTATGATGGACACGGAATTGATCCCACTGTGGAAGGCCCCAAATTCTACAAACGCAATGGCTGGTACTACATTTTTGCTCCTGCAGGTGGTGTATCAACAGGCTGGCAAATTGTATTGCGAAGCCGCCAGATTTTTGGTCCATATGAACGAAAGATGGTGATGTCGCAGGGAACAAGTAAGATTAATGGTCCTCATCAGGGCGCCTGGGTCGATACACCTGGAGGCGAAAGTTGGTTCCTGCACTTCCAGGATCTGGAGGCCTATGGAAGGATCGTTCACCTGCAACCCATGCGGTGGAAAAATGACTGGCCGATAATAGGAGCGGATAAAGACGGCGATTCGGTGGGGGAGCCGGTGCTCAATTATGCCCTGCCCCTGGTTACGGATCAATGGCCGCCAGTTACACCACCTGAATCAGATGAGTTCGATTCAGGTGCTCACCCATTTGGTCCCCAATGGCAATGGCAGGCTAATCCTGCCGCACACTGGGCATTTTCGTTCAATAATCATTTGCGACTATATGCCCAGACCTGGCCTGATAGTAACCGCAATCTTTGGATGGCTCCACACCTGCTAATGCAAAAATTGCCTTCATTGTCGTTTACGGCAACCTGTTTCCTGAAGTTTCATCCGGCTGCCGACTCTGATAAAGCGGGCCTGATCGTGTTTGGTAGCAGGTATGGCTATGTCGCTATAGAGAAGGCAAAAGATGGTTATCAGTTGGTCCGCGGCTTTTGCGCAAATGCGGAGCGGGGAGAAACAGAGCAAAAAGCGGTTATCCGGATGCTGAAAAGTTCAGAAATATGGTTGCGGCTAACGGTGCATGAAGGGATGGTTCAGTTTTATTATAGCGAAAACGGGCAGCAATATCAGGCTGTCGGACAACCCTTTGAAGCTGCAGCCGGCAAGTGGGTGGGAGCCAAAATGGGATTATTCTGTAATCAGGAAAAAAAATCGAATGACGCTGGTTTTGCCGATTTTGACTGGTTTCGTGTGGAAGCGTCAGTTAGTGAAAGTACTGTGAGATAGGGGGAGCAGAATCCCGGTAACGATTGCGTAAATAAAGGCAATGGAATGTATTGAAAATGATTGAATTAAAGGTAAAATTGTAGTAGATCGCCATCCCTATTTTGAACGATAAACTGCCAGCATGAAGAAGTTGATTTTAATTGGACTATTGGCTACTCTGCAACAATGCCTGCCTGCACGGCAGAGCCAGACGCAGGTGCAGTTGCCGATGTTCAAAACTGATACCATTTCGATTCAGCAAACCGGAGCAAAAGGCGACGGAAGTTTTCTTAATACTAAAGCGATACAATCTGCCATTGATGCAATTCATCGGCGTGGCGGTGGCGTTGTTGTAGTGCCCGCAGGCATTTGGTTGACCGGTCCAATTGTGTTGAAAAGTCATGTTAATCTTCATCTGGCGCAATCAGCTACCCTTTTATTTACCCGTGATTTTACACAATACCCGCTGGTAAAAGCCAATTGGGAGGGCCTGCCTCAAATGCGTAACCAATCGCCTATATCCGCAACTGATGCGGAACATATTGCAATTACCGGAAAAGGAATAATAGATGGTAATGGAGATGCCTGGCGAATGGTAAAGAAAGACAAACTCAATACAAGCCAATGGAAGAAACTGATTGCAAGCGGGGGAGTTTTAAGCAAAGATGAAAAAACATGGTATCCCAGTGAGCAATCGCTAAAAGGCAGTACGCTCAGCAATCCGGGCCAAATCAGCCCTGAAAAGGACGAAGCATTTTATCAGTCTGTAAAAGATTTTCTAAGACCCAACCTCTTGCTTCTTACCAATTGTAAATACATCTTGCTGGAAGGAGTTACTTTTCAAAACTCGCCTGCCTGGTGCCTCCACCCCCTGATGAGTCAGCACCTGACTGTGAGAGGTATAACAGTGCGCAATCCCTGGTATGCGCAGAATGGAGACGGAATAGACGTGGAAAGCTGCAGGTATGTACTGATCGAAAATTCGGTCTTTGATGTTGGAGACGACGCACTTTGTATGAAAAGCGGACGCGATGCCGAAGGCCGCAAGCGTGCTATGCCAACAGAAGATGTGATTATTCGCGATTGCGTTGTGTACGCGTCGCACGGCGGATTTGTAATTGGAAGCGAAATGAGCGGCGGTGTCAGAAATATTCATGTTACCCGTTGCACGTTTATTGGCGCCGATATTGGATTACGTTTTAAGACCACCCGGGGCCGGGGCGGCATCGTTGAAAACATATTCATTAGCGATATCTATATGAAGGATATTCCGGGTGAAGCCATTCTGTTCGATATGTATTATGCGGCCAGGGACCCGATACCGCTGGAAGGTGAAAAAAGAGAACTGCCTAAAGTAGAACGCCTGCCCGTAAATGAAACGACGCCGGTATTCCGCAATTTTCAAATCAGGAATGTCTATTGCAATGGTGCATCCAAAGCCATCTTTATCCGCGGTGTACCGGAAATGCCGGTCAGCAATATTCTTATTGAAAACATGGTGGCAGAGTCAGATCATGGCATCGACATTCAGGAGGCGAGCCAGGTTCAGTTGAAAAATATTTCGCTGAGAACCTCGAAGCAAACGCCGGTAATTGATATTATACAAAGTAACAGGATAGAGCTGGATTCAATTCAGGCCGTTTCGGTGGCGCCGGTACTGATGCGGGTAAGTGGCGACAGAACTGCGGACCTGGTATTGAAAAATTCTGATCATAAAAAATTTCCAACACCTGTAAAACTCGAATTGGGCGCAACAGCAGGAGCGGTAAAGCTGATCCCCTGATCAAAAATAGCAGACATGAAATGGCTTTCTAAAAATAGGTTGGTACTGCTTAGCCTGGTATTGCTGGGCTGTCGCGGCATGTCGCAAACCACACCGGTAGCGGAAACACCGCTTTCGCAGCAAATGGCACTCACTGCCATGAAAACATGGCCCGATTCTTTTTTAATTGGCAACGATAAGACAGCTAAATGGCGGTATGACCAGGGTGTTATTTTGAAAGGCATTGAAGACGTGTGGAAACAAACAGGCGATGGCAGCTGGTTCAGGTATTTGCAGCAATGCATGGATTTTTTTATTGATGCCAACGGTGGCATTCGTGGCTACAAACCGGACGAGTTTAATATTGATCATATTAACAACGGTAAAATTCTGCTCCTGCTTTATCAGGTAACCGAAAAACCGAAGTACAAAAAAGCGGCCGATCTTCTCCGTCAGCAACTGCGCGAGCATCCGCGCACCGATGCAGGTGGTTTCTGGCACAAAAAAGTATACCCTTATCAGATGTGGCTTGACGGTTTGTATATGGGTCAGCCATTTTATGCCCAATATGCGCAGTTATTTCACGACGATACAGCTTTCAACGATATTTTAAAACAGTTCCGGTTGATTGAGAAAAATGCACGCGATCCCAAAACCGGATATTTGATGCATGGGTACGATGAAAGTCGCCAGCAAATTTGGGCCGACAAGAAAACCGGCCTTTCACCGCATGTATGGGGCCGGGCGCTGGGTTGGTATGGAATGGCGCTGGTAGACGTGCTGGATTATTTTCCCAAACAGCATGAAGGATACACCGAGTTGGTTGGGTATGTGAAGCGTTTTGCGGAAATGGCCGTGAAACTGCAGGATGCCCGGACTGGACTGTGGTTTGATATTCCTGATTTCGCGGATCGTAAAGGCAACTATGCGGAAGCTTCTGCTTCCTGTATGCTTACTTATACGCTGGCGAAGGCAACTCGCATGAACTATATTGATGATCGTTTTCGGCAGGCAGCCATCAAAGCATATAATGCCATTCAACAAAAATTCCTGGTTGTAGAAGAGGGAGTATTGCATTTGAATGGCACGGTTAGCGTTTCCGGCCTCGGTGGAAAGCCTTATCGCGATGGTAGTTTCAATTATTATATGAGCGAGCCAGTGGTGCAGGACGATCCGAAAGGAATGGGTGCCTTCATACTTTGTGCGGCCGAGATGGAAAAAATCAACCTTCCTCAATCAGGCAAAGGCAAAACGGTTTTGCTGGATCGTTATTTCAACAGCGAAAAAAAGAAAGACATCACGGGACAGGACTATTACTGGCACTACGTGTGGAATGGCTGGTCGAACCCCGGATTTGGGCTCCTGCAGCAATCCTTTGAACGCCTTGGCGCCTCTACTGATCATATCGACGTAGCACCCACAACCAAGAATCTGGCGGCCGCCGATGTATTTATCATCGTTGATCCCGACCATAGCAAAGACAACCCTCATCCCAATCTGATGACCGAAGCCGACGCGCAGTCGATTGCCGATTGGGTGAAAAGCGGAGGAGTGTTATGGTTGCTGGCAAACGATAGTGCCAATTGTGACCTCGAACATTTTAATCTGCTCGCGTCCAAATTTGGCATACGCTTCAGTAATCAAAGCCGCAACATGGTGAAGAATGATGTATTTGATCATGGCGCTTTGTGGACTGATAGCAGTATGGGCATTTTTCAGAAGCGCAAAGTTTTTTTGAAAGAGATCAGCACTTTGTTGATGGAGCCGCCGGCAAAGGCCGTCCTTTCCGATAGCGGCGATGTGATCATGGCAGCAGCCAGCTTTGGTAAAGGTACTGTGCTGGCGGTGGGCGACCCCTGGCTTTATAACGAATACGTAGATGGAAGAAGGCTGCCCGCCGATTTTGATAATCTTGGAGCTGCACGCGACTTGGCTAACTGGTTACTGAACCAATCGCATCGAAAAAAATGAAGAGATTAATATCGATATGGTCTCTATGTCTTTGTACGACAGTAGCAGTCGCGCAAACGGTGACGGTAGCGCTCGATGGCACGGGTGATTTTCGGAGTATTCAGGGTGCCATCAACAGTTTCTCCGATCATTCCGATCAGCCTCGTCGCATACTGATCAAAAAGGGCGTATATCGGGAGAAAATTTATATCGAAAAACATAATATCATTCTTGAAGGAGAGGACCGGGAGCAAACAGTCATTACGGCCGCTATTGCCCGTGATGCCTGGCGCTGCGAACATCAGGACGATTGGGGAGTAGCTACAGTAAATATTGCCGCCAACGACATTGATCTGTTGAACCTGACGGTAACAAACAGTTTTGGGTTCGATTTCAAAGATGCATTTACTGTAGCCTGCCCCGGCGATACCTTGAACAAAGGACAAAAATTGATGCGAAAAGATGGACACCAGATGGCTGTGAGAGTGATGAATGCGACCCGCATGCGGGCAATCAATTGTCGCTTTCGCTCTTTTGGCGGTGATACCATGAGTCCATGGAATGTACAGGCCGGGCTTTGGTATTTCCGCGATTGCATCATGGAGGGCGGAGTAGACTTGTACTGTCCTCGTGGCTGGGCCTGGGCTGAGAATTGTGAATTTATCGCACATACTGGCTCAGCTATTATCTGGCATGATGGTTCGGCTGATCCTGATTCAAAATCAGTGCTTGTCAATTGCAGGTTTAATGGCTTTGATGGCTTTCGGCTGGGGCGTTACCACCGCGATGCCCAACTGTATTTGGTCGGCTGCGTGTTTGCAAACAATATGCGCAACGATCCTATTGGCAGAGTAGAAAATGCAGCTCCTTTTCGGTGGGGCCACCGGGTGTATTATGCCAACTGCCATCGCGAAGGCGGCACTGATTATGCCTGGTACACCAACAACCTGCCAAAAGATTTAACTATTGACAAGATAACCGTTGACTGGGTATTTCAGCAGCGCTGGAATCCTGAAAAAGCAGATAGAAAATGAAACAGCTTCATCCCGATATACTGGATCAACTTGCTGCGCAGACGAACCTGCATCTGCCACCGCCAGGCTTCGATCGATGGCCTGAGAAGGTAATACAGTTTGGCACCGGAGTGCTACTGCGTGGCCTGACCGACTACTATATTGACCGGGCTAATCGCGAAGCTGTTTTCTGCGGACGCGTGGTAGTGGTCAAATCAACCAGCGGAGGTGGCGCGGATGTATTCGAACAACAGGGTGGTCTTTACACTGTGTGCGAGCGTGGAATTACGGACAATGTACGGAAGGAAGAATACTGGGTCAACTCTTCTATCAGTCGGGTGCTTACCGCCTCCAGTCAATGGGAGCAGGTGCTGGCTTGCGCCGACAATCCAGACATGAAGATTGTTGTTAGCAATACCACCGAGGTTGGTATTGTATATCAGGAAGAGTCTATCGGGAACAGGGTGCCAGATTCTTTTCCTGCCAAATTACTGGCGCTGCTCTTCCGCCGTTACCAACGCTTTTCCGGCGCTGAGGATTCAGGTATGGTCATTGTACCTACCGAACTGATAACAAATAATGGCGATCGATTACGCGATATTGTATTGCAGCTGGCCGAATACAATCAATTGGCGCCTGCTTTCATAGTATGGCTGCAAAAGGAAAACCATTTTTGCAATTCCCTGGTTGACCGCATTGTTCCCGGAATGCCCCCCGAACCGGAGTGGAAAGAACTGTGTTCATTTTTGGGTTATCGCGATGAGTTGATGATCAGCGCGGAGCCATTCAATCTTTGGGCTATTCAGGCAAACAGTCCTGAAGTAGCCGAATGCCTTTCTTTTGCATCGGTTAATCCGGGCATGGTGATATCGCCCGACATTGAAAAATTCCGCGAGTTGAAGTTGCGTTTGCTAAACGGCACACATAGCTTTTGTTGCGGTTTGGCTTTTCTGGCAGGCTTTGAGACGGTAAAAGAGGCCCTGGCCCACGAAAACGTATCAACATTTGTTCGCCGGCTGATGATGACTGAGATCGCAGAGGTGCTGCCGGCAGAACTCGTTTCTTACAATGAAGCCTGCAAATTTGCCGACACTGTACTCGATCGTTTTCGTAATCCTTTTCTCGAACACCGCTGGCTGAGTATTACGCTAAACTATACTGGCAAGATGCGGATGAGAAATATACCTTTGTTGCTGCGCTACTACAAGAAGCAGCAGCAAGTGCCAACCTGTATGGCCCGGGGGTTTGCGGCTTATATTCTGTTTATGAAATGTACGTTGCAGGCCGATGGAACTTATGCCGGACTGCGTAACGGAGAGCTTTATACAATTCAGGACGCAGATGCGCCGGTTTTCGCGGCGGCCTGGAGTGCGGGAACAGTTGAAGCAGCCGTACATAGCATATTACAGAATACGGAGCTCTGGGGCGAAGACCTGAGCCAATTGCCCGGCTGGGAAGAAGCCGTTCTGAACTATGTGAACCATATCCGGCAGGCGGGTGCGCTTTCTGTTTTTAGTAGTGAGCCAATCACTCAAACAGTTTAATTCATGGGTAACCTGGTATTAAAAATTCATCACAACGACAATGTGCTGGTAGCGCTTCAAGACCTGCCGGCAGGAGCTGTTATTACACACGAGGGTATTGAATACCCGCTGCCCGAAGCGATTCCTGCTAAACACAAGTTTTTCATGAACAACATGAGCGCCGGGCAGCGTATCATCATGTATGGTGTAACGGTGGGACAACTACAAACGGATGTAGCAAGAGGTGCCCGCATGAGTACCGACAATACCAAACACCAGGCCGACCCATTTACCTACCGCCCATCGCATTACCAGTGGCAGCCCCCTGATGTCTCCCGTTTTCGCAACCGCCATTTTATGGGCTACCATCGATCCGACGGAAGAGTGGGCACAGCCAACTACTGGCTGTTTATGCCGACGGTTTTTTGCGAAAACAGAAACCTCGATGTAATTCGGGAGGCATTGCACAACGAATTGGGATATGCTGTTACCGACAAGTACAAAAAAAAGACCAGGGCTTTATTAAAAGCGTATCAGCAGGGGGTTGATCTAAGCGAAGCTACACTTGACTGGGAGCAGGAAGATCCACTTTCCCGCCGGGTGTTTGAAAATGTAGATGGAATCAAGTTTCTGAATCATCAGGGTGGCTGTGGCGGTACAAGGCACGATGCTACCACACTTGGTAAACTGTTGGCAGCCTATGCCGATCATCCCAATGTGGCAGGTGTAACTATCTTGAGTCTGGGCTGTCAGAACTTGCAGACAGCCGAGCTGCTGCAATCTTTAAAAGAGCGTAACCCTCATTTCGATAAGCCGCTTTATGTGTTTGAGCAACAACAATCGCAGAGCGAGGAACAATTGATTACGGATGCTATTCGAAAAACATTTCAGGGGCTTGTTGAAATCAACAAACTCAGCAGGCAACCCGCCACACTCGATAAACTGGTGTTGGGAGTAAAATGTGGTGGCAGCGATGGTTTCAGCGGAATCAGCGCCAATCCTGCAGTAGGCTATTGCAGTGATCTGCTGGTGGCACTGGGCGGTAAAGTATTGCTGGCCGAATTTCCGGAGCTCTGTGGTGCCGAGCAGGAACTGATCGATCGCACCCGCGATGAGGCTGCCGCCCGAAAATTTATCCGCTTAATGACTAATTACAACGAAACAGCGCTTAAAGTAGGTTCGGGTTTTCATATGAATCCTTCGCCCGGTAATATCCGGGATGGACTGATTACCGATGCTATCAAAAGTCTGGGAGCTGCTCGCAAAGGTGGCACATCGCCTGTGGAAGATGTGCTCGACTATACAGAGCCGGCTACCAAACCGGGCCTCAGCCTGGTCTGCACGCCGGGCAACGATGTGGAAGCTACTACCGGCAAGGCTGCCAGCGGTGCCACCCTGATACTTTTCACCACCGGTCTGGGCACCCCTACTGGCAACCCCGTTTGTCCCACCATAAAAGTGGCGACTAACTCCGGACTGGCAAAGCGAATGGCTGATATAATTGATATTGATACCGGCCCCGTAATTGAGGGCGAAAAGACCATTGAAGAAATGGGCGAAGAAATACTGGAATACTGCATTAAAGCGGCAAGCGGCGAAATACTGCCGAAAGCCGTGCAGCTAAATCAGGATGATTTTATTCCGTGGAAGAGAGGCGTTTCCCTGTAAATGGCTCTTCCCGTTTTAAACAGCGCGTATGAAACAGTTTTTGGATGAGAATTTTTTGTTGAAAACAGCAACGGCACAAAAGCTTTATCACGACTATGCAAGCCAAATGCCCGTGATCGATTACCATTGTCATTTGCCTCCTCAACAGATGGCAGAAGACAAGAATTTTTCGAACATCACACAGGCATGGTTATACGGCGACCATTATAAATGGCGTGCCATGCGTACCAATGGGATCGACGAAAGTTATTGTACCGGCAACAAATCGGATAGGGAGAAATTTCAAAAGTGGGCAGAAACCGTTCCCTACACCTTACGTAATCCGCTGTTTCACTGGACTCATCTTGAGTTGAAGCGTTATTTTGGTGTAGAAGATATTTTAAACGGCCATTCAGCCGACAAAATTTATCAGCAAACAACGGAGAAGCTGCAATCTTCCGAATATTCGGTACGAAACCTGTTGCGCCGAATGAATGTGAAGCTGGTTTGTACCACCGACGATCCGGTGGATGATTTGCGCTGGCATCAACAGTTGAGCGCCGACGGATTTGAGATTCCTGTGCTGCCTGCCTTCAGGCCCGATATGGCGATGAATGTTACTCACGCAGCCGGCTTTAATGCCTACCTCCGCAAGCTGGAAGCGGCAACCAATATTGCCATTTCCTCCTTCGACGATTTTTTATACGCGCTTCAAAACAGACATGACTTCTTTGCAAGCATGGGATGCATGGTTTCCGATCACGGCCTGGAGGAAATTTACGCCGAGGATTTCACCGGCTCAGAAATCGACGCCATCTTCCGGAAAATCCACGGAGGTCGCGAACTAAGCGACGCCGAACAACGCAAGTTCAAGTCGGCCATGCTAATCCATTTTGCTGAATGGGATTGGGAGAAAGGCTGGGTACAACAATTTCATCTCGGCGCACTGCGCAACAACAATAGCCGTATGATGCAGGAGCTGGGTCCGGATACAGGATGGGATTCTATCGGCGATTTTAAACAGGGGCGGAGCCTCGCTGCTTTTCTCGATAAGCTGGATACTAACAATCGCCTGGCGAGAACAGTGATCTACAATCTGAATCCCGCCGACAATGAATTATTTGCCACCATGATCGGAAATTTTAATGATGGCTCGGTGGCTGGCAAAATACAATGGGGCTCGGCATGGTGGTTCCTGGATCAGAAAGACGGAATGACCCGGCAAATCAACACACTGTCGAATATGGGTCTGCTGAGCCGGTTTGTAGGTATGCTCACCGACTCCAGAAGTTTTCTTTCTTTCCCAAGGCATGAATATTTCAGGCGCATACTTTGCGATTTGTTTGGGGAAGAAATAGAGAATGGGGAACTTCCCAATGATATTGCCTGGATCGGTAAGGTGATTCAGGATATTTGCTACAACAACAATCAAAACTATTTCAACTGGCAGGCCAGCGAAGTGAAAGCGGCCGACAAAAAAGTGATCGTATAAACATGTCTGTATTGAAACAATTCGATCTTTCGGGAAAATGGGCGCTGGTAACGGGGTGCAACCGCGGCATCGGAAAGGCGATGGCACTTGGACTGGCCGAAGCAGGAGCCGATATCATCGGTGTATCGGCTACGCTTGATCTACATAACAGCGAAATTGGAAAGGAAATTGCGGCAGCCGGTCGGCAATTCCTTCCGTTTCAGGCAGATTTTTCGAAGCGGGAATCCATTTATAATTTTCTCGATCAGATTCGAAGCAGGGGATTATTGGTAGATATATTGGTTAACAATGCCGGCACCATTCGTCGCGCACCTGCTGCAGAACATGGCGATAGTGACTGGGATGATGTGCTATCGATCAATCTGGATGCACCCTTTCTGTTGGCACGCGAAATTGGACGTGATATGCTGCAACGCGGTTCCGGTAAAATCATTTTTACCTGTTCGCTACTGAGTTTTCAGGGTGGTATCACCGTTCCAGGTTATGCAGCCAGCAAGGGAGCCATCGCCAGTCTGGTAAAGGCCCTGGCCAACGAGTGGGCATCGAGAGGCATCAATGTAAATGGTATTGCGCCCGGTTATATCGCTACCGACAATACCGAAGCGTTAAGGGCCGATGCTGTACGCAGCAAGTCTATTTTAGATCGTATTCCCGCTGGCCGCTGGGGTGAGGCAGACGACTTAAAAGGAGCCACCGTTTTCCTGGCTTCGGATGCATCGAAATATGTACACGGAACAATTATTACGGTTGATGGGGGATGGATGGGGAGGTGAGGGGGATGTGCAAACCTGCCTGACGGTTTACCTACCGAAGGGGGGCAGGCAGGTGCGGAAATGTGCAAATGTGCAAATGTGGAAACCTGCCTGACGGCAGGCAGGTGTACAAATTGTCAAATTTTCAATTGGGTAGTCTTTTTAACTCAAGATCATGGAGATTCGTTTTGAAAATAGTCCTACAGAATTAATGCGTTTTTCAACCGAAGAATTGCGGAATCAGTTTTTGCTGAGTGGGTTGGTCAAGTCCAACAGTGTTGAGCTGGTTTACTCGCATTACGATCGCATGATAGTTGGTGCGGCCAATCCGGTTGACAAAACGCTGTCGATGCCGGTAGATGCGGAGTTAAGGGCCGATTATTTTCTGGAGCGAAGAGAGATGGGCATCATCAATGTAGGCGGAGCCGGTTCGGTATTGGCGGATGGAGAAGTGTTTATGCTGAATAAAATGGATGCCCTCTATCTTGGCAAGGGTACGCAGGAAATTCAGTTTACCAGTACAGATTCTGCGGTGCCTGCTGTGTTTTATCTCCTTTCGGCGCCAGCACATCATTCATA
This sequence comes from Chitinophagaceae bacterium, assembly GCA_046297935.1. Taxonomy (GTDB): domain Bacteria; phylum Bacteroidota; class Bacteroidia; order Chitinophagales; family Chitinophagaceae; genus CAYMZZ01. The sequence continues at coordinate 131,567 of JBKBHA010000001.1, forward strand.
TCCCAGCCGGCGTTGTTCGAAGGAAGAAGCGGCACCGGTTAACATGGGCAGTGCTGCCAGTTCTAACGAGCGTACCATTTACAAGTATATTCATGCCGACGGTATTCAGAGCTGCCAGCTGGTGATGGGGCTAACGGTGCTGGCACCAGGCAGTGTATGGAATTCAGTTCCGCCCCATACACATACCCGACGTATGGAAGTGTATTTTTATTTCGACGTACCGGAAGCACAGCGGGTTTTTCATTTTATGGGCCAGCCGCAGGAAACCCGCCACCTGGTTATGGCCAATCACGAAGCCGTGATATCGCCTCCCTGGAGTGTGCATTTTGGCTGCGGCACGGCCAATTACGGATTTATCTGGGGTATGGCTGGCGAGAACAAAACATTTACCGACATGGATCCCGCACCCATTGCGGAATTGAAATAAAGTTTTCAAAACTTAGATTGTTCGGGGAATTAAATTTTTGAATAGAACAAGTGAGTATTCAACAACATAATGTGCTATGCTTCGGTGAAATGTTGCTCCGCATGTCGCCCCGTCTGGAGGGGGAATGGATTCGGCAATCTGAGATGTCGGTGTACGTAGGTGGTGCCGAACTGAATGTAGCAACAGCCCTTGCGCGATGGTCGCTGCCTGCTGCATATTGCACGGCCGCGCCGGATCACTATCTAACGAGCGAAATACTGGATTCACTTCATCAATTGGGTATCGATACGGAATCAGTGCTGAAAACAGGTCAACGCCTGGGCACCTACTATCTTCCTGCGGGTGCTGATCTCAAACATGCCGGAGTGATCTACGACAGAGCCTATTCTTCTTTTTCAGAATTAAAGCCAGGTATGATCGACTGGAAAAAATGCCTGGCAAATAAATCCTGGTTTCATTTCAGTGCCATCAGTCCTGCATTGAATGAATCGGTTGCTGCCGTTTGTGTGGAAGCTGTAAAAGCTGCTTCGGATGCAGGCCTTACAGTATCGATTGATTTAAACTATCGTTCCAAACTTTGGCAGTACGGTCGGCCACCTGTAGAAATCATGCAGCAATTATTACCTTATTGCGATGTGGTGATGGGTAATTGTTGGGCGGCCGAAACCCTGCTCGAGGTGCCGTCGCCAGTGCGTGAAAGTCGCGGTAAATCGAACGACGAGCTGGAGAAAGCAGCTTTGCATAGTATGGGAGAAATTCAGGCTCGCTATGCTCGTGCAAAAGTTTTCGCTTATACTTACCGGTTGGAAAATGAATACTGGGCTCTAATAAAAACAAAAGATGGTTTTGCCCGTTCCAGACATTTCAGAACCGGCCATGCAATAGACCGGGTGGGCAGTGGCGACTGTTTTATGGCGGGTCTGATTTATGGAATGACCCGGCAATGGGCTGCCGGCGCGATAGTTGATTTCGCAGCTTCGGCAGCTGTAGGAAAACTGGCGGAAAAAGGAGATGCCACCAGACAAACTGTGGCTGATATTTTGCAGCGATTGAGCAATCATGAATCGCTGCAGGCTTAGACAAAACAGACTATGGATAACTCGGACAAAATAATTGGCGCTATCAGGGAGCAGGCCATGTTGCCGCTCTTTTATCATGATGATCGCGATACCTGTGTTGCGGTGGCAACTACTTTGTATGAAGCCGGTGTTCGGGTTCTGGAATTCACCAATCGTGGTGCCCAGGCTCTCGAAAATTTCAAAGCACTGGTTCAGTTACGCGACAGTCAATTCAGGGATCTGTTATTGGCAGTTGGCACTATTCGCAATGCAGAGCAGGCGAATCGCTTCATTAATGCCGGTGCTGATTTTCTGATCAGTCCGGTATTTGATGCCGATGTGTGTGATGCGGCCTATCTTCAAAAAATACTTTGGATTCCAGGCTGCATGACTCCCACCGAGATCCACCGGGCCGAGAATGCTGGCTGCCGGTTGGTGAAATTGTTTCCCGGAAATGTACTGGGCCCCGGATTTGTCAGTGGTATTAAAGAGTTGTTTCCTTCTTTACACTTCATGCCAACAGGAGGAGTAGACATTACAGAAGAAAGCATCGGCAGCTGGTTCAAAGCCGGTGTTTGTGCAGTAGGCATGGGAAGTAAACTGATCAGCAAAGAATTGCTTGAAAAAAGGGACTATACCAATTTGGCTACCGCAACCCGTGAGGCATTGAATATGGTAAGCCTACATAAAAAATAAGACGACATGCTTGACAAAAACGGCCAAAGCCGCATGACGAATTACCGATGGGTAATTTGTTCACTCCTGTTTTTTGCAACTACCATCAATTATCTCGATCGGCAGGTATTGTCGCTTACCTGGACTGACCATATCGTGCCCGAGTTCTACTGGACCAACAGCGATTATGGAAATATTACTTCGCTTTTCTCCATCGTATATGCTATTTCCATGTTATTTGCCGGTCGCTTTGTCGACTGGCTCGATACCAAAAAGGGTTTTACCTGGGCCATTATCATCTGGTCTATTGGCGCCTGTCTGCATGCTTTTGCCGGCATCGCCACTTCTGGAATTCTAACGGGTAACTGGATGGTAGGTTTTGCCGGGGCCGCCGAAGAAATCAAAAAAGTAAGCGATGTGGCATTGGTGGCTTCTACCAGTGTTACACTTTTTATTGTGGCCAGAATAGTACTGGCCATTGGTGAAGCCGGCAACTTTCCCGCTGCCATCAAAGCTACTGCTGAATATTTTCCAAAAAAGGACAGGGGCTTTGCTACCAGCATTTTCAATGCCGGTGCAACCGTGGGTGCGCTGGCGGCGCCGCTGACCATTCCGTTTATTGCAAGTGCCTGGGGCTGGGAAATGGCATTTATTGTAATTGGTGCCCTTGGTTTTGTGTGGCTGGGATTCTGGTTGTTTATGTATAAAAAGCCCGAACAACACCCGAAAGTAAATCAGACCGAGCTCGATTATATTCAGCAGGACTATCGGGGCAGCTTTGAATTTGATCAGCAGCCAACCCCAACCCCTGTTGTTAAAAAGATGCCTTTTATGCAGGCGTTCCGGTATCGGCAAACCTGGTCTTTTGCATTGGGTAAGTTTATGACCGACGGAGTGTGGTGGTTCTTTCTTTTTTGGACACCCGCCTATCTCAAAGCGGTATACGGACTCGATTCTGAGCAAAGTGCACCGCAGATTTTTGTATTGTATGCTATCACGCTGCTGTCGATCATTGGCGGATGGCTCCCTACTTTTTTTGTGGAGAAGAAAAAAATGAATCCTTATGCAGGACGCATGCGAGCGATGTTGATTTTTGCCTTCTTTCCTCTGCTCACTTTGTTTGCACAACCGCTCGGTTCGCAATCGGTCTGGCTGCCGGTCATTATCATAGGTATAGCCGGCGCTGCTCACCAGGCCTGGTCGGCCAATATTTTTTCTACTGTAGGCGATATGTTTCCAAAATCAGCCATTGCTACCGTAACCGGCATTGGAGGCATGGCTGGCGGAGTAGGCTCTTATCTCATTAATAAAGGTTCTGGTGTTTTATTTGATCATGCCAAAAACACCAACATGAAACTGCTCGGTTTCGAAGGCATTGAGTCGGGATATTTTATCATTTTTGCCATCTGTTCTGTTGCCTACCTGATTGGCTGGCTGATCATGAAGTCGCTGGTGCCCGTGTATAAGCCGATTAGCCTTTGAGTTGTTGAGGTGTGTAGTCGTTTATCAATGTACGTGGCTGCCGACAGGGTTGTTTAGTTGTTGAATTGGGTGGTTGTTGTGTTGTGCAGAAGAATACTTGGGCTAAAAAATTATTTTGGAATTCGTGTGTTTTATCATGTTCCTGTTTCTCCTAGAAATGGTTTCTAATATTTGACTCCCGATTTTATTTGCATTTCATCCGCCATAGCAGATAGGTGAAAGAAACAAATCGACTATGAATAACCTTTTCCTTACATTGATAGGCTTGCTGCTAACGAGTGTAGATGCTTATGGCCAACATAATTTTGATAGTATAAGAATCTGCCATACAAGTCAAGGTGAGTTGCGTAGAGTTGTTATTGGTGAGTATGACGTAAATATTCAGAACGGTGAATTGCACTCATTTTCATCTCATGATGATGCTGTGGAATACGATTTCGGAAAATCAAAATTCACAATAAAGTATCTTCAAAAAAATAGCATTCTGGGCATGGCATTATCTAATAAAGGGGTTGTACTTGAAACAAAGGACACTACAATATTGGTGAACTTTCCCAAGTCTGCGGGGCTTGTCCCCAACGGAGAGGAAGATTCACTTGAATTGCTTTCTATATGTCACTTTTCTTTTACACTCGATTATAAAAATGGGCGAATTAGCAGAATGACCGTTGCTGTTCCTGGAAAATTTTTCATAATTAATTTGACGGAGTTCGAAGGTGTTTACTCTTGGAATTTTTATGTTGAGTCTATTGACCATGCTAACGCTCTAGTTGTAACACACGCCTCTGGTAAGCCGAATTTTTTGAGCGTTTCAGATGACAAGAATAAGGTTGGCGTTCGACTTCTTAGTAGAAAAGGAGGTGGCAAGATTACTCATCTTGACGGTCAAGAAATATATGGATGGAATGCTTTTGCAACAAATGAATCGTACAGGTTAAAATACTCTAGAAAAGGGCGGCTCAAAAAGAGTAAGTCGAGGTTTGATCTTAGCTGTCTAAGTTTGTAGCAAATAATAATGACCTCATCTGTCCTCCGCTGTCAGTAGCCAGAGGCTACGGGCAGCTACCTCTGGCTACGGCGTTTTACTCCAGTTTGCTCCTCTCTTTCATTGTTGCAGGATTTTGATCTGGATGATGTTTTCAACAAAAGCTGGTGTTGATACTCTCACGGAAATACCATGCCTACAATTTATCGTACACATTTAATTTAGAAGTGGCTATGTCTGGTGGAAAATATAATATCCGTGATCAAAGTGCTGTTTATTTTGTCAGTTTTGCCGTTGTAGCTAATAGCCGAAATGTTGCCTGGCGATTTTGGCGACAACATGATCAGCCGACGGAGTGCTACAGTAGGCTCTTCAACATGCAGAAGATTGATTACATCCATCAAAATCGAGAAGTAGCGGGACTTGGTAATCGGGCGGGGGACTATCGGTTGGGTAGTACCATTGATTTTGCAAGAGGGCAGTGTTTGCGATATATTGGAGGTTGATATATTATTGAGTAATTTGAAAACGCTTAAAAGCAACTACTCAGCCATAGACTCAGGAGGGCGGGCGACAAGTTCAACATTTTTGTCAAAAGCTGGTACAAAAAGAACGGTGCAACACCGGGAACGCCCGTGAATCCGCTGAACAGTCTATTGAATGTATTGGAGCCAGCAGTTGCAGGAGTTAGCAGTACCCACGGTGGTGCCACGCTTTCACAATTACAGAACGGCAGCACCCTTGATCCCGGTGTGACCAGCTTCCTGAATAGCCAGAGTGGTTACGCGACCAGTAAACCCAAAGCGTTCATTAACTGGATATTATTCGATGAGCAGTTTAAGTTTGTTGCTGCCAGTAGTGGGTTTGAACAGGTCGGTAACGACAACACGCTCACCTCGCATACGAAGACGAATTTAACAGCCAGCAAGAACGGATATTTGTATATTTATGTGAGCAATGAGACGCCGAACATTGATGTGTTCCCTGCCTGCCGGCAGGCAGGTTTGATAACTTGACGGTGACCCATATCCGCGGGCCGATCCTCGAGGAAACACATTACTATCCGTTCGGGATGACGATGGCGGGAATAAGTTCGAACGCGTTGGAGTTTGGTAGTCCAGAGAATAAGTACAAATACAATGGCAAGGAAGAACAGCGGGAAGAGTTTGCTGATGGTAATGGGCTGGAATGGCTGGATTATGGGGCGAGGATGTATGATGCGCAAATTGGGAGATTTGGAAGTTTAGACCCTAAGGTTGAAAAATACCATTTTTGGTCTCCATATTTGTATGGTGCAAGTAACCCGATAAGGTTTCAGGATATTAACGGTGAAGGCCCAGAAGATCCAGTCAAGCGAAATGTAATTATTTTTTTGCCAGGAGAAGACCTGGACTTAGTCAAGAAGTCTGACGGACAAAACTATGGAAATTGGCACATGATTGTAGCGGATAATATTACTCAGGCACAAGAAAAGCTAAATGAATATCTCGGCGATGGAAATATTGACAATCTTGTATTGAGCACACACGGGTCTCCCGGCAGAATGGAAATAGCAGGAGGAGAATCAGCAATAGGATATAAGAGCCTTGAGTTGTATAACGATCCTGACCAAAAGGATAAGATCGAATCATGGAGGATAGCAGCCATCAATGCATTTAAAGAGGTGGTTGGAAAGGTAAAAGAAGGAGGGAATTTGGTGGTGACCGGATGCAATTCTGGATTTGGCGAATCTGGAGAAGAGCTCGGCAAGGAAATACTTACCACAACAGGTGGTAAAGTCAATGTCTTTCTCAATCAGGATCAATCAGGGATGGCTTACCAAATTGACAGTAAAGGAAACCCTACAGGTTGGGGAATTCCGTCTGCAAAGGCAGGCTTGACTAGTCCCAAGCAACTCGTGGGTGGTTGGCGTAAATTTAGCGTTGATAAGGACGGAAACGTAACAATGACAAATTTAATTGAAGATAAAAATAACACCGGGAATCTCCGCTTAAATCCATCTGGTACAGCAGTTGAAATAGTCAAAAAGCAAACACGTCAATGAAAGAAAAAATAATTATAATAATTGTTCTTAGTATCGCCATTTCTTGTCCTGTTTTTGGACAGACAATTGGCGGTACTTGCCAAGTCTACAAAGTTGTTTATAACAAAGGGGTTAAAGTTGATAGTTTCTTGTTGCAAGAACTGCAGTTCGATTCAAGCAGACAGCCTGTCCTGGAAGTTGAATATTTTAACAAATCAAACGCAGTTAATTTTAAGAAAAAATATGTTCGGGTTGGAGGGCAACTAAAGAAAGTAATAATTGATGATTACAACAATAATGTCGAGCTAACCTCATATTTGTATGATTCATCGGGTCGGGTTAGTAAAATTGACGTTTATTGTAACGATGAATTGTGTGCCACACAGGAGTTTGTTTATGAAGATACAAATCTAATTTCTCTATCCAGGTATACATATATGAAAGGCCAGCCTTTTCTGGAGTCTAGGGAGTTCAGAGCTTTTGACTCTGGAAAGATAATCAACGAGATAGTTGTGAATCATTCAGGAGATACTACGTTCAGGGGGGCATACAATTATGGAAGCTCCAATTCTGTTGAATACAAGGCGTACGGCAACGATGGATCTTTAATCGAATGGTATAGAAGTTATTTTAATATTGATAGTTCCATTTTGAAAAGGGTCTATTTACAAGACCAGAAAGTGTTGTACACAGAGATCAGTCAATTCGATTCTATAAAGCGGTTGATAAAAAGGGATCGTATAAACAGGAAAGGGGATACTTTAAATACTGAAGAGTTTTTGTATGGCGAAAATGGACTCATCAGGAAGACATTGAGTAAACATCGAGACAGCGTGAAAGAGGTGACTGAATACGACGAGATAACGGGAGAAATTAGAAAAGAAGAATTTTGGAGACATGGCGAACTTCAAATTAGATTACCTTACGTATATTCAAAGCGAAAGTAAAGTTGAACATGAGGACGTAATTGAAACGGCATGAAAGGTTGTTTTTCAGCGTATGGAATATTTTTTCTTAAGCCAGTTACATATTAATGACCTAAAGCAGATTTTGCTGATGCTTTTATTGTACCGCTCAAAACTGGGAATCTGAAAAACTGCAAAAATTCGCTTTAAGAGATTTAGCTAACTACCAACAACTAGCTATATATCCGCTCAATTGCATCCTTATATTTTTCAGAAATCACTTTCCGCTTCATCGACATTTTGGGGGTGAGCTCGCCGGTTTCAATGCCCCATTCGTTAGGAAGCAGTTCAAATTTTTTCACCTGCTCTACATGGTTGAAAAACTTATTGAAGCTTTCAATCAGCTCCTTGTAAAGCTCAAGTACCCGGGGCTGACGAATTAATTCTTCATTGCTGCCGTCGGGCAAACCGTTATGCCGGGCCCAGTCGCGGAGGTTGGGGAAGGAAGGCACTATTAAGGCACCTACGTATTTGCGTTCAGGACCTACAATCATTACCTGTTCAATAAACAGAGATTCCTTCAGTTTATTTTCAACAGGCAGGGGAGCTACATATTTGCCACCGCTGGTTTTAAACAATTCCTTTTTACGATCAGTGATTTTCAGGAAGCGATTATCGACTATGGTGCCGATATCGCCGGTATGGAACCAGCCATCGGTTACTGCCTCGGCGGTCAGGTCTGGCCGCTTATAATAACCAAGCATGATATGCGGACCTTTGCTGAGGATTTCGCCGTCTTCTGCAATCTTTACTTCTACTCCATCGATCAATGGACCTACGGTTCCGAATTTTCGGTCTTTTTCGTCGAAGCGGTTCACGGAGATAACGGGCGAGGTTTCAGTGAGGCCATATCCTTCCATGATGGGGATACGAGCTGCAGTGAAAATTCGAATCAGCCGAACCTGGCAGGCAGCGCCACCACTTACCACGCATTTCAGATTATTGCCGAGTGCCTCGCGCCATTTTGAAAAAATAATTTTGTTGGCAATAGCCAGTTGCATATTGAACCAAAACCCCTGTTGTTGATTGATCTCAAATTTTTCGGCGAGACCATGGGCCCAGAAAAATAATTTTTTCTTGATGCCGGTTAGCTCAGCCCCTTTGGCCATAATGCGATCATATACTTTTTCGAGCAATCTTGGAACGGTCGTAAACATCTCCGGCTGTACTTCCTTCAGGTTGTCGCCAATTGTTTCAAGGCTTTCGGCGTAGTAAATGGAAGTGCCCCTGAACAGATAGAGGTAGCTAACCATTTTTTCGAAAATATGATTCAGCGGCAGGAAGCTCAGGGCCTTCATGTTTTCGCCAGGCGGAAAACAGGGTAGGCAGGCAATTACGTTCGACAGAATATTCCTGTGCGTCAGCATCACACCCTTGGGTGTACCCGTAGTGCCGGAGGTGTACAGGATGGTAGCCACATCTTCATACCGGATTTTTTCAGCAATGGCCGGCAGGGCCTGCATTTCAGCGTCGGATCCGGATGATAGTAATTCTTTCCAGTGGCGGGCATTGGCCACATGTTCAAAGGTGAAAATATGTTTCAGATGCGGCAACCGTTCTTTTAAACTGTGCACTTTCAGAAAAAGGTCTTCGTCGTTTACAAACACCACCTCCACTTTGGCATCGCTCAATATAAATTCCAGTTCGTGTACATTGATGGTGGGGTAAACAGGAGTAAGAATGCCGCCAATCTGCTGCACGGCCAGGTCCACCATCAGCCATTCGGGGCGGTTCTTTGAAAGGATGGCCACCTTGTCGCGCGATTCCACGGTCATATCGTGGGCACTTACTCCAAGCGTGAGCAATCCGGCGCTGAGTTTATTAACGATTTCAGATACCTGCGCGGTGCTGTAAGTCTTCCATTGGCCGGATTCTTTGCCGGCGAGCATTACGTCCAATGGCTTCCGTTCGAGGTGATAAGCTATACAATCAAATAGGCGGCGTGGCTCAGTCATGGCAGGCAAATCGTTTAAATTGAATACAACAAATTAAGAAAATTTGTTCGTTTAAGATAGATTATTCATTTTCAAAAATGCGGGAATAATCTGCGCTATCTGCGTTTAAAATCTGCGAAAATCTGCGGGAACTGAAAACCCAAAGCCAACTGCTATATCCAGACAGATAAAACAGTTCTGTTCCCGCAGATTTTCGCAGATTTTAAACGCAGATAGCGCAGATTCCTCATAAAGATTTAGCTAATAACCACGATAAATTTTTAGCTAAAGCGAGATGCTTTCTGGAAAAGACTAACTGACCTATTTATAATACTGCCCGGCGGGCATGCGGAACACACGGTTTTGTTGGAACCTTGCCAGGGCATCGAATTCCGAAGCATGGTTCTTTGTCCAAAGGTCGTAGGCAGCCAGATTATCTACCGGCCCGAAGAGCCACTGGTTGTACGCGTCAAACATACCTTCCTGCAGCAACTGGCGTTGCAGATCAAATAATTTAAACGGGAATTTGGATGCATATTGATTATACCAGTCGAGTATAAAACGCGCACGTATCATCGTCAGCGTTTCTACATTGAGACCTTTATTGGCCAGCGAGCTCTGCTTGCTCATGGTTTGAAGAAAGGCAAGCGCAAATTCGCTTTTATTTTTTTCTTCCCCCTTCATCAGATCGGCTTCGGCAAACAATTTTTCCTTATAGGCCTTCAACAGCAGATCCTTCATGGCCGCACCACGTTCACTGCGACTTTCCATGTTAATGAAAATTTCGCCATAGATGAGCGTCCATACCTTGTCTTTGCTATAATAATAATAGAGGGCTGCATTGTAGTAATTGCCGCTATAAGCAGGATCCACTTCAATTCCCTTTTCCCATTGATTAATGGCATCGTAGTTTTTTGCAGCCCATAGCAATTCACCATATTCACTGTAAAGGGGACCGCTTTTTGGAAACTTCTTGATGGCCTTCTTGTACATTTTCTCACATTCCTTCACCTCCTCAATAGCTTTATACACGTTACCGGCTATCTGAAAAGTAACCTCATCGGCGTCTGGACGATCAACCAGCACTTTCGCGCCTTCCAGTGCACGCACATAGTCACGTTTTACATAGTAACTGATCACCAGATCCTTTTGCATTTCCAGGTTCTTTTCGTCCATTGCCAGTGCCCGTTTCAATACAAGAATGGCATTGTCGAAGTCGCCGCTACGCATAAATGTCCTGGCGGTAGCATGCAGGGTCTTCGGATCATCGCCCTGAGCCATTCCCAGCAGTACTGGCAAGAACAAGGAGAGTGTAAGGATCAATTTCTTCATAGTATCTTATGACGTTTATGAGCTCCGGATCGTTGGCTGCATTGGCAGTTTCCTGATCCGGCGTTCGGAGCGAAGGTATTGATCGGCCGCAGTGCCGCCGATTTTACCTGCGCAATATTTCCCTAAAATTGCCTCGTTAACCTAAATCAAATGGGTCAACAGGCCATCGCGCAATTTTGGTTCAAACCAGGTACTTTTCGGTGGCATTACATTCCCACTATCGGCTATATCAAACAATTGTTGAATAGTCACGGGATAAAGGCTGAATGCAACCGCCATTTCGCCGCTATCCACCCTGCGTTCCAGTTCGCCCAATCCACGTATCCCACCTACAAAATCGATACGTTTATCGGTGCGCTGGTCGGCAATGCCCAGCCATTTGTCCAGGACGTTGTTCGACAAAATAGTTACGTCCAGCACTCCGATCGGATCGGTTGTGTACGTGCCGCTACGGGCTTTCAGCCGGTACCAGTTTTTATCCAAATACATGCCGAATTCGTGCAGTTCGGCCGGTTTTACCGCTCCGGCAGCAGATTCCACCTCAAAATCCTGGGCCAGCGCCTTCAAAAACTCAGTTGTTGAATGGCCATTCAGATCCTTTACCACCCGGTTATAATCCATTATGGCTAACTGGCCTGCAGGGAAAATAGTCGTTAAAAAATAGCGTGCATCAGCACTATCGGGCAGGGCCTGGCTCACTTTAGCTGCTGAAGCTGCGCGATGGTGACCATCAGCAATATAGGTAGCCGGAATTTGTTCAGCGAATATCTGAGTAATCTGATCCACTGCAGCGGGATCATTAACTACCCAGATCCGGTGTGTGATGCCGTCGGCGGCAACAAAGTCGTAAAACGGATCGTGCTCTTTCTTCCAGTTGCCCATTGCGGCATCCAGATCGGCCACATCGGGACAGGCCAGGAATACATTTCCTGTCTGCGCGCGAATGGTACGCATATGATCTATCCGATCCTTTTCTTTTTCCGGCCGCGTAAATTCGTGTTTTTTTATCCGGTCGTTGAAATAGTCTTCTACGGAGGATACACAAACCAGTCCTGTCTGGCTACGGCCATCCATGATCAGTTCGTAGATATAGTAAGAGGCGGTTTCTTCCTGAAGCAAATACCCGGCATTTCGAAAAGCTGCCAGATTTTCGGCCGCCCGGTCATATACCTGCTGACTATGGATGTCGATACCTGCGGGCAGGTCTATTTCGGCTTTGGTAATATGCAGAAAAGAGTGTGGGTTGCCGCTCGTTTCCTGGCGGGCTTCTTCACTGTTCAACACATCGTATGGACGCGACGCAATAGCTGGAGCCAGTTCAACTTTTGGGCGCAGAGCGCGAAAGGGAGCAATTTTTGTCATGAATAATTTTTATAAAAATGCAGGTCTGAAGATTTTCAAAGTCGACCGGGCTTCTATTTCCTGCTCGCAAAATCCTTCATCAGATCGGTGAGCGCTGCCACACTCTCATAAGGAAGCGCATTATACATCGATACACGGAAACCCCCAACACTGCGATGACCCTTCACACCATACATGCCTTCGGCTTTACACAGCTCCATAAACTCTTTTTCCAGCGCTGCATCATCCATTACAAACACAGCGTTCATCAGGCTGCGGTCTTCTTTTGCCACCGTGCCGCGGAAAATCGGCGTATTGTCGAGTGTATCGTAAAATAGTTTTGCTTTTGCCTGGTTCTCTTTTTCGATAGCCGCTACACCTCCCTTGTTATGCAACCAGCGGAGCGTAAGCATACACACATAAATGGCAAATACGGGCGGAGTATTCAGCATAGAGCCGTTGGCAATATGCTGGCGGTAATCCATCATGGTTGGAATGGGACGTTTTACCGTGCCCAGCAGATTTTTGTTTACCACCACCATATTCACACCTGCGGCACCGATATTTTTCTGGGCGCCGGCATAAATCAGGGCAAACTTGTTGAAGTCGACAACACGGCTCAGTATATCGCTGCTCATATCGGCAATCACCGGCACCTGATAAGCATGAAAAGCTTCCAGATCCTGCCACTGCGTACCATAAATGGTATTGTTACTGGTAATATGAAGGTATTTTGCAGTGGGTGGCACATGAAATCCCTTGGGCAAATAGGTATAGTTCCTGTCTTTTGAACTGGCTACCACTTCCACATGTCCAAAAAGCTTTGCTTCTTTAATGGCTTTGGTTCCCCACACATCGGTATCTGTATAGGCCGCCACTTCGTTTTCGTTCAGCAGGTTCATGGGCACCTGCATAAACTGTGTACTGGCACCTCCGTGCAGGAAAAGAACCTCATGGTCGGCATCCAGCTTCATCAGTTCTTTCACCAGTTGAATAGCCTCCTGCACCACTGCCTCAAACTGGGCTGTACGGTGGCCAATCTCCAGAATCGACAACCCTGATCCGTTGAAGTCGAGAATGGCCCGGCTGGCCTCTTCAAATACTTCCGCCGGCAGTATGGAGGGGCCGGCATTGAAATTGTGCATTTTGCGGATCTGAGTGGGATTCACTGATAAAGTTTTAGGAGTCGCAAAGATACAGTCTTCGGCGGCCTTTTGGAGTACCCAAATTCGATAGTCAGCGGGTAATTTAATGGCTTCGGCCTATAATTTTTCCGGTCTGCCAGGCTTTTTGAAGTGAATCGAAGCCCGCCTGATCCTGCGAGCTGAAGTTTACACCCGCCCAGTTGCGCAGACTGGGTTGTCCTGCATTGACCCAGGCAGTGTACCAGAAGCTGGCTACAGCAAAAATGGCCTGACGCATTCGTCTTTCTGCCATCCCGCCCAGGGCCCGGTCGTAGGCAATGGTATACTCACGGCTGTACTGGCGTACAATGCTCTGATTTCGCCAGTCAAATGAATAACGCCGATCCGCGGGAAAGGAATTCGACAGTTTTTTTTCAATTTTCAGCACAGAATCTGAGGCCAATGCGCTTTCCAATACGCGATCCCATATAAATTTATCCGGTCGCTCAATATATACTGCCCGGCCATTCAACAGATCCCAACCCGGTTCGGCAAGCAGTTCAGGTATTCGGCTTTCCCAAAAACCATGTATCCCTTTTTGATTACTGTACTGTCCATCGTGATTACTGCTGGTATGCAATGGCACATGTGCATCGGCAATATAGTGTCCAATATCGGCCGACAATTTCAACACCCGTGCAGGGTCCTTTTCCTGAAAAGCAGTTGTCAGGCGAAACAACATGGTTTGCACCCACCAGGGCACAATACCATGTGCCTGTAAACTGTCGGCTCCGTATTTGTCTACCGCATGCTGCCAGCGTCGGGGTAAACTGTCGAACGGATAGCTTCCATATTTATCAAGATCAATATAATGCCGGGGCCCTTCCTGGGCAACAGCATAGCGGCGTTTGTCGGGATCAACTGCATGTTCTTCGAGATAAAGAATATTGGCTTTATAAAACAGGAGCATTTCAGGCGGCAACAGAAATACAGCCAGATAATTGATGCGGCGATGTCCGTAAAAGCCCCAACCGTAGGCTGATTCACAAAAAAACAGGAGTAACAGCAGAAAGGCAAGACCGGCACGGCAATTTTTCATAAACAATAATTGACTGGCAATGAAAATTTGACGTACCGGAGCATTCGGCACATATGAACAAAGCTAGAAGCCTCCGTTGATTCTGCAAGGGGAAATTGTCGCCGTTTCCGGCGTTCTTAGCACGAATAATGGTTGTGAACAACAGGCGCTGTTGTTTATTTCACCGGATCGTCCATCCGCAGCTCCGGCCGGCTGCGTTCTTCTTCCAGGTCAACCACTCCACCCGTTACCGCATACTTCATAGCCTCGCCGGATGTGATCTGATCAATTTTTTTCACGCGGTTGCGCGGAAGCATATAAAGCTGTCCGGCGAAATTGTAAGCCTGTGGCACATAAACCGCCACATGATCGGCGCCAATTTCAAATTTGGTCATTTCTTCATCAGTCAAAAAGCCGATGATCCACACGTCTTCGCTGAATACATTGGCTAATACTGCCTTGTTGAATTTTCTTTTGTCGCCTGCAAACGCCTCAAAAAAATCTTTAGTGGATGTATAGATGAATTTAATCACGGGTGTTCGCTCCATCCATTGATCAAAAAAGCTGATCATGCTGCCCATCAGGAAATTGGAACTGAACCAGCCTACCAGAATGATAAAGACAACGATAATGGCGAAGCCCAGCCCCGGCACATTTACCACCGGCCTTAAAATGCTATCGACTCGCTCAAAGAGCCAGTATAGCACATATGCAGTGATGCCAATAGGCGCCAAAATGATGATACCCTGTACAAAATACCGGAGCAGTTTTCGGGCCTGATTGGGCCGCCGGATACCGGCCGGCTTGGTTAATGGAGGCATAATATACAAAGTTAGTGAATCGCTAAGAAGACCACGTTGGTTTCTCAACGTATTAACTATCAATTTATTAAACGGTTAACTTTCGCATTATCCACTGCAGAAGTTCATTCCGACAAATGGATAGGCGGCGAAAAATATATATTGGAAACTTTGGTCACGAAAAAAGTTTCCATAGTTTTGCGGCCGAAATATGGAACAACAGGATCGAATAGTAGTGAAGGCGCATGAGTTATTCATGCGATACGGTATCCGGAGCATCAGCATGGATGAAATAGCCAACAATCTCGGAATCAGCAAAAAAACCATTTACCAGTTTTTTACTGATAAGGATTCGCTGGTGGAGGCGGTGGTGGACATTGATATCAGGAACAACGAAGAAAAATGTGCTTACTACAGCCAGCATTCAGAAAATCCCGTACATGAGGTTTGTCTGGCAATGGACATGGTTGAAGATATGTTGAAGATGATGAACCCTGCATTGATTTTTGATATGCAGAAATATCATCCTTCGGCCTATCGCAAGTTTGAGTCGCATATCAACAGTTTTCTGTACGAGATCGTAAAGAGCAATCTCGAAAAGGGAGTACAGACGGGTCTTTACCGTGCGGAGATTAATGTGGAGATACTCACTCGTTTCCGTCTGTCGAGCATTTTCATGGTGTTTAATCCCGAACTCTTTCCGTTAGGGAAATATGAATTAGGCACAGTGGTCAGGGAAGTAACGGTGTTGTTTTTGTATGGTATCTGTACAATTCAGGGACAGGAATTGATTCATAAATACAATCTGGAACGTTTAAACCAATCTAAACCATGACAACAGGAAAAAAGTGGAAGTGGCAGTGGTTGCTACTGGCATGCTGGCCGGTAGCACTGATGGGCCAACAGGCTTCTGCTCCGGAGCGGCATGAGATGAGCATTCAACAGGCGATTGAATATGCAAGCCGCCACAATGTGGATGTAAAGAATGCGCTAATCGACTTACAGATTCAGCAGCAAACAAACAGAGAAGTAACTGGTAGTGCCTATCCGCAAATTGCAGCGAGCGGTTCGATCACTTACAACTATAAATTGCCGGTAAGCCTGGTGCCGGCCGAATTTTTTGGCGGCACGCCCGGCACGTTTGAGGAGCTGGCATTTGGTGTAAAGTGGAACGCCACTGGTGGTGTAACGCTCAATCAACTTTTGTTCGACGGACAGGTATTTACTGGTCTGCAGGCTCGCAAAACCCTGATCGAATTTCAGGAAAAAAATGTGGAAGTGACCGAAGAAGCCATTCGCACCAACATTCATAAGATATATTACCAACTGGTAGTGGGCAAAACGCAGATTGAGTTGATTGATGCGAATATTGAACGGTTGAATAAACTGAAGAACGATACGCGGATCATGTACGATAACGGCTTTGCGGAAAAACTTGATCTTGACAAGCTGGATGTACAACTGGCCAATCTTCAGTCGGAGAAAACAAATGCATTGAATCAGATCAGCAACGGATACCTGGGTTTGAAAGTGCTGATGGGCATGCCGGTTCATGATCAACTGGTGCTGACCGACACCCTCGATGCTGAGCTGATACGCGAAGGTGTGCTCGAGGCTTCGCAGTTTGATTACAGTCAGCGCCGCGATTTCCAGTATGCATCATTAGGGTTACGCTTACGCGAATACGATGTGCAGCGATACAAACTTGCTAAACTGCCCACCCTTTCGTTAAACGCCTATTATAACAAGAATGCGCAGCGCGACGAATTCAATTTTTTTAAGTCAGGACAGAATTGGTTTAATATATCGGCCGTTACCCTCAATTTGAATATTCCGATTTTCAGTGGATTTAGTGCCAATGCCCGTATACAAAAGGCAAGGCTTGAACTTCAAAGAAGCCAGAATTCGCAGGAAGCTTTAAAGCTTCAGATTGATAGTGAAGTGAAAACAGCCCAGAACAATTTTGCAGCCGCAATTTCCAACCTTGACTATCAGAAGCGCAATATGGAACTGGCGGAATCGGTGTATAATCAGACCAAGAAAAAATTTGAAGTGGGAACAGGTTCGCAAACAGAGATTAACGCGTCGCAAACGGATCTGAAATCAGCTCAGACAAATTATATCAATGCGATGTATAACGCCATTATAGCGAAGATCGATTTCCTGAAAGCAACCGGCAAACTTTAATCAAAAACCAACAACTCAAACATACTTGATATGAAAAATTGGAAAATACTTATTGCAATCATTGGCATCAGCAGCTGGTTGATTGCCTGCGGTGGTAAAAACGAAGCCGATGGCGATCTGGCAAAGAAGAAAGCTGAGCTGGAGAAATTGCAGAACGAACAAAAGGAACTGGGCACCAAAATAGCAGCCCTGGAAGCAGAGCTGGCCAAGCTTGATACTACTATGGTCGTGGGTAAGGCCAAGCTTGTTGCCCTTGAAACTGTTGGAACCGATTCATTCAGTCACTTCATAGATCTGCAGGGTCGTATAGATGCACAGAATGTAGTGATGGTGTCGCCACGCGGTTCAGGCGGAGTGGTTAGAGCCGTGCTGGTAAAACAGGGACAGCGAGTGTCGAAGGGGCAGTTATTGCTGCGCCTCGACGATGCCATCGCTCAACAGCAGGTAGATGCGGCCGCCACTCAGATACCAGGATTGGAAGCGCAGTTGAAGTTGGCTCAAAGCGTTTACGAGCGGCAGATGAACCTTTGGAAGAATAATATTGGTACAGAGGTGCAGGTATTGCAGGCAAAGACGACTGCTGAAAATGCCGAAGCGCAACTGAAAGCGGCCAAAGCCAATTTGCAACTATCAAAGGAAAATGCCTCACTTTCGAATGTCTATGCCGAAATGAGCGGTGTAATAGATGTGGTGAATATAAAAGTTGGAGAATTTTTCTCACCGCAGTCGGCTGCTATACCTGCGTCTGGTATCAGAATCGTGAATACCGGCGATCTGAAAGTGTTGGTTCAAATACCGGAAACTTACTTGGGACGTGTGAAAGTAGGCACCCCTGTTCGGGTTACATTACCTGAATTAAATAATAAAGTCATTAACACAAAGCTTTCGGTTGTAAGCAACCTGGTAGACGCTGCCAGTCGCACTTTTACCGCCGAAGCCAGTGTTCCACACGACAAGGATCTCAGTCCTAATCAGCTGGCCAAGGTTCAACTGCTGGACTATAGCAATAATCAGGCTATTACGATACCGTTGAATACTCTGCAAAGTGATGAAAAAGGCAAGTTTGTGCTGGTGGCTTCGCAGGAGAATGGGAAAATGCTGGCACGTAAAAGAGATGTGGTGGCGGGTGAGCTGTATGCGGACCGCGTGGAGATTAGGGAAGGCCTGAAAGCGGGTGATCAGATCATTGTGGCCGGCTATCAGAGCCTGTACGATGGTCAGTTGATCACTACTTCTCAGAACTAGCAGCTGGTCTGGCCCAGGCCAGACAAACCATTTTGAAAATTACAAACTAAGCGCATGTCGGCATTAGAGAATTTTACCGGGAAGTTCAAGGAATTCAAGCCTACTTCCTGGGCCATCAAGAATAAGACCTCGATGTATCTGTTCATGTTGATTGTAACATTGATCGGGGTTTATCAATTCAACACATTACCGAAGGAGCAGTTTCCTGATATTGTTATACCTACCGTGTATGTTCAGACTATATACGTAGGTAACTCTCCCAAGGATATGGAAAACCTGGTTACCCAGCCCATCGAAAAGCAGATTAAGGGTATTACGGGTGCCAAAATCAAAAAAGTAACCAGCACCAGCATCAACGATTTCTCCGCTATCACGGTAGAGTTTGATACCGATGTGAAA
Source organism: Chitinophagaceae bacterium (assembly GCA_046297935.1). Taxonomy (GTDB): domain Bacteria; phylum Bacteroidota; class Bacteroidia; order Chitinophagales; family Chitinophagaceae; genus CAYMZZ01. The sequence continues at coordinate 150,622 of JBKBHA010000001.1, forward strand.
GTGGATATTGCGGTGCAGAAGGTGAAGGATGCCATTGACAAAGCCAAGCAGGATCTGCCTACCGATCTTACCCAGGAGCCCACAGCCCTTGAGGTAAGCTTTTCGGAAATGCCGATCATGTATGTGAACCTGAGTGGCGACTACGATCCGAACCGTCTCAAGCAATATGCCGACGAACTGAAGGACCGGCTGGAGGAACTGGCATCGATTAACCGGGTAGACCTGGTTGGTGCGCCCGAACGCGAATTCCAGATCAATGTAGATAATTACCGGATGCAGGCTTCCGGTGTCAGTTTCGACAATATTGCTCAGGCTGTTAGTTCGGAAAACCTCGACATCAGCGGTGGTTTGCTCGACGTGGGCAATATGCGTCGAAATATTCAGTTGAAGGGCCAGTTCAAAACGGCATCGGATATTGAACAGATCGTCATCCGAAACTCAAGAGGTAATCCTATTTACCTGAAAGATATTGCAGTGATCAAGGATACGATCAAAGACCGCGACAGCTATGCGCGTTTGGACGGTAAAAACGTAATTACGCTTAATATTATCAAGAGGGCTGGTGAAAACCTGATTGAAACAAGCGATAATGTTAAGAAGATCACCGAAGAACTGAAAGCTGACCTTTTCCCTAAGGATTTGGATGTACGTATTACCGGCGACACCAGTAACAGTACCCGAACTTCCTTCAACGAACTGGTAAACTCGATTGTGATTGGCTTTATACTGGTATTGTTGATTCTCATGTTCTTCATGGGTGTGACAAATGCCTTTTTCGTGGCGTTGAGTGTGCCGCTGAGTATGTTCGTGGCCTTCCTGATGTTGCCGTTGGGTGATCCCGTTGTTGGAACCGACATTACGCTGAACTTCATTGTGCTTTTCGCTCTCTTGTTTGGATTGGGAATTATTGTGGATGACGCCATTGTGGTGATTGAAAATACCCACCGGATATTTATGGAAGCCAGGGGCAGGATCACCAGTACCCGTGCGGCCATGATGGCTGCAGGTGAGGTATTTATTCCGGTACTGGCAGGTACGTTAACAACGCTTGCACCATTCTTCCCGCTTCTGTTCTGGCCCGGCATCATCGGTAAGTTCATGATTTATCTGCCGTTGATGCTGATATTTACGCTTACCGCATCGCTCATCGTTGCCTTTTTGATGAACCCGATTTTTGCGGTCGACTTCATGAACCATCCGGAGCATGAGGGCAAAGTGTCCAAGTCGGCCATTTTCAGAAAGCCCGGCTTCTGGGTAGGTGTTGGCCTGGGATTATTCTTCCATCTGTTCTCTCCCTTCCTTGGCAACCTGACCCTGGTCATCATGTTATTGGTGGTGCTAAATCGATACTTTATTGAAGGATGGATTCGCTCTTTTCAGAATCGGGTGCTTCCCTGGATCATGGGTCATTACGAAACGATGTTGCGATGGGTACTGGCAGGCTGGCGTCCGGTGTGGATGCTTCTCGGCGCCATTGCTCTTTTCTTTGTAAGTATAGCCTTGTTCGCATTGCGTGGAGCGCCGGTGGTTACATTCCCCAGTGCCGACCCCAACCAGATCTATGTATATCTGAAGTTGCCAACAGGCACAAGGGTTGAATATACAGATAGTGTGACCCGCGCACTGGAGCAGCGAGTATTTCGTGTACTGGGAATTGATCCTGCCAGCGGCAAGACCAACCCGATTGTGGAGAGTGTGATCGCCAACGTGGCCGTAGGTGCTGCTGATCCAAGCAGTGGTGACCGCAGTACCCGTAGCGAACTGGGCCGTATACAGGTTTCCTTTGTGGAGTTTGAAAAGCGACATGGCGTTTCATCGGCCCCGTATCTCGACAGCATTCGGGCGGTAATCAAAGGAATTCCGGGTGCAGAGATCTCGGTTGACAAGGAAGCAAACGGTCCACCCACTGAACCTCCGGTAAATATTGAAGTGGCGAGTGAAGATTTCGATTTGCTGATCAACTCTGCCGTCAATCTGAAAAACTACCTCGATAGTATACAGACGCCAGGGGTGGAAGAACTGAAGATGGACATTGACCTTCGCAGTCCTGAAGTGACATTGACAGTAGATCGCGAGCGGGCTAATGCCGAGGGAGTGTCGTCGTATCAGATTGGTATGGCTATTCGTACAGCCCTGTTTGGTCTCGAAGCCAGCAAAATCAAGGATGGAGAAGATGAGTATAAGATACAGATCCGCAACAACGAATTGCAGCGTAAGAACCTGGTTGATCTGCTCAACATGAAGATATCCTTTATGGATATGGCCACGGGTCAGTTTAAGAATGTGCCTATTGCTTCGCTGGTGAAATACGATCTCACTAACACTCTTGGTAGTGTAAATCGTAAAAACCAGAAGAGAGTGATTACGCTAAGGTCGAATGTACTGGAGTCGCAGGGATATACTGCGCAAAGCGTAAATGAGGACCTGGCCAAAAGCATTGCCCAGTTTAACCGCACTTTGCCACCCGGAGTAACCATCAGGCAGACGGGTGAAGGCGAACAGATGGCAGAAACGGCTAACTTCCTTGGTCTGGCCCTGCTGGCTGCACTACTGCTGATCCTGTTTATACTTGTTTTGCAGTTCAACTCTGTCAGCAAGTCGGTGATCATCCTTACCGAAATCATATTCAGTGTAATTGGTGTGATGCTGGGCTATGCGCTTACCGGCATGACCGTGAGTGTGGTAATGACGGGTGTAGGTATTTTGGGACTGGCTGGTATTGTAATCAAGAATGGTATCCTGGTAATTGAGTTTGCCGATGAATTGAGAGGTCGCGGTGTCAAGACCAGGGAAGCCGTTATTCAGGCTGGTAAAACCAGGATCATTCCTGTATTGCTCACTGCCCTGGCTGCGATATTGGCGCTGATACCATTGGCAGTTGGTTTCAATATCGATTTTGTGGGACTCTTTGAATCCTTTGAGCCGAATATTTTCTTCGGGGGTGATAATGCTGCATTCTGGAAGCCGCTTTCATGGACGATCATCTTTGGATTGGCATTTGCCTTTTTCATGACCCTGATGATGGTACCGAGTATGTATCTGATAGCCGAGCGACTGAAGCGGCCCATGCGTCGGGCGTTTGGTGGTACCTGGGTATCCTTCCTGGGTATTCCTCCCTTCACGCTGCTGTTTGGTTTGCTGATGATTGCGGCCGCAATTATTCATCGCAGAAAAGTACGCCGCCGGGCAAGACGCCTGAAAGGTCGGGGCCTTGACGAAAGGTGGATCGGCAGTTGGTTTTAATACATAGTGGCAATATGTAATACGTAAGGGGTAGCCAAGCAATTGGTTGCCCCTTCTTTTTTGCCTGCTTATCCTAAATTCTCATTTATTTTTAATTTTTTTGCTTTTTATGCAGCATTTCAAATGGGGCTTTTGTCTTTTTATCGTACTACTTGATTTTGTGCGATTGAACTGCTGCTGAACATGTCGTAACTTGTTGGTTTTGTATCCGCCTATCTAACTGCTTAGCGGAAAAGCGGCCCCCTTCGGGCCGCTTTTGTATTCCGCTGGCTTGTATTTTGACCTCCGGTCAAAATACAAGCCAGCGGAAGGGGTATATAGACTGAGGCGGGTCATATTTTAAGCGAGTCCGGGGCGGCTGAACCATAATGGAGCATGTGTAGCAAATTCTGAATGCTTCTTATGGAGGCTTATTTATTGCCAGATTTGTTGCTAAAAGGCCTGTTAACGAACTCTTCCATGGAGTTAGCGATGCCGGGGCCAATACCCGGAACTTTCAACCATTCGTGGATTGGGGCATTGATCAAACTCTTAACAGATTTGAAGTGGGATAAAAGGCTTCTACTTTTGGTTGTACCCAGGCCAGGTATTCCGGCTATGAAATTTGCCAGTTCATTCTGCGTCCTTGAGTGTTTTCGAAATTGATGGGGCAGCTTTTTTCCGGCGTTAACCTGTAGTTGGCACAGCTTAACGATTGTTTCAGCCGTTTCGAAGGCGCTACTGGTTCGGATGATGGGAATCAGCCAACTGGCGGAAATAGAAAGTAGCCCCCCATCTATTGCCGCTTTTGAAATACCTGATCCGGTATTGTACAAATCACCTTCTAATATGAATAAGGGTACATGATGCAGGCGGTGAAGCCGGCGGCATTGATCGAACAATCGATTAAAATAAAGGGATTGAAAAAAGTCTCGCGTAGTTTTGCGTTCCACAGCGAACCGTTCTCCGATGAGGTAGTCGCCAGCAGCAAGTGTTGTATAAACCGGCGAAACACCCATTTCTTCCAGTAAGGAAGGTACTTCGCTCCGCCGCTCACGATAATCTATTTTGAGAATAATGTCATTCATATCATGTGGTGAAAATCTCCAACTTGCTTACGGTAAATCAAAACTACCAAACTGTTTACCCCCAGACAAACTATAACAAGCAGAAAAAACCCGGCAATCGCCGGGTTTTTTCTGCTTGTTATAGTTTGTTTTTAAAATGCTTTCTTTTCTATCGGCTTCCCATCGGCATCGAGCAACACAATCTCGTATCCGAGTTTCTGCAAGCCTGGGAGAATTTTCTCTTTGTCGCCAACAACAAGTATATTCATTTTGTCGGTATTGATCCATTTTTTGGCGAGAGCGTCAATATCAGCTTTGCTGATACCGGCTACAATTTTGGCCTGTTGGTCGGTGAAGTCGCCAGGCAATCCATATTCCAGGATCTGTCCGATAAAGCCCGCTTTCTGGAAACCGGTTTCGTAGCGGAGTGCATCGCGTTGTCCAATCGCGCTTTTCAGGAAAGTGAGTTCGTCGGCAGTAATACCACCTTCGGAAAACTCTTTCATTTCACGCATGATTTCAATCAGCGCACTGTCGGTTGCGTTGGCCCGAATGCCGGCACTGAACGAGAAATCACCGGTTTGTTTACCGCCGCTAAATCCGCTGCGGGCGCCATAGGTCCAGCCTTTGTCTTCGCGCAGGTTCAGGTTCAAACGGCTGTTGAAAGCACCACCCAGTGCATAGTTCATCAATCCGGCTTTATAATATTCACCGGTTGCATCGAATTTCAAGCCAGTTACATAGCCCACACGAAATTCGGTTTGTGCCGATTTAGGAACATCCACCAGATAGATCTTGGTCTTTTCTACGGCAGGTGCTGCTGCAATTGTTGGAATTTCAATCTTCTTATTCGGAAGATTTTTCAGGAATTCCAGTTTGGGCAACACTTCAGCCTCCGATATATCACCTACTACCACCACTTTCGCATCCTGCGAAGTCATGTAGTTGTCGTAGTAATTCTGCACATCGGCCAGTGTAAAGCTCTTCACCGTTTCTTCCGTACCATCGGTAGAAACACCCATGATATTGTTAGCGCCGAAGTTGATTTTTTCAATCACTGAGCTGGCAATCGACGAAGGCTCAGTTTTAGCTATCTTGAAACTTTCGAGGGATTGCTTCACGATGCGATTGAAATCGTCCTGGTTGAACTTGGGGCGGAACATTCTTTCTTCAAGCAGGCGCAGAGTGGCGTCGAGGTTTTTCACCTGCGACTGTACCTGGAAGGTAATATCATCCATGCCATCGAATACGTTAACAGAACTACCCAGTTTCTGAAGTTCGCGCGACATTTCTTCGGCGGTATAGTTCCTGGTATCCTGGTTCATCATGCTGGCAAAAAGAGATGGCAGGCCGGCCTTCTTAAGATCGTTGGCATTGAGCAGGTGTCCACCCGGAATGCTGATCGACAATGTTACGGTCGGTACTTCTTTATTCTCGGTGCCGATTACCTGAATGCCATTACCCAGATCTTTTTTCCAGAATGCAGGCACTTTCACAGTGGGGTTAGCACCGTTCGGTGGCATTTTGCTGCGGTCGAAATTATCTTTTGGCTTATTGTACACCAAACCATCGTATCCGTAGTCAGGAGATTTGTATCCGGCAGTGCTGATTTCATAGTTCACGTCGCCAACCACCAGTTTTTCCTGATTTTTTGGAACCACGCTCAATGTAACATTGTGCTTGTATTTGATGTACTTGTTGTAAACCCGCATTACGTCGGCCTTTGTTACTCCCTGATACATTTCCATCAGTTTGCCGATCATATTGGGGTTATTGGTGAAAGTCTCGAATGCGGCGAGTTGAGAAACCTTGCCCGCCACACTTTGCAGACCATTGATCAGTTGTGATTCGTAGCCACCTTTGAATTTAGCGATATCATCGTCAGTAACACCACGGGCTTCAAAGCTGTCGAGGGCATTGTTCATCAGGTAAAACATATTCGAGAGGCTCTTGCCGGGGTAAGGAATTACCTGGAATATGAACTGACCTGACAGTTCGTTGAGTTGGCTAAAGGCTCCTGCCTGAAGTGCCAGTTGTTTTTTGGTCAATTGCTGATACAGCACCGAGTTGTTACCCTGTCCCAGAATCTGCGCCAGGCAGGCGAGTGCCGGCATGTCGGGGTGATAGTTGGGTACTGTCGGGTAAGCCTGCAACATCAAAGGCAGGCGGGCGTAATTGTCTACATACTGAACAAACCGGTGTTTGGGCAGTTCGGGAACCATCGGCGGCATGTCTTTCACTTCAGGTCCACGGGGTATGCTGCCAAAATATTTACCTACCCACTCGGTTACCTGTTGTGGGTTAACGTCGCCTCCAATGGTAAGCACCGCATTATTGGGTCCGTACCAGCGAAGGAAAAAGTTCTTAAGATCGTCCACGCCAACCCGGTTCAGGTCTTCAATATAACCGATCGTGAGCCAGCTATAGGGGTGACCGTATGGGTACAAAGTTTTCGACATCATTTCGAAAGCCAGTCCGTAGGGCACGTTATCAATTCGTTCGCCCCGCTCGTTCTTTACAGTTTCGCGCTGAATTTCAAATTTCTGCTGGGTAACAGCATCCAGCAGGAAGCCCATGCGATCTGCTTCCAGCCACAACATTTTTTCAAGCTGGTTGCTGGGCACCGTTTGAAAATAGTTGGTACGATCGAGGTTGGTGCTACCATTGAGCGTACCGCCCGACTCGGTAACGATCTTGAAATGCTGTTCATCGCCAACGTTATCGCTTCCCTGAAACATCATATGCTCAAAGAAGTGGGCGAAGCCGGATTTACCAATTTCCTCCCGTGCCGAACCAACGTGGTAGGTCACGTCTACATGCACCACCGGGTCGCTATGATCTTCATGAATGATCAGCGTCAGGCCGTTTGGATACACATATTTCTCATAAGGAATCACCAGTTCATCGCCCTGGCGGGTCACTTTTTCTACCAGCTTTGGCTTAACCTGGGCCATCACCATGCCGGTGCCCAGGAATGTCAATGCTGTTAACAGTAACAGTTTTTGTCTCATAGATGATTGTTTTAGGGAATAAGCAAAGTAAGGAATAAAGCCTTTACGTAGCTGCCACTTATCACTTTCAGAGGAAAAAACTATTTCCGGACGCGAAAATGCCTGATTCACCGGCCTTTTGGTCGCTATTGACCGAGTAGGCACCAGGTTTTGTTCAGTTTTTTCAGCCGCGAACTAAATTTGCGTAAAACAAAAATATGAGTCGTATGCGCCTCAACCATGACATCGACTTCCGGATTTACGGAGAGGAACTTCAGTTTGTGGAAATTGAACTTGACCCACAGGAAACGGCAGTGGCCGAAAGTGGTGCCATGATGATGATGGAAGACGGGATTCAGATGCAAACCATTTTTGGAGATGGATCGACCCAGCAGCCTACGGGTATTTTCGGGAAATTGATGAGCGCCGGCAAGCGGGTGTTGACAGGCGAAAGTCTGTTTATGACCACCTTCACCAATATCGGTCAGGGCAAAAAGAAAGTGAGTTTTGCGGCACCTTATACCGGCAAGATCATTCCACTCGATTTGCAGGAACTAGGCGGTTCGCTGATAGCCCAGAAAGATGCCTTTCTCTGTGCTGCCAAAGGGGTTAGCATTGGTATTTATTTCCAGCGTCGCCTGGGCACAGGGATATTCGGGGGCGAGGGTTTTATTATGGAGAAGCTGGAGGGCGATGGAATGGCATTCTTACATGCCGGAGGTTATATAGTGGAAAAAGAGCTGGCTCCAGGCGAAGTACTCAAGGTCGACACCGGCTGTGTGGTTGCTTATACGCCCGGAGTCGATTTCGATATTGAATTTGTACGCGGCGTGAAAAACTGGATGTTCGGCGGTGAGGGACTGTTTTTTGCACGTCTGCAGGGCCCCGGCAAAATATGGCTTCAGTCGCTGCCGATCAGCCGCCTTGCCGGCCGGATAATGGCCTACGGAACTTATAACCGCAAAGAGGAGGGAGGAATTTTGGGAGGATTGGGCAATTTGCTGGATGGGAGGGAGTGATGGGAGGGGAGAGGGGAGAGGTGAAAGGTGAGAGGTGAAAGGTGTGAGGTGAGAGGTGAAAGGTGAAAGGTGAGAGGTGAGACGTGAAAGGTGAAACGTGAAAGGGCGCTACTTATCTGCGCAATCTGCGGGAACAGAACAGTTGCACCGATAGGCAAACTACCTCATTATGTCGCAGTTCTGTTCCCGCGGATTGCGCAGATTTTTTCGCGGATAACGCAGACCTAGCCTGTAAGTTTAAGCTTTCAGTTCCCGCAGATTGCGCAGATTTTTACCGCAGATCGCACAGATTTCAGCCCCCTCTTACGGCGTCCGCCGCGGAAAAATCGCCTCTCACGTTTCACGTTTCACGTCTCACGTCTCTCCTCTCATCTGCCTTCGCTACGCTTCGGCAGACAAGCCTCTCACGTCTCACGTTTCACGTTTCACGTCTCACCTCTCACCTTTCACCTTTCACCTCTCACCTCTCACGTTTCACGTTTCACGTTTCACTAACTTTGCGCCATGAACCGCAAACAGGAAGTTTTACAGGACGTAGTAATAAAATTTGCCGGCGATAGTGGCGATGGAATGCAGCTTACCGGAACACAGTTTACCAACAATACCGCCTTACTGGGCATTGATCTTTCAACTTTTCCAGATTTCCCGGCCGAGATCCGGGCTCCGCAGGGAACATTACCCGGCGTGAGTGGATTTCAGCTTCATTTTTCCAGCCAGCGTGTGTACACTCCCGGCGATGCATGCGATGTGCTGGTAGCTATGAATGCTGCTGCACTCAAAACCAATTTGGGTGCCCTGAAAAAAGGTGGAAAAATCATCGTAAACACAGACGGGTTCGATGCCAAGAATCTACGTTTGGCCAACTACCCCGAGGGAGAGAATCCGCTTGAGAACGGAACGCTGGAAGGATACGAAGTAGTGAAAATGGACGTGACAAAGATGACACGTGAAGCGCTGAAAGATTTCAGCATGGGTATGAAAGAAAAGGATCGCGCCAAGAATATGTTTGTGCTGGGCTTTCTTTATTGGCTCTATGGTCGCGATATGGAAAGCACTACTACTTTTCTAAAGGAAAAATTTGGTAAGAAGCCTGATATCTTCGACAGCAACCTCAAAGTGCTTCAAGCCGGTTATAATTATGGCGAAACCACGGAAGCTTTTCTCACGACTTATAAAGTGGAAAAAGCAAAGATGGAACCAGGTCAGTATCGTTCCATTATGGGAAATCAGGCGCTGAGTTATGGTCTGATTGCAGCGTCCCAAAAAAGCGGCCTGCCCCTTTTTCTGGGTAGTTATCCCATCACGCCGGCTTCCGATATTTTACATGAATTGAGCAGACATAAGAATTTTGGCATCCGTAGTTTTCAGGCAGAGGACGAGATTGCGGCCATCAGCTCAGCCATTGGTGCAGCTTATGGAGGTAGCCTGGGTGTAACCACCACATCGGGTCCGGGTATGGCACTCAAGGCAGAAGCCATGGGTCTGGCAGTGATGCTGGAAATTCCATTGCTGATTATTGATGTTCAGCGGGGAGGGCCCTCTACCGGTTTACCCACCAAGACCGAACAATCCGATCTGCTTCAAGCGTATTATGGCCGCAATGGCGAATGTCCCATGCCTGTAATATCAGCTTCAACTCCGGCTGATTGTTTTGCGGCGGTGTACGAAGCAGTACGCATTGCGGTACAACATATGACACCTGTCATTTTCCTGAGCGACGGTTATATCGCCAATGGTGCCGAACCCTGGCGTTTCCCACAATCGAAAGACCTGCCTGCAATACAGGTGAAATTTAAAACGGAGCTGGGTCATGGAGAAGAAAAACTTCAACCCTACTGGCGCGATGAAAAGCGCGTGAGACCCTGGGCTGTTCCGGGCACGCCGGGCCTGGAGCATCGAATTGGCGGGCTGGAAAAGCAAAATATTACAGGTAATGTAAGCTACGATCCGGAAAATCACCAACTGATGGTGAAGATCCGGCAGCAGAAAGTTGATATGATTGCAGATTATATACCTGAACAAAGTATAGACGGTGGACCCGAAAAAGGAAAAGTGCTCGTACTGGGTTGGGGTAGTACTTATGGTGCAATCAAATCGGCAGTTGCTGAATTGCTACAGGAAGGACACGCGATCAGCCATGCGCATCTTCGCTACCTGCGACCATTCCCCAAAAATCTTGGTCAGCTGATGCGAAATTTTGATACCGTTTTAATTCCCGAAATCAACAATGGTCAACTCATCAAAATCATCCGCGATCAGTTTATGATCGACGCTAAAGGATATAACAAGATCATGGGTGTACCCATCACCAAGACAGAATTGGTGGAGGAGTTGAAGAAGTGGTTGTAGCCGCAAACAGTAATTATTAATTGGGTGATTTGACGATTGTCAAGTCTCCCAATTAATAATTATCGAATTAAATCCTTACGTCTTCTCCAATTGCATCAAAGAATCCCTGCCGGTAGTTGTCGCTCACCGGCAACTGTAGTGCGCCGATGCTGACTACTTTCCGCGAAATGGTATTGAGCTTTCTGAGCGACACGATATAGGACCGATGTATTCGAACGAACTCCTGTTGTTCCAACAGGTCTTCGAAATATTTCAGATTGTATAGAACCAACAGCGGACTGGCCGTACTGGCCAGGTGGATTTTGGTGTAATCTTTATAGCCTTCGAGGTATAAAATGTCTTCGTAAAACACCTTATGCATCTTATGGGATGCATTGATAAAGAAAAAATCCTTCTCCCGCCGTTCCCGCCCCTGTTTTGATTGAATAAAATCACGTACACGATTGCAGGCGGTGATGAATTTTTCGAATGAAATAGGCTTTAACAAATAGTCCATTGCTTTTAACTCAAAACCGTCGATGGCGTACTCACTGTAAGCCGTAGTAAATATCAGCTCTGGTTTATGACTAAGCGAGCGGTAAAAGTCGATGCCCGATATATCCGGCATTTTAATGTCCAGAAACAACAGATCAACCTGCTCTTTTTCCATGGCCGCCAGCGCCTGCAGAGGCTCTTCAAATTTCCCCACAAGGCGGAGATAGGGGGTTTTTAAAACAAAATCCTCCAGCAGTTGAATGGCCAAAGGCTCATCATCTATTATAATGCAGTTAATCATGAGCAAGTTTTAGGTTGAGTTGAACGTAATGTTTGTCATTTTCACGACGCACCGAAAGTTGGTGTCGTCCCGGGTAAAGTATTTCGAGGCGACGCGTAACGTTGGGTATTCCCAATCCGCCGCGGTCTCCACTTTCAGTTTTGTCTGATTCAACAATGGGGTTGATTACCTCCATACGAAGCTGTTTGTTTTCAACCAGTAAATGGATGATGATGGTGGATGCCTGTGAATAACTAATGCCATGCTTAAATGCGTTCTCTATAAAGCTGATCAACAGCATGGGGGCGATCTTCAATTCATTTAAATCGCCCTGTACCTTAAAATCAATTGTAATTCGGTTCGAAAGGCGAAGACGTTGTAGTTCAATATAGTTTCGGATGTACTGCACATCGCTTTCCAGCGGCACTTCGCGCGACGATGAATCATAAAGCACATACCGAAGCAGCTCAGACAATTTCAAAATTGAATATTCCGTATTTTCAGACCGCGCATGTGCCTGCGAGTAGATGCTATTGAGTGTATTGAAAAGAAAATGAGGATTGATCTGCGATTTTAGCAGGTCCATTTCTGCATTGAGTTGTGCATTTTCCAAAATTTTCTTTTCATTTTGATTTCGAATAAACGAAAAGCTCAGTCGGATAAAACCAGCCAGCAACAGTATCAGAAAAAATGAACTGGAAGCACGGTTTAGCACAATTGCCAAAACAGGCTTCGAAATTCCAAACAGCCGGCCCGGCTCTTCAAAAAATTCGGGGGGCATCCATTTATCCAGGGAATCGTCCGGGAAGGGGGTTTCCCTGATAACGATGTTCAACTGACGTGGAAGTTCTTCCGCCGGCATCAGAGCTGTTTTGCTGAAACGAAAGCCGCGTGCCGGCTTAATACTGTCGTTTAAGACATCTTTCGCGGAAGGACCCGTAAAAGCCGGGCCGCGGTTTACATACACATTATTGGGATGTGTTTGCAACAGCGTGGCCATGTAAGTAGCAAAAGAGATCAGTATAGTGAGGGCAAACCAGGTGTATTTCTTTCGTTCAAATAACTGAGGGATCAACAGGTAATAAAAAAGATAGAAAAAGCCGACCAGCATGAGCTTATCGAGCAGCTCGCGCTCAACAAAATTCGACAGATTGAATCTGAGTGGATAAATGAGTAATGGGAGCAGAAAGAAGGCCGACCAGGCCAGCAGATGAATAACTACCACCAATAGCAGATGCTTTGGCCGCAGACCATTCCGGCTGCCAAACAACGACTGGAACAGGCTATGGTCGTTTTTCGACTGGGGCATGAACAATGATTTGCGGATCAGCAATGGTTTGGAGGTCAAAGCTAGTCAGCTGGGGGGCTCGGCCATTTTCCAAATTGTTAATTATAAGTTCGGCAGCCTGTTTGGCCCATTCCTGCCGGGCGAAACCGCAGTTGCCGGCCAATACAGGGACCGATTCCTGATGGATCAACACCTGGTTGTCCACCAGGATATCGTATCCCCAACCACAAAAACCTTCAAAAACACGGCTCTCATACCGCTGCCTTTCCTGAGGCTTGCGCAATTGCCAGTTAAGCAACCAAATTGCGACAGAAATCAGGCTCGCCAGAATAATTATCCAATAACTTTTACGCTTAGTCGTCATCCTGCTGTTCGTCACCGGGGTGAAGCTCAAACATATTGTCCAGCATTAATGAACCGCTTCGCCCAAGTACCACAAAGCCGCGGTCGTTTAAAGTAAAAGCAACTGCGCCGGTGCGGGCGGTGCCTTCGAATGAAGTCTTTTCGAGCCAGGTATCGTTGGCCGGATCATAACGCCAGGTAGTGGAGTTGAGTGAGCCCGATTCGCCGGTTGTCAGGTACACGTAGTTTCCCATTACAAATGCTACGCCGTTGTGACGTGCAATTGTTCCCCAGTCGTCGTCGTAACTGTCGTCGGAGTAGTCATAAATATATTTCTTGAGGGTCCAGCTGTCGGTGCCCGCATCATATGCATACAGGTCACGTTGTACTTCACCATTGTTGGTACCGCCGAGAATGTAGGCGGTGTTGTTATGCACAAAAGCGATAGCCGCCATACGTTTGGCGCCCGCCACACTGGCCCTTTGTGTCCAACTATCGGTTGAAGGATTGTATTCCCACATATCTTTCAGTGCATTGCCATCGTAGCCACATGCGATATAGCCTTTGTTGTTGACAGCAAACCCAACAGCATCGTATCGGGCAGTGCCGGCAAAGTTGGCCTTTTGTGTCCAGCTATTAGTTGCCGGATCATATTCCCAGAAATCATTGAGCCGGTCAACCCCATCGTAGCCCGTACCCACATAGCCTTTGTCGCCAATAGCAAAAGCTACTGCTGAGCTGCGGGCTGCGCCGGGCAAACTGGCCTTCTGTACCCAGTAGCGTCGGCTGGTGTTATATTCCATCAGGTTGTCGAAGCGTTCAGTATTGGTAGCGCCCAGGCCGACATATACATTTTCACCGATGGTGAAAGAAATGGCTTCGCTTCTACCTTCCTTTTCGTAATCATCGCTGCGGGTCCAGTTACCTATCAGGTCTTCATCGTCGCTGGTCGATTTGGTACAGGCAGGAGCAGCTACCAAAGAGCCAACAATCATTGCAGCCCCAATCCAATAAGCATAGTTTTTTTTCATGTAATCGATTTTTTGTCGCGCTTAATTTTCATAAAAATATCAGGGTGGGCTGGCAACATTCTCTTAAAATAGATGAATCGCCTGTGGAACTAGACGAATCGCCTGCCATGGCCGCCCGATGCATACAGCCATGGAGTACTGAAAGCGGCGGACATCTGATGCTGCCAATGGCCTGGCCAGAAGGCGCTGCGGTTCCTTCACATCATTTGTCTGCGCCTGATCGTTCGAAACCCCGGAACAATCGATATTTCCGGCCATTTGATCTAGAATAACAAAATGGATAGAGGGAGGGCGGATAAATTGCGGGCCTTCAAATTATTCTGATATGAAGCTATTCAGGCGGTTCTTGATATTTTTATTGTTTGTCAGTGTCAGTGCAGCGGCACTAATAGGTTGTACACGAAATGAGATCAGTTTTGGAACCATATCAGACGATGCTTATACCGAGCTCCTGCAAATCGATACCGTAGCTGTTAATCTGTCTACCGTTTTTCGCGATTCATTCGAAACCGGTAATGTAACAAGTCTTTTGCTTGGTCGATATCGCGATCCGGCGCTGGGAACTATTTCAGGAAAAATATATACGCAGATAACGTTGCCGGTCAGCCTGCCCGATATTCCGTCTTCCGCCGTGTTCGATTCATTGCAGCTTATTATGCGAGGTAACCAGTACTACTATGGCGATACCAGCAAATCATTCACGCTTACGGTTCGCCAGTTGGCTAATAATATTACCACCGGTTATAATTCCAATCTTTACAACACCAGTTCCGTTGCCGAAATCACGCCTGCACTGGGGTCAAAGCGGCTTGTTTTCCGGCCCTTGCGCGACGATAGTATCGGCATTCGGTTGTCGGATGCGCTTGGCATGGAGTGGATGGAAAAAATACGGCAGCAGGCCGTTGAGATGACAGAGGAGAGTAGTTTCCTCAATTATTTCAAGGGAATATCGGTGTCGGTGGATGCAGCAGATACAGCGGCTGTTTATGGCATTGGAGGCGATGGGGGCGAACTGGTGTTAAGGCTCTTTTACCATACCGTTTATCCATATAAGGAAAGTCACAGTGTGGATTTTCTCAATCTGCAAAATGAACTTCAGTTCAATCAGATTTTACACGATCGAACTGGTACCGGCCTGGTTTCGAGCAGGGTTGATCGAATTGAAATTCCGTCAACAGCCAGCGGTAACCGTGCTTTTTCTCAGGCCGGAATGAGCATTTGGCTAAAAGCCAGTTTTCCTTCACTACGAAGTATTTTGCCCGATAGGGAAATGGTCAAGCTGCTGAAGGCGGAACTCATACTACGGCCCGCCCGCCTTTCATACAACGACGGATCTTATCGATTGCCGAACCAGGTGTTTTTGGTAACTACTGATGGAAGTAATCTGGATGGCAGCAACGTATACGACTCAAGTGGTACCAATGTGTTGTACGCAGATCCTGATATCGATCATTTGTATGGAGAGAATAGTTACTACCGTTTCAACATAACCAACTATATCAACCTTTGGCTGAATACGCCTGGCTCTGAGCAAAGTGGTTTCTTTTTTCGAAGCCAGGATTCGGTGGCTAATTTGACCCGCCTGGTAGTAAACGATCGTTTTTCGGGTGCCAAAACAGCCGAACTAAAATTGCAGGTTCTCACGATAAAAGACGCACAATGAAATTTATTAGCATTCGGATTGGGCTGTTGCTGACAATGCTGGCACCCTGCTACTTTACTATGGCGCAAAACATGAACATGCCCTATTCCCTATATGGTTTGGGCGAGATAGATCGCAAACCTTATGATCGCACGCAGGGTATGGGAGGTACAGGTTTAGCCCTTCAATCGCCATTCTATGCATTGCAGGCTAATCCGGCCGCCACCTCTGCACTGGTGCGAAGTTTTTATCAAATCGACTTTGCGGCTACTGGCAAAACGCTCACTTACCAGGGTCAGGCCATTGATGCCGACAACAGCAACAATAAGGATTTTTGGATCAAGCGATTGGGGTTAACCTTCAAGCTGACAGACCGCTGGGCGAGTGGTATTGGCTTCAGTCAGTTCAGCAATGTTAACTACAACCTGACTGGCACCAGAACCATCACCGGTTCAACAGAGAACTATAACACCCAGCAAACAGGCGATGGTGGATTGACAGAATATTACTGGAACAATGCTTATCGCGTAGGCAAACGGCTTGCGTTGGGGATTCGCAGTTCTATTTTGGCCGGCTCCATTAATGCTACCGAAACCATTTCTGATGCAGGACTGAATGAACCTGTTACAACCAGCATACAGGATTATATGGCGAGTGCACGGTTTCGTTTCGGCGCACAGTATGCGTTGCCTATGGGCAAAAACTGGAACCTTGGCCTTGGTGCTGTGTATAGTCCCAGGGTAAAGCTGATTGCCGAACGCACACTTACGGTAACCGAAGGCAATGAATCGCTGGTGAGCGATGAGTTTCTGACGAACTATAACCGGTATGTACCCCAAACCTGGGGTGGCGGACTTGTATTGAAATATAGAGACAAGGTCAGCTATGCAGTCGACTTTAATCATGAAGACTGGAGCGCTAACCTCATCAGTGGAAAGGGCTGGCAAATGAGAAGCAGTAATCGGATATCAGCAGGAGTGGAGTGGTCGCGGAGAATGGTGAGTGCGAATCAGTATATAGAAAAGAATTTTTTCCAGGTGGGCGCCTACTACGATCAGGGCTCCCTGCAAGTAAAGAATCAGGGAATTAGTGAATGGGGTATCAGTGCCGGCCTGGGAGGCATACTGGGACGAAATCTGTTATACACCGTGGCGGTTGAAGGCGGTCAGAGAGGTACTACCAGCTACAACCTGATTCGCGAAAATTTCTTTCAGCTCAGTTTTACTTTCTCGTACAGGGATTTTTTGTATAGTAAGGGCAGGAAGTACGAGTAGTTGTTGAATTGTTGAATTGTTGAATCGTTGAATTGTTGGGTTGTATTTTATCTGCGTAAATCTGTGTAAAAATCTGCGTAAATCAGCGGGAACAGAAAAACTAATTTTAAGGCAGCTTGCAAAACAGTAAAGCAGTTCTGTTCCCGCTGATTTACGCAGATTTTTACACAGATTTCGCAGATTAGAACATCCAAAGTGGCACTCAAACTTACACAGCTAAACATCTAAACGACTAAACAACTAAACACCCAAACAGCTAAACATCTAAACGACTAAACAACTAAACACCCAAACAGCTAAACATCTAAACGACTAAACAACTAAACACCCAAACAGCTAAACATCTAAACGACTAAACAACTAAACACCCAAACAGCTAAACATCTAAACGCCTAAACAACTAAACACCCAAACAACTAAACAACTAAACAACTAAACATCTAAACAACTAAACATCTAAACACCTCAACAATTCAACAATTCAACGATTCAACAATTCAACATTGTTCTTATAGTGCTTGCATCCCTTTCTCAGTCCGCATGCTTCGCATTTTGGTTGTCGCGCAAGACAGGTGTATCGGCCGTGCAGGATGAGCCAGTGGTGGGCTTTGTGCACCAATTCTTTTGGGAGATTTTTCACCAGCTCTTTTTCTACAGCCAGCGGAGTAGAGGCTGTTTTGGGAACCAGGCCAAGGCGGTGACTAACGCGGAAGACATGCGTGTCGACTGCCATATTGGGTTGACCATCTATCACGGAAGTGATCACATTGGCTGTTTTTCTGCCTACGCCCGGGAGTTTCACCAGTTCATCTACCGTCATCGGAATTTCACCATTGAACTCTTCCACCACCAGACGGGCCATGCCCATTAAGTGTTTTGTTTTATTGTTGGGATAGGAAATACTCTTTATGAGTGGGAAAAGCTCATCAAACTCGCTTCGACTGAGCGCATACACATCCGGATATTTTTCAAAAATGGCCGGAGTGGTCAGGTTTACTCTTTTGTCGGTGCACTGCGCAGAGAGAATAACGGCTACCAGCAGCTGATAGGGCGAATCATAAATTAATTCTGTTTCTGCGTTGGGCGCGTGTTGTTCAAAATATTGAATTACAAACTGATAAAGTTGCTTTCGGGTCATAGTCCGGCCAGATTCCGGCAAATTTACGATGGCATTGAGATACACGGGCCTTTAATGGGAGTACACCCGGTTGTTGAGGTAACTGTTTGCAAAAAAAATCCCGTTGCGCCGGGGGCGTAACGGGATTAAACAGAGAAGTGAAACGATGCTAGACCGTTTCGACTGAACTCTCGCGGGCATAATTTAAAATGTTGAGAACCACTTCTGTACGAGGCGCCTCTATCAATCCATTGAGGCGATGGGCAGAAGCTTTCAACACCTCCAATTTTTCCCTCAGGGTCCAATCCTTAACCAGTGCTTGTTCAATGGCAGCGGTTTGTGCAGGGGAAGTTTCCTTATACAGGTACTGTATAAGTTCCTCCGGGGTAAAATTAGTCATGAGTAAACCGTTAATGTCCTAAAAATCAGTATCCAGAAGCAAAATGTCCGTACTAGAAACGAGGATAAGGCCGGCTTATTGTGCCGGGAGGGCTATTTCAGGGATGGATCGGAGTTTTCCGATAAAAGAAAGAGGTCTTCGTTTTCCTTTTTCATCAGGTGTTTTTCGCGTGCGTATTGCTCCAGCTTTCCTGGATTGTTGCGCAGTTCGTCCAATTCCTTTTTTTCAGCTTCTATGGCTTTAGTATAGTGCTCTCTGCTTTCTTCCAGCTCACGCAACTGCCTACGCCTTTCAGACTGCGTAAACAGATCGTTTTTGTCCATAAACAACATAATAAAACCGAATACCAGCAAGGCAATCAGGTACTTGTTTTTAAGCAAGGATGGTATGCGGGAGAGGAAAGACATGTTGTTGTTGAATTGTTGAATCGTTGAATTGTTTAGCTGTTTAGCTGTTTAGCTGTTTAGCTGTTTAGCTGTTTAGCTGTTTAGCTGTTTGTTAACTGTACTATTTTTAAAGGTATAAATTTCTTTTGCCTAAGCCAAAAAAAGTCGGCCTCTGTCAACGCGACTATAGGCCGTATTAGGACAATAATGGTCACAAGGCATTAAAACAAAACAACAAAAAACAACCCGGCCTGCCGGCAGGCAGGTCAACAATTCAACGATTCAACAATTCAACAATTCAACGATTCAACAACGTTTACTTTCCAAACTTCACTTTCCCCTTCGGATAAATAGCGCTTTCGCCGAGGAGTTCTTCAATTCGAATCAGTTGGTTGTATTTGGCGATCCGGTCGGTGCGGCTGGCAGAACCGGTTTTGATCTGACCACAGTTAAGGGCTACCGCCAGGTCGGCAATAGTAGTATCTTCTGTTTCGCCGCTACGATGGCTCATGATCGTGTTGTAGCCATTGTGCTGTGCCAGCGATACGGCATTGATGGTTTCGGTAATGGTTCCGATCTGGTTTACTTTTACCAGCAAACCATTGGCAATGTCTTTGTCAATGCCCTGTTGTAAACGGGTTACATTGGTTACAAACAGATCATCACCCACCAGCTGGCACTTGCTGCCAACAGTATCGGTCAGATTCTTCCAACCGTCCCAATCGTCTTCTGCCATTCCATCTTCTATCGACACGATCGGGTATTGTTTTACCCAGCTGGCCCAGTATTTCACCAATTGGTCGCTGGTCATTTCCTTGCCGCTGCTCTTATGAAAAACATACTTCTTCTTTTTGCTGTCCCATAATTCGCTGTTGGCAGCGTCCATGGCGATCACAATCTGAGTGCCGGTCTTATAACCCGCGGCCTGAATAGCATTCAGTACGGTTTCAATGGCTTCTTCGTTGCTTTGAATATTGGGAGCAAAACCGCCTTCATCACCTACGTTGGTACTATAACCTTTCTTTTTCAAAACCGACTTCAGTGCATGAAAAATCTCAACTCCCCAACGCAGCCCTTCGCTGAAACTGCTGGCGCCAACAGGCATGATCATAAATTCCTGAAAGTCGATCTTATTGTCGGCATGAGCACCTCCATTCAGAATATTCATCATTGGAATGGGGAGTACGCGTGCGTTAGTACCCCCTACATAACGGAACAGGGGAAGACCGGCTTCTTCTGCAGCGGCTTTCGCTACCGCCATGCTGACTGCCAGTGTAGCGTTAGCACCCAGTTTGCTCTTGTTGGCAGTTCCATCTAACTGAATAATGAGTTGATCAATACCTGTCTGATCGGCCACGTCGGCACCCAGGAGCAGGGGAGCGATGGTATCATTCACGTTTTTTACCGCTTTCAGTACTCCTTTTCCCAGGTACTTCTTTTTGTCGCCATCACGCAACTCAACTGCTTCATGAATACCTGTGCTGGCGCCAGAAGGCACAGCAGCGCGACCCAGCGCACCTTCGTCGGTAATCACATCAACTTCAACAGTAGGGTTTCCGCGGCTGTCGAGAATTTGCCGGGCAAAGATTTCTGAAATGTAACTCATGATGTATTATTTGTTTATGTGGCAAATATAAAAAACCTGCGTGTATCCCCCGGTTCATTTTCGGGTTAATAGGGCCAATTCCGAAGGATTATGCAGTTATTTTCGTCTGATACAGACAACTCCTGCTGCAACGAACAAGAGCTTTATATTGTCTTTTGTATTTACCAAACTAACAAGCGTGCGGATGCCGTCTTCAGCCTCAGTCTTTCAAAAAGTACTTTCTGCGGTATTGCTGTTGTACTGCACGCAACTGAACGCCCAGGTAGTAAACTGCCCCACCAACCTCAATTTTGAACTGGGCAATTTGCAGGAGTGGGTTTGTAGAACTGGCGAAGTAAGTGTAGGCGCCAACGGTTTGGTGTATAACTGGAATGCGGGCACAGAGCAGGTGGAGAACCGCCATACGGTGCTAAGTGCCAATAGTACGGACCTGGATGTGTACGGCCGATTTCCGATCCAAAGTCCCAATGGCTCACCTTATGTGGTAAAGCTGGGTAACAATTTTTTTGAAAGGCAGGCGGAAAGCATCAGCTATACCTACGCGATTCCTGCTTCGGTCACCAACTTCAGCATCATCTACTATTATGCCGTGGTATTTGAGGATCCCGGCCATGAGCCGGAGGAACAGCCCTGGTTCTCGGCTCGTGTGGTTGACAATGCGACCAACCAGCCGCTCAATTGTGTGTCGTTCGATTTTACTGCGGCAGCAGGTTTACCCGGCTTTCGTGAGTCCACTTTTAAACCGGGTGTATTGTACAAGGATTGGACGCCGGTTTCATTGGATCTTTCAGAATATGCTGGTAAAACAGTTCGCATAGAGTTTACAACTAACGACTGCACCCGCGGTGGACATTTTGGTTATGCCTACGTAGCACTCGATCCTACCTGCTCGGGTAACCTTAGCGGCAGTGTGTTATGTGGAGATCAGCGTTCCGCTACACTTCAGGCACCGTTTGGGTATGCATCCTATACGTGGTTTGCGGGACAGGATTTTAACACAGTGCTCGGCACTGATCGCATACTGACTCTGCCGAATCCGGCTACAGGTACAGTTATTTCACTCCGCATTGTGCCATTCCCGGGTTTCGGTTGCGAAGACACTATATTCACTACTATCACTCGCGCGCCCAAACCTGTTGCTAATGCCGGTGCGGATCAAATTGCCTGCCGCAATCAGGGCGTAACACTGGGGTCGGCAGCCGTGAACGGTTATGCGTATAACTGGACACCGGCGGCCTATGTCAACGACCCAACTGCCGCAATGCCAGTAGCGGTTCCCTTCAGGGAAGGTCCGAATCGATTTATTGTAAACGTTATTGATCTGTCGACGGGCTGCAAAGCCAGCGACACAGTGCTGCTAACCCGTCCTACAGTTGATACCGCTGTGACGGTGAATGGATCGCTGGCATATTGCGAGGGAGATTTGTTTCAAACAACATTAGATGCCGCTGAGGGATTGAGTTCTTTGCAGTGGTACAGAAACGATCAGCTGCTACCCGGAGCTGTTCAGGGCAGCTTTTCGCCTACCACCGAGGGCGTGTATTATGCAGTAGTTTGGCAGAATGGTTGTAGTGATACCAGCTCGCGTTTTAGCTTTACTGTAAATAAACGACCGGTTGCCGATTTTGCAACTGCCCGCGATGAATTTTGTAACCATACACCCATTCAATTCAACAACGGGTCGTCGATTGCAGACAACAGTTCATTGACCTGGCAATGGGATTTTTCTGATGGTAGCAGCAGCCAGCTGGCTTCACCAACCATTAGTTTCCCGGAGCCTGGAAATTTGCAGGCTACGCTGCAGGTGATTGCATCCAACGGCTGTTCGAACAGCATTAGTAAAAGCATTCGGCTCCTACCAAGGGTGCTGCCCGAGTTTGATTGGGCACTGGCTTGCACTAATACGCCTATACTTTTTAATAATTTAAGCCAGGCGGCCATTGCATCCGCGAGTGAGTATAGCTGGGACTTTGGAAATGGCTTAACCAGCAACGAACAACAGCCTGTTGCCATCGCCTATCCCAATGCTGGCGAATACCGGGTTCGTCTGTCGGTTATATCACCAGGTTGCGAGGACCTGCCGCTGGTGAACGAACAGCTAGTACGTGTAGTGCAATCGCAGGTGCCTCAGCGATATTTCAAGAAAATTATGCTTCCCGGCGAGGTATTGAATCTGCAGGCACGATCGGTAGGAAATCAGTTTCAATGGAATCCTGCTTTGATGCTGGAAAATCCAACAGCTTCATTCACTCGTTTTTCAGGTACTGAGTCAGTGGACCTGACTGTGACGATCACAGAACCCTCGGGTTGTAGTGTGGTTGATAGCGTTGAAGTGGTGGTTCTTAAGACGGATGCCGTATGGATGCCAACCGCGTTTTCACCCAACGGCGACGGACTCAATGATGTACTGCGTCCATTTGTGGCAGGCAGTAATCAGCTAATTCGATTTTCTATTTTTAACCGGCAGGGCACAAGAATTTTTTACAGCAGCAGACCCGAAGCAGGTTGGGATGGCACGGCGAATGGCCGGCATACAGCACCTGATGTGTATGTATGGATGATTGAATACAGTGATGGTGCCGGTAAAAAACAAGTTGCTAAAGGTACAGTCACACTGGTGCGTTAACGCGTGGTGAGGTCGCGGAAAATATCTTCGAGGCTTTGTTGCTCTGTTTGCAGGGAAACAATGTTCAGGTTTTTTTCAATAGCCAAAGCCAGCAACTGCTTGCGCAGGTTTTCGGGATCGTTGGTTTCAATACGGAAGCTTCCTGGGGCACCCGCCTGACTTATTTTCCCAGCCGATGGTAGTTGGCTGATCAAACCTGCATCAATAGCTTCCTTGAATTCCACTCTGACTGCGTATTGATCCGCATCTCGTTTTTGCAGATTTACCAGTGTATCGTTGGCAACCAGTTGGCCTTTGTTGATGATGATCACCCTGTCGCAAATGGCTTCCACTTCCTGCAGAATATGCGATGAGAATAAAACCGTTTTTTGTTTTCCCTGCTGGCGGATGACTTCACGAATTTCGACTATCTGGTTGGGGTCGAGAC
Source organism: Chitinophagaceae bacterium (assembly GCA_046297935.1). Taxonomy (GTDB): domain Bacteria; phylum Bacteroidota; class Bacteroidia; order Chitinophagales; family Chitinophagaceae; genus CAYMZZ01. The sequence goes on from JBKBHA010000001.1 coordinate 174,162, forward strand.
CCGAAGTTGGCTCATCGAGTATCAGTACTTCCGGATCATGTATCAGTGCAGCGGCTAAGCCAACCCGCTGCTTGTATCCCTTCGATAGCTGTCCTATTTTTTTACGGGCTTCGGTTTGAAGACCTACGGTTTCAATCGCTTTTTGTATCGCTGCTTTCCTGTTGGCCAACTGATGTACATCTGCAACGAAGCCAAGGTATTCCCGTACATACATCTCGTAGTAAAGGGCATTCAACTCGGCGAGGTAGCCAATTTTCTTACGGGCATCCAGTGACTGTTCGGCAACTGGTATGCCGCAAATAAAAGCTTCGCCGCTGCTGGCGGGCAGGTAGCCGGTCAGAATTTTCATGGTGGTTGATTTGCCGGCGCCATTCGGCCCCAGAAATCCAACAATCTCACCTTTTTGAACAGAGAAACTAATATCATTTACCGCTTTCTGTTCGCCGTAAACTTTCAGCAAATGCTTTACTTCAATCGACATACTACAAACCTAAGTTAAGCTGCGCTAAAAAAAAAGCCGGTTGTAAACACAACCGGCACTGACAATCAGGGAAACGCTCACAAATCTTCCAACTCGTAGGTCGATTCAACAGGAGAACCGGCCGGGAGTTCAAAAACAGGTTTTATGAGGCCATCTTTCAGGCCATATACCCACCCATGCAGGTGTGGGCGTTGTTCGTTTCTCCAGGCACGCTGAATGCTCGACTTGCGGGCCAGGTTTTTTACTTGTTCTATCACGTTCAATTCTACCAGACGATCGCATTTTTTTTCTTCATCGCCGATGGCGTTGAGCTCCGATTCATTTTTGGCAATCACGTCCTTGATGTTACGCAACCACATATTCAACACCGGCTTGAAATCGCGTTTGCTCATGGCTGCCTGCACGCCCCCACAACCATAGTGTCCACAAACAATGATATGTTGCACCTTTAAGTGATTCACGGCATAGTCTACCACTGCCAACAGGTTTACATCGGTATTCACTACCAGATTTGCCACATTACGATGTACGAATATCTCGCCGGGGTCGGTGCCCGTAATCTGGTTGGCAGGTACACGGCTATCGCTACATCCGATCCACAAAAATTCCGGACGCTGTATACTGGCCAGGCGATTAAAAAAGTCAGGATTTTCGGCCACCATTTCGGCTGCCCAGGCTTTGTTCTCCAGCAAGAGTCGATCGTAATTTTTCATTCCTATCTAGATTAAAACACAAATTAGCACAATCCGCTTTTTGTTTCGCCTGTTTAAGTTAGCAAAATGATTATTCCAGCCAAAAGTTTGACATATTTCCAAAAACATCCACCTGGCATTAGCTCTAATGACTTACTTCTACCCGCTTAATGGATTTGTCGTGCGATCTGGTAAATGAACCGCCTGTTCCATTTTTCTCGAGCAGTTCTTGCGAAAAGCCCTGATCTCGCGAGGTACTAACCTTCAATTCTGCCGTAATATCCTTCAATGGAGCATGAATCAAAAAGTCTTCGATGGTTTCTATAATATCCTTGTCGATAAAATCAGCGCGAGAAGCGTCAATTAACACATAACTGCCGGAAGGCACTTTCTCGAGCCGGTTCTTGATGATTGGTTTGTTGAGAAAAGATACGTCTTTACGCAGTCGAAACAGGTACTTGTTTGCATCGCTGACTACGAATACCGAGCTTCTGAAATTGCTGCGTATTACAAAGAACAGTCCAATACCTATACCGATAATCACTCCTTTCAACAAATCGGTTGCCAGAATGGCCGCGATGGTAATAACGAAAGGCAGGAACTGGTCCCATCCCTTTTTATAAAAGGCAATGAAAAGGGCAGGCTTGGCCAGTTTATATCCGGTAAATATCAACACCGCAGCCAGTGCTGCCTTTGGTATTAAGTTCAATACTACGGGAATAAATGCCACGCAAAGCAAGAGAAGCATACCATGATAAATGGCCGACATCTTTGTTCTGGCACCTGCGTTCACATTAGCCGAAGAGCGCACGATTACACTTGTTACCGGCAAGCCACCTACAAAGCCCGACACCAGGTTGCCCAGGCCCTGCGCCTTGAGCTCGCGATTGGTTGGAGTGACCCGCTGATAGGGATCCAGGTCATCAATAGCTTCAATGCTCAACAGGCTCTCAAGGCTGGCTACCAAGGCAATGGTAGCACCTGTAAGCCAAACCTGGTAATTGCCCAGCTGGCCCCAGTCGGGTCTCGAAAAGAAACTGAAGAACTCACTTGTCGAACTCGCCACCGGGATATTCACCAGATGTTCGCCTACCAGACCATTGCCTGTACTGCTATTGTAAATCATGTTGATGCCTACGCCAATTAATACAACCAGCAGTGGAGCAGGTACCAGGCGAATAAAGCCCTTGCGTCCTGCAGTCATTTTCTCCCAAACGAAATGGAAGGCCAGACCAATACCGCCGATCAGTAAGGCAATGGGAGTAATATGAGCAAATGCATTGATGAAGTTGGAAAAGATATTTCCTTCGGCTTTGCCAATACCATCGTCTGTTTCGAAATGTGAATCATCACCAAGCAAATGCGGTACCTGGTTGATGATGAGGATAAGACCGATAGCGGCCAGCATTCCCTTGATAACAGCATTGGGGACATAGTCGCCGATAATGCCTGCTTTCAGAAAGCCCAGCAATATCTGGAAAACACCGGCGATCATTACCGCCAGCAAGAACGCTTCGAAACTTGGGAGCGCGATCAATGCAGCAATCACTATCGCTGTAAGACCCGCAGCTGGACCACTAACGCTTAATTGAGAGCGGCTTGCAAAGCCAACTACAATACCTCCCACTATTCCCGCAATGAGACCGCTGAATGCCGGCGCATTAGAAGCCAGAGCGATACCCAGACACAAAGGCAATGCCACCAGGAATACCACAATGGAGGCGGGGAAATCGCTTGAAAAACTTTTGAAATAATCTTTGGCACCAGTTCGTGCAGCCATATGAGTTTAATTTATTGAATGGTATAAAACGATGAAAAGACAGCTTTTCTATCAGGCAGGCGTCTGCTCACGGTTAGCTGCTTTTTTGCCTTCGCCTGAAAATTCGCTACGGATAAACTGTACGCTTCCGTTTTCCACACTGTAAATGCCGCCAACTACGCCAATCTTTCCTTCACGGAAAAGTTTGCGAAGTATATCGCTGCGTTCCAGCACTTCATCAATGCTGTTTAAAACATTGGCTTGTGCCACTACTTCAGAGTATTCGGCGGTATCAAGCGAACTGCGGGCAGCGCTGGTTTTTTCAATAGCGGGTTGAATTTTCGACAGCAGCCCGCTCAGGTTGCCCAGTTGCACTGATTCGCAAGCACCCTTTACGGCACCACAGCGGGTATGACCCAATACGACCACCAGCTTTGAACCAGCAGCGGCGCACGCATATTCCATGCTGCCCAAAATGTCGTCGTTCACTACATTGCCGGCTATTCGAATGCTGAAGATGTCACCAATGCCCTGATCAAATATCAATTCAACCGAAGTACGACTGTCCATACAGCTCAACACCACCGCAAATGGAAATTGTCCGGCAGCTGTTTCGTCCATTTGACGAAGCAGATCGCGGTTTACTTTCAAATTGTTGATAAAGCGCTGGTTTCCTTCTTTCAATACTTCGAATGCCTGTTCAGGCGTTAGGTTTTCCTGAAATTCCCTTGTATGGGTTCTCATTGTTTTTTGTTTTATAGTTCTGAAATGTACCGTCTGACAGGGCCGGATGTACTGAAAGCAGATGAAACTACCAGGCAGCTATCCGGGAAACAGAAATAAATCGGTATGGTAAAGACAAATGAAATGAATAGCCGGCGCTACGCGACCAATGGTCGGTAAGCACTAGCAGGCGTGGTTGGGCGGAGGACAAAGTAATTCTCCGTGAAAAGCGACATATTCCCTTGCGGCAAGGGCGCGATAATGCTGAAGGGCCAGATTAGCCGCATGTAAAAGCTCGTCGCTGTGATGTAGGTACTCCTCATTGAAACTGGAGGAACCGTTGGGTGCTTTTTCTTCTGTATTGTTGCCAAAAGGATTGCAACTGCTATCATCGGCATCAGCCAGGTCGGTTATCTGCATAGCAGTGTCACCTTTTTTTAAAGACTGATTGGCTGCATTTACTACGGGCGCGCTCACGGTCAGCCATACCAATGCCATGATCATCAGCAGGCTGCTGACTTTCTGGAATACCCGATATGGTGACTTCCTTTTTTTCAATGCCAGACAAAAATACAAACTAAGCGGCAAAAAGGGAAGCCGGATGTCGATTTGACGAATGATTTACAATTAGTTCAAACCAGCAAGCGACCATTGCAACGAAACCAGCGAACGCTGATAGCTCGAAATGGCTTTGATGACGGAAATTCTGGCGTCTAAGGCTCTGATTTCCCGATTGTTGACAATGAAAAGACTGCTCTCGCCATTATTGAACTTCACTTCTTCGGAGGCTAACAGTTGTTCATATTGAGCACGGTTGTCGTTCAAAAGTGTAATCTGGTTTTTCCAGGTCAGACTTGCAGCATAAAATGCTCCCAGTTTAGCGCGGAGGTCAGCCTGTGTCTGAATCTGATCCAATTCCGTTTGTTGAATAACTATACGGGTACTGCGAAACGCTCCCCGGGCGGCCGACATACGGATAGGTATCGACAGCTTGATCCCGTATTGAAAATTATCATCAAGCAGCGGCATACTGGCTGATTTCCAAAATTCATAGCCTTTCGTCATTTGCCGGTATTGCAGATTAATTTTGGGCAGGATATCCTGAAATTGAAGCTTGCGGCGAATGTCAAGTAGTTTCAATTGTTGCCGGTACTGCTGCAGCTTGGGATGATTGTTGATTTGCAGGTACAGGCTGTCGAGCGATGGCAGGTCGGAGTCTGGTGTTGCCAGCAACATCATCGATTTTTCATCGGGCCTGATCTCGTAGGGCAGTTGATACGGCGTTTGATCATTTGTCCAAAGAAAAACTGACAACTCCAGGCTGGCCTGTTGCCACTGTAGTTGGGCCTGTTCCGACTGAGTTCTGAAATACTGCCATTGTGCTCTTGCTTCGGTACTGTCGATAGCGGCCAGTTCGCCCACCGCAATCATTTGCCGCACCCATTCCAGACGCTTTTCATTGGCCCTTAGCGCCTGTTCAAGCGTTTGCCAGGTCAGGTAATAGGTTACCCATTCCCAGTATTGAAACAGGCTTTCTTTCAACAGGTCGTTTAAGGCAAGTTGTTGTTCAAAAATGGATTGCTCCAGTATGATATTTGCTGACCGAAGAGCGGCACGTCGCTTATCGAGCAATATGCTCTGTGTAACCTCCCAGTCGAGTCCTGCATACCCGGTTCGGCCCGAAGTCTCTTCAATAGGCAATCGGTTTCCATCGAGCCTGGCGATACCGGCACTAGCCGTTAGTCCGAACCAAAGAGGTATATCGAGGTCGGTGGTTTCGTAGTTGTAATACCGGGTACCATCGAATTGCTTGGCGCCAACGCTGGCACTTAGTACCGGGTCAAAAACGCCGCGTGCACTCAGTTGGCCAGCCCTGGCGCGTTCAATACTAAGCAGTGCTTTTTTGGCCATAGGGTGATAGCTCCTAACCAGGTTCACCAGCTGGTCTGCACTCAGCGTTCGTGGAATGCTATCCTGTGCAAAAACAAAGTAGTTCAAAAATATTGCTCCTGTCAACAACAGCAATCTTTTGCCTTTCGTCAGCGTATTGCAGCCTGTATTTATTATCCAAATCATTTTGAGCTCTTCGTAGTTTCATTGGGTTGATAAAAGTCGGGTGGAAAACCGTTGATGTTTCGCCAAAGCTCGTACCAGATGGGTACATTCTTAAGCAGGGCCATCGACTGAGCGCCGGTACCCATTTTTAGTTCAGTTGGCCATGGGCGATCTTCGGGATCCTCCACCACGAGCACGCGAAACAGCCCGTTTACGCTCACTGAATTTTCAACAGCCGTAACTACTCCGCCAAACGTCCCATACGAACTTTGCGGCCAACCGCTGAAGATGATTGCCGGAAAACCATCAAATTGGAAACGAACTTTTTGGCCGGCATGGATCAGAGGCAAATCCATCGGCCTTACGAAAATTTCAACGGCATATTGAAAATCGGATGGTACAATTTCAGCAATCAACTCTCCTTCTTTTACAATTTCGCCAATACCAGCTTTTCGCGCCTTACTTACCTGACCTGTTTGCGGCGCTGTGATGAAATAGAGGCCGTTTCGAATACGATAATTGCTCAACTGGTTTTCGAGTTTGGCGATGTCGGCCTGCTTGCCAGCAATGGAGGAAAGCGATTGAAAGCGATCGGCCGATGCCTTAGCTATTTTTTCTGTGTAATCTCGTTCGGTACCAATGATCTCGAGCCGGGTAGCTGCCAGGTCCTGCCGAGTATTCTGCATGGCCGTCTCAGCAGCCGTTCTTCTGGCCTGTGTTTGCTGGAAAGTTTGATTGCGCTGTTCCAGCTGTGTTAACGAAACCAGTCCGCTATCGTAGAGCGCACGTTGCCGCAGCCATTGTTTCTGTGCAATTTCAAAATCGTTGTTGGCGGCCTGCAGCAACGCGCTGTCGCGCTGTAGCTGTCGGTTCTGCTGTTGCAGTTTAATGCGGAGCTGATCCAGTTTCACCGTCAACGCTTCCTCCAGTGCACGCAACTGCTGATCGGCAGCCTGAACCTTATTGTCGTAAAAAGCAACTTCATTTCTGCCGGCTTCCAGTTGGTTATCGGTTCGTTCAATCAGTCGCGGATCCAGGTACTGATCTTTGATTTCGGCCAGTTGAAGTATGGTATCGCCGGCCTTTACCTGATCGCCTTCTTTTACATACCATTTTACCACGCGCCCGGGGATAATGGTATTGAGCTGCTGAGGCCTTTGCTCCTGTCTGACGGTAGTTACCTGCCCGGTAGATCGTATGTTTTGCGTCCAGGGCAAAAACAGTAATAGTAATAGAAAGGCCAGCAGCCCCCAAAACCAGTAGCGTACCCGGCTCGGCTTATTTGCCCGGAAAATGAGGTGACTGGCCTGCCAGTCGGGGAGGGGTGTTTCTTCTCTTTTCATTGCAGAAGTTTTCAATGTTTTTATTAAGCTGGCTCACTAATATTCCAGACCCTGTTACAAGCGTTGAGCAATTCGGGCTGAATACCGGAGACAATTATAGTTGTGTCAGTAAAATCATTTTTTATCAGGTCGATAAATTGACTGCGATAGGGCTCGTCCAATCCTGAAAGCGGATCTTCGAGTATCAGCAGACGCGGGTTGGGCAGCAGTGCACGAATCAACAGTATTTTATGCACCACATTGCGCGGAAGCTTGCGTCCGTCGGGATCAAGAATGCTGTCCCAGCCCTCTGGCATCTGACTCAGGAAATCTTTGAGACCCAGTTTTTCTGACAGTTCGCGAAGACGCTGCCGATCGATATTTGATTGCCCCATCCGGATATTATCAAACAGGCTGCCGTGAAAAATGTCCTGCTGCCGGAGCAGGATGCCAATCTGCGCCCGAATGGACTGAGGGTTAAAATTGCCAACCGGTGTACCGTCGATCTTATAGCTGCCTTCAAAATCGCTATAGATGCCGGAGAGAATGCGCAATAGCGTTGATTTGCCTGCGCCGGGACTGCCCGTAACACAAACCCTTTCGCCGGCGCGGGCCTGAAGATTCAGGTCGGTCAGCAGGTTTTTGCCCGGCTGGTAAGCGAAGCTCAGGTTAGTTAACTCCACATCAATTCCCTTCGTGGTCTTCTCAAAGCTCAGGCTACCCGATTTTTCGGAGGGTTGATCAGCCAGTTTGCCAATCTTATCAAGCGATGTAATTACATCGTACACATTGTCGAGGTTGATGATCAGTTTTTCAACGGAACCCAGCACCACGAGTATAATAATCTCAGCTGCTACAAACTGGCCAATATTCAACTGCTGATCCAATAAAAGCCATACACCAACGATCAGCATGGTACCGGTGATCAGCACTTTAAAACCAACCAACACAGCGTACTGAAACTGAAGTATCCGAAAATGCGAATTGCGCGATTGAAGGTAGTCGCCCGCGCGTTTGTCGGTATTCTTGAGTGCCACTTCAGGTGCCTGGTAAAATTTGAACGTGTGTATCAATCGAGCCACTTCTTCGAGCCATGCCGCTACCTTATATTTTCGGGCACATTCCTCCAGGCTGGTAGCCAGTCCTCTGCTACCGGTATAGTACAACATCAGCCAGAGCAGGGTGACCAGGAATATGCCGAACAGGATGAAAACAGGATGATAGAAAGCCAATAGAATAAGACCGAATAAAATCTGTATGCTGGCAAGCGGCAGGTCAAGCAGCAACTTGGCCATGCCTTTTTGGAGGATGGGGATTTCAAAAAAACGGTTAACCAGTTCCGGCAGGTAAAATTTGTCTATCTGCCGAAGGTCAATTTTGGGTAAGCCATCAGCCAGCTGATAGCTGTACCGCACGAAAATTTTTTGCTGTATTTTTTCGATCTGTTGCATCTGCCCGATCTGAAGAGCACCGGAAGCGAGCACACCCAATACTACCAGACCGATGAGCACAGCAAGTGACGCGTTCATGTTACCACCGAGAACGAAGCCTACAATTGCCTGCACCCCCAGCGGCAGCGACAGTTGAATGAGACCGTTCAAAATTGCATAGAAATAGATAGCAGAAATTTCTTTCTTCTCAAGTTGCGCCAATCGGAAAATGCGCGCAACCGGGTTAGCAGTTGTTGCCATATTTAAAAACTACGTTGAAAAAAAATCGATTCGGACGCCGTTATTCAGCCAACTGCTGTCCTATTCGGAGGTAGACTTACCTGTTCGAGAAAGGGGGATGGAAGATTGGGTTCCAGGTGTAGATAGTGAGCCGGATTGTAAATAATGGTTGAACCCAATTGCCAGTAACTTAACGCAAAGTCTTTTTTCCATTTGCCAGACTCCTGCTTGTCGCCCGATCTTTTTTCCTCATCAATATTAAATCCGGCCGACACACGGTCTTCACAAAAAGAATTTACGGCCGGCAGGGTGAATACCAGCCCAAAAATGAGGAGGAATATCGTGGCGATTGTCTTCATTGTCGCTTGTCAAGCCTTATGACAAACAATGAGGAAAAAAGTTCGACAAAGTTAAAAAAATTATAGTTCGGTTGAATCTTCGGGCAGATGGTCGTACTCGCCTTTCCAGGCATACCAGCCAAAGGCGAGCAGGCCCAGGGCAATGGGCAGAAAAATGACGATGATTATCAGCCAAATCACCGGATTGTTGATATCGGCCTTTCCGTTTAAATCCACGAACCGGAGGGCACCGGCCAAAAGGAAGAAAATAGCGACCGGACCGGCCAGCAGCCACAACAAACCCAGGGTTCTTTTAAGAGCGTTCATAGTGTTCAATCGTTTACATTAGGATCAATACTGTTGCGCAAATAAATACAGCCGATTAGCAGACAAAGTGCTGCCACGCCAATGGGATACCAAAGGCCCACCAGCGGGTCGGCAGGAAAACTGGAAGTTAATAACAGACCGATGAAAGGCACCAAACCTCCAAACACACCGTTACCGATATGGTAAGGTAAACTCATAGATGTATAACGGATACGGGTAGGAAATAACTCAACCAGGAATGCGGCAATGGGTCCATACACCATGGTAACATAGAGGATCAGTACGAATACCAGGGCAACAAATTGCCAGTAAACAGACCCGGGAAGTTTTTTATCGATGGCTGGTATGCGAAGTTCTTTGTCCGCCACCGAACGAAATCCTCCAATATCCGCGCTACTGCTTTCAATTGTATATTGAATGCCATTGGAAGTTTCGTACCTCGATTTTATCACTCCTATACTATCGGCACCGACCATTTTGAAATCACCTTTCTCGCTGATCAGTTTCGCTTGCACTGCCATTTCAGGAGTGATGGCCGACTGACTAAGGAAGGCACTGAATATGGGCCGGTAACTTACAACAGCCAGCAACAGGCCCAGCATCATGATCCATTTTCGTCCGATACGGTCGCTCAACCAGCCGAATAAAACAAAGAATGGCGTGGCCAGTGCAATTGCCCAAAGCAAAATTGTTCTGCTTTGTTCAAAATTGAGTGCGCACTTGGTTTCCAGAAAACTTTGCGCGTAAAACTGTCCGGTGTACCATACTACTCCCTGGCCCATCACTGCACCAAACAGAGCCAGCAACACCATTTTGAAATTGGCCTTTTTGCGAAAGCTTTCCTGCAATGGATTAGTGGAGGTTTTACCTTCTGATTTCAGTTTGGCAAACAGCGGCGATTCCGACATCCTTAAACGGATATAAACAGATACGCCAACCAGCAATACCGATATCCAGAATGGGTAACGCCAGCCGCCCCACTCGGCATTAAATTGTGCGTCGCTCATATTGAGCTTTACCAGCATAATGACGCCCAGCGCCACAAAAAGTCCGAGCGTAGCAGTAGTTTGAATCCAGCTTGTATAAAACCCGCGGCGATTGTCCGGTGCATGTTCTGCCACGTAAGTTGCCGCACCACCGTATTCGCCTCCCAGTGCCAGGCCCTGAATCAATCGAAGCAGTAATACCAGAAGCGGTGCCGCTATACCAATGCTTTGATAGCCCGGAACCAACCCGATCAGGAAAGTAGAACCACCCATCAAAACCAGCGTTAGGAGAAAAGTGTATTTGCGACCGATCAGATCGCCCAGCCTGCCGAATACTAATGCGCCAAAAGGCCGAACAATAAATCCCGCAGCAAAAATGGCCAGCGTGCTCAACAGCGCCGCTGTTGAATTGCCTTCAGGAAAAAACTGTGTACTGATCGTTTTGGCAAGCATTCCAAAAATGTAGAAGTCGTACCATTCGATCATGGTGCCAACGGAAGACGATGCAATGACCGTGCGAATATTGTTGGCTAGTCGCGTTGGTTTCATGAAAGAAAGATAATGATTCAGGCAGTACACTCATATTTTTTTATTTTCGAGCAATACAAATAATTGCCGAATTTGCTAATGAGTTCTTAGTCAGGTTTGTCTCTGTGTTGTATTATTCCGAACGATCTATCGTTCGTGTTTACAGACCTTGTTTGCTGACCTGTGGTACTCTTAAATTTTTAAATTCTCAAATTAACAACCTGTAGTTGCTATGTCATATCCTTACCAGATACGTTCGATGGACCAATATGAAATGGCGTATCGTGTTAGTATCAATGAGCCGGAAGAATACTGGGCTTCGGTAGCCACTCATTTTAAGTGGAAAAAGAAATGGGACAAGGTGCTGGATTGGAATTTCAGGGAGCCGAAGGTGGAATGGTTCAAAGGTGCAAAATTGAACATCACTGAAAATTGTATTGACCGGCATCTTGAAACCATGGGCGATAAGCCGGCGATTATATGGGAGCCCAATCATCCCGACGAGCGGGTGCGTGTGGTAACCTATAATCGATTGCACAAAAGGGTTTGCCAGGTGGCGCAAATGCTTCGCAACAATGGCGTGAAGAAGGGTGACCGCGTGTGTATTTATATGGGAATGGTTCCCGAGCTGGTGTATGCCGTGCTGGGTTGCGCCCGAATTGGTGCCGTTCACAGTGTGATCTTTGGTGGCTTCAGTGCACAAAGTATTGCCGACCGCCTCTACGATGCCAATGCTGAATTTATCATTACCTGCGACGGAGCATACCGCGGAGGGAAAGATATACCCCTAAAGTCGATTATTGATGATGCGCTGATTGGAAATCGTACCATTAAAAAAGTAATCGTTTATACCCGCACGCGCACGCCCGTATCAATGCTGAAGGGGCGGGATCTGTGGTGGGAAGATGAAATGGAACATGCCGAAGCTCAGATTGAAAAGGATGGCGTTGTTTCCTTTCCGGCAGAAGAGATGGATGCAGAAGATCCACTATTCATTTTATATACCTCGGGCAGCACTGGTAAGCCGAAAGGTGTGGTGCATAGCTGTGCCGGCTATATGATCTGGACGGCTTACACTTTTGTAAATGTATTTCAGTATCAGCCTGGCGATATTCATTTCTGTACAGCAGATATTGGGTGGATAACCGGCCATAGTTACATTGTGTACGGCCCGCTGGCAGCGGGTGGCACATCGCTGATGTTTGAAGGCGTACCTACCTGGCCCGACGCGGGCAGGTTCTGGGATATTGTAGACAAGCACAAAGTAAATATTCTCTACACTGCGCCTACCGCCATACGAAGCCTGATGGGCTTTGGTCTCGATCCGCTGAAAGGCAAGGACCTGAGTTCGCTGAAAGTACTTGGCACGGTAGGAGAACCGATCAATGAAGAAGCCTGGCACTGGTACGACGAACATATTGGTAAAAAGAAATGTCCGATAGTAGATACCTGGTGGCAAACGGAGACAGGAGGGGTGTTAATCTCCAATCTGGCCGGCATCACGCCGTCGCGGCCTTCCTGGGCCACACTTCCCCTGCCTGGCGTACAACCCATCCTTGTCGACGAATACGGAAAAGAGGTAACAGAGGAGGATGAACAGGGATTATACAAGGGAAATCTTTGCATCAAAGCGCCCTGGCCATCTACGATCCGAACAACATATGGCGACCACGAGCGATGCCGGCAAAACTATTTTGCCACCTACGAAGATCTCTACTTCACCGGCGATGGTGCTTTAAAAGATGACCAGGGTAATTTCCGTATTACCGGCCGGGTTGATGATGTGTTGAATGTAAGCGGACACCGAATCGGAACAGCCGAAGTGGAGAATGCGATCAATATGCATGCCGGCGTGGTGGAGAGCGCAGTGGTAGGTTACCCGCACGACATTAAAGGGCAGGGGATTTATGCTTATGTCATTCACAGCAACCTGCATGGCGATGAAGAACTGAGTCGGAAAGATATTCTGCAGACTGTTAGCCGCATCATTGGTCCTATTGCCAAGCCCGATAAAATTCAGTTTGTAAGCGGTCTTCCAAAGACCAGAAGCGGAAAGATCATGCGTCGCATTCTGCGCAAAATTGCCGAAGGCGAGCTGGATAAATTAGGTGACACATCCACCCTGCTCGATCCGAATGTGGTGGAGGAGATTAAAGAAGGAAGGGTGTGAAGAAAGGGGAGTGGGGAATGGGGAGTGGAGAGTGGGGAGTGGAGACAAGAATCTGCGACGATCTGCGTACACATCTGCGAAATCTGCGGGAACAGAATTGCTACCGGCCAGGCAACCAATCTGATTGGTTACGTTTTCAGTTCCCTCAGATTTTCGTCTGTTTCCTTACTCCCCACTCCCCACTTCACTTCTTAATTCTCACTTGAGTTCCTACCGGAGTATAAGAATAGATTTCCAGTACATGCGTGTTTTTCATTGAAATGCAGCCGAGCGTCCAGTTCTTGTAGCGGTCTATTACAAAATCTTCGTGAGGCCAGGTGCCGTGGATGCCGATGCCTCCGCCTATACTGGCAGACTTGGGTATTTCTCCTTTTTGTTTGCGGCTGTTGAATTTTTCCCAGCTATCTTTTGTCGGATAATCCAGTGCCAAAAATCGCGACCATTTGTCGTGTAATTTCTTATGAGTTATACGAAAGGTTCCTTCAGGTGTGTTCTTATCGCCTTCATAACGCTTGTCATCGAGGCTGTTATTGCCAAATACCACAGGAAAAGTGGCATACCAGCCTTTATCATCATACACACTTAATTCATAATCCGACTTATCGATCACGATAGAAACGGTGCCTACCGGACCCGGAGTGTTACGAAGGGAGTATCGGGCGCTGCCGCTGTGTTTGTCGGAGCTGTTGCGCGTATTGTGGGGCGCAAAGGCCAATGCAATGCTGCTGACTATCAGTAAGTATTTCATAGTTGTCTAAACCGTCCATTCAGAAACGGAACGGGATACCGGATTATTTTTATGGTTCAATCGGTTTAACGATTGTTTTACAACCAGCAAAAAGCGTGCGAAAAAATGTACAAATGTGCAAATGTGAAAATGTGAAAATGGGGAAATGTGCAAATGATAACTTGCACATTTCCCCATTTTCACATTTGCACATTATTCTTACCAATTACTAAACCGCAACCCTACTGTATAAGGCGTAAGATCAAGGCCTTTTTCGAACATGCTTTGCGTGGCTACACTACCGTAAATTTTCACCACACCCAGGGATACTTCACCGATATAGGAAATTTTCCACTTGCGCAGATCAAAATCGCTTTTTGTTTTGTCTTTATCACCGTCGCCTTTGATCTTCTGACGCGCACTGTACAAATAACCGGCGCTGATACCGGCGCTGAAGCCGTAATTGTTGCGGCGCTCAGGTGTAAAATTGAAGTTGAGCATTAATGGCATGGTCAAATAATCGGCTGCGAGCTTGTTTTTGCTTAGGCCAGAAAAGCCCTGGTCAATCAATGTGGGATTTTTTTGGAAACGAATCGACTTATCATCGAAATGGTAATTGTTCAATTCCAGACCCAGGCCATATTTCAGGTTAACTACATGTTTGATCATGTTGATGCGCTGCATAAAGATCCAGATATTCACGCTGCGTGATTTGCCGCCACGGAGTTTGAGCCAGGAGTCGTCGCTAAAGGGTGCAATTGCCTGAGCAGCTGCGCTGCCATAATTGGTATTGTCGGAATAATTAGCAAAGCCCAGATCCAGTATCCACCAGTTGGTGCTCACATTGGAAGGCCGGTCGCGATAGCGTTTAGTGATTTTGAAAACACGATTGCCGCGTTTAGTGGTATCGCTATCACCACCACCTGGTTCGCGTACGATCACCATACCGCCGATGCGAATGGTATCGGGTTGATTTTTGCCGGTTGTATCGGTTTGGGCAAAGCTGGTCATTAATGTGCACAGGGCCGCGCACAGGGTAAACATCCGTTTCATACTACTCAATTAAATAATTTGTGTATAGGTTTAAAGTTGAATGGCCAGGCCTCCAATCAGCAACCGATCATCTTCATCGGTTGCCCGAAGATTGGTTGTTTTTTCGAAGGTTCTCGTTACTTTCCGGAGAAAGCCACGAAGTGAATTCTTTTTACCAGACTCATTCATGTCGGCATCGCTATCTGCAGTACCAGCGTTGCTGACATACATAATTTCTAACGGCTGAGATACGCCGGGAGTTACAGTGCTGCCCGTGTTTATTTGTTTCGGATTTGTTAAGTAATCCACTGCAGGTGCCTTCAACTCTGAGGGACTGTTGACGGCATATTCACCCATGCCGTTGCTATTCTCTTCTTTCGACTTTTGCAACAAAGTTTGCAGGTTGGGATTGGTTTTGGAACCATCAGGCAGATCGTTGCCTTGTTTTTCTGCATTCACTGATTGTTTTACTACTGCATCAACCTGATTATTGCTGGTCAAATTGGATTTACCAGACTGCAAAGAGTTCACATTCTCATCCCCGCTGTTTACACGAACATCTTCGTTCAACGCAATTTTGCTGTTTTCATTGCTGCTTCCGGGCTCTTTGGGCTCATCTATCCTGGGCGATGTAATAGCGGGCAGCCTGGAAGCATCTGTTTGTGCAATGGAATTATTTTCTGGTGCAACTGATTGTTGACGACTTAACAGCCAGATGCTGGTTGAAATAGTCAGCAGCAGGGATGCAGCCACAGCGATCCGCTGCCAGCGAATGCCGATGATCCGACGTGGTTCTTCGTGCCGGTACAATAGTGACTTGTCGGGGAATGCGATCGTATAATCTGGCTCCAGACGTGCGCGTTGGTAGGCGGATAGTTCTGAAATTACTGCGGGTCGGCTGGCAAGCCAGTTCTTAAGCTGGCCTTCCTGCTCCGGAGTTAATTCACCATCAGTACTGGAAAGCAGCCACTCCTGGTAGTTATGATCGTTGATTTCGTTTTCCGATTCACTCCTCAACAAAGAGTTTTTGAAGGCGAATTCAACCTGATCGTCTGGTTGCAGACGCGTAAGCTGCAGCATTTCCAACTCTTCACCCAGATCGGGATGAACCAGCGCAAATGCTTCCACCTCTCGGCAATCGGCTTCGTTGAGCTCGCCGTCGATGTAAAGGAGAAACCAGCTTTCGTAATTATGGCGATCGATTTTCATTGTTTCAGTTTTTTGTGGCCGCCGTGGCGACCGTTTTCCGGATACAGGGATCAAATCACATTTTCCACTTTCACCAGATATTCCTTCAATTGAACCCGGGCACGATGCAGGTACACTTTCACCTGGCTTTCATTCAGGCCGGTTATTTTTCCAATTTCCTCATAGCTGTAACCTTCGTAGTCTTTCAGGAGCACCAGCGACCTTTGTGTTTCATTGAGCCGGTCAAGCGCCCGCTCCAGCACTTTTTTCAGGTTATTGGCTGGCATATGCTGCACCTTCGAGTCTTCACTGAATTCTTCCCTTAAACTGATTCGCTTCACCTTCCTGATATGGTCGATCATCTGGTGGTAAGCAACTGTAAACAGGTAGGACTTAGCCCTGGCAGCGTCTACGTCGGCCCGGTTGCGCCACATTTTTTCAAAGGCGGTCTGCACCACATCCCGAGCATCTTCTTCGTGTCGAAGATTTTTCAGGATGAAGCGATACACGTTGTCGGCCCAGGTGCCTACACATTCATTATATTCTCTTTCGGTCATAAACAGCAGGTGAACGGCCAACGCTAAATTAAGCGTTGATCGAGGATTTAGGTTATTACGTATGCAAGACCCTCTTTGTTACAATCGGGCAAAAAAATCAGAATGCGGAGAAAAACTGGTCGGAAAGGCCTTCCCAAACCATACGGCGGGGAGCTGTGGGCTCCTCTTCCATGGCTTCGGGGCAGGGCGACTGATTACAATCGCCAACAGTTGATTTTGAACGCAATGCAAAAGCCCCGGCACTCAGGACGGCCAGCAGAACAATAAGAATTATGGCTTTTCGAAGTTTCATTTGCGCGTTGGTTCAAACATTTGACGCCCGATGGCTGAAAAACGTTACACAAAACTAGAAAAAGGGCAAAAAAAGACAATAGATAGCTGACAGACTGCAGATTTTAGCCGATGAACTGTTCATCTGAGTCGGTGGACGACTTATTGAGCCGGCAGTTTTGTCGGCGCTGGCCTTAGGCTGTTGGCCACAAATGCCATTTCTTTGCCGAAAAAACAGATATGAACGAAGGATTTGCCAAACGAATAGGGGCGGAAGTGGAAGAGATTCGTGCTGCAGGACTCTTTAAAACAGAACGGATTATCACCAGTCCGCAGGGTGCTGAGATAACGGTGAACGGTAAAACCGTTTTGAATTTTTGTGCTAATAATTACCTCGGCCTTTCAAGCCATCCCAAGGTGATTGAAGCAGCTCACCGTGCCATTGATGCGCGTGGATATGGAATGAGCAGCGTACGTTTTATTTGTGGCACACAAGACATACATAAAGAACTCGAAGAAAAGATATCGGCATTTCTCGGCACGGAAGATACCATTCTGTATGCAGCTGCATTTGATGCTAATGGCGGCGTTTTTGAACCACTGTTCAACGAGCAGGATGCCATTATTTCTGATGCGTTGAACCATGCGTCCATCATCGACGGAGTTCGACTTTGTAAAGCCCAGCGTTTTCGCTACGAACACAATAATATGGCTGATCTGGAGGCGAAGCTGAAGGAAGCTGCCGGCTGCCGGAGTCGGATCATTGTAACAGACGGTTCGTTCAGCATGGATGGTACCATCGCCCAGCTCGACAAGATCGTTGAACTCGCCGAAAAATATGACGCAGTCATTATGATCGACGAGTGCCATTCTTCGGGTTTTTTGGGAAAAACAGGACGCGGCACCCACGAGTATCGGGGTGTAATGGGAAAGATAGATATCATTACCGGCACGCTGGGCAAAGCGCTCGGTGGCGCGTCGGGCGGATTCACATCGGGTCGGAAAGAAGTGATCGAAATGCTGCGCCAAAAGTCGCGTCCGTATTTGTTTAGCAATACACTGGCTCCTTCCATTGTGGGAGCGTCTATTGCTGTGCTCGACATGCTTACCGAAACCACTCATTTGCGCGACAAACTGGAGGAAAACACCCGCTATTTCCGCAGCGAAATGACGGCTGCCGGCTTCGATATCAAACCAGGTGAACACCCGATTGTGCCGATCATGCTATACGATGCGGTATTGGCTCAAACCTTTGCTGCCCGCCTGCTCGAAGAAGGCATCTATGTGATCGGATTTTTCTTTCCCGTGGTCGCCAAGGGCCAGGCTCGGATTCGGGTTCAATTGAGCGCAGCCCACGAGCGTCAACACCTGGATAAGGCAATTGCAGCGTTTACAAAGATTGGGAAGGAGTTGGGAGTGGTTTGAGTTGTTGAATCGTTGAATTGTTGAATTGTTGAATTGTTTGGTGTTTGGTTGTTGGGATGTTGAATTGTTTAATTGCTTGTTTGATTTTTTGTTGAGTTGTAGGATTGTATTTCATCTGCGTAAACTTGTGTAAAAATCTGTGCAAATCTGCGGGAACAGAACTGTTGCTCCAGTCAGCAATACGCCTACGGATCAGGGTTTTCTGTTCCCGCAGATTTGCACAGATTTTTACACAGATTTACGCAGATTTAAATGCATCCCAACGACTAAA
This sequence comes from Chitinophagaceae bacterium, assembly GCA_046297935.1. Classification (GTDB taxonomy): domain Bacteria; phylum Bacteroidota; class Bacteroidia; order Chitinophagales; family Chitinophagaceae; genus CAYMZZ01. Next base: position 192,683 of record JBKBHA010000001.1, read on the forward strand.
CAACTAAACATCCAAACAGCTCAACAACAAAACAATTCAACGATTCAACGATTCAACATCTCAGAACTTCATACTCCCCGCCAGCTCCCTCAATTCCTCCACTTTCATATTTTCTCCTTCCAGCGACACGAGGAAGCGATCTTTGGCAAACCAGTGAAAGCTGGACTCACGGCCATCTTTTTTGGCGCGTTCAATGGCCTTGCTGCCGTTGAAATCAACGGTGCGGGTCATTTCGGTTTCTGATTCCTGTTGAAAGTTCATCAACGTCAGAAACTGCATGCTGTAAATTCCGGCACCAGCAGGGCCCGCACAATCGAAGATGCCCAGTTCAACCGATGTATTATCGTTGATCTTGTATTTCGCGCTGGCAAATGAAGCGCCCATGGCATTTTGCACATTCATGTCGCTTCTGGCAGCACCCGCCAGGCTCTCAGGCAACAAGGCTTTCATGTCTTCCAGCGACATTGGCGCCAGAGCCTGTAACTCTTTTACTTTTTCTTCAAAATTGTTAGCAGCTTTCTCCGAAGTTACAGGAGCGTCCATGGTTGTTTTGGTACCCGTTTCTTCGTCGGTAACAGTTACTTTTTTACTGTCATTATTACAGGCGGCCAGCAAAATAAGGCCGGCCAGAAATGATGAAATTTTCATGATCAATTAGTTAGGTTAAGAATCGAACCTAAATATAATCAAAAGACCCATTTTGACTATTGACAATACAATAAGCGATTATTATCTTCGTTTTTCCAATCTATGAAGTAACTCTACCGTCCTTTCCTCTGAACGACCACAGATTTTTTAATTCCTGACCTTTTAAAGTAGTTAAATGAAGAAATTTTTCGTCTGCCTGCTGGCAGGGGCGGTGATGACATGTATGCTTTCATCTTGCGCAGCCACCAAACGCGATTGCAACGGAGTAAAACACGTTAAACAAAAAGGCGGTTTTTATCTTTGATAAATAACCAGTTAGAAAATACTATCCTGCCAGATTGCGGCAGGATTTTTTATTTTTATTATATGAAGCGATTCGTTTTACACGCTGTTCTCTCGATTTTTCTATTGGGTCAGGGATTACTAACCCGCGCGCAGTCAACTCATTTTCCAGATTCGTGGGCAGGTCAATGGGAAGGTACCCTCTCCTGGTATCCGGTTGGCACAACAGCTCCACGCCTGGTGCCAATGCAGTTATTGATCGGGCTGGCCGACAGTGCGGGCTATACCTGGAGTATTCAGTACGGGGAAGGCCAAACGGATCAGCGCCATTATTTGTTATTGCCTGTTGACAGTGCCACTGGTCACTGGGTAATTGATGAACGGAATGGAATACGTCTTGATCAGTTTTTTCTGGCGAACCGGCTTAGCGGAGCCTTTACAGTAGGTAAATCGACCATTATCAACAGCTATTTCCTCTCTGGCGACAGCCTGATTGTGGAGTTTAACACAATCGGCTCTCAACCTTTGCAAGAGTCAGGACTCGATACTGAAGAATCTCCACGAGTGCTGAGTTATCGGGTATTAGCCTATCAACGGGCTGTGTTGCGCAGGAAACAATGAGTCTGGTTAACTTTGCGCAAAATTTTGGATTATGCGCTTACTCATTCTGCCAGTCCTGCTGCTATCAATGGCCATTAGTCAATGTACTCCCAACAATGTGAAGAAAGATGATAGCCTGAAGACCTTTTTCGATGAATACAAGGCAGAGGGTTGTTTTGCCCTGCTCGACAATGGCACCGGCGAGTTCACGATCTATAATCTTGCGCGTTACCGCGATAGCGCATTTTTACCGGCCTCCACTTTCAAAATCATCAACTCTCTTATCGGCTTGCAAACCGGCGTTATAAGCAGCGACTCCATGGTCATTCCCTGGGACGGCGTTACCCGCCGTATCGAATCCTGGAACAAAGACCTCACCATGTATGAGGCATTTCGCGTATCAGCTGTACCTTATTACCAGGAAGTGGCCCGTCGTATTGGTGTAGATACTATGCAGGCCTGGTTGAACCGCATTCCCTATGGTGCGCTTACGAAAAAAGATACTGTAAGAATCACAACTGCCATTGATACATTCTGGCTCGACAACTCGCTTAAGGTTACTCCCGATCAGCAATTGGGATTAATGAAGAATCTTTATTTTAATCAGTTGCCTCATTTCTTCAAAGTGAACCAGGAAAAAGTGAAGAATGCCATGCTGATGGAAGATAAACCCGAATACCGGCTGGGTTATAAAACCGGTTGGAGTGGCTGGATGCCTGAGTCGAACCGGCATGTCGGATGGATGGTTGGTTGGATTGAAGAGAATAATCACCCCTATTTCTTCGTTTTAAATCTGCAATCTGCCGATCCCGACTTTAACATGATCGATGCGCGGATGGGCATTTTGAAAGGAATTTTGAAAAAGCTGGGATTTATGGAAGGAAAAATGTGAGGCACCGAAATTTCGGCGCAATCCTTGCAAAGTTGAGGACGCTTGGTTAAGCAAACTAAATTCAATAAAGCTGGCGCAGTTACATTTCCAATATCAGTTTTTTGTATGGCTTTTTGCCGGTCTCCTGCTGTTGGGCCTGCTTTACTTTCTATACATCCGGTGGAAGCAAAAGCGCTGGCGCTCGATGGGCGACTGGCCATTGTTGCGTAACCTGATGCCGGGTTATAGTAGCTGGCGCCATCACACCCGGTTTATGTTGTTGGGCCTGGCCTTCGGATCCGGAGTATTAGCCGTTATGCACTTGCGCAAACCTGGTGATTCGGGAGGGGTAAGTCGCAAAGGAATTGATGTAGTGTTTGCGTTGGATGTGAGCAGAAGCATGCTGGCAACAGATGAAGCACCCAGCCGACTTCAGCGGGCACAACAGTTGCTGCAAAAATTATTGAACCAGCTTCCCAATGACCGGGTTGGTCTGGTAGTCTTCGCCGGACAGGCTTATCTGCAAATGCCGCTCACCACCGATCATGGTGCCGCTTCCATGTACATTTCCACAGCCTCACCCGATGCTGTGCCCAGTCAGGGTACGGTTGTAAGTGAAGCTCTGCGCAGAAGTGCCCAAAGCTTCAATGCGGCGGAACGTCGGTTCAAAGCAGTGGTATTGGTTTCCGACGGAGAAGATCACGACGAAGCAGCGATCACCACAGCCAGGGAACTGGCTGAGCAGGGGATGATGATCAACACCGTTGGCATTGGCTCTGCAGAAGGTTCGCGGATACCAGATGCTACTGCCAGCGGCGGCTATAAGCTGGATCGCAACGGACAAATAGTTTATTCGAAATTGAATGAACAGCTCCTGCAGGATATTGCCAAAGCCACCAATGGAGTGTACGTAAATTTGGACGATGCAGATAGCGCAGTGGAAGCCATCGTACAACAATTGTCGCAAATTGAAAAAAAGGCTTACGGCGATATTTCACTTGTGAACTTCAAAACCTTCTACTGGATTTTCGCGGGATTTATGTTGCTACTTCTGTTGATTGAACCATTTATTGCCGGACGAAAATTGGTAAAAGTATGATCCGTAAGTTGGCGATACTGACTTTTTTGCAAATGTTATTGCAATGCTCGCTATCGGCTCAGGATGCGGAACAGCATTTTGCTGACGGCAACAACAAGTTTCGACAGGGCAAATTTGCTGAAGCCGAAATGGCTTACAGCTCAGCTATTCGCCTGAGTCCCGAACGAATGGATCTGAAGTACAATCGCGCTATCGCCATGCTGCGTCAAAATAAAGTGGAAGAGGCCCTGAAGGAATGGGATGATATCACTTTTAAAGCGCTTGATCCCGGAATAAAGGCCAAAGCCTATTACAATAAGGGCGTAATGCTATCGGGCCAGAAGCGACTCGATGAAAGTATCGAGGCGTACAAGAATGCACTACGTTATGACCCCTCTGATCAGCAGGCCAGGGAAAATCTGCAAAAAGCCCTGAACGAACGGAAAAAACAGCAGCCCAAAAAGCAAAAAGAGGATCAGCAAAAAAAGCAGCAGAAACCTCAGCCGCAACCTAAAATGAGCGAGCAGGAAGCCCGTCGCCGCCTGGAACTGCTGGAACAGAAGGAGAAGAATGTGAAGGACCGCCTTCAAAAGCAGAAATCTCCCAGCGGCGGCCGTCCCAACGACTGGTAATTCCTGCACAAGTCAACTACTGCAGCTTCGCTTTGTTAACTTTGTGAACCGGCCGGCAAGGCTGGAAATTTCGATATGGAATATTATGCCGCGTCGCTGACGCAATACAAACGACTGAAGACCCGCGAAGTAAAAATAGGAAACCTGTTGATCGGCAACGGTCATCCCATCAGGGTGCAGACCATGACGACCACCGATACCATGGATACCGCCGCAACTGTAGCGCAAACGATCCGTTGCATTGAAGCAGGAGCTGAACTGGTTCGTATAACTGCCCCCTCCAAAAAAGAAGCAGAAAATCTAAAGGCTATTCGCGACGAATTACATCGCCGTGGTTATACAACTCCACTGGTGGCCGATATTCATTTCACGCCCAATGCTGCCGAAATTGCCGCACGCATCGTGGAAAAAGTGCGGGTGAACCCGGGCAACTATGTGGATAAGAAAAAATTTGAATTGATCGAGTACTCAGATGCCGATTATGCTGAAGAAATAGAGCGTATCCGCGAGCGATTTACACCTTTGGTACGCATTTGCCGGGAACATGGTACCGCCATGCGGATTGGCACTAACCACGGCTCGCTGAGCGACCGGATAATGAGTCGCTATGGTGATACACCGATTGGTATGGTAGAAAGCGCCATGGAATTCTTGCGTATTGCCCGGTCGGAAGATTACCACAATATCGTGCTGAGCATGAAGAGTAGTAATCCACAGGTGATGGTGCAGGCCTATCGACTGCTGGTGCGCAGCATGCAGGAGGAATTTGGCGAATGCTATCCGCTGCACCTGGGTGTAACCGAAGCGGGCGACGGCGAAGACGGGCGGATCAAAAGTGCCATCGGCATAGGAAGCCTGCTGGAAGATGGTATCGGCGACACCATCAGGGTTTCGCTTACCGAAGATCCGGAATTTGAAATACCTGTGTGCAAAGATCTGGTAAAGCGCTACAGTAGCCGGTCAAACGAATCGGCGACGACCACCGATGCCTCGCTCCCGAAGCTTGGCTATGACCCCTTTACCTATCAGCGTCGGAAGAGTTTTCAGGTTGACATCGTGGGTGGACAACAGGTGCCGGTAGTAGTGGCGGATCTTAGTAAAGTAGATAAGCTGGAGCCGTTCCATTTGCAGAGTGTGGGATATAGCTACGATGCAGCGCTTGATAAATGGAATGTGGCCGATGCGGCAGCCGACTTTCTATTTGCTGGTCATCAGTTATTGCCTTTTGCACTGCCAGGCATGTTGAAAGTGATTGTGTATCCTGCCGCCTGGGAGGATGCCGTGAACGGCGCGGTGCCGGATGCCTCGCGCTATGTTCCCATATTTGAAGATAGTGGTTATGTTTCTGCCAGCAGCGTTCACCCCAATCTGAATTTTGTGATGGTTGACGCAGCAAATGCTGCCGACGACAACCCCTATATTGATCAGTTGGCCAACGATCCGAAAGTGGTGCTCTGCCTGAGCAGCACATCCATCAATGCCGTGCAGGAGGTTCGAAACGCTTTTGTGAAATGGAGTGCCAGGGATATACAAAACCCCGTGTTACTGATCACCGATAGCAGTTGGCAAACACCCGATGAACATCTGATCCATTTCGCGACAGAAACAGGCGCACTGCTGCTCGATGGTATGGGCGACGGACTTTGCCTCGGTTACTCATCCAAAGCAGGCATGGATTTGCATCAGGTAAAGGGGCGCACCTATTTGCCGGTAAAGGATCTCATTCAGTTTACCAACAATACCGCCTTTTCGATTCTGCAGGCTACCCGCACGCGTATTTCCAAAACCGAATATATTAGTTGTCCCAGCTGCGGACGTACCCTTTTTGATCTTCAGGAAACCACAGCCAGAATACGAGCTGTTACCCATCACCTCAAAGGCGTGAAAATCGCCATCATGGGCTGTATTGTAAACGGACCTGGTGAAATGGCTGATGCCGACTTTGGATACGTTGGCAGTGGTCCAGGGAAGATAACTCTGTACAAAGGCAGGGAAGTAGTGAAACGAAATGTTAACAGCGAAGTGGCTGTAGAAGAGTTGATTCAGTTATTGAAGGACAACGAAGCATGGGTAGAGCGGGAAAACTAAGGCTGCATCCTCCTCATTGCCTGAGCGTAAATCAACGGAGATACGTTGTTATTTAGCCGATTCATCTGGGGTTTTCTGCATTTGCCAATACTCAAATACTTCCCACGCACAATCTAAATGAAAAAATTTGTAAAGTTACCTCGACAATTTGCCATTTGAGGAAATGAAACTATCTTTGTAACAAATAATTCCAACGCCAGTAGGCTGGCATAATTTTACCCGCCGGGTATCTGTGCAGAACGGATAGTCGGCGGTTTTTTTAAGCCTTATACCTATTGCGATGTCTACAAACAAAGTCGCGATTCTTATTGATGGCGGTTTTTTTCTTCAAAGATTTAAATCAAACAATGGGAGGTCGCCCAAAATTGGTGATATTCAGCCATTCATCGACAACCTCATCACTGCTGTCGCAGCTACCAATCCGCTGGGTGTGACAGATATGTTATTAAGAACATTCTATTACGATTGCCGACCTAACGGAGATTCGAAAATTGACCCCAATGGAAATGCGGTCGATTTTTCGAAGCACCCACAATTCAACGCAGCCAATTCATTTCATAAAAATTTGAGGACATTCCCTCAAATGGCCCTTAGGTTAGGTGAACTATCATTTGATGGGTGGAAAGTTAACCCAGCCAATCCCGGGAAATATGTTCCTGATTTCAAACAAAAGTCAGTTGATATAAAGCTTGGATTAGATATTGCCTGGATGTCAAGCAAGAGGACGATCGATAAATTGGTATTAGTGGCTGGAGACAGTGATTTTGTTTCGCCAATGAAGTTTGCCCGAAGTGAAGGTATACTTGTTTATTTGCATACAATGTCGCAGCCTCAAATAAAACTGATACTTAAGGAACATGCAGACTATATAATTCCCTAAATAGGTAATTCGACTTGCCTCAAAGGATTCTTTAATTACCGAGCTGATTTTTTTGCGCCAAAAAAAAATATCCCTAGCTTGGCTGGTACCGGCGCCAGATCAAAACTGCGAACCGGTTTACTATGAACCAGCAATCTTCCGTTAGTCATCCTGGCCGCTATCGCTGGCTGGCTTTTGTTTTTACCGGCATCCTCATTCTCGATCAGTTTTTTGTATTGTTCGAATTACAGGAAGCCAGGTATGTTTCGAAGTCGTTGTTGATGCCAACATTGATGGCATATTTCTGGTTAAGCGCCGGCTCAACACCTGCTATGGCACGCAGGCTGATATTGACGGCTCTTTTTTTCTCCTGGCTGGGTGATGTCTTGTTGTTGTTGGAGTTGCACAATAGTATCTTCTTTATACTGGGCTTATCGGCTTTTCTTATTGCCCATATTTTCTACATTATTTATTTCGAAAAATGGCGACGCGAAGCGGGTGCTCCATTTCGACCAATCATCCTGTTGCCGGTGCTGGCATGGTACGCCATTCTGATGTTTATTCTCACTCCTTCTTTGGGAGATTTACTCATTCCAGTCTGGATTTACGGTGCTGTAATCTGCCTCATGCTGGCACTGGCCTGGCAGGTGCAGGCAGGCCTGCGAACTCGTGCCACATTGCTGGCTGCAACCGGTGCAAGCTACTTTGTAGTATCGGATTCAGTTCTGGCGGTCAACAAGTTTTACACAGCCATACCGCTGGCGGGCATCATTGTGATGTTTACCTATGCGCTCGCTCAAATGTTCATTGTAACCGGAGCATTACTTCGTCATCTGCAACCTGATGAAAGGAACAGATAAAACCCGGTGCTGACAAAATAAGGCTTCCTATCTTCGATTATCAAAATCTGCGATCTTGAACAGGGTTGATCGACTACACGCTATACTCGTGCACCTGCAAAGCAAAAAGCGGGTGACGGCACAGGAAATTGCCGACAGGTTCGGATTGAGCCTGCGAACGGTGTATCGCGACATTAAAGCGCTCGATGAAGCTGGTGTGCCCATCATTGGCGAAGCCGGGTTCGGTTACTCGGTGATGGAAGGGTACCGATTACCTCCCATACTTTTCACCAAAGAGGAAGCTGCAGCTTTGTTGCTTGGTGCAAAATTCGTTCAGCGATTTACAGACCGGGCCGACCGGCGTGCCTTCGATGGAGCCATGTTCAAGGTAAAGGCCGTTCTTCGTTCTTCCGACAGGGAGTATGTGGAAGAACTCGAAAGTCGTATTTCAATTCAGTCGGGACCTGTTCCGTCTGAAAGTGAATCGGAACTGAATATGGCCATCATCAGGCAGGCGTTGGTGGAACGCCGTGTGCTGCGTGTTCGTTATTGCAGCGCCTATAAGGAAGAAACGACGGTACGTGATATTGAACCGATTGGTCTATTGTATTACAGCCAGAGCTGGCATATGATTGGCTGGTGTCGGCTCCGCCGCGACTACCGTGATTTTAGAGCCGATCGAATTCAACAGGCCGATCTGCTTGATGTGAAGTTTAACGACGAGCCGCATCCTTCCCTGAAAGAATACGTGCAGCAGTTGCGGACAGAAAAAGAACTGACCGAAGTGGTAATAAGCTTCGAAAGCAATGTGGCCCGAATGATTGCGCGTGAGAAATACCTCCACGGATTTGTGTCTGAACAGGTCATCGACGACCGGGTTCATATGCGCTTCCTTACTGCTTATCCCGAATATCTGGGCCGCTGGCTGCTTTCCTTTACCGATTCGGCCCGTATTGAAACAGAACATACGCTCACTGCCGTTATGGAAAAATTGTTGGGCGAACTGCGCAGCCACTACTAGGCGCTGATGCAAAAAAGCCTGGCCTGAAAACAAGCCGAAAAATTCTTCTTTTTCTGCTGACATACTGTTGTCAGTAAGCCTCATTTTCTTTGTTTCATCATCGATGAGGGTAATCCGCTTCGATGCAGACAAGCTAAAAAATAATCATCATGAAACCGAGTTTTCTGCTGGCTGTAAGCCTGACGGCATTTGTATGCACATTGGCCAATTGGGATAAACCCAGCAGCCATGGCAATCAAACAGCGATCGTTGTTGAACCAATTAAAACTATACATATGAAAATGAACATGGGCATTATTACGGATCGTTTAAAGGAAACCAGGGCCTTTTATACCGAAAAGCTCGACTTTAAAGTAGTGTACGAAGCCGACTGGTTTTTGCTTTTGTCTACTCCCGACGGATCGCAGCAAATTAGTTTTTTGCAGCCCAACCACCCGTCGCAGCAACCTCTGTTTCAGGAAGCATTTGCAGGTCGCGGCGTGTACCTTACTATTGAAGTGGACGATGTGGATGCTGTTTGTCAGCAAATCCAGTCGAAGAATATTCCGCTTGCTATCAGTCTGCGCGATGAACCCTGGGGCGACCGGCATTTTGCCATTGTGGATCCCAATGGAATAGGAATTGATTTTGTGAAATATACGGCGCCTGAAAATTGATGAGGCTGAACCTTTGCAGGAAGTAACTGTTATTTTTGCTGCACAAACAGCATTATGCAGACAGACTTTCTGGTGGTCGGATCCGGAATCGCCGGCCTCACATATGCGCTCAAAATGGCGCGCCGTTTTCCCGAGAGGCAGGTACTGGTGATGACAAAAGCTACAGCCGATGAAACCAATACTAAGTATGCGCAGGGTGGGGTAGCAGTGGTGAATGATCTGGAAAAAGATAGTTTCGAAAAACATATTGAGGACACGCTGATTGCGGGCGATGGTTTATGTAATCGTCAGGTGGTGGAGATTGTGGTGAAAGAAGGCCCGGAACGGGTACGAGAATTGATCAGTTGGGGTGCCCGGTTCGACAAGGAAGCAGATGGCGATTACAAGCTTGGCAAAGAAGGTGGACATTCGGAATACAGGATCATACACCATAAAGACATTACCGGCTGGGAAATGGAGCGGGCCTTACTGGATTCCGTGGAGCGTCAGCCGAATATTCAGGTAATCAAGCACTGTTTTGTAATAGATATTATTACTCAGCACCATCTTGGATATCTGGTTACCAAAGCTTCGCCTGATGTGGAATGTTTTGGAGTATACGCACTCAATCTGGAGACTAACCAGGTAGAAAAGATACTTGCAAAGACTACCCTGCTGGCTACCGGCGGCAATGGACAGGTGTATCGCACCACCACTAACCCCTCTATTGCAACCGGCGATGGAGTAGCCATGGTATATCGTGCCAAAGGCCGAATTGAAAACATGGAGTTTATCCAGTTTCATCCTACTGCGCTTTATGAGCCGGGATTACGTGGTCAGGCCTTCCTGATAACCGAAGCTGTACGTGGGGACGGTGGTATTTTGCGCAATAAAGACGGCGAAGCATTTATGGAGCGGTACGATTCCCGTCGCGATCTGGCACCCCGCGATATTGTAGCCCGTGCGATAGATAGTGAAATGAAGCGTACCGGTACCGAACACGTATGGCTCGATTGTCGCCATTTTGATATTGCAAAATTCATTGAGCATTTCCCCAATATCTATCAAAAATGTCTGAGCATTGGTATCGATATCAGCAAAGCCATGATACCTGTTGCGCCGGCGGCTCATTATAGTTGCGGCGGTATTAAGACTGATGAATGGGGGCGCACGTCCATCCGCCGGCTTTACGCCTGTGGCGAATGCAGCAGCACCGGACTACATGGCGCTAACCGGCTGGCCAGCAACTCGCTGCTGGAAGCGATGGTATTTGCGCACCGCTGCTATCTTGATGTGGCTGAACGTATAAATGGGGTGGAATGGGGCCATGAAGTGCCCGACTGGGATGCGCAGGGTACCAGTCAGCCGCGCGAAATGATCCTGATTACCCAAAGTCTGAAGGAACTACAGCAGGTGATGAGCGACTATGTGGGCATTGTTCGCAACAGCATCCGTATCGAGCGGGCCCTGCGAAGGCTCGATCTGCTATGGGAAGAAACGGAAAAGCTTTATCAAAATACGACGCTGTCGCCGCAATTGCTCGAGTTGCGCAATCTGATTACTATTGGCTACCTGGTAGTTAAAGGTGCCAGCTTCCGTAAAGAAAGCCGGGGTCTTCATTTTACCACCGATTACCCCGACAAGAGTTCACTGGTTCAAAACATCGTGCTGTAACTGTTATCTTTGCGGCACATGTATTATCTGGTTTACGGCATTTTATACTTGTTTTCGCTGCTGCCGCTGCGTGTGCTATACCTGTTTTCGGACCTGGCATTTTGGTATCTGTATCGGGTAAAAAAATACCGCCGCGGAGTGGTAATGCAAAACCTTTCCTATGCCTTCCCTGAAAAGACAGAGGAAGAGCGAACAAAGATTGCGAGAGATTTTTATCAGCTTTTCACCGACACTTTTATTGAAACTATCAAGCTCATTTCAATGAGCGACCGACAGGTGAATCAACGGGGAAAATGCGAGGTTGACTATATCAACGAACTCATTGAAAAAGGGTATAACATTCATATTCTCGCCGGGCATCAGTTTAATTGGGAATTTGCCAACCTTTTGTATGCGCGACACCTGAAAATTCCCTTTGTAGGAGTTTATGCTCCCATTGCTAATAAGGCGCTGAACCGGGTGTTTTTGAAAATGCGGGCTCGCAACGGCACCATCATGGTCTCTGCCCGCGATTTTACCAGCAAGATGCACGAGTTTTTTCGTTCGCAGTATGTGCTTGCATTGGCAGCCGATCAAAATCCGTCGAAGCTGGCGCGTAGTTACTGGGTCAACTTTCTGGGCAGGCCCGCTCCTTTTGTGACCGGTCCCGGGAAGGGTGCTGTTAAAAACAATACGGCTGTAGTTTATGTGGGATTCGAACGGGTGAAACGCGGGCAATATGCTTTTCGCACCATTCCGATTACAGACAATGGAATGAACTATACACCTGAGCAGTTGACAGTGATGTACAAAAAGGCACTGGAAGCATTTATTCGCGACAATCCCTCTAATTATCTATGGTCTCATCGGCGCTGGCGCCATGAATGGAAGCCGGAGTATGGGCCTGTGATAGACGATGCAATTGCAGAATCGGAAATTAAACAGCCTGATTAACTCTTTTTGGTTTGCACACGAACAATATCCGCCTTGTTTTCTTTTTCAATTGCCTTCCAGCCTCCAGTTACCTGTCGAAGATTGTGTATACCGTGGCGTTTTAATAAAGCGGCAGCAACCAGGCTGCGATAATTGTGTTCGCTATGGAGATAAAGATTTTGCTGGTCCTCAAAATTGGCGATCTCAGCCAGATCATTCATTTCTTCCAACGGCAGATTTAACGCATCCTTCAGGTGCCCCGATTCAAATTCTGCCGCCGTCCTTACGTCCACCACCTGAAGATTATCATCAAAGGGGATATCCATCATCAGCTCATCGGATTCCACGGTAATCAACATATCCAGTTCCCATGAATCAGCTTCCCATGCTTCCATTCCACCTTCCAGATAACCTATTGGTTTTTTCAAACCGGCCTTCTCCAGCCTTCTGGCAGTTTCCTCTTCCTGACCAGCTTCCGTAAGAATTAGCGTGGGCAACTCCGGATCGAGAAACAGTTTTGCCCATTGTTCAAGAGAGCCTTCCAGGCCAAGCCAGTAGGAGCCGGGTATAAATTTTTCGGTGAAAATGCCTGCAGGTCGGCTGTCGACTATCTGCGCGTCGGCTTCCATGGCAACGCGAAATTCATTTACCGTAAGTGATTTCATCTCAGTTCAGCAGCGATTCTACAAAATTGTTCAGTTCCTGTATGCGTTGAGCATTCACTGTGTAATAAATGTACTTGCCATCGCGCTCCGTATTCACAAAACCTGCTTTACGCAATATGGAAAGATGTTGAGAAGCTACTGACTGTTCCAGGCGCAGTTTCACATAAATCTCCGTCACAGTAATTCTTCCGTGTTCGTCGATCAACTTCAGTATTTGCTGACGCAACTTGTGATTGATGGCCCTTAGCACCAGCGATGCTTTTTTTACATTTAGCAGGTCTACCTTCAGGGAGGAGTTGCTAGTATCAGAAGCCGAATTGAGCATTAATGTGTAGTTGTTCATAGTAATGACCGGTTAAATCTAAAATTGCAAAAATAGCTATGTACCCGCTTTTATCGTCAATAAAAATGTTAATACCTTAACAAGTGTAAACCATTATTTCCCTTGAGAATAGAACTCCTTGAGATAGAATGGCTCACTGTATGCCAGGTCCGCAAACGCCTTTAGGCGATGACGTTCCGATGACAATTTGCTCATCGTTTCAGCAGTAGCTTCAGTGGTGTGGAGCAGAATTTTCGGGTCATTGAAAAGATCGGATGCTTTTGCTGCACCGTCTCCGCAGACTACCAGCGTTCCTGATTCCCGAAATTCCTGTAAACTATCTTTATTCAGAACCAGGGCGGCTGGCGCTGCCAGCTGCTCCAGTTCGTTGTTGTACACAGCACAATATACTTCCATTCTTCTTGCATCGATCATTGGCACATAAAAATTTGCTGTTTTTATGTGTTCGCGGGCTGCTACAGCCTGTAGCAGGAGGCTCGACACCCTAATCAGGGGGATTTGCCGTGCAAAACAAATGCCTTTAGCTGCTGCCATGCCCATTCTAAGTCCGGTGTAAGAACCCGGACCTTCACTGATCGCCACTGCATCCAAATCTTCCATGTTCCAGCCAGCCTGTTTCATTGCTTCCGCTATTGCCGGATGCAACCAGGCAGCATGGTCCTTCAGGTTCTCGCTCAGCAGAAATGCCTTTGTTTCCTTACCGGAAGCCAGACAGATGCTGGCTTTTCGCCCAGACGATTCTATATTAAGAATGTTTGCCATTATTATGCCAAAGCCATTGATTTTAATAACGAAGATGGCCGATAGCGCACATCTTCGTTTTCCAAAAGATTCAATAATTCCACTATCCGCTTCAATCCGATCATTTTTCCCCACTCCAGGGGACCATTGGGGTAATTAGTTCCCAGCTTCATGGCCACATCTATTTCTTCGGCTGTACTAACGGATTCTTCCAAAGCAAACCAGGCTTCGTTGATGATCATGGCCAGCACCCGCGCCGACAGCATTCCATAGCAATCCGGCACCCATTCCGGCTGCCTGCCGCAGAGACTGATCAGCCGGTCGATTTCCGGCTTGTGAGCATTTGAATTGGCTGTTGCCAATTCGGCAACAGACCTTTGTAAAAATCCGGGCCAGCCATTGATACGAACAGCTTTTTTCGGCAGGTGAGCCGACAGGCGCAGCATTGCGTTTACAAAATAGAATTTCACCGGCAGGCTTTCGAGCCAGTCGGTAATATCGCCATCAAGATCTTCGTGTAAATAGAAAAGGCTGTCCGGTTGCTCCTGCCTCAGGTCGGGCAGCCTGGCAGTTGAAAAACGTAATTCCAATTGCGGATCAGCCGGCAACAGCTTCCATTCATTTAGCAGTTCTTCTGGTCCAATCACCCAAACGGTCATGCCATCCATTTTTGCAAAGAAAACGCATAAAGCTATATTCGCTACCTTAAAATAAAACGAAGATGAAAAAACTTGTAATTAATACGGCCGATGCACCCGCTCCGATCGGCCCCTATAACCAGGCCATTCTGTCGGGCGACTTGTTGTTTGTTTCGGGACAGATATGCATTGATCCCGCTACCGGCGAGTTGGACAATAAAGATGTGCAAACGGAAACACGACGCTGTATGAACAACTTGAAAGCAATTCTTACTGCTGCTGGCATGGACTTTTCAAATGTGGTGAAAACCAGCATTTTCATCACCGACATGAAACAATTTGCAGCGATCAACGAAGTGTATGGTGAATTTTTCAGCGAAGAATTTCCAGCGCGGGAAACGGTGCAGGTGGCTGCACTGCCCAAGTTTGTGAATGTGGAAATTAGTGTGATAGCAGGTAAAAAGTAAAAATCAATTGGGGAATTTGATAATTTGGAAATTCGTTGAGCAATAAGCTCAAGTCCCAAATTATCAAATTCCCCAATTCAATTTTCCTGTAAGCTTTCTTATTAATGTAAGGATTTTAATTCCCTACAACCATCTTAATCACTTCTTTCTCCCCACCCATTTCTACCGCTACCAGATAAAGTCCGCTCGCGAGGTTTCCGGCTTCAATCATTTGAATAAATGGTCCTGCAGGAAGGTTCTGGCGAGGTTGATACTGGCGCACCAGTTTGCCGGTATTGTCGTAAATGGCAATACTCAGATCAAAGCTGGTAGCATTAATCACTTCGAGGCGGGCGGTACCTTTCACGGGATTAGGGAACAAACGAATATAACGTCCGTTGCTCAAGGCCTGTGTCTGGAAAGACTGGTTGGCCGATGCAAGGAAGGTGGTAGTAGTGTTACACAGCGGTATGATATTGTACTCGTAGCTGGCACCGGGCTGAAGTCCGGTGAGTTCTACAGAATTTGCCTGCACATAAAGCTGCTGCCAGGTGCTGCTGCCAACAATACGGTACTGAACGGTATCTGCAGTAGCGCCAGTGGGGTTGGTCCAGCTTAACAATACACGCGATGGGCTGAATGTCTGGGCTGAGAAATTGGTAACTGGGCCGCAACCAATCACCTGAATCAGGGCGGCTGCAGTGTTCTTACATCCGTTTGCCCCAGTACCTTCTACGTTGTATTCGGTGGTCGTCAATGGGCGATAGGTGCCCGTTGTAGCGGTAGAGCTTACCATATCAGGAAGCGAAGACCAGTTATAAGCTACTGCGCCCGAACCGGTGAGTTGTTGCGTACCAAATTTTTCGATCGTGCTCACGGCAGGTGTGATTACTACATCCGGACGTGGCAGCACGGTTACTGCTTTCAACTCAGACGTAGCATTGCAGCTGCCCAGTGTGCTGGTGATGCTGTACACACCGCTGGTAGTAGCCGTGTAGATATTGCTGGTTGCACCGGGAATGATATCTCCATCCACATACCACTGATAGCTATATCCGTTTCCGGTGGCTGCGGTGAACACTACAGAACCACCTTCACAGAAATTGAGCAGACCAGTGGTAGTTAATGTAACAGCCGGGCTGGGATTAACTGTTATGGAAGTGGCGGCCGAAGTAGAAGTGCAGGTTGCACCAGCACTGACAGCTACGGTGTAGTTGCCCGATTCGGTGGCAAAATATCGATCACTGGTAGCGCCGGTAATGGGATTGTTGTTGCGGTACCATTGATATGTGAATCCTGCGCCTGCATTGGCATTTAGTTCCACTGTACTTCCGCTACAGATGGTAGTAGCACCAGTGGTAGTGATTTGAGCGGTTGGACTGGCAACTTCAATTACCTGAAATGCTTTAGTACCGCTGCAGGCTCCCGAAGTGGCTGTTACGGAATAGTTGCCCGCAGCATTGATATTTAACGAAGAGTTCGTGGCTCCGGAAATCGGGTTACCAGCCAGGTACCACTGGTAGGTATAGGCCGGATTGTTGGTTGCCTGTATGGTGATATTTCCGCCGGGACAAATAGCCGCAACGGTTCCGGAATTTATTGCAAAAGTTAATGTGGTACCTGAGTTGCCGATTACAACATCGTCTGTAACCTTACAGCCTGATCCGTCGGTTACCGTTACATGATAGGTGCCCGGACCAACATTGCTCAGCGTCTGCGAGGTTTGCCCATTGCTCCAGGCATAACTCAGGTTGCCGGTTGAATTGGTTGCGTTTACTGTCGATGTGCCGTTGGGTGCATTACAGGATGCGTCGAGCGTTGTAAAGTCGATAGTCATACGGCAGGTGCCAAAGCAGCTGGCTCCTCCAATTACTTCACGTATCCTGTTGCCCGGCTGAGTGCCAAAACCATTGTTGAAATTGATGCCATATCCTGTCAGGTGGCAATAACTCATGATGGTACCACCATTGCCCGGAGGCGGGCCCTGCGGGCAGTTGCCGCTGCCGGAGCTGGCAGGTTCAGTAGGATAGCAGTTATCGAGCGCACCACCTACCCAGCCACACCATTGTGTATGCCGGCTGCCGAAATTGTGGCCCAGTTCATGGGTTACCACCTGCACAGTCCATGAATAGGTCGGGAAATTGGCATAAGTGTTATTGATGGCACTTACAGCAGTGCGGTAAAGACGTTGCGTATTACAGGGATTTCCGAGCACATAGGCAATACCACCACCGAGGTTTCGGGTAGAAAGGAAATGGGCGTAGTCGCCGTTGTAAGTGGAAAAAGACATCCGGTTGGCAAAAGATTCAAGCACTGTTGATGTTGTATTCTTGCCGGTAGAAGCCTCGGGATCGTTCTGTGTCCATACGGTAACATGCGATACCTGTACCAGGATATCTTCGTTGTCATACAGTTGAGCCACATTGTTAAAGAAGCCCAATACATAGTTGATTACATTAACCGTATTGCTACCCTTGTCGGTATACATTTTGTAGTCGCACTCAAAATAAATTTCCACCGGCTCGCCAATAGCGTTGCCACGCGCATGCGTGGTTTCGGTATGAGTTGCTTCGTCGCCTACAACCATCGACTCATCATCTGTAAAGCAGCTGTAGGGATTTTTCATCTTCAGGTCGCGATCGCGGTAAAGCGTATATTCAGCGGTTGGCTTACCGTCTTTTTCTATTGCACCGAGCACATGATTGCCGTTGTCGTCGGCAATAATACCCATCACCCGGTCTTCCAGGATGCTGATCGAAGCCATGCTGCGATTGTCGCCCTTGATGCGCCCGCGATAGAAAATGCCAACTGGCACTTCCACTTCCCGGAGCGTGCCGCCGGCACCGGCTTCAGTAACCTTAAAATTATCACTGGTGATTTTTACTTTTTCCATTTCCAGCTCCAGCATTCGTCCCTGGTAGGGAAGCTCCAGGCGAAGCTCCTGTGGCGCACTGCTGCGCAGGCTTTGCAACCTTTGTTCTTTCAGAGTCAGGGACTGGTAACTGGAGGCAATAGTGCGATAGTCGCGCGACAGATTAGTTTGCGCTTCAAACAGATCTGATACCAACTGGGCACGCAGGCTGCCTGCTGCTAAAAGGCAAACAACCCCAACAATAAATGCTTTTCTCATAAGTGCGTTAAAGATAGTTTGTAAATTTAGGCGTTTCGGGGCTTGTAAACAATAACACGGATGGGTAAGGAAAAGATTTTATTGTTTGATAATCAGTCATATAAATCCGACAATTCGTTTAATGATATGGTCGGTTACTGCTTATGAAACGGATACTTCGTAAATGGGTTGCCTCCGCAACCAAACGTTTTTCCTCCCGTCCTTCGCGAACCAGAATATTCAGTTCGCTCAATCAGCTGTTTGTCGACATAAAAAAGAAGCCCGACAAACGGGGGCCGGTCATCAATTTTGATCCTGCCCACGATCGCATCATCATCTTTTCTGATCAACACAAAGGGGCTGGCGATGGTTCAGACGACTTTCGGCAGGCGGCGCCCAACTATCTGTCGGCTCTGAATCATTACAATCTTCAGGGTTATTGCCTGGTCAATCTTGGAGACAATGAAGAACTATGGGAAAATACGTTGGGACCGGTGAAAAAGTTTCATGCAGCGAGCTTTGAGGCCGAGAAAAAATTTGTATCTCGGCAGGCATTTGTCAAAGTCATTGGCAACCACGACCTATTTTGGTTGCACGATCCATTTGCCTGGTGGCAGGTTAAGGATATTTACAAAACTGATCTTCGCATTTTTGAGGGCGTTATATTTTCAACTGTCATCAATGGGTCCGAATTCTGTATTCGTTGCACGCATGGACATCAGGGCGACCTGAACAGCGATGGAAATTGGTTCTCCAAACTATTTGTTTCCAGAGTATGGGCGCCACTTCAATCCTGGCTGCAAATAAATCCGAACACACCGGCCTACGACAATGAAAAGAAAACCCTGCACAATGAAATCATGTATCAATGGGCGGCAACGCATAGCGACGGAATCTTAATTACCGGTCATACCCATCAGCCCGTGTTTGCTTCGCTAACCCACCTTGAGCGTTTATACAAACAAATGCAGAAGGCGAAGTTGGCAAAGGATACGGCAGCAATTGACCGCCTTGAGGCCGAAATCCGTAAGCGCGAGCCGGAGTATAGCGCGGTATCGATGGACTATGCGTCGATGAAGCCGGTCTATTTTAATACAGGGTGCTGCTGCTTCGACGATGGAGATATTACGGGCATCGAGTTGGCCGGGGGATATATCCGTTTGGTTAAATGGACCACTACGCCCGAAGGGTCGCAACGAATGGTGCTTGAAGAGCGATCGTTGCAGGAACTGGCAACGCAGCTTGCCAAATAACACGGCACCCGCAAAAAATCTTTGTTAATCTGCGGGAATAGAAAAATTTTTGCGTTTTTCAAAGCAGTACTGCAGTTCTGTTCCCGCAGATTGCACAGATTTTTACACAGATTTACGCAGAAGATGGCTTTAGAATCTGCTTTCCACCGATGTTTGGAATAGATGATCTTTGTAATCCGTGTTTAAATCTGTGAGAACAGAAAAACAATTGCTGTTTGCGTACATCATTATAGTCCGGAGATTGAAGTCAGGAGGCCGGAAACAGGGCTTCCGCTACGGCCACGCTTTCGGGTCGACCCACATCTGCCCATTTTACGGCGCCAGTATCGAAGCCGGCAATAAAATGAGTTGCCGCCAGCGACAAGAATGCATCGACCAGCGAAAACTTGCCTTTCATTTCAATTAATTCAAAATATTCGTACCTGAACAGGCTGATGCCACTAAAGGCCATTGGCCGTGGCTCGGCGCATGGCAGAGCAATTCTTTCCTGATTGGTCTGGGTATTGCGCCAGCCCGTCAAACGGTTTTCTTCATTGAACAAAAAACAGCGGCTGCTTTTTCGATCACTGACGGCCAGGCTGATCAATGCCTCCTGCTGTTGGTGAAAGCGAATAAAATTGTGCAGATCAAGATTGGTCAGGATGTCTACATTGATGCTCAGAAAGTCTTCACCCGGCGTAAACAGGTGTTGCGCCTTGGCAAGTCCGCCCCCTGTTTCCAACACTTCGTTGCGTTCATCACTGATCAGTATTCGACTGCCCCATCCGTTGCTGCTGCTGATGGCATGCTCAATTTGATCGGCAAAATGATGTACGTTCACGATGAGATCCCGAATGCCGTATTGCTGCAGGTATTCCACATTGTGTTGCAACAATGATTTACCATGTACCGGGGCCAACGCCTTAGGGTGCTGATCGGTCCAGGGTTTGAAGCGCGTGCCCAGTCCGGCAGAAAATATAATTGCTTTCATGATTGGCTGGCAGGTAAAGGGTTTTCCCAGTTTCGGGCATCCTGTACCAGGTGACTCAGTTCGATTTTGACCTTGAATTTATTACGCAAATGACGGGCCAATGCATCGGCTGCATATACACTGCGGTGTTGTCCGCCGGTACATCCAAAACAAACCGTCAGGCTTTCGAAG
Organism: Chitinophagaceae bacterium; assembly: GCA_046297935.1. Classification (GTDB taxonomy): domain Bacteria; phylum Bacteroidota; class Bacteroidia; order Chitinophagales; family Chitinophagaceae; genus CAYMZZ01. Next base: position 213,158 of record JBKBHA010000001.1, read on the forward strand.
CCACGCCGAATATAATCTTCTACTGAAATGTCGACGATATCAAACACACTGTTCAGAAACTCGGGCATACGGGTTTGTTGCTCCAGAAAATCTTTCACGTCTTTGTCGCGCCCCGTTTTGGTTTTCATGCTGTCGAGTCGTCCGGGATTCAATATGCCGCGGCAATCGAACACATATCCGCCGCCGTTGCCACTGTTGTCGGCTGGTACACCGTTTCGGTAACTGAAGCTGCAAATTTTTACAAGCAGTGGTGTGCTGTCGCTGGCCTGCAATGGCGTAAATTGTTCAATTATTTCGTCGGCCACACACATGTTGAGCACTTTTCTGAACTCAGGCACGGCAATTCCCAGGCGCTGGTTTTGAAAAAAATCGCGCAGGTTGCGAAGCGCCAACGGAATGCTGGTTAAAAACTGGGCCTTCCGTTCAAACAAACCGCGGAAACCATAGGCTCCCAGTACCTGTAGCAGGCGGATTAGCACATAACCATTGTACTGGCTTCGGAAAACGGCACGGTCCATAGCGGCAGGTATCCATTGCTCAAAGGCATTCATATAGTCGTCGAGCAGCCGTTCCTTCCAATCCTCTGGCAGATTGGCCCTCGCCTGCCAAAGCATACTGGCCACATCGTACTGCGGGGCACCTTTCATACCACCCTGGTAGTCGATAAAGTGTACCTGGTTGTCGTCGGTTACCAGAATATTGCGACTCTGAAAGTCGCGGAACATGAAATATTTGTATTCGGTATGTGTAAGGTAATTGCTTAGCGCTTCAAAATCGTCGATCAGCTTTTGTTTATCGTATGGCTTGCGTAAGGCGTCGAGAAAATAATATTTAAAATACAGCAGATCAGCCATGATGGCCTGTTTGCCAAATTCCTTGTTGGTAAGGCATTGGTTGTAGTCGAGACCTTTATCGCCTTTTACCTGTAGCATAGCCAACTGCTCAAGGCTTTGCCGAAACAGATCGTATACCGGTTGCACAAATCCTTCTGCTTCGAGGCGATTGAGCAGCGATACGTTGCCGAAATCCTGCTGCAAATAATAAGCACCGTCTTTGCTTACAGCAAGTATTTCCGGTACTGCCAGATTTTTTTTACGGAACTCGTTGGAGAAATAAATGAAGGCTTCGTTCTCGCGAATATTGGCACCATAGGTACCAATCACCGAACCTTCTTTTCCCCAAAGACGAAAATAGCGGCGCTCGCTGCCCGATTGTTGCAATACGTCGAGTGATTCTGGTTCTTCGCCCTTCCAGGATTGGTAAAGTGCGCGGATAGATTGAATGATCTCCTGCATGGGCCGAAATTAAATAAAAAAGCCGCCCGTTTGGGCGGCTCTTCTTGAGAGGCATTAAAAGTTTTTCAACCAGTTGGCGAGCACCTGTATCTCCTTCTCTTCTACTATTCCGGCTTTCAACAGCACCTGATAGCTGGCAAGCAGATCGTCCTGCACAGAGCCGCGTCCCACAGCCTCCTGTACCAGCCGAAGTGCTTTTTCGGCATGCAGGTACATGGGTACTTCGCTTTCGTAGTCTTTGAAGTAATCGTGTTCATTTCTTTTCTGAACCACGGTCGCTTTCAAAAATCCAAGCTGGTAATCATGTGCCCATAATATGGGTTGGGCAATGATGCCACGTAATATGTCGGTAAATCGAAAGGTTACGAAGGAAGGCAAAAAGAGCAGCGGAAACAGCTCGCGTCGAAAAGCGGTGTTTTGTGAATTAAATGGCGTTACCGTGCCAGGCTGAAGCACCACCGGCTGGCGGTCCTCGAATATGCAGGGTTTATTGCTGGTCAATCGATAAATGGCGTCTACGTCTGGGTCTTCATCGGCCAGTCCCTGCCAGATGCCAACTCGGGCATCTTGTGGTTGGGGCTGCCATTGCAGTTTATCGCGTCCATCGCGGATATTCCTTAGCGGAAGTCCGCGTGGCCAGATCATTTCTTCGGTAAAATGGTGGTAGATATTTATCCAGCCCAGTCCCGGCTGGCTGCAGGTAAACCGGTCTTCAAATCGGGGAAAGGCCCATTCGGCATAGGGAATATTATCATCGTCGGTATCAATAATGACTTCAGCACCCTGTTGTATGGCATAAAGATAGCCCAACATTTTGCGGCCGTAATGGTTGTAAGGGATTGATGAAGCCAGCTCACTATCTAATGCCATCTGTTCGTCTACCCCCAGGTATATTGCGCCGGCACAGGACCAGTCGGCCGGAGTTTTTTTGTCGCCTACAACAACAAGCTGGTAGCCTTCGCGGCTGGCAAATGCATGTACCGCTTCTGTAGGCGGAAAAATGCTGGTAATAATGATAAATTTCTTCACAGGTCGTTTTTCCATTTCGATAGTTTAACGGGGTGCAAAAATAGCCGACCTGCGGGGAACTCAGCCAATAAATGTTGCAGCGATTGATGGTGCTCTTCTTCCAGCTTTTTGATTTCGTCGGGTTGCCACATGGCCAGACCCTGCAGCTTCAACGAAGGTTCTGTTTGAATTTTTTCAGACGACAATATCAACGCAGTGGGCACTGCAATTTCTACAAAAAGACCCGCTGCCCCCATGATGCCGCAATAGCGGCAGAATTCACGAACTGTTTGGCGTTGTATTACCAGGATATCGGCATAAGAACCGGCGATCGGGTAAGGCAGCTCAATCCGGTTGCCGCGGCGAAATGCCTTCCATTTGAAACGAAAAAGGTATTGTTTGAACAGCCAGTATTTCCAGGCACTCTTGCCTGGCGGCGTCTGTGTGCCAAAGATTTGTTGGCGCGTCAGGGGTTTTACTTCAATTCCATGCCGCTTAAATCGTGCCACAGCTTCCTCGCGTGAGGGCAGCTCGCGCCCTATTTCGGCTCCTTTTCTGTTACCAAAAAAATCAATACCCTTAAATGTATGCCACCACGGAATGCCGCGATCCTGAACAAAACCATTCAGTCCGGTGATAAAATCAGCACCCGGCTCCAGCCCCAGTACTTCTTCCAGATTCCCCTCATTCACGGCAGGATTCAGGATACAATCGTCGCCAATGAAGATATAATGCGAGAACTCATCTTTAAAAAACCCATGGAAGCCCTGGGCAAAATAGGATTGAAAATAGTGAGAGCTTTCATATACCGGTATTACATCCTCCCGGTCGCCATCATAGAAAGGCACCAGAAATCGAACATGACGAAAACGCGGCCGATACATTCTTTCCAAAACCGGAATATTCCGGTCGTACCGGTGGTTGAATACAATTACCAGACAGGCAGATGACATGCTGCAAAAATAGGGGCTGCAAATGTGCAAATGTGCAAATGGCGCCTTCGGCGAATGTGCACACTTGCCTTCCAGTAACCAGGATTCCTCATTTTCACATTTCCACATTTCCACATTTGCACATTACTAACGCCTGTTTGTCTTCCGCCGCTCTTTTTCTTACTTTTGCTGGCTGAACCGGACTATCACTATGGCTTACACTCCTCAAAATAAAGTGCGTATCGTAACGGCGGCTTCGTTGTTCGACGGGCATGACGCAGCGATCAATATTATGCGCCGGATTATGCAGAGCAAGGGCGCTGAAATCATACACCTGGGGCATAACCGCTCAGTAAAGGAAATTGTGGAAACAGCCATTGAAGAAGATGTGCAGGGCATCGCTATCACCAGCTATCAGGGCGGGCATATTGAGTTTTTCAAATACATGAAGGACCTGCTTGATCAAAATGGCTGCGGCCATATCCGGATATTTGGCGGTGGTGGCGGTACCATTTTACCGGAAGAAATAAAAGAATTGCACGAATACGGTATTGCCCGAATTTATTCGCCTGACGATGGAAGGCAGATGGGACTGGAAGGAATGATTGAGGATGTGATCCGCCAGTGCGATCATTCATTGAACGGTCGGGGAGATTTTGCCGGCAGCATGGGACTCGGCGAAGTGAGAGATATTCGCAAGATAGCACGGCTCATTACCAACGCCGAAAATGGTCTGCCGGTAAAGCCCGTTGAAACCAGCAAAAAAATTCCGGTATTGGGAATCACCGGCACCGGCGGCGCGGGTAAATCGTCGGTAACCGACGAAATCGTTCGCCGGTTTCTGCAACAATTCACCGACAAAACCATTGCGGTGATATCGGTTGACCCCAGTCGTAAAAAAACGGGTGGTGCCTTGTTGGGCGACCGCATTCGCATGAATGCCATTTCGCATCCCCGGGCATATATGCGCAGTCTGGCAACCCGCGACGATAACACGGCGCTCAGTCATTTTGTGAAAGATGCCATTGCCATTTGTAAGGGCGAAAATTATGATTTTATCATCCTCGAGTCGGCGGGCGTTGGACAAAGCGACGCGTCGATACTGGATTTCTGCGATGTGAGCATGTATGTGATGACGCCGGAATATGGGGCTGCATCGCAATTGGAAAAGATCAATATGCTCGATTATGCTGACATCGTATGCCTGAACAAGTTTGACAAAGCGGGTGCACTTGATGCTCTGGCCGATATCAGAAAGCAATTCAAGCGAAACCATGGTTTGTGGACAGCAAAGGATTCAGATCTTCCTGTTATTGGCACCATGGCCAGCAAGTTCAACGACGAAGGCATCAATCAGCTATTCGTCCGTTTGTTTAAAACCATTGAAGAAAAAACAGGTATTCATTTTGGAGAATGGCATTTTGCCGAAACCGCTAAGCTAAATCAGGCGGTTATTCCTTCAGGCCGGGTTCGTTATCTGAGTGAAATATCAGAAACCATTCGTCAATACGATACACAGGGTGCCGAGCAGGCGGCCATTGCCTCCCAGTTGTATCAGCTGCATGGAACCCTTGAGCTGGTTCGCGATAAAGATGCATCAATGGCCGGTAACCTGCAGTCGCTGATCGATAGCTACTGGGAAAAATTAAATCCTGTCAGTCGAAAGCTGGTACAGCACTGGCCCGAGAAAGTAAAAGAATACCAGAAGGATCAGTACGAATATACTGTACGTGATAAGACCATCAGCCAACCCATGACCACCCAAAGTTTGAGTGGCACCAGAATTCCGCGAGTTGTGCTGCCGAAATACAAGGACTGGGGCGATTTGTTGCGCTGGCAATTGCAGGAGAATGTCCCCGGCCACTTCCCTTTCACGGCCGGCGTGTTTCCGTTGAAGCGGGAGGGCGAGGATCCCACAAGAATGTTTGCGGGCGAAGGCGGGCCCGAGCGAACCAATAAGCGCTTCCATTATGTGAGCATGGGTCAACCCGCCAAACGCCTCTCCACCGCCTTCGATAGTGTAACCTTATATGGCGAAGATCCTGATCATCGCCCTGATATATATGGAAAAATTGGCAACAGTGGCGTGAGTATTGCCACGGTCGACGATGCCAAGAAATTGTACAGTGGCTTCGATCTTTGCGACCCAAAGACTTCGGTGTCGATGACGATCAATGGACCTGCTCCCATACTGCTTGCCTTTTTTATGAATGCTGCCATTGACCAGCAATGTGAGAAAAAGATTACAGAATTGGGTCTATGGTCAGAAGTGGAAAAGAAACGCGCTGCCAAATACCCGGGCACGGAAGCGCCTGGATATCGTAACCCGTTATCTCCCGATGGGCTGCCTCAGGGTAATGATGGTCTCGGGCTGCGTTTGCTCGGCATGAGTGGAGATGAGGTATTGCCCGCCGACATCTATTCGCAATGCCGTGCTGCTGCGCTTCAACAGGTGCGCGGTACAGTGCAGGCCGATATTTTGAAAGAAGACCAGGCTCAGAACACCTGTATCTTCAGCACCGAGTTTGCCTTAAAGCTGATGGGCGATGTGCAGGAATATTTTATTCGCGAAAATGTCCGCAATTTTTATAGCGTCAGCATCAGCGGGTATCATATCGCAGAGGCGGGGGCCAATCCCATTACCCAGTTGGCCTTTACTCTGGCCAATGGGTTTACTTATGTGGAGTATTACCTGAGTCGCGGTATGAATATCGACGATTTTGCTCCTAATCTGTCCTTTTTCTTTAGCAATGGGATGGATCCGGAATACAGCGTAATCGGGCGAGTGGCCCGCCGTATCTGGGCCAAGGCCATGAAGTTTAAATACCAGGCCAACAAGCGGAGCCAGATGTTGAAATATCATATCCAGACATCGGGTCGCAGCCTGCACGCACAGGAAATTGACTTCAACGATATCCGCACTACGCTTCAGGCGCTTTATGCTATTTACGACAACTGCAATTCGCTGCATACGAATGCCTATGATGAGGCCATTACCACGCCCACCGAAGAAAGCGTGCGTCGCGCCATGGCCATTCAGTTGATCATCAATCGCGAGCTGGGATCGGCAAAAACGGAAAATTTTATTCAGGGTAGTTTTGCAATCGAAGAGCTGACTGATCTGGTAGAAGAGGCAGTAATGCGAGAGTTTGACCGAATCACTGAAAGAGGAGGTGTGCTGGGCGCAATGGAACGCATGTATCAACGCAATAAAATTCAGGAAGAAAGCCTGCATTACGAACACCTGAAACATACCGGCGAACTTCCTCTGGTTGGTGTGAATACATTTTTAAACAGCAAGGGAAGTCCCACCATTATACCTGGCGAAGTAATACGCAGCACTACCGACGAAAAAGAACAACAAATCAAAAACCTGAAGGCCTTTCAGGCCCGCAATTTGGAAAAGGCCGCGGCCAGTTTGCAGTTGCTTCGCAAAACTGCCATTGAAAACGGAAACCTCTTTGAAGCCCTGATGGAAGCCGTGAAATATTGCAGTCTGGGCCAGATTACCCATGCGCTTTACGAAGTTGGCGGTCAGTACCGGCGAAACATGTAGTGGTTAATGGAGGCGGTTTTGTGAAGCATTTGTTAAATGCCTTTTGCTTTTTCTGTTAGGTGGAATTGCAGTAATTTACGCGGTATTCGTGTAATGAAAACCAGGACTCCTGATGAACAGAAATTGTTTGACCCTGCTGATCTTTCTCTTTGTTTCCAAAGCCCTGTTTGCGCAGGATATGCAGGCCGCACTTGAGCGGTATTCAACCGAGTTTGCCCAGGAGCGGGCCTATATTCATTACGACAAAGCTTCCTATGCACCCGGCGAAACCATCTGGTATAAAGTGTACCTCATGGAGGGGCCTTTTCCAGCCGAGTCGAGCAAAACTTTTTATGTAGACTGGACCGATGAGAAAGGCAAATTGCTTGCTCGCAATATCAGCCCCATCTATGAAGGAGTGACCAATGGTCAGTTTCAGATACCCGACAGTTTTCCCGGCGGCTATATTCATGCCCGCGGTTATACCCGTTGGATGATGAATTTTGACAGCACTTTTTTATATAACAAGGATATACGCGTGCTGCAATCGAAGCCAAGGAAAGTAGCTCCGGTGGCTGATCAGTACACGCTTAGTTTTTTTCCGGAAGGTGGCGATCTGGTAAAAGGCATTGTGAATAAGGTTGCCTTCAAGGTGCATGACCAATGGGGCCGTCCTGTTGCGCTACGTGGTCAGGTACTGAATCAGGCGGGCAAAATTGTGGACAGTGTACGATCGCAGCACGATGGAATGGGATTCTTTTTTCTGACACCCGGAGCCGATGAAAAATTTGTGCTTCGCTGGAAGGATCCTGCCGGCAAAACGGTGGAGACAGCATTGCCCGAGGTAAAGCCGCATGGCGTGGGCCTTCAGGTTTCGTCTGTTCGCGACCGGCGTTATTTTCAGGTAAATGTTTCGCGCGACAATAGCTTTGATCCCGGTATATTGCATTTGATTGGTACCCTTGGCGGCATGCAGGTGTTTCTGGTGTCGAAAGACAGTCGTAGCGGCGAAGTGAAAGGCGTAATCCCAACCAACTCTCTTCCGTCGGGCTTGCTCACTATTACCGTATTTGATGATCAATGGAAGCCCCTGGCCGAGCGCATTACCTTCGTCAATAATCCCGATCAGATATTCCGGCCTGCTATTGAAGTGAAGCACTGGGGTTTGAACAAGCGTGCCCGCAATGATATTGAGATTACCGTGCCCGATTCCCTGGTTGCCAATCTTTCTATCTCCGTAACCGATGCGGGTATTGAAAGTGATAGTTCTGATAATATTATCAGTCATTTGCTGATGACAGGCGATCTGCGTGGTCAGGTGTACAAACCCGGTTATTATTTTTCAAACAACAGCGACAGTGTAGCCCGCCACCTCGATCTGGTAATGATGACCCACGGCTGGCGACGTATTGCCTGGCAGGATCTGGCAAAAGGAACGATGCCCAATATTCAATACCCCCGCGATACCAGCTATTTTACTCTGGCCGGGAGAGTGTATGGTGCTTCTCCGGCAGAGATAAGAGAAGCCGGCGAAATTGTTTTGCTGGTGAAGCAAAAAAATAAAGAGGGCGGTGTGGTATTGGCTCCTTTGAACAACGATGGTTCTTTCAATGAGCAGTCGATGCTGTTGTTCGACTCAACAACCGTGTATCATCAATTTGCAAAAGGTAAGAAACTGGGAGGTGCCTCTGTTCGCTATCTCGAAAACAAGCTCGCTCCGTTTCGTACCAATATAGCTGCCTCGGGCAAGTACAGCAACCTGGCGGCCGATACTGCCGGCATGGCCCGCCACCTTCGTATAACGGCCGAAGAAGCCGCATTTCTGCGGCAGTTTGAAGGCAAGCTGTTGGAGGGCGTGGTGGTGAAATCACGCACCAAATCGCCCGTAGAGGAAATGGATGAAAAGTATACCTCTGGTCTTTTTTCTGGTGGCGACGGTTACCAGTTTGACCTGGTCAACGATCCGCTCGGACAATCGCAGTTGAATATTTTTACCTATCTGCAGGGCAAGGTGGCCGGTTTGCAGGTTAACGGTGCAACCTCTTCGGAGCCATCATTGCAATGGCGTGGCGGTTCCCCTCAATTGTATCTCAACGAAATTCCGACAGATGTGTCGATGGTCGCATCCATCAACGTAACCGATGTAGCCTATATTAAGGTGTTTCGTCCACCATTTATGGGCGGCTTCAATGGCGCTAATGGTGCCATCGCCATTTATACCCGTCGTGGTGGCGATGAAAAGCAGGAGCCTGGCAAGGGTTTGGCCAGTTCAATGGTGTTTGGTTATACCGAAATCCGCCAGTTTTACGCACCCAACTATAGCAATATTATGCCCGAGCATGAGAAGCGCGATCTGCGTACCACACTTTACTGGAATCCGCTAATGATGACGGCGCCAGGGCGAAACAAAGTTCAGTTTAGTTTTTACAACAACGATGTTACCGAATCCTTCCGCGTCGTTATTGAAGGCATGACCCGCGACGGCCGATTGGCGAGAGTGGAGGAGGTGTTGTATTGATTAAATAACTTCAAAAGGAAGTTATTTAATAGACAATAGAAATGAAAAAATTTAAGAGTTCGCGAATTTGGTTAGCGGCCTTTATAACATATTTGTTGTATTTGCCAGTTGCCTTTTTGGTATGGTGGGCAAAAGCTGGAAGCGGGTTATACCAATCTGACTACTATACCGCTACTGCCAGCATGCTAGTTTTTTATTCGCTGGTGCTGATACCTATTTTTTATTTGATTTTGCTTGTTGCAAATTGGTTAAACGTTACGGGTGCTATCAGGAGGATTCGTTTGTTTTCCAACTATTGGCTAATTGCCGGTTTTTTATCTCTCCTTATAATCGCAGCCCTAATAATATCTGTAAACTCAGAAGGTGGATTCACGAGAAATAACCAGAGCACTTTTCAAACATACGGCGACTTTATTACTCTTTGCTTCACACTCTTTATTCTTTTCCTGTCAAATAAGAAACTAGTGGTTGACCACTTAAAATAGCAGGAATGGGTGGGGATGTCTCAAGAGCGAATGAGTTTTAAATTTTTCAAGTTGGCGTATAATGGGTATTCTATCACAGTAGCTGTGTCCAAAGTATCCAGTGTAAGATTCAACTTCGAGCTCTAACTTATCAAGGCGGAAAAACTTTAATTGGTTGGCCCGAAACACCTTCATTTCAAAAAACGGGTCTCTAGATTGTAACGTACCTATCCCGTTTACACGACGGCGCCCGCCTGTGCATGACCACCCTGCGCACCGCCACCGATTTGCTGGATATAGCACTCGATGGCGATTACGGTTACGCAAATGAACTTACCTTTACGAGAGGCGAAAAGATCTTTGAACTGAGCAATCATTTAGGGAATAGCCTGTCCCGCATACTGCGGGATGCTGGTAACCATTTCCGACCGCCGCCTGGCAACCGATGATGGTAATGGCGAAATAGCCTGGTACGATGCGGATGTTGTTACGGCTAACGACTATTATCCATTCGGGATGGGGATGCCTGGCAGGAAGTATTCGGCAGATGGGGCTTATAGGTATGGGTTTAATGGGAAGGAGCGAGATAATGAAGTGAAGGGAGATGGTGCCCAGTATGATTATGGATTTAGGATTTATGATCCGAGGTTAGGTAGATTCTTGAGTGTTGATCCCCTTTTTAAATCCTATCCTTGGTACACGCCGTATCAATTTGCAGGAAATAAGCCGATTACGTCAGTGGACTTGGATGGGTTAGAAGAGGCAGAAGGTGTTGAAGTTACTTTGGGCGCCGGCTATAATTCGAAGCTAGCAATTCTGGGAGCGAACCTTGCCAAGGCTAACCCTAATTACTTGGCAGTGATGCAACAACAGGCGTGGAATAAGTTGCTAGTCAAAATTGATGCAATTATTCCGAAATATTTTGACTATAAAAAAAATCTAAATGGTATTTTGTTTTATAAGGTTCTTCAAGAAATCGAATCCGAAATTCTGCTTTCTGATGAGGCTACTGAATTCAACTCATTACTCAATTATAATCTGGATGAATACACGAGTATCAATCCGCTGTTGATCCAAGCAGCAAATGATCTTGCGAACGATCACTATCGTGCTTCAATGAATAGTAAGGAGTTTTATGAAAAATATATTAAGCAAATTAACGATGCGAAAGACCCAAATTCCAAGGCGGCTCTTATCGAGGACCGGAGCGAAAAATCTTGGATTTTGATAAAAGCCTTTCAAGAAGCTACAATAGGAGCTGCTGAATCTTTTTTAGATATGACGGGTACTGCGAAATCGGGAACTTCTAGAGGCGCATATTCTAATTTTGCAGGATTTAAATCAAGTGACGAACTATCAGGCGAAGTAGCCAAAAATTTTAACCGATTTGTTAAATCACTACCTAGAACGCGAAGAATAACGTTACGATACAAGCGCTTGATGACGGATCTTAATTATTTACTGGGAAGTCTCCTGGAAACGTTCCAGGCTCCTACGCGCTATATCAAAAGGGAGTTGATGCAAGCGGAAATACAACAAGCATGATAAAGACAACGATTGATCCGAAGGGTGTGGTAGTAAGCGTAAAAGATAAAATTAATTGATATGGAAGAACGGACAAAAGCACTATGGGACCTATTGTCCTATAGCGTTTCAAATGAAGAAATAAAAACGCGGCTTTCAAAATTTTGCTGGGACATTGAAGAGCCGTTGGTCATCTTAACAAGGAACAATTTGATAGACGTACTCTTAAGGTTGCAACAGAAGCAACTTACGGATTCTGAGGTCGAAGAATGGGCCAACATTATTGAATCTCGAGAAGACATAAGATTTGAAGAAAGTGTGACAAAACAGTTTGTATTCGAGTTGGCGAACCCGGTTTTATATGGGCGAATCTCTGATGAGAAAATTTCGGAAATGCTATCAGCGTTAAATGATTCTCTTTAGTTTGGAAAAAAGCAAATGGGGGTACTAACTTTTGCAAAAACAATCTCACCAAAGCTAAAAATCATTCAGATCGTTCCAAATAGTAAAATGGTCTAAATAATACAAAGCGGTATTAGCAATGCTCGCATACGGCTTCAATTGAAAAAAATCACGGAGTTCAAAAGCTGGATTGATCAATCTCTTGCATTAAACGCGGTAAGAATGAACTGATATCCCACAATTCCCTACCTTCCCTCAATGAGAAAACTGCTGATGTTTGCCGCCCTGCTCTTGGTAGCGGCGCCCGCTCTAAAAGCACAGAAAGGCAGGCCGGGTGCGGTTGCCTTTACCATTTCGCTGGAAAATGTTAAGGAAAAAAAGATTGCGGTAAGCATGGATATTCCCAGCCTGGCAGCCGGGCGGGTACGACTGAAAATGCCGGTTTGGACACCGGGCTATTACCAGCGTATGGATTATGCGAATCAGGTGCAGGATCTCGTGGTTAAAGATGCTTCGGGCAAAACAATTGCGACCGAAAAAACAGCGGGCAATACATGGGAGCTGCAACTGGCCAAATCGGGGCGGCTGCAGGTAAGCTATCAGGTGCAGACCAATCGGGCTTTTGTAGCCACATCGTTTCTGGATTCGGCTCGCGGATATATTGTGCCTGCATCGGTTTGCCTTTATATTGATAGTCAGCTAAACCGTCCGGCCATCGTTCAGTTGAAGCTGTTTAAGGAATGGACGGGCGCTGCTACTGGACTACAACCCATGCCGGGCAAATCCTATTCGTATATCGCCAGCGATTTTGATATTTTATACGATAGTCCGCTGCTGGCAGGGCGGCTCGAGTCGCTGAACTCTTTTGAGGTACATGGCGTGCCGCACCATTTTATCGGTCATAAGCTGGGCGATTTTGACAGGCAGAGTTTTATGTCCGACCTGAAGAAAATGACCACAGCCGCTTCCGACCTGATTGGCGAAATACCGTTCGATCATTATACATTTATTGGCATCGGTCCGGGGCAGGGAGGTATTGAGCATCTTAATTCGACCACAATCAGTTTCGATGGTCGCGGTTTGGAGAAGCGAGAGGGCCGGCTGCGTTTGCTGAATTTTATTGCTCACGAATATTTCCATCACTATAATGCCAAGCGTATTCGTCCGCTGGAGCTGGGGCCGTTCGACTACGATCGTGGCAACCGCACTACGCAGCTTTGGATAGCGGAGGGCTTAACTGTTTACTACGAATACCTGATCCTCCGGCGCGCGGGTATTACCAGCGAAGCAGAATTGCTACAAAGTATTGCAGGCAATATCCGCGCGCATGAAGCGCGCGAAGGAAAACATTTTCAATCGCTGCTGCAGGCCAGCTACGATACCTGGTCCGACGGTCCGTTTGGTCGCACAGGCGAAGGAGCTAAAAAGACTATTTCGTATTACGATAAAGGTCCGGTGGTCGGCATGTTACTCGACTTCACCATCCGACAACAGAGCGGCAATCAGCGCTCGCTGGACGATGTAATGCGAACGCTTTATTTCGTTTATTACAAAGCCAAAGGTCGCGGTTATACCGATGCGGAGTTTCGCCTGGCATGCGAACGTGCTGCTGGCGGTTCGCTCGCTGATTTTTTTGAGTATATCTACACTACCCGCGAACTTGATTACGATAGCATACTTAGTTTTGCCGGATTACAACTGGATCGCAGCAACTGGACGCTGACCCGTTTGCCTTCCGTTACCGATGATCAGGAAGCCATATGGAAAGACTGGAGCCGCGACTGGCAAAATCGATGAATATGAAACGGATTCCTGTGTTATGGGTTGCTTTTGCCGGCATACTGCTGATTTTATCAGCCTGCCGCATCTCGGCCTATCGTAGCAGCAATAAAATGTATAAAAGGCAGTCGAAGGAACTGAGCCGGCTGCTACGTGAATATCCGGTACGCGATAGTGCCGGCTTGCCTTATGCAGACGAATGGGTAGGTACTACCAATTTCAGCATTCGCCGACCCAACATAGTAGTTATTCACCACACTGCCCAGCATAGCGATGAACAAACTCTGAAAACTTTTACTACCAAACGCACACAGGTAAGTGCACACTATGTGATTGCAGAAGATGGAACCGTCTATCATATGCTTAACGATCTGCTGCGTGCCCACCATGCAGGTGTTAGTAAATGGGGATCGCAAACCGATTTGAATAGCAGCAGTATTGGTATCGAAATCGACAATGACGGTTACGAAGCATTCACCGAGTTGCAAATACAGAGCCTGTTGCAATTACTGGCCCGGCTCAAGCAGGCCTATCACATCCCTACTTCAAATTTTGTAGGCCATGCCGATATAGCACCGGGTCGTAAGGTAGACCCCAACCGGCACTTCCCCTGGCAACGCCTGGCCGACTCGGGTTTTGGTTACTGGTACGATACCACCGGCATCAAAGTACAGGCAGGCTTTGAACCCATGCAGGCATTGCGGTTGATAGGCTACAATACCAGCAACGAAAAAGCCGCCATTCAGTCGTATCGGCTTCATTTTACTCCAACAGATTCATCGGCCACCCTCAATAAAACGGATCTGAAGATTTTGAGCAGCCTGATCCAGCGCTATCGCTGAACGATCGTTCGGCCAGTTTATCGTATCTTTTCAGCTTGAAACCAACGATTGGGTCCTCTGAGGGGCCCAATTTTGTTAGTCCGTGCCGCTTTTTATTTTGTAAAGCGGAAAAATGTGAGCCGATGATGACTGCAGAACACCAACGACTGGCGGTAAACGCCAAAAAAGAAATACCTCTGGCGCAATGGGGACCCTACCTGAGTGAACGGCAATGGGGCACCGTGCGCGAAGATTATAGCGCCAATGGCGATGCCTGGCATTATTTCCCATTTGATCATGCGCATGCCCGCGCCTTCCTCTGGGGCGAAGATGGCCTGGCAGGCATTTCGGATTATTTCGGTAACCTCTGTTTTGGTATTGCACTCTGGAACGGAAAAGACCGCATACTGAAGGAACGCCTGTTTGGATTAAGCAATCCTCAGGGAAACCATGGCGAAGATGTGAAGGAGCTTTATTACCATCTCGACAATCTGCCTACACATTATTATATGGAATACCTGTATAAGTATCCTCAGCAGGAATTTCCCTATGATCAGTTGCGGGAGGAAAATCAAAAACGTTCCAGGCAGGAGCCCGAATATGAAATACTCGACACCGGTATTTTCGACAATAACCAGTACTTCGATGTGCAGGTTACTTATGCCAAGCAGGGCGCACAGGATATTTTCATCCGTATTGATGTGACCAACCGCTACCACGAGGCAGCCGAGCTAACGCTCTTGCCCACGCTTTGGTTTTATAATCGCTGGGTACAGGGTAGCTTTAAAGAAAAGCCTTCTATTGCGTACATCAACAAAACAACTGTTCGTGCCGAACACGAACGCCTGGGCGAATACTTTTTTTATTTTCAACCGGCGGAGCGCACCCTTTTTACCGAGAATGAAACCAATACCGAGCTGGTATCGAATATTCCCAACAAAAGCATTTTTGTAAAAGACGCTTTTCATCAGGCAGTAATTCATGGCAAAAACATGGCCGAGCTGTCGCGAAAGCGCAAGGGAACCAAGTTTGCTCCGCTGTATCGAATGAAACTGGCAGGTGGAGAAACCCGCAGCTTTTATTGCCGCCTCAATAATAAATGGGTCGACAATCCATTTGCCAACGGTTTTCTGGATGTGTTTACAGAAAGGAAGCGGGAGGCCGATGAATTTTACGCTGCCATTTTACCGAAAGATATGAATGCCGAAATGGCTCGCATTCAGCGACAGGCGCTGGCCGGTGTGTTGTGGAGTAAACAGTACTATCATTTTGATGTGGAACAATGGCTGGATTCGAGCGACGGAATTTCACCGGTTTCGACGTCAAAGCAAAACGGCCGCAACAATGACTGGAAACACCTGAAAAATCAGGATATCATCCTGATGCCGGATAAATGGGAGTATCCCTGGTATGCGGCCTGGGATCTGGCCTTTCAGTGTATTTCAATGGCAGTGGTAGATCCCACATTCGCCAAGCACCAGCTTCAGTTGGTGATGCGCGAATGGTATATGAAACCCGATGGGCAGTTGCCGGCTTACGAATGGAATTTCAGCGATGTGAATCCACCCGTGCAGGCCTGGGCCGCCATGCAGGTGTATAATATTGAGAAGAAGCAGACAGGTGTGGGGGATATCAATTTTCTAAAAAAGGTCTTTCATAAACTGCTGATCAATTTCACCTGGTGGATCAACCGCAAGGATGTAAATGGCAACAACATTTTTGAGGGAGGGTTCTTGGGATTGGATAATATCGGAGTATTTAACCGGAGTTTCCATTTTCCCGGCGAAATTCAGTTGGAGCAGGCCGATGGTACCAGTTGGATGGGTGCATATGCACTGGATATGATGGAGATGGCCCTGGAAATTGCGATGCATGATCGCAGCTTTGAAGATACAGCCACCAAGTTCTTTGAGCATTTTGTGCTGATTGCCGAGTCGCTAAACGAACACGGCCTTTGGAATGAAGAAGACCGGTTTTTTTACGACGTGCTTTGCATATCAGGTGCCGATCCGGTGCCATTGCGGATTCAGTCGGTGGTAGGCATTACACCGCTTTACGCCGTGTCATCCATCAGCCGGCCTGTACTTGATCAGTTGACCGATTTCAAAAAGAGGATCACCTGGTTCGAGAACTACCGGAAAAAGAACAACCGATTCTGGCCCAATGAAGAGAACCGCGATGAAGAGCAGATACTGGTATCGCTGGTACCAAAAGAGAAACTGGTTGAGATACTACAGCGATTGCTGGATGAAGAGGGCTTTCTTTCACCAGGCGGTATACGTGCCCTGTCGAAATACCACGACAAGCACCCCTACTCCGTGATGGTGGAAGGGCATATGTACAGCATACGCTACGATCCGGGCGATTCTACCTCCGATATGTTTGGCGGCAACTCTAACTGGCGCGGCCCCGTGTGGATGCCCATCAACTTCCTCATCATTCAGTCGATCCGTAAGTTTGGCGACTTTTATGAAGATGAGTTGAAAGTGGAATACCCGACCGGCTCAGGCGTTTACCTGAACCTGAAGCAGGTAGCTAAGGAACTCACCAAGCGCGTAATCAGCCTTTTTGAAAAAGATGCCAGCGGTAAACGACGGCTGTATGGCGACTACAGTTGGTTTTATGAACAACCCGGCAATGAACACCTTGTCTCATTCTATGAATATTTTCATGGCGATACCGGCCGTGGGCTCGGCGCCTCTCATCAAACCGGTTGGACAGCTCTGGTTGCTGAACTGATCAGCGAATACGGAGAAAGAGAGGAATAGGGCACCTTATTATATTAGTTTTTGGATGTATTTCTGTTGCTTTTGTCGATACTTTTTGATGGGCGGAATGCGGCGTCTGATTAAATACAATATATTTATCGGCCCTGCAACGATTTCCTGCACTTGAGGATCAGCGAGGGTAATAAAACCGAACAAACAGTTACATGAGAAAGGTTAAAGGCGCCCTGGCTGCGCTGTTCATTTCTGCTGCCTGCATGGCCCAGGATGCTGACAAAAGCACTGGCGGTCATTTTGCCGACAGTCTCTGGTCTATCTATCAAAAATCCCGTGGCGAAAATCTGGCCGTTTATCAGGGCCGACAGATTCTGGGCGGCTATCCCGGCATCAGCGGATCGGCTTATTATCCATTTCAGGAATGGGTGATGGGTTCAGTTCAGTACGAAGGCATTTGGTACCATAACCTCGAACTGTTGTTTGATATCTATCGCGAGGAACTGATGGTGCGGCATCCCAGCGGGATTCCGTTCGTGCTGTATTCTGACCGGGTGCAGTCTTTTTACCTGCGCGATCGGCATTTTGTGCATTTTACAGCAGATCAAAAAGACCTGGCTCCTGGATTTTATGAAATTGTCAGCGAAGGCAAACTGACTCTCTACGCACGCCGGGCTGTAACACTCGAAGAAAAAATCGAGGATCAGACTATTCAACGCGATTTCATTGCTAAACATAGATATTACGCGCTGACCAATGGTGAATACAAACAAATAGTGCGTCAAAAGCACCTGATGGAGTTAGTAAAATCGCAGCGCAATGCGATCAACCAGGCTGTTCGTGCTTCCGGCATGAAATTCAAAACCCAGCCGGATGCCATTCTTAAACTAATTGCTGAAACCTACAATAAATCGAATCCCTGATCATGCGATTATATTTCTTTAAATGCCTGTTGATCCTTTCGCTTCTTTCGACCCGTGCCATGGCACAGCAGCAGGAACCACGTATTACCGGCCGGTTTGAGAAACTACTGCTGCCAGAGTTTTTTAAGCAATTGGAAGCTCAGGCACCGGTTACTTTTTACTTTGATATTTCCAAACTGGATTCGGTATATGTAGATCTGAATCTGAATAATGAGCCGCTATCGGCTGTGCTGGAGAAAGCACTCGACAAAACCGGGTTACAGTTTAGTATTACAGGCGACGGCCAGGTATTCATCACCCGCGGACTGCGATTGGTGACCAAGTTGCCCTCCAACCTCTTCAAATCAGGCGAGTCCGTTGCTGCTACCGGCAACAGCGTTGATTCGGTCGCGGCCGACTTTGACCTGGCGGAGAAAAAGGCCCGCACGGTCACTTCCGAGAACAAGCTGTATGAAATTGGAGCCAAAACTAATGCCGCACGAGGTCCCGCCATCCTGACCGGAACGGTTCGAAATGCCAAAACCGGCGAGCCACTGGTAAACGCTTCAGTTTTTATTGACAGCCGTTACTATACAACTACTGATGGTTACGGCCATTATTCATTGAACGTGCCTGCGGGTAACTATACTCTCAATATTCTGGCAGTTGGCATGCGCGACACCAGACTGCAGTTAGCCGTTTTTTCGGACGGTAAGCTGGATGTGGATGTGGCTGAAACAATCACCACATTGAAAGAAGTAATTATCTCCTCCCGAAAAACACTCAATATTACCAACGTGAATATGGGGGTGGCACGGTTGAATATTGAAACTATCAAGAAAGTGCCTTCCGTTTTTGGTGAAGCCGATGTGTTGCGCGTGATTACCAGCCTGCCGGGTGTGAAAACGGTGGGTGAGGCCAGCACGGGTTTTAACGTACGCGGTGGCTCGGCCGATCAGAATTTGATACTGTATAATGAGTCTACCATCTATAATCCTTCCCATTTCTTTGGTATTTTCTCTGCCTTCAATCCGGAAGTAGTGAATGAAATTGAACTGTACAAGAGCAGCATTCCTGCCAAATACGGCGGCCGGCTTGCTTCGGTACTGGAAATCAACAGCCGCGAGGGTAATAAAAAGAAAATAACCGGTTCAGCTGGTCTTGGTCTGGTAACCAGCCGTATTCATCTGGAAGGCCCGATTGCGAAAGACCGCACTTCATTCATATTTGGTGGCCGTACTACTTATGCCAACTGGCTGATGAACCTGCTGCCCAATGAATACAAAAACAGCAGTGCCAATTTTCAGGATCTCAACCTCGGCATCAGTCACCAGATCGACAGTACCAACAATCTTTATTTCTCCGGTTACTATAGTAATGATCGTTTTTCGCTGAACACCGATACGGTATACGGCTATAACAACTATAATTTTTCAGTGAAATGGAAACGCAATTTCACGCGCCGCCTGACCGGTGAAGTGGTGGCCGGAGTGGATCGCTATCAGTATAGCGTAAACAGCGATCAGAATCCGGTGAATGCGTTTACCATGAAGTTTTCGATTCAGCAATTGTATGCGCGTATGAACTTTGTTTATTATCGCAGTCAGCAACATGGCTTCGATTTTGGCGTAAGTACCATGCGCTACAAGCTTTCACCCGGCTCCTACGAACCCAAGGGAAGCCAGTCGCTGGTTACGCCCGACATCATCGAAGATGAGCAGGCGCAGGAGTCGGCACTCTATCTTACTCACCGATTCAATCCCAGCAATAAATTTTCTGTTAACACGGGGCTGCGCTATTCCATGTTCAACTACCTGGGCCCTAATTCAGTTAATTATTATGCCCCGGGCCAACCTGTTAACGACGACAACAAGACAGAAACGGTCGACTACGGAAAAGGAAAAATCATCAACACCTATAGTGGCCCCGAGTTTCGCTTTTCCGTTCGGTACAGTGTAACGGCTTCTTTTTCTGTTAAGGCCGGATTCAATTCGCAGCGGCAGTACATTCACATGCTCAGCAATACCACTGCCATTGCGCCAACGGATATCTGGAAGCTGAGCGATCCGAATATTCGTCCACAACGTGGTAACCAGTTTTCGCTTGGCTTTTACAAAAACCTGAAGTCGAACACCATTGAAACATCGCTGGAGGTTTACTACAAAACCATTCGCGACTATCTGGATTATAAGCCAGGCGCCACTTTGCTACTCAATCCTGATATTGAAACCGACGTCATCAATACCCGCGGCAAGGCATATGGACTGGAATTCCTGATTAAGAAGCCTGGCGGAAAGCTGAATGGCTGGATCAGTTATACCTATTCGCGTATCCTGCTGCGTTCCGATGATCCTGATCTGGGTGTACTGGTCAACAACGGTGATTTCTATCCGGCCAACTACGATAAGCCGCACGACATTACGCTGACTGGTAATTTCCGTATTACACACCGTTTCAGTATTTCACTGAATTCAACCTACAGTACAGGCAGGCCGATCACTTTGCCCATTGGCCGTTATTATTATGCCGGTTCGCAACGTGTATTGTATTCCGATCGAAATGCATACCGCATTCCGGATTACTTCCGTACCGACTTTAGCATCAATATCGATGGCAATCATAAGGTGAATCAGAAAACCCATGGTTCCTGGACTATCGGTTTATATAACCTGCTTGGTCGTCGTAATCCCTACTCGGTCTACTTTGTTTCCGAGGATGGTTTGATCAACGGATATAAGTTGTCGATTTTTGGTTCAGTTATTCCCTTTATCAATTATAATATTCGATTCTGAGATGAAGCATATAAAGATTATCAGCAGTTTATTGATTGCAGGTATGGCATTAGCCTCCTGCCGCGATGAATATGTGGCACCGCTCGTAGATTCTGATACCAATATACTGGTAGTGGAAGGCAATCTGGATGCAAGCGGCGGTATTACATCGATTCGATTATCGCGTAGTGGCAAAATAGACGGTTACAACACCATTATCGCCGAAGACGGCGCGCAGATACAGGTAGAAGCTGAAAGCGGCGGCGTTCAGGGAATCCCCGATGCAGGAGGCGGTTTTTATCGAAACACTCTTGCATTGCAAGTGGGTCAGAAGTACCGGGTGCGAATATTGACCGACAATGGCAATGAATACCTCTCCAACTATATTACCGTAAAGGAAACGCCGCCCATCGACAGCATCACCTGGAAGCGCGATGCTGAAGGAATTGTTATTTCGGCCAATGCCCACGACGACAATGGTAATACTACTTACTACCGCTGGGACTATGATGAAACCTGGGAAATTCGCACCTATTACTTTTCGCTATACCTGTACGAAAGTCTGACCAACACCGTGCGCAAGCGCGATATTCCTGCCGAACAGGTTACTACCTGCTGGAAATATAATTCATCGAGCAATATACTTCTGGCTTCTTCCGCCCGCCTGCAATCGGATCGTATTGCGGAAGCCCCATTGCTTCGTGCATTCAATGGCGATGAGCGGATGGCCGTGCGCTACAGCATTCTGGTAAGGCAGTATGCGATGGAGAAAGAAGCTTATGAGTTTTACGACCTGATGAAGAAAAATACTGAAAGCATTGGGAGCATTTTCGATCCCCAGCCTTCAGAGATCCGGGGCAACTTTACCTGTTTGACCGACGAGCGTGAACCCGTTATTGGTCATGTAACAGCCAGCACCGTTACTGAGAAGCGCATTTTCATCAGTGCGGCCGATCTCGACAATTGGCGCCTGGTAGAAAATTGCCCTGTTCAGGAAGTAACTCCGGATAGTATTGAGTTTTATTTCAAAGGCGAAGGGTTTATGCCATATGATGTGAAAGAAAATAATGGAGCCATAGAACTATACTACGGTTCGTATGCAGGTTGCGTGGATTGTCGCAGAAGAGGAGGAAGCCTGCAGAGGCCCAGTTACTGGTAGTTTGTGCTGCAGGTGCTAAATATCCTGTTATGACAGGTTCTTTAATAAAATGGGTAACGCTGCTGTTGCTGCTGGTCGGTTGTCGCGACCCCTACAAGCCCGATCTTTTGTCGGCCGATGTATCTTACCTGGTGGTGGAAGGTGTGATGAGCGCCGGCGGCAGACCGACTGTGATCCGACTATCACGCACGTTTCTGCTGGATGATACTGCCAGACTTAGACCCGAAACCGGCGCTCTGGTGCAGGTGGAAAGTGAGGATGGATTGAAGCAGAACCTGTTTATGCAGTTGCCAGGTGAATACAGAAGTGAGGCATTGCTGATGGATATAAGCAAGCGTTACCGGCTACTGATAAACACTATAGACGGCTCGCATTTTGAAAGCGATTATGTAGAAGTGAAAACCGCGCCGCCGATTGACAGTATTGGCTGGACAAGAACGGCAGACGGCGTGCAGATATATGTTAATGCGTTCGACCCCGGTGGCAGCACGCAATACTATATGTGGGATTTTGGAGAGACCTATGAAATTCATTCGAATTATTATTCGTACTATGTTTTTGACGAAGACGATCAGTATGTACGTCCTCGTCAGATGCCAGAGGAGGAAGTGTTTTATTGTTGGAAATACGACAGTTCGCATTCCATTTTGATCAATTCTTCGGCTCGACTGCAGGAGGATCGGATAGAGCAGGGGCCTATTGAATTCATCTTTAATGGCGATGAGCGACTGGCGGTTCGATACAGTATCTTACTTCGTCAGTACGCCATCAGCAAAGAGGCGTATGCGTATCTGGATATCATGCGTATGAATACAGAAGAACTAGGGTCGGTTTTTGGGCCCATGCCTGCGGAAACAAGAGGCAATATCCGATGCGTAGAGCGGCCCAACGAACAGGTAATTGGCTTTGCGATGGCATCGACAGCTACCGAAAGGCGGCAATTTATTTCGAAAGATGAATTGGGAGGCTGGGACTTCAGAATGAATTGCCCTGTTGATACGATTCCAGCCGACGAGGCGAGGGACCGGTTTTCGGGAGGTGGATTGATACCATTTGACGCGATCATCGGGCTACTTGGAAATCCGAGTTCCTTTCTGGCTTCCTACCCTTTCTGTGTTGATTGTACCTTAAGGCGTGGAAGTCTGGAGAAGCCCTCTTACTGGTAACGTAACGGAAACAAAAAATTGAAAGTTTAAATAGCGATAAATTATGACTCTTGCAAGGATGAAGCAGATGCTGGCGGTGATTGTGTGGATGCTACTACTGGGTATTGCCAATGAAGCGGCGGCCCAGAATAGCAATATGTCCAGGCTTATCAACGATGAAGCTGAACCGGAATCGGGTGAGCGGCTATATGTGCAAACGGATAAGCCCAGCTATCTGGCCGGAGAGATCATTTGGTTCAAAGTAAATTATATGCAGGCAGGCAGCTGGCAGCCGCTCGATCTGAGTCGTATTGCTTACGTGGAACTACTCGACCGCCAATCGAAAGCAGTTGTGCAGGCAAAAATCAGGATTGATAAACGTGGAGGTTCAGGTTCCCTTTACCTGCCATCATCTATAGTGTCGGATAAATATATTCTCCGGGCTTATACCCGCTGGATGCGCAACGCCGGCAGCAGCCAGTATTTTGAAACGCCGGTCACGGTGATCAATACAGTGTCGGCAACAGCATCAATTCCTTCTGCTGTGTCTGCTCCCAAAATGCATATTTATCCCGAAGGCGGACAATTGCTGGCGGGCGTTCGTTCGGTGCTCGGCTTTCGCCTGGCAGATGGCAATGGGTTACCACTCGATCAGTCGGGTGTGATTGTAAATGCTGCCGGCGACACCGTATCCGAATTCAAAACCCTACGATACGGAATCGGACGATTTGAGCTGGAAGCGGCTGCCGAAGAAAGCTATACCGCACACTGGACGGTTGGCGAGCAACATTTTTCGCAGGTCTTGCCCAGGGCCAGCAAAAGCGGATATGGACTGAAAGTTGTACAAAAAGGAAAAGATCGTTTCGACATTGAAATTTTCCTGCGTGGCCTTGATCAACCGGCAGAATTGCTTAGCCTGGTTGTTCATGCTAATCAGCAGGTAAAGCTGGCTCAGCAAATGAGCGTGGCCAATAACCAGAATGGACATTTCTCAATAGAGCGGACCAGCCTGGCTGAAGGTGTAAATTTTGTTACTCTTTTCGACAAGCGCGGACAGCCGGTATGTGAACGCCTGATCTTTGTGCGTCCGACGATGGATCCATTCATCACTGTCAGTGCAACACAAAGCGAGTACGCTACTCGAAGCAGGGTTGATATTGAACTCGACGGCTTATTGAAAACAGGTCAGGCGAACGATAGCATGAACCTTTCGGTTTCGGTGTATCAATCCGCACCCTGGGACGAGCCTTATGTAGCCGGTATGGCGAGCCAGCGCTGGCTGCTTCCTGCTTTGCAGGGAGATGTACAATCGCCGGAGTATTATTTTTCGAATGATGCCGATGTGGACCGAGCCACCGATAACCTGTTGCTTACCCATGGGTGGAGAAGTTTTGATAATAAGCCGGCCAGGAAATCAGCGATGTTGGTACCTGAGCTGAAAGGACATATCGTTACCGGCCGTGTGTTGCGTAAGTCGGATGACAGCCCGGTGCGTGGCGAGCTTTGTTACCTTTCAGCGCCTGGTTATCCGTTTGACCTGGAATCGGCGCGCAGCGATGGACAGGGCTGGGTTTATTTTGAAATCGATAATTATTATGGACCCGGGGAAATTGTGGTTAAAGCTGCTTCTGACTCGGCTCGCTTTTTCCGTGTAGATATCAGTTCCCCATTTGTAACT
The DNA here is from genome assembly GCA_046297935.1 of Chitinophagaceae bacterium. Lineage (GTDB taxonomy): Bacteria > Bacteroidota > Bacteroidia > Chitinophagales > Chitinophagaceae > CAYMZZ01. The sequence goes on from JBKBHA010000001.1 coordinate 237,811, forward strand.
GAAACGCTGCATGAAACTTACAGCCCCCTTCGATTAAGCGCCGCTTGGGCGGAGGAACTGCAAAAGCGTAGTGTGGCCATGCAGGCGTTGAATATTTACCGGGCCGACAGCCTGCGTCGTTTTAGGGCGCCGTTGCCTGCCGATACGCTGCCATTTTATGGCAAGCCTGAGTACACTTACCGCCTCGACGATTACAAGAGGTTTACCACCATGGAAGAAGTGTTGCGCGAGTTTGTGGCTCCCGTGGGGGTGGTGAATCGCGGAGGTAAGCAGTACCTTTCCATAATTGATGAACTTTATAAGCGTAGCTACGATGAAAATGTGATGGTGTTGATCGATGGTATTCCGTTGACCGATCAAAACAAGATATTCTCCTACGATCCGCTAAAGGTGAAGAAACTTGATATCGTGACCCGACGCTATGTACTGGGTTCGGCCAACGTGGGCGGTGTAGCCAGCTTTGAAACATTCAATGGCCGCTTCGATGCATTTGAGCTGGATCCTGCGGTATTGTTGATCGATTACGAGGGGCTGCAATTGCAGCGCAGTTTTTATGCGCCTGACTATAGTGTTAGCAATGACCGGCGAATGCCTGATTTCCGGACTACCTTATACTGGAATCCGACAGTAGTATCGGAAACGGGCGGCAGCACCAAATTGTCTTTTTATACCGGTGATCAGAAGGGGTCGTTCCGCATCAGGGTAGAAGGGATTACCGACAGCGGCAAGCTGGTCAGTGCTGAGAAGAACATCATTGTTAAATAAAAAAACCGCGCTTTGCGCGGTTTTTTTCTGGGGATGAAATGCTGATGGGTTCTGGTTGGTGCCTGATTCAACTATCTGTGCTGTTTGTGCATGAGTCCGTAGAACCCTGTAGGAACAGAAAACTCATCATCTTAGAGACTGGCAAAATTTCCAGAGTACTGTTACCCTTTTTTAACCGCAGAGTCCACAGAGTTTTTTTCGCAGAGGGCGCGGAGATCGGTTTAGAGTACATGCACAGTTCAGGTCATCGACGTCTTCTTTTTCTAGGTGTAAAGTCTAACCGCTCCGTAGGAGCGAATTGTTTGTAGCAAAAAGCGCGAACGAAAAAGTATCCCGCTCCATAGGAGCGGATTGTGTTTGTTGAAGGGAAATGACGCCACAGGAATATTTAGCTGCGTCTAAATTCATGCCGCTTAACACAATCCGCCCCTACGGGGCGGCGAATTCAACAATCTTTCTTTTTGCTATCGACAATGCGCCCCTACGGGGCGCAGCATCCTTCTCTTTCTTTTTTTAAAACGATGCGCTCCGTAGGAGCGAAGAGCACGATCCAATGATTATCCCGCTCCGTAGGAGCGTATTGTTTGTAGCAAAAAGCGCGAACGAAAAAGTATCCCGCTCCGTAGGAGCGGATTGTGTTTGTTGAAGGGAAATGACGCCACAGGAATATTTAGCTGCGTCTAATTAATACCGCTTAACACAATCCGCCCCTACGGGGCGGCGTATTCAACAATCTTTCTTTTTTTATAACGATGCGCTCCGTAGGAGCGGAATGTTTGTAGCAAGAGCACGATCCAATGATTATCCCGCTCCGTAGGAGCGAATTGTGTGTAGCAAAAAGCGCGAACGAAAAAGTATCCCGCTCCATAGGAGCGGATTGTGTTTGTTGAAGGGAAATGACGCCACAGGAATAATTAGCTGCGTCTAATTCATGCCGCTTAACACAATCCGCCCCTACGGGGCGGCGAATTCAACAATCTTTCTTTTTGCTATCGACAATGCGCCCCTACGGGGCGCAGCATCCTTCTCTTTCTTTTTCTATCGACAATGCGCCCCTACGGGGCGCCATTTACGACACACGAATACACAACTCAACAACTCAACAACTCAACGACTCAACGACTCAACAACTCAACACTTCCTCACCTGGCTTCTGGCAATTCTTCCCACCGCGTGGTATATCGGGGACTGCGCAATTCCTGGCGCATTTTCCAGTTGCGGCTGGTGCCGCTACGCGCGAATTTTAGGACATCGTCGCGCTGGCTGAAGTTGATATTGTCGACCATTGACATTAGCATTCGGTCGGTTTTTCGCTCTTCCTCGCCGAACAGGCTGCCCTGAATCGAGTTGTCGGGAACAATACCTGACAGCATCACTCCTGCTTTTTTATAAAAAGTACCCGGTTGGAATAGCTGGTCCGCCAGCTGTACTGCCGGCTTGATTAGTTCGTGGGTGAGCGAGGTAGCCCGCGCCAGTTGCACGCTGCTATGGTGAGTAGCGCCCCGAAAGTCCGTCTGATGGTCCTGATCACGGGAGACAATAAACACTTCCACCTGGCTGGCTGCACTGAATTGACGGCGCAATTTTTCAGCAGCGCGTGTGGTATAAGTGGCAATAGCTTCCCGTATTGATTCGCGATCACTGACCGGATTGCCAAACATACGTGTGGTGGCGATCATTCTTTTCTGTACCAGTTCTTCCTGCATATCTCGTACGCTCTCACCTCTGAGTTCGCGAAGCAATCGTACGCCGACCACACCGCCGAGATGTGTGCGACCAAAGTCATCCGATAGTTTGCTGAGCTGCCAGGCGTCGTAGATACACCAGTCGTTCTTCAATTTTTGCGAAAAGCGGCGGCCAACTCCCCAGATATCTTCCACCGGAGTTTTCTTTAGCGCATCAATTATTTTGTCGGGCTGATCGAGCACATAAATGCAGTCCGTTTTTTGCTTGTCTTTTTTGGCAAGGCGATTGGCCAGTTTGGCCAACACTTTTCCCGGAGCGATACCCACGGAAACCTGTATACCTGTCCATTCGAATACCCGTTCCCTGATCTCAATGGCCAGTTGCTGCCAGTCCTGCCTTTTTAATCCTTCCAGGTCAAGAAACGCCTCGTCTACCGAATAAACTTCCACCCGTGCCGGGCCAAGCAGATCGCGAAGAGTTTCCATTACCCGCCAGCTCAGATCGCCATACAGATTGTAATTCGAGGAAAAAACGGCAATCTGATGTTGCCGTATCAGCGGCTTGGCCATGAAGTAGGGGATGGCCATGCCAATACCCAGCTTCTTTGCCTCATCACTCCGGGAAATAATACAGCCATCATTGTTGCTTAGAACAACAACTGGCTGCTCGCGTAGCGTAGGGCGAAACAGGCGCTCGCAGGAACAGTAAAAATTGTTACAATCTACAATGGCTTTCATATCAGGCCAGCTGATGAATTACATAAGTAACCACTCCCCATACCGTAAAGTCGGTGAACTCTGCCAGATTGATGGGTTTGTACCGGTTGTTTTCAGGAATCAGAAAAGCCGAGGAAAAATTTTTGTGAAAGCGTCGTACCAGCAGTTCTCCGTTCAGTATCGCCACAATCACCCGGCCCTCGGCCAAACGAATTGATCGGTCAACCACCAGGATATCGTTGTCGAATATGCCCGCCTCGCGCATGGCGTCGCCCTTCATACGGAAGAAAAAAGTGGCAGGTTTGTTTCGAATCAACTGCTCGTTGAGATCGATGCCCCGCTCCATATAATCGTCGGCTGCTGCGCCAAATCCGGTGGCATTGGCCGACTTTACCTCCTGCTGAGTGAACTGCTTGCTGCCGCGGTAAGCCGCGCCGTAAAAGTCTTCCTGTTGCATAATCAATAATTTAAAAAAGGGTATTAGCGGAAATGAGAAATATTTTTTGGTAAAGCTAAATAATTTAGTAATTTCATGCTAACAATTTGAGTGAAATATGCAAACAATCCACGCTACCCCCTTACAGCCGTCTGTTATGTCCATGCCGGGCTACCGCATATTTGAGTACCAATTGGTATTGGTTCCGCATGAGGCTTTGCGAAATAAAATCCGCGACCTAAGGCAGGAGTTCAACCAGCAGTACCAGATGGAATCGAAGTCAAAAGGTCGCTGCAGTGTGCTGCTCTGCAGTTTTACTCAATACGAGATGATGGAGGAGAAGATCCGGGCACGTTTCCATTCCCTGGCAATGGGTACAACCCCATTTAAAGTTGAATTGCAGGATTTTGGTCTGATCCCCAGCCATAGCCTCTATGTACAAGTGGCCAGTCGGCTGGCCGTGCAGCAACTGGTTAAAGAGATTCGACAGCAGTCGCAACGACTCTTGCGGATGAATGATGAACTGAAACCTCATTTCATACTCGACCCGCATATTACACTAGCAGCGAGGCTAAAGCCCTGGCAATACGAAAAAGCTTCTAAGGAATATAGCCATCGATCATTTTCAGCAAGATTCATCGCCGACAATATGGTGCTGCTTCGCCGACCGGTAGGAGAGTTCCAGTTTCAAATTGTAGAAAAATTTCAGTTTGAAAACATGCCGGTGAGTACGAAGCAGGGAATGCTTTTTGTCGTTTAGTTGTTTAGTTGTTTGGCTGTTTTGTTATTGACTTACTTCGGTCTACTGATGCCACTGCTAATGTCTGAATATTTTTCCTATGCGCTGCTGCTTTGGTTCCTTTCTCTCCGGGTGTTGTTTTATGGTTAGAAGTTGGAGATTCATATTTTATTTTTTATCTGATTCTGTCTCTTGAATCCCTGCGTTCTGAGTATAAACTCCATGCATTCAACAGGTGCAGAAAACCGTGTTCGTTGTAGCCTTACAAACATTGTTTCAGTTCAGTTCCCGCTGATTGCGCAGATTGCAATCGAAAATTACGCCGATCGAAAACAACGAAGCAAAAAAAACAAAAAGCAAAAAACAACAATGCAACAAAACAGCTAAACAGCTAAACAACCAAACAACTCAACAACTCAACGTTTCAACAACTCAACAACTCAGCAACTCATGTCACGCGGCGCCCAATTCAATACTCAAAATCGCTTCCAGAAAGAACATCTTATCCGCGAACATCCGGAGGGTATTGATGATTGGGAAGATGCTGCATTACCCACACAATATCTTGAGCAGCATGCTAAGTCAATTGTAAATAAGGTTGACAGTCCGGACGTGCGCATGGCTTACAGCATGAATCCCTATGCCGGTTGCGAACATGGTTGTATCTATTGCTATGCCCGCAATGTGCACGAATATTGGGGATATAGCGCCGGCATTGATTTCGAACAAAAAATTATTGTTAAAACGAACGCGGCAACATTACTGCGGAAATTCCTCATGAATCCCAAATGGGATGTTACGCCCATTATGCTAAGTGGTAATACGGATTGTTATCAGCCGGCCGAACAAAAGTTCCGGCTTACCCGTAAACTGCTGGAGGTTTGCCGCGAGTTTAATCAGCCGGTAGCAATCCTGACCAAGAATGCGGCAGTGTTGAAAGATCGCGATATTCTGGAGGAGATGGCGAAAAAGAATCTGGTGTCGGTAATGTTGTCGATAACATCACTGGATGAACCCTTGCGTAGGGTATTGGAGCCTCGAACAACCACCTCTCAGCAGAAAATGCGCGTAATACGTGAGTTGAGCCAGGCCGGTGTACGCATGGGCGTAATGTTGGGTCCTATGATCCCCGGATTAAATGATCAGGAAATGCAACGTATTCTGAAAATGGCGAGCGATAATGGAGCCAGTTTTTCGGCCTACACATTTGTGCGACTGAATGGTGCAGTGAAACTGCTCTTCCACGATTGGCTGTACAAAAACTTTCCGGATCGCGCCGACAAGATATGGCACCTGATAGAGCAATCGCACGGCGGCAAAGTAAACGATAGCGAGTTCGGTCGTAGAATGCGGGGCGAAGGTCCGGTAGCAGACCTCATTTCGCAACAGTTTCAGAAATATGGAAAGCTCTACGGCTTAAAAGAACGGGAATGGAGTCTCGACAGTTCACAGTTCCGCAGGCCAGGCCAGCAGGGGCTGTTGTTTTGACGCCTTAGCGCTGGTGATTTTCGGTCATAATCCGTGTCGTTTTCCCCTTGCCCGCCTGGAAGTGGCTTTTAGTTTCACTGAAAAATTAAAGCCATGTTTGAAGATTTTGCCCACCTGCCTGCAGACGAACGTCTCATCGCCGAAAATGAATTTCTCGCTATGAAATTGATTGCCGAAAGAGGTGCTATTATCCATATGACACCCGGGACGGATTTCAATCAGTTAAAGATTCAAAATTCCTTTCTTCGGAAAATCCTGGAAAGCGAATCGATGCTCGACGAGTCCGTGCGTGTCAGGATTGAAGATATAGTTCCTATTCGGGAAAAATTTCGACCCATTTCCGAGATCAGTACGGATCAAATCGCCGGATGCTGGGCTGAAATGGAAAGCTATCTTTTCGATTTTGGCCTTATACTTTCTTCACGAAGTCCTCGTGTAACGCCAGCCGATCTTTATCAGTTTGCACGTGAGGAACTCACGCAACTTTCCATTCACCCCAACCGGCTCCCCGGCATGATCAGTTGTTTTGTGTACGACGATTTTCACCCCGATTACGAATACGATGCCTGTTGTGCTGCTGTGGAAGGTGGTTTATTGCCGCTCTTCACTGATGCGACGGTACCCCCGGACCCATGTTTCGCTAAAACGGGGCTTAGCCTGAACGGAAAGTATATTACCGATCCTGCTATGTTTCGACAACGGGTAAAGGAGTTTCGGCGCCAGTTTGATCAGGCGCAGCCCAGGGTATTACGGGTTCGAAACTGCGTGGTCGCGAATGAGCACGCTAGCGTGAAAGGCCGTTATGAAATGTTGCTCGAATCGGCGGGCGAAGCCAGACCCATAAAAGGAATATGGGAAGCTGAATTAGTATTGGAACCGAAAGACCGTTTTTGGCTCATTCAAAGTTTATGGGTTCACGGAATCGAACTCTGAACCTGGGGCAGACGGTGATTCTGCTAAACCTTGATATAGATCTTTTTTCGATCCATCCAATAACATACAGCCCACATAAACGCAATCACCGTTAATGCAAACAACAAAGAGCCCACTCTGGGGTCGATGGGTAAAATAAATTTGTAAACATGCAAATAAAGCCAGTTCCATGGGTTGCTTCCATCGCTGAAACGAATCAGTGAAAGTCCTTTTGGCAGAAATGCACTCAGGGCAAACACAAACAAAGCGTTCTTACCAAAGACGTCAAAAAACCGCGCCAACGCCCCTTTGTACTGGCGGAATTCGATCAGGTAGATCATGGTGGATATGGTGAGAATGGCCAGACCGCTGGTGTAGACAGTAAACGAACTCGTCCATATTTTTTTATTGATCGGAAACACCATATCCCAGGCAAAACCAACCAGCACCAGCACGATGCCTGCCACAAACAGCGCCGTCAACATCTCGAGAGTTTTGCCTTTTTGTCGTATAAAATATCCAACGAGAAAACCAATGACCACCTGCACAATCGCCGATAACGTACTCAACAGTCCTTCCGGATCAAAAGCTACGCCCTCGCCACGATATAGATGGGCAGTACCGAGAATTTTTTTGTCTACCTGTTCTGTGCCCACCCAGCCCTGCAGACTGTATGGATCTGCGGGGTTGCCCATATAACAAATAAGCCAATAGCCCAGCAACAAGATGATGCCAGCCGCCAGGGCCTGTCTGGGTTTGAGATAATAGGCCAGTATAGCCGCAAAGAAATAGCAGAGAGCGATTCGTTGCAGCACACCCAGAATACGTACCCCCGACTCAGGATTATCCGGATTCACCCAATGCCGAAACACCAGTTCACCCTCTTTCCAGGAGAAAAACGGCCACCAGTTCAAAAACAGACCGATGGCAAAAATCAGGATCGTACGCTTGATGACTTTTTTCCAAAAAGCCCCGTCGCCGCCTTCTCTTAGTCGTGGCAGCACAAAGGCCATGGCGTTCCCGACAGCAAACAGGAAGAAGGGGAATACCAGATCTGTTGGCGTAAGCCCATGCCAGGGCGCATGTTTCAGCGGCGGGTAGATATTTGACCAGGACCCGGGATTATTTACCAGAATCATCAGCGCTACCGTAGCGCCACGAAAAACGTCGAGGGAGTAGAAGCGGGAAGACAAGGTGTGTTGAATTGTTAAAGTGTTGAATTGTTGCGTTGTTTGGTAGTCTAATTACCCGGCCGTTTAGTTATTATGTAGTGTAGCTGTTCGAACGTATTGAAAATTCGCGGCTACAAATGTTAATTGGCAATCTAGTATTTATTCATTAAATCCTTTAGAGAAAATATGCCTTCGGGTGGGGCCTGTCGATTTCCGGAAAGCGGAGATGGGGGAACCGGCGGCGACAATGTTTGCTGTACTGCAACCTCACCCTACAACAACAACGCATCCCGGCTGCTCAACTTTTCAACTGCGCTACAATTCAACGATTCAACGCTTCAACAATTCAACAACTAAACAATTCACTTTCTGTTCATTTTATTCTTTTGCCAGTCACATTTAGGCAATTATATTTGCACCCGAACGGCAATAGAACTCGTAGATTTCCGTTCATAGGTTTCGTTTCCGGTCGGCACATGCAAAAAAATAGCGATGTGACCGAGGTGGCGAAGCTCTGCAAATTCGTATCACATTGAGCCGTAAATGGTTAGCCATATATAGTCGCCCGCGCTGGGAAAAAAAAGTAGCCCAGTTGCTCACCGAAAAGGGGTTGGAATGTTATTGTCCGCTTAATAAAGTGCGACGAAAATGGAGTGACCGTATGAAGGTTGTTGAAGAGCCACTGTTCAAATCCTACGTATTTGTGAAGGTAAATGACGAAGACCGAACAGCTGTTCGTATGACACCCGGCGTCGTCAATTTTGTATATTGGAATGGCAAGCCCGCCGTTATTCGGGAGAAGGAGATAGCGGCTATTAAGCGATTTTTGAATGAGCACGAAAACGTGGAAGTGCGCCCGCTCGAAGTGCAGATACACCAGCGGGTTAAGGTAACCGGCGGCCCTCTGATGGATCAGGAGGGCGAAGTGTTGGAGCTTCAGCACAAAACGGCGAAAGTGGCAATAGATAGTCTGGGCTATGTATTAATAGCGCAGATCGACAGAACTAAATTAACTTCGGCCCGACCGGACTAGTACCGGTGCGGGCTTTTATTATTACATGAAAACCATCACAATGAAAATTAACCGGCGTTGGTGGATGCTGGCGATTCCGATTGTATTGCTCGCGGCCTGTAAACCGCAGCAAAAAATTCCTAATTACCTGCAATCGGTATCCGACACCACACGGCTCCCTGATCCGAAATTCACTGAAATAAGGATTCAGCCAAATGATCTGTTGAATATTCAGGTTTTCAGTTCCAGCACGAAGCGGGAGATTTCCGATGCGCCGTATAATTTGCCAGCCACTGGCCCGGAAGGGACGAATAGTGGATTTTTGGTGGACTTGCGCGGAAATATTGAGTATCCGATGTTAGGAGAATTGCACGTGGAGGGATTGACCCGTTTGGAGTTGGCCGATCTCATTAAGCACAAAATAAATGAAACCGACTCGGTACTCACTAATCCAACGGTGATTGTTCGATTTGCCAATTTACGAATTACTGTACTGGGAGAAGTGGGTCGCCAGGGTGTAATTCAGTTTCCAGGCGAGCGCGTCAGCATCCTCGAGGCGATAGGTCTTGCGGGTGGGGTAACTGAATTCGGGTTAAAGCAATCGGTAAAGGTAGTACGGGAAGTAGATGGCCGACGCCAGGTAGGAGTTGTCGACCTCTCGTCTGACTCATTGTTTAGTTCGCCTTATTTCAATTTGTTGCAAAACGATCTGGTTTTGGTGGACCCAACTCCACGCAAAGCTAAAAAAGCCGAGCAGGAAGTGTTTTTCCGTCAGGCTGGATTTATCATAAGTATTGTAACTGCAATGGCGGTAGTTATCCGATTATTCCAATAATTTTTGTTTAAATATTCCTGATGGAAGATCATGTTGCAAACAATCCAGTAGCGGGCAAATCCGAATCGGGTGGTCTCACGCTGAAGGAAATGTTTTTTAAATATATCCGGTTCCTTCCCTATTTTATATTATCGGTGGCACTGGCTCTGTTGGGTGCATTTATGTACCTGCGCTATACTGACAGAATGTATGCTTCTACTGGTAGTTTACAAATAAAAAGTCAACCTCAAAACCAACGCACCGACCCTGTCGAAGAACTCTTGTCAGGTAACAACCGTACGCAAAATATACAAAGTGAAATACAAGTGGTTAGCTCAAGGCCCGTGATGTCGCGGGTGGTCAGCCGCTTGAATCTGCAATTCTCGTATACTGCCATTGGCCGGGTGCGCGATCGCAACGTGTACGGCCAGACTCCTTTTGTGGTTGAAGTGTATGAACTAAAGGATTCGTCCCAGGCGTTTACCATGTCGGTTAAGTTCGTGGATGGTGAAAGGTTTAGACTTAACAATAGCGAGAAAACATTTGCTTTTGGAGATTTGCTGACCAATAGTTTTGGCGTTTTTTCACTCAGTAAACTGCAAACTCCTCCTGAAGATCAGGAGTATAGGATCCAATGGCGGCCGGTGGAAGCGGTGGCCCGCCATTTTGCAAATGCATTGCGGGTACAACCAAAGGGAAGTGGAACAGGTATTCTCACAATTAGCCTTGAGGCCGACAATCCGTATATTGCCGCCGACATTATCAACTCGGTAATGGTGCAGTACGATTCGTTGACGATCGAACAAAAAAATTACTCTATTGACCAGCGTATTACTTTTATTGATGGCCGGCTTGTACAGCTAAAAAAGGAGTTAGATAGCTTACAGGTCATCAACCTGAGTTACCGCGATCGTAATGACGTGATCGATGCAGAAGCTCAAACAGGCAGCGCCTTCACTAAAATAGAAGAAGCTAACCGGTTTATCCTGCAGGAAGAATTAAAGTTGAATCTGGTGGAGTACCTGACTCAGTACCTTGAAGACAGAAGTAATCAGTTTTCTCAGGTGGTGGTACCCACTTCTTTTGGTTTGGAAGATGCGGTGCTTAACGAACTGGTATTTGGTTATAACAAAGCACAATTGGAACGAAAAAGTCTGCTTGAATCTAATATTCCCAAAGGCAACCCGGCTGTTCGCGAAGCAGAGGCGCTAATAGAGCAACAGCGGAAGAATGTGCTCGAGAACCTGAGAAATATACGACTGACTTATCTGGATGCGATCGGAAAAGTGAAGCGGAGTTCGATGGAGGATCAAAGCACCCTGAAAGCGTTGCCTGCCAAGCTGAAGGAATTGCTGGACAATGAACGCCAGATCAACACCAAGTTGGCGCTTTACACCCTGCTGGAGGGCAAGCGCGAAGAAGCGGCCATTGAGCGTGCCGCCACCACCTCCAATACTACTATTCTGGATAAGGCAGCGGTCAACACTGTCCCGATTAAGCCGAATAAACGGATGATACAGGTCATCGCATTACTGATAGGCCTTGCTTTACCCGCTTCAGTTTTGTTTGCGGCGGAAATGCTCAACGATAAGATTCAAAGTCGCAACGATGTGGAGAGAGCTACCGCTGCACCGATCATTGGGGAGGTTGGACATTCGTACTCTGAAAATACTCTGGTGGTTAGCGCAACCAGCCGTAGTATGGTGGCAGAACAATTTCGCACCATCCGTTCCAATCTCGATTATGTACTTACTAAGTCAAATCGCTTTGTCATACTTGTTACCTCATCATTCAGCGGCGAAGGCAAATCATTTGTAAGTACCAATATGGCAGCAGTAATTGCACTGGCAGGCAAAAAGACTATCGTACTTGAGTTCGATATCCGAAAGCCGAAAGTATTGTCGGGTCTGAAAATGGGGCGTCATAAAGGTATCAGCAATCTGTTGGCAGGAAATGCGGAATTGAACGATTTGATTTTGCCGGTGCCTGATATTCAGGGCCTGTTTGTACTTCCCTGCGGTCCCATACCACCCAACCCGTCAGAGCTCTTGCTCGATCCTAAAATCGCTGAAATGTTTGACGCCCTTAAAAGGGATTTTGATGTGGTTGTGATAGATACCGCACCAATTGGTATGGTGAGCGATGCAATGACACTCGGAAAATTTGCCGATTGCACTTTGTATCTCACCCGTCAGGGACATACCTTCAAGAAGCAAATTGGACTGGTCGATGAAATATATCGGGAAAAGAAGCTGCCCAAAGTTTCAATCGTAATCAACGATGTGAAAATAAAGCCCGGCTACGGATACTATGGATATGGTCGCTACGGTTACGGATACGGCTATGGTTACGGCGAAAAGAGCTCTTATTTCGAAGAGGAACAGCCTAAACCTAAAAGCCTTTTGCAACGAATTTGGCGGGCATTGAATCCGTTTAACTGGTTTCGAAAAAAATAAAAAGGGTCAATTCCCGTTGAGCAAAAAAGTAACTGAAGGTTCCCATGAAAATACTCGTTACCGGCGGTGCCGGTTTTATTGGTTCTCATATAACGGAGAAGTTATTGTCGCTTGCAGAAGTTAGCGAAGTGCGGGTGCTGGACAATTTAGCAACTGGCTCTATTTCTAACTTCAACGTTTTTCGCCAGCATGCCAGGTTTAAGTTTCTGGAAGGCGATATCCGCGACTATGAAACCTGCCTTGCTGCATGTGATGGGGTGGACCGAATAACGCATCAGGCTGCTCTTGGTTCGGTGCCACGTTCTGTAAATGATCCGCTCACCAGCAACAATGTAAATATCACCGGTACGCTGAATATTTTTACTGCAGCCAAAGAGAAGGGAGTTAAGCGGGTGGTGTATGCAGCCAGTTCTTCTACCTATGGCGACCATCCGGGATTACCGAAGGTGGAAGATGTAATTGGTAAGCCTCTTTCACCCTATGCCGTGACCAAATACGTGAATGAACTGTACGCACAGGTTTATGCTCGCTTGTATAAGTTGGAATTAATCGGTCTTCGTTACTTCAACATATTTGGCCCCAGGCAAAATCCTAAGGGGCCCTATGCAGCAGTAATTCCATTGTTTGTGGAAGCCCTGAAGAGCCATAAGCCGCCAACCATCAACGGTGACGGTTCACATAGCCGCGATTTCACTTTTGTCGACAATGCCGTAAGCGCAAATATTCTATCGCTTTTCACTGAAAATCCGGAAGCTGTAAATCAGGTATATAATATCGCCTGTGGGCACCAGACCTCTTTGTTGGAATTATTCAATCAATTAAAAAAGCAGGCTGGCAGCGATCTGGAGCCCATTTTTGGTCCGGAACGAGTGGGAGATGTAAAGCATAGCCTGGCCAATATTGATAAAGCTAAATCATTGCTCGGGTACGAGCCCGCAGTTTCTGTGGAAGAGGGATTGAGGCGGACCTGGGAAAGCGCGAAGTAAGGGTTTAGTTGTGTAGTTGTGGAGTTGTTTTCGAACTGTGGGCACTGAACTGCATACTTTTTCCACGCAGCCTTAAGGTTTGGGTATTCTGTTCGCACACTTATCTCAAACAACTACACCACTACACAACTAAACAACTCAACAATTCAACAGTTCAACAATTCAACGATTCAACAATTCAACAATGAATAGAACGATTATCATTACCGGTGGTGCCGGATTTATTGGTTCGCACGTAGTACGGTTATTTGTAACAAAGTACCCCGAATACCGTATCGTTAACCTGGATGCCCTGACGTATGCTGGCAATCTTGAAAATCTGCGGGATATTGAAAATCGCCCTAACTATGTTTTTGAAAAGGCCAATATTCTCGATGCTTCCGAATTGAAGCAGTTGTTTGACCAGTACCAGCCTGATGGCGTTATTCATCTGGCTGCCGAATCGCATGTGGATCGGTCTATTTTGTCGCCACTCGATTTTGTATATACCAACGTGATTGGTACGGTTAACCTGTTACATGCAGCAAAAGAGGCCTGGAAAGATAATTATGAAGGAAAGCGGTTCTATCATGTGTCTACTGACGAAGTGTATGGAGCTTTGGGCGAAACGGGATTCTTTACCGAAGACACCCGCTATGATCCGCATTCCCCCTATAGTGCATCGAAAGCCAGCAGCGATCATTTTGTGAGAGCGTATGGTGATACTTATGGGCTGCCGGTGGTGATCAGCAATTGCAGCAACAATTATGGCCCCAATCATTTTCCGGAAAAATTGATTCCATTATTTATCAACAATATCATACAGAAAAAGCCTTTGCCGGTTTATGGCGATGGTCTTTATACCCGCGACTGGCTTTTTGTAAAAGATCATGCCATTGCCATCGACCTGATTTATCATAAAGGCGCTAACCACAGCACCTATAATATTGGCGGATTTAACGAATGGAAGAATATTGATCTGGTAAAATTGCTTTGCGAGCTGATGGATAAAAAGCTGGGCAACGAAAAAGGTACCAGTGAACAATTGATCACTTATATCAAAGATCGTCCGGGCCACGACCGTCGCTACGCAATTGACGCATCTAAAATCAACAAAGAACTCGGCTGGGCTCCAAGTGTCACTTTCGAGCAGGGCCTGCAACTAACCATCGATTGGTATTTCGAAAACCAGGAATGGCTGAAGCATGTAACGAGTGGAGAGTACCTGAAGTATTATGAGACGCAATACCTGTAAGTTGTTGAGTTGTTTGGTTGTTGAATTGTTGAAGTGTTGGGTTGTTTGGCTGTTGAGTGCTGTGCAAACTAATTTCTTTAACGGCGTATCTTGCTCAATGCAGCCTTTCTAAGTGCGTTTATCTTGTTCGAAATTTCACTGACCTGACTACGGGCAAGGTCAAGTTCGGTATGGTTGATGTATTTGAGATCGTTGGCAATTATTAGTTGATTGATTGCCTCCATTGCTGAACTATAGGCAAGCTGATAAAAATTTGCCTGTTCTTTACTTGAGGTTCGTCCTGCACCTTCGGCTAGGTTTGAAGTGATTGAAATGGATGCACGGCGTAATTGGCTAGCCAGGCCATATTTTTCATGATTTGGAAATTTCTCGGAAATCTGATAAACGAATGCCGTAAAATTTCTGGCGAGCTGCCATACTTCAAGCTTCTCGAAGCTAAATGAGTACATAAAACAAGGTTCAATAGCAAATAAATTACGTAGTTTTTTGAACAATCGTAGCTGAGTTATTTGACGCTACTAAGTTTCAATTTCTCATTTATCGAAAAAATATTAGTAGTCAAAAGCTTACGCCCAACAATTCAACAGTTCAACGAATCAACAATTCAACAATGAAGGGAATTATTCTCGCCGGGGGCTCCGGCACACGGCTTTATCCAATTACAAAGGCTATATCAAAGCAGTTGATGCCGATTTATGATAAGCCGATGATATATTATCCTTTGTCTACACTAATGATGGCTGGTATACGGGAGGTGTTGATAATAACAACACCCGAAGACAATCCTTCATTTCGGCGTTTGCTGGGTGATGGCAGCCATGTAGGATGTCGGTTTGAGTATGCGATACAGGAAGTGCCGAATGGGCTTGCCCAGGCCTTTGTAATCGGCGAATCCTTTATTGGTTCAGATAAAGTGGCGCTTGTATTGGGAGATAATATTTTCTATGGCGTTGGATTGGGAAGCCAGTTGAAGAAGCTGGCCGATGTGGAAGGCGGATACGTATTTGCCTATCAGGTGTCTGATCCCGAACGCTACGGTGTGGTGGAGTTTGATGCCGACAACAAGGCGGTCAGCATAGAAGAAAAGCCCGCAAAGCCAAAATCGAACTATGCCGTACCCGGGCTATATTTTTACGACAACGATGTGGTGGCGATTGCCAAGGCATTGAAACCTTCACCACGGGGCGAGTACGAAATAACTGACGTAAATCGCGAATATTTACGGCAGGGACGCCTGAGCGTGGCGGTGCTGGACCGGGGCACTGCATGGTTGGACACTGGTACATTCGATTCGTTGAGTGATGCCAGCGAATTTGTACGGGTAATCGAGAAACGACAAGGCACTAAAATTGGTTGTATAGAAGAAGTGGCCTATCGGAATAAATATATTGGTAAGACTCAACTGGAGGCGTTGGCCGAACAGTTGAAGAAAAGTGGGTACGGTGAATATCTCAAAAGGATGGTTTTATGAGCATCAAAGATGTTTCGTTGATTCAATTGCCTAAGATTCTGGATGCCCGTGGCAACCTGTCTTTTTTGGAGGGAGGCAAGCATCTGCCTTTTCCCATAAAAAGAGCTTATTGGATCTATGACGTGCCCGGCGGGGAAATTCGTGGTGGGCATGCCTATCATGAATTGCAGGAAGTAATTATCGCATTGTCCGGCAGTTTTGATGTGGCCCTTGATGATGGATCCGAAAAAAAGATTATTAGTCTGAACCGGTCTTACACCGGCTTGTTTGTACCCGCCGGAATCTGGCGACAATTAGAAAACTTCTCTACAAATTCGCTGGCGCTAATTCTGGCAGATCAGGCGTATAATGAGGCTGACTATATACGTGACTACGTTGCGTTCTCACAATCAAAGTCCAAGGCATGAGTTACCCATCAGTATTCGACTGTTCATTGCTTACGCTTCCCAAAATCCAAAACCGGGCAGGAAACATTACTCCGGTTCACGGCGGGAATGAAATTCCTTTTGAACTGGAGCGCGTATTCTATTTGTATGACGTACCAGGCGGGGAATCGCGCGGAGCCCATGCCCATATTCAATGCCATCAATTTCTGATCGCAGCAAGTGGCAGCTTTGAAATTATGCTCGACGATGGGCGGGTTCAACGTCTCGTTCAACTTAATCGCCCTTACATGGGTCTACATATACCTCCCATGATCTGGGCCTCAGAAATCAACTTTTCGTCGGGATCAATCTGTCTCGTGATGGCTTCCATGAAATACGACGAGCGGGATTATATACGTGACTACAACGACTTCCTCAAAGCAAAAGGGGTAAAACCATGATACATCCAACGGCTGATGTGCAAACAACTGCAATTGGTGATGGTACCAGTATATGGCAGTTTGCTATAGTGTTGAAGGGAGCTGTGATTGGGCGCAACTGTAATATTAACAGCCATACATTTATTGAGAACGATGTAACGATTGGTGATAATGTGACAGTTAAATGTGGCGTGTACCTGTGGGATGGAATTCGGATAGAGGACGATGTTTTTCTTGGCCCCAACGTAGTATTCACGAACGATCTTAGGCCCAGGAGTAAACAACGCGTAGAGTTTAAACCCACTTTCATCAGGAAAGGCGCGTCGTTGGGTGCAAATACAACTGTACTGGTGGGGGTTACTATTGGCAAGTATGCAATGTCTGGCATTGGTAGTGTTATTACCCGCGATGTACCCGACTATGCTCTTGTTTATGGTGTTCCTGCTCGCTTTCAGGGTTGGGTTGATGAGTCGGGCAATAAACTTATTGACGTAGGTGGCGGCCGTTGGAAAAGCGAGGATGGCCGCGAATTCAGAGAATGCAAAAATGGAGTAGAACCAATATGAAGATCCCTTTCCTTTCTTTCGAATATACCAATAACATCATTCGTGAAGAAATGGCACAAGCCTTTCGCGATGTTTTTGAAAGCAAGTGGTATATTATGGGCAATTGCCTTACCCGGTTTGAGCAGGAGTATAGCTTGTTCAATCAGGTGAAGCATTGCGTGGGTGTAAGTAACGGTCTTGATGCGCTTTATCTTTCACTCAGAGCACTGGATGTGAAGGCAGGCGATGAGGTGCTTATTCCATCTAACACCTATATAGCTACAGCCATCGCTGTTTCGAATGCCGGCGCAAAGCCGGTGATGGTGGAGCCCCGTATGGATACTTATAATATTGATCCGGCCGAAATTGAAAAAGCTATAACGCCACGAACCCGGGCAATTATGCCCGTTCATTTGTATGGACAGTGTTGCGAAATGGGAGCAATTATGGATATCGCCAAAAAGCACTCTTTACACGTGGTGGAAGATAATGCGCAGGCTCATGGTGCCACGTATAAAAATCAACTAACAGGCTCTTTTGGTGATGCCAATGCAACGAGTTTCTATCCCGGCAAAAACCTGGGTGCGCTTGGCGATGCTGGTGCCGTGACCACGCAGGACGAGAAACTGGCCAAACGAATTTTAATGTTGCGAAACTACGGTTCCGAAAAAAAATACTACAACCAGGAGATAGGGTTCAATATGCGCCTGGATGAGTTGCAGGCAGCATTTTTATCAGTGAAGTTGAAATATCTAATGGAATGGACGGCCGACAGACAACGCATAGCGGCCAGGTATACAAAGGAACTGGAGGGTGTTGGCGACCTGGTATTGCCCGCAGTTGCCGCTGATTGCAGTCATGTGTACCATTTGTACGTAGTGCGTACCGAACAGAGGGACCGCTTGCAGCAGCACCTTACAGAAAATGAAATCGGTACAATGATTCACTATCCGGTACCGATGCATCTGCAACAGGCCTATCATTGGCTGGGATATACGAAAGGTAGTTTTCCCATTGCTGAAAGAATTGCGGACACCTGCTTAAGTCTTCCTATCTGGCCAGGACTGTCGGATGCCGAAATTGATAGAATAGTGGAAAGCATCCGTAATTTTTACAAGGCATAACGTGAAGCGTGCAATTAACTGGATCCGGCGATCGGCAGGTTCAGATTTCGCAAGGGTTTCAGCCTGGTCAGGCGTGGCCACTGTGCTAAAGATGCTCACTGGTGTCATTTCAACTAAAGTAATTGCTGCAACTATCGGGACGGTTGGAGTAGGCCTGGTAGGGAACTTTCTGAATAGTGTCGCCATTCTTTCGCTGTTGGGCACCGGCGGTATCGGCCAGGGAGTTACAAAAGCAATTGCTGAGAACTTTGACAAGCCCGAAAAGCAGCAGAACATCATCAGGCAGGCGATTCGCATCACATTAATAAGTACCGCCATTGTAGCGTTGTTGGTGGTCTTGTTTAGTAGTGTATTGGGCGACACATTATTCAAGTCTCAGCAGTACCGGTCGATCATTATTCTTTTCGGAATAACCCTGATACTTTACACCGTGAACATGCTAATTGTAAGCATTGTAAACGGGTTTAAGCAGTTTAAGAAGTTCATCTCAATAAACGTCGTCACCAGTATCGGATCGCTGGTGATAGGCGTAATATTAGTGCTGCAGTATGGCTTGTATGGCGCGTTGATCAGCACTGTCTTGTCACAAACCATTATCGTTGCGCTGACGTTTTATATGGTTCGCCGTGAGCAGTGGTTTCGTTCTATATTCAACTGGGTAAAGCCCGATTGGAATGTTATTCGGGTGCTCTTGTCGTTCACCCTCATGGCGGTGGTTTCAATTCTTTCGGTTCAGTCTTCGCAACTGGTCGTTCGCATTCATATCGGCGAAACGATATCAATGGCCGACGCGGGAATCTGGGAAGCTGTGAACCGAATTTCGGCGATGTATTTAATGGTAGTAACCACCAGCATCAGTACCTATTATCTTCCACGTTTATCGGAAATACGTGAGCCGGGCGCCCTTCGTCGTGAGATCTTTCAGACAATGAGCATGTTGCTACCGGCTGTATTTGCTATTTGTGTGGTAGTATATCTTCTGAAAGACATTATTCTTCGTTTGTTATTTACCTCCGACTTTCTGCCAGCACGTGACCTGTTTCTTTTTCAAATGATTGGCGACTTCTTTAAGATCGCAAGTCTGACGGTGGCATTCCTGTTCTGGGCAAAGGCGAAAACGCTGTTATTTATTCTGAGTGAGCTAGTAGCTGCTGGCGGCTTCATATCAATGGCTTTCTGGTTTACAAATCGTTTTGGTGTGGTAGGAGCGTCTTACGCACATGCGTTAAACTATGCGGTCTATTTTTGCCTGGTAGTCTTCATTTTTAGAAAAATCTTGTTTACTCGGAGTTCAGGATAGTCCTTATGCCCAATCGTAGTTCTGTTTTATTTTTTCGAACTTATCCGAAAGTAGATGGCACATTTACACTGCTAATTCGGCTTAGCCGATATTTGGATGGCAAGGGATATAGCGTTTACTTTTTGTTGAAAAGACAGGAGTACGCTGCCGGAATTATCGACCAGATTCAATCTACCGCCAAAATTATATTTACAGATGAGCTCGACTCGATGAAACAGAGTGGAACCTTGCCTCCTGTTGATATTATTCATGGTATTGTATCTGGTGATGCGTTGTACTGGTTGTATACTGAACTCAAGCAGGTTTATTTTCCCGCAGCCGCGGCGGTAATTGGCAGCTATCACCCTCGCGCATATTATACAGAAACCTGGTTCGGTCCAACCCAGGATACCATACTGACGCGTAAACTTTTTAGGAAAATTCCCCCGGCTAATCTGTGCTTCATGAATGAATCGGTTCGTGCCGAAAACGCGCGATTGTTCCGATGTGACTTTAGCAAATCGCCGATTATACCTCTGCCTATTCAGGTTGGCCCTTTTAATCGGGCGTTGAACCAGGTGGTACGCAACAGAGTCGTGAGCGTTGGCCGACTGGTCGAATTTAAAAGGTATGTGATGCCGGTTATAGATTGCATTATTGATCTGCGGCAGAAAGGAATGGAATATGATTTTCATGTGTATGGCGACGGGCCTCTTCTTGGCGAGGTGCAGGCATATGTGGAAGAAAAGAGAGCAGGCGATTTTGTGAAGCTTTTTGGCCCACTCGACTATTCCCGTTTTGCCGAAGTGGTGGAGCCGGCCGGAGTGTTTGTGGGTATGGGAACTGCCATGCTGGAGAGCTCAGCTCTTGGGGTACCATCCCTAATTGCAATAGAATCAAACGACCAGTTTACCTACGGCTGGTCATTCGATCAGCAGGGATATGAAGTTGGCGAGGTCCTTGAAGGTAAAGAAATGATGCCCTATGATTCTTTTCTTCAGGAAGCCTGGAACGCCAACTGCGACGAGTATAAAAGAATGAGCATCGCCAGTTGGAATCGGGCGAAGATGTTTTCCATTGAAGCCGTTGGCAGGTCCTACGAAGAATTTATTAACCAGGCAGATGACCAGTTCATATTCGAAGTGAGTAAATGGCGTTTGCTGTTCGTAAGGTTGGCCCGACAATTGAGCAAGTTTAAACCATTGGTCAAACGTAAATATATTCATAAATAGATGTGTGGAATTGCTGGTTTCATAGATGGAACTAAAATACTACCGGTTTTGCAGGCAATGACGCGGAAGATTAGTCACCGCGGACCAGACGACGAAGGATATTATTTCCAGGCACCTGTAGCGTTGGGTCACCGTCGACTCTCCATCATCGATTTATCGGCTGCAGGCCATCAACCTATGCAGTTTGAAGGGCTGACGATGGTATTTAACGGCGAAGTGTATAACTATGCCGAGATCAAAAAAGAATTGCAGGCAAAGGGCTACCAATTCAGCTCTAATTCCGACACTGAAGTGGTGCTGAAAGCTTTTCATTGTTGGCAAACCGACTGTATCAACAGGTTTATTGGCATGTATGCTTTCGCCATTTATGACGAACGAAGCCGGGAATTATATCTGTTTCGCGACAGGGCTGGTGTGAAGCCGTTATACTATTACCATAAGGGAGCTTCGTTTGCTTTTGCCAGTGAACTGAAAGCGTTAAAACCATTCCTGTCAAAGTCTGAACTATCTGCCCTTAATCCGGAAGCCATTAGTTCCTTCTTCCGATATGGCTATATCACCGACAATATCAGTATTGTTCAGGACGTCTACAAACTTCCTCCCGGCCACTACTTAAAGTTTAAGGAAGGCAAACTGGAGGTTACTTGCTATTGGTCCGCGAGCTTCGAAGAAGATGACTCGCTACTACGGCGAACGGAAACGGAAATTCTGGATGAACTGGAAAGCCTGATGGTTTCCTCCTTCAAATACCGCATGGTTTCTGATGTGCCTGTTGGAATATTTCTGAGTGGCGGAGTTGATAGCAGCCTGGTTGCATCCATACTAAGTCGCCATTACGGTAAAATACATACGTTCACCATTGGATTTGAAGAAGCGGCATTCGACGAATCAACGGCCGCTGCCAACATCGCTTCTTATCTTGGAACAACACATACCAGTGCTATTCTGAGACCTTCGGAGGGACACCAGTTGTTAGACAGGCTGTACGACGTTTTTGATGAACCACAAGGCGACACTTCGAGCGTGCCAACTACATTTGTATCACAGCTTGCCAAAAAGAACGGAGTGAAAGTGGTATTGAGTGCCGATGGTGGAGATGAATTATTCGGTGGCTACACGCGGTATTCCGCTTACCTGGCAAGATGGAAACAAATTAATCGCATGGGAACAGTAGGCCGACAACTGGCTGCCGGCCTTTTGCAGGCAGGACTACCATTCCTTTCCAGGGGAAAGGCCGAGCAACGCGATCGGTTTATCAGCATTTTAAGGCAACCTTCGTTTGCGGGATTCTATCAGTCTATACTACGGACCAACAATGACAGGCAGTTGTCTGACCTGCTTAATGATTATCGGCCCTCTGTTGATAAAGTTTCGGCAACTGCCAGACTCAACCAGATGATCGAATGGGATTTTAATCATTATCTTCCCAATAATAACCTGACAAAGGTTGACCGTGCTACAATGTTCAATTCTATTGAAGGTCGCGAACCATTCCTGGATCATCGATTGATAGAGTTTGCCGCCAAATTACCGGTAGAGTACAAGATTCGTAACGGTGTGAAGAAATATCTCCTTAAAAAAATTCTGGGAAGGTATTTGCCAACGGAGCTCTACGACTTACCTAAAAAAGGATTTGCTGCACCATTTAAAGACTGGCTGAAGAATAATTACAAACCTGCACTTGCCAAAACCTTCGATCCCCACAAATTCGATAACCCTTATTTGAATAAAAAGGAGGTGCTGGAGCAAGTTGGGCGCTATCAGAAAGACCAGGAGGTGAATCTTGTTACGCTTTGGCATTTGTATAATTTCCAGCTCTGGTACGAGAGGTGGATTTCAGAAGAATGAGTATGAAAACAGTAGTTCACATCATCGACGGATTGGGCCGGGGCGGCACGGAAACGCTATTGGCTGATTTGTTGCCACATATGAGCCGCCACTATCGCATTGTACTGGTTACGGTTTCCTCACAAAATGAATTTGGCGATTCGATCTTTCAATACTGTGAAAAGCATTATTGTCTGGAGCATGAGAGTCCAAGGCACTTCTTTCGGTCGCTTCGGCGACTGGAGAAGATTATTCATCGCCATCAACCCGCGTTGGTACGATCGCAACTGGTGCTAAGTTCGGTGCTGGCGCGACTGGCTACGCCAAAACAGACCCCACTTGTAGTTAGTATACACAATACACTATCTTCACTCATTCCGCGTACATTATCAGGAAAGCTCATTAAATGGATAGAGTCGAACGTTCGAAAGAACAATGTGCTTCTGGTTGGCGTTACTCAGGCAATCGTTGATGACTACAGAAGCTTTTTTTCGTATCGTGGGCCGCATCGGATATTGTACAACTATGTTCGAGAAGAGTTTTTTGAACTGCAACCTGGCCGTCTCGAAACTGATGGAGTGTTGCGGGTAGTAGCAGTTGGGAACCTTCGCCCTCAAAAGAATTACCCTTTTATACTCGATGCCTTTTTCAAATTAAAAGAAGTGCCGGTATCGCTTGACATCTATGGAGAGGGGCCGCTGCGGGCAAAACTAGAGAACCAGATCAAGGTACAGCAACTGAATGTGCAATTGAAAGGGAAGACGGCCGATGTAGCATCGATATTAGAGCAATATGATGTGTTTTTAATGTTGTCGTCGTTTGAGGGCTTTGGTATTGCAGTTGCTGAGGCAATGGCAGCGTACAAGCCGCTGATACTTTCCGATATTGAAGTCTTGCGCGAAATAACTGATTCCCGTGCAATATTCGTTTCGCTGGATTCGGCGGATGCTCTGGCAAATGTTTTCAAACAGATTTCTAAAAACCCGGCAGGGCTCAACGATATGGTATTGGCAAACAGGAGGAAGGCAGAGCAGGACTACAGCCGGGCGGCATACCTGAGAACACTGTTGGAAATCTATGAGCAGGCGCTCAACGGCAAGCCTTCAACAAAAACCAAAGCCAATTCAAATCCGCAAACCACTTTATAAGTATTTATATGTCCATCCAATCAAAGGTAAAAACGCTTTTCTGGTATTTGAGTAAACCGAAGTATTATCCGGAGTTGTTTAAGCTGGTCAGAATGCGGCTTTCGAACGATCGGCGGGAGAATACCATGCAGGAAGCGACCGCCTGGTGCAAAGCGAATTCTATTCCTTTAGCCGATGCAATACGTCAGATCACCGGACAATCGCAGGTCCCGGCCATTACTGATTTATATGCCGATATCTATCAGCAATCAATGCAACGACAGCAAACCTGTCCGGTAAAAATGGGTGGCCCCGGTGCCATCGACCTCTTATATCACCTTTGCGAGTACGCGAAAGCTGAGAAAGTGATTGAAACGGGCGTGGCCTATGGTTGGTCATCGCTGGCGATTCTGCTGTCGGTATCGAAGCGGGCCGGAAAACTTTATAGCAATGATCTGCCTTATGCCAAGCTGAACAATGAAGACTTTGTGGGTTATGTGGTTCCGGAAAATCTGAAGCAATACTGGGAGTTGATCCGGCTGCCCGATAAAACAGGAATAAAACTTGCCATTTCAAAATCCGGAACGATCGATCTATGCCACTATGATAGCGACAAATCCTACGCTGGCCGGAAGTTTGCGTACCCATTGCTTTGGGCAGCGTTGCGAAACGGAGGTGTTTTTATTTCCGACGATATTCAGGACAATTTTGGTTTCAGGGACTTTTGTAATGAAATGAAACGTACCCCAGTAATTACTGCATTCGACAATAAGTATATTGGAGTATTGATTAAATGAGATTCTCATTCAGTATAATACTGCTATTGTCAGCTACGATCCATTTGTGCTGCGGAAGTAGCCATCCTGCTTCTGGCGGTCCCTTAATGGATTCCGACACGGCCATTCGGGTAGCTGCTTCACAACGTTCGGATGATCAGCAGGCGCAACCACCTGTTGCTTCCGACGATTCGCTGGCAACTGCTGCTAACATTTTGAAAAATCAGCTGCTTCGTGCTGGCATTAAAAGCGTGGCGGTCAGTACGAACTCAGCCGATGTTGAACGGACTAACTATATCACCCTGTTGTTGCGAACACAATTGCCAGCTTCGCTCAGTTCGGTTGCTCGTTCGATGAGCCAAATGAATCCAGAAGGCTACTTCATCCGTTCCGACGGACGAAAGGTTCTGATTGTAGGGAATACCTCAGTTGCAGTGCGGCATGGGGTGTACGACTACCTGGAACAACTGGGTTTTCGTTATTTTCAGCCAGGCGAAGAATGGGAGATCATACCCGTTGTTAAAACCATATTTCCAAATTACGAACGACTGAACCAGCCCGACTATCATACCCGGATGCTCGCTAACGGACATGGTTTCCTGAAGAACGATACATTGTCTGCACGGTTTCAAAACTGGGCCGATGCCAACCGGCTTGGTGGTTTCTTTCAATTGAATATTGGCCACATATATCAGCAAATAGTGGCCAACAACAAAAGCGAGTTCGAAGCCCATCCCGAATACTTTGGCGCGCCGGTAAAAAAAGGTGAAATACCTGTAACGCCTAAGTTTAATGTTGCCAATGCGGGTCTGGTTGAACTCGTAAAGCGCGACGCGCTTTACCGAATAAAAGAGTCGGCCAGAATTGGACGACCATTGATGATGCTTTCCATGGAACCATCCGATGGGAGTGCGGGTTACTGCATGTCAGAGGCCTGTAAAGGAATTGGCGGTATTTCAGAACAGGTGTTTTACCTCGCCAACGAAGTTGCCAGGCATTTGCAAAAGCATCACCCTGGTATGTTGGTAGGGTCCTTCGCTTACAATGAACACATTCTGCCTCCAAAATTTCCCATGGAAAAAAATGTGTTCGTAATGGTGACAAATGGATTTAATCGCACCCAATACACAACGGTCCAATTACTGCAGCAATGGAAAAAGAAACTGCCAAAGGTTGGAGTGTACGAGTACCTGAATGTGTACGAATGGGATAATGACATGCCGGGTAAGCCGCTGGCCAGCCAGCTTTCCTTCGTTAAGAAATCGATAAAGGACTATTACCGGGCAGGTGCTTCCGCCTATCTTGCCGAAACGAACGTAGGGTGGGTCAATAAGGGACTGGGGCAATACGTTGTTTCGAAATTACTATGGAATGTTGATGTAAATGTCGATTCGCTCGAAGATGAGTACTACAACCTTTGTTTTGGTACAGTTGCTCCCACCGTCAGAAAATTATACCAGTCGTTTGCAACGGCTCCCAAAGCTGTGCTAAGCGATAATTTGCTGGCAGAATGGATCGATCTGATTCAGTTAGCCGACCGTCAAAACCGAAGCCCGCAGGTGGCGGCCCGTTTGCACCATATCAAATTGTACCTGCATTATCTGGTGCTGTATAAAAAGCTGAAAGCGAATCCTACGCCGGCATTGATGACAGAGTTGCTCAGTTTTGCCAACCGCACCATGAATATTTCGGCTTTCGCCACCGTGCCGGTGATGGCTTCGCTGCCAAAATCGATGGGTTTTCCGAAATTATCATACTATTCAAATCCCAATCAGCAATGGCGAAAAGCCACCAGTCCCGTAGCAAACAGTGAGGCAGATCGACTGATTGCCGGGGATCGTAGCTCGCTACAGGTGGTGAAGGGCCTGCGACTGCAGGTTGAGGCCGCCAGGTTTGAAAATAGCCAGCTGACGGGTAATACACCTGCAGGCAGCATCAAAAAGCCCGGTGTCACTTTTGTCGGATTAACGCGTTTTATTGTTCGAATCAATAAGCAATCAAACCAGAATCTTATAGAGTTGATGGGCGGATTGTCGGCAAAAACAAATGCAGGTCAGCCCAACACGATTAAAGTTTATGATTTTGGCTTGTTCCAATCTATAAAAGCCGAGGCAAATGTTTTATTGCTGCATGAGCAGCGTTCCATGCAGGTAAAGGAAAGTTTTTCCCTGGCCTCGTTGAAGCCAGGCCTGTACATCATTGAAGTGGAAGACATGCAGCGCGCTTTCAATATTTCAATGAGCGGCGACTTACATTATAATGTTGCTGTATCACAGGATCTGATTCTTCAAACAAGTTCGGTGACCGGCCTGAACAATATGATACTTTTTGTTCCCGAAGGCACCTCGCAGTTCGTAATCAACAAAACCAAGAGTCTGCGGGTGCAAAGCCCAACTGGTCGTATACTTGATTTTGCCGACAACAAAAATTCCTCCCATGTTATTGAAGTCAAAAAAGGGGAGGCGGGTCACTGGCTGCTATTTTATCAGGCCGGCGTGTTGAATTTAGAGGGCGTACCACCTTATTTGGGAATAGATCCCCAGCGATACCTGAAGCCAATTACCGATTCTTCAAATTAGACTGCTTTTTGAAAACTTATAATATACTCTACATCAGTTACGACGGCCTGACTGATCCGTTGGGTCAATCGCAGATCTTACCCTATCTGGTTGGCTTATCGGCTCATGGCTATCGGTTTACGATCCTCAGTTTTGAAAAAAAGGACCGTTTTGCCCGGGAGGGATCAAAACTGAAGGCTGTCTGCAATTCAGCTCAAATTAACTGGGCTCCTGAAATTTTTACCAGCAGGCCTCCGGTACTCGCCAAGATTTACGATCGCTGGAAGATGAAGCAGGCGGTGAAGAAATTGCACAACCAGTATCGATTCGACATGCTGCACTGCAGAAGCTACATATCAGCTGAAATGGGCTTGTGGATGAAGAAGAAATACGGCACCATCTTCTTCTTTGATATGCGAGGTTTTTGGGCTGATGAAAAGGTAGACGGGGGACAGTGGAAGCAGTCCAATCCTTTTTTTAGAGCGGTGTATCATCACTATAAAAAACGCGAACGCCAGTTCTTGCGGAAGGCGGATGCAATTGTTAGCTTAACCGAGGCAGCCAAAGTTGAAATGCATCGAAAGCCGGCCTTTAAGGATTTGGCGATTGACGTTATTCCCTGTTGTGCAGATCTCGACTTATTCGACTTTAACAAGGTTGATCCGCTGGCGGTAAAATCGGCTGCTCTGGAGCTCGAAATCAAGCCAACTACGAGGGTGATCTCTTATCTGGGGTCAGTAGGTGGTTGGTATATGACACACGAGATGTTTACCTTTTTCAAACAGCTTCGCGAAAGCTATAGCGATTTCGTGATGCTGGTACTGTCAAAGGACGATCCTGAGCGAATCCGACAGGATGCCGCCGCAGCGGGTGTGCCGTCCGAAGCACTGCGAATTAGATTTGCCAGCCGACAGGAAGTTCCGGTTTTTCTGGCACTCAGCCATTGTAGCATTTTTTTTATACGTCCAACTTACTCTAAAATGGCATCGTCGCCTACCAAACATGCCGAATTGATGGGTATGGGTATACCTGTTATTTGCAACGATATTGGCGACACAGGACGCATTATTGAAGAGACAAATACCGGTGAAGTTATTCGCGATTTTAATACTTCGGCCTATCGCAGGGTGATTGAAAAGATTCCGTACCTGTTATCGATGGAGCGGGCAGAAATTCGCAAACACGCGTTTACTTATTTCGATCTGCACACCGGCATAGCCAAATACCTTCAATTGTACAACAAGCTGATGCCGGAGGATGGAAATGCGTAAGAAGAAAGTATTGATACTTTGTCCGAGCCCGCGTGGTACCGCGGCCACCCAGCGGCTTAAATACGAGCAGTATTTGACTAAATTGGAAGAAGCGGGCTATTCCTTTACCATATCTTCCTTTCAATCGGATCGATTTTGGAAAATTATCTATAAACCGGGTCGCACAGCTGAAAAAATATTCTGGACTATTGCTGGGTATGGGCGCCGGGTGATGGATTTACTTCGTGCACCTTTTTATGATGCAGTATTTGTGAATCTTTGGGTGACGCCGCTGGGACTTCCCTTTTTTGAGCAGGTCCTATTTCTTTTTAATAAGCGGGTAATATATGATATAGACGATATGTTGTATGTGGGCAAGACTAAAACCCAAAAAGTTAGCTGGATACAAAAACTCAAAGGCAGAAAGAAACCACTAATACTGATCCGAAAGGCGAGATTCGTAATTGTATGTACACCCAGCCTCGAAGAATTCGCCCTGAGAGAAAACAAATATAAACAGGTAGTAGACATCTCTTCTACATTTGATACACACCGCTTTGTTCCTGTGAAGGAATACAATGAACATAGCCCTGTCATTATTGGATGGACAGGTACACATAGCACATTGCCATTTCTGGAAAGTCTGCAACCGGTTTTGAAGAAACTGGCCCTTAAGCGGCATTTTCGTCTACTTGTCATCGCCAATAAGGAATACGAGATGGCAGATGTGCCTACTGATTTTTTGCCATGGAATGCCGACACTGAAGTGGCAGACCTTCATAAAATGGACATCGGTCTTTATCCAATTCCGGCCGATGAGTGGAGCCTCGGGAAAAGCAGCCTGAAAGCGCTCACTTATATGTCGATCGCCATACCATTCGTAGCCACCGCATATGGCACTAACTTTCGAATTATGGAGAACGGTGTTCAGGGATTTATGGCAGCCAGTCCGGATGAATGGGAACAGTACCTGATTAAGTTAATTGATGACGTAGAACTTCGGAAACGAATGGGACGGGAGGGACGCAGGAGAGTGGTTGAGCGGTTTTCGGTTGAGGCTAACTACCCGGCATATGAAAACGTATTCAGCAAGGTGACCAATCGTTCGGGCAATTAAGAATCGATCTGGATAATGATAAAAAAGCAAAAACTTCCATTCGATATCCTGGATTCTATTCGTGGAATAGCTGCGCTGTACGTGGCAATTGCACATTGCCGTGGCGTATTGTGGATGGGAGGTACGGAGTATTCGAAACTTTTTCCCCGCGCCGGCTGGGATGTATTCGACTACCTGATTGTAGGAAGCAGTTTGCTCACACGAATGGCAGTTGAGTTTGTGATCGTTTTTTTTGTGCTCTCCGGATTTTCTATTGCGCATAGTTTGTCGTCCGAAACCTCAGCACTTTCATTTTACAAACGTCGGCTCATACGCATTTATCCATCTTATATCATGGCATTGCTATGGGCTGGTATTGTTTTTTTCGTCACAAAAGCCGCCTTTCCGGAGTGGTACGATGGAACTTTCAGCGAGTTTGCGTTTATACGTACTACCGAAATGAATGGCTTTTTCGAACCGGTGCAGATTGCGAGAAATATTCTTTATATGCCCGGCAACGGATTGATCACTCCATTATGGTCGCTGACCTACGAAGTGATCTTTTATCTGCTGGCGCCTTTTCTTCTTCGACGGATAAACTTATATCTTTCACTTTCTGCATTTTTGTTTGTAGCCTATCTTTTGATTCCGGGAGAAATAGATGGTCTGGGTATTCCGATTTACTTTCATAGATTTCTTTTTGAGTTCAATATCTATTTTGCCATTGGTATCTTTTTTTATAAGTATTATTCCCGAATAATGGCAGGGTTTTCGAGGATTCCGCGGATGGCAGCAGGGAGTCTGTTGCTGATCATCCTGGCATCAATGTACTTCTTGAACTTTAAATTTGGCGGCGAAACCTGGATCAATTTCCTGGTGTCAGGTATATTTAGCGTTGGCCTGATACTATATTTCATCTTATATCAGGTACGCTTACCCTGGCTGATTAAGGTAGGACAGTTCAGCTACACATTGTACATAACCCATTTTGCAACGATCTATTTATATCTGGCCGGCTACTGGTGGCTGTCTGGTTCCAGAGAACAGTACATCGTGGCTTATTGGGTATGGATGCCGGCAGTAATTTTTTGTTTGTTGGTGGCCTGGTTGAACTATCGAGTCATTGAAAGCAAGACAAAAGATATTTTGGATCGATTGCGCAAAAAGCAGAAGGCGACGGCACTCAAGATCGGAAACTAGCAGATGGTTACGGGTTACGATATTGTGATGGCACCAGCAGTATTCGTACTACTGCGGCTGGTTTTTTCAGTGTATCTGAGAAAGTACCAGGACAATGCGCTGAAACGACGCCTGATGGCTGCTTTCTATTTCAAGATGTTCGCAGCCGTAATTTTTTCGTTGATTTCAGCCTTCTATTACGGCGGTGGTGATACGGAAATGTACTTTTTTGCCACCAAGGATATGAAGGAAGCCATTGGACAGGGCGATTTGACTTTTGGTGAATTGTTCGTCACCGAGCAGATGGATCCGGAATCAACCCTGGCCATTTATTTTGATCAGGACAATGAAAAATATCCGGTTTATGGTTTTATGCGGTCGTCGAGCAATTTCCTGGTGCCCAAGCTGGCCGTTGTTCCGGCCTATCTTTTTCTGAACAGCTTTGTTGCCATTTGCATGGTGTTTTCCTTCTTCGCCCTCGGTGGTATGATAAGACTGTATAAGTTATTTGTGCATTATTTTCCGAACATGAAGTCGGAGATTGCCCTTGCCACCTTGTTTCTGCCAAGCGCTTGCTACTGGAGCTCCGGCTTGTTGAAGGATTCTATTTGTTATGGCAGTATTGGATTTTTGCTCTATGGCATCTATAGTTTGCTTGTGTTGCGGCGTCGGATGCTGGGTTCGCTGATTTGGGTACTTCTGGGCGGATATTTTCTGTACACGATCAAAGCATATATACTTTTGGCATTGGTTCCGGGTATATGCTTCTGGTTATTTGGTCTGCTGGGCGCCGGCACATCCAACATTGCGTTGAAAAGAGTGATTATGGCAGTGGCAATAGGCATGGCGACACTTGGCGGCGTATTTCTGGTGAATTATTTAACATCGTCTGAAACGCTGGCCAAGTTTAGCCTTGATAATTTGCTGGAAACATCCAGCCAAAGCCGATCAATCTACGAAAGAGATGGCATTCGCAACACGGGTGCCTATTTTGAAATCAATACTTCGAGTCCTGCCCTCATGGTGGTCAACGGATTGGTTGCTACTTTTTTTCGCCCATTTCCGTGGGAAATCAGTTCCGCAATTGTACTTCTATCCGCCGCCGAGTCGTTGGTATTTCTAATGTTGATCCTTTACCTCTTTTTCAAGCGAGGCCTGTTGGCTCCGTTCAGAAAAATTTTCAGCGAACCCATCCTCATTCTCTGTTTCAGCTTCTCGGTTGTGTTTGCAGTCTCCATCGGCGTATCGGCCACTAACTTCGGGTCACTCTCCCGCTACAAAATTCCCTGCCTCCCCTTTTACCTGATTTTTGTACTGGCATCTTACCACCTGCTGGGGCAGACTTACCCGGCCTGGTTTAACCGTATACTTAATCTGGTGGGTAAAAAAAATAAATAGCTATGTGCGGCATCGCAGGATCTATAAATATTGCACTTGATATCCCAAAGCTAACCCGCGATATGTACCATCGCGGACCAGATGAGCAATCGACGGAAAAGATAAACGAAGTCATCCTTCACCATCATCGACTGGCCATATTGGATATTGCCGGCGGGCGCCAGCCTATGCACCTCGGATCTTTGACTATTATCTTCAACGGTGAAATTTACAATCACCTGGAGGTGAGAAAGAAACTGGATCTTGCCTGTCAGTCCAACTCTGATACCGAAACCATTCTGCATGCTTATCGAAAGGCAGGTGCTGACTGCCTGAAAGAATTTGACGGCATGTTTGCGCTGGCCATTTTTGATGGCGACAAAAATGAACTGTTTCTGGCCCGCGACCGCGCCGGCAAGAAGCCGCTGTATGTTTATCAGCAAGGAAACCGGTTTGCCTTCGCCAGCGAACTAAACGCTTTGAAAGGACAACTAAACCTGGAAACGGACGACAGGGCTCTACATCAGTTTGTCAGACTGGGCTATTTTTATAAAGATTATACGGCTTACCGACATATCCGAGAAATTCCTCCAGGCCATTTCGCGATTCTTGCGCTGCACAATGGTCAGTTGCAGATAAAGAGCTGGTGGAATATTCACGACTATTATCAGCAACGGCAAACCGATAGCTTTGAAGAAGCGCTCGGCAAAACCGATAAGTATCTCCATGCCGCTGTACGCAGGCGTGTAGAGTCCTCCGACCTCGAAGTGGGATCCTTTCTTAGCGGCGGAATTGACAGCGGCATAGTAACAGCCATCGCAAGTGAATACAATAGCTCATTGCAAACTTTTACTGTTTCTTTTCAGGGCGAATACGATGAAGCACCACTGGCACGACTGGTGGCGGAACGATACGGAACCCGCCATGTGGAAATACCTATCAGCTTCGATCATTTACTGCAGGATGTAGAGAAAATATTAGGGAACTACGGCGAGCCTTTTTTCGACAGCTCGGCCATACCCAGCTACTATGTGAGTCGGGAAGCACGTAAACACCTCACTGTTATCCTGAATGGCGACGGTGGCGATGAGTTATTTGGTGGCTACAGGCGCTATGTGCCCTTTGCTCGCTACGATTTCTTTAAGACGGGTGCACTGGTAAAAAATATGGCTTCTCTGGCTAACAAACTGATGCCCTTGCCCCACAACAAAAAGAGTAGATACAATTACGTTTATCGCCTAACTGATCTGGCTCGCAAAAATGGTCTGGCCACTTATCTATCTTCAACGATCGATAGTTTTGAGGGATACGAGCAATGGCTGAATCCTCCAGCCAATTATTTGCAGGAAGTGGAGCAGGATTTTGAAGCCATGGTGCAATCGGATTTGAGCGGATTGCAAAAACTGATGAACCTTGACTTCAACAATATCCTCGCGGGCAACCTGCTGGTAAAAATGGATATTGCTACGATGGCTCATTCGCTGGAAGGACGAAGCCCGTTGCTATGCAAGGAATTGCTGGAATATGTGCCGGGCTTGCCGGATAGTTATAAAATAAAAGGTAGTCAGACCAAGTACCTGTTACGTACGCTTGCTGAAAAATATCTTCCTGCCGAATTGATTCATCAGCCCAAACGGGGGTTCGAGATTCCGTTAAAAAAATGGATTGATCAGGAGCTGAAAGACCTGATTGCAAGCTACCTGTTGCCAAAAGATGCCTACAGCAGGCAGTTTGTGAAAGATGGTTTTGTAGATAGACTCTGGAACCGGCAATTGAAAATGGGCGACGAAAAGCGCGCCAAAATGATCTGGACGTTGTTTGTGTTGGATGTTTGGTATAAGAGGCAGGCCTAATTGAAACACAGATTTGCACAGAAGTTCAAACTGACTTAAGTATTACTTTCTCAAATGAAGTTGATTCGAATTACTACTGTTCCTATGGCATTGAAAGTGCTATTGCGCGGACAGATGAAATACATGCGGGAACAGGGTGTAGATGTGGTGATGGTGAGTGCCGACGGAGTGGAGTTGGAAGACGTTAAAAACTATGAACAGTGTCGCCATGAGCTGGTGCATATGACTCGCGCCATAACGCCCTGGCAGGATGTCAAATCGCTTTGGAAACTGTATAAACTGTTTCGCCGCGAACGACCGGATATTATCCATTCGCACACGCCCAAAGCCGGGCTGCTGGCCATGATAGCGGGTGCAATGGCCGGTGTAAAAATCCGGGTACATACGGTTGCTGGTTTGCGATTCATGACGGCTACCGGTTTTTCGCGGCGGGTAATGGTGGCCATGGAGAAATTGACCGGTCGTATGGCTACACACGTATGGCCCAATAGTCGTAGCCTCTACAACTATATCGTCGAAAACCGGCTGGCAAAGCCTTCCAAATTGTCGATTGTCGGAAAAGGGTCCAGTAATGGCATTGATCTCAATCGTTTTTCCCGTAGTGTTTTGAAAACGGATCAGCTGGAAGCAACCAAAAAGCTTATTCAGTATGATCCCAGTTTGATCTATATTGTAGCTATAGGCCGTGTGGTAAAAGACAAAGGTATATCTGAGTTGTCGAAAGCCTTTGTGCGTAGTTATCAAACGGAGCCAAGGCTGCGGCTAGTATTGGTGGGAGGTTTTGAGGAGCATCTCGATCCTCTGGATGCAGATACGTTCCAACTTATTCAAACGCACCCTGGTATTATATTGGCTGGCTGGCACGACAATGTGGAATATTTCCTGGCCTTGTCTAACCTGTTTGTACATGCCTCCTACCGCGAAGGATTCCCCAACGTGGTATTGCAGGCTGGTGCCATGGAATGCCCTGTACTGGTATCTCGAATTCCGGGCTGTATTGATATCGTAGACCATGAAGAAAATGGTTTGATATTTGCCGTGCAGGACGCGGAAGATTTGTATCAAAAGTTGCAACAGGCGCTCAATGATCCACAGGCCATGCGGCAGAGAGCTGCTTTGTTGCGGAAGAAAATAGAGGATAATTTTGAAAGGGGCCATATGCAGGCGCTCCTGAAAGAAAAATATGACCAGTTGATGGAGAAAAGAGAGAAACGATGAATCAGAACGAACCAATCACCCCCAGTATATTATTTATCGGAAAGGCCGACGATCATTGTTCGCAGATGGCAGCCGATTTTATCAAACTTCATTTTCCCGGATCGCGCATTGTTTATTCTAAACGAGGTTTGCCTATGCCGGGCGATCTGATGGAATGGCAGGGCGATCTGCTCATTTCTTACCTGGCCCAATGGATTATACCGGGCAAGCTTTTATCAAAGGCGAAGATGGCCGCTATCAATTTCCATACGGGACCACCCGCTTATCCGGGAATTGGTTGTACCAACTTTGCACTTTACAATGGTGAAACTGAGTTTGGGATCACCTGTCATCACATGCTCGAAAAAGTGGACTCCGGGCCGATTATTGCGGTACGCCGATTCCCCGTTTTTGCCAAGGATACCGTGTTCAGTATGACCCAGCGTTGTTATGCCGAAATATGGCACCTTTTTTACGAATTAATGTCGGGTCTGTTGCAGGGTCAGCCATTACCGCTCAGCAGCGAAACCTGGACCCGAAAACCGTTTACCCGTAAGCAGTTAGACGACCTTTGTGAACTGAAGCCCGATATGAGTCCGGAGGAAAAAAATCGACGGATTCGTGCCACAACTTACGGCGACAAGGTTTGGGCATTTGTACGCGAAGGAGACCAGAAAGTGTCGTATTCCTCCGACATGAAATAGGGTATAACTACTCTGGATTTTCTCAGGATTTTTTGCTCATTTTATGGCTGAAAATCCAATTCAAATGAAATCCAAGCTGAAGAAACCAGTGGCCGTTGTCGGCTATTCGGGACATTCCTATGTCATCATTGATATCCTCCTAAATGCCGGTCGAATGGTAACCGCCTATTGCGATTCGGCAGAAAAAGAAAAAAATCCCTATCATCTCCAGTATCTGGGTACCGAAACAGCCGCGCTGGAGCAACTGACGAAATTTGACTACTTCATTGGCATTGGCCACAACGGCATTCGCCGCAAAGTTTACCAATCACTTTTTGACCGGCTCGGGAATCCGGTGAATGCTATTCACCCAAGCGCCGTCATTTCTGCTTCGGTAGAAATGAAATATGGTACAATGGTTTCGGCCAATGCTACCATTAATCCGCTAGTCACCCTGGGAATGGGAGTTATTTGCAATACTTCCTGTTCTATTGACCACGAGTGTAGTGTAGACGATTTTGCCCATATTGGTCCAGGTGCAGTGCTCTGCGGAAATGTGAGCGTTGGTGCTAACACATTTGTGGGCGCTAATTCCGTAGTAAAGCAGGGCGTTCGTATCGGGCAAAATGTAACTATCGGCGCCGGTACAGTGGTGATCCGCGATATTCCAGATAACACAATGGTTGTAGGCAACCCGCAGCGCGTTCTGGTGAAGGAAGAAGTGCAGAAGCTGGCAGCAGCCTGATAAAATGTGCACGCCTGCCTGGCGGCAGGCGAATGTGCAAATGTGCAAATGTGGAAATGTGCAAATGGTCAATTTGGGAATTTTCTAATCGGGCATTTGCACATTTTCACATTTGCACATTTGCACATTCTTTTTGCCGTATTTTCGCGTCGTCTATGAAGGATTCAAAGCAGGAGTTGTTCGATCAGTTGATCGCGCCGCTCTATTTCTATATGCAGCTTTCACGCAGGGCTTATGCAAAATATCTTAAAAATAAGATACTCCTGCATGCTTTGAATATCTTCTCCGCCAACAAAAAGATAGTAGCCTTATTGGAACAAAATCCGGCCTTGCTGCCAGAGGAACTGATGGCAGATGCAATTGAACTACTGAACCATTACGGCATCTGGATGAACCAGTTTGTTGAATTCAGAGCAGCAGGAAACTATCAACTCAAAGACGAATTTATTTTTCATCATATCGACGATCAGTCAGCCTACCCTCGTGAATCGGAGCAGCGCTTTCTGACATTTTATGAACAACTTAAAAAAGAACGAAGCAATGGTTAAACGTGTTTTGGTAACTGGCGGAGCCGGTTATATCGGATCAGTCCTGGTAAGAATTCTCCTCAACAAGGGATATGAAGTAGTAGTAATGGATTCTGTGAAATTTGGCGGTGATGCGCTGTATGATGTAGCCCAGCATCCTTCATTCGAATTTATCAGGGGAGATATCAGAAATGAGGCTGATGTAGATAAAGCCCTGGCTTCCGGTGTTGATTCCATTGCACATTTAGCTGCTATCGTGGGCGATCCCGCCTGCTCCAAGTTTTCAGACGAGGCAAAAGAAGTGAACTGGACAGGTTCTGTAAATCTGTTTGAGAAAGCGGAAAAAGCCGGCATCAAGCGTTTTGTGTTTGCCTCCACCTGCAGTAACTATGGTAAAATGGCCGACCCGAACGCTTTTGTGGATGAAACATCAGAACTGCGGCCTGTTTCACTATACGCAGAACTTAAAGTGAAGTTTGAAAAATACCTCCTCGAAGAACGCAAAGATGCAAACATCTGCGCAACCGCTCTTCGCTTTTCCACTGTGTACGGCTTTTCGCCACGTATCCGTTTCGATCTGACGGTGAACGAGTTTACCCGCAACGTTTGCCTCACCGGCAAACAAGAGATCTGGGGGCCGCAATTTAATCGTCCCTACTGCCATGTAGATGATCTGGCCAGGGCAGTGGTGCTGGTACTCGAAGCACCTGAATCAAAAGTAAAATCGAATGTGTTTAACGTGGGCGATACCAGCGAGAATTATTCCAAAAGAATGCTGATGGAAGAAATTCAAAAGCAGATTCCTACAGCAGAAGGGATATACGTGGAAAGAACAGAAGACCCCCGCGATTACCGGGTGAATTGCGACAAGATTAAAAACGAGCTGGGCTTTACCATTACCAAAAAAGTGCCCGATGGTATCCGTGAAATCATCAAGCTGATGAACAGCGGAATCATCACCGATTCATTCTCTGAAAAGTTTAGAAACATATAACGATCATTTCCATAAATCTATCGTTAGACCCGCCGGAACGGAATGGCTTCTGTTGATGCAAGTTGCTTAGAAAAATTGCTTTTCTGTTCCCGCAGATTTGCACAGATTTTTATACAGATTTCGTTAAGCAACGCAGCTAACAATCCGGCAACTACACACCCAAACAACTAAACGACTAAACAACCCAACAACTAAACAACGCAACAACTCAACGACTAAACAACTAAACAACCCAACAACTAAACAATTCAACACTTCAACAATTCAACCTTCTATGCTTCTCCTTTCTGGTCCCAACATCGCCGGTAATGAATGGAAATATGTGAAAGAATGCCTGGATACCGGCTGGGTTTCTTCTGTAGGTTCGTATGTAACGAAGTTTGAAAACATGGTGGCTGAATACGCCGGCTGCAAGTATGGTGTGGCAACCAGTAATGGTACATCTGCCTTGCATATTGCACTAATGCTGGCGGGTGTAGAGCCGGGTGACCTTGTGATTACGCCGAATGTAACTTTTATTGCCACCGTCAACAGCATACGTTACGCGGGTGCCGACCCGATACTGGTTGATATTGATCCCGAAAACTGGCAGATGGATCTGAACCTCCTGGAAACCTGGCTGGAAAAGGAAACAAAGCGGGAGGGGAATGGGTCTTTATTGCATACCCCTTCTGGTCGTAGGATCGGCGCAATCATGCCCGTACATGTGCTCGGCAATATGGGCGATGTAGATCATTTGATGCGCATCAGCGAAAAGTTTGGTCTGCCAATAGTGGAAGATTCAACCGAAGCGCTGGGATCCTATTATAAAGGTAAACATGCAGGTAGTTTTGGATTGATGGGCTGCTTTAGTTTCAACGGCAACAAAATAATAACCACAGGCGGCGGCGGAGTAATTGTGACTAACAACGAAGCGCTGGCGAAGAAAGCCAAGCATCTCACTACACAGGCGAAAAGCGACCCATTCGAATACGTGCACGACGAAGTAGGGTATAATTACCGGTTGGTAAATGTGCTGGCAGCGATGGGTGTGGCGCAGATGGAATTACTGCCCGATTTTGTAAAAAGAAAGAAGGAAGTGGATGCTTATTATCGGGCCGGCTTAAACGGTCTGGCTGATATCCGTTTTCAATCCGTGTCGGCTGACGTAGACCCCAATTGCTGGCTGTTTACCTTTCGTACTAAACATCAAAAGGCCCTGTTGAAAGCACTCAATGAACAGCAACTGCAGTCGCGCCCCTTCTGGGTGCCCATGAATCAGTTGAAAATGTTCAGTAAAGATATTTATGTAACCCAAACTGATCAATCAAACCAGGTTTATCAGGAATGTTTGAGTATTCCCTGTTCTACCAACATTACGAAGGAAGATATGGATCGGGTACTGCAGGTTGTTGTTGAAGTGTTGAAGGGTCGAAGAGTTTAGTTGTTTAGTTGTTTGGATGTTTGGTCGTTTAGTTGTTGGGGTGTGTAGTAGTTGGGTGTTGTTCTGCGCAATCTGCGTAAAAAATCTGCGATATCTGCGGGAAAAGAAAGTTTAAGCGAACGGAAGCATTCAAATCAGATGATAATTCTGTTCCCGCAGATTTACACAGATTTTTTACGCAGATTCCGCTGATTTCTTTAAGCGACGAAGTTAACAATCCGGCAACTACACATCCCAACAACTAAACGACTAAACACCCCAACAACCCAACACCTCAACACCCCAACAACTAAACAACTACACAACCCAACAACTAAACAATTAAACAATTCAACAATTCAACAATTCAACCCTTCAACTCTCCATGTATCTTTTCATCAAACGTTTCTTCGATATTCTTTTCTCGCTGATCGCGCTTATTCTGCTGTCGCCGATTCTGCTGCCGATTGTGATATTGCTGAAACTGACGGGAGAAGGAGAGATACTATATCTGCAAAAGCGAATGGGATTCCGCAACAGGGAATTTTTTATCTGGAAGTTTGCCACCATGTTGAAGAACAGTCCGAATATGGGCACCGGTGATGTGACTACCCGTAATGACCCGAGAGTGACTCCCCTGGGCAAGTTTTTGCGGATGAGCAAGATCAATGAATTGCCACAATTGGTCAATATTTTGAAAGGCGACATGTCGTTTGTAGGCCCACGCCCACTGATGCGTGCAGGATTTGAACGCTATTCAGCGGAGCTTCAGGCGTCGGTGTACCGGGTCAAGCCCGGACTTACAGGAATTGGATCTGTTGTTTTTCGCGACGAAGAATTTATTATCACAAACAGCAGCTTGCCGCCCCATGAATGTTATGCAAAAGTGATATTGCCTTATAAAGGAGCACTAGAAATGTGGTATCAACGGCATCAAAGTTTTTACACCGATTTCATGATCCTCTTTTTAACTGCCTGGTATATCCTTTTTTCAAAGTCAGATATGGTGAATAAGGTGTTTCGGGATTTGCCCGCTCGTCCGGTTGATGTAACAACAGCCATCGCGTCCTAAACCTGCGCTGGCACCAGCGATTCCGTTTCATAGATTATCTTTACGAGGTCGAAACACCTTTTGGTAGCCTGAATCTTGTATTTTGGAGATCTTACTATGTTTCAACTTTTCAAAAAAAAGACGAACAGCAGTGCAGCACCTTTCCCGTTTTCAAAACTGGAAGTGGACATGCACTCGCATA
The DNA here is from genome assembly GCA_046297935.1 of Chitinophagaceae bacterium. Taxonomy (GTDB): domain Bacteria; phylum Bacteroidota; class Bacteroidia; order Chitinophagales; family Chitinophagaceae; genus CAYMZZ01. Next base: position 278,527 of record JBKBHA010000001.1, read on the forward strand.
TTATTCCGGGCGTTGACGATGGCTCGGCAGATATGGAAACATCGCTGGAACTCATTCGCGGCATGGCAGAACTTGGATATCGGAAGCTGATAGCTACTCCGCATATCATGTGGGACATGTACCGCAATACTCCCGAATTGTTACGGGAGCGGCTGGCCCTGGTGCAGGAAGCTGTCAAAAAAGAAGGACTGCCGGTGGAGATTTTTGTGGCCGCAGAATATTATCTCGACGAGCATGTGGAAGAGTTGTTGCGCAATAAAGAACCCCTGTTAACTATATCGGGCAACAAAGTGCTAACTGAATTCTCTATGGCATTCCCGTCGCTGAATATTCGTGAGTTGCTTTTTAATTTACAAATGGAGGGGTATCAACCCGTGATAGCTCATCCTGAGCGATATGTTTACCTCAACCACAATAAGGGCTTCTACGACGAGTTGCGCGATGCAGGCTGTTTGTTTCAGTTAAACCTTTTATCGGTTACCGGTTACTACGGTCGTTCCGTACAGGAACTGGCGCAATACCTGTTAAAAAAGGGGTATTACGACATCATTGGCACCGATTTACATCATGAGGGACACCTTGCGAGGTTACGTAGTCTTCAGGCAGACAGCAGCTTGCAGGATTTAATGGACTCCGGCAAGCTGTTGAATAGCAGTCTGTAATACATTATCATAGGATTAATGAACTTTTTGCGGCCCAGCGTTGTAATAGCTGTTGTATGAGCGTATTCACCATTAAGGACCTGGAAAATTTGTCGGGCATCAAGGCCCACACCATCCGGATGTGGGAGCAGCGCTACAATTTTTTGAAACCTCAGCGCAGCTGTACCAATATTCGTTACTACGATAATGAGCAGCTAAAGACCTTGCTCAATATTGCGTTGCTCAACAAGTACGGTTTTAAGATCTCGCATATCGACCGTATGAGGCCCGAGGAAATCAATGAAAAGATTCTTTCTCTTCGCGAGGCAGAAGCCATGCAGGAGCGAATCGTGAATGAATTGGTTCGCGAGATGATTGATCTTGAAACGGAGAAATTTGAACAATGCATCAATCGTTATATCCAGGCCAATGGAATCGAAAAGGCCATTCGTGAAATCATTTTCCCCTTTCTCGAAAAAATAGGTATCCTTTGGCAAACCGGTCATATCATGCCGGCTCAGGAGCATTTTGTTTCAAATCTCATTCGACAGAAATTGATTGTGGCGATTGATCAACTGCCCAACTCACCCGATGGAAAACTTTGCCTGCTTTATCTGCCCGCGGGCGAGTACCATGAACTCGGTCTGCTTTTTCTTTCGTTTCTACTTAAAAGCAGGGGTGCGCGGTTATTGTATCTGGGAGCCAATGTGCCTTTCGATGATGTGGAAAGCGTGGTAAAGGCATTGAAACCAGAAAAAGCCTTCATTCACTTGACCAGCACTTCGGCCAATTTCAATTTCGATAAAACCATTCGGCTGATCAATCAGAAAACAGCCGGTCTCCCCACTTTCATTTCCGGGTACCCCACTCAGAGTTATTTTCGAGACCTCCCACCCGGCATTCATCTCAAAAGATCCTTCTCCGAAGTACTGGAAATTGTCAATTCTATTGATAATCAGTAAATTAACTTTTTTTGAAAATTAACAGTAATCTGACAAACATTATTTCATAGCGCCTGTTATTTTGTTTAACTTTATGCCATATAATCTTAAACAAAAACACCATGTCCAAAACAGATTTTCAGGAAGTATTGCTTGAGAACGCAGATTTTCTCAAGCCCTTTGCCATTAATCTGACAAGGGACACTGAAGCTGCGAATGACCTGTACCAGGAGACACTTTATAAGGCTTTGGCCAATAAAGAAAAGTATAATGTGGGTACTAATATCCGCGCCTGGTTATTTACCATCATGCGCAATATCTTCATCAATGATTATCGGCGTAAGGCAAAGCAGCGTACTATCTTCGACAGTACGCCCAACGATTTTCTGATCAACATGAAGCAGGTATCAGTTTCGAACGGAGCTGAAAGTGATTTACGTTTGAAGGAAATTCATGAGGCATTGCATCAATTGCCTGAGATATTCAAAGTGCCATTTCAACTCTATTTCGACGGATATAAATATCAGGAAATTGCGGATGTATTGGGAGAACCCCTTGGTACGGTTAAGAGCCGGATTCACTTTGCCCGCAAATTGTTGAAGGAAAGGATTACACGTTATTGATTGTTGCCTGGCAGCAATCATCTGACGCGATATAGCCGGAACCTGATTTCGTTTACCTCTGTTGAAATTCGGCAAAAAATCATATATTCAGATTAAGTCATTCACCGAAATGTTCTGTTACGGGTAGCAGGACATTTGCCATTGAACCAGCAGCCTAAACCAAATGGTAGCAAGAAAAAAAGTTGTAGTAATCGGAAGTGGGTTTGCCGGCTTGTCGGCGGCCAGTTTTATGGCCAGAGATGGATGGGATGTGCTGGTATTGGAGAAAAACGACGGACCCGGAGGTCGGGCGAGGCAATGGAAAGAGAAAGGTTTTGTGTTTGACATGGGTCCCAGTTTCTACTGGATGCCAGATGTGTTTGAACGGTACTTTGCACAGTTTGGAAAAAAGGTGTCTGATTACTATCAATTACATCGTTTGGACCCCTCATACCGAATTTACTGGAACGATGGGTTTACAGATTTGCCGGCTAACGCGGAGCAATTGAAACAGGTCTTTGAAGAACTGGAGCCTGGTGCCGCACAGAAGCTGGACCGCTATCTCGCTGGTGCCCGGTACAAGTATGATGTTGGCATAAATAATCTGGTCCATAAACCAGGGCAGTCGCTGACCGAGTTTTTAGAATGGGATACCATAAAGGGAATGTTCAGGCTGGAAGTGTTTACTTCCATCAAAAAGCATATTGCCAAATATTTTACCCATCCCAAGTTGCGGCAGATGATGGAGTTTCCTGTATTGTTTTTAGGAGCATTGCCGGAAGACACGCCAGCGCTTTACAGTCTGATGAATTATGCCGATATCTGTGGTGGTACCTGGCATCCGATGGGTGGAATGTATGCGGTGGTTGACGGAATGTATCGACTGGCGAAAGAACAGGGAGTGCGATTCCGTTTTTCCGAAGAGGTTCGGGAAATTTCAGTTGAAAAGGGATTGGCCCGGTCTGTATTGACTGATCAGGGTCAGTATCTCGCCGATGCAGTGATCAGTGGTGCAGATTATCAATTTACAGAGTCGGTTTTACTGGATCCGATTCATCAAAGTTATTCTAATCGCTATTGGGAAAACAGGGTAATGGCACCTTCCTGTTTGCTTTATTATGTAGGACTAAACAAGAAGCTGAACAATGTTCAGCATCATAGTCTCTTTTTTGATGTGCCTTTTGATGAACATGGGCGTCAGATTTATCGTGATCCACAATGGCCAACCGAGCCGTTGTTCTATGTAAGCATTCCCAGCATCACAGACCCGGCGGCCGCACCCGAAGGTTCGGAATCGCTCGTTTTTCTGGTGCCGGTTGCATCGGGCTTGCAGGGGGATTCGGAAGCACTGAGGAATGAATATTTTGAGCGTATTGTTACAAGAATGGAAGCGCATACGGGGCAGACACTACGCGATGCAATTGTGGTGAAAAAATCGTATTCGGTTAGTGATTTCGTGAGCGACTATCATTCCTTCCGCGGCAATGCCTATGGTTTGGCCAACACGCTCAGACAAACTGCTATTTTCAGGCCGTCGTGCCGAAGCCGCAAAGTGGGCAATTTGTTTTATACCGGCCAACTGACTGTTCCAGGTCCGGGTGTGCCGCCCAGCCTGATTAGTGGCGAAGTAGTGGCACGGGAACTGGTAAAAAGCGTATCGTAATTAAAAAATCAAGTGACTGCTGTTATGATTAAACTTTTTCACGAAACAAGCGAAGAGTGCAGCCGACTGGTTACTCAGCGGTATAGTACGTCGTTTGCCTCGGCCATTCGAATGCTGCACCGGGATCTTCGTGCGCCAATCTGCAATATCTATGGCTTTGTACGGCTGGCCGACGAAATCGTAGATTCATTTCATGAATACAACAAGCCCGCATTGCTTGATGCGTTTCGTCGCGAAACTTTTGATGCCATCGAACGAGGCATCAGTCTCAATCCTATTCTGAACAGCTTTCAGCGCACCGTTAACCAGTACAATATCGACCTGCATCTGGTGGAAGCTTTTTTCCGTAGTATGGAAATGGATCTTACCCGTCAGCAATACGATGAAGAGGGATATCGGGAATACATTTATGGATCGGCAGAGGTGGTGGGTTTAATGTGTCTCTATGTATTTTGCGAAGGCGACCGGGCAGTGTATGAGCGCCTGAAAGAGCCGGCCCGTTCGCTGGGCGCTGCCTTTCAAAAAGTAAATTTCCTTCGTGATATTAAGGCCGACTATGCAGGGCTGGCGAGGGTTTATTTTCCGCGTTGCGATTTTGAAAACTTCACCTGCAAAGACAAGCAACAGATAGAAGACGATATTCAGGCCGATTTCCGTGCTGCCTATAAAGGCATTACCCACCTGCCCCTGAAAGCAAGGTTCGGGGTTTACGTTGCCTACAAATACTATCTGTCACTATTCCGAAAGATCCGCAAACTGGAACCCGCGCGCATTCTGGGCGCGAGGGTACGGATTCCAAATTATTACAAGGCCCTGATCGTGTTGCGAGCGGCGGTGAAGAATCAATTAAGACTTATTCAGCCGGAGTCGCCGGTAATGGCTCATTGAAAAAGTAGGGGATGTTGTTGGAGGAAAAAGTAATACTGGTAAACGAGCGGGATGAACCCCTTGGTCTGGCAGAAAAAATGGAAGCTCACCGCAGGGGCTTGCTTCATAGAGCATTCAGCATTTTTTTGTTTAATGCAAACGGAGAAATGTTGCTCCAGCAGCGCGCCACCGAAAAATATCATGCAGGTGGCCTATGGACCAACGCATGTTGCAGCCACCCACGCCAGGGTGAATCAAATCTGGAGGCTGCTCAACGACGCCTGATGGAAGAACTCGGTATTCAGGTACCTTTGCAAAAGATTTTTGATTTCACTTACCAGGCTGAGGTAGGGAATGGACTCACGGAACATGAGTTTGACCATGTTTTTGCTGGTACTTGTGAGGGCCCCATTCCCTACAACCCGCAAGAAGTAATGGACGTACAATTTCTGTCGGTTGCTGCCATTCAAAACTGGCTTGATCAGGAACCGCAGGCATTCACGCCCTGGTTTCGGATTGCATGGCCTATGTTGTTGAACTGGTATTCAACGGCCGGGTTGGTTTAAATTATTGAAATATGACAGTTGTATATTACATACTCGTTTTAATTGGCACGTTTGTAATAATGGAAGGTGTAACCTGGCTTACCCACCGATACGTAATGCATGGGTTTCTGTGGTATTTACATCGCGACCACCACCAGGTGGAACCGGGTTTTTTTGAGAAAAATGATGCCTTTTTTGTGATCTTCGCAATCCCCAGTATGTTGTTGATATTTTTTGGCACCTACGACCATGTCTGGTGGATGCAATCGATTGGCTTTGGCATCATGGCCTATGGCTTCGCCTATTTCCTGGTGCATGATGTGATCATTCACCAGCGTTTCAAGTGGTTTACCCGCAGCAATAATACTTATGTCCGCGCCATTCGATGGGCGCACAAAATGCACCACAAACACCTCGACCGGCATGATGGTGAAAGTTTCGGAATGTTGTTTGTGGCACGCAAATACTGGCAAAAAATTCGGCGCGATAAAGCGCTGATGGCCGGAAGCAGAAAAGTGGGTTACGCTCCGGAACAGAATGGTGAATAATGGCGCTTTACATAATTTTTGCATCATTTAGCCGGCTTCCACACTGTTCATGAAGACTCTTGTATTTGCGGGCGCAGGCCTGTCTACACTATCATTGCTGATGCGGTTACTTCAAAACGGAGTGGCCGAGAAAGCGCGTATACAGGTTTATGAGCGCTCGGACAAGAACCAGAACGACCGAACCTGGTGTTTTTGGGAAAAAGGACAGGGCTTCTTCGATGCTCTAGTGGCTGCTCGATGGAATCAGCTTGATTTTTTCTCGAATGGATATGCTGGTTCGCTCGATATGGGAGGCTACGCATACAAAATGATTCGTGGTATTGACTTTTATCGCCATTGCCTGTCAGCGCTAAAAACTCATCCGAAAATCGACTGGCATCAGGCCGAAATTGAAACAATCACCGCTCAGAAGGGTGCCGTAGAACTCCAACTTGCAGGGGGCGACATCCATCGCTACGAAGATGCTGTTGGTTTCAACAGCATTCCTCGTGCAGCAGGCCGGCAGCCGGGTGATATCATCCTGCTGCAACACTTTAAGGGATGGCGGATCAAAACAAAAAAGGGTGCCTTCAATTCGGCCCGCGCCACCCTTATGGATTTCAGAATCTCACAAGAGCCGGGTACCAGTTTTGTATACGTTCTACCATTTTCAGATAACGAGGCGCTGGTTGAATACACATTGTTTACAGGAGAATTGCTAAAGCCAGAGGCTTATGAAACGATGCTGTACGAGTATTGCGACAGGTTTCTCGGGCTCGGCAATTTCGAAATTGTAGAGGAGGAGTTTGGCATCATACCAATGACCAATCTTGTTTACCCGCCGTTAGTAGATGGCATTCTGCAACTGGGTACAGCAGGAGGGCGGACCAAGGCTTCCAGTGGTTATACATTCCAATTTGTACAAAAGCAGTCTGATCACCTGGCTGCCCAATTAGCGCAAGGCAAAGCTCAGGTGCATGCGGAACCCGAAAAATGGCGCTTCCGTTTTTACGATCATACGCTTTTGCAGGTTATACACGACCGATTAATGCCAGGCGATGCAGTTTTTTCGCGGCTCTTTGAAAAAAACCCCGCGCATAGGGTGTTTCGCTTTCTGGACAATGAAACAAGGCTGGGCGAGGAGCTGAAGATACTGACAAGCCTTCCCAGTATTCCCTTCATTAAGGCCGCTATTCGCAAAAGAAGGACCTACTGATCGGGATCCATCTGCATGAACTCCCGTTTAACAGCTTTAAGCATGCTGAATAACTGTGCAACCTGGATCAGCAACATTACCACCAGCGCGAGCAGCACATACCAGGGCAGCCGGATTTTGTCGACATTGATGATCTTTTGAAACTTTTCGAGATGCCAGCCGGCCAACGCTGCGCCGAACGCCATGCCAACTACAAGGAACGATAACAGGGAATACACCACTTTCATAAACATGATCCGCATGGTGGAATAGCCAACCTTGAAGTTCTCGAAAATGGCGGCCGGGATGATCAGGACGAGCGTTATCCAACTCCAGTTCTGGCCGAACCAGGTTTCGCTCAGGGACAGGTTCAGAACAAGTATTAATACGATCGAAAGAAGCCCCCAGGGAAACAGGAGGAAAGTGGACGGACGGGTTGGTGAAACAGGCATGACTGAAGTTTTTGGTTTGTGCTGAAATACTCCAATGCAAAGGCTTGCGGCGGGAAGTCAGCTGCCTAAAATACGATTAATCCTTTGATCGCTCATGTACCCAAATTGTTGTATCCGGAAAGATTTTTTGCCTTTTTCATTTTTTTCAGGAAATTTCCTAACTTGTTGGCTGGGACGACGGAGCTAATCTCATCTACTACTATTCTAATTGCCTTATCCGCTGGGAGTTTCTGGCATCCGCATGCGTTCCGGGCAAAGGCTTTTTTGACAAAAATCGAATCATTACTGGTTTTGGCATATTGGTTGTACTTAGGAACAAGCCTTACGCAAAGGGTTTGTTGCGCAGAACAATAGATTCAAGGTGGCGGCAATTGGGTAACCCTTTTAGGGTATTCGGTTAAGACATTGATTTATATATTTTTGTACTGTAATTTGACTAACTTTATCACGCACGAAAAACACTCCAAACTTTTCTCTATAGGTACATTCATTATTCACTCTCATTGCCACTATTATGTCAGAACAAGCATTTATTGAAAAAGTAGGAAAGCGGATCAAGAAAGCCCGCATTGAAAGAGGCTATTCACAACAGGTGTTAGCCGACAAGTGTGAAGTTGAAAAGGCAAACATTTCCAGGATTGAATCGGGAAAGGTGAACCTTAAAATTCTCACCTTACGTAAGATCGCGCAGGCACTTCGCGTTCCTCTGAAAGACGTAATTGCCTGATCCTTTCAAAAGGATTTAGTCAACATCTGATTTTAATCCGGTCCTGATGGGCCGGATTTTTTATTGGGGAGTTTTACCGGTTCGGATTTTTGTGCTAAGTTGTACGCAATCGGGTTTTTTGGCGTTGGTAGCATGTGTCCCGGTATTTGATATGAATAAACTAAGTGTTTCTTCTCTTTCCCTGATCCTGTTTGTGTTGTTGGCGGCAACAGCTCCGGCCCGTCAGCCTGCTGATCCGTCTGACTTTGTGTATCGCCATTGGGATAATCAGAACGGACTTCCACAAAATACCGTTTACGACTTGCTGGAAGACAGCCTGGGATATTTATGGGGTGCTACTGAGGAGGGGTTGTTTCGATTCGATGGGTCCCGTTTTGAGATTTGGGACGAATCGAACACACCTGGCCTGGGTTCCAATATTTTTTACACAATCAAGCGCAGGGGTGGCCAGGTATGGGCGGCCGGTCGACATGCCGTGTTGAGAATAGGTAGCAAAGTTGAAAAACTGTACGACTTTTCGAATCTGGTGCAGGGCGGCTGGATCAAGAGCCTCGAAATGGCTGCCGACGGTCGAATATGGGTAGCCACCAGTAACGGGTTACTTTATCGCATCAACGGCGATTCCATTTCACTTTTTCGCTCAGAAGGGCGTTTACCGTTTAGTTCGGTGGAAGCAATGCGGCAAATACCGGCGGGGCTGCTACTGGGTACTGTGCAGGGGTTATTCCTACTGGCAGAAGGTTCCAACAGGTTCAGCGCACTGTCTGCAGCGGCGGGACTACCTATTACAGGCATTTCCAGGCCGGTGGGCAACCGGGTATGGATTGGCACCACGAATAGCGGTGTTCGGGAGATTGATGTTGTAAACGACAAATTTAGTTCGATTCAGGGCTTGCAGGAAAATTTTGTGAACGCTGTTCATCTCGATAGCCAGGAACGACTCTGGATCGGCTTTCGGAGTTCCGGCTACCAAATACTGCAGGATGGAAAGCTGATCCGTCCGCGGCAGGGGTTTCCGATGCACGATGGTGTGCGATCGTTCTGCAGCTCAGGAGATAAAAGGGTTTGGCTGGGCACTACTTCATCAGGTTTGTTTTTGCTGCGTCAGGCCTTGATAGGACAACTGCCGGACTCCATGGCGTTGGCAGGCCCGGTTACGCTCGCAATCTACCAGGAGCCTGGCGGTATTACCTGGGTCAGTTCGGCCGGTCGGGGGGTGAACAGAATTTCGGGCAAGTCTGTAAAGACCCTTACCACCGCCGACGGGCTTTCAAATAATCTCGTATTGAGCGTGGGCAGCAGGGGACAATTTACTTATATCGGTACTACATCGGGCCTCGATCGGTTCAACAGCATTACTGGTCGCATTGATCGTCACTTCACAGTTGCCGATGGCCTGCGCAACAACGGGATCACCGTTATTTTTCGCGATAGCCGAAACCGGTTATGGGTTACAACCCGGCTGGGTGGTGTGCAGTACCTGAACGAAGAGGAAAACTTCGTACCGGTTGAACTGCCCTCGGATGCATCCTCTGCCAATATGCTGGGTATTTTGGAAGACCGCGAGGGTTCCATCTGGCTGGGTAGTCGTGGTGCCGGTGCAATTCGTATCTCCCCTGACGGGAAAGTTTCTCACTACGATAACAAAACCGGCTTTCCTGCCAGCGTGGTATATTCTTTCTTGCAGGATCAGGAAGGCGATATTTGGATGAGTTCGGAAAAAGGCCTGATCCTCGCCAGAAATGACAGCTTTCGGGTATTCGGTAAGGAATCAGGTCTACTGTTTAACGAGGGTTATTGCCTGCTACAGGATGATGCGAATAATATCTGGATGAGTGGAAACCTGGGTTTGCAGCGTTTGAGCTGGGCCACTTTGAAGTCCGCTAAATCCTCGGCGGGCAAAAAGTTAAGGATGGCCGTTCACCTGTTCAATGAGTTCGATGGCATGCCAAATTCAGAGGCCAATGGAGGGTTTTACCCTGCTGGATGGCGTTTACAAAATGGTACCCTATGGTTTCCAACTGTCGGTGGTGTAGCGATAGCAGATTACCGCAGGGTGAATGCCATGCAGGACTCGCTGGGCGTGATGGTTCAGGGACTACGCTATGCCGACCTCAGCTTTTTTCCCGGCACTGCTATCCGGTTACCTGCTGGTGTAAACAACTTTGAGATTCGGTATACCAGCATTCAATTTGCAAAAGCGGCCGATATTAGGTATCGGTACAGGCTCCGGGGATTTTCCAATGAATGGACGGAGGCCGGGAACCGGCAGATTGCTTTTTTTTCGACGCTGCCGCCAGGACAATACAGTTTTGAAGTAGAGGCCGAACTCTATGGCGAATTTTCGCCCATAGCAGTCCTGGAATTCAGCATTGCGCCATATTTTTATCAGACTATCTGGTTCAAGATTTTGGCAATATCGCTGTTGTTGCTGGCAACAGCAGGCATTGTGTACCTGGTAAGGCGAAAGGAGCAACGCCGTCTACGCCATCAACAACTAATCACCCGCGCTCAGATGGAAGGGCAGGAACGCGAAAGGCAGCTGATCAGTGCCGAATTGCATGACAGCATTAACCAACAATTGTCTACAGCCAAGATATATCTCGATTTTGCAAAAGCGCACCCGAACGACCGGGAGGAACTGATTGGTCGCAGCTCCGACGTCATTTACCGGGCCATACAGGAAATTCGTTCGCTCTGTTATTCTATTTCTCCCGTAGGCTTGCGCGATATGGGCCTTCGGGAAGCCATCGAAGACCTTTGCCGATCATATTCGAGCGTTGGCAAATTCAAAACAGATTTTCAATTTAGACTCGATGATTCGAACCTGCCTGAAAATATGCAGTTCGTTATGTTCCGAATAGTACAGGAGCAAATGAACAATATTGCGCGGCATGCTCACGCCAGTTCTGTATCAATTGAACTGAAAGAAAATGAACGAGCCTATTTCATTCTTATCCGTGACAATGGAAGAGGTTTTGATCCCGGTGAAGTGAAGGAAGGACTTGGTTTTGCCAATATGCGTAATCGCCTGTCTGTTTATAAAGGACGAATAGAGGTGTCCACTGCACCTGATGCAGGTTGCCTTCTTCAGGTGTCGATTCCAAAAAGGTGACACCTTATCGGAAATATTTTAGTTTTTTCAGGCGATCCAGCACAGCTCCCCGTTTGAGTTGCATTTCTTCTGCTATAATAAATATGCTGATGCCTTGTTGATAAAGCTCTCGCAACTGCTCATCCATTGCGTCGGTCCATTCAACGGAGGCAGGTTCATATCGGGCTCTGGATTCTTTTATTTTATGGTTTCGCAATCGTGTCTCCTGACCGTCGAGCTCCCTTTCCAGTCTTTCTTTCCAATACGGTCGGGAACTTTTCTTTTCTTCCGGAGGCAAGGGCTTTTCCGGTGGTTTCACTATTGTGATATGCGGTTTGGGCGGAAAGTCTTCCGGCACCATGGCTTCTGGTATATGCAACATATGGCGGGTGCGGGTGATTGCCACATATAACAGGTTCACTTCTTCATTCATTCGGGCAGCGTCCGTTTTCTTTTCTTTCTCATTGCTCCAGCGTTCTATTTTTTTTGCGGTAATAAAGTCGGCGGCTAGAAACACTTCATCGTATTCCATTCCTTTTGCCCGATGTACGGTAGAAAAGATCATGGCGGCCTGATCGCGATCTTCATCGCCGGTATGCATTTCCTTGAGATCGCGGATGATGCCCGGTAGCTGATCGCCATATTCCTTTACGAGTTCTACGAGCATACCCATTTGCTGATCTTCTGTTTTTGAAACATATTCTTCCAGATCTTCTATCGACTGCATGCTCGCCACCAGTGGATCACGAATTCGGCTGCGAAGGCCCTGGCTTAAATTGAGCACATCGTAGAGCGACGCGCCGTCGTCGGCATAAGTGTAGGAATGTATATTTCCTTCAAAATAGATCTTGCGTTTGTTCCGGGGATCGGCGCTGTATTCCACAGCGGCCAGCAGAAGTCCCAGATTGGTACGGGCAAGGGTAGCTTTTCGGCTCCGCGTTTTGCAATGCCCTTTTCCAATGATCTCTACAGGTTCGTTCAGCGTGCCGAGTTTTTCTTTCCATTGCAAAATGCCGACGGCCAGTTCGGCCAGTGAAGGGTAGAAACGGAAACTGGTGCTAAGCTGAAAACTTCTGAAAGCCACTTTTTCGAGCGAATTGACTGCATGGCGCCAGCTGTAAATTTGCTGATGGGTATCTCCCACAATTACACGGATTGCCTGTTGTTTTAAAAATATGTCCAACATGGCGCCAGAGGCATCCTGCCCCTCATCAAAGAGAATATAATCGTAGTCCAACTGCGGATTTGAAAGCTGAAATTTCTTCAGATAAAAATCGTGGGTTATTTCGATCTGTCCAGCATCCATTCGTGCTAAAAAATGTCTTGCACCCGATTCGATCTGTTTATAAAATTGCTTTACAAATCGTTTAGCCTGTTCATCCACAACAGTGTCGGCATAGTTCAATTCGGAAACCTTGCGGACAGCACTATTGCAGAAATAAGTTATGAATTTGTTGATATGCGAAGCGACAATATATTCGTTGTGCTTCTCGCCAAAACCGGTGAGTTGAAGTTCTGATGCAATTTCGTGCGATTTATAACCCTGAGCCCTTACCCGGTATGAGGTACGCGTCACCACGGCCCGGTAGGCCAGCGAATGAGCTGTCTCCACCTGAACGTTGCTGAGACCTTCCTTCTCAAACCGCCTGGTAGCTTCCAATTTCACCGAGCGGTTGAACGCGAGGTAGAGAATCCTCGAACCGGGCGGTCGGGTGCGCGCATAAGCGATCAACGTTGATGTTTTACCCGAGCCTGCAACTGCATTTATACGAATGTCTTCATTGCTGTCCAGAATAGCCAGCTGTTGAGCGGTCAGTACCTGCTTTGTGTTTTCTGCTTCCTTTATGGGTTGATCCTTGTTCATTTGAATGGCAAATGTCGTACACTCATCGGCCGATTCAAAGGGAGAATCCTCATAACTTTCCGCTATTTTTCCCCGTTTATCTGATCAGGTTCGCATGCTTCGATTGTTGTATATGAGTTGACCGATCCAGAAGAAACCAACTGCATAGCCTAACGAGCGCAAACAGATAGTCCAGGCATCACCCTGATACCTTTCGCTGATCAGCAGCATGGGAAAGCTATGGGGAAAAAACTCCACCGCGGTCCAACGAGCTTCAAACAATAAATAAGCTCCTGCAATCCAGAGGAAAAAGCCAACTCCAACCGACACAATAAAATTTCTGAAGTGATAAGCAAGCCAGAACTGGAAAACAGTGATAGCAGCTATGGAAAGATTAGCCTGTGCGAACTGCGATAACAATACCTGCCAGTTTGGAGGGCGCCCGATGGACCATTGAGGACTGGCAGCATCAGCAAGAATAAGTATTCCCATCATCAGGATATGATAACACAACACAAAAAGTAAAATCATACACTGCAACACAATCAATTTGGACAGGGAAATCTGCAGATTCGACTGAGGGGAACAGTGTACCTGTTTCCATGTATTGTTCTTGTATTCAAGCTGGGCAAACATGGCGGTGAGCAGGATAACGAAAAAAGGAAGACCCAAAAATTGCAGCGTTGTGCGGCGTTTTTGAAAAAAGGAGGCCCATGGGTCGCCGCCAATTGTCTGAAACACTCTGGGGTTTTGTGCCAGATCAAATACAACCAGGCCGGAAAGTATCAGTAGCATGATGGCAGCGAAATAAAGACTGGCTTTTGTAGTTTGCTTTCGCCGCTCGGCGTTGATGGAAATAGCTAGTTTCATGCGTTGATGTTGGTTAGTTGAAGAAATTGTTGCTCCAGACTGACTGTTTCGCCCGAAAGTGATCGAAACTCAGGAAGACTACCCTGATAGAGCAGTTCTCCTTTGCGCAATACCGCAATGTGCGTGCAGATCTTTTCAATCTCGGTTAGAATATGCGAGGAAAGGAGGATGGTCATATTGTTTTCGCGGTTCAGCTGAACGAGCAGTTGACGCAGGTCAGCGATGCCGGCGGGATCCAGTCCGTTGGTGGGTTCGTCGAGTATCAGCAGTTTGGGATCAGGAAGTATGGCAAGGGCAACGGCTAACCGCTGTTTCATCCCCAACGAAAAATGCTTCACTTTTTTTCGTCCTGTCTCGGCCAGTCCGGTTAGTTCCAGCACTTGTTCCACCCGCTCGAGGCCCACGCCATAAAGGGCGTGGTAAATACGAAGATTGTCACGCGCCGACAAATGACCGTATAGTGAGGGCGATTCGATCAATACACCCATATGGAGTAACACACTCAGGCGGTCATTTTTCAGGTCCCGGCCCATAATTTGAATACTTCCTTGCTGCGACCTGTACAAGCCTGTCAAAAGACAAAGTGCTGTTGTTTTTCCGGATCCATTAGGACCCACCAGACCGAAAATGGATCCTTCAGGTACAGACAATTCAAGTCCGCTCAGCGCCTTTTGACCCTGGCGAAAACTGTGGTGTACATCGCGGGTTTGAACAATAGGTGTTGCGTGTTGAAGCATATGAATTGTTTAGTGCTGCAATTTGCTCACGCTTTCAATGAAAATTGAAGACATGTGACGGACAGGCAGGTTTCTGTGTCGGACAATTGTTGGCATCCACTGATGCATCTTTGCGACTGCTCTTTCCGGAATTCATCACAGTTAATGCCCTTTTCAGCACAGTTTGGCGGCGCTCAGGAGAAACTGTAGTTTATTTGCGTTTAAACCTGATTGATGGATAAAAGCAAATTTGGACAACAGGATAAAGTGGCTGAGCCTTTGTGGAAGAAATGGAATCCTTATGTGTTGGTGGCACTGGGCATCTGGGCCATGACGATGATTTTACTTTGGGCGGGCGACAATTCCCGACACGTGCTGGCAGGAGGCGCGGTGATCGGGCCTTCATCTATTTTCTTCTGTTGGTACAGTATTGTACACCTGATTCCGATAGCACGTGAGTCGCGCAGGCCCTTATGGCATTATTTAAAATGGACTTTTTTCCTGCTACTGGTGGCATATGTGCCGGTGGCCTTGTTATATTACCTGCTGACAATCGATCCCGAGGCCGCATCTGCACTGGCATTTATTACACATATGGTGCTCCTGGGTTTTGCAGTCCCTCTTTCCTGGTTTATTTACCTGCAAATGAATAAAACCAGCACTACAATTCGCCTGCTTCGAACGGAGCTGCGGCAATCGGCTGCCAGTTTCGATTTTCTTCGCTCACAGATCAATCCTCATTTTCTGTTCAATTCCCTGAATACCATTTACGGGTTGGCACTGCAGGAGAATGCCGTCAACACCAGTTCGGCCGTTGAAAAGCTTTCGGGGATGATGCGCTTTATGTTGAGAGAAAATATGGAAACATGGATTCCATTGGAACGGGAGATAGAATACCTCGAAAATTATATTAGTTTACAGAAACTACGCATTAGCGGCCACTCTTCCATACAGGTGGAAGTATATATTGGAGATTCGGCAACAGAAGGAAGAATAGCACCGATGCTCCTCATTCCATTTGTAGAAAATGCTTTCAAACATGGCATCAGCTACCGGCAGTCTTCTTATATTCGCATCAGCCTGGAAGTAAAGGACGGATTTTTGCAGTTTGATGTTGCCAACAGCAAGCATGGCCATTCGACTGACAGGGATCAACGATACGAGGGAGGGATAGGTATTGAAAATACAAAACAGCGTTTGAAGCTGCTGTATGGCACGGATTACGAGCTCATGATTCGCGAGTCGCCCCGGGATTATTTTGTTCATTTAAACCTGCCGGTAAAAACCAAAAATCATAGCTAATAATTATGAAATGTATTGCTGTAGACGACGAACCTATCGCTTTGCAGGTTATTCAAAACCATGCTGCCAGGGTACCGTTTCTGCAACTCAGCGAGGTTTTTACCAATGCCTTCGATGCAATTGAATATCTGAATCGGGAAACTGTTGACCTGATTTTTTTGGATATTAACATGCCCGATATAACGGGAATTGAGTTTTATAACAGCTTGCGGCGCAAACCCCTTTTGATTTTTACCACGGCCTACGCCGACTACGCCCTGAAGGGGTTTGAACTGGATGCGGTGGATTATCTGCTAAAGCCATTCAGCCTCGCCCGTTTCGTGCAGGCCTGTAACAAAGCACTGGAACGACATCGATATGGTCGAGAAGAACAGGAGCCGGATTTTCTTTTTATTAAATCCGGCACCGAGCAACATCGTGTTGCTTATTCCGAAATTCTTTGGGCCGAGGCTACCGGCAATTATGTGAGTTTTCAGTTGAGTGAACGAAAAATACTGAGCCGCATGACTATGGCAGAAGCGGAGAAATTGCTTCCGCCCCGGCAGTTTTTACGGGTACATCGCTCTTATATAGTAGCTATCGGAAAAATTACCCGCATTGATCGGGCAGCCGTGTTCATTCAGCAGCACGAGATACCTGTGGCAGAAGCCTATGCCCCGCAACTGGCCAGCATAACCGGAGGCAGGTAGAGATTTAAGGCTTTATCGGCCGATTTGGTAAATTCGTTTTTCAATACTGTTGCCAAATTTGTTCGTATGGATAGCCCCCGTTTGATGCCTGCAACAATGCTACTTTGGTTTAGCCTGTTGCTCCTTGCCTGCAATCAATCGCCATCGCCGACTGCGCCGGTCCCGAAAGCCGCGATTGATACGGTTTGGAGGCCGTTGGTTCATTTCACCCCACAGGCTAACTGGATGAACGACCCCAATGGCATGTTTTTCTTTAATGGCCGTTATCATTTGTTTTATCAGCATAACCCCGATGCATCGGTGTGGGGTCCCATGCACTGGGGACATGCCGTAAGCAGTGATCTGCTATATTGGGAGCATCGACCCATCGCCCTCTATCCTGATAGCCTGGGCACTATATTCTCTGGTAGTGCTGTTGTGGACAGCAACAATACCAGCGGCTTTGGCACCGAAGGAAAAATTCCCATTGTTGCCATATACACTCAGCACAATCCTGATGGCGAGAAAGCCGGCCGAAATGATTTTCAAAATCAAAGTATCGCGTACAGTCTGGACGGCGGTGATACCTGGCAGCCCTATTCACAGAATCCTGTACTGCCCAATCCGGGTATTCGTGACTTCCGCGATCCGAAAGTGATGTGGCATGCAGAGTCCAAAAAGTGGGTAATGACATTGGCGGCTGGTCAGGAAATCATGTTTTTCGGATCTCCTGATCTGAAGAACTGGACGTCACTCAGCCGTTTCGGCTCAGGCTATGGAGCACACGGTGGTGTTTGGGAATGCCCTGATCTGTTTACACTTAATGCAGGTGGGCAAAAAAAATGGGTGTTGATTGTAAACCTCAATCCCGGAGCACCAAATGGCGGATCGGGTACCCAGTATTTTCTCGGTCGTTTTGATGGAAAACAGTTTGTTGCCGACGACACTATAACGCGCTGGCTCGATTATGGGCCCGATAACTATGCCGGTATTACCTGGAATAATACTGGCAATCGACGCATTTTCCTGGGTTGGATGAGCAACTGGCAATATGCTAATGTTGTGCCCACAGAAACCTGGCGAAGTGCCATGACGCTGGCCCGTGAGTTGAACTTGCTTCCTGGCCAAAACGGCTGGCGACTGGCGTCTTCATTTGAACTGCCGGATAGCAGCAAAAAATCGCTGCGCTATACGATCAGTAAGCCCGGTACGGTGCGATATGATCTGGATAAATTGAAGCTCGACGGTGCTATGCGCCTGCGTTTGCAGTCGGACCGTTTGAATGAATTACAGATTCGTCTTTACAATGACCTTGGTGATGGTATTTTGCTGGGGTATGATCTGGAGGGCCAATATTATTACTTTAATCGCGGCCGCAGGTCTGGTTTTACCAGCTTTGACTCAAGTTTCGTACGCCTGGCTCGTGCGCCAAGGTTGAGTGGCGATACTGATCTGAGCGTCGACATGGTGCTGGATCGTGCTTCGGTAGAATGGCTTGCTGATAAAGGGCGATCAGTACTCACCGGCATATTTTTCCCACGCAAGCCGTACAATCGATTAGAAATACAATGGGGCGACAGGTCAGCCGAACTACAGGTCAGAATGGATCCGATTGGTGACATACCGTAGCTTTTGCGTCGTCTCATGCAATAAATACCATTGGGCAGGTATTTTCCCGCAATTTCGCAGCGATTATTTTCGGAAAAATTTGATTGATGCGTCGATACCAATTCTGCGGGTTCCTGCTCTTGATTTACATTTCGGGTGTTGCCCAAACACCGACACTATTTCCATTTCGCAAAAAAGACAAGTTTGGATATATCGACGCACAGAATGTAGAGAAGCTGCGTTTTATGTTTGACTGGGCTACGCCCTTTAGCGAGGGGAAAGCTTATGTGGAAAGCGGCAAATGGCGGGGTTATGTGCGTGAAAATGGTACCTGGGCATATTACGACAGTCTGTCGAGTGATGGCGGCTCTATGGAGGGTGGAGTGGCAGTAATGCGACGATCCACGGGGTCTGGCGCAATTGATAGTACGGGCAAAGTGATCGTACCATTCGAATATTCTTTTCTTCAACGATACAACCCGCTGCGTGTACTTCTTGCCCATAAGACGGTAAGCAATGACAACGAGAGCCGGAAAATAATTCATCTCTACACGTTCGATGGTCTGAAAGTTCCTGTCGATTTTGACCAGGCGATCACTCAGGCGGACGCATCTGCCTTGGGCTTGCGACAGCAGGATAAGGTTTGGGTGTACGGTAAAAACGGACGCCCTCTTCTTGACTATCCTGTGGATGATATCTATTCCCGGCAATACGGTGCGCGTATCCAGATCAAAGATCGCTATGGAGCTATCAACCGCGCAGGTGAACTGGTGCTTCCTGTTCAATATAAGGATATCTGGATTTCGGAATGGGCTCCTTATGCAGAATTCAAGAATGTGAATGGGGATACAAGTGCCTATTATGATCTGGATAAGCGTCGGGTGGCATTCACTTTTCGAGGCATTTTGTCGCAACCCGTAAGCGATGGCCTCGCCATCATTAGTTATGTAAACAACCTGCATAATGTTCATGATTTAACAGGGCAGCGTATTGGACAGCTACAGAGTTATGAGGACACAGCCCGGGCTAAACAAAAGGATTATGTGGCCCATTTTCAGAATATTCATTTTTCAGAAGGATTGGTAACGATACGACATGCCGATAAAAAGTGGTATGCGTACAACAAGTATGGTCGGCTGGCTTTTCCCAATGGATTCGAGGCCGAATTTGAGTATTCTAAAGGCGTAGCTATAGTACGTACCAATGGCTATAGTTTTGCATATGGCCTCATCGATAAAACAGGAAAGGAAATTTTCCCGCTCGAGTACAACGGCATTTACCGAACCTCCGAGCCGAATGTGATCACTTTAAGAAAGGACAACTTCAATGCACTTGCCTATACGAATGGCCGTCTTCTGTATCCCCTCTCAAATCTGAGGTTTCGCGATATGGGACAGGGATTCTTCCTCGTGGAAGGAAGTTATGAGGACAACTATTTCAAGTACGGTTACGTAAATACCAGAACCGGCCTCATTTATTACGATCCTAACGACCGATAATCTGCTCTTCACTTTGTGAAATGCCGGTAGAATCTTAGTTTCGGGCAGCTATGCCACGATATGTTTTTGCCCTTGATCTAAAAAATGATCCTGCACTGATTGCCGAATATGAAGCCCGGCATCGGGAGGTATGGCCTGGTATTGAAAAGAGTATCTTGGACTCTGGAGTGTTACAGGCGGAGATTTTTCGTACAGATAACAGACTGGTGCTTATTTTGGAAACAAATAATGACTTCTCCCTTGAGAAAAAGGCTGCTATGGATGCTGCCAATGAAGAAGTGCAGCGCTGGGAAGCATTAATGTGGAATTATCAGCTCGCACTGCCAGGCGCAAAAGCAGGAGAGAAGTGGCAGTTGATGAAAAGGATATACCAGCTGAAGAAGTAGCCAGTGTTTTCCTTGATTTAAGATTTTTTGTTTTTTTGATGAACCTCAACCTTCAAAATAAAGTCTTCATCGTCACCGGTGGGGCCCGCGGAATTGGCGAGGCAATTGTTAGGGTACTTGCTGCTGAAGGCGCAATACCGGTCATTGTTGGGCGGCGCAGTTCAGACAATCGCGCCCTGCGCGATGATTTGATAGCACAGGGCAGCCAGGCGCTGTCGGTGGAGGCGGAACTGGCGGAGCCCGAGAACTGCAGGCGGGCAGTGGAAGAAACGGTGGATGTATTTGGCCGTATCGACGGGTTGGTAAACAACGCTGGCGTGAATGATGGCGTGGGACTTGAGTCGGGCTCCTATGAGCGGTTTATGCAGTCGCTGCACAACAACCTCGTACATTACTATCTGATGGCGCATTACTCACTGCCATTTTTGAAACAGGCAAAGGGGGCTATTGTCAATATCAGTTCCAAAACAGCGGAGACCGGTCAGGGTAATACATCTGCTTATGCTGCGGCCAATGGCGGACGAAACGCCCTGACCCGCGAATGGGCAGTTGAACTGGCGCCGCATCAGGTGAGAGTGAACGCGATAGTGGTGGCCGAGTGCTGGACACCTCAATATGAAAACTGGATAAAAACCCTTTCGGATCCTGAACCCACATTGAAAGCAATAGAATCAAGGATTCCGCTGGGCCATCGAATGACTACCCCTCGTGAGATCGCTGATATGGCAGCATTTCTATTGTCTGATCGGTCTTCACATACCACCGGACAACTGATACATGTAGATGGCGGCTATGTTCATCTCGACCGCGCCATTTCAGAAATTCAGCGTAAATAGTGACCAGTATTTATTTCAAATAACGCTTGCCATGCCAGCTCTGACCAGTAGAAAATTTCTTTTCCCATTTGTAATGATTACGTCCCTCTTTTTTCTGTGGGGATTTATTCATAACCTGAATCCGGTGCTGATTCCGCACCTGAAGCGTTCATTTACCTTATCCACCACTCAGTCGACCCTGATTGATTCGGCTGTATATTTCGCCTATTTTGTGCTCGCCATCCCTGCCGGCCTGATCATGAAAAAGTATGGGTATAAGGCGGGGATCATTGTAGGCCTGATACTTTTTGCCAGTGGCTGTTTTTGTTTTATTCCCGCTGCCAATTTGCAGTCCTATGCGTTTTTTCTTTCAGCCCTTTTTATCATTGCTTCGGGACTGACCATGCTTGAAACTGCTGCCAATCCCTACGCTTCTGCCCTCGGCGATCCGGATTCTGCCGCACAACGGTTGAATTTTTCGCAATCTTTTAATGGTCTGGCAGCAGCGTTAGCGCCAGTGATAGGGGTGAATGTGATACTGACAAAAAGTTTTACGGAGGAACAGCTGGCGGACATGTCGGAAACAGCAAGATCTGCAGCGCTGGCTTCAGAAGCGTCCTCGGTGAAGCTACCTTATCTGGTTCTGGGTCTGGCATTGGTGTTAGCGGCAGTCATATTCTTTTTTCTGAAACTTCCCAGGCTACAGGAAGGACAGGACCATACGGTGAGAGCAGGTGGATTGGGTCGCGCACTGCGTCACCGCCATTTGAAGTGGGCCGTTATTACCCAGTTTTTTTATGTGGGTGCACAGGTGTGTGTGCTTAGTTTGTTTTTGTTGTATGCACCTGCGGCAGCTGGAATCAATGAAACACGTGCAGGGTATTTTCTAGGGGCCTGTGGCATCGCATTTTTAGTAGGGCGATTTGCGGGCACAGCCATAATGCAATACGTGGCGCCGCAGAAACTGCTTCGCTGGTATGCTTCTGTAAATGTGTTGTTGTCGCTGCTGGCCATCTTTGCAAGTGGCATGATAACGGTTTACGCTGTAATTGGTATTTGCTTTTTCATGTCAATCATGTTCCCAACCATATTTGCACTGGGTATACGAAATCTGAAAGCAGATACTGAATACGGCAGCAGTTTGATTATAATGTCCATTGTAGGTGGAGCGATTCTGCCACTGGGCTTTGGCCAAATTGCGGACCTTACGGGCAATATTCAACTCGGATATTTTGTACCATTGATTTGTTTTGCTGTGGTAGCCTATTTTGGATGGAAAGGCTACGAAGAGCAAAAAAGTATCAGCAATAGCGAATAAAATACAAAAGAACCTGTTTTAGATACGAGCAGGATTGAGCAATTTTGTAAGTGGCTGTTTTACGTAATGCAACACTAAAAAGTAACAGCCCGGTTGCTATGAAGTGGAATGTTGGCTTTTTGATGCTCTCGCTTTTCCTGTTTATTCAAAGCTGTAGCAAGAGTAATGAGGTAGACGGTCCTGACCCGGGAAACCCTGGTCCTGGTAATCCGGCCGATTCCATTTACAATCCGGTTGATCCGCCTGTAGCGGCCTCGCAGGGTTTCTTTTTGAACGACTGGGTTCCGATAAATTTTGACATTCCTCCATTTACACTAACCGGCCCTGCCAGCGGTGTGGCAACCGATTCTGTAAAAGTGGATCTGAACAAAGTGATCAGCAAAGTGCCAAAATGGGTGTATGGAAACAATGCCAACCCATACATGACTCAAATTGTCGATCAGCCCGCGCTGATGGGACATATTAGTCAACTGAAACCTCAGGTTATTCGCTTTCCGGGTGGCAATATCAGTTCCGTGTATTTTTGGGACCAGGAAAAAGATCAGGCTCCGGCTGATGTAGCCAATGTTTTATACGACAGCAACCTCAATCCCGTTCCCGCATCCGGTGGTGCACCGCACTATAGTTACTGGTCGGGGAAAAATAATGAAGGCTGGTCGCTATCGCTCGCCAGCTACTATCAGGTACTTCAGCAAACGGCTTCCAAAGGGATGATTACGGTAAACTACCCCTATGCCCGGTATGGTCTTGCTGCTGATCCCGTAGCTGTGGCAGCACACTACGCCGCCAACTGGGTTCGGTTCGATGCTGGCCGCACAAGGTTTTGGGAAATTGGGAACGAAGTGAATGGTCCCTGGCAGGCAGGGTATAAAATTGATGTATCGCAAAACCGCGACGGTCAACCGGAGATTATTAACGGCACACTGTATGGTCAGCATTTCAAAGTGTTTGCCGATTCCATGAAAAAAGCGGCACAGGAAATCGGTCATACCATTTACCTGGGTGCCGTACTGGAGGCACACGATGCTACCAACAGTTGGAATGTAACTGCCCGCGACTGGAACAATCGTTTTTTTGCTGCGGCAGGCAATGCCGCTGATTTTTTCATTGTGCATGACTATTTCCAGGAATCAGTTAGTTCGGCCTCCGTAATTCTTAATTCTGCGGAGTTAACCATACCGAAGATTGAAACCTATCTGAAGGCCAATACCACAGCGAACGGAGTTCAAATGAAGCCAATTGCTTTGACAGAATGGAATATTTGGGCAACAGGGAGCAAACAAATGGTTTCGAATATTGCAGGACTGCATGCCAGCTTAGCTCTTGGAGAAATGATCAGGAGTAAGTTTGGTCAGGCGGCACGATGGGACCTTGCCAATGCCTGGGAAAATGGCGACGATCACGGAATATTCAACAATGCCAATGGAGGAAATGCGGCTGAACCGGCCTGGAATCCTCGTCCCGCATTTTACCATATGTATTATTTCCAAAAATTTATGGGCGACCGTTTGGTAGAAAGTACCGTCAAGTCACTTAACAATCCAGGTGAACTGGTATCCTATGCATCCAGTTTTGGGTCGGGCGAGGCAGCGGTAATTTTAATAAATAAGGGAAATAGTCTGCGCACTGTGACCATCGATTTCAAACATTTTCGCGCTGGCAACCGATACTACTGGTACACTTTAGCCGGAGGCAGCGACAATGGAGAGTTTTCCACCAAAGTGATGGTTAACGGCCAGAGTGGTAGTTCCGCAGTGGGCGGTCCTGGCAATTACAGCAGCATCTCCGCGCTGGCAGCACCGCTTACCGGCACCATAAAGATTCAGGTACCGGCCCGAGGGGCAGTGTACCTCGCTGCAGGCAAGCCCTAGGCTAGGCAGGAAGTACTATCTTTACGAATGCTTTTTGGACTAAGAAAAGTAATTGCTCTATTCATTACGGGGACGTTGTTTTTTGCATGTGGTTTCCGAAACGAGGAACCCCTGGCTACAACTGACTCAACCCATAGTTGCATGCAGGTGCCACAGCGCTTTGCTGCTGACAGCGCAAATCTGCCCGATTCCGCAAACATGTTAGATATAGAGGGTATGGTATTGTTACCAGCAGGTGAGTTTGAAATGGGCGGCGATAACGAACAGGCATCACGCGACGAATTTCCTAAACATCGTGTAAGGGTTGATTCCTTTTATATGGATCAAACGGAAGTGACCAATGCGCAGTTTCGCCGTTTTGTAGAGGCGACAGGATATATTACTACGGCCGAACGGAAGCCAGACTGGGAGGAATTGCGTAAAACATTGCCTCCTGGAACACCCAGACCTCCCGACAGTGTGATGCAGGCAGCTTCGTTGGTGTTTAAAACAACCACTGGTCCGGTAGATCTGCGTGATTATTCACAATGGTGGAGTTGGCAGGCTGGTGCTGACTGGAAGCACCCGCAGGGTCCCGGCAGCAACATTGACGGGAAGGAAAATTATCCGGTGGTGCATGTGAGTTGGGATGATGCCGTGGCCTATTGTAGATGGGCAGGTAGACGGCTGCCAACCGAGGCCGAATGGGAATATGCAGCCAGAGGCGGGCGATTGAATCAGATTTATCCCTGGGGCAACGAGCATATAAATGCCGGTAAGCCCAAAGCAAATAGCTGGGAAGGAAGTTTTCCCTATTTCAATCAGAAAAAAGACGGATTTGAGCGGTCAGCGCCGGTCAAAAGCTTTGCGGCAAATCAATTTGGTCTTTACGACATGGCTGGCAATGTTTGGGAATGGTGCAGCGACTGGTACGATGCGGATTACTATCAAAGCCTTGTGGCAGGAACTGCCT
Source organism: Chitinophagaceae bacterium (assembly GCA_046297935.1). GTDB lineage: Bacteria > Bacteroidota > Bacteroidia > Chitinophagales > Chitinophagaceae > CAYMZZ01. The sequence goes on from JBKBHA010000001.1 coordinate 303,629, forward strand.
ACAATCCACAAGGCCCTGCTCGCAGCAACGATCCCGCCGAGCCACATACTCCGAAAAGAATCCTGCGGGGCGGAAGTTTTTTATGCAACGAAAGCTATTGCAGCGGATACCGGGTTGCCAGGAGAATGAAAAGCAGTCCCGATACCGGATTAGAACACACCGGTTTTCGAACCGTAAAGGATATTAGTCAGCAGGTCAAATGAATCGTTAGTATGGATATACAAAAACAACTGGAAGGTCTTTTTTATGAAAAATTCAAATCCGCTCCCGATTGCCTGGCAATGGCTCCGGGAAGGATAAATATCATAGGCGAACATACCGACTACAACCAGGGCTGGGTTCTGCCCGCTGCCATCGATAAGTCGGCCTGGCTGGCTTTAAGTATCACCGACGATGAAATGGTTGAATTGTTCGCCGCCGATTTGGGTGAGCATGTACGTATTGCTGTAGCCGACATTCATCCTTTTGCCGCTGGTAGCTGGCCCAACTATTTGCTCGGGGTGCTGGCGCAGTTTAAAAGAAAGGGAATCCGGCTTCCCGGCTTCCGGGCTGTTTTGTTGAGTCAGGTTCCCGTGGGTGCCGGGCTTTCCTCTTCAGCCGCCATAGAAGCGGCCATGGCCGTGGCTGTAGATCACCTGTTAAATTGCGGTCTGGACCGACTTGATCTGGTGCATATGGCACAGAAGGCCGAACATGAATATGCCGGCGTGCTATGCGGAATCATGGATCAGTTTGCTTCGGTTATGGGGCGCGCCGACCATGCAATTCAACTCGATTGCGCCAGTCTTCAGTTTGAGTACCTGCCGCTAAATATGGAAGGTTACAAATGGCTTTTGCTCAATAGCCATGTGTCGCATGCGCTGGCTTCATCCGAATACAACACCCGCAGGCAGGAATGTCAACGCGGTGTAGATATGATCAACAGCAGGTATTCACAGGTAGTGTCGCTACGAGATGTGAGCCTGAATATGCTCGATGAATGTGTGAGGCCTTTTGATGAATTAATAGATCGTCGTTGCCGCTACGTGGTGCAGGAAAATGCGAGGCTGCTGGCAGCAAGTAAGGATCTACAAGCCGGTGACCTGGTTTCCCTTGGTAAGAAAATGTTGGAAACCCACACCGGGCTGAGCAGGATGTATGAAGTGAGTTGTCGCGAACTAGACTGGCTGGTTGACTATGCAAAAGCACAGCCGGGGGTGCTGGGCGCGCGATTGATGGGAGGCGGATTTGGTGGCTGTACTATTAACCTCATCAAGGAAGACGAAATAGCATCTTTAATTTCCACAATAAAGCCGGCATATGAGCAGGCCATGCAACGGCCGTTGACTGCCTATATCGCATCGGCGGCCGACGGAGCAAGAGTTATTTACTAAAATATTTAAGATCGACAGCGGCATAATGACTGCTGATTCGGTAGATTCAATTAATTAAGCTGTATGAAATCTTTATTTCTTGTTTGTTCTATCGGACTGTTTACGTTCGCCTGCAAAAATCAGGAACGGGTATCGGATGCTGAAAGTCTGCCTGCAGCCGCAGCGTTCGACACTGTTATTGATGGAAAGAAGGTTGGAATTGTGTATCTGAAAAATGATGAAGGTATGTCGGCCGCCGTTACTAACTACGGTGCCCGTATGCTGGCACTTTGGGTGCCCGATAAAGATGGTAAGCCGGTAGATGTATTGCTGGGTTTGCCAGGCATTCACGACTATGTGCAGGCTAAGGAACGTTTTTTTGGAGCTGTTGTAGGGCGATTTGGTAACCGGATAGCCCGAGGGAGATTTGTTTTAAACGGCAAAGAATATCATCTCGACATCAACAACCCTCCCAATAGTCTGCATGGCGGCGCTACCGGCTTCCATAGCAGAGTGTGGGACATGCAGCAACCCGATAGCCAGACTGTTCGTTTAACCTATGTGTCGCCCGATGGGGAAGAAGGCTATCCCGGAACGCTGACCGTGCAGGTGGAATATAAGCTCACCAGCGACAATCAGTTGTTGATGAACTATGAATGGAACTCTGACCAGCTCAGTGTCGCCAACATCACCAACCACAATTTCTGGAATCTAAATGGAGAGGGAAGCGGTAGCATCAATCAACACCTGCTGCAGATACCTGCAGCCAACTATACTCCGGTTGATTCAACTCTCATTCCCACAGGTATAAGTCCTGTTGCAGGCACGCCATTTGATTTCCGCAAGGTCAGAACAATTGGTCAGGATCTTGATACCAGCCATATTCAGCTAAAATATGGTGCGGGATACGATCATAATTTTGTGCTTGATAAAGGCATTACGAACGATACCGCCTGGGCCGGCACCATTACAGGTGATATTTCGGGTATTGTAATGAGGATTGTAACCACAGAACCGGGTCTTCAATTCTATGGCGGAAATTTTATGAAGAGCCAGCATCGCCTGAAGAACGGCAGCCGCGACGATTTCCGAACAGCCTTCTGTCTCGAAACCCAGCACTTTCCCGATAGTCCCAATCAACCAACTTTCCCATCCACATTGGTAGAACCAGGCAGAGTTTATCAGAGCAGGACAGCGTACAAGTTTTCGACGCCTTAGTCAAATGGCGCCTTTGGCGAATGTGCAAATGTTCAATCAAAAATTCTCAAATTGAACATTTGCACATTTTCACATTTGCACACTTGCACATTTATGGAAGTGTCACTTCCGTCGTCCAGTTGCCAATCTGAATGATGGCTTTATTGTCGCAATTGCCGTTGCCATAATCGATGGTACCGGAAACATTGTTGTAAGTAAATGCTGAGATTCCCTGCACCACATTACGGCAGCTATTCTTAACGATCAGGTTGCTGGTAATGGTGGAGCTGAGCGACTGTCCGTTGCTGTTGCTGGCGTTGCTGCTTCCGGAAATGCTAAACTCATCGTCGGCAATATCGAAAGTGCCTGTGCCGGCTGTTTGTGTGATGGTTTTGTTGCCGCTGTAGTTGTAAACCGTTCCCGTTAACAGGGTGATGCTCCCGCCTGTTACGGAAGTGCTGATAGCGAGGCCATTTCCATTTCCGCTTCCATTATTGGTAATAGTATAGGTGCCTGCTACTGCAATGCCATTGACTTTATAACCATCGAAGCTTGCACTGATGTTGGCACCGGTATTATAAAAGCGGTCGCTGATTGTATAAATTATTTTTCCCTCTCTGGTAATTCCGCCGGGCGACTGGCAGGCTGCACCAAAATCGACGGTAACGGTTTTAGGGAATACTCCGGGGTCCGCGGGTACCACGGTCACTGAACCACATCGGCTGTAGTCGCCTGACTGGTCGCCGCCGCGACCCATCAAGTCATTATCGCTGTTGGCGCTCATTACCTGAACATAAGCGTCGTTGTAAGCATATTCGGAAACTGCATTGGCGGCCGTTAGTTCAACTGCTTTTAGCTGATCAGGGTTTTCGTCGGTATCGTTCTTCGAGCAGGCGGTCAATGCCAGGCTGGCAATAGCCGCCATAGAAAGTAACTTAGTTGTCTTGTTCATGGAGTTAAGATTTGGGTAAATGAGGCCCTTTTGAAGAATTAAGAACGGCCGGGTTTAATGGGTATTGTTGAAAAATGCCTGGTTTGCGGAAAATTACCGTGCGCGCCCAGGGCTGGAAACGTAAAATTCCGTCACCTTTCACCGCATCTTTCATAAACGATCGTTCGGTCATTTTTAATTGGCCGAGCTGCTTATCACCGTTTTTGGGTATCGTCCTGGCTTTGGCAGGGCTTTAATTTTGCCAGTCCCGTGGTTTGTCGGAAACCACCCATCATATTGGCGTAATCGGGACCCCGGGAAGTGACAGACCTGTTTTAGCTTCGTGTTGCCTGTTGCTGACTGCCGATCGCCGGTTAAAAACCGCAGTTCAACCGTAGTTTTTCCCAATTCGGGGAAAAATAGTTGACTGATTTTGACAAACGTCGTTACATTTGCTAACACTGTTAGGTGAAATTGATGGGTACAAGCGAAAGAAGGCAAAGAGAGAAGGAACAGATTCGGACAGCCATATTGGAAAAGGCCTGGGATCTGGTTCAGACAGAAGGCTGGGACGCCCTGTCAATACGAAAGATTGCAGATGCGATTGAATACAGCGTACCCGTTATTTATGACCATTTTGCCAACAAGGAAGCGATCCTTTCAGAAATAGCGACGGAGGGATTTCGAAAATTGTCGAAGCAGGTGGCCGCAGCGAAGAAAAAACAAAAGACACCGGTCGATCAATTGAAGGCAATGGCCGATGCTTACTGGAATTTTGCGTTGAAAAATCCGGACTATTACCGGTTGATGTTTGGAGTGGGAATGCCCTGTTGCAAATGCGGAATGGAAGATCAGGATGGATTTGAGTTTCATGTTACCGAAGCCATCACCCAACAGGCCGCCAGAAGCAAGTACAAGTTCACGAATGTTTGTCTGAAATACCATACATACTGGTCCATTTTACATGGCCTGGTATCGATTAAAATAACTGAACAATCGCCGCAGAACCAGGAATTGAATAAGCTGGTGCTACGCGATGCGATTGAAGGTTTTATCCGGAATCTGAATTAAACTGAAAGCCATGCAACGTTTCATAACGATTGGCTGTTAAGGATGGCGCCCGCTGTTCCTTTTACGTAAGGACCCCGATACCATTCAGAACACCGCCTAATGTAGCGATCAATTAGCAGGGAGACGAAGATTTTTCCCCGTAACCAGTCCGGTTACGTGTGGGCTGTTCGTCGATATACCGGAAATATGGGTTCAAATTTTTATATGCACGACAATTTAAATACACACGCAAAAACTACGATAATGAAAACCAAACACCTTAATCAACTGTACACATCAATGACCTTAGCCGGATCAGCGCTGCTGGCGCTAGTGCTGCTTGCGGGATGTGGCAGCAGCTCTGGCTCTGCTCCCATGGGGGCACCGCCACCGGCAGAACTGCCTGTATACGCTGTTACGCAGTCGGATGCTACTGTATATCAGGAATTCGCAAGCTCTATAGAAGGTATGCAGGATATCGAGATCCGTCCACAGGTAGAAGGATACCTCGATCGCATTTATGTAGATGAGGGCTCATACGTTCGTAAGGGACAACTACTGTTTCATATCAACGATCGTCCTTTTGCAGAGCAGTTGAATACTGCCCGCGCCGGACTAAGTGCTGCAAAAGCAAGTCTCAGCACTGCAGAGATCAACCTCAATAAGTTGAAGCCGCTTGTTGATAACAGCATTATTTCGCCGGTACAATTGCGCTCGGCCCAAAGCAGCTTTGATGCGGCGGCTGCCGCCGTTCAACAGGCAGAGGCGCAGGTACGACAGGCAGAAATAAACATGGGATTTACCAGCATTAAAGCGCCGGTTGAAGGATACGTGGGACGTATTCCGCACCGAATTGGAAGCCTGGTGAATACCAATACCGCGGCAGCGTTGACAGTGCTGTCTGAAATTCGCGAAGTATACGCATATTTCTCGCTGAGCGAATCAGACTATCTGCAATTTCAACAACAATTTCCGGGCAAGACATTTGAAGAAAAAATCAAACAGATGCCCGCAGTGGAGTTGTTGATGGCCGACGGACAGTTGTATCCACACAAAGGTCGTATCCAACTGATGACTGGCCAGTTTGATCACAGTACCGGCGCGGTTAGTCTGCGCGCCGTGTTCCAGAATCCCGATCGGCTGCTTCGTTCGGGCAACACAGGAAAAATCCGGTTGCCTCTGAGCCTCAAGCAGGCGGTGGTAGTGCCACAGGAATCTACATTCGCAATACAGGATAAGATCTTTGTGTTCACTGTTTCCGACAGCAACACGGTTGCCAGTCGTCCCATTGAGATTTCAGGAAAGTCAGGGGCCTATTATTTCGTTGGCAATGGTCTAAAGGCCGGCGAACGAATTGTATACTCTGGTACCGGCAATTTGCAGGATGGAATGCCCATTGTTCCGCAGCCTATTTCTTCCGACAGCCTGTTAAAAGCCAGGCCGATCTGAAGCAGTTCGGTGAATCATATTTAATTATCCAAAACCCAACTTACAGGGATGTTACGAAAATTTATTGAACGGCCGGTGCTTTCCACCGTCGTCTCGATCATACTGCTCTTACTGGGAGGCTTGTCGCTGTACTCGCTGCCGGTAACCTTATTTCCGGATATCGCGCCACCCAGCGTGCAGGTAACTGCATTCTATCCGGGTGCTAACGCTGAAACTGTTGCCCGTTCTGTAGCGACTCCGATTGAAGAAGCCATCAATGGCGTGGAGAACATGACCTACATGACCTCCAATTCCAACAACGATGGCAGCATGGCCATTACGGTCTTTTTCAATCAGGGTACCGACCCGGATATCGCTTCGGTAAACGTGCAAAACCGAGTTTCGAAAGCCATCAGCCAGGTACCTACAGAAGTAGTACAGGCGGGTATTTCCACACAAAAAGTACAGAACAGTATCATCATGTTTGTGGCGCTTTCGGCCGACGACAGCAGCCGTTATGATGAACTGTTTCTCGAAAATTATATCAAAACCAACCTTATCCCGCAGGTACAACGTGTACCGGGTGTGGGACAGGCACTGGTATTTGGTACCAAGGATTATTCCATGCGTATCTGGTTGCAGCCCGACCGGCTGGCTGCCTACGGACTTACTCCGCAGGACGTGACGCAGGCGATTCGCGATCAGAACCTGGAAGCAGCTCCCGGGCGCCTGGGACAAAACAGTCCCCAGACATTTGAGTATGTGTTGAAATACAAAGGAAAGCTGAACCAGAATGAAGAGTATGAAAACATGATCATTCGCGCCAACAACGACGGATCGATACTGCGGTTGAAAGATGTGGCGCGTGTGGAGTTTGGTTCTTATACCTACTCTTCCAACAGTCGGATGGATGGGAAACCGGTATCGGGTTTCGCTGTATTTCAAACAGCAGGATCTAATGCCAACGATATCCTGACCGATGTGGAACAGCTCTTAAAGGATTTTGAAAAAACATTGCCGCAGGGTGTTCATACCACGGTGATGTACAATTCTAAAGATTTTCTGGATGAATCAATTTACCAGGTACGGGAAACGCTGGTCATTGCCTTTTTGCTGGTGTTTCTCATGGTGTATTTATTTCTGCAGGATTTTCGGTCTACCATCATTCCGGCCATTGCAGTGCCTGTGGCAATTATCGGTACGTTCTTTTTTCTACAGCTCTTTGGCTTTTCGCTCAACCTGCTTACCCTTTTTGCGTTGGTGCTGGCAATTGGTATTGTAGTAGATGATGCCATTGTGGTGGTGGAAGCCGTACACTCGAAAATGGAACGAACGAAATTATCGGCACGAGCCGCTACCGTTCAATCGATGCGGGAAATATCGGGAGCAATTATCTCGATTACCCTCGTAATGGCGGCGGTGTTTATTCCGGTTGGTTTCATGGAAGGTCCCGCAGGTGTTTTCTATAAACAATTTGCCTTTACACTGGCTATTGCGATCCTGATTTCCGCGGTGAACGCGTTGACGCTTAGTCCGGCTCTCTGTGCACTGTTTCTGAAGAATCCTCATGCAGAAGAAGGCGAACACCATAAAAAAGGTATAGGAAGCAGGTTCTTCCGAGCGTTTAACGCAGGGTTTCAGTCGATGACGCAGCGATATATTGGTGGCTTGAAATTTCTGTTTCGGCATAAATGGGTTGCCATCAGTGGGCTGGCCTTAATAACCGCCGTGAGCTTCTGGCTGGTGAAGACATCGCCAACCGGGTTTATTCCAACCGAAGATCAGGGCTTTGTGCTGTATGCGGTGAATACGCCTCCTGGTAGTTCACTGGAACGCACCCATCGGGCAACCAAAGCTATTGATAGTATCATTGCTGCAGAACCGTCGAATGGTCACCTGTATGTGATCGATGGTCTGAACTTTATCAGCAATGCGAATGCGTCGCCTTACGCAGCAGGTTTCATGCGCCTGAAAGATCATGATGAACGCGGAGCAGTCACCAATCCGGATGAAATTGCGGGTATGCTCACGCAGAAAGTGTCGGCTGTAAAAGATGCGAGCACCTTCTTTTTCAACTTCCCTACCGTGCCCGGCTTCGGAAACGTGAGTGGTTTTGAATTCATGCTGCAGGATCGCAGCAACGGGTCGCTCGAGCAATTGGGTAATACAGCGTGGGGCTTCATCGGTGCGTTAATGCAACGTAAAGAAATAGCTTTTGCGTTTACCACTTTCGCAGCAGGCAATCCCCAATACGAAATTGAAGTTGACAACGTAAAGGCGCAGCAGTTGGGTGTGTCGGTTCGCGATTTGATGGAAACTCTGCAGGTGTATTATGGAAGTAGCTTTGTGTCAGACTTCAACCGTTTTGGAAAATATTATCGGGTAATGGCACAGGCCGATGCATCCTATCGTGCCGATGAGAGTTCACTTGGCGGCATTTTCGTGCGAAATGCACAGGGTGAAATGGTTCCGGCTTCTACGCTCGTTCGCCTGAAAAAGGTGTTTGGTCCCGAAACGGTAACCCGCAATAACCTTTTCAATGCGGTTACCATTAACGGACAACCCAATCCCGGTTTCAGTACAGGCGATGCGATACGCGCCATTGAAGAAACGGCTGCCCAGGTGCTGCCACGTGGATATGCCTATGAGTGGACTGGTGTAACAAGGGAAGAGATCAATACAGGCGATCAGACTGCCTTCATCTTTTTGCTGAGTGTAATTTTTGTGTTCTTCCTGCTGGCAGCACAATACGAAAGCTATGTGCTTCCCCTTGCAGTTATCCTGACGGTACCAACCGGTATATTGGGTGTGTTTGGGTTTATCAACCTGTTTGGTATTGAAAACAACATCTATGTGCAGATTGGTCTGATCATGCTGGTGGGACTGCTGGCGAAAAATGCGATCCTGATTGTGGAATATGCCGTACAACGGCGAAGAGCCGGTATGTCGCTGATAGAATCTGCACTGGAGGCTTCAAAACTTCGTTTACGTCCCATTCTGATGACTTCCTTTGCATTTATCGTTGGCCTGTTGCCGCTTACATGGGCCACCGGCGGTAGCGCACTCGGTAACCGGTCTATCGGCACTGGTGCGGTAGGTGGAATGTTGTCGGGTGTTATATTGGGCATATTCATCATTCCGGTGCTGTTTGTCATCTTTCAGTACCTGCACGAAAAAGTATCGCGAAAAAAAGAACAGGAACAGATACCTGACCTGGCTGAGTAACAAAACCAAAATCAAGAGATCATGAAATTTTCGTTTCGTATAATAGTTGGCATGCTGGCGCTATCATTGCTGGTCAGCTCCTGCCGACTCGGGAAGGAATATCAGCGACCAACAGTTGAAACACCTGCTGCCTTTCCGGGATCAGATGGCGTTGACAGTAGCAGCCTTGCTGATCTTTCGTGGAAAGAGTTTTTTAAAGACCCCCTTTTACAGAATCTGATTGACTCAGGCTTAAGATTTAACCAGGACTGGCTGGTGGCACTGAACCGAATGGCGATTGCAGAAAGGCAAATGATTCAGGGCCGCCGCCTGCAATTGCCGGAGGCCAGCTTGAATGTGACTGGAAATATATCGCGACCGTCCGACAACAGCCTGAATGGAATTAGTCTGAATCAGTTTCTGGGCCAGAGTTATCTGGAGAATTACAATGCCGCCCTCAACATTTCATGGGAAGCAGATATTTGGGGCAAGCTGCGTGGACAAAAGCAAAATGCCATGCTTGGCTACCTACAATCTGCAGAAGCAGTGCGTGCATTTCAGACCAGATTGGTAGCCGATATCGCGCAGGCATATTTCAATTTGTTGATGCTCGATGAACAATTGGCTATTTCGCGGAATAATCTGACGTTGACAGATAGTTTTTACCGCGCAACCCAAATGTTGATGGAAGCAGGTCTGACCCATTCACTTGCTGTGCAACAGGCGGCTGCGCAGCGTGAAGCTACTGCTGCGTTGATACCAGAGTTGGAAGCGGCCATTGCTGTACAGGAAAATTCTTTGCAGTGGCTGACAGGCGCATTGCCTGGCACAGTTACCAGGGCCGGTCAGTCGACCTACCTGGCTACCGATCAGGAATTGAAAGCCGGATTGCCAGCCGCCCTGCTCGCCCGTCGGCCCGACGTGCGCTCCGCGGAACTGAGCCTCCGCATGGCGAATAACGAAGTGGGAATAGCGCAGGCAAACATGTATCCGGCTCTGAACATCACCGCCGGTGCGGGCCTGGAGTCGTTTAAAGCCAGCAACTGGTTCAGTATTCCCAATTCGCTGTTTGGTTTAGCTGCCGGCGGACTGGTGCAACCTCTTTTCAAGCGGAGAGCTTTGCGCACCCAATTTGAAATTGCCAAGCTCGAGCGAGAGCAGGCCGTAATTCGTTTCCGTCAGTCAGTACTGCAGGCAACCATGGAAGTTTACAATGCCCTGGTGCAGGTAGAGAAACTGGCTGATCAGCAGTCACGCATTTCGGCCCAGGCCGACACGCTGCGACGGGCAGTTGGAAGTGCGCAATACCTGTTTCGAAGCGATATGGCCAGTTATCTGGATGTGATAACCGCTCAGTCGGGTGCATTACAGGCCGAGTTGAACCGGGCCAGCATCCGGCAGCGTCAAAACGCAGCCGTGATCGAATTGTATCGTGCTCTTGGTGGCGGATGGGAGAATGAATAAGCGTGTCGCTTCATTATCTTTTATCCAGAGCACCTCGGCCTTCAGGTGGCAGGAAAGCCTTTGTGCTCTGGTGTTAGTTTAATCGCAGATCGCAGAGATTTTACGCAGAGTTAGAAGAGATCAGTAAAGAGTTTGTTGCATTTGCAAGTCTTTAACCTCCTCTCATAGCCCGGCGTATATTCTCTGCGATCTCAACATTTAGCCAGTGCGTGCTTATGCTGAATATAAATAGGTCAGATGGCCGTGCCGATTAGTTGATGACAGAGTTGCAGATGCTTCCGGCAGTATCACGATAATACAAATAGCCTTCATGATCAATTTGGGCTGTCGGGATTTTTGAAGAAGCCCGCTCCCAGAATTCACTGTCTTCACTGTAGCAAATGGACTCATTGAAGCCGCCGACGGTTTCAAATACCTCTCTTTTTCCAAAAAAAGTTGCCCCTACCGTACACTTCGACAAGTGGATTTTTTTTGAACGGTCATTTTTGTCAGGCACAAAGGGATTGCCAATTACCTTGGCACGGCCCTGCAACAACCATATTTCCGGGTGTTCCTCTAGATATTGCCATCTGGTGCTTAAATAATCCGGCAGATAAGCGTCATCGCTGTCGAGAAAGGCGATATATTTTCCCGCGGCTGCTTTGATGCCGGCATTGCGGGACAGCGAAAGTTTTCGATTACTATGGCGCAGGTAGCGGATCCGCCCATCCCTTTTCATGTATTGCTGCAACAGTTGAAAAGTATCGTCTTCACTTCCGTCGTCGACCAGAATCAATTCTGTATTTTCCAGATGTTGAGATTGGAACGATAGAATGCTGCGTGGCAGGTATTGAGCCCGATTGTAAGTAGCCAGTACAACCGATACAACAGGGCTACCGCCTTGGTGGACGTGAAGCATAGGATGGCCGAAGGCATTTGATTCTTACTGTTATCGGCTACGAGAATTAAAGTCATCAGGAGGCGCCATCCATTTTGTTCAATCCTTCACTAAAGGAGGGTTACAGGATATAGGCTTCGGTTACTTTGTGTGGACAGGGACATGTCAGGTTCGCTACGTTTGCCACTGCCGGAGTACCAGCTAATTAGCAGCATATGGAAAGGATGTCTTTCCATGAGTATGAATTGGTTTTGGGTGTATCTTGAAGGCCTTCAGGCGGCGCGGCGAAAACAGCCAGACATAATGGAGCCATTTTGCCGCAGGCGAGTCCGCAAACCGGCTTCGTGTAATCAAACAACAGCATGAAAAGAATCGTTTTTATTTCAAGCCTTTTATTCATTTTTTCTCCTGACAGTTTTCAGCTTGTGGCGCAACAGCCCGCTTTTCGCAATTCCGGTTTGCCGGTTGAAGTCCGCATCAATGATTTATTGAGCCATCTGACTGTTGAAGAAAAGATAGGCTTGATGGGTTACAACAGCCGCCCGATTGATCGATTGGGAATACCCGCTTACAACTGGTGGAATGAAGCACTACACGGAGTAGCCAGGGCCGGGGAGGCTACCGTATTTCCACAGGCCATTGGCATGGCTGCCAGCTTCAACGACAGTTTACTGCATGCGGTAGCTGACATAATTTCTACTGAAGCCAGGGCGAAATACAATCTCTCCACCGCAAAGGGCCGCCATCTTCAGTATATGGGACTCAGTTTCTGGTCGCCCAATATCAATATATTTCGCGATCCGCGCTGGGGTCGTGGACAAGAGACTTATGGTGAAGACCCCTATCTGACTTCCCGAATGGGGGCCGCGTTCGTGAGCGGTTTACAGGGCAACGACCCACGTTATTTGAAGGTGGCAGCTGCGGCCAAGCATCTGGCAGTTCATAGCGGTCCTGAAGCTGGCAGGCACTCATTTAATTCGGTAGTCGATGAAAAAGATTTGCGCGAAACATATCTATATGCTTTCAGGAAGCTGGTTGATGCAGGCGTTGAGTCGGTCATGTGCGCTTACAATCGCCTCAATGGCGAACCCTGCTGTGCCAGCCCCAATTTGCTCCAACATATCTTGAGAGAAGAATGGGGATTTAAGGGCCATTTCGTGACCGACTGTGGCGCCATAGATGATATGGTTAATTTTCACAAGTACTACGCCACTGAAGTGGAGGCAGCCGCTGCATCTTTAAAGGCGGGCGTAAGCCTCGACTGCTCCAGCCTTTATCAGCGCAACCTGAAAGCAGCTCTCGATAAAGGATTGATTACTGAACAAGAGCTTAACAACGGTCTTCGCGATTTATTGCGCACACAGTTTAAGCTGGGGATGTATGATGCTGCTACCGACAATCCTTTTTCTGGCCTGGGTGCTGAATCGGTTAATAATCCGCAGCAGGTGGCATTGGCAAGAAAGGCAGCACAACAATCTATGGTGCTGTTGAAAAATGCAGCCTTGCGCGGATCTGATAAACCCATCCTTCCTTTGTCGACGGAAAAATACGGGAGTATAATGGTTCTTGGACCCAATGCCGGTGCGCTGGATCCGATGCTCGCCAACTATCATGGTATTTCCGGCAACATCGTCACTTTTGCCGAAGGCATTGCTGAAGCGGCCGGACCTGCCGTTGCTGTGCAATACGATCAGGGTAGCGATTTTTCCGACACGGTACATTTTGGTGGTATTTGGGCAGCTGGCGAAAGCGATATCACCATTGCCGTTATAGGGCTTACACCTGTGTACGAAGGTGAAGAGGGCGATGCCTTTTTGTCGGCAAGCGGAGGCGATAAACTCACACTTGATCTGCCGGCGGCACATATTGCCCTGCTAAAAGCGTTACGTAAAAAAAATAAGCCAGTTATTGCAGTAGTCACCGCGGGCAGCAATGTGGATATTTCTGCAATTGAGCCTTATGCCGACGCTATCATCCTGGCCTGGTATCCGGGCGAGCAGGGCGGACATGCGCTGGCCGACATCATTTTTGGGAAAGTATCGCCTGCTGGTCGCCTGCCCGTTACGTTCTATAATAATTTTGCTGAATTGCCCGACTACGCTAACTATAATATGAAGGGGCGCACCTATCGATATTATCAGGGAAAACTGCAGTACCCCTTCGGATATGGACTCAGCTATTCTAGTTTTGCCTATCAATGGAAGCAATTGCCTGCAACTGTGAAAAAATCAACCGACACGCTCCGCTTCTCCATTGTTGTAGAAAACACGGGATCGATGGATGCCGATGAGGTGGCCCAGGTATATATTCGCTATCCAAACCTTGAGCGGATGCCACTGAAAGAACTGAAATCATTCAAGCGGGTACACATTTTAAAAGGGCAACAAAAGCTGATTGAGTGGGCTGTGCCCATCGAGGAGTTGAAAAAATGGGACCTCTCGAAAGGCCAATGGAAGCTATATCCGGGTGAATATGGTATCCAGATTGGCGGAAGCTCGGTGCACGTGGCGCTCAGTCATTCTTTTCAAATAAGTACAAGAGTTAAATGATACATCGAGGTAAACGAAGGACAGTAGCAGCATGCGCAATTGCTATGTTGGTCATGAGTTGTAATCAGCAAGTGCCGGAAAATGAAAACCTGACCCGCTGGGTCGATCCATTCATAGGTACAGGTTTCCATGGTCATGTTTTCCTTGGAGCGAATGTACCTTTTGGGGCGGTACAACTTGGACCAGTGAACCGAACAGAAGGCTGGGACTGGTGTTCAGGCTACCATATCTCTGATTCTACTATTATTGGCTTTTCGCATACCCGCTTAAGTGGTACAGGGATTGGCGAACTGGGCGATGTACTGGTTATGCCTTTGACAGGTCAGGTTCAGCCATACAAAGGACAGCCGGGTGTAGATGAAAAAGGATACTACTCTGTTTTTTCGCATAGCCGTGAAAAAGCGGTGCCGGGTTACTATTCCGTTTGGCTGGATCGTTATCAGGTACAGGCAGAGCTGACTGCTACTGAACGTGTAGGGTTGCACCGCTATCAATTTCCGGAAAAAGACAGTGCTCAGCTTATTTTTGATTTGAGAGAAGGAGTGGGTTGGGACCTGGCAACCGAGACCTATGTCGAACTGGTAAGTGATACGGTGCTTCAGGGCTATCGCTACTCAACCGGCTGGGCCCGCGATCAGCGGGTTTTCTTTCATGCTGTACTTTCAACGCCGATGTTGTCGGCACAGCTTTATGACAGCACTGCAATTCAAACGGGAAGGGATCATAAGGGCAGATTTACGAAGACAGTTCTGAATTTCGGTCCTTTGAGCGAGGCGTTGGAGTTAAAAGTCGGCATTTCGCCTGTGAGTATGGAAAATGCCGCAGCCAATATCAATGCCGAAGCTCCTGGTTGGAACTTTGATCAGGTTCGGAAGATGGCCGGTGACAGTTGGAATCGGGAATTAAATAAAATTCAAATTGAGAGCAGCGACAGTTCCGTTTTGCGAACATTCTATACCGCGCTCTATCATACCATGTTTGCACCGAGCCTGTTCAATGATCATTCAGGCGATTACCGGGGTACTGATAAGAAAGTATATCCGAAGGCCGGTTTTAATAACTACACGGTGTTTTCGCTTTGGGATACTTATCGGGCAGCGAATCCGCTGTATACGCTGATTCAACCTGAGCGCGTACCCGACATGATGGCGTCGATGCTTGCGATTTTTGAGCAGCAGGGGAAACTGCCCGTATGGCACCTGGCGGGTAACGAAACCAATACGATGCCAGGCAACAGCGCTACGCAGGTGTTGGCAGATGCCTGGTTGAAAGGATTAATTAACCCGGCCGACAGTATCCGGGTTTGGTCGGCGCTGTACCATACTGCCATGGGCGATACCCGTGGGTTGAATTACATCAAACAGCTTGGCTTTATACCCGCCGACAGCATGATTGAATCGGCCGCCATGGCCCTTGAGTACGCCATTGCCGACGACGCGATTGCACAAACTGCTCTGCAAATGAGTAAGAAGGGCGATTACGATTACTTTTTGCAACGCTCTCGCCAATATCGGCAATACTTCGATAGCAGCTCAGGATTTATGCGTGGCCGGGTGGCCGCCGACAAATGGCGAACTCCGTTTAGTCCCTTTGAAGCACGACATATGAAAGATGATTTTTGCGAAGGCAATTCCTGGCAATATACCTGGCTGGTGCCACAGGATGTAGAAGGGCTTATTGAAAAAATGGGAGGAGAGAACAAATTTGCTGAGCGTCTCGACTCCTTGTTTACTGTGGAAGGCGAAATGGGAGAACATGCTTCGGCCGACATTACCGGATTAATTGGACAATATGCCCATGGCAACGAACCCAGTCATCATATTGCTTATTTGTACACCTATGCCGGGCGACCCTGGCGTACGGCTGAACGGGTACGTTATATCCTGAATAATATGTACAGTGACAAACCCGAGGGACTTTCTGGGAATGAAGACGCTGGCCAGATGTCGGCCTGGTATATTTTATCCTCCCTTGGCCTGTACCAGGTACAACCCGCGGGCGGGTTGTTTGTACTGGGATCGCCGCTGCTGACTAAGGCTCGATTGAATATGGGAGGTGATCGTTTTTTGCAGATCAGAACAGATGATAACAGCGATGTCAACATATATGTGCAGAAAGTGACCTGGCGTGGCCAGCCACTCAAACGGTCTTACCTCCTGTACCGGGAACTGGCAGAAGGCGGTGAACTGGTGTTTCATATGGGGCCCCGACCTTCAGAAACCTGGGCTGTTGCAAAGGAAGATCGACCTTATTCAATATTGAATAGACACTGAACAAACTGTTTTATTATGCCGTCAAGAAAAGAATTTTTGCAAACCGGTTCCTTGCTTTCTGCAGGAATGTTGATGGGTTGGCCCCAACTGAAAGCAGGCCTTGATTTTTCTCTCGAATCGAAGCGGCCCCTGTTAGCCGACCGCCGATTTACCAGTAAGGCGGTTGAAGCAACCATTGAACGTCTTAAGAAGGGGATGAAGAATGAAGAACTGGCATGGTTATTTGAAAACTGCTTTCCCAATACACTCGATACCACGGTTGATTTTTCAGAGAAGAATGGCGTACCCGACACCTATGTGATCACAGGCGACATTGATGCCATGTGGCTTCGCGACAGCACCGCACAGGTTTGGCCTTATTTGTCGTTAATGAAGGAAGATCGGCAACTACAAACGCTGATTGAAGGAGTGATCAGGAGGCAGACAAGATGCATTTTACTTGATCCTTATGCTAATTCATTTTACAAAGATGGCAGCCGTGTAAGCGAGTGGAAAGAAACTGACCGCACTGAAATGCGTCCCGGAGTACACGAGCGTAAATGGGAGATCGATTCGCTTTGTTATCCAGTTAGACTGGCCTGGCACTATTGGAAAATTACTGGCGACAGCAAGCCACTTAACAGCGACTGGGCAGAAGGCATCCGGCTGACCGTACAGACCTTCCGGCAACAACAGCGCAAGGAAGGCAGAGGGCCCTATAAATTTCAGCGGCTTACCGACTGGGCAACCGACGGCGTACCCATAGAAGGATACGGATATCCAGTAAAACCGAACGGCCTTATCTGTTCCATTTTCAGGCCAAGCGATGATGCTACCGTTTTTCCTTATCTGATACCAAGTAATTTTTTCGCGGTAAAATCATTGCAGCAGGCTGCAGAGATGTTAAAAGCTACTCATCAATTGCCAGAGCTGGCAAATGAATGTATGGTACTGGCATCGGAAGTTCAGCAGGCACTTAAATGGAATGCAACTACCGAACACCAAAAGCATGGGCGGGTATATTGCTATGAAGTAAATGGATTCGGCAGTCATTTGCTCATGGATGATGCTAATGTACCTTCATTGCTCGCGCTTCCCTATCTGGGCACGGTTGACCGAAATGATGCTGTTTACATAAATACGAGGAGATTGATTTTGTCAAACGACAATCCATTCTACTTTAGTGGTAAAGCAGCTAAAGGCATTGGCAGTCCGCACACTGGTATCGATTTGATCTGGCCGATAGCTCTCACCATGCAAGCGCATACCAGCCTGTCTGATGAAGAAATTCGTCAGTGTCTGAAGACCCTGCAGACCACTCATGCGGGCACGGGTTTTATGCACGAATCTTTTCATAAAGATGACCCGTCGAAATTTACGCGTAAATGGTTTGCCTGGGCCAATACCCTTTTCGGAGAGCTCATCCTGAAACTTTATAATCAAAAAACCCACCTGTTAACCTAACAAAACTGTTTGCTCATGTTGAAATACAGAGGCTGTTTGCTTGTATTAGGTTTACTGCTGTTTGGATCTTCCTGCAGGATCGGCGTGGAGGAATCTTGGAAGGTAGATGGTGAGTTTATATTCGACAGCGCTCCATTTGCGAATTGTCATGCCTCCACAATAGCCGAAACTCCGGATGGGTTAGTGGCGGCCTGGTTTGGCGGCACTGAAGAAAAAAACCCGGATGTGGAAATCTGGCTGAGCCGGAAGGAGAATGGTAGTTGGACCAGGCCGGAAAGCGTGGCAAATGGTATACAAAATGATACACTTCGTTATCCTTGTTGGAATCCTGTTTTGTTTCAATATCCCGGTGGTCCGTTGCTATTGTTTTACAAGGTGGGCCCCGATCCGGTAGCCTGGTGGGGTGAGTATATTGTTTCAAACGACAATGGTCGCAATTGGTCTGAGCCTGTTCGACTGGCTGATAGCCTGCTGGGGCCAATCAAGAACAAACCAGTATTGCTCAGGGATGGTCGACTCGTCGCCCCTTCCAGTACGGAAAATCCAACGGATGGGCGCTGGCAGGTGCATCTGGAGATCAGTGCAGACACTGGTAAATCATGGGTCAGGACGCCGCCTCTGAACGATGGATTAAAATTTCATATCATTCAGCCCAGTTTATTATTGCACGGAGGCGACTCACTGCAATTGCTTTGTCGCAGTATGGAAAACCGACTGGTAAGTATCTGGTCGGTTGATTACGGCAAAAGCTGGGGAGCTGCTGATACTGTATCAGTACCCAATCCGAATTCAGGCACCGATGCTGTGACGCTGCAAAATGGCTGGCAATTGCTCGTGTACAATCCAACCCAACGATACGAAGGTAAATGGGGTGGTTCCCGTTCCCCATTGAGCGTGGCTATTTCGCGCGATGGTATCCGATGGAACAAGATAGCCGACCTGGAGACAGAGGCCGGCGAGTTTTCCTATCCGGCAGTTATTCAGGCAGCCAATGGTGATGTGCATATTACTTACACCTGGAAACGCGAGAAAGTGAAGCATTGCACACTTCGGCAAATGTGAAAACGAGACGCCGGCCTGCCGGCCGGCAAATGTGGAAACCTGCCTGCCGGCAGGCAGGTGTGCAAATGTGGAAATGTGAAAATGTGGAAATGTGGAAATGAGCAAATGAGCGAATGAGCAAATGAGCGAATGAGCAAATGAGAGACACCTCAACAACTAAACACCTCAACAACTAAACACCTCAACAACTAAACACCTCAACAACTAAACACCTCAACAACTAAACACCTCAACATCTAAACAACTAAACACCTCAACACCTCAACAACCCAGCATTTTAGCTGATTTTCGTCAGGATGCAAGTTTCGAAAGAATAAATGTATAGTTTTGCGAAATCGTGCATCGTTTTGTAGCGACCATACTACTTTTTTCTTTCCTGGGCCAAAGCTTCAGCCAGGGCTGGTATTACCTCGGCTATCTGGTTCAGAAGGAGGAGTATATGAAGCGTTGCGTCAACAAAGCGCTTCCTCAGCTTCGCTGTAATGGTAAGTGTCAGCTGATGCAAAAAATAAAAGCGCAGGAAGAAAAGGAGCAGGGGCAGCCGCCGGAAATGAAACTGGCTGCCAAACTCGATGTGCTTTCCTCCAAATCATTCTTCACTGTTCCTTTGCCTGTACAGACTGCGGCCTCTCCAAACTGGTCGGCGCCCCGCGCAATGGGTATGCCCATTGATCAGGCAAGCTCCATTTTTCATCCGCCCAATCCTGCCTAAACTTTCCTATTGTGCGTAGTCCCACCGGGATTATGTTTTTATTCCAGTAATTATTTCAAATAACCACCTCACGTGGTCAGGAATCATCATTGGTATGATCCTGTATTGATGCGGAGGATGAGAATATCGCTGACTGTTATGATCTATGCAGTTTGGCTGATCATTCTTGCCCTTCAATACAATTGGGTCATGTCTATTATTAAAAATCTTTTTTGAACTATAACAAATGAAACATACTTTCTTCCGCTTAACGCTGGCGCTGGTCAGCTGTAGCATGGTCTTCGCTACCTGTAAAAAGGAAGATACAGGCGGCGATTCAAACAAAATGGTATCCATGACGGTAGAGTTCGACAATATTGTTGGCGGACAGAACCTTTTTTTGAACACCGTAAACTATACTAATGCTGCAGGCGAAACCTTCAATGTTACCCTGCTTCAATATTTTGTGAGCAATATCAGGTTGCGGAAAACGGATGGTAGCTGGTATACATTAAACCAGGACTCCAGTTATTTCCTTATCAAGGAAGGCGATCCTGCAACGCGCTTTGCCCGCTTTAAAGCGCCTGTAGGTGATTACGATCGCTTATCATTTATTTTAGGTGTTGATAGTTTACGCAGTACAATGGACATCAGCCAACGTACCGGCGTACTTGATCCATCGGGCGGGCACGATAATGGTATGTACTGGGGCTGGAACAGCGGATATATTTTCTTTAAAATGGAGGGCATTTCCCCGTCGGCCCCGGTTGATCCTA
Source organism: Chitinophagaceae bacterium (assembly GCA_046297935.1). Classification (GTDB taxonomy): domain Bacteria; phylum Bacteroidota; class Bacteroidia; order Chitinophagales; family Chitinophagaceae; genus CAYMZZ01. The sequence continues at coordinate 323,926 of JBKBHA010000001.1, forward strand.
CCGGTCAAAATAAATTCCGCTATCATATCGGTGGTTTTGGCGGCTATTCAGCACCAACTCTCAGCAATATCAAGACGATTGAATTGGATTTGAGCAATTCGGGAATAGCCCTTGCCCGCGAAGGGCGTACAGCCAATATTCACCTGCTGGTTGATATTTTGAAAGCATTTAATGGCCCCACCACACTTAGTATCGCCGCTAATTCAACAGTTATGTTCAGCGACTACAGCGTGAATATTGCCAATAATTATAAAGACATGTTTTATCACGATCATACTGAAAACTAACTACTATGAACAGGAGGTATTGGTGGATTTCGGGATTGTTTTTATTGCTGGTTTCCTGTAGTAAAGAAATTTTCTCCGGCTTTCAGGGTTTCCAGAATCCCTCACATTTTCCCGAACCCGTTTATCGTTTTGCCGACAATGAAATTTCGGAGGCGAAATTTGTGTTGGGGCGAAAGTTATTCTACGAGCCCCGACTGTCGCGCAACAATACTATTTCCTGTGGTAGTTGTCATATACAATCGTCAGCGTTTACACAGCACGGTCACGATGTCAGTCACGGCATCGATGACCGGCTGGGTACGCGCAATTCACCACCCATTATGAACCTGGCCTGGATGCCGACTTTTTTCTGGGATGGTGGTGTATTTGACCTTGATCTGCAGCCGATAGTACCCATCACTAATCATGTAGAAATGGATGAGACCGTTGAGAATGTGCTGCAAAAATTGCGTGCTCATGCTGATTACCCGGGAATGTTTAAGAAGGCCTTTGGTGATACAGCTATTAATACCGCACGAACCATGAAGGCTTTGTCGCAATTCATGCTTTTGTGCGTCAGCGCTCAGTCGAAATATGACAGCGTTAAGCAAAATTTGGGCGCAAGGTTTACCGAATCCGAACAGGCCGGTTATACGTTTTTTCAACAGAAATGCGCCAATTGCCATAAAGAACCGCTGTTCAGCGATTTCAGTTTTAAGAATAACGGAATTGCTATTGGATTAAATGACGATATGGGTCGCTATATGGTCACTCTCAACGAGCAGGACCGGTATCGATTTAAGGTGCCCAGCCTTCGAAATGTGGAGTTGACCGCTCCTTATATGCATGATGGGCGTTTCATTACGCTCGACGCTGCGTTGGAACACTACCGAGCACAGGTACAACAAACACCCAATCTTGATCCCCAGTTGAAAGATGGTATACCAATGACTGATACCGAAAAGGCCAATCTGATTGCGTTTTTGAAGACGCTCACCGATCGCCATTTTTTAACAAACAAACTTTTAGCTGAACAATAAACAATCAAAAATGAAGAGAATCTCAATTTTAGCCACGGTTGCTGTAATGGCAGTGGCCTGCAATCAACAGGATCAATCTGCTGAAAAAGCTGAGCACACTGTGGCGTCGGCAAAAAAAGAAAAATCCTGGAAAGAAATGGACGAATTTCATGCCACACTCTCGGCCACTTTTCACCCTGCCGAGTCAGGCAACCTGCAGCCGGTAAAAGATAGCGCGCAGGTACTGGTTAGTCGTGCCGAAACGTGGAAGTCCGGATCGGTGCCTGAGGGGTACGATGCTGCTGTAGCAGCACCGCTGCTGGCCCGTTTGTCGGCACAGGCTATAGCGTTGCAGGGTCAGGTACAACAGGCGGCCAGCGACTCGGTACTAACCGTTGAGATAACCAGGCTGCATGATATTTACCACGAGATTACTGAGAAGTGTAATGCAGAAGAACACCATTAATCAGGTATAATTATGAAGAAGATAATGATACTGGCCCTTCCCGTTATTTTGTTGGCATGTACCAATGAAACTGAGAAGGTAAAATCGGAAAAGGCAGACCCGCATGCCGGCCATCGAATGGGAAATGACGTTGAGTCCGATTATGCTGATGACGTTAATACCGGACGGATAAAGCCCGACACCATGAAGGGAAGTCCACACCGAGTAGCCATGGCAACCGTGGGAGGTACCCATGTACATATTGAATACAGTTCGCCGGGCGTAAAGGGAAGGACAATTTGGGGTGGCCTCGTTGCCTGGGATCAGGTGTGGGTGGCCGGCGCCCATCAGGCGACCAGCGTGAGGTTTTACAAAGATGTTTCAATCGACAACACACATATTCCAGCCGGCACTTATGCCATTTTCGCCATACCCGGCCAGCGGGAATGGACGCTTATTTTGAATAGCCGCTACGACCAGCATTTGGTCGATGACTATAACCCGGCGGAAGATCTGGTTCGGGTGAAGCTGAAGCCGGAAGAACATAGTATGATGGAACGGCTCACTTATCGGGTAGAGCCGGTGAGTGGCGATTCCGGTACCATTGACCTGATGTGGGAAAAGCTCAAATTGAGTTTGCCCTTTAAAATCCTTTGAAATGAAGCGTTGTTTTCTTTTTTCTCTCATATTGATACTGTGTGCCGCTAATGCCCGGGCCTGCGATATATGCGGGTCCGGTGCAGGCGGCGGTTATATGGGCCTGCTGCCAGGCTTTCGCAATAAATTTGTCAGTGTTCGTTATTCCTTCAATAGCCTGAAGAGTCACCTGGGTCCGCGTGGCACCAGCACCTATTTAACCAGTGTTGAGAATTACCGGATGCTGGAGCTTTGGGGAGCTGCCAATATTGGCAAGCACTATCGGATTGCTGCTTTTCTGCCCGTCAACTTTATTGAGCGTTCAAATGGGATGGGTCAATTCAACCGTTCTGGTTTGGGCGATATTTCGATGATCGGGTACCGGCTGCTTTTCTCCGGAAATAGAACCAACAGGCAGGGTGCTGCCATACAACAGTCGCTGTGGGGAGGACTTGGAATAAAGCTACCTACAGGCGATTACAATCCCGAAGAGGCTAATGTGCAGAACGCTGTACAAAACACGTTTCAATTGGGAACGGGAAGTATTGACCTCGGTTTTCATTTGCTTTATGACCTTCAGGTGCAGGATTGGGGACTTAATCTGAATGCGTCATACAAATTGAACACTCTTAACAAATACGATTATCAATACGGCAACAAAATTACCAGCAATGCACTGTTTTATTATCAATGGAGGCCGGGCAACAAATGGAGCCTGAAGCCTAACACAGGATTGATGTTTGAGCGTTCCGCCAAAGACCGGAACGCTGCGAAAGAGGAAGTATGGGCCACCGGTGGCTATACCCTGATGGGTACCTTAGGACTTGAAATGGCTTTTGACCAAATCGGCATGGGAATGAACTGGCAGTCTCCTTTGACACAACGCCTGGGTGAGGAAAAGTTAAGTGCTCGCGACAGAGGAATGATCTATTTGAGCTATTCGTTTTGAGCAGCCATCAATTATTTCCGCAAGATTCGGGTTGCCCGGGGTTGCGGCGTAGGCTAGTTTTGTATCACAATTGAAAGCGATGGCAACTAGTGACACATATAACTACCAGCGGATTGCAGAGGCGATAGACTATATGCGTGAGCATTTTCGTGAACAACCATCGCTCGATGAATTGGCTGCTCGTGTGCACCTGAGCCCGTTTCATTTTCAGCGAATTTTCACCGAATGGGCAGGCGTAAGTCCGAAGAAATTTCTGCAGTTTCTGACGCTCGATTATGCAAAAGGTCTGATTCGCCAACAGTCGGCCAGTCTGCTCGATACAGCCTACGAATCCGGCTTGTCGGGTACCGGCCGCTTACACGATCTCTTTATACAGATAGAAGGAATGACACCCGGCGAATACCGCAACGGTGGTGAGTCGCTTCAGATCAATTACAGTTTTGCCGAAAGCCCCTTCGGAGAGATACTGGTTGCTTCAACCACAAAAGGCATTTGTTATATGGCTTTTGTCGAAGATCAGTCGGCTTTTGATCGACTGATGGAACTTTTCCCCAATGCCCGATTTCAGCAGGTGGTGGACCGTAACCAGCAGAATGCCCTTTTTATTTTTAACCAGGACTGGAAGCAGCTGGATCAGATCAAACTCCATTTAAAGGGCACTGAATTTCAGTTGAAGGTTTGGGATTCGTTACTTAAAATACCTTTCGGGGCCCTGTCCACTTACAGTGATATTGCCGGCAACATCGATCAACCCAATGCACAGCGCGCGGTGGGTTCCGCAATCGGCCAGAATCCGGTAGCCTATCTGATCCCCTGTCATCGGGTGATTCAATCAACAGGACAAACCGGTAACTATTACTGGGGACCAGTTCGGAAATCGGCTATTATTGGCTGGGAGGCAGCCCGCCTTATTCCGGGCGGTTAGTGTTTCTTTTTAATCAAAAAACACAGATCATGAAGACCTTTATTTTGGTTCATGGTTCCTGGCATAGTGCCTGGAACTGGCACCGTGTTGTGCCCTTGCTGGAGCGGGCCGGGCATCGGGCGCTGGCTATTGATTTGCCAGGCATGGGGCGCGACAAAACGCCGATCGGTGAAGTAAAGATGGCTGATACTGTGCAGCGCATTTGTGCATTGATTGATGAACAGCCAGGCGAAGTGATACTGGTTGGCCATAGTAAAAATGGCATCATGATTTCGCAGGCCGCCGAGTTTCGCTCACATAGAATTGAAAAGCTCGTTTACCTCGCAGCTTACCTGGTTCCGAATGGACGAACTCAGCGCGAATATTCGCTTATGGATACAGAAGGAATGTTGAAGCCGTTCATAGTGCCTGAGCCTGAATCTGCCTCGCATCGACTAAGGCAGGAAGTTTATCGTGAAGGTTTGTATCACGATTGCGACGAGCAGATTGTAGAGTTGGCCAAGCTGTTGTTGAGTAGTGAGCCGGTTGAATCTGGGATAACGCCATTGCAGCTTAGCGAGGAGAACTATGGTCGCGTCCCGCGTGTGTATATTGAATGTACTGTAGACAGAGCCGTTACGCCTTTTATTCAGCAGAAAATGTATGGCGAAATGCCCTGTGAGAAAGTGTATAAGCTACAGGCGAGCCACTCACCCTTCTTCAGCTGTCCTGAGAAACTGGTCGAGATCTTACTGAATTGCTAAACGCGCCGGCTGCTACAATTAGTCAGTAACGATGACTCTGACGCCGGTCTTTTCAATTCGTGCAACTGTTTCTCGGCTCACTTCGTTGTCGGTAATGATATAATCCACCTGGTCAAGATTGCAAATTTTTCCCAGGCCGCGTCGGTCGAATTTAGAACTATCTGCCAGTACTACGACTGTCTGAGCCAGTCCGATCATTTTCTGATTGAGACTGGCTTCCATTATATTAGTGATCGACAAGCCGTGTTCCAGATCAATGCCATCTACTCCAATGAACAGAACACCGCAGGATAGTTCGTCCAGGATTTTTTCTGCGAAAGAGCCCGCTGCCGAGCTCGAGCTCTGATGTACAAGACCACCCAGTTGCAGTACTTCTACATTCGGGCGATTACAGAGCTCAAGCGAAACTTTAAGAGCTGGTGTGATGACGATGATTCTTTTTTCAGGGTGTAACTGGCGGGCCAACTCAAACACAGTGGTACCAGAACCTATAATAATGGAGTCGTTTTGACCGATGAGGGCCAGGGCCGCCGCCGCTATTTTCTTTTTTTCGTCCGATTTTATAAACTCCTTTTCATTGATCGGTCGTTCAATCGCATAGGGATTGTTCATGGAGCCACCACCGCGGGTACGGAACAGGAGCTTTTTTTCTTCCAGCAGTTTCAGGTCTTTGCGGATAGTTACTCCGCTTACTTTCATTTCATCGACCAATTGAGGGATACTGACTTTTCCCTTTTCCTGTAACTTTTTGAGAATGAATTGATGGCGGTCGGTAATCGTCTTCATTTGATAAAGTTTGGCAATACAAATTTGTTGATAAGTTTTAATATTTTAATCTGTTCCGAAATGTTTACTTTTTAATAATTCAGACCCGTGACGATCGGCAGCAGTAAACTTTAATTTCCTTTCTTTTTATTTAATTTTGTTTAATTACTTTAAGTTTTGTTACATTTGTTTACAAAGCTGGAGGAAATTAAAGCGAAATTCTGCTTTTATTTTCAATTTCCGGCAGCGATTGCTCTTTTCTTCGCTTGATTTTCCTAATGATTTGTTTACTGGCAGGTAATAATTTGTTTAAATACCGATCATTTATTTGCAGTATTCAATTCAGTTTTCTGCAAAATGAAAGAAAATTAAAGTAATTGATGGCGTTGAAAATTTATGTTTACCAAAAACTAAAGCTATTATGAAAAAGAGACACTGCCGGGTCTGCAGGCAGCCATTCGGTCTGGCAAGAAAGCACCAGGCGGGCTGGTTACTCGGTCTTCTATGGACCATCCTTTCAGCGTTGCCAGCTGCGGCGCAATCAAAAACCGTATCGGGTAAGATAACTGACGAGAACCAGTTGCCTGTGGAAGGAGCGAGTGTGAGCATTAAAGGTGCTGGCACCGGCACCAGCAGTAATGCTGATGGCTTCTACTCTATTGAGGTGAAAGCTGAGGGCACGGTGCTCGTCTTTTCCAATGTAGGTTATCTGGACCAGGAGGTACCGGTGGGCAGCAACAATTCGATCAACGTGACACTTCAGAAAGATGTGGCCGGACTGAATGAAGTGGTAGTAGTTGCCTATGGAACCCAGAAAAAATCCAATGTAACCGGTGCGGTTTCTACCATTAGCAGCAGCCAGATCGAACGCCGTCCAAACGTTTCCACATCGGCGGCCTTGCAGGGCCTGGCGCCGGGGGTAACAGTCACTTCGCAAACGGGTGCTCCGGGTGGAGACGGCGCTCAAATCCGAATAAGAGGGATCAACTCTTTCGGAGGATCAAGCAGTAATCCCCTGGTAATAATCGATGGGGTAGCAGGCAACATCGATGATGTTGACTTCAACCTGATCGAATCTATTTCCGTTTTGAAAGATGCCGCCTCTTCAGCAATCTACGGATCACGCGCGGCTAACGGAGTAATTCTTATCACAACCAAGAGAGCCAAAGACCGCTTGTCGGTAAACTATCGGGGCTATGTAGGACAGCAAAAGGCAACGGCGATTCCCAAAGTGACGGATGGTCTTACCTATATGCGCGTGTTCAATGAAGCCAGCATGAATGATAATGGAATGGAAATTTATAGTCCTCAGGACATTGAAAATTTCCGTCAGAGCTATGAAGCAAATCCCGCCAACTACGACTGGCAGGATGCCATATTTCAGGGCAATGGACTCACTCAAAACCATTTCGTATCTCTCATGGCCAATACCGGAATCGTAAAGGTAGCGCCATCGCTCAGCTATGTTGAACAACAGGGTCTGATTCGAAACACCAATTTCAAGCGCTATACTTTTCGAAACAACCTCGATATCACACCCAACGAAAAGTTCAACATCAAGTTTGATGTGGCAGTGACGAATAAAAACCGGCTGCAGATTGCTGATGAAGGCACGATCTGGAATTATCTCGGACGTATGCCGACCAATATCCCCATTCGCTATGGTGATTTATGGTCCGACGGCTGGGTTAAGATCAACCCGGTGGGATATATTGAGGATGGCGGAAACCGTATAACCAATAACCTGGAGTTTTGGGGAAATCTGAGCCTCACGTATAAACCCGTCAACTGGTTATCGCTTACCGGTATGTTCGCACCCCGGTACGTAACCCGCAATGTTCATTTGTTTCGCAAGAGTCTGATGACCTATTTCGAAGACGGCTCAGAAGCAGGCGCAGCAAATACATTTACTGAACTTACGGAAGCCGCTTATCGCTATTTCTATGGTACCTACCAATTTCAGGCAACGGCTCAGCAAAGATTTGGTGATCACAGCTTCAGCCTGCTTGGTGGCGCTTCTCGCGAAACCTTTGATGAAAAATACCTTTCAGGATATCGTCGCAACTTCACGTACGACACTTACGAAGTACTGGCTGCCGGCGCCGACAACGAAACAAAAGACAACAACGGCTTACATGATCAATGGTTGCTGGTTTCCACTTTTGGTCGACTTAATTATAACTACAAAGGAAAATATCTTTTTGAAGCGAATCTCCGGTACGACGGTACATCGCGTTTTATTGGCGATAATCAGTGGGCAGCATTCCCTTCTTTTTCTGCAGGCTGGCTCATTTCGAATGAATCCTTTATGGATGATCTCCGTCCGGTGATCAAAGCCCTGAAGCTTCGTGCTTCCTGGGGTAAGCTCGGTAACCAGAACCTTGGATCATCCTACTATCCTTTCTCCGAACCATTGTCGCTAAGCAGCGTATCGATGGGTGGAAATATTTACCAGATGATTACGCAAACCACCCTCTCGAATCCCGCGTTGCGCTGGGAAGAAACTGTCATGAAAGGAATTGGTCTGGATGCGAATCTTTTCAACAAGCTATCTGTTACATTCGACTGGTACGACAAAAAGACTGATGGTATTCTTCTTAAACTAAATACTTCGCAGTTGACCGGACTGAATCCTCCCTATCAGAATGCTGCGGTAGTAAGCAACAAAGGCTGGGAGTTCGCAGCCAGATATGATAACAAGTGGGGCGATTTTCAATTGGGTGTAGGGGTGAACCTCTCCGATGTAAAGAACGAAATCCTCGACATGAAAGGTCAATCTTCCGGTGATCTCCTTCGCCAACAGGAAGGTTATCCAATCAATTCGATATATGGTTATATCGCAGACGGATTGTATCAATCGCAGGAAGAGATTAATAATGGCCCGGTACAGATCGGAACGTTTAAGCCAGGCGATGTGAGGTATCGCGACATTGCCGGTGCATTTGATTCGGACGGTAAACCAATTGCCGATGGAAAAATTACGGATGCTGACAAAGTGATCATTGGCAGTACCATTCCGCGTTATACTTACGGAGCAAACGTAGACCTCGGCTGGAAAGGTTTCCGATTTAGCGCATTCATGCAGGGTGTTGGTAAAGCCGATGGTTATCTGAATGCGCATTATGTAATACCTGCGGCCAATTCAAGCGCTATCAAACCCTGGCAGCTCGACTATTGGTCGGCCGATAATACTGATGCAAGCCTGCCCAGAGTTTCCATTACTTCTTCCAATAATACTCAAAATTCTACACTGTGGATGCGGAGCGCGGCCTATTTCCGACTCAAAAACGTGCAACTGGGTTATGAAATTCCAAAAGCCCTTTTGAAGAGAATCGGCATCAATAGCGCTTATGTATATGTGAATGGACAGAACCTGTTTACCAGCACTGATTTTTATCAGGGATACGATCCGGAGATTAACTATGATGCCGGCGCTTCCGATGGCGTTTCGCTGGGAGCCGGTAATTACTATCCTCAGGTTAAGATCTTCACATTTGGTATTGACATAAAATTCTAAGAAAATGAAAAGGTTTAAGAATTTATATATCACTTCAGCCCTGGCCTTCGTGTCAATGCTGAGCTTTGTTTCCTGCGAAATTGACCGGGCATCTCTTAACGGACCCTCCACGGGGACATTTCCGGCTACGGAGCAGGAAGCTATCATGGGTCTGTATGGAGCCTACCAGGCCATCAGTCAACTCGATGCTTCGGCCACACCCATTTGGCACGTGATGGACAACATCACTGATATAGGGTATGCACGACCGGGCAACAACTATACTTCGCCTATTACCAGCGCCATTACAACCGACAATGCGCTGACCAACAAGCCATGGCAATATCACTACCGTACGATTGCCCGTTGCCATACCGTGCTCGACAATCTCGACCTATTGAAAAATTCGATGACAGACGAAGCGTATAAGCAACTCGACGCCGAACTTCGATTTATCAGAGCTTATTGTTATTCTCAACTGGTAGAGCTTTATGGCGACGTGCCGTTGCTGAGGGAAGCTGTAGATCTAAGCAATGCAAACGTGCCCCGTTCGCCAAAGGAAGAAGTGACGGAATTCCTGATCAATGAGCTGACAGCAGTTGCCGATAATTTACCAGTGTCGCAGGCGCAATTTGGCCATGTGCGCGCATCCCGGGTAGCGGCATACATGTTGAAAGCGCGTTTAGCACTCTATTCAAATCAATATACAATGGCAGCCGAAGCGGCAGCCACAGCGTTGACGCTGGCCGATGGATTACATGACCTGACACCATTCAACAGCAGCGTAAATATTGTTGGACAGGATCACACAGCTGGCGAGCCTGACGTCTCGAATATTTTTGGACATGAAGGATTTCGTACCAGCAAGGAGTGGATATGGGTGGCAGAATACAATATTGCTGTACCCGGCAATACACATAATCGGCAATACTATTCAGCTTCAAGGCTTGGAAAAGGCGTAGCGTACTGGGGACCTACCCAGGACCTGATCAATACCTTTCAGGCAAAGGATGGCTTACCCATTACTGAATCACCCCTTTATGATGCAGCAAATCCTTTTGCTAATCGCGATCCCCGGCTTGATATGTATTGCGTGCGCCCTCATTCACGTTACCTTGGATATCAATTTGAACCCAATACCAGTTTCTCCACGGTGGCAAATTACTGGCCGGTGTTAACCGGGCAGAGTGCCACGCCATCAACTGTAGCCAACAACGATGCAACCAATGCCTTTCGGTCGTTTAGTGGCTACCTGTGGCGAAAAACAGTAGATATTGCGGATTTTCCCACCACATCAGTAAGCGGTCAGTCGGATTTGAACGTGGGTATTTTCCGGCTGGCAGAATTGCTGCTGATATACGCAGAAGCAAAGATCGAAGCTAACCAGATCGATAACAGTGTGTACGAAGCTATTAATCGCATCCGTCGGCGGGCGCTAATGCCCGATCTGCCCAGTGGTCTGTCGCAGGCGGAACTACGCACAGCGCTTCGTTACGAGCGAAAAGTTGAGCTGGCTGGTGACGGTTTGCGCTGGTACGACCTGCGTCGTTGGGGTATTGCTAACGACATTATGAACGGTTATATATATCTTAACCGGTCTGCCAAGCCCTGGACCGACGGGGTATTGACGGGTTTCGATGAAAACTATACACCGATTTATAACCATGCGGTAGCTACACAATATTTCACCACGCAGGAGGTAGTGTATCGGGTAAATAAGGATGAATACTGGCCGGTGCCGAAGTCGGAAATGGATGCGAATAATAACCTCGTTCAAAATCCCGGGTATTAATTGCCCGGACAACCCTTCCCGGTAACGGAATAGCCGGGAAGGGGTTTTTTCTAATAATTCTACCGGATGAAAGAACTGCTCAAACCCGAAAAGCGACGCTGGTTGATTGTAGCCGTAATTTTTTTGGCTATCGTATTCAACTATGTGGATCGTCAGATCCTTTCGGTTTTGAAACCTGTTGTGAAGGCCGAGTTTGATATGGATGATAGTGGTTATGCTTTTATCCTGAACATTTTTACGATTTGTTATGCGGTTATGTATCCCATAACTGGCTGGATGGTCGATCGCTTTGGTGCCGGTATCGTAATGCTGGTTGGTATTATTACCTGGTCGGTGGCCTGCATTGGTGGTGGATTATCACGAACAATTGGACAGTTCGGATTTTTCCGCGGTCTGCTTGGTGCTGCTGAACCCAGCAATTTTCCCGCGCAGTTAAAAGTGATCACCGTTTGGTTTCCCGGCAAACTGCGTGCAACCGCTAATAGTCTTTGTGTGGCGGGTAGTTCGGTAGGCGCTATCATGGCCCCACCTGTCATTGCCTGGCTGGCATTAACCTACGACTGGCATACAGCATTTATCGCGATGGGGGTTGTTGGATTAATCATCGCAGTTTTATGGAAGCTCGTTTACCGCGATCCGCCAGAACATATCAGACCGAATGAAAGTAGCGCTCTCAACACAGATTCCTCAACATCATTTAGCTGGGGTCAGCTTTGGCGTACCCGGAGCCTTTGGGGAATACTTCTTGTTCGTTTTGTAAGCGACCCGGTATGGTATTTCTGTCTGTTCTGGCTGCCAGGTTATTTGCAGGAGGAATCAGGTCTTTCTCTGGCGCAGGTTGGCATGTTTGGCTGGATACCGTTCCTGTTTGCCGACATAGGAGCCATTGGTACCTCAGCCTGGTCCGATAAACTTGTACGTAAAGGATATGAACCACTGCGTGCAAGAAAAATTATGTTGTCGCGCGTAGCATTTCTGGCTCCCCTCTGTGCTATTACTCCATTTTTGACCAGTGCCTGGGCCACCCTCGTGGTGTTCAGTATTGTTGCTATTGCCTGCCTTAGCTGGTTGTTTACAGTGAGTGTGGTAGTAGCCGAAGCTTTTCCGGTGAAAAATGTAGCGAGCGTATTGGGGATTGCAGGCGGCTTTGGAGCACTGGGTGCCGTGATGTTTAACTATTTCGTTGGCCAGTTTATGGGTACAATCGGCGCAGAAAAAATATTCATCGCCATGGCTTTTTTACATCCGCTGGCGGTGCTGATTTTATGGGGGATGGTGAGAAAAGAGCGTAGAGACGCCATGCTTGGCGTCTCTCGCGAAACGTGAAACCGGTAGAGACGCCATGCCTGGCGTCTAGCCATGCCGGACGTCTCGCCATGCCTGGCGTCTCGCCATGCCTGGCGTCTCGCCTCTCGTAAGAGCGAAAACAACATTATATCAACATGAACGAACACAATTAATAACCATGATAAAGAAAGTTGCGGAGCCGGCGCGGGAAATTCCGGTACGGAAAGAAGTGGACATTCTGGTAGTTGGAGGTGGCCCTTCGGGCATCACAGCGGCCTTGGCCGCGGCCGAGGACGGATTGAACGTGATGTTGCTGGAGAGCAGAAGTTTTGTTGGCGGCAACATGACGATCGGCCTCCCCATCCTGGGTTTTCTGGGTCAAAAGGGTAACCAGATCATTAAAGGCATACCACAGAAACTAATCGACCGGCTGAAAGCAGTACAGGCTTCCAGCGAACATCGCCCCTGCCCACTGCACATGAGCCTGACACTGGTAGAGCCAGAAGCGGTGAAAACGGTGGCGCTGGAAATGCTGGTAGAAGCAGGTGTGGAAGTGATGTTCTATACTTTTTGTGCAGGCGTGGTAATGCAGGGTGATGAACTGAAAGGCGTAATCGTGGAAAGCAAAGCGGGGCGGGAAGCAATACTGGCAAAAACCATTGTTGACTGTACAGGCGATGCGGATGTAGCCTTCCGCGCGGGTGTGCCTTGCGAATACGGAAACGAACAGGGCGGGGTGCAACCACCTACATTGATGTTTTGCCTCGGCGGAGTAGATACCGAAAAACTGCGCACCAGCGTGGCGGAAGAGCCGCGTACCTACCTGACCGACTTTATACCGGCTGAATATTTCGGACAAAACAATCAGTTTGTGCTGGTGGGCATGCGTAACCTGGTGAAAAAAGCGCAGGACGACGGCCTGCGACTTACCACAGAGCGTACCATTTTAATAACCGGACTTCGCAAAGGCGAAGTATGGGTTAACATGACGCGCGTGAATGGAGTAAATGGTACTGACCCGGCCAGTTTAACGCACGGTGAAATTGACGGTCGTCAGCAGATACACGATATTCAAAAATACCTGATCGGTTATGTACCCGGATTTGAAAACGCCTATTTCCTAAAAACTGCTCCTTTTTTGGGAATAAGAGAAACTCGTCGCATAGAAGGCCAATACACCATGACCCGCGATGATATCATGAGCTGCCGACATTTCGAAGATGCGATTGCGGTAGCCAGTTATCCGTTGGATATTCACCATCCTCAGGGTGGTGGTTGTACGTTGGAATGGTGCGGCGACTGTTACGACATACCTTATCGTTCGTTGATACCCCGGAAAATAAAAAATCTTTTGGTGGCGGGTCGCTGTATTTCTACCACACACGAAGCTATGTCAGCCATTCGTGTCATGGCACCCTGCATGGCGATGGGCGAGGCGGCTGGTCGCGCAGCAAAAATGACCGTGAGGAAGAACTTACAACCGGCCGATATCGACGTGAAAGAATTGCAGGCAGAACTATTGGAAAAAGGCGCCTACCTGCGCAGTCAACGAAAGGAGCTGGCTGCGAATTGATCAAACAAAGAACGAATAACTATGGCTAATAATCGAAGATATTTCTTGAAAACGATGGGCGCTGCAGCCTTGCTGCCTTCCCTGTCTTCGCTGGCAAGCCGAAAGGAAGAAGTTGGCAGTAAAAGGGATTCTCATCGCATCCTTAGTTGCAATATCCGGGTGGCGCTTGAGGAAGATGAAACAAAAGGTTTCGGATGGTCGGCAAGAAAAGATAGCTGCCTGCAAATAATCAAAAGCAAAAATCCAGACATCATCGCTTTGCAGGAAGTGCTGAAACCCCAGGCAAATGATTTCAAAAAATACTTTGCCGATTACCAGCTGCTGGGTTTCGACGGCCCCGAAATGGACGCACATCCCAGCGGCTACCATGGCATTGCCAAAAATCCAATTCTGTATTCAACTAAGCGCTATGAATTGCTGGCGGCTGGTACCTATTGGCTGTCTGAAACGCCACTTGTTGCCGGCAGCAAGTCCTGGGATACAGCAAGGGCACGGCATGCCAACTGGCTGCGCGTGATGGACAAAATAACGGGTCGCGAGTTTCGACTGGTCAATCTTCATCTCGATCATGTATCAGCCGAAGCAAAAATTCAACAGGCAAAAATGGTCGTGGAAGAAAGTGCCCAGTATCAAACCGATTTTCCACAGCTGCTGACAGGCGATTTTAATGCCCGGTTTAACAGTGAAGTTTTTAATTCAGTAAGAGAGGGTCAATGGAAGGAAAGCTTTGAGACCATTTACGGGGAGAGAGAAATGGGACATACCGGACATGAATTTCAGGGCGTCAAATATGAGAAAGCGGCTACCAAAGGCCGGATAGATTATATATGGTATAAAGGGCGCGTAAAAGCCGTGGCCGCTTCCATTATCAAAGACGATATAGAAGGACATTACCCCAGCGATCATTTTTTTGTACAGGCCGATTTCGCCATATTATAAAACTGACTCATGAAAAGACAATTCCTTACTTTATTTTATATATTTTCTTTGTTGGCGGGTTTTGATAGTTCTGCGCAACAAAGTTATCAGAAGCCGACCCTCGAAAACAAAGATTCCTGGTCGGTAGTAATGATTCCAGATATTCAGAACTATGTGAAATGGGGACGGAATCAGCCAATTCTCGAACTGATGTCGGCCTGGATCGAAGACAATATCGACACACTTAATATCAGGATGATAGTGTGCGTGGGCGACCTGGTTGAGAACAACGAAAAGATCACCAGCGACTACGATGGTAATCAAACAACTTTGCAGCAATGGGCGCATGCACGACGCGCTTTTGCCCGCTTCGATGGCAAAGTTCCCTATATTGCCGCCACCGGTAACCACGACTACAGCATCGACCGGGAAGGAAACCGAAGCTCCCACTACAACGAATTTTTCCCAGTTGAAAACAATCCACTCAACCAGAAAGCACTTGTGCAAAACACGAGAAACGAACAAAGCCAGCCTACTACGGAAAATGCCGCCTATGAGTTGAAGTCGCCTGATGGAAAGGATTACTTGTTCCTAACCGTAGAATACGGTCCCCGCGATACCGTAATTACCTGGGCGAAAAAAGTTGCTGCGATGGAGGAGTATAAGGATCACCGCATCGTATTGATTACCCATAATTATTTGAATGCAAAAGATGAACATACCAGCGGTCAGGTGAACTGGTTGTATTGGGAGCCATACAACGTTGACAATATGATTCAGAAGTCGCCCCGCATTCAACTCCCGAAAGCTAATAATGGAAAGCAGATTTGGGAAAAGCTGGTTCAGCCTTCGTCTAATATTGAAATGGTGCTTTGTGGACATATTTCCGGCGAGGGTTATCGTGTAGATTCCAATAAGGCAGGTAAGCCGGTACACCAGATACTGTTCGACGCTCAAACGATGGGC
Source organism: Chitinophagaceae bacterium (assembly GCA_046297935.1). Lineage (GTDB taxonomy): Bacteria > Bacteroidota > Bacteroidia > Chitinophagales > Chitinophagaceae > CAYMZZ01. The sequence continues at coordinate 339,706 of JBKBHA010000001.1, forward strand.
GGTGGACACCGCGATGGCAATGGCGGTGATGGCTGGCTGCGAGTCCTTGAATTTTTTCCAGACGGCAAAACAGTCAAGGTAAAAACCTTTTCGCCACTGTTTGGCATTTCGCCTTCAACCCGGCCACAGGCCTGGAAGAAAGACCCGCGCAATGAGTTTGTGATAAAGTTTAACGACTGATATAAGAAGAAATACGAAAGATAGCTGCCAATGCAAACCAATTCATCCATATCCGAGAGGCTGGGCATACCAACTTCGTTGCTGTCGGGCTACCTGGGCATACTGTTGTTCATGATGGGCGATGGCATGGAACAGGGCTGGCTGAGCCCTTACCTGATAGAAAGGGGCATGACAGTTCAACAAACTGCCACTTTATTTACAGCCTACGGTGTTACAATCGCTATCGCGTCGTGGTTCTCAGGTGTGCTGGCAGAATCCCTTACACCACGAAAAACAATGCTGATTGGATTGCTTATCTACCTGGCTGGCACTGCCGGATTTATTGGCATTGGTATGAAAAGCCTCGACATGCCTGTGTTGCTGGCAACATATGCTCTCAGGGGCTTTGGTTATCCGCTGTTTGCCTATTCGTTCCTCGTTTGGATCTCGTATGCCACCGTTCCGTCAAAGCTGGGTCGTGCGGTTGGTTGGTTCTGGTTCGTTTTTACAGGTGGATTGAATGTACTGGGGGCGTTCTATTCCAGTTGGGCTATACGAGCACTGGGACATATACCAGCTTTGTGGAGTGCTGTGTTCTGGGTGTTGCTGGGTGCCGTATTTGCTCTATTGTTAAACAAAGCACCCTTCAAAATAAATGCAGCGGCCAGGAATAATAAATGGCAGGAATTGTTGAAAGGGTTGACTATTGTACGGGATGAGCCAAAAGTCGCCATCGGTGGAGTGGTACGCATCATCAATACGACTGCTCAGTTTGCTTTCCCCGTGTTTTTGCCCAGCTATATGGCCACTCATGGCTTTAGCACAACTGAGTGGCTCTATATATGGGGAACAATTTTTACGAGCAATATAATATTTAACCTGTTGTTCGGCTTTGTGGGTGATCGCTTTGGCTGGCGCCGTACAATCACCTGGTTTGGTGGTGTCGGTTGTGGTATTACTACGCTATTGTTGTTCTATACACCACAGCTTACGGGTGGCAGCTATACCATGCTGATGCTCGCAGGAATCGCGTGGGGTGCCTGCCTGGCGGGCTATGTACCCTTGTCGGCCCTGGTGCCATCGTTAGTGCAAAAAGACAAGGGAGCCGCAATGGCTATCCTTAATCTGGGGGCGGGACTGGCTGTTTTTGCCGGGCCTGCTATTGTGGGAATTTTTATTGGTCCATTGGGAACAGAAGCGGTGATCTGGATATTGGCCGGGCTTTATTTCCTGAGTGCGTTGCTCACACAATTGATCAAACTACCTGCAGAGGAAGTAAAAAAAAATTGGGAATCCTTAACTGATCCGGTTCTGAAACAGAGTATATAAAAAGAATAACCGGTTCATTTCAACAACCGACTTAATGAGAAATATGCGAATACTTGTAACTGCACCTTATCATGAAAAAGGACTTTTTGAGCTCAAACAGGAACTGGGCGAAGTGATCTATCGTCCGTGGAAATCAAACGGCCGGGCATTTAATGAAGACGAATTGTCGGCACTCCTGTATGAAACTGAAGCGGAAGCGCTGATTACAGAACATGATCATGTAACTGAGAAAGTGATAAATGCCAATGCGCATCTTCAGTTTATTGGTGTGTGCAGGGGCACCCCATCGAACGTGGCTTTGGCTGTGGCTACCCGCCATGGCATTCCTGTATTTTTTACTCCAGCCCGAAATGCGCAAGCTGTGGCTGAATTGTTTTTAGCCAATGTGATAACTTTTTTGCGACACACGATGCCCGCTGTACAATGGCTGCGTGACCGTCAGTGGGATCAGGGTGCCCATACATCCTATCTTGAATTTAAAGGCAATGAGCTGGCCGGGAAAAAAATCGGAATGGTAGGCTTTGGTGCCATTGGGCAACTGATTGCCAGGATGGTGGAGAGCTATCCCTGTCAAATTGCTTACTACGATCCGTTTGTCGATCCGGCCGCGTTCCCTAATTACCAGCAACAGTCCATTGAAGATTTGTTTGCAGGCAATGATATCATTTCTATTCATCTGCCTGTAAACTCCGAAACCAAGGGTATGATCAACGCCCGATTGCTGCAATTAATGAAAGCAGATTCCATTTTTGTAAATACCGCGCGTGCCGTGGTAGTGAATCGCGAAGATCTTTACCAGCAATTGAAGGAAAATAAAATCGCCGGCGCTATTCTTGATGTTTTTGATCATGAACCCCCCGATGAATTGGATTACAAAATAATCGACTTGCCCAACGTGCTGGCTACTCCTCACATTGCGGGCGCAACACACGAAGTGGAGGATCACCATGTGCGCATATTGAATGGTATACTGACTGAGTGGTTTGTCCACGGCCATCATACCGCAGATCGGCTGGCTAACCGCGAAATTTTATCATCGTATATTCAGCGTTAATCTAACCGTATTAAATGAAAAAGGAAGCCTATCTGGTGTTGGATATTGGAACCGGAAATGTTCGCTCAGCAATTGTTTCGCCACAAGGCGAATTATTGGGCGTAGCGCGAGATGATATTCGCTACTACCGGGAGGAATTGTTTCCGGAGTCAATCTACTTTAAGCCCGATGAACTTTGGAAACAGCTGACAGACCTTACAAAGGCGGCCCTGTTACAGGCCGGCGCTGTCAATATACTCGCGGCCACTACTACCAGTCAGCGGGAAGGAATTGTCTTGATAGATAAGAAGCAAAATGCATTGATCGGACTTCCCAATATCGACCATCGCGGACGAGAATGGGAAGAGGCCTACCCGCAAAAAAGCCGGATCTATGAACTCTCGGGCCGTTTCCCCACCTCGCTGTTTTCCGCTTTCAAACTGATTGCAACGCGTGAGCGACAGCCGGAGCTTTGGCAACAGGTGTCGGGTTTCCTTAGTATCAGCGACTGGGCGGCAACTGAACTTAGCGGCGTGCCTGCGTACGAGCACTCACAGGCTTCGGAAACCTTGCTTTATGATGTAGAGGCAGGACGGTGGAGCGAAGAGCTCTGCAATATGTTCGAAATGCCAAAGGAGCTGTTACCCGACCTGGTTCAATCTGGATCAGTTATTGGTGAAGTAAAAAGAGATATTGCGGCTTCGCTGGGCCTGAACACAGGTATACAGGTAGTAGCCGGAGGCGGCGATACACAGATGGCGATCAAAAGCAGCAATCCATCAGTAGGCGATGTGGTGATAGTGTCGGGGACAACAACGCCGGTGGTAAAGCTGGAACCATCATTTGTAAAAGACCCGCAGCAAAGAACCTGGACGAGCCGCGACATAGAACCGGGCCGATTTGTTTTTGAAGCAAACGCCGGCGTTACCGGCCTGAATTACCAGCGATTAAAAGAGGTTTTTTATCCCAACGAAGGGTACGAGGTGATAGAAAGAGAGTTGAAGGCTAATAGCTATTATAGTTGTTCTGCGTCGCTTGGTTCTCTGATAGCCGGTGAAAAAAAGCCGGTGATACGGGGCGGGTTTTTGTTTCCGGTGCCCGTTTCCCACGAACTCACCCGGAGCAGCCTGGTATGGGCGACCTTACTCGACATTTCTTTTTCTATTGCGGCCAACTATAATGTGCTGGCTAATATATCTGTTCATGCTGCCACTCATATCTGGGCCTGTGGAGGAGGTATGCAAAGCGAAGTTTTGCGCACTATGATAGCTGCCATAACAGGAAGACAGATATGGGTTCGTGATGGATTTGAGCAGGCTTCGGTAGTTGGAGCCGCTATATTATGCAATGAAGCATTGGAACTTTCTTCTCAACTAAAACATACTGAAATTGATAAAACGGTTCCGGATGCTTCCGAAACGGAGAAATACCTGACATACTTTGAACAATGGAAACAGACCCGCGAACATTTTCGCGTGGGCAGTCATTAAAAATGAGTGAACGATATTTTATAGGAATTGATATTGGAACACAGGGAGCCAGGATAGTGTTGCTAAGCGATAAGGGTCATCAGTTGTTAGCGCGGGAAATGGCTTTTGAGTTAAAGGAACAATCGCGTGTGGAGCAGTCACCTCTGCAGTGGTGGGAAGCCTGTACTCAACTGATGCCGGCATTGCTTGCCGAAGCAAGGCATCAAATTGATCTTTCAGCCATCGTGGCAATATCCGTTACTTCCACTTCGGGCACCATCATTCCCCTTGGGAAAAACGGTCAGCCCCTTCATCCTGCCATCATGTATAGCGATGGTCGTTCGAAGGAAGAGGCCGTTGTATGTAGTGAAGTAGCCAGCGGGAAAATGAAGCATGGATACACGGCATTTACTGCGTCGAGCGGACTGCCTAAAATGCTGTGGTATCTGCGTCAGTTTCCCGATCGTATAAATGAACTCGAGCGTTTTATTCACGCGGCAGATTTTATTACAGGATGTCTATGTGGCCGCTTTGATACAACTGATTTTACCAATGCCATGAAGTCGGGTTATGATCTGCATCAGCAACGCTGGCCTGACTATATTTTCCAGGAAATTGGTTTGCGATCCGAGTGGCTTCCCCGGGTTCGGCCTTCAGGGGAGCCACTTGCTGCCTTACTACCTGGGCTGGCCAGGAAATGGGGTTTGTCGGACATGCTGCGTGTTACTACCGGAATGACCGATGGTTGTGCTTCGCAGGTAGCGGCCGGTGCGGTGTCACCGGGTCAGTGGAATACAACCATTGGAACAACCCTTGTCATCAAGGGCGTCACCAGAAACGAAATAGTGGACCCTTCCGGAGCTATATACAATCATCGTCATCCTTCGGGATATTGGATGCCCGGCGGTGCAAGTAACACAGGAGCCGATTGGGTAAGTCAGATGTTTGCTGATCAGGATCTGGCATCACTCGACAGGGCCGCTTCCGGAAATTTGCCTTCCCGCTCACTGGCCTGGCCATTGATGCAGAAAGGCGAGCGTTTTCCGTTCGTGTCTGCTGAAGCACATGGTTTCTGGCCGGGCGATGTTGGGACAGTTGAACTGTTTACTTCATGTATGGAAGGGGTGGCATTTATAGAGCGTTATGCTTACGATCGCATCGTTGCATTATCGGGCGAAAGCATCGACTCCGTATATTCGGCAGGCGGTGCCAGCAATAGCGACACCTGGTTACGTATCCGGGCTTCGGTGCTGAATCGCCCGATTATGAAAATGAAGAATGTTTCGGGCGCCGCAGGTGCAGCTATTCTGGCAGCTTCAACCAACTATTATTCCTCTTTGGAGGAAGCTTCAGGAGCAATGGTATGTCCAGAAAAAAGATATGAGCCTGAAGCAGGTCTGGTAAACGCTTACGAGGAAAAATATCAAAGGTTCCTGAGCGAACTGAAAAATCAAAAAATGCTGTTTGAGTAATGAGAGTATTTCTTTTGCGCCATGGAGAGACCTTTTGGAACGCCGATGGTAATCGCTATTGTGGACGTACGGATATTGGCCTCACTGAAAAGGGGATGGCACAAGCCCATATGGTGAAAACCCAGCTGGCGCGCACAGATCTGGCTGCTGTATATTCCTCGCCGCTCCAACGGGCCCGCATCACTGCCGAAATTGCGTCGGGAAAAGATGTGCTGACTGATGATAGGATCATTGAAGCAGATTTTGGGCAATGGGAAGGAAAAACAAAAGAAGAGTTCTTAGCCGAGATACCCGATAGCTGGACTAAATGGATGGCAGATCCATTTCAACATCGCGCCGGCTATACCGGAGAAACCGGTGCTGAAATCGTGAGCAGAGTGGATGCTTTTTTTCAACAGTTATTGCAGGCTCACCAAAACCAGACTGTACTGGTAGTGGCCCATAACGGTGTAAACCGGTTGTATATGGCTCATAAGTTGGGAATGCCCTTGAGCAATTACCGCCAATTGGTGCAACATAACTCATCCATCACCTGCTTCGAGCTGGACGAAAAGGGTACGCTGACACTGGAATACCTGAACGCAAAAATTTAGATCATGCCTGTTTGTTGTGGTAGACATATTTATAGAGCCACTACGCTGCTTGTGTTTGCAGTGATGCTGAATGTGGCGTGCGCGCAACAATATGCATTTGATCTATCAACTCCATCAGCGCTGCAGGAATTTTTCAGGTATCGCGGTGATAGCACACGGATTATTAGTGGACATAGGGGCAGTCATATAGCCGGCTATCCGGAAAATGCCATCGAAACCTTTGACTATGTGTTGCAACAGGTGCCCGCATTTTTTGAAGTGGACCCGCGACTCACAAAAGATAGTGTGATTGTATTGCTTCACGATGCTTCGCTCGATCGCACTACCAACGGCAGTGGCCTGCTAAAAGATCATACCTGGGAAGATGTAAAAAGATTAAAGCTGAAGGATGCGAATGGACAATTAACCAGTTTTCGAATACCAACATTGCAGGAGGCAATTGAATGGGCAAGAGGAAAAACCGTATTGAATCTCGACAAGAAAGATGTGCCCTTGCCAATGATTGCCGATCTGATAAGGAAAAATAGTGCCGATGCGTTTGTAATGGTGACTGTTCATAATACCGAGCAGGCATTGTTCTATTATCGCAACAATCCCAATCAAATGATGTCGGCCCATATCAAAACCGATTCGGCTTTCGTTGCATTTGAGGCATCCGGTCTACCCTGGAAAAATATGATTGCCTATATCGGCCCCGGTTTTTCAGATATAAATCGTCGTTTGCCCTCTTTGCTGCACCAGCGTTCGGTTATGTTCATGATTTCGGCGGCTCCCTCGGTCGACAAATGGCCAACCAAAGAAAAACGGGCAGCCGGCTATAATGAGATTTTCCTGCGAGGCGCCGATATACTTGAGTCAGATTTTCCAATCGAAGTGGCGGAGGCAGTTAGACCGTCGTATCGTTTGCGGCCGACAAGCTCTCCTAATACAAAGGAAGCCGCAGAACCTATGCGCTAATTGCATTTAATTGCCAGAGAATCGGTTATGCATTTGCTGATGCAGGGTTCAAGCCTGGTTGCCAATGCAACGAATGCTTATTCCCACTTGTCATACCGAAAATTGGCCCCATGTTGCGCTACGCCTCCATTTTCCTGACCTGCCTTTTGTTGGCCGCCTGCAGCCGCGATGAAAGTGATGTGAACGGTTTTTCCTGCGCCGAATTGCAGGCGGCAGTTGTGAGCAATGATCTCGCCATGATGAAGCGGGTAGTGGAGCCGCTAATGGCTTCGCTGAGCAGGCCATCCAGTTTTGCACACGGTCAGAACCAACTGGAAACGGTTGCTGCCTTCCTGAATGAATGTGCCAGTACGGAAGCCAGTCTGCTTTGCTTTGAATGTATTTATACCCTTCCGGCCCAATCAGAAATACTGATAAAAGTGCAAACCGGATCTGGCAGTTTGAGCAAGGTGGTGGACATCAGCCGCGATAAGAACGGAGTTCTCCGAGTAGTAAACATCCACGATTAAGAATAATTAGCTCTTTGATCCGCATAGCGGATCAAAGAGCTAATTATTGCGAATTATTGTTCGCAAATTTCCTTCAGCTTCGCAAGCGCCTTTGGCCAGGTGTTATCAAAATACTCAGCCCACTCGGTGTTGGTATCAACATCAATCTTCAGCAAGGTTTGATTGCCTTTTTCCTCAAATCGGTAATTCTCATGAGCGCCGGCCCAGTCTTTCACCTTGGGCCCATCGGTCACTTCCTGCCCATTCTCCAGCAGGCCATAGTGCCGAATCGATATGAATTCGTTAGGAATATGCTCTTCCACTTCAGCCACCATACCCCCCTTGGTGCCGTCTTCACTGATTCCGATAAACAGAATCTTGTTGCCTTTTTGCCAGCTGCCTTCATAAGTGGAACTTGGGTTGAAAAGTGCGGTCCATTGTTCGTAAGTCGGTTTTGCCAGCATCGTGTCGAACACTTTGTCCGCAGGTGCGTTAATAGCTACTTCATAGTGTTTCTTTTCCATATGACTTTGTTTTATTGATTATCTAGAAATCAAATATACTGCCGGATATAAGCAGGCATTGGGGCATTTCTGCCATTTAGAGGGGAAAAAGCGACAGGTTGCCAAAATGGGCGAATTAAATGCAATGCACCCTTTACGGGCAGTCAAAAACCAGCGAGTTTTAAAAAGAGGTATTATTGCAAATTCCAATGCAAGCAAATACTCCGATACTTGAATTGGGGCAATCGCCCGTTACACTGCCATTTGAAATTCACAGCATGGCCTGGATTGAGCGAAATCGTCATGAACAGAACAATCGGCCACATCGCCACAATTATTTTGTATTGGTATGGGTTAGGCAGGGTGGGGGTACTCATCAGGTTGATTTGGAGACGATGCCGCTGGTTGCCGAGACTGTTCATTGTATTTCGCCCGGTCAGGTGCATTGGCTGCATGCCGATGCTGCCACAGATGGATATGTTATATCCTTTACTTCCGCTTTTTTGGGTATGGACGCAGAAAACCGTGAATTGCTGGAACAAATTGGGTTGTTACACAAGTTTTCAAAGTCGATAGTGGTACCAGTTGATGCCGTTTGTCGGGAAGAAATGAATGATATCGCTAAGCGGATGACAAAGGAGTTTGAAAATTATTTTTTACTACGATCAGAGATCTTGCGTGGCTATCTTAAGATATTCCTCATTTTTTTAACGCGACAAATACCGCCGGAGCAAAAGCCGACGGTACACGGCAGGGGCGACGAGCTCGTTCAAAACTTCTTCGCTCTGCTCGACAAGCATTTTGCAAGCCAGAAAATGGTAAGCGACTATGCTAACCGGCTGGTAGTTACGCCCAATTACCTCAACGAGGTAGTGAAAAAGGCTACTGGTCAACCTGCCAGTCATCATATTTATCAGCGAGTTATGCTGGAGGCGAAACGATTGGCCACCTTTACAAGGCTTTCAATGAAGGAAATTGCCTACCAATTGGGTTTCGATGATATTGCTCACTTCAGTAAGTTTTTCAAGAAACAGGCAGGCGAGAGTTTTTCTGATTTTCGAAAAATTGGGGAGACTGGTCGTCGTAATGAAAAGTCAGATAGCTGAAATACCTTACCCCGATAATTTATACATCTATTACCCCGATTTGTCAATTGCCCTCGCCAGCAGTTGACAATAGCTTTGTTTCGATCTATTCAAACACGAAACGAAAATTATTTTTTATGAAAAAGTTGTTCAAATCGCTTGGCACTGCCTTGCTGACTATTTCTTTTTTTGGCGCTCATTCTCAAAATCCATCGCCTGAATTATTAACGCCCGGCAATCATGCACTGATGCTGATCGATCATGAAAGCCAGATGGGATTTGCTGTAAAGAATATTTCGATCGAAGAGCTGAGGCACAACACGGCAATCGTTGCCGGTGCGTCGAAAATTTTCAAAGTACCAACCGTGGTTACCACAGTAGCAGAAAAATCGTTTAGCGGCCCGGTTTTTCTCGAAATTTCCGAATTCTATCCCGCGGGCAACTATATCGACCGAACTACGATGAATAGCTGGGAAGACACGGCCGCACGCAAAGCCATCGTAGATAAAAAGAAAAAGAAGATAGTATTTGCCGGTCTATGGACCAGTGTTTGTATTGTGGGTCCGGCACTTTCTGCCAAAGCTGAAGGTTACGATGTATATGTAATTACCGATGCCAGCGGCGATGTGAGCAAAGAGGCACACGAAATGGCAATTCAGCGAATGATTCAAATGGGGATAAAGCCCATGACATCTATACAATATTTATTGGAGTTGCAACGCGACTGGGCACGGAGCGAAACCTATAAAGCAGTAACTGATCTGGTCAAAAAGTATGGCGGAGCTTACGGAATAGGCATTCAATATGCTCATGACATGTTAAGTCACTAAAAAACTCGAACATTTTTCCAGTTCGGGGCAGCTTTACTGTTGCCCCGTCTTAAAACTCCTAAAATGGACAAGCGTTTAATTCTGGCAGTCCTTTGGTTATTGGCCAGCAGCCTGGTCGCAATGGCCCAAAAAGCTGACATAATTGTCGTTAACGGCAAAGTAACTACCATGAATGAGGCGATGCCCGAAGCGGAAGCTGTGGCAATCACCGGCAACCGGATAAGCGATCTGGGTAGCAGCCGGGATATGTTGAAAAAGAAAGGGAAACATACACGGGTCATCGACGCAGGGGGAAGGAGAGTCATTCCCGGACTATTCGACAGTCATCTGCATGTAATTCGTGCAGGTCGGTTTTATAATGCCGAACTTCGTTGGGACGCGGTTCCCACACTGGCGTACGCGCTTCAATTGCTTCGCGAACAGGCGGAACGGACGCCGGAAGGCCAATGGGTGCGGGTGGTAGGTGGTTGGAATGAATACCAGTTCGCTGAAAAGCGACTTCCCACTCTGGAAGAAATTAACAAAGCCACCGGTAATACACCCACCTTCATTTTGTATCTCTATGGAAAAGCATGGTTGAATAAAGCCGGACTGAAAGCTCTCGGTATTCAGGCCAATACACCCAACCCTCCGGGTGGTCTCATTGAAAAGGATCAGGATGGTAATCCTACCGGTTTGTTGATAGCCGAGCCCAACGCTTACATCCTTTATTCAACACTCGCTCAATTACCTGAACTGACTGCCGAAGAGAAGATGAATTCGACCATTCAGTACATGTATGAACTTAACCGACTGGGTGTAACCGGCGTGATGGATGCCGGAGGCGGGTTCCAGAACTTTCCGGATGATTACTCCATTACCGATTCGCTTAACAGGCTGGGAAAAATAACCGTGCGACTACCCTATTTTCTTTTTGCACAAAAAAAGGGAAACGAAGAGGAAGACTATAAACGTTGGACGGACCTGGTGGATTTAGAGCAATTGGTGCCGAATGGCATGAACGATATAGATTACCACGTGGCTGGTGCCGGCGAAAATCTGGTCATGGATGCAGCTGACTTCGAAAACTTTCATTTTCCGCGTCCCGAACTTCCATTGTCGATGGAGTCAAATTTAAAGACCGTAATTAAACGACTCGTTCGAAAGCGATGGCCTTTTCGCCTACATGCCACTTACAACGAAAGTATTTCCCGTTTTTTGAACGTAATTGAAGAAGTGAATGCAGAAGAGCCCCTGAATGGTCTGTTGTGGTTTTTTGATCACGCCGAAACAGTAAGTGAGCACAACCTGCAACGGATACATGCGCTGGGTGGTGGAATTGCCATACAGCATCGCATGGCCTATCAGGGCGAGAGCTTTGTGCGCAGATATGGTAAACTAGCTGCAGAGGCGGCACCGCCTGTAAAGCGGATGATAGAAATCGGCATCCCCGTTGCGCTTGGCACCGATGGCACCCGCGTGGCCAGCTATAACCCATGGATCGCATTGTACTGGATTACGACTGGAAAGACGGTGGGAGGTTTGCAGTTGATGGCGAAAGATCGAACGCTGGATCGAGCCACAGCCTTAAAGCTGATGACGAGTGGCGGCTATTCATTGATACGCGAAAAAGAAAAGGGTGCCCTGCAAAAAGGTTTCTTTGCCGACCTGGCTATATTGGATCGCGACTTTCTGATTGTGCCAGACGAAGAGATCAAACAAACACAGGCAATCTTAACCATTGTAGACGGAAGAGTGGTGTATGCGGCTCAGGAGTACGCCGCGCTGGCGCCGCCTGCACCAAAGGTTAACCCTGCTTGGAGCCCTGTGGGAAAAAACGGAAACAAGCAACGTTTATGAAACTGATATGGATTTTGATTGCGCTATTTTCTGGCGCCCTGCTGCCTTTACAGGCAGGTTTGAATACGCGTTTAGGCAAATCAATAGAAAGCCCGGTATACGCATCATTGATTTCGTTCGTGGTGGGGGCATTTGCTTTAATCATCTATATCGCACTAAGCAGGCAGCCAGTAAGTTGGGCGGGCGCCATGAAGGCACCTTCCTATGTATGGCTGGCAGGCATAATGGGTGCTTTTTATGTAACTGCTGTGGTATTGGCCTTTCCCCGGCTGGGGCCTGCACTTACGTTTGGACTGGTAGTAGCGGGACAAATGTTGATGGCAGTGCTGCTCGATCACTTTCATGTGCTGGTGCAACAGGCGCATAGTTTTACCTGGTGGCGGCTGTTGGGCATCCTCATGATCATTGGCGGAGTGGTGATTGTGCGAAAATTCTAGTTTATGAGAGCCGGAATCACCGCATTGTTTTCATGTTGCGTAATTGCCACATTGGCCCGTCAGGTTCCGGCATTGCCACCGCCTGGCGATGGTAAGGTATGCGCCGATACCGGACCGGATAGCGGCGACGCGAAAGTTTCGCGTTTCAAATATCTGCCACTTTTTGGCGACTCAGTTAGCTTTATCAGCCTGGGAGGCGAAGCGAGGTGGCAATATTTTATTTCGCATAACGAAAAATGGGGCGATGCTGCATTCGACAATGATCAATATATATTGCAGCGGTATCTGCTGCATGCCGATCTTCATACCGGTAAGTATATCCGATTTTTTGTACAAGCCCAAAGCAGTTTGGCGCTCCGACGAAAGGAGCCTGGCCCTATCGAACATAATCCTCTCGAGATGCATCAATTCTTTATTGAATGGACACTATCGGGTGGCAAGAGACTGCAATTGGGAAGGCAGGAATGGCTTTACGGTTCACAACGACTGATGGGTGTACGGGAAGGACCGAATAGCCGACTTTCGTTTGATGCAGCCAAATTTTCCTGGAAGAAGACGCAACAGCAACTGGATTTGTTTTACGGCAGGCCTGTAATTAACCGGCGGCATCTGCTAAATGACCGGAGCAGTGCCGATTTGGCTATTTGGGGACTATATGTTGTCGAAAACAATATTCGATTTTTGAATAACTTCGATTTCTACTACCTTGGCTATAGCCGCAATAATAGTGTGTATGATTTGGCTGTCGGCCGGGAGTTGAGGCATTCGGCCGGAATAAGGGTGTGGCGAGACGATGGAAGCTGGACTTACGATCTGGAAGCCCTGTATCAGTGGGGACGGTTGGATAGCTGGAAGATTCGTGCCTGGACCATTTCGGCCAATATCTCCTATCGGTTTGATAATTGCATCTGGAAACCTCAACCCGGACTAAAGGCAGAGCTGATCAGCGGAGATCAGGATCGTGATGATGGAAGGCTTGGCAGCTTTAACGCGATGTTCCCGCGAGGCGCTTACTTCGGGCTGGCAGCTTTGATTGGACCCAGCAATCTGGCCGACTGGCATCCATCGTTACTGCTATCGCCCGGCGAAAACTGGCAGATGGGTATTGACTGGGATTTATTTTGGCGATTCAGCAAAAACGATGGACTTTATGCAACAAACGGGGCAATTCTGTACAGTGGTCGGAATGTTTCAGGTAATTTTATAGGGTCGCAGGTTTCTTTCAATTTGTCGAGAAAATGGAAACACCGAATTGAAAGCAATTTAGAATTTACCTGGTTCAATGCAGGTGCTTTTTTGAAAGAAGCAGGAAAAGGAAGAGATATACTGTTTGCCGGCGTCACGTTTCAAGTAAAGTATTAACATAAAACGAAATTTATGGAACCAAAAATTGGAATTTCGGCCGCTAATCGAAAAAAAATTGCCGAAGTGTTATCAGGCGTACTGGCCGACGAATTTTTACTCTATCTGAAAACCCGTAATGCTCACTGGAATGTGGAAGGAGCAGACTTTCACGCCATGCATACCTTTTTTGAAGAGCAATACAACCAGTTGGACGAAACTATGGATGAAGTGGCGGAACGTATTCGTATGCTTGGGCATTATGCTCCTGCAACTATCAAGGCATATCAACAATTGACCCATTTGTCAGAAGCAAGCCGTGCCAAAAACGACAGCACAGGTTTTATAAAGGAGCTTTTGAATGATCACGAGAGCATAATTGAACATCTTCGCGAAAATGTGAATAGAGTAGCGAACGACTGGAAAGATGTTGGCACCAGCGATTTCCTGACAGGCTTACTCGAAACGCATGAAAAAATGGCCTGGATGCTGCGAGCGCATCTTGGCTAATGTAGCGTTTTAGTTAAGAAAACTGAATATGAATCAATCAAATTCACTGGTATCCTGGGCCATTGACCCTGTCCATTCCCGTATTCGATTTGATACGAGGTACCTGCTTATTACTGCCGTGTCGGGCTGGTTTCGTGAAATCGAAGGAACCGTATCATCGCCGGAAGCGGGTTTTTCAGGCTGTGAAATTGCCCTTACTATCTATACCGATTCCCTGTATACAGGAGTGCAAGACCGCGACAACCATTTGCGCTCAGCCGATTTTTTTGACACTGGTCGTTATCCTACTGTACAATTTCGCTCTACCAAAGTGCTGGGTAGCGACGATAGCCGGTTAACGGTCGCCGGCAAGTTAATCATCAAGGGTATTGAGCTGGAGATTCAATTCAATGCGAAATTTTTGGGTGAAGCTTCCGATCCAGTAGGTAATGTGAAAGCTGGCTTCGAAGCAGATATTTTGTTAGATCGCAAAGACTTCAATATAACCTGGAACCAGTTTTTTGATCAGAATGGTATTTTGATTTCCGATCAGGTGAACTTGCATGCAGATATTCAGTTGCTGCGACTTTAGGAAGTACAGCAACAAAGGGTCATAGCTGCCCGCGAAACTTCGAAGTAACGCTGTAACTGGAAAAGTTGGGAGTTGTTCCTGGGCCAACAAGTCTACTTTGCCAGCGTATGACCCGGGAATGTACAAGAGAATCTATGATTCAACTATTTGTCCGCTTTTGTAAGAATTGGATCTTTGTCGCTGGCTGTTTAAACGAACAACCGACTAATTGACCATTAACAAATATTTTTATGAGCAATCAAATTCTTGGTTTGCATCACATCACTGCCATTGCCGGGCAGGCACAACGTAACTACGACTTCTACGCAGGTACACTGGGCCTGCGGCTCGTTAAAAAAACCGTGAATTTTGATGACCCCGGCACCTACCATTTTTATTTTGGAGATGAACAGGGTACGCCTGGTACCATCCTCACCTTTTTTCCATGGACCCATGTGAAGCGTGGAACCAATGGTGTGGGTATGGCTACAGAAATAAACTATTCGGTACCCCCAGGGAGTTTTGAGTTCTGGAAGGCCCGCTTCAG
This sequence comes from Chitinophagaceae bacterium, assembly GCA_046297935.1. Taxonomy (GTDB): domain Bacteria; phylum Bacteroidota; class Bacteroidia; order Chitinophagales; family Chitinophagaceae; genus CAYMZZ01. The sequence goes on from JBKBHA010000001.1 coordinate 354,848, forward strand.
CGCCAACCAGATTACGGTGGGCCAGCCACTTGAGCGACTGGGTGAACAACTATTGCCATTTCGCGATCCGGACGGATTGCTTTTGAACCTGGTGGTATCAGCTAAACCCGATGGGCGTGAACCCTGGGTTACTGCCAACGTAACAAAGGATGTGGCAACCCGTGGATTTCACAGTGTGGTATTAACGGTGCGTGAATTGGATCCTACGGCAAATGTGCTCACTTCCATTTTTGGTTATCGGCTGCTACAACAGGAAGGCCATGTTTACCGTTTTATTACCGATGCAGTGGCTGAAGCCTCTATGGTCGATGTAATAGTGGAGCCAAACGGTAAACCCGGGATAAATGCCGGCGGTACCAACCACCATGTTGCGTTTCGCGTAAAAGATGAAAATGCGCTGATGTATTTCCGTGAAAAAGTATTGGCAGCCGGCCTGCACATTACACCAAAAATTGATCGTAATTATTTCTTTTCGCTTTATTTCCGCGAACCGGGTGGCGTGCTATTTGAAATTGCTACTGACAATCCCGGTTTCACAGTGGATGAGGAGTTAGAACAACTCGGTGCTAACTTGAAACTGCCTGCGCAATACGAATCGAGGCGCGCAGAAATCCTGAAATTTTTACCTGAATTGAAACAGCAATAGTACATGCATGCAAAAAAGATCGTGAAAGCAGGGGAGAAGCCGGAGTCTGCTTCAAAAGCACTGATCATGCTGCACGGACGTGGCAGCAGTGCTGAGGACATTCTATCGCTGGCGCCGCATTTAAAACTCGATGGATTTACCATCTGGGCGCCTCAGGCAACACAACATAGTTGGTATCCCTATTCTTTTTTGTCAATTCCCTCTCAAAATCAACCCTGGCTCAATTCGGCCCTAGAGTTGTTGAAGGGAACATTAGAAGATTTGTTGGCGCTTGGCTTTAAAAGTGAGCAGATTTATTTACTCGGATTCTCACAGGGCGCATGTTTGTGCCTGGAGTTTTCTGCTCGCCATGCTCAGCGATTCGGTGGCGTAATTGCTTTTACCGGCGGATTGATAGGTGACCAATTATACAGGGAAAACTACAAAGGCGATTTTCAACAAACGCCTATTTTTATTGGCAGTAGTGATCCTGATCCACATGTACCCGTTGACAGAGTGAACGATTCAGTGGCGCAACTTCGGGAAATGAACGCCAGCGTAGATGTCCGTATTTATCCTGGTATGGGTCATACCATCAATGCCGATGAAATAGCCGCGGCTAATCTTTTGCTTTCGTCTCATTCACAAAAATAATTGGCAAAAGCACGCAGCATTGCGTGCTTTTGCTTACCCGATTGTTTTCAGGTCAATCACGAACCGGTACTTCACATCGTTTTTCAGCATTCGTTCGTATGCCTCGTTGATTTCCTGAATAGCGATCAGTTCTATATCGGCCACAATGTTTTTCTCCGCACAATAGTCCAGCATCTCCTGTGTTTCCTTCATGCTTCCAATCATGGAGCCGGTAATGCTGCGCCGGTTCGAGATCAATGCAAAGGGCGCTACTTTGGGGGCTTCGGCGGGCAGTCCTACCACCATTAGCTTTCCATGTAGTGCCAATAGGTTAAGATAAGGCGTATAGTCGTGTGCAGCACTTACACAATCCAGCAATACATCGAAACTACCGGCAGCAGCCTTCATTTGTTCACGATTGCTGCTAACCAGAAAGCCGGTGGCACCCAACTGCCGCGCATCTTTTTCTTTCGAAGGCGATGTGCTGATCACAGTTACATCCGCGCCGAAGGAAACGGCAAATTTTACACCCAGATGGCCGAGCCCTCCAAGGCCGATGATACCCACTTTCATGCCCGGACCAACCTGTGCGAAACGTAAGGGCGACCAGGTAGTAATACCTGCACAGAGCAGTGGAGCAACTGCTTTCAGGTCCAGTTTTTCAGAAACCTTCAGCACAAATTTTTCTTTTGTCACAATTTGCGAGGAATAACCACCCTGCGTCATTCCTGAGCCGTCTCTTTCCATGGCGTTGTAAGTGCCGGTAGGTCCTTCTTCGCAATACTGTTCGAACTCTGCCCGACAATTCTTGCAATGGTTACAGCTGTCTACTATCACGCCTACGCCAACTATATCACCTTTTTTGAAACGGGTAACCTCGCTGCCGGTTTCGGTCACCCGTCCCACAATTTCATGTCCGGGTACCATTGGATAACTGGAGCCTCCCCATTCGTTGCGAACCTGATGAAGATCACTATGGCATACCCCGCAGTAAAGTATTTCCACCCGCACATCCTCGTTACGAAGTTGGCGCCGGTCAAATTGCCAGGGTATCAATGGGCTGCTGGCATCCATGGCAGCATAAGCTTGAGTATTCATAAAACAGATAATTCGAGTTGGGAGAATTGAATGTTAAGTACAATCGGGTAGCAATATAGTTTGTGCCAAACACATTTCCGCAAATAAAAAACTCCCGCCGAAGCGGGAGCACGGGAACGGTGGCTGGTTAGGAAAACGAGTTTATACTAGCGGGCATATACGCCATTGTGCGCCACTACTGAGGCGGGTCCGCCGGTTATACCCACTGGAGGCACTATGATGGATACAGGTTGACCGTTCACTTTCAACGACACAGTTTGCGCATGAATCTCCACGCCTTGTTGGTGAAAGGGTGGCATAGCCGCCGGTTCGCGGTTGATCAGGTAAGGTTCGCTAAAGTCGCTCATTTCCACTTCAAAAACATGACCTGCAACGGTACATTTGCTAATGGCATGATTGCTGCCAATCTGAATGTCAATTTCAGCATCCAGAACGGGTGCATGTTCGAAAGGCGTGCCAGCGAAAATATGAGGGCCGAAATATTGTCCCACTTTGGCACTGCTGCTTACAAAGCCCATCACGGCAGGCGCAGCAGCGGGATCGGGTTGCCAGAGAATCATACCCGATGGGGCTGAACCAAAGGGAGTATGTACCATGCGGCCCAGGTGAATTATTACGTTGGGCATTTGCAAATCCGGAGCCGTTACAGCAACCAGATCAATGCCGCCTTCCCAGCTCATCCAGTTTTTTAATGTTGACATGAAAATAAGTTTGGTGCTTGTTTAATTGCAGGCCTAAACTTAAAGCTGTCTGCCTTCTATTAGCATACCCTGCTGCTGGTATTTTTGAAACCGTTACTGTTGAACAGGCGCTTGGCGTAAAGAATGAATACAGTAGCTTTAACCAGCAAAGCCTGAACATGGAAAAATTTAACCTGCGATTGAGCATGCTGCTGTCAGTATTACTGACGGCAGCACTGCAATTGTACTCACAAGAGTTATATGAAATGCCACCGAGCAGCCAAACCAAATGGGTCAGTTTCGAAAACAGGTCGGGTGCGAAAGCTGCCGGCGGTAAAGAGAATAATGGCGCCAAGGGTCATGCATTCGATAAACTGCCGGCCGGCGAAACGGTTACTTTAATGAATCTAAATGGAAGCGGCACCATCCGGCGCATCTGGATGACATTTAATGATCGGAGTGCCGCCATGCTTCGGGCGCTACGTATTGAAATGTTCTGGGAAGGCGAATCGAAGCCGGCCGTGTCGGCTCCTCTCGGTGATTTTTTCGGCGTCGCACTGGGTCAACGAATGCCCTTCGAAAATGCGTTGTTCTCCGATCCTGAAGGACGATCCTTCAATTGTATTATTCCCATGCCATTTCGAAAAGCAGCGAAAATTACCCTCAGCAACGATTCAGATAAAGATATGCAGGCCCTTTTTTACGATGTAGATGTGTTGATGGAAGATCATCCAGCCACCATGCTCTATTTTCATACTTACTGGAGTCGCCAATTGAAAACAGCTTTGGGAAAAGACTTCGAAGTGCTTCCACATGTAAAGGGTAAAGGTCGTTTCTTAGGCATGAACGTTGGAGTACAGGGCGACACGGCTTATGGTGAAACCTGGTTTGGTGAAGGTGAAGTGAAAATGTATATCGACGGTGATCGGGAGTTTCCAACTCTGGTGGGTACCGGTACGGAAGACTATATTGGTACAGCTTACGGACAGGGCGTATACAACCATTATTATCAGGGCTCTTTAATTGCCGATGCAAAGAAAGGAGCGTATGCCTGGTATCGCTTTCATATTCCTGACCCCGTTTATTTTCGAAACGATTTTAAAGTAACTCTTCAGCAAATTGGTGGTGCCCCCAAAGCCGAGGTGTTGGCGATGTTGGATCGGGCTGTGTCGTTGATTCCGATAAGCATTCACAACGACGATGGATTCACTAAGCTAATGGAGCGCCCTCAGCCCGTCAATTTACGCGATCCTGCTTTGCCCGATGGCTGGACTAATTTTTACCGGCAGGATGATCTTTGTGCAACCGCCTATTTTTATTTGGATACACCGACAAGCAATTTGCCTGCGCTGGTGCCGGCCCCGCAGCGCGTGAAGAATCTTAGGTTAAACGAATAAGCCTTGCAGAAATTTCTAAGTCGGTAGGGTCGCTAAATTAAATTTCGATTAGAGTCGACGGGTATTGAACTAACTGTTTTTCCCGCTCGTTTACCTTCGTACTGCCTAACGCTTCTGGAAAGTTAAGCGGGACTGGTTGGTTACATATCCAGTCGGAAGGCAACTAATGTCAAACACCTTGCATGCACTTTTTTAAGGGATTGATTGTGATGGCTTTGGCTGTATGTTTGGCCAGTTGCCAAAAGGATACGCCACCCGAAACGCCAGTGGAAGAACCTCCCGTGGTCAATCCGCCAGTCAACCCAGAGCCGGCAGACAGTAGCCGGAGGCTTTCATATGGCGACAGTCTTTTCTTTCTGCCTGGGAATGCGTCCAGTTACTTTATTGAACCAGTTTCTAAGCCTGCCGCCAGCGGATACTTCAAGGCAATACCTGCAGGACTTTCTATTGATACTGTGAATGGTCGTATCAATGTGCTGGCAAGTGAAACAGGCATGCGTTTCAAAATTTACTACGTTTCCGCCGCCGGTATTCGACTTGACAGCACCAAGCTGGTAATTTCCGGGATCGACTACCGCGATTCCATATTTCAGATCAATCACACCCTGATTCCTTACGATACTGCCTTTCCCGTTTACAACGCGCGCTTTGATTTGCCACTGCCATGTACCGATGGAGATGATGACGACGATGATGACGGCAATGAGTGCATATTTGACGAAACGGATCTGGATAACGACGGTGACGATGATATTGATGGTGTAATCCAGGAAAAATTGTTGATAGATCCCAGGCGAGGGTTTATCGATGTGGAGGCCTCGTTTCGCGCTGGGATATTCGGGTCGGATCCGGCGAATGGCGTGAACAAGGATTTTGAGATATTTTACCGTTTGCGTGACGCCAGCAATATGGCACTGAACCGGATCACTGTGCGGGTGTATCATTTCAAAACAATGAATGATATTCCTGCTGAGCTGTTGGAAGAACTGGATATTCGCCGAGGCCTGTTGGCGCAAGCCAGTAGTCGACCATCGATTGATCCTGATAGGAATGGCAGCCTGGTATCGCGTGATTTCTTTTTCGAGAACCGATCGCGGAGGCCACCCATCATTGTGATTATAAGCCAATAAATTTTTGGGTCGTTTTTTTTTGATATGCCTGTCCTTTCTTTTGCTGGGCGTCGTATTGCGTTCGCAACGCAAAATGCCGCATCAGTTAAACTTTCTTTTGCAGAAGGCCAACCGGCTATATACTTTACACCAGCCGACACCGACAGATGATAGTACCGCGTTAGCTATCTTTTTATTACTTGCAGACCAGTTGCCACCCGGACCTTACACCGATTCTCTTTCGGCTGACTGCATGATCAAGGCGGCTAATATTCATCAGGGCTACCAGCGATATACCGACGCAAACCTTTTGTACCACCGTGCATTGTCCAGAGCTTTCAACGTGCGCCTTATCCGTTATGAGGCTTGGCTCTACCTGGGGTCCTCCCATTATTTTCATAATCTAATCGACAGCGCCCAGATTTATTTTGAGAAGGCAGCTTTGCTGGTGAATGCTTCCGGAACTGAGACGGCATTGTATCCCGAGCTCGATCGTCTGTACAATTCTCTCGGGGCCATTTATTTTGAAAGCGCCAACTATTCACAGGCACAAAACTATTTCGAACGTGCGCGATATTTTACTAACCCCACAGCACCAGGATATCAGGAAATTATTACAGGCATCGAAAGCAATATTGCCAACTGCTATATGAAGAGGGCACGACATGACACCGCTTTGAAAATTTTACAGCAGCTGATCCCTGTCAGCTCTCAACGCGAAATCATCCGGCAAAACATGGCTCATGCCTGGTACGAGTTGGGGGTGCATGACAGCGCAATGGCAATATACCGGCAGTTAAAGCCACTTTCGGGGTTAAGCAGGGTAATTGCTTTAAACAATATTGGCCGCATTTATATGGCCCGTGGTGAATGGTCGAAGGCCGAGAAAGTTTTTGATTCGTCGATATCAGAAAATAAACGAATTAGTCCGCTGATCCGCAACAAGGAAGAGGCATTAGCTTATTTGTATCGGTGCAGATTGGCCAGGCAGCAGGGATTAATTGATGAGGCGCTGGACTGGGTAGATGAAGGTATTCGGGAAATACATCTCGATTTTGATCGGGCGGGTGCTCGCGATCTGCCGGACGATATCAGCCGGTCCGTATCGCCTATCACACTTGCTCAATTGCTTCGGGAAAAAGCGGAGTTGTTATTGGAACGATTTCGTAAAACAGGAAGCCGGTCCGACATGGAAGCCTGCCTTCGCGCCTATCGAAAATCGATTCAAACAGCCCGGTACATCAGGATCAGCTTTGACAACGATGAGGCAAAGCTTTTTTTCAACGAGCAACAAAAATCGGTATTTGAAGATGCATTGAACGCTGCGATAGAGGCCGGCCGATACCAGCTTCCCTATCACAACGATTTTCTTTATTTCCTTGAAAACTATAAAGGCACTGTATTGCATCAACATCTGCAAACAATTGACCTCAAATCGAGGTTGGCCATTCCCGATTCCGTTAAGAACAGAGAGTCGGAATTAAAGCAGCTACTTTCATTTTATATTTCACGCATCAACCGGTCCTTTGCTCCGGATGAAGTGGGCCGACTTCAACAGAAGATGCTGGATGTACAGGTGAATCTGTCTCGATTGCAAAAAACATACGAAGGAGACGCCACCTACCAACTTTACCGTTTTCAGGAAGTACAAAAGGAATACACAGTAGAAACAGTTCAGCAGAAGCTGCCGCCAGCAACCGCTCTGTTGCATTTTTTTGAGGGCGACAGCGCCTGGTACCTGATGGCGATCAGCGCCCAAACAGCCAAATCTGTCATGCTGCGAAAATCCGATACCCTCATTCAAACACTCAATCAGTTCCTGACGGATCTCAATGATCGAACGGAGGGTAGGCGGTTTGGTTCGCAGCAAAACTCGTTCAGATTGTATCAGTCATTTGTTGAACCTCTTAACGAAGTATTGCACGAAGTGGAAAGATGGGCAGTTATTCCCGACGGAAAATTGTTTTACCTGCCATTTGAAACCTTACAGCATTCGGCGAAGCCGAATTCTTATTTGCTGGATAAAAAAGTAATCAGTTATCACTATTCGGTGGAATTATTGCTGGAGCAAAATCAACACCATGAACGCAGGTTAGATATGATGAAAGGATTGGGCATGGCTCCATTTAACGATTTCGGTGATCTGGCAACCGCGGAGGATTGGCAACCTTTACCTTATTCCGACCAGGAAATTGCTTCAACGTTCACCAGCCTGAAAGGGTCAATAGCCACTCGCAGGCATTTTCTCGATAGCGCAGGCGAATTTGAAACCCTGCATTTGGCCACTCATGCCAGTACCGGCGTTGAGGATGGAGCTAATTTTATACAGTTTTTCCCAGGCGATAGTCTGGCTGGCCGATTATATATGTCAGAAATTTACCAGCTCGATTTACGCCATACCCAACTGGTTATTTTGAGTGCCTGTGAAACTGGCTACGGCTCACAACTGGCAGGCGAAGGCTTGCATAGTTTGTCGCGGGCATTTTTATACGCGGGTGCACGCGGAATAATTGCCACACTTTGGAAAACCGAAGACCGTGTTGCTGCATACTTGATGCAGCGTTTTCATTATCATAGAGAAAATGGAGCAGAACCGGCACTATCACTTACACTGGCGAAGCGCGATCTTGTTAGTGATGTTTCCATTTCAGCCCGATACAAAACGCCTAACTTTTGGGCCAATTTTGTGTACATAGGCCAACTCGACAAGAGTCAAAATAAACACGCGGCCACAAAACTGTTGTTTGTACTCACATTCATCGCACTAGTTACTTGTGGTTTCCTTCTGGTAAAAAGGCACCGACGCGTGGCCAGATTACCTTAACCAGTTTAGTTTTATCATGGTCCACCGGCTTATTTTCTCATGGTATGTATGCTGTGCGTCAGCCCTGATCTGTTTCAGTATTGCTCGCGCTTCCTCATTCTTCTTCTGCGCCAGCAGTGCCAATGCCAGGTAGTAGTCGGCCTGATCGTTGTACAAACCGTTGTTGACTTGCTGGTTCTGCCATTTGATGCGCCTGAATTCCAATTCTGCGGAAGCGGGTTGTTCTAATTGCAAATAGGAAAACCCTGTCAGAAATCGCTCGCGATTGTCGGGACTCGCAATTTGGTTGAACTCGGCAATAACCAGGGTGTAATTTCTTTTCTGAAATGCCGTTACCAGTGGCGTAATGTTAGCCGAAGCCATGCTTGCCCGGTCGGTTTGGACTTCATATAGCTCAAAAAGATCATTGTAAATGACCCGGCTACTGGTCTGTTGGTATTCGTAAACGATACCAACTCCAAATAGCAACAAAAGCGAGGCGGCAATACCAATCAACCATTTCCTTACCGGAAAGTGCAACAGGCTGGTTTTTGTTACCGGGGCAGCCTTCTTTGCTTCCAGAAATTGTTGCTGAAAAGCTTCTACTTCCTGCTTGCATGCCCAGGTTATTACAGCATTGGCTACCAGCCGATGGTTTTGTCGTTCCTGTTCGGGGTCAACTGCTGAAAGTTCAACCAGCAATTTGTCGCATTCAGCATCGCTCAGTTCTTCCGTCAGCCAGGCATCGAGCGTTTCGTCTATTTTCCAGGCATTACTCATACGCAATGGTTGTTTTTATTTGTTCCTGAAGACCTTTATCTTTTTCAAGCTGCTCGCGCATTTTTTTCATGCATTTCGATTTTTGATTGCGCAGCACCTGTTCGTTTTCGTAGGCAAATTCCGTGAGTAGTTCCCGAATCTTCTTGTTCTCAAAATAAAAGCCCCGCAAAATCCGGCGGCAGGTATCGCCCAGCGTTCCAATCAGCCGGGCAATAGCTTCATGTTTCAACTGAAAGGAATCTTCGCAGGCATCGTTACTTTCAATTGTCAGGTGCCCATCGGCAAATTTCTTTTCGCGATGGAGGCGTCTTTTACGGGATCTTAACTCAGATAGCCACATATTTCTGGCAATACCATGCAGAAAAGTACTTAGCCGGCTTTCGCCCCTAAACTGACCTGTTTTCACTTTTTGAAGCAGCACTATAACCGCTTCCTGAAATATATCGGCTCCATCGGCCTCCGACCCTCCCTGTGCCTGCACCTGTGCCAGCACTGCGTCAAAGTGATTGGCGTATATCCATTGTAGCCCTTCTTCAAGGGACGATCCTTTCAATTTTTCAATTATTTCCGTATCTGAATGCATCAGCCGTCGAATGTTTTGAACCGCCTGAAAGTTATTTAACCCGTTGTAAAAATGATCCGGGAGGAGATTTGTTCAATGCTTATTTTCTACCCCCGGATCAATGAACTGATTGGTTTAACCTCCGTTAGGGAGCATCGGCCAGGTTAACCGCGCTTACAGAAGCAGGAGGGGTTATATCATAGGGCTCCGACGATGATTGGGGAACCGGAGCATTTGCAAAAAGTTGGAGCGACCGTTCTTTTACCTGCTCTACGTCACGTATCCGAACCTTTACACGGGGCAGGGAGCCGCTTGAACCATCCGTTCTTTTGGTAACCTCCAATACTTCCAGCGCAACCATTCCCAGTGTTTCGCCTTTAAGGCTGCCATTGAGTGGACTGTAATTGATGCTGATATCGCTATCGTATACCAGTGCCAGGATGGTTTGACCAACCAGCATTTTCAGGCCTCGGGCACGCAGGGGTGTTACATTCGGAATTTTGTCGAGCAATACTTCACGGTCATCATTGCCGCCACCCAGGCCGGGGCCTGCCTGCAAATAGTTTCTTGTTCCGTTATTGGTAGGGCCGGCATTTTTCCACGAATTGGGTATTGTTTTGAGCGCAAACCAGCCTTCATCGCCTACTTCGCCGGTGTACAGGTTGATTTCCTTCCCCACATTCAACCGAAAATAACGCAGGCTGCTGCGCTGATCCAGTGCGGCGATCTGATCGTTCACATCTACCGCCGAAAAATTGTTGGGAGGGTTGCCATTGTCGATACTTTCTTCATCAATTACCAGCACTATGGCCGACGAATCGTTGCTATTATTGTGGTTCCCGTTGTTGTCGGAAGGCCCATCACTGCCAAAATCAAGATCAGGTTGGCAGGAAGCAAGTAGTATGCTGCTCATTGCGAAGGAAAGAACGTTTCTAATCTGCTGTTTCATAGTCGCTTTTATTATTGGTTGCCGGTTCAGCTGGAACGTAACCGGCAAACAGCGACTTTTTTGGGCTATAAAACTATATTATTCGTCGGCACGATTGGCGCGGGCAAATCGGGCTCATCAAGCATATCGCGCATATCAATTTCAATGGTCCGGCTGATCTGCGTGATGGGTACATCGTTGGCGCTTCCTTCAAAGGGGTTGACCGAACTTTCGCCCACGCGATCGAGGGTATGAAAGGCCCAGGTGATGAGGGCGGAAAATGGGATGTTGAGCCAAATGGTATAACCTTCGAGCAGCGTGCCATTGCCCAGAGCTTCCATTTCGCGCAATAACCCAAACGGAGCCAACACCACGAATATGAACAACAGGTAAGTGGCAATGGAGGAAAAATTGCGAGGATAGGGGAAGTTTTTAATGCGTTCCGCACGACCCTGGCTGTCGGTCAGGCGAATGAGCGCCTGCTGCAATTGAGTCCATTGAAAATCGTTGATTTGACCATTACTCCGCAGCTCTGCCAACTCTTCCGACTGCAGCGCGATCAATTGGGTGGCGCGGTTTTTCTTTGATAAAACATATTGCTTTTCTTCCCACAATAGAAGCGGGTTCAGCTCGTCTTCCAGTTTGCTGTCTCTTTCGGGAATGCGGTAATGTTCCCGCAAATATTCCTGGTTGCTGGCGGCCTGCATATTTTCCCAGGCACGGGGTTCACGCAACTGAAAACGAAGTGCCGTTAACCACGCAATCTGTCGATAAAAAAGACGCTGCACTGTTTTGCTGTTTTCCTTACCCAGACTATCGCGAACGGTATAGGCAAAACTCCGGCAATCGTTGATGATGGCGCCATAGATCTGCCGAGCCTCCCAAAGCCGACCATAGCTGGCATTGTTTTTAAAGCTTACGATAAATGCGACTGCCGTTCCAAGTATAGCCACCGGCTGCCAGGGGAAGGCGATGAAATGTCCTCCAATGGCATAAACCACCGTGGGCACCGTGGCAATGATCAACATCCAGTAAGCATCATGTCTTGTCCACTTAAAAAACTCAATCGGTGAATATCTCTTACCCGTATGCATAGCTTCGTTTTCGTTTCTAATTAGCCGGTTCCAGGTTTATCGGAACCGCCCTCAGTTAAAAATATCTAAAATTGACTAATTTGTTGGCACTCCCGAAAACAAACGCATGGTAGAACATTTTGCTTTTTTTCTGTTGATGATTTTTGTAATGGTCATGTTGATCATGCTGGCCAATCGTCTACGGATCGCTTATCCGGTTTTGCTGGTTTTAGCAGGACTGCTGATAAGCATTTTGCCGGGATTTCCAGTCTTGCATATCGATCCCGAACTGATCTTTATCATTTTTCTGCCCCCGCTATTGTACGAAGCAGCCTGGGCAATTTCATGGCGCGAGCTCTGGCGCTGGCGAAGAGTGGTAACCAGCTTCGCATTCGTGGTGGTTTTTCTGACAGCCATGTCCGTTGCAATTGTTGCCAACGCATTTATCCCCGGCTTCACGCTTGCCATGGGTTTTTTGTTGGGAGGAATAGTGTCTCCGCCTGATGCTGTTAGCGCCAACGCCATTCTACGGTTTGTGAAAGTGCCCAAACGTATGTCGTCGATACTGGAAGGCGAGAGCCTGCTCAACGATGCTTCATCGCTGATTATTTTTCGATTTGCGCTGCTGGCCGTAGGCACGGGTCAGTTTATCTGGTACGATGCGGCCCTCAGTTTTGGCTGGATGGTGCTGGGTGGAGTGGGAATCGGTTTGTTGTTGGGCTGGATTTTTATGCAGGTACACCGGCGGTTTCCAACCGATCCGAACATTGATATTATTCTCACGCTTATTACTCCCTATGCCATGTACATTGTGGCGGAGCACCTGCACAGTTCCGGCGTGTTGGCAGTAGTGAGTGGTGGCTTATTATTATCCAACAAACGTCACCAGTTTCTGCCCAGTGCTTCGCGCCTTCGCGGTGTAAATGTGTGGGAAAGCTTTGTATTCCTGCTGAACGGCATTGTCTTTTTGATGATTGGGTTAGACCTGCCCGAAATCAAAGATGGCCTGGAGACTGAGGGCGTCAGTTTTTCTTCGGCAATCGGATATGGACTGCTAGTCACATTTGTCTTGATCGTGGTACGATTTATTTCTGCTTACGGTGCGGTGCTGGTTACCATGATCATGCGAAATTTTATTTCTGTGGCCGATCCAAATCCCGGCTTCAGAGCGCCTTTGTTGCTTGGCTGGACGGGAATGCGGGGCGTAGTGTCGCTGGCAGCAGCACTCTCCGTACCCTTGCAATTCGACGATGGCACACTGTTTCCTCAGCGCAACCTGATTTTGTTTATCACATTCATTGTGATACTTACCACTCTGGTGCTGCAGGGACTAACCCTGCCGCTTTTGATCCGAAAAATAAAGCTGCCTGACTATGATGATTATATGCCCGACGAGGACGCGGACCGACTTGTGAAGCGTGAGATGGCAAGGGCTGCATTGGACCATTTGACCCAGAACTATCCCGACCATGTCGAAAATAATCCGCTACTAAAACAGATGGCCGACAAATGGCGAGGCAAGGTGGATGCCGGCGAAGATCCCTATTTAACCGAAGAAGGCCGGGTCATTTATTTTGAAATTCTGGAGCGGCAGCGGGCCTGGTTGCTTAGCCATAAATCGAATGGTAGTCGAATTGAGGAAGAAGTGATTCGAAAATTCCTGATGCAGATCGATATTGAAGAAGAAAAGATGCGGGCAATGTAGGAAAGCCCCGGCCCCGTCCCAGCCCTCGCCCCCCCCAGGCCCCCCTGAAGGGGGGGGGGGTGATTATAACATCATTTATTCGGGCCATCACTTCAACAAATCTCAAATTGCCAGGCTCAAACACAAGTTCTGCCAGCCTTTACACTTAATGGCCGTGGTTATTGGCGGTAACTGTCCGGATCGAAGTTGATCGAGTATATGTTTTCGTTCATTCGATCCTTTAGTCTTTCCTGGCGGGAAAAATATAGTCGCTTTTCTTTTTTATGATAGAAGGGACAAAATTCTGCCTGTCTCGTGTTGATAGCCGGGCCGAGATTTTTTGGCTTGGTCCATTTGTCATTTTCGCGGAAGCTGATATAGAGGTCTACCTCGCCAAAGCCGCTGCTATCGGTTGAAAAGTAGATCAGGAAATCTTCTTCCTCTGAAATGAAAGGATTCGATTCCCGATTACTGATGGTATTCACTGGCATTCCCAGGTTTTCCGGTTTTTGCCAGCTATGGCCATTCCACCTGGATACAAAAATATCGGAATTGGTAGGTTGTCCTTCCGCACTTTTCATAAAGTAAATATGTTGGTTGGCTGTTATCGAAGCATAAGATTCCGAGTCTTCGCCATTGATATCGTTGCCCAGGTGGAATGCTTCGCTCCAGCCATTAGGTGTACGTTTTACTGCCCAGATATCGAAGCCCGTTCGTTGTGGCTTGCCCGGCACCGGGCGGGTCGATTGAAACAGTATCATGTTACCATCAGGGCTGAAGATGGGATCGATATCCTTCCATTTACCATCGCCGGTTGAAAATGAAGCCACCTGCGGTTGAGTCCACTCCCTGTCGCTACGCTTCGATTCCACAATGTAGAGAGTGTCTCGCTTTCCGTTCGACTTTACCCAAAGTCCATGCCGTCCATCCGGCGATAATGTGAAGCCAAAAACTCCGTTATCCGAAATCAGTTCTGGTTGCAGCATGGCAGCCTGCTCCTGCGCGTGGGCACAGGTTATAAACAGAAGTGCCAGCGTCAGGCTATTCAGTCTTTTCATGGCGGTGAGTTTAGATTGTATTAAAAATACCGTGTAAATCCCCAAGCCGTCCACCGTTCATAAAAATCAGCAGGGCAAGACCATCTACAACATAACCCGGCTATTGCAAAGGCGACCGCCAATTTCCACATTCGCCAATTCCCAAAATTGCTTTCCCGTCGAGTTAAATAAATTTCAGAGATTTGCTCCCATGGATTTCAACCTCGGCGATCTGCTAACCGTTAGTTTCACCCTGTTTGCCGTAATCGATATCATCGGTTCGGTGCCCGTGCTTATTTCATTAAAGCAAAAAATGGGTGGCATCAACGAAGCCCGTGCTACCATTATTTCCGGCGGCCTGATGATCGTTTTCCTCTTTGTTGGCGAAGCGTTTTTGAATATTCTCGGTCTTGATGTAAAATCCTTTGCCGTGGGCGGTTCGATTGTGATTTTTATACTTGGTTTGGAAATGGTGTTGGGTCTGGAATTTTTCAAGAGCGAACAGAATGTGAAAGCTGCCACTGTGGTGCCTATAGCATTTCCACTGATTGCCGGCTCCGGTACGCTCACCACTATTATGTCGCTCAAGGCCAACTTTGGCGAAACCACGCTGGTGCTGGCTATTTTAGCCAATCTGGTGGTAGTGTATGTGGTACTTAAAAGCCTGGGAGCCATTGCAAAATTGTTAGGTCCTGCCGGATTAATAGCTGTAAGAAAGTTTTTTGGCGTAATTTTGCTGGCCATTGCCGTGAAAATATTCTCGGCAAACGCCGCCGGACTGATTTAGTTAGCTGAATAATAGTTGTTTAATATAACAAGTCAGTCCCATTTGGCTCTCTGGCCTCGTAGTACAATGGATAGTATAAGAGTTTCCGAAGCTCCAGATACAGGTTCGATTCCTGTCGAGGCTACTAGTTAAATTTTCAATTTTTTGGGTCATTGGATTTGAGCTCACTTCGGGGAGCGTTTTTATTTAATATGGGCTTTGGGGTCCTTTTGTTTTACCGTTTGTTTTTACCATTTTCTTTTATAATAAATTCATGATTTTGATTATCGATATCTAGCCATATAAAGTTCGATTCTCAAATGCGAATCGAACCTAGAAGCAAAGGAGGTCATGCAATGAATTTCACAATCCTATTCTAAGGATTGCAATTAAAAGGTGTATTAAATAAAATTTACTAACAGTCTCTGTTATCAACTTGAGCGATACTTTTATAAGCTCCAGAAAGAAATCGCAAAACGTCCCCACATTATTCGCGTTAGAAGAAGAGATTATTTCTCCTACGCAGGGTTTCAATATCTCTGAATGGGTTACTTTTCTGACAATTGCTGTAATTGAATTAATGAGTACTTAAGTACAATGAACAGGAATATGACGGGGATCAAAATGAATTAAAGACGCGTTATTAGAAAAGGGAGAGGGCACAATTACTTACTGTGAATTTCTCGTGACCAAATAGCTGCATGAAAAGTTGATATTCTCGCTATTTTGGCTGACATTAATTGAAAATACTAATAATTTTGCTATTTTTAACTAATTATATTAGTAGTCTGAATGGCCATTGATGCCGATACTTTATGGATTTACAGGATTATGTCAATCGATAACCTGAAGCAAATACTGCAAAATGGGACTTTTTGCAAAAGAACCTTTCCTGCAGACCAGGAGTATCCAACGATTGGCAATACACAGATTATTGACCAGAGAAGTACAATGCCCGTGAAATGTTATCCGGGAACAGTCGTCAATGATTATGTGCCTTTTTATTTTTCTGTCAGGACACCGATGTTATATAACATAATTACCGGAATGGGAGTTCCCAAGCGACCGCAGAAGGAGATCATTTATTTGTGTTACAAACTGCGCGACTTGGCTACAGAGGATTTTCAATGGTGTTATACCGATGGGAACGCGGCGAAAAAATCAACTAAATTTTACACCGATCTTGGTACGATTGAAACGAGTATAGACTGGCGATCGATAAATACAACCGATTTTGCGAACAATAATGCAGATGGAGACGAGGACAGGATACGAAAAAAGCATGCTGAATTCTTGGTACGGGGTCACGTCCCAGCAGTTAAGATATGCGCCATTGTCGTTTATAATGCGGACGTACAGCAACAAGTTACCAAGATATTAAAACCATTGGGTTACACGATTCCTATTCGCTTGAACAATAAATTTTATTTCTAATGCAATTTAAAATAGGAGATTTATTACAAGCCGATACGCAAGCTCTCGTCAATACGGTCAACACTGTAGGCGTGATGGGAAAAGGTATTGCCTTGCAGTTCAAGGAGCGCTTTCCCATGAACTTCAAAGTGTATGCAGCCGCTTGCAAAAAAGGAGAAGTGCAAGTCGGGAAAATGCTGGTCGTAAGGGAAAATTCTTTTCAGGGAGAAAAGATCATTATCAATTTTCCTACTAAAACAGAGTGGTTCAAAAAGTCACAGTATGCGTATGTGGAAGAGGGGTTGAAAGATTTGGTAAAAGTCATAAAGGAGTATGACATTAAAAGTATTGCTATTCCACCACTCGGCAGTGGGAATGGAGGACTCAAATGGGATAAGGTCAAGGAACTCATGAAAAAGTATCTCGGCGATATACCTGATGTTGATATTGTGATTTTTGAGCCCAGTGAAGCTGTGAAAAATATTCTACAGAAGGAAAGTGAACGTAAAGTAGAACTGACCAAGGCCAGAGCAATGTTCCTCTATGCATTATTCGAATACCAGAAATACGGCGAAGCGGCATCACTATTTGCAGCCAATAAGCTGGCTTATTTTCTGCAACGTAGCGGAGAGAAACTCAAATTGCAGTTTGTCCCGTTCACCTATGGACCGTATGCCCAGGCGGTAGAGAAAGTCTTATATGCAATGAATGGAAAGTACCTCAAAGGATTTGAACAAATGAAGGCAAAACCGTTCGAACCCCTGCAATTGAATTATGATCGGTATGACGAGGTGAAGGAATTTGTAAATAAAGAACTGGACAGTGACCAAAGAAGGCGATTGGATAATCTCTTTAAAATAATATATGGGTTCGAAAATTCCCTTTCACTCGAAGTATTGGCCTCAATCGATTATTTACTCAACGAAAATAACAAGTTAACCAACGAGGATTTATTACGAAAGATTCAGGAATGGAACGCTAGAAAAAAAGAATTGATCACTATGGAGCATATTGAGATGGCAGTAGCACATTTGTCAGCTTACAAATCCTCGCTCAATTTAAACTAGGAATAAACTGTCCCGCATCTCGCAAGAAACTAGTAACATAGCCAACGATATCGATCGAAAAGAGCAGCAGACACTGCTCTTTTTGTTTTCAATTGCCACCTCCCTCTTATTTAAACCACACCACGCTAACAATATAATTATATATATCTGAATAAAAGCACTGTTCATACAATTGCCATTCCGGTTTCCAGCCGTTACAAACGAACCAATCTTCAAAATCCAAAGTCTCTACACTTGTATATTTAGCATTTTTTTTCAAAAAAGATTCGGCTGCAACGGTTGTCGGTGGCAGTGGCTGCCCCTTCTTGAATTTATTGACCACTTTTGGAAAATGATCGCTTCGATAGCTCCATTCCACAATACTATCTCTCGAAAAAACGATCATAATTTCATGCGTTCCCACTTGCGCAAATCGAAGCAGTGCTGCTGTGAGGCTAACATCGAATGAATTGGAGATATCTTTAATTATTTCCAAGGAAAATTTTCTTTTAGCCGTAAACGCCCCCAACCTTACGGTCGGCATCAACAAATTGCCGGCAAAGAAATCTGCCTCTGTCTCAATCTTATCTGTATGTATAAGGGATTGATTAGATGGATGAGCAGGAATTGCGCCGCTCTTGATTCCATTCCTATGACTTTCCAAGAAGAAATGTTTGGACCAGAGGATCAAGATGAGCATGAAGCATTAAGAACTGCTC
Source organism: Chitinophagaceae bacterium (assembly GCA_046297935.1). Lineage (GTDB taxonomy): Bacteria > Bacteroidota > Bacteroidia > Chitinophagales > Chitinophagaceae > CAYMZZ01. The sequence continues at coordinate 373,201 of JBKBHA010000001.1, forward strand.
ATCAGGGTTCATTAAGGCAGTGCGATCCTGCCGGATAGATTATTGTTTTATCAACTTACTATTCATTACACCCCCGTTGCTATCCTCTATTTGCACAATATAGGTGCCGGCGGAGAGATGGCTCAGCTTGACCTGATAGGCCGTTTTATTGCCTACGTTTATATAACTCACGATTACACCTGAGGTATTTATCAGCCTGATAGTTTTAATCAATATACTACCATCGGTTGAACTGACGGTGAAATAATCCGAGGCCGGGTTGGGGTAGATGGCAAGCATGGTCTTTTCCTGCCTATTCAACTTAACCAACACTACCTGCGAATAGGTTCTCTTTCCGTCAATATCTTCCTGCATGACCCGGTAGCTATGTGCTCCGTTAGAGAGATTGTAATCCACGAAAGTATAAGTATTAGGCCCGGCAGTGTTTTGGGCGGGTAGCAAATTGCTGATGGACACCCATTGATCGTTTACCTTCTTTTCTACTCTAAACCCTGCCACATTATATTCATTGGCGGTTATCCATTTCACCTCTGCATCTTCGCCTGTAAGTGCCGCTGACACATGTACCCAATGCAGCGGAAGGGCAGCATTTATTTGCGCCAGTGTGCTTTCCCAAATTACAAGATTGGTCACATTTGTTTCCACAAAATTGCTATCCGTATCAACAGAAACAGGGGGGTAGGCATTCCATATCGACCCATTGTATACATTTAACGCCAACTGGTTTTCGGCTATACCGTTCAATTCGCTTCCTGCGTAGTAGAAACGTACCTGGCCGGTAAACGGCGATACAGCCTGGCTAAAATAATACGCCCGGTTGATATGTGCGCCGGCTGCCGGGTGAGTTAATGTTGCACTTTTTTGCAGATTGTTTGCATTGCTGAGAGTATAATTGGCCGATGGCTTCAGTACCAGGCCATCCATGGCAACGATAGCTCCCGCTTCAATAGAAATAGTTGCATTGCCGTTAAGGGTAATAATTGGTTGCGCCTTAACTATTGATGCAATAGCAATTAACGCGGTAGCCAGTACAATTCTTTTCACTTCTTTATTTTTTATTCTATTACATTACTCTGATTCCCACCGAGTTTCAGGCTATATGGTAGTCTGTTGGATAGAAGCTTTTGGTAAAGCCGGCAGGGTCACCCTGCCGGCGTGGTTTTTACTATGTATCAACCGTGTCCATGAATGCTAATTGTATAGGTACGGGGTTCACTCTTTAAAGATCTTTAGTGAACGAAATTGTGGCCTTTGCTTCCGGGAAATAGAGCGCTAATTCCTGTTTGTTGAGATTTTTAATTTCCAGTTCCCCATTGAAGGCGAAATCGGATAGTAATACTTTTTGTTCATCTTCCAAAACGATGTACCCCGATTCTTCAACATACGCTTTGCATGATGATGCGGTCTGTGTATAAACTACCGAGGTAAATATTTTATCTTTTGTGAACTCGTAATAAGTTTTTTCCTCGCAACTATTAGCCGGAGTATTGATAGTTCCGTCGTCAAGCTTAACTTCTTTCAGGTACCACTTTCCAACAATGAGATCGGCATACTTAGGCGCTGCCTCATCCTTGCTGCAACCGACAATCGAAGCGGATAGCAAAAGCAGGATCACTAACTTTGTGAAATACATTTTACTTGTTTTTTATCTTATTTAGTTTAGGGGGCTTTTTCGAGTTTGTAAGTGACTGAGGAGTTCGGAATATATAACTCCATTATTTTTGTATCCAGTTTGAGGATGTCTAAAACTCCACTGTCTGTATCAATAGATATCATTATCTTTTTTTCTTCTTCTAACATGATATACTCCCCTTCCTCTATAGAGGGTATGCATAAGTCGCCGCTTTGGCCATAGGTGATGAGTGTAAATTCGCCGCTCTTTGTAAACTCAAAGGCCGACTTTTTTTCGCAGCTATTCTGGGGAGTATAGGAAGTGCCATTATCAAACACCGCTTCGGTGATGTACCATTTGCCAATGATCAGATCGGCATATTTTGGCGCTGCATCTTCTTTGCTGCAGGAAACTAAAAGAGTACACAGCAGCAAAGCAACTGCGAGCCTGGAGAAGTGAAACATACTAAATTTCATAATCGTTTTTTTATTTTTTGAATGTGGTGATATAGTCAATGGAATTGGATAGTTCCAGCGTGTTATCTGTAAGAGTGATTACTTCAAACGAACCGGTAATCAGCCCGTCCTCTGTTGATACTTTTAACTCTTTGCCATCATCCGAAAGTTCGTAGACGGCAGCATTCAAAGTGGGTTTGCACTCTCCCATACTAATGGCGTAGTTGACATTGGTAAGACTCCCGTCTTTTTTAAAGTCGAAATAGCTTTTCTTTTCGCAACTGGAAGCGACATCTACCTCTCCGGCGGCGCTGGTTGTTTTTTCCAGGTACCATCTTCCCTGCAGCAATTCATAGGGTGATGCTGTTGCGTCCTGTTTGTCTTTGCTGCACGAAGCGAAGAGGAGGGTGGAGATAATTGTGACGGCGAATAATCTTTTCATAAAAAGGTTTATTTATTTGTTTTAATTAAGAGAAAAGTTAATTGCGTAGAACGGTGGTAAAATAGAGCGTACCCTTTAGCGTGCCGGCGGCGCCGGTTTGGTTATGAAATTGAACAAATACCCTGTCATCGGATGCTTCCAGTGCGCCAACTGTAATATTGACCCTGGCCCATTGAATACTGGCAGGGTCTGCATCTACATTTGACAACATTACCCTCATATCGTCGGCATCAGAAAAAGGCGGCAGGTTGAGCCATACGCCGGCAACTGCATTCACTCCAATGCCCATATCGACATTTAAAGTGCTAAAGCCCATGCTCAATGCGGAGGGCCCATTGCTGGATACAGAACCCTTACCAGCCACTGTGAGTGATCCTGCGTCAAGATTGCCTGTTACCTGTAAATTTCCACCCATCCGACTGTCGCCGTCATACACTCTAAACCTGAAGGCTGCATCGGGAAGGCCGCCAATAGCCGAATTGCCTGTGGCGTGAAATTCTCCTCCTATTCTTGCGTTGCCATCGTAAACGCGTAAGCGATAGTTGTCGTCTGTGGCACCACCTACTGCAAATTTCACATCGGCCCGCATGGCTGAAGTGGCGCGTATATTGGCCGATGACACTTCCTGATAGGCAATGAAATTTCCCTGCGCCATAAGGTCGCCTGTAAAAGTGCCGTCGCCTGCAAAATAGCTGTTGCCATTATTTACATGCAATCGGAAATTTCCGGTGTATGGTCCCGGGCCCAAACGTAAGTTGCCAGCCACATAACTGTTGGCATTACCTGCTATATCGCCATTAACATGAAGTTTGTATTGTGGGGTGCCAACGCCAATGCCGACATTTCCATTTTGCGCAATGGAAATACGTTTGCTGCCGTTAGTCCAAAGGTCCAGCCCCTTGTAGCCAATGCCCGGCGGAAACTGGTTGCTGGTAATACCAGCCTGGTAAGGGGAAGCGCCAAATAATAGGGCCGCGCTATCCAGTTCGCCAAGGTTATCTCCTCCATGGTCAACCACGATTGAACCATTTACTGAAAGTTTCTTTGTGGGGTTCACAACACCAATGCCTACATTTTGTGCAGATAGCAAAAAGCCAACTGCAACAAGAGGAAGAAGCGCAAGTATCTTTTTCATATTAAAAGTTTAACGGGGTCAAAACTATCCACGCGTGCAGTCCCGGGCAATGCTGTGTTATCAAACGGTGGATGCGGGTTACTGGGTGGTAAACTGCGGAACTGACGGCAGTTTGGTTATCGGTGCAAATAATGTAGCGAGGCTATTGTACGGGTGATAAAGGTTTTTCACTTGCTATATCAGACTAAGCCTTTGTGTTTAGAAATAAAGTAACTGATAAAGCACGCTTGTTCGCACACAAGTTGTCGCTGCCTTATGTGAAGGCAAAATAGTTCACTACTTAGGAATGAAATTTAGGCTCTTTCTGCAGAGGTATTTAGAAAATTGACACATGACAAAATTTTTCTTTGATAGCTGGGAAAGCATCATACGTACAAGCGTCATTTCTGTAATGGCCTATACCTCGTTAATCTTTTTATTGAGGGTAGCGGGAAAGCGAACTCTTTCTAAAATGAATGCCTTCGATTTTATCGTGACCATTGCACTTGGTTCCACTCTGGCCACGGTACTGTTGAATAAAAACGTGGCCCTGGCCGATGGTGTGTTGGCATTTTTTTTACTGATCGTGTTTCAATACCTGATATCTTACTTCTCTGCCAGATATAGAGCTTTTAGCAACTTAGTAAAGGCCACGCCGGCACTGATCTGTTATAAAGGGGAATTTCTTAGTGATATGATGAAAAAGGAAAGGGGAAACGTAGACGAGGTACATGCTACTATCCGGGAGAAGGGGCTTAGTTCGCTTGAACAGACTGAAGCAATTGTTTTGGAAACTTACGGAAGCCTCACCGTTATTGAAAAAATAAAAGACCCTTTGGCTCATACGGTTTCGCGTTTGCAGAATTATCCGCTCTAAAGGAATTTTCTTACACAGCAATCACCTTGCGTCTTGCAATGAGGCAGGCACCTACCACACCTGCCTTTTCACCCAGTTTGGATACTTTGAGCTGGGTATCATTATTCACCAGGCTCAGCGAAAATTTGTTGATGGCGCTTTTTGCTGGCAGTCGTAGATACTCACCGGTTTCAGACAAGGTTCCACCGAGGATCACCAGTTCGGGATTAAAGATATTGATCAGTACCGACAATGCTCTTCCCAGCATTTCTCCCATTTCCGATAGCAACTCAATCACCAGCACATCTTCCTGACGTGCGGCTTCAATCAGGTCTTCGAGCTTCAGGTTCTCTATATTTTTGCAATTTTTCGTGAGAATGGAAGTAGCGCCACTATTCAGTTTCTCCTTCACTTTGCGAACCAGTGCCTGTCCGGATATCTCGGTTTCAAGACAGCCTTTTTTGCCGCAGCCGCAGAGAATGCTGTTGTCGAAGAAAGGAATATGACCAAACTCGCCACTGAAGCCGCTCTTGCCATAGTAAACCTTGCCATCGATGATGATGCCTGAGCCCGTTCCGTAATCGAGGTTGATAAAAATAACATTCCTCTCATCGGCCACCACTCCCTGTTCGTACTCACCAAGTGCCATCGCATTGGCATCATTTTCCAGGAAAGTGCGAATGCCAGTCTGCTCTTCAATTAGGCGTGCAAGAGGCTCTTCCTGAAAATGGAAATAACTATAGCTATAGCCGGTAATATTGTTCACACGCCCTGAAAGGTTGATGCCCATTCCCAGGATCTTCGATTTATTGATACCTCGGTCTTTGATGAAATTGATGATACTTTTTATCAGCGTGCTGAGCGACTGCTGGGTATTAGCCAGCGAATAGGGGATCTTTTCCTCCAGTTTGATGATATGTTTGTTAAAGTCCATCAAACCAATGTTGACATAATAACGCTTCACATCCACCCCAATAAAATAGCAGGCGTTGCCGGCCAGACCGTAGGTATTTGCGCGGCGTCCTCCCGTCGATTTGATTTTGCCCAGATCAACGAGCAACCCCTCTTTTATAAGCGTGTTGACCAGACTGGTCACTTTGGGAACACTCATGTTCAAATGGCGAGAGAGCTCGGGGATTGTGAGACTGTCGATCTCATCAAGTATTTTGATAATCTGTTTTTTAACCGATTTATTCTTGTTTGCCACGCCCCCGGCCAGCGGATCCTCCGAGAAGAACTCAGATAAGGCAGTTTTTGACTTCATATTTCTAAGATACTGACAAAATTAGGTAAGACTCCGATTGATCGGGAGTTGAGAGCTAAAGCTGTTCAAGTAACTAAAAATAATTAGTAAGTTTATATTTTGTTTAATAATTTATATTAACTTCAATTTTCTTAATTCAGATTATTATGATCGGGGCCGACCAAAACCAAACGACTGCTTACCGGGAAAAACCTGCCAGCTGGCAGCAACTGGCGCATCAGTACCGGGCAGAGCTGCTCGAGAATGTCCTGCCATTTTGGATGGCTTTCAGCAGAGACGAGGAACACGGCGGTTTCTTCACCTGTCTTGATCGCCAGGGCAAGGTGTTCGACACTGATAAGTTTGTTTGGCTGCAGGGAAGAGAGGTCTGGTGTTTCAGCTATATGTACAACCATGTAGAACGCAGAAAGGAGTGGCTCGATATGGCTATTTACGGCGCAAGCTTCCTTGAAAAATATGGACGCGACGAAAATGGTAACTGGTATTTTTCTCTAACGGCCGACGGACGCCCGCTGGTACAGCCCTATAATATATTCAGCGATTGTTTTGCGTGTATGGGCTTTGCAGCCCTCAATAAAGCAACAGGTGAAGAGCGGTACAAACAAATCGCACTCGATAGTTTTGAAAATATCATCCGCCGCAAGGACAACTGGAAAGGTGCTTACAATAAGGCTTATCCAGGTACAAGGCCACTTCGCAATTTTTCACTGCCCATGATCCTGTGCAATCTGGCGTTGGAACTTGAACATATTATCGGCACAGAGCGGGTAAACAGTTTCATTCCAACGGTAGTGGAGGAAGTAATGGATGTATTTTATCAGCCGGAGTCGGGCTTGATACTCGAAAACGTAAACCCTGATGGCAGCTTTGCTGACTGCTTCGAGGGTAGACTTATGAATCCCGGTCATGCAATTGAAGCAATGTGGTTTATCATGGATTTGGGCGAGAGGCTACAGGACAAAGGGCTGATTGAAAAAGCCTGTCAGATTACCCTGCGCACAATTGAGTATGGTTGGGATAACGAATATGGAGGCATTTTTTATTTTCTCGATATCAAGGGTCATCCTCCACAGCAGTTAGAATGGGACCAAAAACTATGGTGGGTGCATGTGGAGGCATTGGTAGCTCTGGCCAAAGGCTATAAACTAACTGGAGATAGTAGATGCGCGGAATGGTTCGCGAAGCTGCATGAATATACCTGGCAGCATTTTAAAGACAGAGAATACGGGGAATGGTACGGATACCTTAACCGAAGAGGTGAAGTGCTGCTCCCACTAAAAGGCGGTAAATGGAAAGGTTGTTTTCATATTCCCCGCTCATTATACCAGGTTTGGAAAACACTGGAAACGTTGTAAGCCATGATGAAGAAAGTGATAAATAGCGTGCTGCTGCTATTGCTTATGCTGAATAGTATTGCGCAAAGCAAATTGCACACCGAGGTTTTGGTGGTAGGAGCTGGTGCCAGTGGAATTGCAGCAGGTTTGCAAAGTGCCCGTTTGGGTGTTAAAACAATGGTTGCGCAGGAAGGCCCATGGCTGGGGGGCATGATCACGGCAGCCGGTGTATCGGCCTTCGACGGCAACCATAATATGCCTTCTGGCATCTGGGCCGAGTTCAGGGACCAACTTTACAAAGTGTATGGCGGTCCGGGTAAAGTGGCTACGGGTTGGGTTAGCAATACACTCTTTGAGCCGCATGTTGGAGATAGCATCTTCAAATCAATGGCTTCCCGGGAACCATTTCTGAAAATCAATTATGGTCTTCGTTTCCGCAAAGCTCTCTGCAAGGGTAAACAAATTACAGGAGCTGAATTCGTGGATGTTAATACGGGCAAAAGTGTTAGCATATACGCCCGGCAGGTAATCGATGCCACTGAGTTGGGCGACGTAATGGCCACTGCGGGTATTCCCTACGACATTGGTATGGAAGCGTCAGCCTCAACCGGAGAAAAAGTAAATGTGCCGGAAACCAACGACATCATTCAGGACCTGACCTATGTAGCTATTGTGAAAGATTATGGTAAAGATGCCGACTGTACCCTGGTGAAGCCCGCCAACTACGATCCGATGGAATTTGACTGCTGCTGCAACGAATTTTGCAGCAATCCTGAAAAACTCAGCAGCAATGTAACGGCGCAAAAGATGCTGGAGTACGGCAAATTGCCCAATGGTAAATACATGCTCAACTGGCCGGCAAAAGGCAACGATATCTACCTCAATATTATCGAAATGAGTCCGGAGCAACGGGATGAGGAGCTGAAGAAAGCAAAAGCCAAGACGATGCGGTTTCTCTACTTTCTGCAAACGCAGTTAGGTTTTAAGCAGCTTGATCTTGCCGACGATGAATTTCCGACGGTTGACCGTTTGCCGTTGATTCCATATCACCGGGAGAGCCGAAGATTACAGGGTCTTGTTCGTTTCAATATGTTACATATCGCCGAACCCTACAGTTCAGACTTGTACCGTACGGGGGTAGCCGTAGGTGACTATCCAATCGACCATCACCATCGCGAAAATCCCAGGGCACCACAGCACCTGAGCTTTTACCCTATTCCTTCCTTCAATTTGCCCCTGGGGGTATTGATCCCCCGCCAGCATAAAGGGATCGTGATTGCAGAAAAGAGCAGCAGTGTAAGTAATGTTGTAAACGGCACTACCCGCCTCCAGCCCATTGTGGTCCTCACAGGTCAGGCAGCTGGCATGCTGGCTGCCCTTGCAGTAAAAATGAAGAAGCAACCGGCCCAGGTTCCAGTGCGCGAAGTACAGATCCAACTCCTGAAGGCCGGCGCCTACCTGATGCCTTATTTCGACGTGAAGCCGACGCATCCTCACTTTGTTTCGATTCAAAAGATAGGCGCTACCGGCATTTTGCGGGGCACGGGTGAACCTTATCAGTGGGCTAACCGGACCTGGTTTTATCCCGATTCCACCGTAAACGGGCCTCAACTGCGTACTCATTTGCAACCCTATTTGAAATATAAAAGTGAACTGAGCGAACAACTCACTATAGGCGAAGCGATCGCTATCGTACAAGAAACCAGCAATGGAAGTGAATCGCGGCTTGCGATCGATGAGCAGAATTGGACAGCATTGGGCCTGATTGATTTTAACCGCAACAGAAAAATTACCAGGGCCGAAATGGCGGTATTACTGGATAAGAAATTGGCGCTATTTGAAAAACCAATAGACCATGGTGGTCGACTCAAGTAAGAACTATTACTAATTATAAAACGAAAACAATGAAACGACTATTGCTTATGATGCTGCTGTTGATGTCGGGCACAGTATTGCTCGCGCAGCAGGAAAAAGTTTCCGGGCGGGTCACCGATCCCAGTGGAAAGGGAGTGGAGGGGGTGTCCGTAACGATTAAAGGAACTAAAACCGGCACCACTACGAATGCGGCCGGTGAGTTTTCGATCAATGCAGCTAACGGCGCTACTTTAGTTTTCACCTCCATAGGTTTTGTTTCGCAGGATGTGGTAGTTGGCGGCAACAATTTGAGCGTAAACCTTCAACCGATTGCCGGCGACCTGGGCGAAGTGGTCGTAGTGGGTTATGGCACACAGAAGAAGGCCAGCCTTACAGGATCGGTAGTGGCCCTCAACAACTCAGAAATTACCCGGCGCCAGGTTTCCAGTTCGAGCCAGGTATTACAGGGCCTCGCTCCGGGCGTAACGGTACAGCAACAGAGCGGCCGTCCGGGCGCAGATGGTGCGTCGATCCGCATACGTGGTGAGAGTTCTATCCTTGGTAATAGTAACCCACTGGTAGTAATTGATGGTATGGCACTCGATTTCGCGGCCTTCAACCAGATAGACCCGAATGCGATAGAGAGCATCACCATTTTGAAGGATGCTGCTTCTACGGCTATCTATGGTAACAGGGCGAGTGGCGGCGTGATTGTGGTTAAAACCAAGCGCCCTTCTCAAAAAGGCGTGAAAGTGAGCTACAATAATTTTATCAGCAAGCAGTCATTTACCTCATTGCCTGATCGCGTGAGCGCTATAGATCACATGCTGTTGAGTAATATTGCAGAACAAAACCGCACAGGTAATCCCAATGCCTCAGTATTCCCCGAAGCCCTGATCGAACGTTACCGGACCACTGCTCCTAATAATCTCGATGTAATTGACACTGACTGGATTGACGAAGTGCTTACTAATTCGGGATTAATGCAGAACCACAACGTGCAATTGTCGTCGGGCGGTGAGAAATTCAACGTGTTTACTTCCTTTACTTATTTTGACCAGCAGGGCCTGATACCCAATAACCGTTTTTCTAAATACGATGTGCGTTTTAACCCTGAGTTCAAACTGAACGATAAGCTGACGCTTACAGGCATATTTGCCTTAACCAGCAATAAAACCATCAATCCTTCAACTGGCAGCCCCGAGTTTATTATTCGCCAGGCGATTGGTCTGCCAGCAATAGGCGGTGGCAAATATGGGGAAGGCATGTATGGTACTGCTGCTCAAAGCAACAACCGCAATCCGATTGCGATGGCAGAGGCGGCTGGCACTTCAGAGACAAGAGGGAATAATTTGCTGACGCGCTTCGGATTTAATTTTCACCCAATCCGCGGACTTGAAATTGAAGGCTACTGGGGTATGGAAAAGCGGAATCCCCATTCAAAGAGTTTTATAAAAAATGTCGATATCTATCAACCTAATCTGGCTACACAGGGATACGACAAGATTACGGTTTGGCCGGGAACTTCCAGCCTGAGTGAATCCTGGCGCGACGATATCTATAAGACCTATCTTGGTCAGGCTTCATACAATTTTCGGTTGAACAATGTGCATTCCTTCAAAGTAATGGCGGGTGCGCAAAGCGAGTTGTTCACCAGCTATTTCTTTGGCGCCAGCCGTACTGGTTTCATCAACCCCAACCAGCCTTATCTGAACCTTGGTTCTGATTTGCGGGATAATAATGCAGGCGCTTCGGAACTGGCACTGGCAGGTTTCTTCGGCCGAATCAACTATGCCTACAACGATAAATATCTGTTGGAGCTGAATGCCCGCCGCGATGGTTCCTCCAGGTTTTCACAGGAACGAGATCGCCAATGGGGAACCTTTGGCTCTGCTTCCGCCGGATGGGTGTTTTCGAAGGAGAAATTCTTCGGCGGCCTCAGCGATTATATCAGTTTTGGTAAACTGCGTTTTTCAGTTGGTGCCAATGGTAACCAGAATATTGGTTCCAACTATGTGTTTGATGCCTTTTACGGCAATGCCAACTATAACAACCCTAACAACGGCACTAATACCTATTTTAACAGTATAACTACATTAGGTACTGCCATTCTGCAGTTTCCGAACCCCGACCTGAGCTGGGAAAAGTCGCAGCAGTGGAACGTGGGTATCGACCTGAGTCTGTTTCGCAATTTCAGCATCACCTTCGACTACTATAATCGCACGCTCGAAGATATGATCCTGCGCCGCACGCTCCCTGCATCTGGTGGTGGATTGGATGATCCATTTGTTAATGCTGGTAGTATGGAGAACAAAGGCTGGGAGTTTTCGCTCAATTACCGTAACAAATTTGGGAAGCTTGGCGTCGATATCACAGGCATGATATCGGATGTGCGCAATAATGTGAAAGGATTGATTGAAGGACTTCCATTCCTGGGCGATGGAATTCGTACGATGCCCGGACAGGCGTTGAATTCCTATTTCGGGTACCAGGCGATTGGATTCTTTGCTGATTCAACCGATATCAAAAACTCACCGGTACAGTTCGGAGTGCCCTGGAGCCCCAGCCTTACGCAAGGTCCCAAGCCAGGCGATATGAAGTATGCGGACATCAGCGGACCCGATGGACGGCCAGATGGTATTGTAGACGCCAACGATCGTACTTTCCTTGGCAATGCATTCCCCCGCTACGAATACAGCATTAATGTGAACCTCACGTATGGTGGATTTGATCTCAATATTTTCGGCCAGGGTGTAGGCAAGCGCAACAATTATTTGAGTGGCACGGGTGCCGTTCCTTTTGCGAGCGCTGATTTTGCTGCTTCTCTGCTCGAGCATCATAAGGATTACTGGAGACCCGATAACCAGGATGCTACATTCCCTCGTCTCCTGCCTTCGGGCTTTGGTGGCAACAACTATCTGCTTTCTGATCATTGGATCCGGAGCGCAGCCTTTTTCCGCCTCAAAAACCTCAACCTGGGCTATACATTCCCGCAGAGTCTGGTGAGTAAAATAAAAGTCTCCTCAGTGCGGATTTTCGTGAGCGGACAGAATCTGTTTACGATCACCAAGGCATGGGATGGCTTTGATCCGGAAATCAATAATGCCAATGCGGAGTTCTATCCGGTCATGCGCACTTATACCGCTGGTGTAAATGTTACTTTCTAACCTGAAAAAAACAAGAATATGAACAGGAAGATATATATGGTCATAGTGGCTTCGCTTACGCTGTTGCTGGTAAGCTGCCGAAAACATCTTGACAGAAAACCGCTTGATGCTGCTTCTGCTTCCACTTTTCTGGCCAACGCGGAAGAAATGGAACAGGGCTTGAACGGAGTTTATGCCGCGGCCATGTGGCAGTTTCCGAACAATACTCCACTTCTCTTTGCAGTGGAGGCAAGCACCGACATGGCTTTGAAAAGAGGTGGTAATGCCGAAGATCTGGTGGCAATGGGCGAAGCAGGTCCTTTTCAAATCAACAACTCATTGGTAAATACCTGCTGGAGTCAAGCCTACCGACTGATTCAACGCGCGAACCAGCAATTGGCAGGCATGGAAAATGGTAAAGACAATGTAGCAGCTGCTACTTTCGGCAGGATACGTGCCGAAGCGCTGGTACTTCGTGCCTGGGGCTACTTTCATCTCCTGTATATGTTTGGCGATGTGCCTTACTATCGAACTGTGCCTACCGTCAACGAGCTGTTGAGTTCTTCACGCACTCCCGTTGCGACCATTGTCGCTGAACTTTATCAGGATCTTGACGAGGCAGTTGCCGCATTTGATGCGGCCAATGCTTCGGCCATTCTTGCAAATGGACGGGTGAACAAGGGGGCTGCCCTTGGATTAAAGGCGAAGCTGGCCTTGTTAATTAAAGACTATGCAACAGCGCGAGATGCGTGTAATGCGGTTATCGGCACTGGCAATTATGGCTTGAATCCTGCCTATCCCAATTTGTTTTCCTTCGCAGGACAGGCCGCTAACGCTAACAGAGAGATATTATTCAACCAGACTTATCCCAATGACGTGTTGAATCCGCAAAACTGGCTGATGGTAATTTCGATTCCGCGCCAGGTAACCCAATCGCAAAGCAGCCATTTCCCTTCGCAGCAACTGGTGGATCAATATGAGGGTCTTGATGGAAACCGGATTGATGCTTCAGCCGTTTATGATCCTGCCAATCCCCGCGAAAACCGCGACAGGAGAAGACAGTGGACGGTATGGATGCAGGGCGATACGATGGTACATAACGTGGGCAAATCACCTTCTGGCAACTATATTCAACCCAAGCAACGTACCATCTTCAATATCTACAGCAATGTTAGGCGCCAGTTCAACTGGAACACTGGTGTTTTTGACAACATTACGGGTAACAATGACTGGATTGGTGCCCAGGCTTCGGGTATTCAGTGGCAGGTAAGTGCCACGGGTAGTATTGGTGGAGTGGGATATGTTTGGCGGAAGTACCAGGATTCCACCCAGTATTGCTGGGAAACCAAAACCGGCTATATCCTGATGCGCTATGCCGATGTACTGCTGATGTATGCCGAGGCAAAGATTGAACTGAACGAAATTGATGCCACTGTCACCGGAGCCATCAACCAGGTACGCAATCGCGCCGGACAACCATCTGTCACTACTACCGATCAGAACGAGCTTCGTACCATTGTTCGTCGGGAAAGGGCTGTAGAGTTTGGTGGCGAGGGCCTCCGGTTGTTTGACCTCAGAAGATGGGATATTTATGGCACTGCCAATAGTGGCCCGGTAGTTGGAGCGGCACTCGATCCGGCTGCACCTCCTGCAGTTCCTTCGTTCGACGCTAGTAATATTCCGAACTATTCGTCCAGCATCAGCCAGCGAATCAGGTTCCGCAACCAGACTAGAAACAACAGTAATCCTCGCTACAAGCTGTGGCCAATACCGCAGTTTGAGATAGATGCGAACCCCAATATTGTTCAAAATTCAGGTTGGTAGCAGTGATTCGTTCAGCATTCATAAGCAGTGAACAGGGCGGCGGCAACGCCGCCCTTGTTATTTAAAATTAAATTGGATGGTAAAAAGAAACGAAAGCCTCGATGCCTTAAGGGGATTTGCTATTCTCACTATGATTTTGAGCGGAACCATCGCTTTTGGAGATGTATTACCTGCCTGGATGTTTCACGCACAGGTGCCGCCGCCGGAACATCGTTTCAATCCTGCAATTCCCGGCATTACCTGGGTAGACCTGGTCTTTCCCTTTTTTCTTTTCAGTATGGGAGTGGCTATACCGCTTTCGTTGAAGAAATATGTTGAAAACAGCAAGTCTTTCTGGTTGGTGCTTCAAGTCGCGGGCAAACGATTCATTCTGCTGGTATTCTTTGCGCTTTTCACCCAGCACATGAAAGCATGGGTACTGGCTGAGGTTCCCGGGGCTCCTGAGCAATGGCTTTCAATACTTGCTTTTGTGTTGCTTTTTTTTCAGTTTTTCGAATACAAAGGGGAAAAATGGAAGCTGTTCTTCAGGCTGACCAGGATTCTGTCGTTTGCACTGGCCATTTTTTTACTGTGGAAGCTGCCCTTTCGTTCGGGCGAAGGATTTGATTTTTATAATAGCGATATCATCATACTGGTGCTGGCCAATATGGCATTATTTGGCAGCATCATATACTACCTTACTGCACGCCAGCCGCTCTGGCGGTTAGCGATACTGCCATTTGTGATGGCCATTCTTCTGGCGGCAAAAGAGCCGGCAGATGGATGGGCGAAGGATCTATTTCAATTCGATCATATTGGGGCGTTCAGATTCGACTGGCTCTATAAATTCTATTTTCTCAAGTATTTGTTTATCATCATCCCGGGTACACTGGCTGGCGAAATGTTGTTGAAGCAACAGCAGTTGACCGGTGAAACAACGCCGGATCGGACTTCCGAGAATCGGCTGGCAGGCATCGCATCACTGCTGGTACTGGTAAATTTATATGGATTATTTGCCCGGATGTTGCTGTTAAATCTCCTCATCAGTTTGTTGTTGTGTGTAGCAGCCATCTATATATTGAGGAAACAGCAATCTGCCAATTTATACAGGCAGCTTGTCCTGGCAGGCAGCTACAGTCTTTTACTCGGATTGTTTTTCGAAGCATATGAGGGTGGCATTCGTAAAGACATTTCTACTTACAGCTATTATTTTGTAACAACCGGGCTGGCTTTTTATGCCCTGCTGCTTTTTAGCATTATGGCCAGGCGCAAAGGATTATCGGTCATTTCACATTATCTATCGCTCAATGGCAAAAATCCAATGCTCGCCTATGTAGCCGGCAACCTGTTGATATTACCAATACTGGTGCTTACACAAACTAAGATGTACTGGGATGCGATGAATCAAAACTTTGTAATGGGCCTGCTGAAAGGGCTTCTGTTCACAGGGTTGGTTTCGCTGCTAACGGTATTTTGCGTTAAGAAGGGCTGGTTCTGGAAGACTTGAACCAGATATGCTTTCGGTATTCACCATGAATTTGGCTGTAGCCTGACTACTGATATACAAAGAACCGGAGCTTTCCTCCCTTCAACAGTTCCTGGTGCGAAATGCTGCGAACAGGGATTTTGTTGCCATTCCATTCTACAGCAGCGATACCGGTTCCTGTGCCGCTTGCGGGTTCAACCGCAATTTCAAGCAATCGTTGATTGGGCAGCTCTATGGTAGCCTGATCAATAAAAGGCACTCCGAAGATATATTCTCCGCTGGCGGGATTCATTGGGTAAAGACCGAGGCTCGTCCACACATACCAGGCACTCATCTGGCCGCAATCGTCATTCCCAATCAGGCCATCAGGGCCCGTGTTATACATGCTGTCGGCTACAATTTTCAACCAGTGAGCAGCTTTTTCAGGATAACCCAATGCCGTGTACATATAAATAATGTGGTGACTGGGTTCATTTCCGTGTGCATATTGACCGATCAGCCCGGTTACATCCATGCTAACGTTTTCACCGCGCAATACCGATGGTGCGGTAAATAACTGATCCAGCTTTTGGACCAGCTTTTCTTTTCCGCCAAACAGATCGGCGAAGCCGTCTAGATCGTGCGGAACAAAGAAACTATGTTGCCACGCGGTGCCTTCAATATATTGTCCATCGAATCCGTGTTCGCTCAACAAGGGGTCGAACGGTTCTATAAAATGACCCTTACTGTCTTTCCCTCGCATAAAGCCTGTTTGGGCATCAAAGAGATGTTTGTAGCTCATGGCCCTTTTCATGAAAAGATCATAATCTGCCATTTTGCCCAGCAGCTTTGCTACCTGGGCGATGCACCAGTCATCAAAAGCATATTCAAGTGTGATCGTTACGCTCCAGCCGTGTTTATCCTGGGGTACATAGCCGTATCGAATATATTCGGGAGTACCGCGTTCATTTTGAAACGCGCTCTTTCGCATGGCTTCGTAGGCTTTCTCGTAGTCAAAACCTTTAATTCCCTTCAACATGGCGTCAGCAATGATTGCCACACTGTGATAGCCTGTCATTGTATTGGCTTCCCATGTGCTGATATCCCAGACCGGCAACAAGCCATTGTCTTCATAAAACTGCAGCATGCTGTTGATCATGTCGGGTACACGTTCCGGCTGCGTGATGGTAAAGAGCGGGTTCAGTGCCCGAAACACATCCCACTGACTGAATATAGTGTATTTGTTTTTGCCTTTGCTGAATTGCATCTGCCGGTTATCGTGCGTTTGATAGGCACCATCGGCATCGCTATAGATTACCGGCGCCATGCAGGTGCGGTAAAATGAAGTATAAAATTTACGGGCAAGTTCCGGATCACTGGTGCTGATCCTGATCTTCTGTAGCTCTTTCTCCCATAATGCCTGGGCATTGGCGCTCACCGTTTCAAAATCAGTTTTACCAGCAAGGGTTCTGTTGAGCTCGTCCAGTGCTTTATCCGTGCTTACCGAGCTGAGGGAAACCACCAGGTCGATTGGCTTGGATGTCGCAAACTGCAATAACACTTTTACTTTATTTCCCCTTGCTTCGCTGCCCATCTGAACTGAGTCGTCGAGGAACAGGTGTTTTTGCACAGGCGAATTGAATCGCGCCGCAAAATAAACTTTTTGTCCTTTGGCCCAGCCTGTGCTATATCGATACCCCAGCAGGGTATGTTCATCGCGCATTTGCAGCATGCCATCGGTCGATTGATCCCAATTAATACGAAACCCCATGTCGAACCGTAGCCAACCTGTATCGCCAGGGAAGGTATAGCGGTGAAAACCGCTTCGTTCCGATGCAGTAAGTTCACAGTTCACCTGGTTATTGAGCAGCACCGCATAGTAACCCGGTCGGGCAGTTTCTTTGCTATGCGAAAACGGAATCTTTATTTTTTCATTTTGCGCAGAATCCAGATTGGTTAGTGGTAGTACCGAAATATCGCACCAGTCGCCAATGCCAGTCCCGCTCAGGTGGGTATGACTAAAGCCAGCTATTGTGTTGCTACTATAATGATAGCCCGCGCACCAGTCCCAGCCTTCGTCGCCATTGTCGGGTGAAAGCTGCACCATCCCGAATGGAACTGTTGCACCGGGATATACATGACCGTGGCTACCTGTTCCCATCAACGGGTCTACAAATCGGGTAAGTGGGGGCGGGGCATCGCAGCTCGAAAGGAGGAACAACAGTGCAAGAACGTTAAGACGCATCTCTATAATCAATTAGATTTATAAGGCCTGTTTTAATAGATATAAGGATACTGGCCAGTGAACCAGTTGAGTTTGTCTTTCAATCCTTCGTAAAAAAAGAAACATTCACCTTTAAATCCGTTTCGCCGGTTGGTTTGAATGAACTGTGTCATCAGCGCATCCGGTTGTATAGTGGAACCCGATTTGACTAACACACCCGGATAAAAAGGAATATTGTTGTTTCGATAGTAGGATTTTTGCTGGCTGATGCTGCCGTTGTATGCCGAGATATCATAGCGGTAACATTGTGGCAGGATGGCATCTACATAGGCACTGTCGACCCAGGCAGGCCAGTCCTGCAGGTATTCGTTGTAACCAAAAGGATAGGGGCTCGGGCTCATGGTGAATTGAATGGATGGTCGAATCGATTTTACTTCATCGCGCAATCTTTTCAGAAAAGCAGTGAGTTTTTTGGCCCGCCATTGCAGCCAGCCTGGATCAGTTGCACTGCCGGGAGGGGAGGCTCCGCCATTTTCTGACTGATAAAGACCAACTGTATACGGGTCGTAGCCACCTGTGGAGGGCATTGCCGGTAGGCGGTCGTCGCCCTGTACACCATCGAGTGCAGGATAATTATTGACCACCTCTTTGAAAAGGTCGATCATGAATTGTTGTACCTCGGGGTGAAGCGCGTTCAACCAGTCGAAACCATTTTTAACTACAAGGGCTCCACTTACCGTCATCGCCGCCCAATCGGGTTTGGCTGCCACTATTGGGCCCCCGTTGGCAGAATAACTGGAAGAGAATCCGTACTCAAACCAGGCATGTACTTTCAAGCCAACTGCGTGCCCTTCTTCAATACATTCCTGCAAAGGATCCCTGCCTGCAAACCGTTCCAGTTGCCGTATTCCGATCAGATTGTTCATTACATTGCTGGGATGAATGCTACGCGCATTATTGTAAACAACGATGAAGAGGTTATTGATGCCCGCCTGTTTGCAGTTGTTTACCATCTGCTTGATGTTGTCGCGACTGTCAAGGGCCGTACTTGCAGTGGTAGTTACCCAAACTCCCCGAAGGGCGTTCGCGTCCCATACAGGAGGTGGGGGAGGATCCGGATCGGGCGTACCCGTGCCACCATCCGATTTTTTACCACAGGCGCAAATTATGAGCACCAGAAAGAGTTGCAGAAACAGCCTGAAATTCTTCTTCATGATCTTGATTGTAATAAAATTTAACATTGAGGTTAAACATACTAAAAAAATTTATAAATTAGAGGTTTCAAGCCATTTTTTCATATTTAATTAGGAGTCGATGAATCTGGGCTTACTCGATACGTCCATTATTATAGGATATGTACTGATCACTTTCCTGATTGGCTTTTGGATTTCCCGGAAAGCCAGTAAGGGCATCAAGTCCTATTTTCTCGGCGACAACAAGCTGAAATGGTGGATGCTGGGCTTTAGTAACGGATCGGGCATGTTTGATGTGAGCGGCGCTGCCTGGATGGTGAGCATGGTCTTTATATATGGAGTAAACGTTTACTGGCAGCAATGGGCCTGGCCGATTTGGAACCAGGTGATCCTGATGATGTTTTTGAGCATCTGGCTAAGGCGAAGCGGGGTGGTAACGGGGGCTGAATGGATCAACTTCCGCTTCGGCAGCGATGCGGGTGCTCGCGCCAGCCATATTATTACCGTTGTGTTTGCCGTCATCGTGGCCATCGCATTTATTGCATACATGACAGTTGGAGTGGGCATTTTTGCAAATGCTATTCTTCCGTGGGACCTGAGCTTACAACTCGGCCCTGTATCGGTGAGCAGTGAACATTCATACGCGCTGATCATCATTCTGGCTACCGCCGTTTATAGCATCAAGGGTGGAATGTATAGTGTAGTTGCCACGGAGATAATACAATATTTTATTATGATTGCCGGTTGCCTGCTGGTAACCTATTTTGCTTTTGTGCTGGTAGATGATGACGCCATTCATGGTTTTTTTCCTGATGGTTGGGATCAACTGCGAGTGAAAGCGGAGGTGGACCTTGACTGGAACGAAAAATGGCCTGCTATCAATAAGGTGATTGACGATAGCGGCTTCCGTTCCTTTGCATTGGTATTTGGTATGATGGCTTTCAAAGGTATCTGGGCCAGCCTGGCAGGGCCACTACCCAGTTACGACATGCAAAGAATTTTATCGACCCGCAGCCCGAAAGAAGCAGTAAAGATGAATGCCTTCACTATGCTGGTGCTTTATTTCCCGCTTTACCTGCTGGTGGCGGGCATTCTGGTGCTGGGTATCCACTATTTCAGTATTCAGGACATGAGCAAGGATGGAGCACCTAACCTTGGTGCTTTGTTGGGAATGGTGATTGCTCAACTGCCACCGGGAGCCAAAGGATTAATTATGGCAGGCATGCTGGCAGCCTTTATGAGTACATTCAGTGCGTTTGTGAACAGTGGCCCTGCATATATCGTGAACGACATCTATAAACGATATATCAATGCCAACGCCGAGCCAAAGAAATATGTGAAAATGAGTTATCTCAGCAGTACCATAATTGTGTTGATCGGTTTGAGTATCGGTCTGTTTATGACCAATGTGGAAACCATGTTCGATATTATTACTGGTGGGCTTTACGCAGGGTTTGTAGTGCCGAATGTGCTGAAATGGATTTGGTGGCGGCTAAATGGCTGGGGTTATTTCGCGGGAATGCTGACGGGTACACTCACTTCCATCTTTTTTATTTTTACCTGGAAGGATCTGAGCGGCGGTCAGCATCTGGTAATGAGTTTTCCTTACAATATGGCGCTCAGCCTGACGGCAGCAATACTGGTATCCCTGGTAACGCGCAAACAGGACGAAGCATCGCTGGCTCATTTCTACGAAAAAACAAATCCCTGGGGCTGGTGGAAGCCGGTAAAAGGATGGGTGTTGCGGCAGAACAAAATGTTTATACCAAATCGTGATTTTGCAAAAGACGTCGTTAATGTGGTTCTGGGCATTGTTTGGCAAATGACCCTGATCGTGATGCCGATCTATCTGGTAATCCGGCAGTACAATAGCGCACTATGGCTACTACTGCTCTTTGCTGTTATATCGGTAATCCTGAAATTTACCTGGTACGACCGTATAAAAAAGCTGGACTAATGCGAAAGTTGATATTAATTCTTGGCTCTTTGTTGCCCGGGACGACTGTTTTGGCCCAGACTGTGTATGACTCTTCTTTTCATTTCTATTACTATGATCAGAAGTTGTCGATGTTTGAAACCATGGAAGCAACACCGCCTGAAGTGGTTTGGTTGGGCGACAGCATCACTGACGGATGCGAATGGAACGAGTTATTTCCAGGTACTTTCAACCTCAATCGAGGTATTAGTGCCGATAATACGTTCGGTGTTCTAAACCGGTTATTTGAAGTTATAAAGAGAAAGCCCGCGAAGGTACTGGTGATGATTGGGATCAACGATATTGCACGCGGCATACCCGATACAGTGATACTCCGCAACTATCAGCGTATCATCGATAGTTTTCGCATTCAGACGCCCGACACCAGGTTGTTTTTTCAGAGCCTGCTCCCAACCAATAATTCCTTTACTGATTTCAAAAGTCATCAGAATAAAACTGAACATATTTTGTTCATCAACTCCGAAATGAAAAAGATATGTAGCGAAAATAATATCGGCTTCATCAACCTCCATCCTCATTTCACTGACCCGGCCGGCAAGCTCGATGCCCGGTTTACCAACGACGGCCTGCACCTGACCGGCGCCGGCTATCAAAAATGGAAAGAGATAATTTTACAGGGCAAATATTTATAGTATGCTGATCACCGGAACTTTTATAGATGAAATAAGTCATGATATACCACACCAGAACTGGGGGGCCCGTGAGTGGGAACAGGATTTTCAACACATGAAGGCTGCGGGTATTGATACAGTGGTCATGATCCGTTGCGGCTATCGCCGAATGATGACTTTTCCGTCGGCCTTTCTGGAAAAAAAGCATGGTTGTTTTGTGCCACCGGTCGACCTGGTGGAACTGTTCCTTACCTTGTCCGACAAATACCAGATGAACTTCTATTTCGGGCTGTATGATAGTGGCCGATTTTGGGACACTGGTGATGTGACGAGTGAAATAGAAGACAACATGTATGTGACGGAAGAGGTCTGGAAGCGGTATGG
Source organism: Chitinophagaceae bacterium (assembly GCA_046297935.1). Classification (GTDB taxonomy): domain Bacteria; phylum Bacteroidota; class Bacteroidia; order Chitinophagales; family Chitinophagaceae; genus CAYMZZ01. The sequence goes on from JBKBHA010000001.1 coordinate 394,954, forward strand.
ACATCATCCATCTTTTAAAGGCTGGTATCTTAGTATGGAAATCAGCCGCCGCACAAAGGGCGCCATAGAAGCTTTTCAGACCATGGGCAAACAGTGCAAACAGATTAGTGGAAACCTGCCCACCTTTATCTCCCCCTGGATTGATGGTCGCAAGGCAGTAATGGCTGCCAGCGCGAAGCTGACCAAAGAACAATCAGTGTCGCTAGTGGAACATGAAAGTGAATGGAATGAAATTTTCGATGGCATCAAGGAGGTAATTGATGCCGTGGCTTTTCAGGATGGACACGTGGATCTCCATGAATTACCCGAATACCTGCAAATCAATAAGCGATTGGCAGACAGATATCAATTACAAAGCTGGACCAATTGCGAGAGTTTCGATCGCGATATGCCGATCAAATTTTTGCCCATCAAGTTCGAAAAGCTGAGAATAAAACTGGAGGCTGCCCGCAAGGCAGGATATAACAAGGCCATCAGCTTTGAGTTTTCTCATTTCATGAGTCCGCAATCGATGTACCCTTCGGCTCATCATTTGTACAACCGATACCTGGAATACAAAAACGAATTGATTTAAATGCGACTACTTCTTTCCCTCTGTGTGCTTTTGCTGTGCAGTGTTAATCATGCGCAGGAAATAGAACCTGTTAAAGGTACCTGGATCACGAATGTTGCCAGCCATGCCTTGCGGTCGAAAAAGAATATCCGCGAAGCAGTAGCTAATTGCAAGAAAAATGGCCTTAACAGTATTTTTGTAGTGGTGTGGAATGACGGGCTTACTATGTATCCTAGCGAAGTGGCGAAGCGTTATATCGGCGTCAGGCAGGATCCGGTGTACAAAAAATTTGATCCGATCAGATACATCATCAAGGTGGCACATAAGGCTGGCCTAAAGGTGCATGCATGGTTTGAGTTTGGGTTTTCATATTCATATAAGGATTCGAATTCGGTTTGGCTGCAAAAGTTTCCGCACTGGGCGGGACGAAAAAAAGATGGAAGCCTTTTGCAAAAGAATGGTTTTTACTGGTGGAACAGTTTGCATCCCGAAGTTCAGCAACTGATGCAGGAGCTGGTGCTGGAAGTGGTAAAGAAGTATAAGGTGGATGGTGTGCAGGGCGATGATCGGCTACCTGCAATGCCGGCCGAGGGCGGTTATGATGCCTTCACCCGAGAATTATTTGCCAAGGAACAGCCAGGCGCAACGCTTCCGGACAATCCTAAAGACCCAGCCTTTACGCAATGGAAGGCCGACAAGTTAAGCAGTTTTGGCAGGCAGTTATATGCCGCCGTTAAAAAACAAGACCCTTCCTGTCTGGTAACCTGGGCGCCAAGTCTGTATCCCTGGAGCATGCAGGAATACCTGCAGGATTGGCCCGAGTGGTTGAAGGGGGGATATGCAGATTATATTATTCCCCAGCTTTATCGTTATTCCATAGAAGCGTATGAAAAAGTGTTGAAGGAACTCGATGAACAGCTACCGGCAGAATACAAGAGCAAAGTTTTTCCAGGTATTCTAACTTCACTTGGCGACGGTGCTTATCAAAGCAGCAGGGAACTAACCGACCAGATGTTAAAGCTCAATCGGCAATACGGTTTCAAAGGCGAAGTGTTTTTTTACTATGAGACCCTGAATCGCCTTCCCGGACTGCTATATCAAAACCTGCCTTAACAATTGTTACAAGGGCCGTGTAATGAAAGTAATTCGCTTTTTCCTGCTTCTCATATACTGCTGTGTTGCCGTATGCAATCACTCCTATGCGCAACAGTTCCGCTTTGCATCTGGTGCGGTGCGCGATTCCATCAGGGCCAGCCTGATCAGTAAAGTGGACGCGTGCATGGGCAAACCGGTGGGTGGAGAAACGCAGAGCGACTGGCTGGGTGCCTGTTGGGCGATGGAGCTAATGTTGTATAAGCCATCCGTGCTCGAACAAAGAATTCCAGGCATTCTCGACAGCCTGTACCAGCAACCCCTGGCCATGCAACAAGCGTTTTTGGAAATGATACTTACCTTGTTTCCCGGTGACTTCACTGACAAATTGCAGGATCGTTGGAGAAAACTGGGCAGCAATAAGGTAAAGGCAATGGCGCTGGAACAATTGGCTATGGCAGGGAGTTTTCCCGAATTGCAAATGGATCCTCAGTTCGTGCAATCGGCGTATGCGGAGTTATATCAGCAAAGATGGATGAATCCGACTATTCTTTGTCCGCAAAAAGAGGATATTCTAAGTAAAAATTTTTTGCCCGAGCAAACGGTTCTCGTCAGTTTTCAATACCGAAACCGCGACAGGCCAGGCTGCCTGATGATTCGTACTGCCGATCACCAGTGGTTGAAAAATCCCGAAGGCCAAAACTATTGCTTTACACAGCTCGCCAGATCAATTACGAACATGCCATGGTATTTAACAAACGGCAATACACCCCAGGGCCTTTACAAGCTGGCGGGGGTAGATGTTTCAAACAACAACTGGATCGGGCCTACGCCTAACATGCAAATGGTTATGCCGTTCGAACCAGGCTTGCAGCCATTCTTTTTGGATACGGTGGAAGCATATCGGCAATACCGGAATTTACTGGGTTCCTTAGCTAAATTTCCTTCACTGTTTCAATCCTACCACGCTGGCAGGATCGGCCGTACTGAGATTATTGCGCACGTCACCACCATTCCCGAATGGTACTATACCGATCAGCCCTATTATCCGTGTACTCCATCACTTGGCTGTCTGTGCAGTCCCGAGATATGGAGTGAGTCCGGCACAGTGTTGCGGAGTGTGCAGCAGCAGTGGATGGATATTGTTGTCAACCTGCAGCCAGCAGCTTTTTATCTGTTGGTTGTAGAGTGGAAAGAGTAGGTATTGCGTAAAAAATCGACGTCCAAATATTTTCAACAATGTTGCAAATATTTGGAACAATTCCCTACTTTCGCGACGTGAACAGCAAAAAAACCATACAACAACAACTGCTTGCAGTCTGTTTGCTGACAGTTTTTTTGTTCATTACAATGATCAAGTTGGTTCATAGCCACGAATCTTTGAGCTTTAGCAAATTTTCTTCGTATTTAGAACAGGGGGAGAAAAGCACCGATTGCTCTATTTGTGATTTTCACCTTGCAAAAGACGCCGAAATACCAAACCTCGGCTTTGTTCCTGAAAAGACGGAAATAAGCAACGATTCTCCGGTTTTTTATCAGAACAGAAAAACATCCTCTATTGGCCTGAACTATAGCGATCGGGGCCCACCCTCACGCGCATAGTTTTGCTGGTTCCTTTCTTCAACGGGCAGTGTCATGTCGTGCCCGATATTTCTCTTTAAATCATACACACATATGTTACAGGCAAAAGGCCTCACAAAAGTCTATGAGGGGCATACCGCTCTGAATAGTCTCGATCTCACTGTGGAACGTGGTGAGATATTCTGTCTGCTTGGCCAGAACGGTGCCGGCAAAACCACTACGATCAACCTGTTTCTCGGTTTCACTGATGCTACTTCCGGTGAGGCCTACATTAATAATCTGCAAATCAGGCCCGGCAATGACGCCGCCCGAAAGCATACAGCCTATATACCAGAAGTGGTGATGCTATACGGTAATTTGTCTGGCCTTGAGAACCTTGATTTCTTCAGCAGACTTGCGGGGTTTAAATACAGCCAGGATTTGCTGGAGGGCTTTTTAACGAACGCTGGCTTGCAGCGAGAGGCGCATAGAAAGCGGATTGGAACTTACTCCAAAGGAATGCGTCAAAAAGTGGGAATTGCCATTGCGCTGGCCAAGAATGCTGATGTGATTTTCATGGATGAGCCAACGTCCGGACTTGATCCTAAAGCCACCGCCGAATTCACTGGTATATGTAAAAATCTGTCGCAGCAGGGTAAGACCATTTTTATGGCGACTCACGACATATTCAATGCGGTGAACCTGGGTACCCGTATAGGCATCATGAAGCAGGGCGAATTGGTGCATATGCTCCACACACGCGACATCACAGCAAACGAGTTGCAAAATCTTTACCTCGAAACCATTTAGAAAATAATCTTCGATGAGAAATAAATTGTTACTGTTGATTCTGGTATGTCTGTTCTCAACGGCCTGTTTTTCTCAAGTGTCAGTTACTGGCAGAATCCAGAACGAAAATAATGAGCCACTGGCTGGGGTCACTGTTGAGCTTAAATCGAAGACGTTTCAGGCGTCTGTGGCCTCGAATGAGAGGGGCGAGTTCACTTTCAATAGAGTTCCTAAAGGCAGTTATGCGCTGACGGCGGGCCATGTTGGCTACGAACTTTTTTCTGAATTTATTGCTGTTGGTGAAAAAGGAAAAGAAATTCGTATTCAACTAGTGCAAAAAGCTGGTGAACTCCAAAATGTTGAGATCATTGGGCGAACAGTTCGGCGCTATAGCAGCGACTATTCGTTTAGTGCAACGCGGGTTGCTACTCGCAACAGGGATATTCCCCAGGCTATCACTTCTATTACAAAAGAGCTTATCACAGACAGACAGGCGTTTCATTTGGCTGATGCTGTAAAGATCGCGAGCGGTGTGACACCTTCCAGCTACTACAATCAATATGCGATTCGTGGAATCAGTCAAAATGAGGAAGGTCAAATCGTCAACGGAATGAGGACCAGGCAATATTATTTTTTACAACCGCTTACCAGCAATATCGAAAGGATTGAAGTAATCAAGGGCCCGGCCAGTGCCACTTTCGCTTCCGTTGATCCGGGCGGCAGTATCAATCTCGTAACCAAAAAGCCGTTGGCCGTGAACAGAAGGGAGGTTAGCTTCAGTGCGGGATCTTTCAGCACGCTACGCGGTACGCTGGATTTCACCGGTCCGCTAAATGAGGAAAAGACTCTTTTATACCGGATCAACGGCGCTTACCAGGAAGCAGGAAGCTATCGCGATCTGGTAGGAAACAAGTCCTTCCTCATCTCGCCCTCCTTTTCCTATCTGCCAACAGCTAAAACAGCTATCAATGTAGAGATGATCCATAGCAATATGAATGGTAATCTGGACCGGGGCCAGCCGATATTCGGCGCCGTAGCCGGTGTGACCGATCTCAACAGTACACCCATCAGTTTGAATTTAGGTGCTGCCAACGATTTTTTCCTGTCAAAGGAATTTATTGCAATGGGCAATCTTTCGCACAAGTTCACGGAGAAGATCAGTTTTAATGCTTCTTACATGAAACAGACCTGGAAAGAAGATTTGCAGGAACACCGCACCACTAATGCGTTTGCTGTAGATACAAGTGCTGCACAGGTAACTTCACTGGCTGCTATGCAGTTTGTTCAACGGAAGCAGTACTGGAATATCGACAACGTTAACGCTTATTTTACGTTCGATTTCAATATTGGGGCTGTTAAGAGCAAGTTGCTGGCAGGATATGACCTGAACCGGTGGGAAAAGAGGAAAGGCGGTGGGCAAAATGCTGCCCGTGGATTTTTGCTGAAAGATGGAAGCGTTGCAAACAGTTTTGTTGCAGCTAATTTGTCTAACTACCGGCTTACCACCATTAACGGCGTAACCATGCCCATGCCCAATGTGCCGCACTTTAATTTATTCAGTCCTTCGTATACAATTCGCAATGCGAGCGACTATATCATGAATGTGCGTACCGCGCTGCCAGCCGCACTTACCAGCAATCATGCCGTCTATATTCAGGAGCAAATGCAATGGAACAGGCTTACGTTGTTGCTGAGTTTGCGGCGGGAGTGGTTTAAGGATATTACCAACTACGAATCACCTGGCGAGCTTTCATTTACCAATACTGCCTTGCTACCCAGAATCGGACTAACCTATGCAATTACCGGCAATATCAATGTGTATGGTACCTATCTCGAGGGGTTTCAACCTCAGTCCAATACGGTTACGCTGATGCCAAACACGGGTTCATTCTTCGGAACAGCAAAATCAGCTGCAGTTTTTGCTCCTCTTGAAAGTGATTTAAAGGAGATAGGAATCAAGGCAGATTTCTTTAAGGCCAGCCTCCAGGCAAATGCGGCTGTTTACGAAATCAATCAGAAGAATATTCTGATGAATGCAAACATTCCGGCATTTCCAGACTCTTTAGTTACCCGTGGAGCCGATCGAAGTCGGGGTTTTGAAATAGACATCGCTGGCTTCATTCTCCCTAATTGGCAGGTGAACGCTTCTTACAGCTACATTGATTCGCGAATCATAGAAGATAGCAAGCCGGAATTGGTTGGTGCCCGCAAGGAGAACACTGCTTTTCATAGCGCGAATCTTTGGACGCGTTACAACTTTAGCTCAACATCGCCACTAAAAGACATTGGAGTAGGTGTCGGAATTCAATATAGTGGAAACAAAGTTCCCTGGTTCAATCGGTCATTTACAGTGCCTGCTTACACCCTGATGGATGCGGCCATCTATTATACACCAGGTAAAAGTAACATGCAACTGTCACTAAATATCAATAATCTGCTGGATCAGACGTATTGGATCGGGGCTCAGAATTACCTGCGACTCTTTCCTGGAGCGCCGCGCAATTTTATTCTGACAGCTACATATAAATTTTAAGGTTAAGAGATGCGAAAAGGAATATTAAGCCTACTGGCAAACCAGGTAATCAGGACGGCCTTCCACAACCAGGCGGTGCGTGTGCTTCTTGTTCTGCTTTTTATTCTGATGATATATGCCACGGTAACAGGTGTGTTGATCTATAGAGCTCAGACCGATGCCCGTGTGACTTTTCAAAAAGAAGTGAGGGAACACTGGGAAAATATGCCTGACAAACATCCGCACCGTATGGCGCATTATGGATACATAGCTTTCAGAGCCAAACATCCGTTGAGTATTTTCGACTTTGGTACAGAAAGCTATACGGGCAATGCCGTGTTCCTGGAGGCCCATAAACAAAATAGCGTCAATTTTTCGGAAGCAGGTTTCAGTACTGGTTTACTTCGTTTTGGTGAACTTCATCTGGCAACGGTGTTGCAGATTCTGTTGCCACTGGTTCTGTTTTTTGTTGGGTTCGGCCTAATTGCTACTGACCGGGAAAATGGTACGTTGAAATTGCTGTTGAGCCAGGGAGCTTCCTGGTCCGAGATCATCGCCGGTCGGTCTCTGGGACTACTGATCATTGGTTCATGTGTACTGATTCCTGCTTTTCTGCTTCTAATTGCCGGAGTATTGCTTTCTGGTGCCGAACTATCGGCAGATGTAGGTGTACGCACTTTACTCCTACTGCTGGCATATACTATATATACAGCGGTGGTGAGTGTGGCAGCCGTGCTGGTGTCTGCGGTTAGTAGCAAGGCAAAGGAGGCATTAGTAGGGCTAATTGGTATCTGGTTACTGTTTGCAATCGTTCTCCCGCGTACAATACAGGCAACAGGCAACTATTTGTATCCTTCCCCTTCCCGAGTAAGTTTTGAAAACGAAGTGGAAAAGGATATTCTGAAACTTGGGGACAGCCATGATCCGAATGATCCTTATTTCAAAAGGATTAAGGATTCTGTTCTGAAGGCCAACAATGCCACTTCCGTGGAACAGTTGCCATATAATTACAGCGGGTTTCAAATGCGAGAAGGCGAACGAATGAGTTCTGAAGTTTACAATCGCCACCAGGGAAAACTACTGCAGACCTACCAACGGCAGAACTCTGTTGCAAGAGTTTTTGCTTTTCTTAATCCGTTTGTTGCAGTAAAAAATTTTTCGATGTCGCTGAGTGGTACCGATTTTCAAAGTTATGTCGGGTTTCAGGAACAGGCAGAGAATTATCGTTTTAGGCTGGCGCAGCATATGAATGAGTTGCAAATAAAGTTGATTAGCAATAAACAACTGGCACCATCTGACAAGCCGTACAGCATCAGCAGTGAACATTGGAAGGCCTTTCCCGATTTTCAATACCAGTCTCAGAATAGCGGGCAGGTATTGAAAAATGAGCTTGCTGCCCTGGCTGCACTCCTGTTTTGGAGTGTCCTGCTCGTCGCATTGATTGCCATTTTTTCTAAAAAACTTAAAGCTGTATAGTTCATGTTTTTCCTGTTACTTAAAAATTTTATTGCGTCGCGTATTGTGATTGCCGGACTGCTTATTGTTTTTTTGGCAGGTTTGATAGGTATATACAACGGCAGGCGGCACCTTGACCGATTGGAAGAAAATGTTGAACAAACTGCGCGTTCTCAGAAAGAACACATACAGCGAAATGTGGAGTACTTTAACAAGGACATGGGGCTTTTGCTATACTATCTTCGATTCGCCTACGTCAACAGCCCAAACAGGCTGAACGGACTTTCCATTGGACAGCGCGACGTAAGTAATTCCATTCAATTCATCAATATTCGCAACCTCGAAGCGCAGAAATACGATACGGATTTATACAATCCGATGAATTCGCTTGCGGGCAATCTTGATTTCTCATTTGTGTTGATCTTCCTTTTTCCACTACTTATCATTGCTATTTCGTTCAACCTGCTTTCGGAAGAAAAAGAAGGGGGTACATGGCCCCTTGTGTTGGTACAGAGCCGAAAACCCGTTTCAGTCCTGTTGAGAAAATTAGTCGTCAGGGCCCTGGTGATCTGTGTACTTCTGCTGCTCTTGTTTGCAATCGCTATTCCGATCCTGGCCATTCCTCTGGATGAGGCAATCCTGGCTACTATGGTTCTATCGATACTGTATCTGTTTTTTTGGTTTGCGGCAGGCTTTTGGGTATTGTCGTGGCGAAGGTCGTCGGCCATCAATGCTGTTAGCCTTCTAACAGCGTGGGTGTTGTTGACTTTTATTCTGCCCGCTGCTATCAATAATTATGTAACTACAGCATACCCTGTTCCGGAGGCTTTGGCTACTACTGTTGAACAACGAGAAGGTTACCACGCGAAGTGGGATTTGCCCAAGGAGCCGACAATGGAGAGTTTTTATGCCCAGTATCCACATTTGCAAAAATATCGTTTGCCGAAAGATCAGTTCAGTTGGCTTTGGTATTACGCTATGCAACAGGCGGGAGATTATGATGCAAGGGAAAAGGTTGCTGACATGAAAATGAAACTGAGGATGCGCAGCTCGGCAAGTGAGTCAATCGCACGTTTCATTCCAACGCTCCATGCGCAGTTGCGATTAAATAAATTCAGTCAGGCTGATCTGGCTAACCACCTGCATTTTCTGGATAGCACCGAGCGATTTCATGAAAAACTGCGGCTGCATTTTTATCCTAAGATTTTTGAAGAAAAAGAAGCAAAATCAGAAGACTGGAGCCAGTTTGAACCGGTTTTTTTCAATGAGCAATCAACGATCGGCTGGGCTCAGACTCTGCTTCCCCTGCTGCTGATCTCCGGATGTTTGGTATCACTATGTGTGTTGAATTTCCGGAGAGCCTTTGTTGAAAAATGACCTGATGAAAATGAAATTAACTTTTGGATATTCTATTTTCAAAGGATTATTATTGATGTTCGCCTGCCTGTGGACATTGGCCGGCTTCGGGCAGTCGGACACACTAAATTTCGCGCCGCCCGTTGATCCGCCGTCAGTTCATGCTTTTCAAACCAGCGAAGCCATTAATGTGGATGGAAGGCTGACTGAGCACGCGTGGCAGAATGCAGCAGTTGTTTCTGATTTCTTCCGCATGGAGCCCCGGCAGGGAGGAGAAATCCGATTTCCAACACTCGTCCGAATACTTTTCGACAAAAACAACCTTTACTTTGGTGTTTTTTGTAAAGATAGTTCGGGAGCAAAAGGCGTTCGTGTACAAGACCTGCGGCGGGACTTTGTGTACGGTGAAAATGATGTTTTCTATATTCAGCTGGATCCACAAAATTTGAAGCGGTACGCGGTTTCGTTTCAAGCTACGCCTTACGGCTCTCAACGCGATTTGCAGGTATTTGATGATTCGTTTAAGGATAGTGATTGGGACGCGCTTTGGAAAGTTCGAACTCACGTTACCGACAGCGGCTACTACGCCGAGTTTGCTATCCCATTTAAAACGCTTCGTTACAATCGTTCATCCGACAGTGCTGTCTCCTGGGGACTTACCCTTGCCAGGCTTGCCAGGCGTAATTATGAGGTGACAGTTTTTCCCGCGGTACCACAGAGCTTTTCACCTTATCGTATGACATATGCCGCAGAATTGATGGGACTTAAACTGCCCAAGCCATCGGCAAATGTTCGCTTACAGCCCTATGCGATGTACCAATACAACCGGGCAACGAATAGCAATGGCGAAAGAGCCGACAATGGCCTGTTCAAGGCTGGAGGAGAAGTGAAGTGGGCCATCAATCCCGAATCTGTACTTGATCTGACTTTCAATACCGACTTTGCACAGGCAGATGTAGACCAGGCTGTCAATAACCTCACCCGCTTCAATGTGCAATTTCCAGAGCGAAGGCAATTTTTTCTCGAAAACAGAGGCGTATATGCAGGAGCAGATGTCAGAGGACTGAATCCTTTCTTTTCCCGGAGTATTGGCCTTTCGAATACCCAGTTCAATGCGGAGCCTGTACCAATTGACGTTGGCCTTAGGTATACCGACCGAAACCAGGAGCGAACCATCGCTGGGCTTTATGTGCGTCAACGTAGTACGGATTTGCAGGCTGCTTCCCATTTTGCAGTAGCGCGCTATTTGAAAGCTTATGGTGCCCAAAGCAACACGGGCCTAATGCTTACTCATCGGCTTGATGAGGCTGATGATGGAAGAGGATTTGAGCAACGCCACAACAGCACACTTACGTGGGATGGTTTCATTCGGCCACGAGACGACTTCAACATACAATATCTTTTCTCTGCCTCCAGGAATAACTCAAACGATAGTATTGGCTTCGCAGGAAATTTTTGGGTTGAAAAACAGGCCAACAAATGGTACGGGTTCTGGAAGTCAACTTACATTGACCACAAATATCTGCCGGGAATGGGCTTTGTGTTTGCTCAGAATACTTTATACCACAACCCCGGTGGTTATTATATCTGGCGACCAAAGAAAAAGCTTGGTAAATTGATCAGACGCTGGGATCCCGGAGCTTATGTTAATTACTACCAGAACGCGAGCAATTTCCGGTTCCAGCAGGCAGACCTTTATTTTTTTCCGGTTTACATCATTTTTCAAAGTGGTGCATTTCTTGAATATGCCATAACACCAACCTGGCAAAATATCGATTTCCCATTTGAGCAGCTCGGAATACCGCTGGAGCAAAAGCAATATTTTTATACAAGGCAGTACATTTCGCATCGCACCGACCAAAGCAAAAAAATATCACTTTCTACCAAGTATGAATGGGGGCCCTATTACAACGGCAGGCTACAAACATGGCTATTGAGTGGCAGAATTGCTCCATTGCCCAACATTGCATTCAGCGCCACGTATGAACGCAGTAGTTTTCATGACCTGGGTTTGAACAAGGAGGATTTACAAACCGACTTGTTTTCAGCTACTTTAAGGTTGGCTGTCAATCCGCGTATTCAAGCTTCCCTGTTTTACCAGTATAACTCATTTGACGATCGGGGGCGGTGGAATGTCAGAGGCAGTTGGGAATTTGCGCCACTGTCGTTTCTTTATATTGTATTCAACGAAACAAACTTCCGAAATTCACCTGCCAGAAGCCAATCAGTCATTAACAAGATTTCCTTTCTGAAACAATTTTAAGCGAATTACAAATGTATTCCGCCCTGGAGGGAAGCCCGTGTAATTAAATATCCAAAACCATTCCCACAAGGGAAATCCCTTCATTTCGTCATCAGCATTTCACCGTCACCAACATGAAATCAGCTGGAATAAATGTGTGACCCTTGTTGTCAGAACTATTCTGGCGGTTGAATAAGTCAATTAGCTCCGCTCTGAGCCCATCAGCTTTTCCGATCTTCTCGGCTGCTTCAAATGCATTCATGGTAGGGCCGTAGTATTGGCGAAAATTTTCTACAAATGCAGCAGGGGGATAGGTTGCCTGAAAATTAAATCGTTCTTTCTGGAGGGATATATTTTCTTTTGCAATTCCAGCTTTGCCGAAGCGATCCAGGATATGTTCTTCCACACCCCAAAGCATAGGACTCACAAAGCCATCGGGTGGAGGCGGTGTGTTGGCAGCACTGATCTTTAGTATCTGAGCAACAAGTGTAGGGTCACCCGGTATCCAGTTGCCCATCACAATTTTTCCGCCAGGGCGTACAACCCGAACCATTTCTTTTGCCACATCGTAAGGTTTTGGCGCAAACATGGCGCCGAAGATGCTCACGAGCATGTCGAAAGAATCATCTGCTATATCCGACAGATTGGTAGCGTCTCCCTCCTGAATTCGCAGATTGTCAAGCCCGGCCGCTATTGCGCGTCGATTGCCGGCTTCTACCAGGTTGCGGGCAATGTCCACACCCAGTACTTCAGCTCCTAGTTCCGCTTCAGGCAGCGCTGTAGTGCCGTCGCCACATCCGAGGTCGAGGACTTTCATTCCACGGGTAATATCCAGTTTGCCTACCAGTTCGCGTCCACTTTCGCGCATGGTTTCGGCAATTACTGTAAAGTCGCCCTTTTCCCAGAGGGCTTTGTTGGGGTTGATAGCGGGAGCTGTTGGGTTCATTCCTTATTTTTTTAAATAGTAGGGCCTTCGTCGAAAAACGCACAATCAGGAATCAGCCTGATTCAAATCCTTTGCCTTAGGCTACACTAAATTGCTGCAGCCGGGGAAGAAAGCATTGCGCACTCTCTTACAATGCAGGTTTTATTGAGTGGTTGAAAGGGAATTATTATCCATTTGCCATAAATTTATCTGAAAACAGTCGATCGGTTCAGCTCAAATGGACTATCGGATAGGTTTAACCAGGGTTTCACTCACATGAACAAGTCGAATAAAGAGATTATAAAACATTCCTGTAAGTTTCTGGGCCTTTTTGGCATGGCCTACCTGGCTGGCTTGCCTCAGGTGCCAGTAGCCATGGCCGGAGCACTTGGCTTGGGGCAGGAGTCGGTGAAAAATCTTTTCTCACTGGTAGGAAACCTGTTTTCAGGTTTTTCTTCTAATTCCCTAACCGATATCGGAAAAGAGGTGCAATACCAGGTCAATCATGATCTTCAGCGGGAGTTGGAGTCGGCTTATGAAGAAACTTTTAAGCAAATAGAACTCATCATTCTTGAAACCGAAGAAAATGATTCGGGCAGTATTTTCACGGCAATCCTCCATCCGGCCTATTTTCGTCAGCTACGCCGCGAGCGGCTTTTGCTTAGGCAAACTCTGATAGATCCCATATTGACAGCTTTGAAATCGGAGGTTGAAATGTCGCTGATGCTGTCAACCAATGGCCAACTGGAACCAGACCGGTATCTGGCCGAACTAATTGATAAAAATATCGCGGGCATTGAATTCGTGAACGCGGAAAGCGACCGTTCTGTTTTCATTGACGAAATTTGCCAACATTTCAAACTCATTTTTCCTTCAAAATTTTTAACTGCACTGAAGAAAAATGAAAATGCACGAACGGCTTATTTTAAGCACTTGCTGGAAGGGGTGGCCCTGCAAACCCAATTGAATGGAAAGGAACTGGTAGCTATCAGACAACTTGCAGCACAAACCAACAATGATCTATCTGCCTTACGGGAAGGTCTCCTGCAACAGAACCTGTCTATTCAGGGTGTATCGGAGAAAATGAGCGAAATGCAGGCTGCCCTCTCTGAAATGGCGATGCTGAGCAGGGAGGGGGAAGAAGCGCTTCGCCAACTTTTGCTCCAGAATCAGGCGCCTGTACTGACAATCGATACGAGCAATTTTGGTTCACTCGACAATCCCAACCTCTATCATTTCCGATACCAATTCACGCATTTATATGGGAGGGAAAGGGAAGTAAGCCAGTTGCGCGACTTCATTTATCAGCCGACGATAAATGGTAACCGGTTTAGCTGGTGTTTGTTGACAGGCGAAGGAGGCGCAGGCAAAAGCCGCCTTGCTCAGGAGCTTTCACTTGAAGCTGCTGAACTAGGTTATTACGCGGGATTCTATAGTGCATCGCAATTCAATATTGATTCGCCAGCGCATTGGAGCCGGTGGAACCCTTCGCTGCCTGTGCTGATTGTGATTGACTACGCATTTGCAAACAGCCAGAAGGTAATTGAGATTATACGTATTCTTGAGCGCTTAAATGTTGCGGCTACTGAATTAGGATCGCCTGTGCGGCTGCTATTGCTGGAGCGGGCAAGCAGCCAAAATTGGGAGGAAAGGGTAAAAGCTATCCCTGCTTTGAATAGTACCCGATTCGCGAACATCAGTCTGGGACCACTAGACAGCGAAAGCCAGTGGCTGATCATACGCGACGTGCTGCAGAAAGTGAATCCACAACGACTGGGGCCATTGGAGAAAGCGAAAGCAGACTGGTTGAAGACACTCAACGATATTGATCCCAAGCGGCGGCCCCTGTTTAGTTTTCTAACAGCGATGGCATTGAGCGAGAGCGACAATATTCGTAGTTGGAATAAGCATCAACTGCTGTCGCATGTCAATAGTCGAATGATTGAACTCTGGCGCAGGTACCCCGTTTATCAAAAGTATGAATCACTGATCAACCAACTGCTGGTGTTCAATACCCTCTGCCGCTATCTTGCTCATACCCAGTTAGAAGACCTCTGTTATGAATGGGATGCCGAAGCCGACTACCAGGAAATTGAACCTGTTTATTTCATTTTTACCGACCAGACTATTGGTGAAAAAACGGGAAAGCAATTTCAACTTGGTATACAGCCCGATATTCTGGGAGAATATTTTGTACTAAACTATCTCGGTTCTTTGCTGCAGGGCGGCAGGAAGAGGAAAGAGCAGGCGGAAAATCTGGTTCAAAAAGCCTGGCAGTTTCTGCCGGAGCAAACCCGGTGGACTGTGTGGCTGACATTTTACGATTATGCCACCCTTCAACGACCCGACTACGACGATCTCGAGTTCGATCGATTCAATGCTGCGCGAGATTTTCTATTGAAGCCACAATGGATAGAACAGGCTAATGCTGCTATTGCCAATGAACTGGCGATTCTCTATGAATGGGTAGCCGAAGAGTACTGTGCTAAGTTGCAGGCAGAACAGGCTGCTTTATATATCCAAAAAGTGCGTACGCTGGTCGATAAATTTCCGGGAAACCTGACTATTTTCCGATCGTTGTTGACCGCGGTTAGTTCGTTTTGCTGGCATCTGCCTGAGCAGGAGCTATTGATAGAAGAATATATGCTTAGTTGTAGGAAAATAAGCGTTGACAATGATGTTTCGCAGGCTTCGATTGGTTTCCCTGGAATACTCAGAATGGTGGGCAACTACGTTTACAAGGCACCGGTAATAGATGTGGTAAAATTCAGAAGCTGGCTGACCTGGGTCGAAGCGCTTGCTGATGCAGGAAATGGACATATTCGTTTCGAAAATAAACTGGCTCTGGCGGCAAATCGGTCTGCCTTCGTTTCCCGCGAGGGAGTGCCCCTGGCCGATTGCATTGAATCGATGATATTGTTTAAAAACTGGCTGAAGAACGAAGAGTCAGTTGATGCCGGAAAGCTTTGGGCCGCTTATGCCAAGGCAATACTTCATTTCGTTAAACGGTTCCATTCTGTGGCCAAACCGGACTGTGTTCAATTATTGAAGGAGCTTGCAGAAGAATATAAGGCTTTAGGCAATAAGCGTGACAAGCTATTTACAGAGGAATACGTTCGGGCTATTACTACCGCAGTGGAATGCTGGAGCAAAGATGAAATTGAACTATCAATGCAATGGATCGAGCAAATCAAACAGGTGCTGTCAGATTCAAAGAAACCATTACCCGTCGGAGATCTTGCATTTAATTATTCGTATGCAGTCTGGAAATTTATCGAAAGCAATGTTGCCAAAGATCACAATACCTGTGTTCGGTATTTTGAAGTAGTGCATCAATTAATTGAGAATGATTGGACCGATGATCCTCAGGTAGCGGCATTATGGATCTTTATGATATCCATACTCTCGGAAAATTTGCCGGATGACTCCGACAATCTTGATCGACTTACCGAAATGTTTAATGCCGGTCTTTATTTTCCCCTCCATTTAAAGACGGAAGAGAGCGCTAATTTGTTGGCGTCGTTTCTCAAATTTTGGATGCGTAATGCCGACAGTCATAATCCAAATGATCTTCTTGAAATAAAGATTCTGGTATTTCGAATTTATAGTCAGTATAAGACCAGAAGTGCGCTTGCAGCCGTTTTGATGCTGAACCGTCTTCAGTCAACATTAGTGCCCGCTGAAGCCGCAAAATATCAGGAAGATTCACAGCTGCTGTTGAATCGTTTCAATGAAAGTTCGGGTACTATGTATACGATTGAGCAGTTGCTGGAAAGTTAGAATGGTAATTCTACCAGCCTTGTTTCAGCCTTCAGCAAATCCTCCAGATAATATTTGTGGAGTAGGCCGGTAAGTATCAACACTCGCTTTGGCATACTGCCTTTAATAAAACGCAGAATATTAGTCGCCATCGTTTCATTACGTTTTCTCCAATGCTGTTCCCGTTGCTCAAAAGCAGCTTTATGTGATTTGAGCCGTGGAACCTGTTGGAAAAGATTATGCAAATAGCTCGACTCTTGCGACATCATCTGTCGTATACTGTCGGTAATGGCAGGATCATTCAGTTGCTGGAAGGTTCGCGCCGTCAATTGAACGAGCCAGTTACTGTAAGCAACATATTGGAAATGCGATGTAAGTAGCGAGTCGGCGATTTCATTTTTTGCGAAGGCTTTGTTCAGATCTTCCAGTAATTTATATTCAGCTTTGCCTGATTCCCTGATGTATTTTTTTCGATTGGGTATAGCCATATCGAATGGAAGTATCAAAACCTGGCTATCTAGGCTGCGATAGTTGTAAATAAACTCCATTTCCGGTGGCATGCTCGCTGCTAATTTCAATTTGCCAGCCGTCCGATACCAATGGGGAGGTGCCACCAGCTGGTAATTTTCCCGAAAATAGCCGGATAGGGTATCCGTCTCAACCAATATCAGATCAGGGTTAATGTAACGGGCAATTTCAAGCAAACTGTCGGCGTTTCGATTTGCGCTGGCAGCGTGTGAAAGTCCGACGATATATAATTCCGGGGTTTGCCGGATCACTGCTGATTGACCCTGCACCGAGCTCGTAATCAGTATCCAGACCAAGCAAATCGATGTCACTGATCTGCTCAACATACCGTTAGTTTAGATTGTGAATAGCAGCGTTCAATATGCTGGCAAAACTTACCCAAAGCAGGTAGGGAATCTGGAGGAAGGCTGCCGGGCGGTGGATCCGGTAAAACATCAGGATCATGAACAGTATGCTGACCCATAAGAAGCCAATTTCGATCAACGCAAAGCCCGTGTCGTGCAAGTTGAAGAAAATGATACTCCAGAAAAAGTTCAATACAAGCTGAACAACAAATGCGGCTATTGCCATTTTTTTCCAGGCAGATGAACGTATAACCACCAGATACAGCGAAATGCCCATCAACAGGTACAGCGTAGTCCACACCGGGCCAAAAATATAGTTGGGCGGATTAAACGATGGTTTCTCCAGTCCCGCATACCAGCCATCAATTTCCGGTCCGGTCAGATAGCCTGACAGAGCACCTGTACCAACGGTGAGCAGAATGCACAGAACCAGCGTTCCGGGTTGTTTGAGTTTCATGAAAGAAATTTTCGTCGCCAATTTGACAGTAAGGCAGCGGTTTGATCAGCGTAATTTAAACCAATATACATGCCAAACATTTCTTCTTCAATCTAATGCTTTTTTCATTTTGTCGCCCAGCAGTTCAATCAACTTATTGCTATTGTCTACTAACATTGTTGTGACGAATTTATCTTTGCTGCTTTCTTTGACTTTTACAATAATGGAATAAGCGCCCTGACTGTAAGCACGTTCGGGTTGGGACAGTTCGTTAAGGTAGTATCCGAAAGAGCGGGGTACTATAAAACTTCGTCCATCCAGCAGTTTGCCTTTTAACTGTGTATAGTATTGCTGGTAGCCGGGCGCGGTTCGGTCAATTGGTGCATCCCGAAGAGATAGATAGAATTTTCCGAGCTCTACCCGGTCGAACAGTTGCCCCAGCTGATTTACATAAGAACACTGAAAGCTGATTTCAATGTCCATGTTTAGCGTTTTTTTCTGGGCCGTGGTGAGCTTAGCTTTCGCGTATCTCAGCGAAAGATCATTCAATCGAAGTCGGAAGAAGGAGTTTTGGAAAATTTCCTCTGATCTGGTAGTGTCGAGTACGATATCGGCAACAAATGCGGTATCCGTACTGCCGTCTGACTTCTGGAAGGTTCGGATCAGCTTGAAACCAGAGAATTGCATGCCGGCAGGGTCAAATACACTTTCGGTAGAAAGCTGGTCATAAAAATACAAGTCGGAGAGCGCGAAACTGTAGTCGGCAGTATATTTTTTTCGGTCGTTGGCGATCATTTTCTTGATGGCATTGGTGGCGAGGGATACGGCGCTACCTACCAGTGGTAGTCCGCGATTTCCGCCGCGTGCCCGTTCGGCCCGATCGGCGAGGGTAGGAATCTCTGTAGGCTTCATGGAAGCGTAATCGATGGCATCGGGCTTTTCCCGAATCAACAAGGCTGTTTCTTCTCCCTTCACCGCATATCCAAATGAGCTGCTTTTGCAGCCAGCTAAACTTATAAAACAAAAAGATGAAAGTGCAGTTACAATTGTACGAGCCGGGATCATGATAGTTGGATTAATAGGTTACTTTGAAGGTGAACCGCCTCAAGAGCCATGTTGCTGGAATTTTTAAGCTCTGACTTCGGGTATTTTTATTGGCCAGATTGAGCAATTCGGCTAGCGGGTTGTTTTCGCCACGGGTTGATACGGCTTCAACGCCTTTCTGGTTGAAAAGGTAGTAGTAGTTGTCAATTGGCGAGTCGGTGGCAAGTAGAAAATAGTTATCTGCACCAGAAGGCGCCGTCAGTTCGCCATCGGCTATTTCCACATCCTCTACTGCCTTGCCGTCATAATATACTGGAAAGCGATTGCCCGTGTTTCCGTCCTGACTATTGGGGAATATCAGATTCATGCTGCCAGCACGATCAATCATGAACACGTATACGAATTTTGAAGAAAACCTTTTGCGTCGCACAATGGAATCTGCTACCAAATGAAAATATACATGTTGACCAATTCGAGCGGCGGGAGGATCAATTATTTGATTGTATTGATCCTTAATTATCAGGCGCATCGGAAAATCGCGGGCTTGCACCGGTCCTGAAAGGTTGATCCAGCCTCGAATTTTGGCCAGCCGCATGGCATATTCATACAAACTGTCCGGTGTATATGAATTAGTAACAGAGAATGCGTCAGTTAGCAACGGCATGGATTCGATGCTGTCAGCAATATGAAGGTCATTTCGCATCCATCCATAGGCGGCCTGCCCCTTTTCATTGAGCAGGCCATATAACAGGTAGTGGGCGTCGTCGGGCCGATCGGTAAGTTGGATCGACTTGTTGACAGAGAAATGTTTGCGGATCGTTTGCAGAAAATTGTTGTCAGCCGGAATGTTGAAGAATATTTTCCTGTTACCTGCAATGCTGGAAAGTAGGTTCAACTGTACAGCTTTTACCTCTGTGAGTGATCGACCGTTGAGGTGATAAAAACATTTTTGACCTTTGAAGAAGAAACTGATTTCCGGCTGCTGCTCACCAGGATTGGAGACCCATGCGTTGCCCGCCCTTGATTTGAACTGATTAACCACTGGCAATAGCTGTTTCAATTGGGCCGGGCTAAGGCCTGACGCAGGCACGTATAGTTTCAGAAGCGGCTTGCCAGACGATACCCAGTTTGTCAATTCGGCCAACTGGCCTGGTTTCAGGCTTGCTGCTTTTCCTGATAGGATATTACCAACCGACTGATTGATGCCAAGTATCGTATCTATCCGTACCAGCACGGAATCGGTACCGTCAGGTCGTATCAGGAACTCATTACCCTTTCGAATAAACTGGGCATGCCCCGCCTGCAAACCAACCTGATTGCCGCGTACGTATAGAACGGGCACCAGTAATTGTTCTTTCACAACTCCAGGTTCCAGGCCAAAGAGCGTTTGCTGCTGGCGGGCTGCAGTTCCTGCCAGAACCGGTTCCTGGCGCTTGCCGTTGCTTTTGAGGATGGCGCGAGCGCTACTAAAGATTTGTAAAGCCGACGCATTGGCCGACAATTGATCAATGGCCTGTAGAAATGCCAGTGTAAAGGCACCATGTCGGTTTGCATTTTCATCGGTTTGCTCCAGCGCGTATTCGTTATCCTGCGCCGCGGAGATCATGAGGAACCTGCCGTCGGGTCGCCGTTCCGGTGGCTCGGGTCGCGACGAGTCCTGCGTGTCGTGGTTGCTCTCCGGCATATAACGGGCCTTTGGCAAGTCAAACATAGTTCCTCTTGAAAGTGATCCGCTATGGCAACAATCCATTATAACGGTAAGACGAATGCCTTTGTCCAGAAACAGGTTGAATTCACGGGCGAGTTCTTTGTCGGTAATGTCGCGTACGTTTTTTTCCCAGGCGTTGGCTGGCACAATGCTTTCGTCGCGGCGATCGGCTTCCTCTGACTTCGAGTTTCGGATCTGGCTGCCATGGCCGGCATAAAACAGGAATGCCACATCGCCAGCCGAGCAGCGCTCCCGCAGCTCTCTGATTTTTTCAAGTATAGTGGAACGGGTAGCTGCCGTATCATACAACTCAGTTACCTGCGCTGCCGGAAACCCAAATCGTGATTGTATGACCGCACTAATGGCCCGGGCGTCATTAACGGCACCTTCAAGGTTGGGAAAATCGGTTCGAACAGAAGACGGATCCACCGAGCGCCCGGCTGGTACATTGTATTGATTAATACCTATTAAAAGCGCATAACGCTGCTGCGACCTGGCTGTTTGAACAAGAAAGCAAACAAATAGAAATACAAGAAGACGCATGAATATCATGTTTGTTTTACCATACTTCCCTTTGAGTCAGATGGCAAACGCGAGGGAAGCGTTGCGCCAACTACTTCTTTTTCATGCAACCCTAAGGCCGTCTGTACAATCTTCTAAATTCGTGCGCCACGCCTAAACCCTGTCTGGCAGGGCATTTTGGGGTTCGCCAATTTTCCGGTTTAATAATTATATTTATCAAAACAAAAAAATGAAGTCAGCCACCAGACTGTTTTTTTTGGTTTATGGAATTGGAATTGCTTTTTGCGGCCGGTCCCAGGAATATGTCATTAGTCACGACATGAATAGTAACAGGACCGAGTACTTTAAGGTAGTCAAACAGAGAGATACGGTGCGGGTAAAAAGCATTGCCACCCGAAGGGCAGCACGCATTTCTTTAAATATAGGAAATTTTAATCCATTTTACTGGAACGCCCGGGTAACCGCAATAAAAAAGCCAACCGAGGAGCAAACCAGCAATGCAGGAGTATTCAATCCGCTTAGCCTGTTAAGTAAAGGACTGGGCGGGCTGGTCGAGAACATTATTCCCGACCTTGATCTGGGTAAACTGGGCGGCCGCGGTGGTGGCGCCGAGCCGGAGGAAATCAATTCGCGATACCTGTTCCACCTAGCCAGATATCAACAACTGCACCTTCGCTACCAGCGACTGTTTGAAACGGCGGCGGATTTGCAAATGTTGCGACTGCATTTACAAGCTATCAAGTACAGTACCGACAAAACAGGAGCCCAGATAAAACAGGAAGCACGCGATGCCTTGCTTAATGAATTGGGCACCACACAACTCAGCTGGGAGGCGGCCATTGACAAAGGGCGCCAAATGAACCGGTCGCTTCGCTCGGTAGCCGACAGTTTGGTTACGGAACAGCAAATATTGAATGAATTAATGCCGGGTACGGATCCTGAACTTCAGATAGAATCAGTGAGCGCGCGTAGCATGCAGGATAAAGTTAATCGGGCCAGCCAACGCATAAGCAATCTGAATACAGAAAATCCCGATTTCGTGAAAGAAATGGCGATGGTAAGCGAATTGTATAATGAAATTGTCGCTGCCAATTATCATTTCAATTATATCGTGTCGGGAACGGAAGATGTGGCGGAATTAAAACTGCAACTCTACCCGCGCAGCGACTCCCTTGGCAGAGATACTGTCACTAAATATTTTTCTGTGAAACCCAGGCCGAATGTAAAGATCAGAAACGCTGTGGGGCTCGCGTTTACACACTTCAAAGATAAAAATCGCACTTATTTCGTGAAGCCGGATACGACTATTGGTTCAGACCGGGCCGACTTATTCACTCCCGTATTAGCAACTTATATCAATTTTTATCCGGCAACTCTTCATAGCTTGAAAATTGGAGGCGCTTTCGGTTTTGGCATACCCGTAACCGGTGAGCGAAAGGATATCAATTACATGTTGGGCATAAGTGTGCTGGCAGGAAGGAACGAGCCTGTTATTATTACAGTTGGCGTGGCCGGAACCAATGTAAGCAAACTGGCCAATGGGTACCGTACGGGCGACAAAGTGGAGGATCTTGATGTTAATCTTCCCCGAATGTCGGTATTTAGAGCGGGTATGTTTTTTTCGTTGTCATTTAATCTGGGTAGCGTAGTGTCGAACAGGTAACATTGTTTAAACTTTCTGCACGTGTTTCAAAAGCTGTCGCTATCCACATTTTTTATTTTATTGTTGACCTTTTTGGTTGGCCTGCTTCCCGTAAAAACGGAATTTCCAAAGCTGATCAAACAGGATATTGATGACTATGATCTATATGATCTCCATTTTACTCGTAGCGAATCGACGGTTGTTGAAGTACCATCCTACCGTGATACGAATATTGTCCTGCTGCAAATTGGTCAGGATAGACAAACCATCGTAAGGCAGTTATATGAGTTAATCCGTTTGGCGCCGCGTGTGATTGCAGTGGATGCGTTGTTTCGACAGCCATCGGCTGACAGTAGTGCTGATCAAATGTTGAGAGAGTTAATTGAGTCAAGCGAATCAATAATTGTGAGTTCCAGGTTGGAAAAAGACGATTCCACCGGAGGACTGTTTGAGCGTAGGTCGTTTTTTGATTCCGACCGATTCGACGGCAGGCATGGGTATGATAATTTTATTGGTGAAAGGACTTCTACTGTCAGAAGTTTCGCTCCATTTTACAGATCTGAGGGTCGGGACTTTGTTTCATTTGCGGCACGAGTGGTGGAAAAATATCGCAAGGACGATTTCGATTACCTCAGGAAGCGTGGTAAGACAACTGAGTTCATTCAGTATAAAGGTAATATTGAACAGTTCTACAGCTTTACCAGGGTCGATTTTTTTGAATTTCTGGCCACCGGTCAGTTAGAGGAAAAAGTTCGCGGCCGAATTGTACTTCTCGGTCATTTCGAAAAGCCTTTTCCAAATTCATTAGAAGATCTTCATTTTACTCCGCTTAATGAACAGGTTGGAGGGCGAAGTTTTCCTGACATGTACGGGGTAGTGATACAGGCGAATATTGTGCAGATGATGCTGAACAAGGATTATATTACCAAACTGGCCCCAATATATTCTTACATGCTGGCGGCCCTACTCATATTCGTTGTGCTTTGGGCGGAATACCGGTGGGAAAAGAAAAAGGGCAAAGCGCCTCCCTTTTGGTTTCATTTGGGCGAGGCTGTTTTGTTGGTTTTGCTGGTCTTTCTTCTTCTTCTTCTGTTTTCAGGAACCGGTATTAGATTCGCACTTTACCCCATAATTTTTTCATTTGTGGCCAAGGGATTTTATGTGCCTGTATACAACTGGGTTCGGTTAATTCTGGTTCGCTGGCGAACCGCTAAAACAAAAAAGGTTAACACATGAGGCTTTTATTCATGGCAGCTCTGTTCTGTTTTTCAAAAGCAGCCTTCGCTGCGGACGCGGTGTTTTTTGTTGACATGATCAAGGGCGAAGTGAAACTAAAATCGAAAGGAAAGGCTGCAGAATTGGTTAAGCCAAAAATGCTTATTCAGGCTACAGACATGATTATACTGGGTAATGACAAGTGTGAGGTAACTCTGGTCGACCGTGATTCGCGATACATAGTTTTGAACAAGAAAGGCACTCATGCCGTGTCAACGCTGATCAAGCTGCAACGACGCCAACCACAGGGCCTGACGGAAAAATATTTTTCGCTTGTATGGAAGGAATTAGCGAACCCGACAAACTCCGTTCGGGCCGGAATCAATGAATTGGTAGGTTCATGGGGTGGAGTAGATCGCGGCATGTGCAGGTTGGCGCGAAAGCCAGTTAACAATTGGAAGACGTCCGATGATTCAATTCGTTTTTCCTGGGCGCATAATAGCGCTACCCTGCAATATACTTTTTCGCTGTTTAACGAACGCGATGAACTGTTAATTCAATTGACAGTAAGGGATACCCAGTTGATTATTCATCGGGATGGGTTGATGAACCTGGAGATGCAGGTTTTTCATTGGAAAGTCGATGGTTTAGATCCGGCGTGTATTGTAGATGCCGTTGGCAGTTTCACCTGGTTTACCAAATCGGCTTACGAAGCAGAAATTAATAAAATCAAAGACGCCGTTTCGGACAATGGAACGCCCTGGTACTATCTCGACCTGGCCAATAGACTCTTTGCAAATGATTTCTTCGATCTATCAGCTTTTTATCTTCGAAAACTAACCAGTGAATGAGCATGGTAGCAGTGATTGCCGGTAGTACACAACAGGTGCGTCGGCTGATATCATCGTTTAATACCAGGGAATAGCACGTTTTAGGTCTCTTCGGTCGGGTGCGGAGTAGACCAGACTGAGTTCGAAACCGTTTCGGCTTTGACTGGCTGCTTTCAATGCTGAAGTAGTGAAGTCAAAGCTGAAACCAACCTGCAAACCGTCAAGCTGGTACCCGACGTAAGGAATCAACGCGTCGCCAAGCCGGTACCATGTGCCCAGGCTAATTACATTCTTCAAATCGTCGCCCAGTTGGAGGCCGTAAGCACCGCCGATTGTGAGTTCCTGCGCACCGCTTTGGTATTGGTAATTGGCCGATCCAAACAGGGTACCAGCAACGCCCACAAAGGCCTGCCCGCCTATGGTTACGGTATAACGGGGCGAAATGTTGAATGTCTCGGGTAAAAGGTTCTCCTTTTTGCGAAGCACATTAAACATTGCCGCTCCGGCGAAAATACTGTGCTCATATCCTTCATAATGATACATGCCACCGACGGCTGCATTGAATTGTCCTTTGTCGTATGTTGTCAACGACTCACCAATCGGCAACGAGGGATCGAATCCGCCTGAACCAAGTTGATTTTCGAACAGCAGGCGCGAATAGTCGAGTCGGCGTCGCTGGTAGATCGCTTGAAACCCCAGACCTATTCGATGCATGCCCTCGTCATCTAATGCAACGGTATATGCCGTGCCCAGTGTTGCGATATTCCATTGCGAAGCCCCACCTAGCGTATGATCATTAAGAAACGATGCCCCAAGACCTAGTCGATTATTTTCTGCCAGACGATTTTTCAGCAGGCCAACTTCTGCCGACGCTGAAATAGTACGAAACGGAGTACTGCCGCCACCCCATTGTGATCGAAAATTGCCAGCCAGCCGGTATGGTCCATCGAAATACCCTGTCAATGCCGGATTAATCAGCCATGGCGTTGAATAAAATTGTGATACATGCGGCGACTGAGCGCCTGCTGCCAGCATTGTTGTTACCAGAATATATAACAATAGCAGTCTTTTCATACAAGCTTTATTATCTGATTAATATTGTTTTTCCGCTGGCCTTTACAGTTCGGTTCTCGGCATCTTTGCCAACAAATATCCAGCTATATGTGTCAGCGGGCTGAGGGCTTCCCCTAAAGAGGCCATTCCAGCCCTCACCCGGTCGATTTGTTTCATATACCAGTTGTCCCCATCGGTTGAATACTTTGAAATATTCAATGACTGGTATGCCAGCCAGCAATGGCCGAAGCAGGTCGTTTGCGCCATTGCTATTGGGCGTAAAGGCTGTGGGTACAAATACCGTAGCTTTCGAAAAAACCTGCACTTCAACTGTATCAATGGTAATACATCCGGTAGTTGCAAGCATTCGGACAGTATAAGTCTGGTTCGACGAAATTGTCACCAACGGGTTTCGTATCGACGGATTAGACAGGCCGAGGGGAGGTTCCCATTGCCAGCTAATACCCAGTTCGCGTGCAGAAAGTGGCGCAGCCAGGTTGGCAGTTACCCGAACAACGGGATATCGAACTGCAGGCACCGGCGCTGATACTACCATTGAGCGCTGTATGGTATCAGCCAGTGTGGTACAGGTAGCACTGGTTACAATCAATTCAACCTGGTAACTACCTGCCTGCACATAAATATGGCTGGGTGATTGAGCAGATGATTGCGTATTGTCACCAAATCGCCAGGTATACAACAGGTCGGAACCGGTGCTTGTATTGACAAAATTTGCCGGCTGACCGACACATGCCGCGCTCGTTTCAAAACCAGCAATCGGTGTTGCCGGTGCCGTTAACGTCACGCTATTACCGGCAGCCGATGAGCAATTGGCAGCATTGTAAATGGTAGCTGTGTACGTACCAGCAGATGCAGCCAGATAAGTGGCGCCTGTGGCATTGGCGATGGGTTGTCCATCTTTATACCACTGGTAACGTACTCCCCCCGTTACTGTGATGGGGACCTGCTGTCCGGGACATATCTGCGTTCCGGGCGCACTTACCGTACCCACCGGCGCCTGCAAAAATCGGATTGTTGCTGAGCCGTTCGCAAATGCAGAGCAATTTTCGGAACTGACCAACACCGTATAAACACCGGCGATGGTAGCATTAAATTCCGCTGTGGTTGCGCCGGAAACAGGCACGCCATCCCTATACCATTGGTAGCCGTTGCCTCCCGATGAAGTTAGAAGGCGGGAGCCTCCCGGACATAGTTCGGTCACTCCGGTTGGCATTATCGTTCCCTGAGGAAGTTGGTCTACAATAACCTGAACGGTATTACCGGCGTTGGCCGAACAACCATTGTTGTTGTAAATAACAACGCTGTAATTTCCACCTGCGGAGGCGTCAAAACTGCCACTACTGCCAGCAACAAGCAATTGCCCGTCAAGGTACCAATCATACAGAATGCCACCCGATGCTGTGAGTGTAGTGGTTGATCCAGCACAAATTCGTGTCGGGCCAGCCGGTGATATGTTGCCAACTGGAATTGGTACATTAGTAACAGTAATATTGTTGTTGGCAGCAGCGGTACATACACCATTGCTGATAATGACACTATATGAGCCAGGTGCTTGTACCGTTATGCTGCTTTGGTTGGTGCCTGAAACAATAGTTCCATCTAAATACCACTCGTAGCTGGTTCCGCCGGACGCAGTGAGAGTGACAAAGCCATTTGGACATAACGCAGTGGGGCCCGATGCCACTATGCTGCCCGAGGGCGCAGCAGTAGTATTAACCTGCACGCTATTGCTGGCGGGCCCCTGACAGTTTCCTGAGCTGATATGTACTGAGTATAAACCGGGCTGGGTAACCAGCAGTTGTTGGGCATTGGCACCATTGATCAACACTCCATCCCGAAACCATTGAAACCCGCTCCCGATGCTGGCACTGAGTATTGTTGACTGGTCAGGACACAGTGTGATTGGCCCCGCCGGGCTGATCTGACCTCCAATGGTACCGTTGAAATCAAGATCAACTGAGTTTGAAGCGGGATTTCGACAATTATTCCGAATAATAACAACAGAATAAGTGCCTGCCATGTTGGCTGTTAGGTTAGCGTTGCTTTCGCCGGGTATCAGTTGGCCGTTTAAATACCACTCGTAACTGTCGCCTCCATTGGCTGTGAAGATTTGTGTACTGCCGGGGCATAACGAAACCGGGCCAATGGGTTGAATGCTACCAGCGGGTAATGGCGATACAGTGACGTTAACCGTATTTGCTGCTGCAGCCCGACAATTGCCGTTAATGATTTCTGCGCTGTATAGTCCCCCTTCAGTGACTGCAATCTGGTTGCCACTTAACTGTGTCTGCAAAATGCCGTCTTTATACCATTCAACCGTACCCGTTCCGGTAAATTGTAATTGAACCGATCCTCCTTCACAAATATTGTTAGCGCCATTGGCTGTGATACTTCCCACGGGGTTGGGTGTGATTGATACGGTAACACTGTTTGATGCGGGTGTACGACAGGTGCCATTGATAAGTATGGCCTCGTAACTGCCCGCCTGGGTAACCTGCAGTGTGGCGTCGTTGGCACCAGGTATCAACTGATTGTTGAAATACCATTCATAACTGCTGCCGCCGGTTGCCGTTAATACGCTATTCGATCCTGCGCAGATAGAGATCGGCCCGACAGGCGTAATGCTGCCTGAAGGTGCCGAAAGAAAACTGACTGTTGCCGTAGTCGGTGCTGCCGTTCGGCAGGTTCCGTTCACGGCAATTACGCTATACGTGCCTGCCTGCGTGGCCGTCAATGTGGGTAATGATTGCCCGACAATCAGTACATTATTGAAATACCATTCATAGCTGGTACCGCCTGTCGCTTGCAATTGCTGGCTACTTCCCGTACAAAGCGAAATGGCACCGTTTGGAGTAAGGGTTGCGGCAGTAGCACTGATAGTAATGTTTACACTCTGCGGCAACACAAACGAACAGTTCCCGTTTTGTATGCGTACGGTGTATGTGCCCGCCTGGGTCGCAACAAAGCTTGATGTAGTGCCGCTTTGAACCAACTGGTTATTGAGGTACCATTCAAAACTATTGCCGCCACTGGCCTGCAGCTGAATGCTGCCACCACTGCAAAGGGAAACCGGCCCAGTGGGTGACAGGCTTCCATTTAACGGAGGTAGTTCGTTTACCAAAACAGATTGTGGTGCAGGGCCTCCACATCCGCCCGAACGAATGATGGCGCTGTACACGCCTGTGGAATCGGCCTGAAGGCTTTCGCCAGTTGCTCCTGCAATGGGCTGACCGTTTAACAGCCATTGATAACTGTTGCCACCCGACGCCGTTAACTGCACGGAACTGCCTGCACAAATTTCCTGCGGTGTATTGGGAGTGATGTTTCCTACAACATCTGCACTGCAGGTAGTAAAACTTAACTGTGTCCAATCCGAATTACCCGAAGCACAAATGGGCCTGATGTAAATGAAGTAAGTGGTGTTGGGTAGAAGTCCGGTGTGGTGGATTGATGTCAGTCGCGTGGTAAAACTATTACCGGAAAATGGGTCCGGAAAGTCGCTAACGACATATTCGAATTCCAGGGAATCGAAGCCCAACACGGGCAACTGATCCCAGGTAAAAGTAACTGATGTAGCGTTGAAGGCCTGTATGACCGCATTTCGGACCTGACTGATAGCGACAAATACGGTATCGGTATAGAACGGCTGGCATCCTGGTTTTCTGGTGATAACTGTCCAGGCACCTGTATACCTGGCCAACTCGGATGCTGTGAGTAAAAATTCAAAGCTTTGGTTGGTTCCATTCCCGTTTTGCGGACCCTGTTCCACTACGCCTGTTTCAATCTGAACCCATTCATACGTTTGTTCCTCAGTAGTACTGCCTAGTCCGATTCCAACTAGTGAGTTCTCGCAGAAATATCCACTCGAGCCTGCTCCAAAAAGGGAGATACCCGGATCAATTGGAGGCGACTCCAATTCAACTGCATAAGAATACAACTGACCACAGCCAGGCACGCTTGCACGAACATTGTATACTCCCGCCTGGGTGGCAGTAAAGTTGGGACCATTAGCAATTTGTACCTGTCCGTCGATCAACCAGGTATAGCTGGCAGCACCACTGGCTGTTAGCGGAATTGAAGTGACTCCATTGCAAAAGATGCCACTCGTTGGACTAATTGATAAAGTCGTTTCGCAGCCGGGGGTGTATTGCCAAAAATCGCTGAAGCTGCCGCTGTTGTTGTTGCCGCCAAATAGCCAGAAACTCCCATCTGCAGCCTTCCAGCAGGAGCTCCGCTGACGGCTTCCTGGTTGCAAGGGTGAAGTGTATTGCGCGGTTGCGTCAATACCGCTTGAGCCATCCACCCAGATCCATTGGCTGCTAGAGATATTGTATTTCCAAAGATCATCATAATGGGAAGAAAGGAAACCAAAATTTACTTGGCCACCCATCATCCATAGATTACCATTCGTGTCAAACCACGAAGAACCATAGGCCCGGCCAGGGGGTACATTTCTTGTCGACGGCAAGGATTTAGTTCCAAAAGATCCAGGAGCATTAATAGTTGAATCACCGCTAACCCAAACCCAGTTGCCGGTGGCGATATCATATTTCCATAGATCATTCAGATTGCCTGTTTGACTGAAATGATTGCCCGGGTCATCAATATAACGTGGGAGTCCGTAGCCATAGCCACCAAATAACCATAAATTACCCTGGCTGTCTGTGCACGACAAGCTTCCCTTTCTGTACGAGGGAAGATTGGATGCTGCTGCCACATTTCGAATTCCGTAGGCGCTGCTGTCGCCGGTATTTCCTGCTTTTACAAGCGACCAGGTACCGGTTCCAGTGTTGAATCGCCAAAGGCGGTTGTCGTAATCGCCCGAACCCAAAAGATCATTTCTTACACCACCAAACAGCCAAAGCTGCCCCAAAGCGTCTGTCCAGGTAGTGAAGCTATGACCTGACGCAGGTGTTGCGTTCAATCCTGAACTGATCAAATTGCCGCCACCCGTAAGCGAACCTCTTATGAATGTCCAGGTATTACTATTGGTCGTATACTTCCAAAGATCATTGAGGTCAGTATGGTTACCAGCCTCATCGTATCCAATTCCGCCCATGAGCCATAAGTTACCCTGACTATCCAGCCAACTGGCGGCATTTATTCTGGCACCTGGTCTGCTGGCAGTCGTATTCAAATTCGGGTCGATCGTTCCATTTACCAGCGTCCATTGGTTATTTGTTGTATTGTAGCGCCACAGGTCGCTAAACATTTCGTCGAAATAGCCGTCGCCACGGCTCCCGCCAAAAAGCCAGAAGTTGCCATTTCCGTCGGTCCAGCCCGCAGCACCCGTACGACCGCCCGGACCTGCGCTGCCAGTCGGGTCATTTTGTGTAGACGAGCCACCACGCCAGTTCCAGGCTCCCTGCGCGATGGCTCGCTGAGCGAAAGATGCGATAAAAAACAGCACAATAACAGAAATGCGAAACATGATTTTCATTTATCTGATTAATACCCACGCCGCCCATTTATAGGGCTCACGCCGATACTTCTTGCTAAATTTTTTTCGGGTCTTTAAATAGGCTGCTTCAATGGACTGCCCGCTGAAAAGGTTCTTGTAAAAATCTGTCATGAACTCAGACGTCTCCTGATCAGGTACCTTCCATAAACTCATGAGCAGGTATTGAGCACCCGCCATCGAGAAGGCTCGTTGCAAGCCATACACGCCTTCGGCGCCGCTTACATCCCCCAAAGCAGTTTCGCAGGCAGACAGCGTTACCAGCCTTGTGCCGTACAACGAAAGATTAGCTACTTCGTAAGCTGTCAGTACATTATCGTTGTCAGCGTCATCAGTCCCTGTTGCCCAGTACTGGTTGGCGTTGGCAAGGACCAGCCCGCTACGCAAGAGCGGATCTTCCGGAGTTCTGAATCGTGTGCCTGTGGTGACTTGCGTATTGGTAGTATCATATTGCCTTTGAAAGAAAAAGCCGTGTGTGGCTATATGTAATAGTGCGGGCGACTGACGCCGATCAAGATTTCGGAACGCCGCTTCGTTTGCCCCGTTCTCGCGTAGTAACCGATATTTGAGCCCATACCTGTTGGCTGCCATTTCAATTGATCGAATTTCATTTGCAGTGCCTGGCAAATAGGTCCAGAAACCAGCATTACTGTTCTCATTCCCCATTTCAACAGAATATCTTATATCGCCAACTAATAAAATTGAATCCCGCGTCGAAATCTTATCGTTCGGAGATTGTCCTGCCATAGCTGTTGTAGAAAGTTGAATCAACTCGAATCGGTCGCTCAACACCGTTTGTGAGTCGATTGGCAGTGCATGATATGCAACTCGGTGTAAAAGACCGGTTGCAGCGAAATAAACTCTATTGGTTTGTGTAAGATATACTTCAAGAGGTTTCCAAACCAGGTCGTAAAGCTGAGCAGAAGCGGTGGTGACAGATTTGACCTTCAATCCTCTCGTGTAAGCCAGATTGATGCCCTGAGCCGCCTGAACATCCATTCTTTTCAACAGACTATCGATTTTCCTTTTTTCGAATAAACGTACTGCCTGTGGCGTTCGATCGGTAGGTCGGATAACCAAAGCGACGTAATAAATAGTGTCCCTTTGATGCATCCCATCAAACACACTATATTCCACGAATTCAATCGCGGCCTCATTTTTGCCTAATTGTGCCTGCACATCCTTCCAGGTTCGGTTCTCGGCATGCACCGGGTCCTTTAACTGATTTTTTCGGGCCATCAGCTTTTCAAGCGAGTCAATTCTTTGTTGCAATTGCAGGGCATAGTCTTGTAGGAATTGAGCTGATGAGCTGTAAAGAGATGCAAGCTTTGTTCGGTTTTCGAGCCAGAGTTGATAGAGTAGGCGACTGGAGGTATCCAGGCTATTACTAAGATTACGGCGTTGACTTTCGGTATTTTGCAAAATTAGATTCCGCCGTAATAGTGAAAAATTGTATGCGTTGGCGAGGCTTTTCAGTTTAGCCTCTGAAAAATAGAAGGAATAGTATTCATTGCCTGCGCCCGCTATATTGTTAACATAAGCAGTCTTTTCTCGCTCTGACGTAAAGGCAAAGATTAGTTTTAGTTGCTTTTGTTGTGCATCAATTGCGATTGAATAGAGACTATCGGCCTTTTCATAATTACCGGCAAGGCGAAACATGGAAGCCAGACTAAGGGCGTTGCTGATAAGATAAGGGTGATTGTGGCCCAGTTCCTCCTGCCATTGACGGCGCGCGTCCATAAAGAGGGATTCCGCTTCAGCATATCTGTTGAGAGCTGTGTAAATGGTGGCAAGATTGTTTCGATTGACGGCTAGCTGAGAAGTGCCTGCGCCTGCTAAGTTGTCCCAGATTATTTTAGCAGTTTCTGCCAGTGCAACGGCCTTTTGCAGATCGCCTGCATCTCGATACAAAGCCGCCAGGTTGTTGCATGATTGTGCATATCCGTCATGTTGAGTTCCGTATTTTCTTTCCCGAATATCCTTTGCCTCAAGGTAAAGCTGCTCAGCTTCGCTGTATCGCTTCATGAAGTAAAAAAGGTCCGCCAGAATGTCGCAACTTTGTATGTAGTCGTCGTGGTTTTCACCCAGATATTGTCGCCGTATTTGCCGAGCTTCTAGATAGTAGTGCTCAGCATCCGGATATTTGCCCAAGTCGCGGGAAATATTGGCGAGGTTCACACAACTGATCGCGTATTCGCGTCGCGGAATGGAACTAACCCTGCCCCGGATTCGGTGGGCTTCAAGGGCAAGCGGTTCGGCAAGGTCGAGCCGGCCAAGGTTCCAGTAAAGGGCTGCCAGGTTGTTGCAGCTTTGAGCATAGGCCCGATTTTCAGTACCGAAAATTTCACGTCGCAGTTTCAACGCAGTCTGATGATAAAAGAGCGACTTGTCGAAATCATGCAAATCATTGTAGAGTACGCCAAGGCCATTGCAATAAGAAGCGTATATCGAATCGGAGGTAGCGTGAAGACTATCCCGAATTATTTTGGCTGAAATATAGAAATCTTCTGCCCGGTGCAACTGGCGCTGCCCATGGGCAATTCGTGCCTGCAAATTGATACAGGCAGCAACCTCTTCGTGTAACCATCCGCGAAGTTTCACCAACTGCGGCCGAACGCGTTCCAATGCCGTTGATGCCATTGCAAGGTTATTGAGGTTGTAGAAAAGCTGTGCGAACTCCAGTTGTATTTGTACGTTTTTTTCTGAAGCAGCAACGTCTTGCGGAAGTTTAAGGTATGCGCTCGTTAGCAATTCAGTGGCTAATGAGTTATTTTTTTGCCCCAACGCACTGTCGGCCTGTGCGCGAAGTTGCTGCCAGGACTGTCCTGCACTGCTCTTTGAAATCAAGAGGGCCAGATACAACAAACAGGATATCCTGACGGACATCGGGTTCAGGGTTTTAGCGTAAAGAAGATCATACCGGGCTTTACCGGAGCATTGGATGTTAAGATTTGAAAAAGGGTGGAATAAGAGGTTATCGCAAAGGAAGAAGGATGCCTGTTAAGATATGTAATTTTTCCGGCTTTTCTACAAGCTATTTTTTTCGGTTTGGCAGGAAAAAGCCGATGCCGAAATTGAACACACCGAGATTTATTTTGTCGGTATCAACCAGCATCCGTTGTTGCAGGTTTTTCTGGGCTGCAATCATATGATCATAGCTAACTGCCAGAAACAGGCCCGCACGAAATTCATACCGGATGGCACCACTTAAGCCGAATCCCGGGGCTTTGCCGGCTTTGATCTTGTAAGTTTCTTCTACATTTTGATACGACATGTATCCGGTCATATGTCTTTCGCCACTGATCAAATAATGCAGATTGGGACCGGCAGCAATACTTGCACGGCCGGTACCTAAGGGCAATGCATAACTAATCAACATTCTCAGTCGGGTAAACTGCAGCCGCGTAGTGGAAGTGTCAACTATTGCGCCACCAACATCCAACTGCCGGTAAATAGTTTTGTGGCCATTGCGACTATAATCGGCATTCAATTCCAGATTGAGCGAACGGTTTAATTCGAATGAACCGACCAGACCGACTGACCATCCGTTACGGGGACTTGAGTAGTTCCAACGATTGGCCAGGCTGATGGAATAAGTTTGTGTAACTGCCGGGGTTATCGAGCTGATATTTAGTCCGCCCTGTATGCCTAGTTTGAATTGTGTATGAGCCTTTTTCGAGAAAATGGCGACTAAGGCCAGCGCTAAAAAGAATGAACGATTCATGGTGATTAGTTTAAACGGTACCCAATGCCGAGGCTGAATTGACGACGATAATTTTTAAATCCGTACTCCACATTAGCCGGATTGCTATGGTAAGCAGTGTAGCGGTCGGTCGTTATTGAGCGTAGACCATTTACAAAGGAAGCTTCCAGAAACAACCCGCTTCTGAATCGAATTCCGGCAGTGATGGATAAGCCATAATCAAACCGGTTAGCGTGATAAAAAGCATAGTGGTCATTTCCATCTTTTCGGAAAGAAACGGCTTCGATAGAATCGCGCCCTCCATCATCGGGCCGAAAAATATCCGTGCCGGTAAGCCCGTAAGCAGCATAGCCCCCAACGCCAAGGAACAAGCGGGCTTTTTTCACAGGCGCATAGAACAATAAGTGCAGGGGTAAACGAAGGTAATACAGGCTCATGGTACTCCTTCCTGTCAAGGAATCGACATACCAATGATCTCGTAACTGGTCAGCAAGGCGAACATTCTCTACGATCATCCTTGTGGATAACGACAAATTGGAGTTCAGCTCCCATTCAAGTCCCGCACCAATAAAAAATCCGGGACTCATTTTGATTTCGCGTTTGATGGTTCGGATATTTGGTGGAAGATTGGGGTCCTCCGGATAATAGAGATATCCGGCTGTATACTCTTTCAGCGAGAGCCGGCTTAAATTGCCTCCCCCCAACACCTCGATTTTGACTTGGCTGTTCGCGGATACAATCGCAGCCATGCAGCAAAATAGAAAAATGGTTCGCTTCATATTTTCAAGTTGTTATAAGTCTTTTGCTATTCGAAAGCCAATTGATGAATCTTTGTGATCGACAGACTGTTTAGCACGAACGGAATTGCGGCAGTTACTTTCATCTTCATTCCATGAGCCGCCACGCAACGCTTTTTCTGAGCCGTTTTCTGGTCCGGTTGGGTTTGCAGAGGGCGCAGCGCGATAATATCCAGCGCCATACCAGTCACTACACCACTCGGCAACATTGCCAGTCATATCCCATATTCCTGCCTCATTGGCGATAAGCGAACCTACTTCGTGGGTTTTTTTTCCTGAATTCTTAAATACCCACCCCGTTTTATCGGGCGTGCGGCTGTTGCTGAATCCGTTCGGCGATCCGCCATTATTGGCTCCCCGTGCAGCAAATTCCCACTCGGCCTCGGTTGGAAGACGAAAATTTTCGCCAGTGAGCAGATTCAATGTGTCGATAAAGCGAATGACGTCCGTCCAGGTTACATTCTCTACCGGACACTGCGGACAGTTGGAAAATTGTGACGGGTTGTAGCCCATTAGGGAAGTCCACTCTTCTTGGGTTACTTCAAAACGTCCAATCAGAAAGCTACTCAAAGTAACACGGTGCTCCGGAGTTTCATCATTTTTGCCTGAATTGTTGCCCATGACGAAAGAGCCACCATTAATTTTTACGAGACCGCGTTGCAATGATTCCAACGCCGCCATTCTACGACGATTCGCGGGAAGTGCGGCCAGCCGGGCAGCCCTTTTTTCCTGCAGCTCGCGAATAGGGACATAAATAACATTTACCTCGTTAAGGCCGGCTTCGAACGTGGTATCCCATTTAAGGGTAGTATCTCGAAAGTCGACAGCATGTATAGCTCGGGGTCCCGCATACCTGCTAAATGATCGGTGCGAGCCTGCACGTATGAAAATATCATTTGGCTCTTTATCCAACTGCACAAAGCAATCCGCGGAAGACACTAACACCACGTCTGCCAGCGTTCTCTCCATTCCACTGGCTGTGGCTGATCTGGTGCTGCTTGCCGCAACTGGTGGAGCAAAATAGAACTCCCGTCTGATTGAAACACTTCCCCAGGGGCGTTGCCCCGGATATTGCCTGTTTACCTCGTCTATAATTCGTAGCAACAAATTACTAATCGAAAGCCCCGGCTCATTTATATACCTGATAAATGAAGTTACCAGGGGCGAGTTGTTGCCACTGCCATCATTGGCAACACTATTTGGTGAAGTAGCATAAATAATGAATGATTCCTTTGGTGCCTGATTAACCACCTGTAAGCCTTTTTCACCAGCACTTCGTTGCCCTTTCGAAAATGGATTATTCCTGCATGCGTCAAGCACAATAATATTGGTGCTACTTTTTGAATCATCCATTTTGTCGAGAACATTCTTCAACTTGTAACAATAGTTGACTACATCCGAGGGAGAGTTGATCCGTGCTTCGGTGGGAATCAAAAAATTGTCGCCATCCTGCTGAATTCCATGTCCCGAGTAATAGAAGAACGCTTCACATGGACGCTGATTAATGATGTGAAAGAAACTGTCCACCATTTTGTTGAAGTGACCCAGCTGCTTCAGATTTTTCTCTTTCAATACGGTAAATCCGCAAAGTATCAGCTTCTTCTCCATACTATCCACGTCATTACCCGGATTCTTCAGGTAAGCACTGCCCGAATAATCGCTATTGCCCAGCAACAAGGCAAAGCGTGGCTTGTTTTGTGCCGCACTTGTAAAACACACAGTCGCCAGGATCAGTATAAGTGATAACTGTTTCATGTTGTACAATATAAGGAATGGGGAACCGGCTCTTTTCAGAGGGAGGAGTGGTGCTACTACCAGCGGCGCTTCACCTCTAATATATGGCCTTTTTT
This sequence comes from Chitinophagaceae bacterium, assembly GCA_046297935.1. Classification (GTDB taxonomy): domain Bacteria; phylum Bacteroidota; class Bacteroidia; order Chitinophagales; family Chitinophagaceae; genus CAYMZZ01. The sequence goes on from JBKBHA010000001.1 coordinate 432,348, forward strand.
TTGAATATTCAAAAATGCTGCTTATAACAATTTTGTCGCACAAAGCTTTCAGGACGGTAGAAACGACGTTGGATTTTGATAGCACTTTTTTACATGCAAATAGTTGCTGTTGTTTTTAACAGCAAATATTGTTTATTTTCAACCTCAAATGAAACGTATAAACTCCATCGACATCGTTCGCGGAATGGTGTTAGTGATTATGGCGCTCGATCACGTACGCGAGCTGCTCCATACTACTGCCCTTACACAAACCCCCACAGACCTGACAACGGCAACTGCTCCGGTATTTTTTACGCGGTGGATTACCCATTTGTGCGCGCCTATTTTCGTTTTTCTGGCAGGCGTGTCTGCGTATCTTTCTTATCAGCGAAGTACAGACAAGTCGTCAAGTCGCAATTTTCTCTGGAAACGGGGGCTGTGGCTGATCATACTTGAATTCACCATAATCAATTTCCTGTTGTGGTTTGATGTGCAGTTTCGCTTGTTGCTGCTGGAGGTAATAGCTGCCATTGGTGTAGGATTTATTGTTTTGTCCCTATTGGCCAGGGTCACGCCATGGAAGGTCGGCTTACTGGGATTCATTTTTCTCGCTTTCAACGAACTGACTTTACGTATTCCTGCGCAGGAAAATGCGGGTTTGAATTTTCTGATTAGTGTATTGACGAGGCCGGGCCTTCATACGGTAACTCCTGATTTTTTAATTCTGGTGGCTTATCCGCTAATTCCCTGGGTGGGCATCATCTTATTGGGTTTTGCTACGGGCAAGCTGTTTGAGCAGCCTTTAGAGTGGCAGAGCAAACAGTTTCTGCGAATCGCGGCCGCGCTGCTTTTGTTTTTCGTAATCATCCGATCAGTCAACGCCTATGGCGACCCCAGTCACTGGCAGGCTGGCGATTCTTTTCTTTATACTGTCATGTCTTTTCTAAACGTGAGCAAGCAACCGCCTTCGCTGGCCTTCGTTTCTCTTTTCCTGGGCTTGATGTTTCTGGCGCTTTTTCTTTCAGATAAGGTACCGGCAATTGTGCAAAGAGTGCTTAATGTATACGGAAAAGTACCGATGTTCTATTACCTGTTCCACTGGTGTCTGGTTAGGGCAGCAATAACTATTATGTTGTTTGCGCAGGGATTTGCGTGGAGGGATTTCAACTTTGCTCCTTTTAAATTCGGCAGGCCTGATGGCGAGTCGGGTATAAGTTTGCCGGCTATATATGCAGTGTGGATACTGGTCGTAATCATTTTATATCCGTTTTGCAAATGGTACGGCAGGTACAAAATGCAGCATCCTGAAAAACGGTGGCTACGTTATCTGTAGTTACCTGAGTCGAATATTTGAGGTATCTTCAGTTTACTCCCTGCCAACCGGCATGGGTGAGTACTAGCTGATTCAGCATACTTCAAAAAAACTCCACATGCTAGCAAGACTATTGGCCCCCTTTTGGCTGTTCTTGTTCATGCTAATTGCAGCAACTGCAATTGCTCAAAAGAAACAAAGGGCCAGGGAACTGGGTATACCTTTTCCTGGCACAACGGGTACATATAATGCCATTACTGATGTGAAAGGGGTAGAAGTTGGTTACAGTACCATCATTTCAGGTTCGGGGAAGAACATCAGGGGTAAGGGGCCGGTGCGCACCGGTGTGACCGCCATATTGCCAAGAGGAAAGACCAACAATCCTGTATACGCAAACTGGTATGCATTGAATGGCAACGGTGAAATGACCGGCACTACCTGGATTACGGAGTCAGGCTTCCTTGAAGGGCCGATCATGATCACCAATACCAACAGTGTGGGTGTAGTACGCGATGCGGTGTTGAAATGGTATGTAAAAAGAGGCTGGTACAAGGAAGATTTTTGGTACACTTATCCGGTGGTGGCTGAAACCTACGACGGTTTTCTCAATGATATTTACGGATTTCATGTAAAGGAGTCGCACGCCTGGGAGGCACTCGACAGTGCTAAAACCGGATTTTTAAAAGAAGGTAATGTTGGCGGCGGTACCGGTATGATGTGCCTGGGATTTAAAGGCGGCACTGGCACTTCGTCGCGTGTGTTTAACATTAATGATTCCACCTATACTGTAGGCGTGCTGGTACAATCCAATTTTGGGAGCAAACGGCTCTTCAGTATTCTGGGTGTACCGGTGGGTCGTGAATTAGCCGACACACTTAATTATGAATTCAACCAGGCGCCCTCTTACGATCCCGGACAGGGCTCCATCATTGTAGTGGTAGCAACCGATGCACCACTATTGCCACATCAATTGAAAAAGCTGGCGACCCGCGTGCCGCTCGGCGTTGGTTTATTGGGTGGATTGGGTGAGAACAGTTCCGGCGATATTTTTATTACGTTTTCTACCGCCAACAAAAATGCATTTCAGCGCGATGAACTGACAGAAATTGAAGTGTTTCCCAATGACCAGCTTAATGCAGTGTATTACGCGACAGTTAGTGCTGTGGAGGAAGCGGTGGTAAATGCGATGCTGGCGGCCGACACGATGGAGGGTATCAATGGCAACAAAGCCTATGGATTACCACATCAGGCGGTAATGGATGTGTTGAAAAAGTACAACCGCGTAAAATAAAGCTATTGCGGCGAAGATGAGCTATTGTTTTGAATCAGCGCAAAATACTCCATCACTTTTTGCTCGGTCAGTTTCTGACGTTCCACAGCTTCAGTAAAAAGTTCATCTCTTAGCGACCGATACAAAGTAACCGAAGACTCAAGGCTTTGAATCAGGGATGCGCGGTCGTAAGCAGGAATAGTTTTAATGATTGAGTTCAGATCTTCGTTCGACAGGTCTGTTTCCACCCTCCGAACCGCCCGGGGTAAATTTCCATTCCTTATGTGCAATAAAGGCCCCAGCACAACCATGCGCAGGTATCCGGAAAAATCGAATGCCTCCAAATATTCGCCTCTGCCAATTTTCAAGAGCGCATAGTGCACCCAGGTCCAGAAGCGATCTTCGATCCATTGGAAATCGGGATAAGGAAACTTGGCTTCAGTGGCTTCTAATATAGAATGGAGTTCACCATGGCGGTCAAATAGTATGAATGGGTCTTCCACGCGGTTAGCGAATTCTTCTGTCGTAACAAATTTGATATCTACATGCAATAGCGGACGATCAAAGAGGCAGATCAACACTCGTGGCTCACCTACATGTTCGCCAGTAAAGCCGGATAGATAATGCCCCAGTTTTTTTGCATAGTCAATCATACGACCCCGATCGTCTGCCAGCTTTTCGCGCGTCACCAACACCAGGTCAAGATCGGAGTACTCGTCCATTTCACCCGTGATCCATGAACCACCTACTGCCAGTCCCAATACATTCAGGTCCATCGAAAGGACCGACATAGCGTTTTGTATAAAGTGTTGGTGTGGAAGCATGATGACAAATGTGGAAATGTGCAAGTGTGGAAATGTGCAAATATGTGAAATTATTTAAAAGATAGAGAATTCTTCATTAGCACCGACCAAAATTAGCAATTTGGCATTTCCACACTTGCACATTTCCACATTTTCACATTTGCACATTTTCTTAACCTTCTGGTAATTATCAAAACACACTCCCTTAACATGAGCCCGATAGCTTTGGCCCTCAATTCAAAACTAACGCCTCATGTTTTCCCAAATTAAAAAACGGTTCCTCAGTGGTTTTCTTACCTTCTTACTGCTGAGTATTTCAACCGTTCTAATGGCGCAACGCAGCTACAGCGGAAAGGTAAGTGATAGTAATGGTCAGCCGCTTGCCGGCGTTACTATTCAGGTAAAGGGCACTAATACACAAACTATCACCGACAACACGGGGTCATTTACTTTGCAGGCTGCAGATGGCGCACGTTTGGTAATTACCAGCGTAGGTTTCGTATCGAAAGAGGTGGTAGCAGCCGATGCAGCATCCATTCAACTGGAAGCTGACACAAAAGACCTAGGTGAGGTAGTGGTAACTGCCCTTGGAATCAGAAAGGAAAAGAAAAAACTTGGTTATGCCATTCAGGAAGTAAAGGGCGAAGACCTGACGGTAGCTCGTGAAACCAACGTAGTGAATCAGCTGGCTGGTAAAGTGGCCGGCGTAACTGTAGTGGGAAGTCCCTCAGGCATTGGTGGTTCGTCGCGAGTATCTATTCGTGGCGAGCGTTCAGTAGATATTAATAAGAACCAGCCGCTGTATGTAATAGATGGTGTGCCTATCAGCAATTCCATTACAGGCGCATCAGGACGCGGTAATATGGATGTGGACTTTGGTAACGGTGCAGGCTTCGTGAACCCGGATGATATTGAAAGCATGAGTGTTTTGAAAGGACCTGCTGCTGCCGCCCTCTATGGTTCAAGAGCTGCTAACGGTGTCATTTTGATCAAAACCAAAAGCGGTAAACGCGCAAAAGGAATTGGTGTGGAAATCAACAGCAACTACACCATGGAAGATCCGTTAAAACTCCCAGAGTATCAGACTGTATATGGACAGGGTAATGGCAGTGGTGGCGATTTTGCTTTTGTAAATGGAGCAGGCGGTGGCCTGGCCGATGGTACCGACGAAGGCTGGGGCCCTTCTTACCGCGGGCAATCCTATCCCCAGTACAATTCACCACGCACCCTAAACGGACAGGTGATCCCTTTTCTGGGCGGCGATCTGAACGCGCCTGCAGGAAGTGTGATTACTGCAACACCATGGGTGCCTGAAAAAGATAATCTGAAAAAGTTTCTGCAAACAGGCACTACACTTACCAATAACGTAGCGGTAGTTGGCGGTAACGACAAAGGTGATTTCCGTCTCAGCTTCACCAATATCGATCAGAAGGGAATTGTACCTAATACGGACCTTAAACGAAATACAGTCTCTTTTTCCGGAGGATATAATCTGACCCCCAAATTTTCAGCTCGCGCCTTTGTAAGTTATATAAAGAGCGAAAGCGATAACAGACCTTCGATCAGCTACGGTACCGAAAGCATTATGTACCTGTTCAATTGCTGGCTGCCTTCTTCCATTGCGCTCGACGATATGAAACGTGTCTGGATGGCGGGTGAAGAAAATCGCCGTCAATTTGGCTGGAACTATAACTATCATGATAATCCATACCTCACTGTTTATAAGAATACCAACGGTCAGTACTACGACCGGATCATTGGCAACGTAATACTGCGCTACGAATTCACCGACTGGTTGAATTTGCAATTACGTACCGCCACCGACTGGAGCAATGAGCGTCGTGAATATCGCCGCGCATTCAGCACACAGCGTTTCCCCTTCGGTCAGTACCGCGAAACGAATATTGTAAACGAGGAGCGCAACACCGATTTCCTGTTTGCATTCAACAAAGACGTAAATAGCGACTTTGCAGTAAACGCTACTTTCGGAGGAAACCAGATGCGCCAGGTTTCCAGATTTGCGGAAGATGTAGCCGGACAGTTGAACATTCCTGAAATCTACAGCCTTAACAACTCACGTATTGCGCTGGTATCAGAACAAAATAACGTGGCCAAGCGCATCAACAGTCTCTATGGTTCTGCTGGTGTTAGCTGGAGGAACCGCCTGTTCCTTGACTTCACTGGTCGTAACGACTGGAGCAGCGCACTCACATTACCGGAAGAATTGAAAGCGTTTGGTAAGGAAGTGAATTCTTATTTCTATTCATCTGTAGCCCTGAGCGCAATTGTAAGCGATATGGTGAAACTGCCCAATGCAATCAGCTTTGCAAAAGTGCGGGCGAGCCTTGCGCAGGTAGGCAATGATACTGATCCGTTTTCATTTACACAAACCTACAACCGCAGCGATCCTTTTGGCTCGGCACAGGTCTATGGCGAAACAAGCAGCCTGGCCAACCTGAACCTGAAACCAGAGATCAGCTCAGCATACGAATTTGGTTTAGACCTCCGCTTCCTGAATAATCGCATCGGTTTGGATGTTACTTACTATCAAAGCCGCACAAAGAACCAAATCCTCAACCTGCCACTCGATCCTACTTCGGGATACAACAGCCGTAAGATCAACGCTGGTCTGATCCGCAACAATGGCGTGGAGATCATGTTGAATGGTACCATCATCAAGAATAAGAACCTGACCTGGGATGCGTTTGTGAACTTTTCAGCCAATCGCAGTGAAGTGTTGGAGTTGAGCGATGGTTTGACCAACTACGTAATGGCTTCTCGTTCGGTAAGCGTTGAAGCACGCGTAGGCGAGCGCATGGGTAACATGTATGGAATCGGCTTTGCCCGGGTACAAAGCAAAGACCCCAATGCTCCTTATTACGACGCCAGCGGACAATATACCGGTCAAATGGTATTTGGTTCTAACGGTCGTCCGGTTGCAACCACCAATCGCATTTTGTTGGGTAACTATAACCCCGATTTCCTGATGGGTGTAGGTAGTGCTTTAAACTACAAAGGTGTTCGCCTGAGCTTCCTGTTTGATATTCGTCAGGGCGGCGAACTCTATTCTCATACGCAGACCGTGGGTCGTGAAGGCGGAATCATTATTGAAACGCTTGAAGGTCGTGCCGATGGTTATGATATTACCAAACCCGGCAACGGTGTAGTAGGCAATGGTGTGGTACAGAATCCTGATGGTTCATTTAGTCAGAATACGACAAAGCTGACTGCTCGCGAGTGGCATACTGCCTGGACTGGAGGTCGTAACATTGCCGAAGGCGTAATGTATGATGCCTCTTTCGTGAAACTGCGCGAACTGCAAATCGGTTATTCTATTCCAGACAGGGTATTCGGCAAACTGCCTTTCCGTAGCGCAGTGATTTCGCTGGTAGGTCGCAACCTGTTCCTGTGGGACAATGTGCCGCATGTGGATCCCGAAACAATGTCGTATAGTGGTGGAACAGCTTTGCCGGGCATTGAATACCAGGCCCTGCCATCTTCTCGTAGCTACGGTGTAAACCTCAGCTTCAAATTCTAAATCTGAAAAAACGAACACATGAAACGCATTCCTATATTTTCCTGGCTGCTGGCATTGACTTTGTTAACTGCCTGTACCAAAGACTTTGAAGAAACGAATACCAACCGCAATAACCCCACTTCTGTTTCACCCGATTTGTTGCTGAGTGGCATCATCCGCAATATGATGAACCGGCAGGTAGATGAAGCCTGGGGTATTGGCAACATTGTGGTGCAACATCACTCAAAGATTCAGTTTGTAAATGAGGACCGATATCTCTGGGGCGAGCGCAACAGCATCTGGAACGATGTGTATGGTAACTACCGCAATCTGCAAAACATCCTTGTATCGTTAAATGGCGATGAAAGCAGTCCCTACTATGGTGTGTCGCTGATATTGAAGTCGTGGATGTTTTCGCTGGCTACGGATGCCTATGGCGATGTGCCCTATTCAGAGGCTGGCCGCGCCAAGACGGATGCTATTTATCAACCGGTATACGATAAACAGGAAGATATTTATACAGGCATCCTGGCAGATCTGGAAAAAGCAAATCAGTCACTGGCTACAGCAGCTACCAATCTTTCCGGTGATATCCTTTATGGTGGTGGTGCTTCGTCTATCCTGAAATGGCGTAAGCTGGCGAATTCGCTTCGCATTCGTTACCTGATGCGCATTTCGAAAAAGAAAGATGTAAGTGCACAATTGCAGGCGATAGTTAGCAATCCAACGGCTAACCCGGTCTTTGAAGGTAATCAGGACAATGCTGAATTGAAATATCTGGCAGCTGCCCCTAACCAATGGCCCTTGTATGGAACACGTGTAGGATCATTCGACGAATTTCGTGTTAGCAAAACGTTGGTAGATCGGTTGAATGCGCTTGGAGATACAAGGGTAAATGTATTTGCACGGCCTACGCAGAATTCTGTAACAGCAGGAAATCCTCAAATTGTAGGTGTACCAAACGGATTAAGTGATGTAGACGCATTGGCATATAATGGTGGTGTGCAGGGCGTGTCGCGCGTGGGCTATACTTTTGCCTGCCTTGTTTGTAACGATGCAGGTCAGGCTCCTCCCGATCCTGCTGCTCCTCGCGCACTGTTGATGACCTATGCCGAACTCCAATTCCTGCTGGCTGAAGCAAGGGAGAAAGGATTGATCAATAACGGCGATGCGGCTACTTACTATGCAAACGGAATCAACGCCAATTTCGCTTACTGGCAATCAGTGGTTCCAGCAGCTTATGGATTAAATATAGATATGCCGGCTGGTTATTTGTCGCAGCCTTCAGTAGCATATACTGGAACTAGTGCTGAAAAGCTCGGCAAGATCGCTCTTCAAAAGTGGATTGCACTTTATTTTAATGGACTGGAAGCCTGGTTCGATTGGCGTCGTACAGGTATGCCGGCAATTGTACCTGGTCCGGCCAACCTGAATGATAACAAAGTTCCCGTACGCTATATCTATCCGCTGGCTGCCCAATCGCTGAATGGCGACAATCGTGCACAGGCCGTTCAGCGTCAGGGTGGTACAGACGACATCAACACCAAAATGTGGTTGTTGCAATAATCGAATAAATAGTGGCAGCATTTTTCTTATATAAGCAGTCAAATAGGCGGGGTATTTCCATATCCCGCTTTATTTCTTTGTTGAGTTGTTGGTTGTGTAGTTGTGTAGTTGTTGCGCAAAGTATTAAGGCAGGCAGTGCTATGCCGGCCTGGTCGGCCGGATATTTGGATATTCATCATATCAACACCGGCAGGGGTAACGCCGCCTTTGTTCGTATGCCCGATGGAAGCAGCATGCTGATCGACGCTGGCGAGCTTACGCCGCTCGATGCGCGAACCTTTTCGCCACGTAACTCAGTTATTCGTCCGAACGACAGCCTCAAGCCATATGAGTGGATTGTAGACTATATAAAACAGGCTGCACCTGGCTTGAAGCAGCTCGACTACGCGCTGATCACCCACTATCACGACGATCATTTTGGTGCCTGGTATCCTGCCGCTCCCTCATCAAAGTCGAAGCAGTTTAAACTGACCGGCATAACCGGAGTGGGCGACTTGTTGCAAATAGGTACGCTCATTGATCGAGGGGCACCAGGCTATCAATACCCCTACGACATTGAACAACATGCCGCAGAGTTTGGAGGCGGCGAAACCATTTTTGACAGCACGGTCCGTAATTATTTTCGATTTGTGAGGGAAAACTTAGCTAAAGGTATGAGGCTTGAAGGGCTTCGGGCCGGAAGCAAAACACAAATTCGACCAGTGATATCGGCCGAAAATTTCCCGGATTTCTTTGTACAGAATATCAAAGCGAATAATCTCTGCTGGACCGGCACCGATTCTGCAACAATCAACTTATTTCCCCAATACCGTACGGCAGAGCGTGAAACCTGGCCCGATGAGAACGCGCTTAGCTTAGCCATTTTGATACAATACGGTCCTTTTAAATACTATACCGGAGGCGATAACCCCGGCATGCTATTCGCCGGTACGCCGGCCTGGCGCGATGTGGAGACGCCCATGGCGAGGGCAACCGGTGAGGTAGATGTGGCAACCATGGATCATCACGGCAACCGTGATGCCGTGAACGATAACCAGGTTCGTTTGCTGAAGCCAAGGGTATGGATCGGGCAAAGCTGGTCAAGTGATCATCCCGGCCATGAAGTGCTGATACGCATGACTTCTCCTCATTTATATAACGAACCTCGCGATCTGTTTGCCACCAACATGCTCGAGGCCAACCGCCTCGTAATAGGGCCGCTCATTGATCGGGCCTACAAAAGTCAGCAGGGACATATTCTGCTGAGGGTAATGCCCGGAGGTGAAGAATACTGGATTTATATTCTCGACGATACATTGAGAGAAAGAAAAGTGAAATCAGTTTTTGGTCCTTATCATTCAAAAATTTCTAAACCATAACACATGAAGCGCTGCGGTTATTTCTTCTTTTCGCTTTTTCTATCTGTTAATCTGTTAGCTCAAAGCTCGCCCAGGTCTGAGAACCTTATTGTAATAACCATGGATGGACTTCGCTGGCAGGAAGTTTTTGCAGGCGCCGACAGTCTGCTGGTATTCGACACCACTGCCAGTTACAATAGAAACTATATCAAAAAACATTTTTGGGCTGCCTCAGCATCCGAGCGTCGTTCAAGGCTCATGCCCTTTTTCTGGTCGGTGTTGGCGAGGCAGGGCGTGCTGATCGGCAATCGCGAATTGGGTAGTCAGGTTTACAACGCAAACCCCTACTGGTTTTCCTACCCTGGATACAACGAAATTTTTACCGGCTATCCAGACACAGCAGTCAACTCAAATGATAAAAATCCAAACAGGAACGTTACCGTATTTGAATGGCTTTCGCAATTGCCTGCGTTTAAAGGCAAGGCAGCGGTGTTTGGAAGCTGGGATGTTTTCTCTTATATATTCAATGAGAAGCGAAGCGGCCTGTTGGTTAATGACGGATTTCGTGACGTTTCGGGCAAGCTCAATGAGAAGCAGAAGATGCTCAATGAACTGCAACATCAAATGCCCGATATTTTCCATGGCGGCGAAAGGATCGACGCAGCTACCTTTCAAATGGGTTTCGAATACCTGAAGTCGAATCGCCCGCGTCTGATGTTTTTTGGACTTGGCGATACCGACGAGTTTGCCCATGCCGGGTTGTATGACATGTACCTCGATGCAGCACAAAACGCCGATGAAATGATTCGCCTGGTATGGGAATGGATTCAGTCGACCCCCGGGTACAAGGATAAAACCACCCTGCTGGTGACTACAGATCATGGCCGCGGGCTGGCAGCTGAAGGCAACTGGCGTCACCATGGCCAGCGCATACCTGAATCAAAAGAAATGTGGATTGCCGCCATCGGGCCATCGATTCCCGCCAAAGGTGAAAGCAGCAAGCCGGTAACCGTATACCAGGGACAAATTGCAGCCAGCATCGCCCGACTGTTGGGCTATGAGTTCAAGCCGGATGGGCAGCCTGTTCTGGATCCTCTGAATTGGAGTCTTTTTTAATCATCTGTCAATTATTCATGATGAATACTCCTACTATAGAACAATCACCCGAAGAGCGGGTGGCATTTATACTGAGCCTCTATCATCAGTTTGGTGACGACGACTATATCGGCGAGCCAGTATCACAACTGGAGCATATGGATCAGTGCGCCACGCTTGCAAAGATGGAAGGCTACGACGATGAGGTGGTGTTGGCAGCTTTCTTCCACGACATTGGACATTTCTGCGAACATATCATGCCCGTAGAGCATATGGACGGTTTTGGAATTGTTGATCATGAAAAGCTGGGAGCTGATTTTCTTCGCCAGCAGGGATTTTCGGAGCGTATGGCCAGCCTGGTAGAGAATCATGTGCAGGCAAAGCGTTACCTCACCTGGCGTTATCCGGAATACTTTGAAAAATTGTCGGAGGCCAGCCGCAAAACACTGGAGTTTCAAGGCGGTCGTATGAGTAAAGAAGAGGCTATGAAGTTTGAAGCCGATCCACTTTTCGATCTGCATATCAAGTTGCGTCGCTGGGATGAGGCTGCCAAGGAAATGAATCAACCTCTGAACAATTTAGAAGATTATCGTTTGCTGATGTTGCAACAGCTATCGAAAAAATAACCCAAATCAACTGAATTATGTCTTACAAACTAGTAGTGTTTGATATCGCCGGTACCACACTGGCCGATGATCATGCAGTGGCAGCATCGTTCCGCAAGGCATTTGCTCAATCCGGACTCGCTATTGCGGAAGAGGATGCCCGGCCGTTGATGGGCTATAAGAAGACCGAAGCCATCCGGATCATGCTAGAGCAGCTTGGCGAGGCGGCAGATCCCGAACTAATTGAAGAGATTCATGCTGATTTTGTAAAGGAAATGAAAGAGCATTATCTGGGAGCTGATTCGGTTGTGCCAACAGCTGGTGCTGAAGATATGTTTTCGTTACTGAAGGAAAAGGGTATTCGTATTGCCGTCAACACTGGTTTCCCCAGAGAGATAGCCGATGCTATTTTACAACGTACTAAATGGATAGAGCGGGGGCTGGTAGATGATAGTATTGCCAGCGATGAGGTTCCCGCTGGCCGGCCCGACCCGGCGATGATCCGGGAACTGATGCGTAGAGCCAATGTGGCCGATGCCAGTGAGGTGGTGAAGATCGGCGATACGGAAGTAGATGTAAACGAAGGCCGCGAAGCAGGCTGTGCATTGGTAATTGCCGTTACAACCGGTGCTTTTACCCGCGAAGAACTGCTGCCCTACAAACCCGATTACATAGTTGATCACCTGAGCGAATTACCGTCTATACTTTTTGATCGTGCCTGATATTGCTGCCAGCATCAGTACCCAGCGAAATCTGCGCCCGCTATTCGTAGCAATAGGGGCCGCACTTGTCAGTTTCCTGGCCTACTCATCCGTGTACGCATTTCGAAAACCATTCACCGCCGCCCGATTCGAAGGTCAGATATTTGCAGGAGTAAGCTATCAAACCTGGTTGATCATCAGCCAGGTGATTGGCTACATGCTGAGCAAGTTTGCCGGCATCCGTTTTATCGCCGAATTAAAGCGATCGGGCCGGTTTAAGACATCTGTTTTGTTGGTAGGAATCTCCTGGCTGGCTCTTTTGGGCCTTGCATTGGTGCCCGCACCTTATGGAGTGCTGTTTATGTTGATCAATGGCTTCATGCTGGGCTTCATGTGGGGGATCATTTTCAGCTATGTAGAAGGCAGAAGGGCCACCGATTTCATTGGCACCGTAATGGCCATCAGCTTCATATTTGCTGGTGGCTTTACGAGGAGCGTAGCTACCTGGCTGATGGTTAAATGGTCGGTTAGCGAGCATTGGATGCCCTTTATTACTGGTGCACTATTCATGCTGCCACTGTTGCTCTTTCTTTATCTGTTAGAGCGATTGCCCGCACCCGATAAGCAGGATGTGCAGGAGCGGGTGGCCCGCATGCCTATGGACAAGGCTCAGCGCCGTCAGTTTGTTCGCCGGTTTGGAAAAGGTTTACTGCTTGTCAGCGGCACCTATCTTTTTCTAACCATTATGCGCGATATACGCGACAATTACATGGTCAATATCTGGACAGAATTGGGATATGGTAGCGACTATGGATTATTTGCGCGTACGGAAATACAGACTTCACTTGTTTTGCTAGCCATGATGGGTCTGCTGAGTCTGATACGTAAAAACCGGTCGGCGTTTCGCTTGATACATCTGGTGATCCTGGCAGGTTTTGCGTTGGCGGGCATCACCTCAATATTATTTATACAAGGCTGGCTTTCGGGTCGTTTGTGGATGCAGCTCGTTGGCATGGGACTTTATATGAGCTATATTCCATTCAACTGTATTTTTTTCGAGCGCATGATCGCCGTGTTCCGATTGAAGGGCAACGTGGGCTTTCTGATTTACATCGCCGATGCTTTTGGCTATCTGGGCAGCGTGGCCATTATGCTCACAAGGGAGTTTCTGCCGATCAATCCGGGCTGGGCCAGTTTCTATGCCCATAGCGTGATCATTGCTGCACTGATCAGCATTGCCGGCATATTATCATCCGCATTTTATTTTGAACACAAATACAAAATACTCTCATGGCAAAACAACCGGGATCAGCTATTGTCATAGGCGCTGGTATCGTAGGTCTGGCCATTGCGCGTTCGCTTGCCGTTCGAAACTGGCGTGTAACAGTTATTGAAAAACAAGAACGCGCGCTTGGAGCGTCGGTCCGGAATTTTGGTATGATATGGCCAATAGGACAGCCGGATGGCGAGTTGTATGAAAGAGCGTTGTTGTCGCGCAGAATATGGAAAGAAATTTGTAACGATGCGGGCATCTGGTACGATAAAGTGGGATCATTGCATCTGGCCTTTGCTGCCGATGAATGGAATGTGTTGCAGGAACTGGCCAATGTGTATAGTCACCGTAACTATATGTTGCTGGGTGCAGACGAAACATGTGCCGCATCGCCAGCCACCCGGCGGCAGGGTTTATTGGGCAGTCTGTTCAGTCCGCACGAAATGATTGTGGATCCGCGGCAAGCCATTGCCCGCATACCATTTTTTCTGACGGAACGCTATGGAGTGAAGTTCATTTGGGGAAAGGCTGTTACCGACATTTCACTTCCGGCGGTTTATTCCGGCAGCGAACAATGGGAAGCCGACGAAGTATTTGTTTGCAGCGGTGCTGATTTTGAAACACTGTTTCCCGAGGTCTTTCGACAGCTTCCCATCACGCGCTGCAAATTGCAAATGATGCGTACCCATACGCAGCCAGGGCAATGGAGAATGGGGCCGGCTCTTTGTGCAGGCTTGTCGCTGCTCCACTATAAAAGTTTTCAGGCCGCCTCATCACTTAGTCATTTGAAACAACGCATCGAACAGGAAATGCCTGAATATCTGAAATGGGGTATACATGTGATGGCGTCTCAAAACCAGGAAGGCGCGCTCACGCTGGGAGACTCACATGAGTACGGATGGTCGCACGACCCCTTCGATCGCGATTATATCAATCAACTCATTCTAAACTATCTCGACAGCTTTATGCAGGTACCTGATCGTAGGATTGCTCAGAGCTGGCATGGCGTGTACCCCAAATTGACCAACGGAGCTACAGAGCTCGTTGTTCAACCCGAACGAGGTATCAATATTGTAAACGCACTGGGCGGAGCAGGAATGACGCTAAGTTTTGGTTTGGCTGAGCAGGTGGTGAAAGCAATGAGCTAAATGGTAACTCGGGATTTTCATCTGCGTAATCTGCGAAAAAAATCTGCGTCAATCTGCCGGAACGGAACTGTTGCTCCGGCCGGCAACTTGCTTAAGGCATCGGGGTTTTCTGTTCCCGCAGATTGACGCAGATTTTGAACGCCGATTTTCGCAGATTAATTCAACTTGCTACGAATACCGATTGTAAAATTCAATCCGCGTGTATTGAACCCACGCCAGTCTGTATAGTTCGCATCGGTCAGGTTGCGCAGATCCCCAAAAAAGGTTAACCATTTTTTTACCCGATATTCAGCATAAGCGTCTACAAGGGCGTAGCCCTTTAATGTTTCGGGTGCGCTGCCATAAATAAACTCTTCGCGATCTGAGATCGTTCTGCTTTGAATTTGCACAAATAGGGCGCTGGTAAACTGGTACCCAATTTGCAAATTGAAAGCATGCTTCGGAATCCGATACAGGTTGAAATAGCTGGTATCTTTCCCTAATAAACTCCCGGTTCCGTCGGCAGCCGATTTTGTTTTGCCGTTGGTATAGGCATAGTTGGCGCGAATGGTCCATTTGTCGGATCGGAATTCCTGTTCCAGTTCAAATCCATAGGTTTCCTGTCGGCTCAGGTTTTGATATTGCGAAATGAAATTGGCCGGGTCCACTGTCACGTATTGAATAGTGTTACGGCTGCGGCGCCAAAATCCAACAGCTCGCAGAAGGCTGTTTTTTGTAGGACGAATGGCGACTCCGGCTTCTCCAATCAAACCTTCTTCAGGTTTCAGATCGATGTTGCCGGCAGCAGGATCAAACAACTGATACAAGGTGGGAGCTTTGAAAGCAGAGTACAGGTTGGCAAAAAACTGAAACGTTTTGTTAAGCTGATAAGATGGATTAAAGCTAAACGTGAAATTGCTGCCGTATTCAGAGTGAATATTTAAGCGACTGCCTGCCTCCAGTAGAAACTTCGAATTGGGTTTGAATCGCAAATTGAGGTAGGGACTGTATTGCTGCATATTGGCGCGCAATGGTCCCGACTCATAAGGTCCCCAGGGTCCGTTTGAAAAATAATACTGATAGGTATTGTGACCACGAAAGTCGAATCCGGCCAGCAACTGCCATTGCTTCCAGTTAAAGTCGCTATACAGTTCAGCAAAATGGGTGCGGCCAATATAGCTGCTGTTTGAATAATCTACAAAAGGACTGCTGCGGTAAGTGGAGTCGTCGCGGTATGCGCGTTCTACATAATTGAAGTTGTAGTTCATTCGTAAGGTTCCCATACGATGGGTCAAGGTCCAGCCCAGCCCGAATTGAGCCTGGTCATTATCTACGGTATAGTCCTGCTCATCTACAAAGCCTGAGGCATCAAGATCTGCTTTGTAGCGGTTGTAGCGGGCCAGCAGCTGTAGGCTTGAGCGTTTCGATAGCTGATAAGCCAATTGCAAATGGCTCGCGTGCTGATTAACGCCATCGCGATCGAAACTGGCATTGCTGACTGTGTCGGTCGCAGCAGAGAATCCCTGCGATAGGAGATGCGAATAGCCGCCGGAATAATTTAGCTTGCCTGTCTGTCCACTCACAGCCAAATCCTGAGCAAAGCTGCCGTAAGTGCCAGCACTCAATCCCGCGGAAATACCAGGCTTACCTGATTTACCTTTCCTGGTAATAATATTAATTACGCCCGCCACTGCATCGGACCCATAGAGCGTGCTTTGTCCACCTTTTAACACTTCAATTCTTTCTATCTGGTCGGGTCTGATAAAATTGAGGTCGAAGTAGTTGGTATTTACAGAGGGGTCACTTACCGGAATTCCGTCGAGCAGGATGAGCGTGTTGCCGGCCGAAGCACCCCTGATGCTGGCAGTAAGGTTGGTGCCCGGCGCATTGTTGGCGCCAATAATGGTTGTGCCTGGCATGCTATTCAGCAATTCGCCGATAGACTGGCCACCCGCACGCTCCAACTGAGCACGGGCAATTACAGAAATTACTTTACCGGTTTCTGAGCGTTTGTGAGGTAACTTGTTGGCAGTGATTACTACCTCGTCGAGGACTGCGCTGCTGTCTTGCTGCGCCAGGAGCTGACTGCTGAAAAAAATAGCAGCCAACAGCAAAATTTTTCTTTTCATTTTTTGAAAAAATTTGTTGTGACTGCTTTCGGAAACAAAGAGATTGAAATACAAAAGCGCTAGCTTTTACATTCCAGGCTTTTCACCCGAAAGCTGAATGAGTGTCTGCGGTCAAACAGACTGTCTTAGAACAGGCAGGTCTTCTGGCTCGGAACCTCGAATTCGCCTTCCCGCCGATGGCAGCCGGCAGTGGCCAATTGAACTCGAGACTAAAATGTTCCTTACAGCTACGGGGATAGCGCCGGACTTACACCGGTCTTCCCTTTTCACCCCTTTTCAGGGGACCTGTTCGCGGCAAAATTAGGGGTTTGAATGACGTGACATGATTGGAAGATTTTCAACGTGGAAACAAGCTTTATAAATTCCGGCAATCGGTGTTGAAATAGTAAGGGTAAATGCCTATTGATGCGTAAATACCTTAGGGGCATTGGTAGCTGGCACAAACTTCATTGCGGGAATACCCTATAGATATCGCAATTCATTCGGTAATTTCTTTGGTTTTTCCCCCTGCAGGGCCAAATTTGACATACAGGGACGCAAGTCCTGTTTTATCCAATCCTTTATGAAAAGTCCTGTCTATATCCACGCGCTGGTCATCTGCTTTTTGGCCTTGCCATTATCCTCTATCGGGCAGTGTGGGGCGGGTACTACAGCAGCAGAACTGAACTGGGATCATCTGGATTTCTTACCGAGTAACAATACCAACTATAGCAACTTTTATCCTTCAGCAGCATTTCCCTATACTCAGCAGTTTTCCATGGGAACACGGAAAGTAAGTTTTGCGATGTCGCCCGCGGCAAATGTTACGTTGAATGGAGAAAACACAACGAATACAGCGCACGGTGGCAGTCCTAATGTAACAGATGGGGCCGATGTACAATTCACTACTACCAATTCTGGCAATACCAGCATCACCTTCACATTCGACGCGGAAGTGAGCAACCTTCGTTTTAGTCTTTTTGATCTCGACAACAGCCAGCGTGCAACAGTATCTGCTACCAATGCGGCCAGTGTAGCGCAAAATGTGACGATTACGCTCGCCAACGGTACCTCGGGTATTACCATTGGGGGCACGGCCACGAGCCGCACGGCTACGGCACCAGCTACGGGCTATGCCAGCAACGATACCCGTGGTTCAGTCAATATCACTATTGCCGGACCCTTGCGGCAGGTAGTCATCATGCTCAACAATGCCACTGGAAATATCTGGTTGTCTGATATCGACGCCTGCGTTACGGGCAGTTTCCCCTTGAACTATCGGGTTGTGTCGCGCCCGTTTACCGGGCAGCCACAATATGTACTTACTGTAGTAAACAATAATATATACTATACCAATCCGGAAAACGGGCAGTGCTTTTTTCTGTTTAATGAACCTGCGCATAACCGACTCAACTCGCTTGCGTATGATCCTTACCGCAGGCGGGTGTTTTACACTTTTAGTCTTACCGGAGGCAGCAATCCTGTGAATGATAAGGCGGTACGGATGTATGATGTAGACAGCAAAACAATTTCTGTCATTATTCCCAACGTAAACGACTATGGCATTCCAAGTTATGAGTCGGGCGTGGAGTCGGGTGCTGCCAGTTTCTATAATGGTTCATTGTACCTGGGTATAGAGGGATATACCAGTTCCGACTATGCCGCTTCGCGAAAAAGCACCATCTGGCGAATCGACTTTGATGCGTCAGGTAATCCTGTTGCTCCTGCCAGCCAGGTTTGGGGTATATTGGCCGATGACGGCGTGAACTCGCAAAACATACACGACTGGAGTGATTTTGGTATTGTAGATGGAAGGGTGATTGACTTTGATGGTAGCGGGAGCGGTGACTATGATTATTTTCACTTTGATATGATGACGGGTGTGCAATCGGAATACACTCCGGTTGGTCCCGTGCCCAGGCAGGTAGCCATTGGCTGGAATGAGAATGTGTATAATGTTAACAGTGGCATTACTCTATACAATGGCACCAACGGGCAGGGCACCGAATACACTCATGTGGCACCGCTGGGTCCCACTATTCCAACTGGCGGATCGGCCAGTTGGGGTGATGCGGCCGAAGCCTACCGCCCTTTTCTGGATTTTGGCGATGCCCCTGCCAGCTATGATCCTGATCCGCTTGCGCCGGCCTGTCACGACACGCTAACACCTACCGTGTCGGGCACCCGGCGAAAACTGCAACTTGGGGCTAATGAGGATGTGGAATGGTTGAAAAGAGGCACTACTACTACCGAAGACAACTATGAAGACGGGCTGAGTTTTGTGCCTATCTATTCCCCGGAAACAGGTGCTTACAATTGCCGGGTAACAGTATTAAACAATACCAATACTTTAGCCACCATTATTGGCTGGCTGGATGTAAATGGAAACGGCCTGTTCGATACAGGAGAAGCCTGCACACCAATCAACGTTGCCTCTTCCGCTTCGACACAGGAACTTGATCTGGTATGGTCCTCGCTTCCCAACATCTTATTGAATGGTACCTACACGTATCTGCGCATTCGTATCGCCGCTGCGGCAGAGGGTATGGGCACCGACGATGCAACCGGTTACTTTTCCACGGGAGAGGTTGAAGATTATCGAATTGTTGTAGACAACACCCCGCTTCCCATCATGCTGAGTAGTTTTGAAGCGAGGACGCTTCGGAACAATAGCGTATTACTGACATGGGTAGGCGAAGAGGAGCCTAATTTTCCCGGGTACGATGTAGAACGGAGCGCCGATGGCCGCGGCTGGGAAAAACTGGCCGATCAGTCGGGTAGTGGGTATGCCGGCCGTTACAACTATCAATACGAGGATACAAAACCGTTGACCGGCAAAAGCTGGTACCGGATAAAGTTACGTTTGCCGGGTTCAGGGGAAAAATACAGTACTGTTAAATGGGTTTTTCTGCACAAAGACGCCGAGAACCCACTCTTGTTGCTGCCGAATCCCGTGCGCGATCAGTTAAACATTCATTTTCAGTCGCCGTCAACTACCACCGATAGTCGCTGGCAATTGTTGTCTCTCTCAGGTCAGTCGCTTATGCAGTTCCGACAATCACTTATTCAGGGCTCCAACAGCTTTAGTTTCCCTCTGCCGGCTCAACTTCCTTCGGGGATCTATCTGTTGCGTGTGCAACTCAATGAACAGGTATGGATCCGGCAGTTCCTGGTTCAGCATCAATAGATACTGGTCGATTAAATAAGCCATTTCATCGGCACATAACTGACGCTTATCTTTATAGATAACGTCATTTGTGAAATGAAGCTGATTCGGAGCACACTGATCGCCCATATTGCTGCCTGGCTCCTTTTTGGAACCCTGGCAGCTGTATTTCTTTACCGCGATCCGGAATCAGGTCGTTGGGGAGAAGGTCCAGGGCTTTTTTCGATACTGCTCTTCTTTCTCTTTTTTATCGCCATCTTCTATCTCAACCGTCTGGTGCTGCTTCCCAGGCTCTACGTGCGCAGAAAGTACGGCTGGTACACGCTGGTTGGAGTGTTTGTGCTGGCAGCAACAATCTGGGTCAAGCCTTTTGACCGCATTGTGTCCGATGCCATGCAGCGGCGTATGGAATTGCGCAACCCGAAAGGAAAAGGCCGACCCGAACCTGCCAGAATGCTGCCTCCCAGTGAAGACGAATTTTTCAACTGGCGAGAATCAGATTCAACTCGCTCTTCGCTCATGCTGCCAGCACCTGGCTCCGAGCGATACCAGAATCCGCGCCGGGCTATCAGAAGGCAATTTCGCGGCAGACTGGATTTTGCCAGTATCATTTTTCTGGTGGCTACCTGGTCGTTAAGTGCAGCCCTGTTTATGATCAGGCAATGGAGAAAAACCGAAGAACGCGTTGTTCGGGCAGAAGCAGATAAAGCACAGGCCGAGCTCAGTTTTTTGAAGGCTCAGATCAATCCACATTTTTTGTTCAATACCCTCAACAATATCTATTCACAGGCCATCAGTAATAATCCACACACTGCGGAAAGTATTTTAAAGCTGTCGAATATTATGCGCTACGTTACAGATGATATTCGGGAAGATTTTGTGCCATTGGAACACGAAATTACCTGTATGCGCGACTATATCGATTTGCAACGTCTACGGCTGGGCTCCAAAATGAAGGTGCAGTTCAATGTATCGGGCGAACCCGCCAATCGCCGAATTGTGCCACTGGTGCTGATGACCTTTATTGAAAATGTTTTCAAATATGGGATTAGCAATCACGATCCTTCGCTGATCAGTATTAATTTGATTATTGAACCTGGTTCTATCTGGTTTTATTGTTCCAATCGCATTCACCGTACTACGGTGGAGAGCGAGCGAAAGGGAGTAGGCATTGCCAATACCCGTCAAAGGCTCGAGCATTTGTATCCTGGAAAGCACGAGTTGACAACGGTTGAAAAAGACGGAAACTTTTTGGTTGACCTGAAAATTATAGATTAAAACCATGATCAGGCTGCGCTGTATTGCTATTGACGACGAACCACCTGCACTGGAAGTGTTAAGGGCTTATGTCAGCCAAACGCCGGGCATTGAAATGGTACAGGCATTTGACGATGCACTTAGCGCAGGCGAATTCCTGCGGCATAACAAAGTTGATCTCATTTTTCTGGACATAAACATGCCGGATATCAACGGTATTGACCTGGCCCGATCACTCGATCAGCCGCCCATGATCATCTTTACCACGGCATACCGAAAATTTGCAGTGGAAGGGTTTGAATTAAACGCCATTGATTATTTGCTCAAGCCTATTAGTCCCGAAAGATTTAAGACCGCCATACAGAAAGCGGTCGAGTATTATCAATACCGAAGATCTCAACAACCGTCCGAATCCGACTACCTGTTTGTACACTCGGAGTATCGCATGCTGAAGCTGCCGCTTGCTCAGATCGCCTACATTGAAAGTCTTGAAGATTATGTTCGAATTCATTTGACTGAAGGAAAACCGGTAATGAGTTTGATACCGCTCAAGAAAGTAATGGAGCGACTTCCACCTGATCGATTCTGTCGAATACATCGTAGTTATATCGTGGCCATTGATAAAGTCATTGCAATCCAGAATCGTAGAGCAGAAATTCTGAACACCGCGCTCCCTATCAGCGACTCTTATATCAGTTTCATCGATCAGTGGAAGAGCCGTTAAAGAATAGACAATCTTTAACATTTTTTACTCAATCTCTGGCAAAACACTTGCGTTATCTGGGTACAACCCTCGCAGGTTATTCTCGATTATCCCAACCAGGCTGACTGTTTTTTTTTGTACAACAAACACCTTAAAACACCCAGTCATGCCTACACACTTGAGAGGAATTGCCTGCCTGCTATTTTCAGCGATTTTATTTCCAACTCCATCGTTTTCACAGTATACCAATGTGCCCAAATATCAGTTTGGTGTGGGTGCCGGCTTCCTGGTATACCAGGGCGATCTTACTCCGGAGCAGGTAGGTGCCTACCGAAGCCCGCGATTATCTGTAAACTTAATGGCCAGCCGGTTACTATCCCCTTCTTTTGCGCTTAGAGCCAACCTGGTTCTCGGCGGACTTCGTTCCAGTGATTCGAACTATGCCAATCCTGAATGGAGGCAACATCGCAATTTCGGTTTTCGCTCCAGCGTAGTAGAATTGAGTCTCACTCCGGAATGGAATATACTGGGCAAAAATTATAGCGAGAAAGGTCTGTCGCCCTATATTTTCGCCGGCATCGGATACAGTTTTCTTCGAGTGCGACGAGATTATAGTCAATTTGATGTGGCTTATTTTGGCGACGGGTCTGAAATATTGAATGGACTGGCAGTTGATGAAGCGGTAGACCCACCTCGCGGACAATTTAGTGTTCCGGTAGGAATAGGTCTGCGATATTTCTTTTCCGATCGGATAGGTTTGCAGGCCGAGTCAACCTATCGGTTGATTAATACCGACTACCTGGATGGCTTCAGCGAAGCGGCCAACCCGGATCGCAAAGACAGTTATCACGGCCATTCTATAAGTGTTGTGTTTCGTTTCGGCCGCAAAAACACTCTCGACTGTCCACCATCACTTGGGTATTAACCGATTCGTCGATTCTTTTCTTCCATTCGTCTGTATCCGATACAAAAAGATTTTTGCCCTCGTTATCTTGCTGCCAGTGGTTATGGTTCTTCTGTTGCAGTTTGACAGCAACTGCAGCAATAGCAGGCTTCGTTTACGGAGCCTGTTTTTTTTTGAGTATTCGTCGGTAGAATCTTCTGATCTGTCGAACTTTTTTCATGTAAAAACGAGGCTTTATGAATTTTAGAATGGATAAGCATTTTAATAAAATTCACAGCCATGAAAAGAAAACAATTTTTAAAGAACGGAATCGCGGCACTCGGCATCGCGATTGTTGCACCGGCAGCATTATCATGTCGGAAATCGGACGAAGAATCGGCAGACACTGATACAGAGAGCGGTACCTGCAGTTCCACTCCTTCTGAAACAGAAGGACCTTTTCCCACGAATACTCCGGGCAGCCTTTTACGCAGCGATATTCGAGATGATCGAACTGGTGTTTTGATGAAAGTGAAGATTCAGATCCGTGATCTGAATAATGGCTGTTCTGCGCTGGCTGGCGCACTGGTGGACATTTGGCATTGCGATAAAGATGGCAACTATTCTGAGTACGGGGGTACTGGTCTTCAATCTACCAACTATACAGGCGTGCATTTTTTGCGAGGCCGCCAGGTCACGGATGCAAATGGTTACGTAGAATTTACTTCAATATTTCCGGGCTGGTATAACGGCCGTGCCACTCACATACATGTGCACATTTACACGGCCACAGGCAGTTCGCTGCTGGTGACGCAGATCGCTTTCCCCGAAGGCTCATCCAGTGCCGTTGCAACCGTAAATGGGGCAGGGGGAGTAGCGTATGGCTACAACAAGGGCATGTCGGGTTACACATACAACGCCAATGACAATGTTTTTAGCGATGATATATCCGGCACTGAAATTGCTTCAGTTACAGGCAACCTGTCTGAAGGATACACAATCGATCATAAAATACAGGTGCGCGCCTAAGTAGCTGGCGCTGTGATTAAAACGAAAATGTGCGACTATGAAAACCAACCTGGTTAAGGCCAACATTTTTCTGGGCGGCGAAAGCGGCATCACGGAAACCGACTGGTTCCGAACCAGAAACCTTTTCAACGCCGGATCTTATATAGCTCCGCACCGGCAATGTTTCGATAAGCTTTATTTGCTGAATGAGGAAACACTTGCGCCCGGCCGTAGTTTGACGGGCGAAGTAAATCACGACTACTGGTTGTTATTGCTTCCTGTTTGGGGCAGAATTCGATATGCGGGTAGTGCACACAACAGCTATAATCTGCAGCCGGGCCAATTACTGTGGGTGCCAGCTCCTGCCCGACATATGTATAGCGTCAGCAACCTGGAAGAAAATGAGAACGTACATTTTGTTCAGCTACTTTTGAAACAGGAAAAAGCCTTTGTTGCTGATCGTCCCATCCTGCAATCAATGGACGCCAGCGATTATCAAAACCAGCTTTTGTCGCCTGGCAACGCGGACTCTTCTGCATCTGCGCGATTTTATCTGGGGCAATTCAGCGGGCGCAAAAAGGGGCAACATCGTTGGGAGCAGCCTCGGAATGTATTTGTGTATTGCCTGCAGGGCGCAATGGAACTGGAAGATCGCCTGCTGCATGCTGGCGATGGCATCGGCTTATGGCAAATGGAGGGAATGGAATGGGAGGCGCTTAGTCAATACGCTTTGTTCCTTGTCGTAGCCTTCCCTTCCGGCAATTAAAAATCCGTTCTTTCAAGCCTCAAAATGGCTTGACCCGGATACCAAAGTAAAAATTGCGACCTGCTGCCGCGTTGTAGTAGCGACCCGCTGCCGCATTTATATCATTACCCAGGCTGTATTTTTCATCAAATATATTGTCGGCACCAACATATACCTGCAAACTGTTTTCTTTATTCCATTTCCAGGACCATCCTACTCGACTCCCGAGTAATTGATAACCCTCTGCTTTGGCAGTATTGGCATCGTTTAAATAAATGGCCGATGCGGAATAATAAGTTAGCTGAAGGTAGAGCCCGGCCTTTGTATCGAGATTAGCAAGCAGCGATACGGTTTGAGCCGGCACAGAAGGTACTTTGTTTCCCGAAAAATCATCCGTTCCTTTTATAAAATCGCGGTAACGAAAATGATTTAGCGCCCAATCTGTTTGCAAAAGCAGGCTTCGAATGAAGCTGGCTCCTGCAAAAACCTGTTGATACCTGGCCTGGGCTTCGAGACCCTTTTGCGATACACGGCCCGCATTGGTGAAAAAATCGGCACCACCCGCATCGCGGCGCTGCACCAGCGCATCGCGCAGGTCGAAATGAAAGGCAGTAGCTTCCAGTTGCAACCGGTTTTGAAGCAGTTGGTAACGAACTGTCAGTTCGTAGTTCCAACCTTTTTCCGCCTCCAGTTCAGTGCTGATTACCCCGGTTGATGGCAACACTTCGCCGGTGGTAGGGGGGGAAAATCCCCTTGAAACAGTCCCCAATACAAAGAGTCGGCTACTGAGTTTATGAAGGATCGCCAGGCGCGGAGAAATTTCGTTCTGATAACGACGGCTCTGTGTAATGACCGGAGTAGACGACAGTCTCCTTATCACCACACGCGAACGATGAATACTGGCACCTGCGGTGATGGTCCAGCGGTCCTTCCATTCGTAATCAGTTTGAAGAAAACCGGTGAATATCTGGTTGCCTACATCGTCGTTGGTTTGTAAAGCACCCGGACGGCCTTCGATGTTGTCGGCAACATAGGTGTTAAAATCGCCTTGCTGAAATTCGGCACCGGCTACCCACTGCCATTTGTCTTTGAGTGTCTCTTTTTCCCACATAAATGCAGTACGACCTCCCCATTGAGGTTCAACCCGACGTTCATAGTTGCGAACGGCCGCATTGCGCAGTCTGGTAAAGGAACCGTACACTACCGAGTGATTTTGCCAGCGACTACTGAGACGGTAGCGATGGCTGAAGCCGGCAAGGAAATTTTGCTGGCGAATGGCTGCTTTGGCATCTTCGGCACTGGGGAAGGATCCGGCGGCCGGCCTTGCTGCGCGGGGGTTTGTCTGGTATTCCGACAGATTGAGCCCGCCCGGTGTTTCATAAAACAAGTCGGTATATAACAAAGAAGCAGTTAAATGTTGCCGTTCGTTCAATACAAGGCGGCTCGACCAGCTGAAATTATCACGCCGCATGGCCGATTGCTGGCGATAGCCATTGGACTGGTTATGGGCAAAGCCGATCCGGTTTCGATTTTCTTTTTCTCCCCAGTTAGCTTCGGCAAACACATTTTGTAAACCATATGAACCGGTCACATACTCCATCGAAAGTCCTTTGCGCCACTCGTCGAGACTGTGCATTAGCAATAATCCTCCGGTACCCGCTCCATACAAGCTGGCAACCGGACCCTTGAACAGTTCAATACTGCTAAAACTGTTCCAGGCAAACTGATTAAAATAGGTATTACCACCCGGGTCTGTTACAGGAATGTCGTTCCAGTACACTTTGATATTGCGAACACCAAAGGGAGACCGCAATGAGCTGCCCCGAATGCTAATTCTGTAGCTGCCGGGCGAACGTTCTTCCATACGTACACCAGCTATAGAATTGAAACTGTTGACCAGTGAAGATTTATTATAGCGATCGCTGTTTTCTGTGGCGATCAGCCGTACAGCAGCAGTACTACTGTTGGGAGGCCGGTACTGTTCGAATGCACGAATCCTGACTTCTTCAAGCTGTTGCAGACTATCCGTTTGCCGGGCCAGCGCCGGTACTGAAAAATAGAACAGAACTAAAAAGACAACTGGTTTTTTCATGAGGGGGCTGGTTATGGTTACGAAGATAAATGCTTATTTCATTACCTTCATCGCATGGGAATGAAAAACAAGTTAGGGCTCTTTTCTATTACGATGATCGTAGTGGGTTTAGTGATTGGCATGGGTATATTTCGTACTTCAAAGGATGCCGCAGCAGCGGCATTAACTCCAACATTATTTTTTTCTGCCTGGGTGGTTGGCGGCCTGGTTGCCATTTGTGGCGCACTTACCTATGCGGAAATCGGCAGCCGCTATCCGGTTACCGGAGGCTACTACAAGATATTTTCTTACGCCTATCATCCTTCCATAGCATTTGCGATCAATTGTATCATCCTTGTATCAAACGCAGCTTCTTTATCGGGGGTTGCCCTGATCGGGAGTGAATATATTACACCAATTATATTGCCAGGCAACAGTAGCAGCACCGTGCAGGCGCTGATAGCCATGGGTGCTATTGTATTGTTTTATGGAGTTAATCTGATGGGTCTCCGCATGAGCAGCAGAGCACAAAATATCCTGATGCTGATCAAAATTGCAATGTTAGTGGTGCTGATTGCTTCCGTATTTTTCCCTTCATTGTACAATACGGCGCCCCAGCAGACGGTTGACATGGAAGCCTATAGCCTGGGTGCTGTGCTACTTTCGTTTGGCGTTGCGCTCAAAGCTACCTCTTTTACCTTTGGAGGCTACCAGCAAACGATCAACTTTGGCGACGAAGTGGAAAATCCGCAGAAGAATATTCCAAGAGGAATTTTCATAGGCATACTGCTGATCATTTCTCTCTATATGCTGGTGAGTTATGCGTATTATAAAGTAATTGGCTTTGATCAGTTGAAAGAAACTTCCGGCATTGCTGCCATCATTGCCGAAAAAATGTTTGGCCCGACCGGCAAGTACGTTTCGTCGATCCTCCTGTTCATTGCTGTGCTGGCCTATGTAAATGTATTGTTGCTCAGCAATCCGCGCGTAATGTTTGCCATGAGTGAGGACGGTATATTGCCGGCATCATTTCGCAAGAAGGATGAAAAGCGCGGCGTGCTTACGGTTAGCCTGACGGTGTTTGCAGCCATTTGCATTATTGTTTTGTTTTTTGCCGACCAGTTCAGCGCCATTCTCAGCTTTACCATTTTTCTCGATTCAATAGGCATGGCCACTTCGGCAGCCACCATTTTCATTTTGCGAAAGAGAACAAAGCATCTCGACGGCACCGGCATTTATTCCATGAAATGGTATCCGGTTCTGCCAATCATATTTATCCTGGCTTATCTGTTCGTTGGAACCGTTATCGCCATCACTACGCCACAATATGCTTTAATAGGCACGGCAGTATTCCTGGGATTTCTGCTGCTATATTATATAACTCAACAATTCCGGAAACAAGCTTCCTGACATGGATCTTTCTTATATTATAAATGAACTGGGCGAAGACAGGGCAAATTATTATCACGCTATTGCACCGCCCATTGTGCAGGCCAGCAATTTTGCCTTTGAAAAGGTGGATGATCTGGGCAAAGCTTTCGAGGATGAGATGGGCGGTTACCTGTATAGCCGCGGATTAAACCCGACAGTCGATATACTCCGCAAAAAACTGGCGGCACTCGATGGCGCTGAAGATTGCCTCGTATTCAATAGCGGAGCAGCAGCCATTTTTGCGGCTGTACTGGCGCATGTATCAGCCGGCGACCATATTGTGTCGGTAAAGAAGCCATATACCTGGGCACAGAAAATGTTCGATGTTATATTGCCCAGATTCGGGGTGTCGACCACATACGTTGAAGGTACCGAATTGCAACACTGGCAGGAAGCTACCCGCCACAATACCACATTCTTCTATCTGGAATCGCCTAACAGCTGGAATTTTGTGCTTCAGCCATTGGCAGAGGTCGCAAGTTTTGCCCGAAGCAGGGGTATCGTAACCATGATCGATAACAGTTATTGTACGCCCATTTACCAGCCGGTGATCGAACTGGGTATTGATCTGGCCATGCAAACTGCCACCAAATACATCAGCGGACATAGCGATACACTGGGCGGTGTGTTGTCGGGCTCACATGCACGAGTCAGGCAAATTTTCAACAGCGAATACCTGAATATTGGCAGTGGCATACAGCCTTTCAACGCCTGGCTGTTGTTGCGAGGACTTCGCACTTTGCCTCATAGATTGGAACAGGTATTCAGGTCGACCAAAATTGTATGGGAAGAACTGAAGAAGGAATCCCGCGTTGAGCATATTATTTTTCCCTTTGATCCGGATTTTCCGCAGTTCGCACTGGCTAAATCTCAGATGAAGGACGCCGGCGGGCTACTCACTCTTATTCTCAAAGCGGAGCGCCGATCGCAGATCGTAGCGTTTGCCGAATCATTGTTGCATATTCGAATGGCAGTAAGCTGGGGCGGGCACGAATCGCTGATCATACCCAAATGTGCCGGCATTTCAGAAGCTGACTTTGATCCTGCTGATCCCGAACACCGGATGGTAAGGCTGTATGTGGGGCTGGAAGATCCTTATTATCTGCTGAAGGACATACATCAGGCTCTTGATAAAATGGGCTAAGTGTTAAACTTTACCAGTCTTCAAAAATCAATGGTGGGGGAGTTGATTTCTTTTATTTTTGTTGCATGAGCGCAAAATTGTCTATGTTGACCGCCCTGCTGGCGATTTCACTGGCTGGCAGGAGCCAGGAAGTTTGGGATTTGCCCCGTTGCGTAGATTATGCCCTGAAAAACAATATTTCGGTAAGGCAGGCCGACCTGCAGTCGCAGTTTTCTGCATTGGCCATCAAACAGGGGAGAGCATCGCAACTTCCCACGTTGAATGTTAACAGCAATGCCGGATACAGGTTCGGTCTGTCTGATAACCCTACCACCGGTATTTTGGAAAACAACCGCTTTTTCAACCTTGGTATGCAGGCGCAGTCGCAGGTAACCATTTTTAACTGGTTCAGCATTCGCAACTCAAATGCGGCCAACGATCTGACCTATGAAGCTGACAAGGAGCAAACGCGTAAAATTCAAAACGACGTTGCGTTAAATGTGGCTGTAGGCTATTTGCAAATATTGCTTGCTAATGAGCAGGTCAAGATAGCACAAATCACAGCCGAACAAACCAAAGCGCAATTGGAACGCACCCGCAAAATGGTAGCTGCCGAGCAGTTGCCCGAATTGAATGCGCTTCAGTTGGAGGCACAGTTGGCTCGTGATAGTGCTAATATAGCAGCGGGACAGGCCTCTGTTCAGTCTTTCGAACTACAGTTGAAAGCTCTATTGAACCTTGACGCCGCGGCTCCATTCCGTATTGCCACTCCGCCTGTCGAAGCTATTCCTATCAAAACCCTGGCCGAACTGCAGCCTGAAACAGTTTATGCGTCGGCTCTTGCCAATTTGCCCCAGCAAAAAGTGAACGAGCTCCGCATTAAAGCGGCTATCAAGAACATGCAGGCGGCCAAGGGTAATATGTATCCAACTATTGCTGCGTTTGGAAGCCTCGCTACCAACTACGTGAATATCAAGACTCCGGTATTTTCTACCGGGCCCAAACAGGCAACGGGTGCTACGGTAACGGTAAGCGGTACCGACTACGATGTACTGGCACCCACCCGCATACCTGTTGGCGAAACAGCTACACCTTTGGGACAGCAGTTGCGGAACAACTTTGGACAGAATATTGGAATCGGGCTAAGCATTCCCATTTTGAATGGCCGCTCGGCCCGTACGGCATGGGACCGATCGAAGCTGACTGTCAAAAATCTGGAGCTCACCAAAGAGCAGGGCGATATGCAGTTGAAGCAGGACATCTACAAAGCATATGTTGATGCCGTGTCGGCCCTGCAACAATTCAACTCCAATCAAAAAGCAGTATCTGCCAACGAAACAGCTTATTCCTTTGCTGAAAAAAGATATGAGCAGGGCCTCCTTTCGACTTACGACCTGCTGAATACACAGGCGGCATTGCAATCGGCCCGCACACAGTTGGTGCTGGCACAGTATGACTATGTTTTTAAAATGAAGTTGTTGGAATTTTATCGCGGGCAGGGACTCAGCCTTTGAATTTAATCACTCATCGCACAAACTAACTATACCATGAGTAAAACCGGAATTTGGATCTTATCGATCATTGGTGGACTGATTGTACTTTTTGCAGCTTTTAAAATGTTTGGTTCAAAAGACGGCAATTTGTTGAAAGTGGCTGTAGAAAAGTCGGAGAAAAGAACAATCGTAGAATCAGTACCTGCTTCCGGGCAGATTTATCCCGAGGTGGAAGTGAAAATAAGCCCCGATATTTCCGGCGAAGTAGTGGAACTGAACGTTGCCGAAGGTGATAGTGTAAAAAAGGGCCAGGTGCTGGCAAGGATTTTTGCCGACATCTATGCGTTGCAGCGCGACCAGGCCGCATCGCAGGTGAACCAGTCGCAGGCCACTGTTGCCAATAGTGAAGCGGCGCTGGAAGCACTGCGTGCTAATATGGCCCAGGCGCAACAGGCTTACGACCGTAATAAAGTGCTGTATGATGATAAGGTGATCTCCAAGGCAGAGCTGGAGCAATTTGAAACTACCGTCCGTAGCGCCAGGGCCAATTTTGCTGCCGCAGAACAAAATATCAAAAGCCTTAAAGCAAATGTTCAGGCCGCTCAAACCGGATTAGACCGAGCCAATAAGGATCTTGGACGTACCACCCTGGTGGCACCCATGAGTGGCGTTATTTCTTCGTTGAAAATAAAACGCGGTGAACGCGTGGCGGGCAATAGCTTCAATGTGGGTACGGAAATGATGACCGTTGCTGATATGAGCGTGCTGGAAGTGCGGGTAAGTGTTGGTGAAAACGACATCGTTAAAGTGAGTATTGGCGACTCGGCCGATGTAAAAGTGGACGCCTATAACAACCGGATATTTAAAGGCACCGTTACTCAAATTGCCAGCAGCGCCACGGCGGCACAGGCTGCCAGCAACGAAGTGACCAATTACGAAGTACGCATCCGTTTGATTCCCTCTGATTATGCCGATCTCATTGATCCGGCGCAGCCCCGCAAGTGGCCATTCCGTCCTGGAATGAACGCTAACGCCGAAATCAAAACCAGAAGGGTGATGAATGTTTGGTCGGTGCCTATTACTGCAGTAGGCAGCCGTGCAAAAGGAACAGACAAAACCGCAGCAGAGCAAAAAGCGGAGACGAAAGGCGATCAGGCGGACGATTCGCCGGTAGTGACCGAACAGGAAGAAGTGGTATTTGTAGTGCAGGCCGACGGTACTGTAAAGAAAGTGGTTGTTCAAACAGGTGTTCAGGACATCAATTATATAGAAGTAAAAAGCGGCATCTCTGAACCGCTGGATGTTGTGGCCAGTCCTTATACTGCTGTAAGCAAATCGCTTAAGGACGGCTCTAAAGTGAAAGTGGTGAAGAAAGAGGAACTGTTTGAGAAATAACCGGAGCCCTGCAATGGGGCAGCGTTAGCACATGAACACAACGACCCAATTTGGCATCATTGGTAGTGGCAGCTGGGCCACCGCTTTGGCTAAGATACTGACCGATAACCAACAGTCGCTGAATTGGTGGGTTAGAAACGAGCGCAACCGTCGGCACCTGGAACAACGGGGGCACAATCCTGCCCACCTCACTTCAGTTGAATTCGACCCCCGGCAGCTGCATTTGTCGGGCGACCTTGAAACGGTTGTAAGAAATAGTGATTTGCTGGTGATAGGAATTCCTTCTGCCTACATCGAAGAAACCCTGTCTGGCATGGATCCGGCATGCTGGAAAGGCAAGCAGGTGCTCTCAGCCGTGAAGGGTTTGATACCCGGCAGGAATATTCTTCTCAATGATTATTTTAATCAGGTTTTCCAGTTGCCCATCGAAGATTATTTTGCGGTGCTGGGTCCCTGTCATGCCGAAGAAGTGGCTGCCGAAAAATTATCCTACCTCACATTCTCTGGTGTTCATTCCGCCCGTACGGCAGAGCTCGCCGGTTTTTTTAACTGCTCCTACATCAATACGGTTGTCAACCACGACATACTCGGTGTACAGTACGCATCGGTTTTGAAAAATGTCTATGCGATCGGTGCAGGTATAGCCCATGGGCTCGACTATGGCGACAATTTTCTGAGCGTTTATATTGCAAATGCTGCCGACGAAATGGCCGCTTTTTTGCGCAGCTTCGGCGCACAGGATATTGTGGTAGGCCAGCACCAGGCCGGCCGCGATCCTTATACCCATCGCAAAAGCCCAAATTACGCAGCATCTGTTTACCTCGGCGACTTGCTGGTGACCTGCTATTCACCGCATAGCCGCAACCGAAGTTTTGGTAACATGATCGGCAAAGGCTACAGTGTTCGCGCGGCCCAACTGGAAATGAATATGGTGGCCGAAGGTTATAATGCCGCCCGTTGCATTTATGAAGTCAATCAACAGGTACAGGCTTCTATGCCAATTGCCGATAGCATCTACCGCATACTTTGGGAACAAATGCCGCCGGAAGAGGGGTTTGGAGTGATAGAAGGGGTGTTGGTGTGAGAGAGGTGAGAGGTGAAAGGTGAGGCGTGAAACGTGAAACGTGAGACGTGAAAGGTGAGAGGTGAGAAGTGAAAGGTGAGACGTGAAAGGTGAGAGGGGAGGCATGAAATTTGAACTCTATGTATCTGCGTAAATCTGTGTAAAAATCTGCGCAAATTTGCGGGAACAGAACTGTTGCGCCTGAAGGCAATCTTCTAGCAGGAACGATTTTTCTGTTCCCGCAGATTAAACGTGAAAGGTGAGAGGTGAGAGGTGAAAGGTGAGGCGTGAAACGTGAAACGTGAGACGTGAGAGGTGAAAGGTGAGAGGGGAGGCATGAAATTTGAACTCTATGTATCTGCGTAAATCTGTGTAAAAATCTGCGCGAATCTGCGGGAACAGAACTGTTGCGCCTGAAGGCAATCTACTGACAGGAACGACCTTGCTGTTTCCGCAGATTAAACGTGAAAGGTGAAAGGTGAGAGGTGAAAGGTGAGAGGGAAGCGTGAAACGTGAAACGTGAGAGGTGAAAGGTGAGAGGGGAGAGGGGAGTCGGAGCGCGGGAGGCCAGAGGCGTGAAATTTGAACTCTATGTATCTGCGTAAATCTGTGTAAAAATCTGCGCAAATCTGCGGGAACAGAACTTTTGCGCCTGAAGGCAATCTACTGACAGGAACGACCTTTCTGTTTCCGCAGATTAAACGTGAAAGGTGAGAGGTGAGAGGTGAAAGGTGAAACGTGAAAGAGGAAAGTTCAACGCTCCCCCTCTCACCTTTCACCTCTCACCTCTCAAACATCTCCCCCGCAATCCCATCCGCATACAATTTGCCTTCATCCGTAAGTGAGTATACCATGTTGTTTTCAGCAACCCATCCCTTTTGAATAAATGCCTGAATGTTTTTTTTGAAGCGGTCAACACGCTGCGAAAGCCCGGGGTCGTCGGGCAAATCAGGCAGATTGACCAAATCAATCCCTTCGGCCGTTCTCAGCCGTATCATAATGTATTCATTCCAGCGCTGGACCGGAGTGAGCGTTTCTTTTTCGCGTGGAATTTGCCCTTCGTTGATAGATCGGATATAACGCTGATTGTTGGCAATATTCCACCATCGACTGTTGCCGTCGAAGCTATGTGCTCCCGGCCCCAGACCGATATAGGGCTTACCCTGCCAGTAGGCACTATTGTGGCGACTGCGATGGCCAGGCAAACAGAAATTGGAGATTTCGTATTGTTCAAAACCTTTTTCAGCCAGGTATTGGATCAAAAAAAGAAACTGCCGTGCCTGCTGGCCATCATCTACGTTGGGGCTTTGTTGGGTTCGAATCATTTTCGCCAGCGGCGTTAGAGGTTCCACCGTCAATGCGTAACACGACAAATGCTTCACGCCCAGGTTCAGCGCCTGATCCAGATTGTGTTTCCATTTTTCATCGCTCAGGCCCGGACTTCCATAAATCAGATCGAGCGTTATATTGGGAATGGTGGCTACTGCCAGTTGTAGCGATTCAATAGCCTGTTCGGCATTATGGGCCCTGTTCATCCAGCGCAGGTCTTCTTCAAAAAAGCTTTGTACTCCTATACTCAGCCGGTTAATTCCCAAATCTTTCCAACTGTCCAGCTGGGCAGAATTGAAATCGTCGGGATTGGCTTCCAGTGTAATTTCAGCGTTAGCATGCCAGCCAAAACGCTGTCGAACTGCGTCAAGAACCTGCTCCAGTTCAGGAATTGTGAGAAGGCTGGGGGTGCCTCCGCCAAAATAGACCGTATTAGCGGGACCTAAATTATTGTCGGTCAGCTCAATTTCTTTCAATAAAGCCGACACAAATTCGTTCTTGTATCGCAGACTGGTCGAAAAATGAAAGTTACAGTAATGACAGGCCTGTTTGCAAAAGGGTATATGAATGTAAATGCCAGACAAAGTGCCGATTGATATATTCTTTATTTGGATAATTTGGGAATTACAAAGTTGAGAACTGTTTGAACCGAACTGCAAAAATACTACTGCTTTTGGGACTGGCCTATTTGCCTTTCGGTGCAATGGGTCAAACGGCTTATCCGCTCTACATTCGACCGGTCGATGTTGATTCAGCCACTCTGGCGGGCCGGGTGAACATTACACGCAGTTTTGACTCGCGCGACCTGTGTCTTCGATACCTCAATGAATTGCCCATGGAATTGCGAAGCAGGGGTTATGTAACCGCTTCGCTGGATAGTGTATGGGTTGATTCCCTCTCGGCCCGGGTTCAGCTATACCTGGGTCAGCAATATAACTGGTCAAAAATAGATACTCGGCAAATGGAGCCCGACCTGCTCATTGCTGTTGGCTGGCGTGATCAGTTGCTCGCCAACAAGCCCATGGATGCAGAACAGGTTAACGAATGGCAGGATCGGTTTCTGAACTGGCTTGAAAACAATGGACACCCCTTTGCCAGAATCTGGATCGACAGCATCCAGTTCAACGAAGGAAAGGTTTCGGCGGTTTGGAAAATGGATAAAGGTCCTGCTTATACCTTCGATAGTATTCGGGTATTTGGCAACGCCAAACTAAGCAACGAATACCTGCAACGCTACCTCGATATCAGAAATGGTAGCAGCTTCAGCCGTGAAAAATTATTGAGAATTACCCGCCTGTTGCGCGAACTCACTTATGTGGAAGAAGAACGCCCACCCCGGCTTGTGTGGCTCAACAGCGGATCCGTGGTCGAGTTATTTCTTCGACAGAAAAAAAGCAGCCAGGTAAACGTTATCGTTGGATTTTTACCCAATAACCAACAGTTGGAGTCGAACAAGCTCCTGGTTACCGGCGAGGCCAACCTCCATCTCAAGAATGCGTTAGGTATGGGCGAAACCATCGGGCTTAACTGGCAGCAGTTGCAGGTAAAATCGCCGCGTTTAAATATTCAATACCAACACCCTTACCTTTTTCGAACACAGCTCGGGCTTGATTTTGCTTTTGACATGTTCAAAAAGGACAGCACTTTCCTGAACGTTAATTTTCGCATTGGTGCACAGTACGTGCTCGACACCCGACAAACCGGAAAGCTGTTCCTGCAAAAATTCACTGGTATCGTAAACGGCATCAACCTCAACCAGGTGCTTCAGCAGTATAAGTTGCCTGCCGAGGCCGATATGTCTACCACCAATATCGGTTTGTCCTACGACTTTAATTCGACCAACTACCGACTCAATCCTACAAGGGGAAATGAATGGCGTATCACTACCACTATTGGTACCAAGAAACTAAAACGTAACAGCCAGATTCTCGAATTAAAAGACCCCTCCAATCCTGGCTTCGATTTTGGCACGCTCTACGATACACTGAAAATGAAAACCTTTCAGTTCAGGGCCGAAACTTATGCCGCCCATTATTTCCCATTGAGTAGCAGGGGAAGGTCTACCCTCAAAACCAGCCTGACCGGTGGTTTGCTACAGAGTGGCAATATTTTTCGGAATGAGCTTTTTCAGATTGGCGGTTATCGATTATTGCGCGGGTTCGATGAAGAAAGCCAGTATCTCTCTCAATACCTCGTAGCTACTGCTGAGTTCAGGTACCTGGTTGGCCAAAACTCTTTCTTTTACGCATTTACCGATGGGGGATGGGGTGCAAACCGGAGCGTGGACACCCATGTGAGCTATACCTATTTCAGTACCGGGCTAGGCCTCGCGTTCGAAACCAAGGTGGGCATATTTAATCTTGCCTGGGCAGTGGGTAAGCGGAGTGATTCAGAATTTAATTTGCGCCAGTCGAAAATACATTTTGGTTTCGTCAATTATTTTTGATGGCTGTTAAGAACTATTTACTTTGTTATCTCACAAAAAACATGGAACCTTGCGGCCGGATTGGCACTTGAACTTCGAAAACCTATCCATTTCCTCACTAAAACGCTGATCGATCCATCGCATATTCGCCATACTACTGTTTATCGTAAGCGGCCTGTATACACTTGCACAGGAGCCGCCAGATACAGCTTTTCAACCGACAGTTGATACCGCACGGCAGGAAATTGACAGCCTGGCGGGTTATATCGAAACCAACGCAGCCAATTGCGAACGGCCGGCACTCGCTGTTTCCCTTGAGCCACTTGATATGTCGCAATCATTGCAACCACAGATATGGGCGCGGCATCCCTATTTTGCATTTTTGCAACAGGCGGAGCGTCGCGATAGCAGCGAGAAAAAATTCAAGGGTAAAGAATTACTTTTCTATGTAGTTATAGCACTGTTGCTGCTTTTTGCGATGCTACGAAATGCATTTGCCAAGTATTTCTCTGATCTGTTTCGTGTCTTCTTCCGGACCACACTTAAGCAGCGCCAGATCCGCGACCAACTGATGCAGACGCCGCTGCCTTCTCTGATGTTCAATTTTTTCTTCGTTGCTTCTGCCGGCTTGTATGTGAGTTTTCTGCTCTACGATTATTTTCACTATCGGCCCGTCAATAATTTTTGGCTTCTCTACTTGTATGTAGCACTTGCCCTTGCTGCTGTTTACTTTGTTAAATTCCTGACGCTCAAATTGGTGGGCTGGCTTTTCAATGTGAGACAGGCAGCCGATTCCTATATATTTGTGGTGTTCATCATAAACAAGGTGCTGGGCGTATTTCTGCTGCCCTTCGTAGTACTGCAGGCATTTGCATCGGAGCCCCTCTATTCTATTGCGTTGATCCTGTCGTGGGCCGGTATTGCCGGACTGTATCTCTATCGGCTTTATTTGGGCATGGCAGCTGCTCGTAATGAAGTCAGATTCAATCTTTTTCACTTTCTGCTCTACGTAGCTGCATTCGAAGCGGCACCGCTGCTGCTGATTTACAGACTCTTAATATTCCGCTTTTAAGGAGAATTGCTTAACTTTGCACCCAATTTAGCCGAGCTACTATGGTAAAAAACGGGGAAAAGAAGACCGATAAAAAGGTCAAGGCCATCAAAAAAATCCTGATTACCCAACCTCGTCCGGAGAGCGAAAAGTCGCCCTACTTTGAACTCGAAAGACGTTATAATGTGGAACTGGAATTTCAATCGTTTATACGGTTGGAAGGAATTCCTGCCCGCGACTTCAGGAAGCAAAAAATTGATATCGGCACTTTTACCGGCGTAATCTTCACCAGCCGAAATGCAATCGATCATTTTTTTCGCACCTGCGAAGAAATGAAAGTCAGCGTTTCTCAGGATACCAAATATTTCTGCATCACCGAAGCAGTGGCTCTTTACCTTCAGAAATTTATTCTGTACCGCAAACGTAAAGTGTTTTACGGCGCCGATGGCACCAACAAAAGCCTGTTCGATGTAATTGCAAAACACAAAAGCAACGAGCGGTTTCTTTACGTTTGTTCAGAAAACCAGCAGGACAATGATATCGTGAACTGGCTTAAAGCAAACTCTTGCGAGTTTGCCCTGGCATTCATGTATCGTACCCAGAGCAACGATGTAAAAGAATTGCTGACGGCCAATGAATTTGATGTCATTTGTTTTTTCACCCCCAGCGGCATCAGAAGTCTTTTTGATAATCTCCCCAAGTTCAAACAAAACGGCACCGTTATTGGTGCGTTCGGAAGTAACACATTTAAGGCAGCAGAGGAGTTTGGGTTAAAACTCGAAATCCTGGCTCCACAGCCTCAGGCTCCAAGTATGTTTGCTGCGCTGGATAGATTTTTATCAGCGAGCGTCGACAAGAAATAAACCTGTTGTAATTTATTCGATTTGGGAATTCGGTAATTTGTGAATTTGTGTTTTCGAACAAATTCACCAATTGCTGAATTCCCAAATTGCATTAGGCCCAATTCAAATACAGATATCATGAACCGTCTTCAATACGAAACCAGCCCCTACCTTCTGCAGCATGCACATAATCCGGTAGACTGGTATCCCTGGGGCGAAGAAGCGCTGGGCCTTGCTCGCCAGGAGGATAAGCCCATACTGCTCAGCATTGGGTATGCTGCCTGCCACTGGTGCCATGTAATGGAGCGGGAGAGTTTTGAAAATCCTGAAACTGCCGCTTTGATGAACAGGCATTTTGTCAACATCAAGATTGACCGTGAAGAACGACCTGATTTAGACCATGTGTATATGGATGCGCTACAAGCCATGACCGGGAGCGGCGGCTGGCCTTTGAACATTTTTCTAACTCCTGATCTGCAGCCATTTTATGGTGGAACTTATTTTCCGCCCAGGCCTGTTCACAATCGGCCTTCCTGGCCACAGGTACTGGAAGCCATAGCCCGTTCTTTTAAAGAAAAGAGGGAACAGATTGCCCAACAGGCGGCACAATTGACCCAGCACCTTCAGCAGGCAAACTCTTTCGGAATTAGAAACGACAATAAGGAAGAATCCTTGTTTTCCCTCGCCGGAGCCTCTGATGCTGTAACTAATATCCTGAAGCTGGCCGATACGCAGTGGGGAGGATTTAGTCAGGCACCTAAATTTCCGCAGACCTTCACTATTCAATACCTCATGCGTGCTGCATATGTCCTGGACAATCAGGAAAGTGCCACTGAACAGAATGATGCTGCCATGCAGCAGGCGCTGTTGAGCATCGACTGCATGATCAATGGCGGAATATATGATCAATTGGGTGGCGGGCTCGCCCGATACAGCACCGATCGTGAATGGCTGGCGCCACATTTCGAAAAAATGCTCTACGACAATGCGTTGTTGCTGGCGACATTAAGCGAGGCATATCAGATCACTGCCCGGCCAAGATACAGGCAGGTGATGGAAGAGATTATCGGCTTCGTAAAGCGTGAGATGATGCATCCCGAGGGCGGGTTTTATTCGGCGCTTGATGCAGACAGTGAAGGGGAGGAGGGCAGGTTTTACGTATGGAGCAAGGCAGAGGTGGACGAAGTGCTGGGCAACGACGCACCCTTGTTTTGCGAATTCTTTGACGTGTCCGATTCCGGAAACTGGGAGGGCAGTAACATCTTGCGAATCTTAAACGGCCCTGAGGAGCTGGCGTCTTCAAACGGGCAGTCAGTTGAAATGTTGCAGGCCAAACTGGATGAAGGCAGAAAGAAATTACTGGAGGCAAGAGGTCGGCGCCCGCGGCCCCAGCTCGACGACAAAGTGATACTTGGCTGGAATGCACTATTCAATACAGGCCTCAGCAAAGCATATGCTGCCACTGGCGAAACGAGCTGGCTCAGGCTGGCGGAAGGCAATATGGAATTCCTTCTCAGGGCATTTAAAGTCAGCGGTGACAACAGTTTCCATCACACCTGGAAAGCGGGTCAGGCGCGGATACCGGCCTTCCTCGACGACTATGCCTGGCTGATACAGGCTTTGTTGAATTTGCAACAAGTAAGCGGGAAATGGCGTTATGTGGAATTGGCAACTGAATTGACCCGGCTGGTGCTGGAGCGGTTCAGCGACGAGGAGCAGCGATATTTCTATTTTACTCCCGCGGGACAGTCCGACATACTGGTGCGGAAAAAAGAAGTGTATGATGGCGCCACTCCGTCGGGCAATGCGGTAATGGCAGCCAACCTGTATCGGCTTTCCATCCTGGTCGACCAGCCCGCCTGGCAGCAGCGTGCCAGATCGATGCTGCTCGCATTGGGCCAGGCGGTGCTGCGCTACCCAACTTCATTTGGCTGCTGGAATGCACTGTTGTTGGAAATAACTGCAGGAACTGCCGAGGTGGCGATTGTTGGTAAGGATTGGGCTGCCTCACTGGCTGAAATGCAAAAGATATTTTTGCCGCACTGTCTGTGGGTGGCAACGCCCGAGTCGGATTCTTCGATTCCGTTACTGGCCGGAAAGGAAGCCGGCGATCCGGTTCAGATTTATGTGTGCAGAGATTATGCCTGCCAACAACCTGTAACTTCCACAAATGCAGCTATATCGCTGATTAACAGGGTAAGGGGGAATAAATAATTTTCCGTTAAAACAATAAAACAAGGTCCGTATACGTTAGAATATTTACGTCGTAAAACCCGCTTTGGCTATATAAAATTAAATTGTAT
Source organism: Chitinophagaceae bacterium (assembly GCA_046297935.1). Lineage (GTDB taxonomy): Bacteria > Bacteroidota > Bacteroidia > Chitinophagales > Chitinophagaceae > CAYMZZ01. The sequence continues at coordinate 473,329 of JBKBHA010000001.1, forward strand.
CCTTGTGTTTACGAAGACACCAAAATATTATATTTGCCCAATACCCTCTAAGTGTATGAAAATGAAAAACCCAATCTATGCGCTTCTCGCGGTAACCAGCATGCTCCTTCTGTCGAGCTGCGGTCTCCTCGGAAAGAAGAACAAAGGCAGCAGCCTGCCCAATGATGGCCAGGTTTGGGGCGTTGCTCCTGGCAGTCGCTACCAGTTGCCAAAACCTCCCGGAATGGTGTACATTCCGCAAGGTACTTTCCATATGGGACCCAGTGATGAGGATCCGGCCTATGCGTTTAGCGCGCGTAACCGATCCGTATCTATCAGCGGGTTCTGGATGGATAACACCGAGATCACCAACAACGAGTACCGTCAGTTTGTATACTGGGTGCGCGACTCAGTGGTGGCACGCCAGCTTGGCTACGTGAAACCCGATGCCGATGGCATCGAGAAGATCGATTGGGCCAAGATGAAGACGGTAAAATGGGATGATCCCAAGATCGTCGAGACGCTGGCTGGTTCGCCCCTTATGCTGGCTCCGGAAGATCGTGTTTTTGGAAGAAAAGAGATCGACGCCTCTAAGCTGATCTACCATTCCGAAGTGTTCGATCTGAAAGAAGCTGCTAAACGAGAAAATCAGGGCAAACCTCGTTCTAAGTTCATCGAAAAGAAAGACGTTCCCATTTATCCCGATACACTGGTGTGGATTCGTGACTTCACGTATTCTTACAACGAGCCCATGACCAAGCGCTATTTCTCTCACCCCGCATTCGGAAATTATCCGGTAGTAGGCGTGAACTGGAAACAGGCTACTGCATTCTGCGAATGGCGTACACATTACCTGAACTCCTGGCTCGACGGTAAAAAGCGTGCACAGGAATCGGATTTCCGCCTGCCTACAGAAGCTCAGTGGGAATATGCCGCTCGGGGTGGTCGTTCACAATCCATGTTCCCCTGGGGCGGTCCTTACCTCCGGAACAAGAAAGGTTGTTTGATGGCCAACTTCAAGCCCGGTCGTGGTAATTATCCTGAAGATGGTGGTTTCTACACAGTACGTGCCGATGCCTACTGGCCGAACGATTTTGGTCTGTATTGTATGTCGGGTAACGTGGCTGAATGGACTTCTTCCATATATTATGAAGGTCGCAACAACTTCCAGCACGATATGAACCCTGATGTTCGTTGGAATGCCAAAGACGACGATCCGCCGCTGATGAAGCGTAAGATCATCCGTGGTGGTAGCTGGAAAGATGTAGGTTACTATCTGCAAACCGGTACCAGCACTTATGAGTACCAGGATTCTGCCAAATCTTATATTGGCTTCCGCAGCGTAATTGACCTGCCAGCAGCACCTCAAAAAGGCCGCCGCCGCTAATCAACTCATTCCCATAGAAAAAGGGGTCGCTAAGCGACCTCTTTTTTTCCCCCTGTACACAACAATTTTTGTATACATCCAACCGTTTTAGTTAAAATTTAATAAACTATCAAAAACGAACCCTTTATGAATTTCTTTAAATCCCACAAAGGTCAAATCGTGCTGAACTTCCTCTTCAGCTTTTTTGCCGCCGTCGTAATCTTCGCGGCTATGATGAAAATTCTCCACTGGCCTGGCGCTGATATCGCCATCATGGTGGGTCTGATTGCAGAAGCCGTGGTGTTCCTCGTAATGGCCTTCCTGGTTCCTCCTCCCGAAGAACCCCATTGGGAGCGCTATTTCCCCGGTATCACTGTTCACCCTGATCTGGATCCTGACTTCAAGCCTACTCCGCTTTCGCTGGGTGGTGGCAACAACGGTAATCCTGCTTTGGGTAAACTGGAAGATATGCTGCGCGACGCTGACATTACGCCCGCTAATCTGGGTCGCCTCAGCGAAGGATTTAAGAAATTCGGTGGCACAGTAGACAAGATGGCCGACATCACAGATGTAGTGGCGGCTACCGGCGACTATACTGCAAAAACGAAAGAAGCTGCCAACGCACTGGGCACCATGAAAGATGCCTACCTGGGCGCTGCCAGCAGCATTCAACATTTTAATCAGGCTGCTGATGGTACCAAGCAATTCCACGAGCAGGTACAGGTACTGACCAAAAACCTGAGCTCACTGAACACAATCTATGAGCTGGAACTGCAGGATACCAACAATCACCTGAAAGCTATGAACACTTTCTACAGCAACCTGACCAAAGCTTCTGAGGCAATGCAGGGCAGCGTAGATGATGCTCAAAAAGCAAAAGATCAAATTGCACTCCTGGCAAATAACCTGGGCCGCCTGAACAATGTGTACGGCAATATGCTCAGCGCTATGCAGGGTCGCAACTAATAACTAACGGAATAAAGGGTTCCAATATTAATCCAATCCCGTATCCCGTGAATTTTGAAGTGTCACCATTTCTCAATTAAACAAAAACCACAATCGTCATGGCTTTACCTCGTGAGCCCCGGCAGAAGATGATCAATATGATGTACCTGGTACTGACAGCGCTCCTGGCGTTGAACGTAGCAGCTGAGATCCTCAATGCCTTTAAAACGGTTAACCGAAGCCTGGAGACCACTAACCAAACGGTAAATGCGTCTACAGACCAGATCATGAAGTCGCTCAATGAGAAGACGAAAGAGCCTGAAACCATGGTGCGCGCCAACGAATGGCTGCCCCGCGCTCAGGCCGTCGTCAACGAATCGAAGTCGCTTTATGATTATATTCAATCGCTGAAAGCACAAATTTTGAAAGCTGCCGACGGCGACATCAATGATCCTAACAAAAAGTTCAAAGAAGATAATCTGGATGTAGCAACCCACCTGATGGTGGAAAAAGGCGAGGGTAAAAAACTCCTCGGCCTGCTGACAGATTATAAAAGCAAGGTGCTGGCTATTGATCCTTCGATCAAAAAAGAGTTTGAAAATTCTTTGCCAATTGACCTGAGCAAACCCCCAACCACCAGCAAAGGCAATAACACCTGGGAAGCGGCTTATTTCCGCATGGTTCCCACTGTTGCCGCGCTGACCATTTTGTCGAAATTTCAGAACGACGTTAAAACGACCGAGAACAAGATCGTTTCGTTCTGCCACAACAAAGTGGGTGAGGTGAAGATCGTATTTGACTCTTATGCCGCCATTGTTGGACAAAACTCCAACTACCTGATGCCGGGTGAAGAAATTACGATCAATGCGGGTATCGGTGCGTTCAGTAAAGATGCGAAGCCTACTATTCAGATCGGTAACTCTACCGTACCCATTGGTCCGGAAGGCTTTGCTGAAATGAAGATTGCAGGCGGCGGTCTGGGTGAACACTCTGTACCTGTTCGTATCTCTTATTTCAACCAGTTCACTGGCAAAGACGAAATTGTAGAGCGTACTGTGAAGTACAAAGTTGGTCAGGCCAACGCTTCAATTGCACTCGACGAAATGAACGTTCTTTATATCGGATACGACAACAAAGTGTCTATTGCTGCCAGCGGTGGTGGCGATGATCGGGTAACTGCAACCATCACTGGTGGCGGTGGTCAGTTGATCAAAACCGGTTCTGGCAAGTATATTGCCAGAGTAAACACGGTTTCGGATGATGTAAAGATCACTGTGGCTGTTGACGGCAAAGTTGCTGGTGTGTCGCAGTTCCGTGTACGCACTATTCCTCAGCCTGTTGGAACCGTGGGCGGTTATGCTTCCGGCGAAAACGTGCCTGCCGGCGCCTTCAAAGCACAATCGGGTGTGGGTGCTTACATTAAGGATTTTCCGCTTAACCTGAAGTATGAAGTAGTGAGCTTTACCATCACTGCCGACGACGCAGCAACCGGCGATATCCTGGAAGAAAACGTAACTGGTAACCTGTGGTCGCCACGTGCACAAAACATTGTGCGCAACCTGAAAGCAGGTGGCCTGGTAACAATTGATAACCTGCGTGCGAAGGGTCCGGACAACCGGGTGCAGAAATTGCCTTCGCTGGTTTATTATATCAAATAAATTGATTCGAGATGAAAAGCCTTGTTGTAAAATCCTGTATGTTGGTGAGTTTTGGAGTGTTGTTGTTTGCTGATGCGGAAGCACAGCGTACCGGTCGCCGGCGGACTACTACGCCCGATCCTAACACCGAGCCTCCTGCCCAGCAGCAAACCAATAACAATGCCCCGGTTTCGGGATATAACCCCTACGGTAATATTCCCATCGTGGTTGATTCCAGCGCTGTAGCGGATACAGTTGTTCGCAAGTCATTGCGCAACGACAACGCATTCGACAAAAGCAGCGTGAACGCCCGCACACCGCTCCCTTACGAGCACCTGCGTGCAGATGACGCCCTCTACGCTGAAAAAGTGTGGCGTGAGCTGGACCTCCGCGAAAAAATGAACCAGCCTTTCCGCTATGCAGCGGAAGGTGATAATGGCAGCGAGATCTTTGTGAACATTCTGCTTCGTGCTGTGAATACCGGCCAGGTAACCGCCTTCGAAGATGAGCGCTTTACCACTCCGCGTACTGCTGAGTCGATTACAGAAATGACACAGGGTTCCGCAGATACGGTTCCACAGGTGGATCCGAACGATCCCACCAAGGTAATTCGTTATGTAGTTACCCGCAGCAGCTTTGATCCTAATACAGTAACCAAAATTCGTATCAAAGAAGAGTGGGTATTCGACCGCGAATCAAGCCGCATGTATTGCCGCATCCTGGGCATCGCGCCGCTGAAATCACAATTCTTCCCCGATGGTCGCGAAAGACCGGGTTCTACGCCCATGTTCTGGGTATATTATCCCGACCTGCGCCCGATTCTGACCAAGTATGAGGTGTATAACCCCAAAAACATGGGTCAGAGCCGAATGACATGGGAAGAGCTGTTTGAAAGCCGGATGTTCAGCAGCTATATCACTAAGTCGACCATTGAAAACGCGGCTAACCGCACCATACGCCAGTACATCAAGGACCCAATCCTTGCACTGCTCGAAGGAGAAAATGTAAAAGAGAAAATCTTCAATTTCGAACAGGATCTCTGGTCTTATTAATTGTCAACACAGCTTTTCAATACTCCAGAAAAGGGCCCCGCTTCGGCGGGGCTTTTTCTTTTGTAAATTCTTCAAAAAGAATTATTTAAAAAAAAGCGCAAAATTCCTTTAACAATACTAGGAAAATGCAGGAAATGTTGTATTTTCGTCTCGGTTTTTCATAGGATATTGGATTTTAAAAACGGGGCTGGATTTCTATCCTGGCCCCATTTTTTTTGCCCTTACTTTTCATTTCCCGCACTTCTTTCCAGCCAGGCCTGCACTTTTTTTGCTTTGGAAATACCCACCAGGCGGGCAACCTCATCCAACGCTGCTTCCCGCAATTTTCTGACCGATTTAAAGGCCTTCAGCAGCTCATTTGCCGTGTCTTTCCCAATACCGGGTATTTCTTCCAGTTCGTTGCGAAAGGTGCCCTTGCTCCTCTTTTGCCGGTGAAACGTGATGCCAAATCGATGCACCTCATCGCGTATGCGACGAATGAGCAGCAAACTGGGACTATCGTATGGCAGGCGCAGCGACTCCTGATCACCAGCAAAAAACAATTCTTCCACATTCTTGGCCAGCCCCACCAGTGTGCTTTTGCCAACAAGATCCAGCTCCCGAAACGCTTCCACCGCCGCTCCCAACTGACCCTTACCGCCATCGATGATGATTAATTGGGGAAGTGGACTGCCTTCTTCCTTCAGGCGCTTGTAGCGGCGAAATACCGCTTCTTTCATGCTGGCAAAGTCATTTATTCCCGTTACAGAACGCACATTGAAATGCCGGTAATCTGACTTGCTGGGTACAGCATTTTTAAAGCATACCATGGCCGAAACCGGATAGCTCCCATGAAAGTTGGAGTTATCAAAACATTCGATATGCACTGGCATGACAGGCAAATGCAGGTCGGCCTGTAATTGCGCCAGCACCTGTTCTTTGTCGGCACCCTGACCCAGTTTCAAACGCGCCCGATGTTTTACCTCCGCGAGGAAATGTGCGGCATTTTTTTCTGACAGCTCCAGCAGTTTCTTTTTGTCACCTGCCTTCGGCACCGTCAATTGTACGGTATCTACCGGAAATTCGATAGGAAAGGGAACCACTATTTCCGGTGAATCGCTGTTGAACATGGAGCGTAAACGTGCAACGGCGAAAGCAAGAATTTCTTCCGGTGTTTCATCCAGCTGCGACTCAACCGGGCTGGTATGTGTTTGCACAATGGCACCGCCGCGTACCTGAAGAAAATTAACAAACGCACGGTCCGCCTCCTGAAGAAATGAAAATACATCAAGATCGCCTGTGCGGGCATTGACCACCAATGAACGCGACTGGTAGTTTTCCAAAAAGTCGATCTTCTTGCGCACCAGCTCGGCTTTCTCGAATGCCAGATCGCCGGCTAAAGCTTTCATTTCTTCCCGAAAATGGCGGATTACCGGAGTGAGATTACCTTTCAGAAGATTTCGTACCTGGACAAGACTGTCGCGGTATTCCTGTTCACTTTGCAACCCTTCGCAGGGTCCTTTGCAGTTGCCCAAATGATATTCGAGGCAAACTTTGAATTTGCCTGCTTCAATATTGCGGGGCGTAAGGGCCAGATTGCAATTGCGCAACGGTATGGTTTGCCGAATGAATTCGATCAGTTCCCGCACTTTGCCAACGGAAGTATAGGGTCCCAGGTATTCGGAGCCATCCGGAATTTTTCGTCGGGTCAGAAACACTCTGGGAAAATGCTCATTGCGGATTACAATGTGGGGGTAGGTCTTATCGTCCTTGAGCTCAATATTGTACTTGGGCTGAAACTCTTTGATCAGCGAATTTTCAAGCAAAAAGGCATCCTGTTCCGAATTGGTAATGGTGAACTCTATGCGATTGATTCGCCGCACGAGTTCATGGGTTTTGTAGCTGCTTTGCGTTTTGTTGAAATAAGAGCTGACCCGTTTGCGAATGTTTTTGGCTTTGCCAACATAGATCAACTCGTTTTCAGAGCTATAATATTTGTAAATGCCGGGCTGCTGTGGTATGCCGGGCGCCATATGGTGAAATTCTTCACGAGTCATTCCTCAACTCCCCATTCTACTTTATAGGTGGCAATTGTTTCGTTGCCTTTGCCTTTTTGAACAATCGTTGTCACCTGAAAACTTTTGTCAATCTGCCAGATCATCCTCTTCTGGATCGTGCTGTCTTTTTCGTTCCGAAGAGTATGTATCATTACGGTAGTGACCTTATCGCCTTCCAGCGCGGGCTTGATCAACACTTCCTGGCTTTGAATAAGAGCGTCCTCGGGATCAATTGGAGTCTGGCGGACGATCAGGCGGTTGATAGTTTCGTCCAGCACCTCCGACTCGTTATAATCGCCACGGTATTTCTTATTGCTGATATCGGGTAATTCAAGAAAGTCGGCTGCCACTTTCCTGAAGTCGTTCCGATGAACAAACTGTGTGTCGACCTGTCCATTGTCATGGTAGATCAACTTACGGATAGGAGCCAATGTGCTGTCTACCGCAGCTGCCTGGCTGTAGAGATAGGGAAGTACGGGCCAGAGTTCCTTTTCCGATCCGGCTTTCGACTTACAGGCGGCTACAGAAAATAGGCAGGTTGCCAGCACCAGCGCGTACAGAGTTGCGTGTTTGTAGTTCATAACCATTTAACTCCTGCAAAGTTAGGTCAAATACCGTCGTTTGCGTGGATTGTAGGATTGCAAAAAGCCCTCCACATTCGGAGGGCTTTTTGCCATTTCGTCTGTATCATCAGGGGTTAAGTGTAAGACCGATTTTCAGGCCGAAGTCAAAGAGATTTTCTTTAACAGGGTATTTGTTCTGGAAGCTCGACAGCCATTGATAACGCACCTGGGGGCCAACCTGCCAGCGAGTTTTGCCTTTACCGTAGTTGACAAACATCTCGAAGCCGGTGCTCATATTGAGCCGGCGAATCAGCCAGGGTACCTGGGCATAGTTTTTATAATCGGTCGAAATCAGGTAAGCCTGGTCGCGCACCACATAAGTGGGTTGTATGGTACCGGCTATACCAAACTGAGTGTTTTTATTTCCGAAAAGCATCAGTTCGGCGCCCAGCGGTACGGAGATGGAGACATAATAATTCTTTAACCAGTTTGACTGATACCCGTTCTGACTCCGGTAACGTGTCCAGGTTGCAACAGTGGTACTGTTCGGGTCATCCAGGTTAATCACTGCCACTTCACCAGGGTAAGCAAAGGCTTTGATATCGTATTTGTTTACGTTGAGCTGCAATCCTGCCCGCAGATTAACACGCTTCGATACAGGATAACGCGCCATCAGACCGAGCTGGAAACCAAGATCGGGCTTATGTGTCACAGCGTTGTTCACGTCTTCGATACTGGCGTAAGGGAAGGGAAGTGGCCCGCCTGGCGAACCAGCAAAATTCTTATTTACGCTCAAGGCCCGATAACTGATGGTTGGTGTAAAGAACAACTGCCAGCTAACCTGCCGGGGTCCCGGTTTATAGCTATTCGTCACGCTTTCGATCGTGTAGGGAGCTGGGTTGTATAGCGAGGCCGCTGGAGTGGAGGTCTTAGCTTCTGCAACTGGCAACGATGCAGGCCGCTCTTCGCTAATAATATACTCCGGCTCTGCTTCATGAGCTTCCCAGATCGGCTGGCTGGCTGATTGTCGGCGTGTATAGTCCGTCATACGCACCAGTTTGGCCTCAGCCAGGGTAATTTCAGAAGAGTTAAGTTGAACCTGAGGTGTTTTTGTTAATACTTCAGAGATATTCGTAAGGCCATTCGGCATGGAAAGCAGTACTGCCGGGTACAAACTGTTCGTTGGATCGGCTGCAGGTGTGTCGTCGTCCGCAGATATTGCCGGCAATGGCATCAATTTTTCACGGATTTCTTTTTCCGTGCGACGGCTCGATTCGTCGAATGGAACCAAATCTCGTATATCGGTAGGTTCGGCGTTGGCGATTGTCTCATCGGCAAACAATCCGTCAACAGAACTTGAAGCTGTAGCGATACTGTTGGATTTTTTCACAACCGGGTAACTGCGCATCACCATGGTAACGGCGGTTCCGGTAAGCAACAGGAGGAAGGCAAGCCCGAGGCCATACCAACGGCGGCGTTTGTGTAATGCATTGTGTACGTTGTTCCAAACCTTTTCGGAAGGGAACATTCGGTACTGGTCAGCATTGTCCTGCACATACCGCTCAAAATCACTGTTACTAAAACGTCTCTCCATAACCAGTTACTATTTAGGATACGAACTACCGCTGACTCACGGCCGCCAGCCAATCCAGGTCCTGTTTTGGTTTTTGCAGTATCTTTTTCCGTACCAAAATATCTTCCAACATTGCTTTGGCCCGGGTATATTGACTGCGGCTGGTGCTTTCTTCGATCTCCAGCATGCCTGCAATTTCTCTATGACTGTATCCTTCCACCGCATACAGGTTCAACACAGTGCGGTATCCGATTGGCAAGAGGCGAATACACTCTACGACTTGTTTGGCCTGCACAATTGATGATACCGATTCCTCACGTACCTGTATGCTGCTGGCGTGAATAATGTCCACGCTTTCATTGAACTTTTTATTCTTCTTGAGGATATTGATACAGGTGTGAACGATTATTCGCCGTATCCATCCTTCAAAAGCTCCCCGGTTTTCAAAACTGTGAATCTGTAAAAAGACCTTAATAAAACCCTCCTGCAGCATATCTTCGGCATCTTCCCGATTATGCGCATAGCGATAACACACTGCCAGCATCTTCGCGCTATACTTGTTGTACAGTTCGCGCTGAGCTGCCGGATCATTGTTTACACAACCTTTCAGGAGGGCGTCTTCTGTCATAATCCCCGTTTGGTTGCCTGTAATTTAGACAATTTTTGCTTACGAATGCTGCACGGAAAAGTAATTTTCCGTCGGAAATAAGGGGTTTTTCCTCTATTTTTTGCGCACGAGGCTGTCCATGGGGTATTGCGCTTCCATGCTGGCCCGAAGCCCGTCAGCCCAGGTTATGAGCGTTGTTTTCTCAGCTTCAGTCAGTTTGGCTTCTTTGTGCAGCCAGGTGTAGGAATCAAGCGGCATCTCGCCTTCCTTTACCTGTTCCGCAATTTCCTCCAGTTTATGGTACTGGTAACGCAGACTGCGATGGGTGTATTCGTCGAGATTAAGCTCCTTTTTACCATCGTTTACATGGTCGGTCAGCCACCAGTCTACCGGCTGCAATTTGGCATACCAGGGATAGCGAGTGTTATTAGTATGGCAGTCGTTGCAGGCTTTGGCCAGAATTTCCTGAACGGGCGCAGGTACATCATATCGGCTTGCCAGGCGGTTAGGCTGTTCGCCGCTGCTTTGATTTTTGGCCGGATGAATAAACTGAATGACAACGAGCGCTGCCAGCAGAACGAGGAGGATTTTCTTAAGCATAATGGTGGATTGAAAATGTGCAAGTGTGCAAACCTGCCTGCCGTCAGGCAGGTGTGCAAATGTGCAAATGTGAAAATGTGCAAATGAAGTTAGTGGAATTAATCGTAATGTAACATGACAAAAATATCCGATTCTAAAAAGTCTTATCTGCACATTTCCCCATTTGCACATTTGCACATTTTCACATTTGCACATTTCCACACCTGCCTGACGGCAGGCAGGTTTGCACATTCTTACATCAGCCTATTTCCGGTCATTTCCTTCGGCACCGGCAATCCCATCCAGCTTAGAATGGTTGGAGCCAGGTCGCCGAGCTTTCCGTTTTTGAGTGTTCCCCGCCACTCCCTGTCGATTACAAAAAGTGGAACGGGATTGAGGGTGTGGGCAGTGTTGGGAGAGCCGTCGGGGTTGATCATGTAATCCGAATTACCGTGGTCGGCCGTCAGGAAAACGGTGTACCCGTTCTCAAGCGCAGTAGTTACCACTTTTTCAACGCACTGGTCTACTGTTTCCACCGCCTTAATAGCAGCGCTAAAAATACCGGTATGACCCACCATGTCGGCATTGGCATAATTGATACAAACAAAATCGGGTTTTGCCTGCTCCAGTTGCGGCAGGAGAGCGGCTGTCAGTTCAAAGGCACTCATTTCCGGTTGCAGGTCGTAGGTAGCCACTTTGGGGGAAGGAACCAGTATGCGGTTTTCTCCTTCGAACGGCTTTTCACGACCACCACTAAAGAAAAAGGTGACATGAGGATATTTTTCCGTTTCCGCCATCCTCAATTGTGTCTTGCCGTTTGCTTCCAGTACTTCTCCAATTGTATTGCGAAGGTCATCGTTGTCGAATAAAACATGCACATTCCGGTATTTCTGATCGTAAACAGTCATGGTGGTATAGTCCAGCTGCAACTGATGCATCTGAAAATCGGGCAGATCAAACTGCGTCAGCACTTCAGTAATTTCCCGGCAGCGGTCAGTGCGGAAGTTGAAACAAATGACTACGTCGCCGTCGTTGATAGTGGCGAGTGGTTGTTGTGCTTCGTTGACGATGACGGTTGGCAGTATAAACTCGTCGGTAATATTCGCAACATAGGATTGTTCTACCGCGGCTATTGCATCGGTGGCTTTGGCTCCCACACCTTTTACCAGTGCGTCATAAGCCAGCTTTACCCGTTCCCAGCGCTTGTCGCGATCCATGGCATAATAGCGTCCGCTCACGGTGGCAATACGACCCACCGTCTGATTCAAATGTAGCTGCAACTCGGTAATAAAGCCGAGTCCGCTCTTCGGGTCACAATCGCGACCGTCGGTAAAAGCATGGATGTTGACGTCGGTAAGTTGTTGTTGCTGACATATGTCAACCAGCGCTTTCAGGTGATTGATGTGCGAGTGAACACCACCGTTGCTGACCAGACCGATCAGATGAACCGGTTTATTGGCTATGCGAGCATGGTTCAGGGCCCGCAGCAATTCAGGATTCCGGGCTAACTCACCTTCGCGCACTGCCACATTGATTCGTTGAAGCTCCTGGTACACAATTCGGCCTGCACCGAGGTTTAAATGCCCCACTTCAGAATTCCCCATTTGCCCTTCTGGCAGCCCCACCTGTTCTCCACAGGTAATCAACTCACTGTAAGGGTATTGATTATAAAGAGAACTAACGAACGGTGTTTTGGCGTGTTGAATTGCATCGGCCGATGCAACTTTTCCAAGTCCCCAGCCGTCCATGATGATCAAAATCGATTTTTTCGATGACATATTGACAAATTTGATAGTCCCGATTGAGTATGGGTTCTGATTCAGGTATTTGCAGGTATAAATTCGCTCATAATCAGGTAACAACGCGGTGTAAAACTACATATCATTCGCTTAATTATCCCCGAAAGACATAAAACTGGTGCTTTTTATTATTTTAGTATAGATTTTGATCCGTACCCTATGGCGTTAAGCCAATCACCTATGAAATCAGTAATTATGAAATCAAGGTTTGTAACATTGCTGCTTGCTGTATTTGTGCTTAATTCATCGTTTGTAGACGATCAATCAGGCATTGACGGCGTAATTGGAGCACTCCGATCAGGAAATGCTTCTGAATTGTCGAAGTATTTTGATGAGAATGTTGAACTGTCGCTGCCGGTAAAAAGTAATAGCTATAGCAAAGCTCAGGCGCAGGTCATTATGCGCGACTTTTTTGCCAACAATGGTGTAAAGGGTTTTGAACTCAAGCATAAGGGCGACGCTCCTGGCGGACATTACTGTATTGGTACGCTTAATACAAAGGCCGGACAGTTTCGTGCGCATGTGTTCATGCGAACTAAGGGCAACAAGGAAGTAGTGAAAGAGATACGCTTTCAGTCGCTCGAACAATAACAACGGCAAAAAATTCTTGTAATAAAAGCAGGTCCCCTTCAAAGGGCCTGCTTTGTTGTTTTGGATATTTATGTCACATTTGCGGACGGGAAGGAGTTACCAGCTGCCCGACATAGTACTATGGTTACGCTTAAGCACCTTATAGACGAAGCATTACGAGAAGACATTGGGGATGGTGATCATTCAGCTCTGTGCTGTATCCCGTCGAATGCACGTGATAGGGCGGTATTAAAAATTAAAGATCGCGGTATCCTGGCCGGCGTGGAAGTGGCAGCGCAAATATTTGCCTACAAAGATCCATCCGCTCTTTTTCAGAAATTAAAGGATGATGGTGAACCCATGGAACCGGGAGAAAAAGCTTTTGAAGTGGAATGTGCCACACAGACACTTCTTTCCTGTGAGCGTTTGGTGCTAAACTGTATGCAGCGTATGAGCGGCATTGCGACGCTGACCCGGCAATACACCAACAAATTGCAGGGATACAGAACACGTTTGCTGGATACCAGAAAAACGACTCCTAATTTCCGTTTGCTCGAGAAAGAGGCGGTACATATAGGTGGTGGAGTGAACCACCGATTTGGTTTATTTGATATGATTATGCTGAAGGATAATCATATCGATTTTTGCGGCGGAATAGAACCTGCTATTGAGAAAGCGTGGCAATATGTACAGGAAAAAAAGCCCGGCCTGAAAATCGAAATTGAAACCCGAAGCCTGGACGATGTAAAAACAGTGATCCGGGTAGGTCGGGGAAAAGTATTTCGAATAATGCTCGACAATTTTACACCCGCCCAAATCCCTCCCGCCCTGGATTTGATTCAGCAGGAATTTGAAACGGAAGCCAGTGGAGGCATCAACCTTGACAATATTCTCGACTATGCAAGAACAGGTGTAGATTTTGTTTCAGTAGGAGCATTGATCCATCAGGCAAGATCACTGGACCTGAGTTTGAAAGCGGTGCTGTGAAAGAAATCTGCGAAAATCTGCGTTTGAAATCTGCGCAATCTGCGGGAACAGAAAACCCTAATCTGTACACATATTGCTGACTAAAGCAACAGTTTTGTTCCCGCAGACGTAGGCACAGGTGACAAAGATTTTTTGTAAACTTTTTGTAATAAAATGGATTACCATGAAGAAGAAACCCAATGGCAGCGGTTATGTATACAGCACCGATCCCAACTTCCGAATAGAGGAAGAGCAGGAGGAATTGCAAACACTGCCGCCTGCGCAACAAAAGCTGCGTATCCGGCTAGATACGAAACAACGTGCCGGCAAAGCGGTAACACTGATCGAAGGCTTTGTAGGAACGGCTGCTGACCTGGAAGAGTTGGGAAAGAAACTGAAAACCTTTTGCGGAACCGGCGGCTCGGCTAAAGACGGAGAAATAATTATCCAGGGCGATCAGCGCACGAAGTTAAAAGGCTGGCTGGAAAAAGCGGGGTATAAGAATGTTAAGTGACGCCTTCGGCGAATGTGAAAATGTGCAAATGTGGAAATGTGCAAATGGTCAATTAAATTGGTCATTTGCACATTTCCACATTTGCACACTTGCACATTTTCCTCAGTTATTTTTCATCGGCACAATCATCTCAAAAGAGGGTATGCTCACATCGAAGGTGCGAAGGTTGTGACTATTTTCCATCTGGTAGCTGCCTTTCATTTTTCCCATTTCGGTGCGCAGATTACACCCGCTTACATATTGATAGGATTCGCCCGGTTCAATAACAGGCTGAACGCCCACTACGCCCTCGCCTTCTACTTCACGATGGCTGCCGTTGCTGTCGAAGATTTCCCAATGCCGGCGCAACAGCTTTACCGGAAAAGGATTGTGATTTTCAAGCGTGATACGGTAGGCGAACATGTACTCCGATTGGATCGGATTACTGTAGTCCGGTTGATAAAACGTTTCAACACTCACCTGAATCCCCTCCGTTATGATGCTATTCATAATCCGCCTGTTTCAGTAAAATTAGCGAAAATGCCCGACGATGTTAAATCTTCCGGTTTTTCGTGTCCGATAGTGTAAATTTGCGCCTTCAACCCACCCCTTAATTTTAAATTCTATATGAAAATAGCTGTAGCCAAAGGAGATGGTATCGGTCCTGAGATCATGGATGCGGTACTTCGCATTTTTGAAGCCAATAAAACCCCGCTCGAATACGAGATGGTTGATATGGGAAAATGGGTGTTCGACAAAGGGTTCAACAATGGTATGACACCGGAGGCAAGGCAAACAATTGAATCGCTTGGGCTGCTTTTTAAAGGTCCCATGGAGACGCCAAAGGGGAAAGGGGTGAAGAGTATTAACGTAACCGCTCGCAAAACCTGGAATACGTTTGCCAACAAGCGTTCCTTCCAGAGCCTTCATGGTGTGGATACGGTGTTTAGCAAGGCCGGGATTCCGATCGACGTAACCGTAGTTCGCGAAAACATTGAGGATACATATGGTGGCATTGAGCATATGTTGACGCATGATGTGGCTTTAAGCCGCCGCTTTATAACGCGTCCTGGCAGCTTGCAGGTTATTCGCTATGCATTTGAAATGGCCCGTCAGAAAAAAGCAACCCGCATAACCTGTGGTCATAAAGCAAACATCATGAAGCTCACCGACGGATTGTTTCTCGAGTGCTTCTATGAAGTGGCAAAAGAATATCCAGATCTGAAAGCCGACGATGTGATTGTAGATGATCTTTGCATGAAGCTGGTGACCCGCCCCGATCTGTTTGATGTGGTAGTGCTCACTAACCTGCAGGGTGATATTGTAAGCGATCTTTGTGCCGGACTGGTAGGTGGACTTGGCTTTGCCCCTTCTGCCAATATTGGTGATCATATCTCAATATTTGAGGCTGTACATGGTACTGCCCCCGACATTGCCGGTAAAAACATTGCCAATCCTACAGCGCTTTTGTTGAGCGGTATTGCCATGCTGCGACATGTGGGTCTTACAGAAAATGCCGCCGTTATTGAAAACGCATTGTTGTACACGCTGGAGAGTGGTGTGCGTACCGGCGACTTTGGCGACCGGTCGATTCCGGCAGTGAATACTACCCAGTTTGCCGAAGCCATCATTGCCAACTTTGGCAAGCAACCCGCTGTAGGTGCCAAACCGGTCATTCCTAACCGTCCTGGTACACCAGCCCCATTGAAAATACAACAACACTCGATGATGGAAAGCGCCGAATCGGAACCGGAATCCATTGTAGGCGTTGATCTTTTTATTGAAAGTTCGGAACAGCCGGAGTCTATTGCTCATCAGTGCCAGCGGCATGCTGGTGTGAAGTTTAATCTGGTAAATATCAGCAACCGGGGAACCCAGGTATGGCCAACCGGATCACTTTATACCAACCTGGTTAACCAATACAATGTTCGCTTCGAAAGCATCGATGGCAGTCCGCTAAATCAGCAGGATGTGATTGGTCTTTATGTAAGTATGAGCGGCAACTTCAAAGTGTGTTCACTTGAACTGCTCAACAAGTGGGGGGAGAAGAAGGCGTATAGTTTGGCGCAAGGACAGTAGGAGAGTTGAGTTGTTGAGTTGTGTACCTGCCTGCCGGCAGGCAGGGTTGTTTAGTTGTACGACCAGTTCTAAACAATCTGCGTAAATCTGTGCAAATATCTGCGTAAATCTGCGGGAACAGAAAACCTAATCCGTAGGCATATTGCCGACTAGAGCAACAGTTCTGTTCCCGCAGATTTACGCAGATATTTGCACAGATTTACGCAGATTGTTACACCGCCAACTCAACAATTCAACAATTAAACAGTTCAACAATTCAACGCTTATCACTTCGGTTTATACTTCGCTTCCTGCAAAATTTTTTCTGCCGGGGTTTTCATTACCTGGTCTAAGTTGAGTTCGGTGTGTTCCGAGGCGAATTTTCTTACGATCTGGCGGCCCAGCCAGATGCCGATATTGCCGGGAGAGTATTCCTGTGGTAATCCGATCGTAAAGGGAGCTTCTCCAATATAGGTTTGAATGGCCGCTGGCTCTTTCGAGTCGAGGCGCTCGTTTTTTGCTACAAAACTCCAGATCATACCTTCGTTTGCTTCTGCCCAGGCAGTTTGGGCGGCTGTGTAGCCGGTAATCAATGTGTCAGCAGTGCCTGGCAGAAAATGCTCCATCAGCCACCAGCGTTTACCACGTTCAATCATTTGTTCAACCAGCGACTGTGTGTAGCTCTTATCGGGATAAAGATCATCGGCCACCAGCCGCATGATGTCTGCGGCGATGTACTCCTTTGAAAATCGTCTGCTTCGGAAAAGTGGCGCCACATTGTTGATGAAATATTCGGTTTGATAAAGGCTGTAGTTGGCGCCCAGGTAAAACTGAAGGCTGACTCCAACAAAATCGGGACCGAGAAAGTTGGGGGTCAGATCGCCGTTGCTCATCCGGGCCAGGTCTTCGCGGGTATCGAGCGGGCCCAGCACGGGAATGATATGATGCGGCAGACTATATTCGGGAAAATAGTACTTCACGTACCGATAGGCCTTTTCCAGTTCTGCCCGCTGTGGTTCGAAACTACTGTAAGTGGCCTGCGTGGAATCGTACACTGAACGATAATTTCGTAGAAAAGAAAGAAAGCTCTGCGGGTCGGCTACCCCTACAATGTTTTGGAGAAAGATATTGAGCAATTCCGGGTATTTCTGCCCGAGCCGGTTCAGGCTGCTGTCGAGCTGAACGGTATCTATTGAAAACAGATCCTGATCAAATCGTTTCAGGTCGAGCTGCACTTTCACCTGGCTCACATCGGGTGCAGTGGATTCGGAACCACAGGACAACAGGAAGAAAAGTGCAAGAATGGGTAAATACCGTAGATTTTTCATGGTCATGGTAAACGGAGCAGTTATCTGATTTGTTGTGTGTAAATTTGGATTATGAAAATCGCGTTGGCGCAACAAAATTACCATATCGGTAATTTCGATTACAATACAGCTAAAATAATTGATGCGGTTCGAAAAGCCAGAAATGAAAGGGTAGATCTGATCGTATTCTCGGAGTTGAGTGTATGCGGCTATCCACCCCGCGACTTTTTAGAATTCAACGATTTTCTGGAGCAGTGTCAAAAAGCGGTGGACATGGTGCGAAAGGAAGCCGTAGGCATTGGTGTGATTCTGGGTAGTCCCTCGTTTAATCCGCGGCCGGAAGGCAAGGATCTGTTTAACGCCGCCTTTTTATTGAACGATCAGCAAATTCAGGGCGAGGTACACAAAACCCTTCTCCCCAACTACGATGTGTTTGATGAGTACCGGTATTTTGAGCCGGCCGATCAATGGCAGGTGGTGGAATTCAGGGGCCATCGTCTGGCAATTACCATATGCGAGGACATCTGGAACATGGGCGATAATCCATTGTACCGTATCACGCCGATGGAAAAACTGATGGAGCAATCTCCCGACATCATGATTAACCTGTCGGCCTCTCCCTACAACTATGCGCAGGATATTGTGCGCAATAGTCTGGTAAGGGCGCATACCGTGAAGTACAGGATGCCGATGTTTTACTGCAATACGGTTGGTTCGCAAACGGAAATAGTGTTCGACGGTGGCAGCCTTGTTTATGATGCCAATGGCGAACGCGTGGCAGAGATGAAATACTTTGAAGAAGATTTTCAGGTTTTTGATCTGAATAAAATGTCGTTGAAGCCAACAGCCGGGCGAAATCCCGAGGATCGTCCTGTATTCTTTTCAGCGATGGAAGTTGGCGCCGGCGCAGACACTATTGCCTACCTGACCGGGTCGAAAAATGTAGAAGAAATTTATCAGGCGCTGATACTGGGCATTCGGGATTATTTCGGCAAAATGGGATTCAGGAAAGCGATCCTTGGTGCTTCTGGTGGAATAGATAGCGCCGTGACCCAGGCCCTTGCAGTGGCCGCCCTCGGCGCCGAAAATGTCCATGCGGTGCTGATGCCTTCACCATATTCGAGCGACCATTCGGTAAAGGATGCTGAACAATTGTGCCGCAACCTTGGAAATTCCTACGACCTGCTGCCAATAAAAACGGTCTACGAATCGTTTTTGGATACACTGAAGCCTGTGTTCGGCGATGCCCCATTCGGGATCGCCGAGGAAAATATACAAAGTCGTACCCGTGGCAATTTATTAATGGCAATTGCCAACAAATTCGGCTACATTTTGCTGAATACATCCAACAAGAGCGAACTTGCTACCGGATATGGTACGCTCTACGGCGATATGGCTGGGGGGCTGGGTGTATTGGGCGACCTTTATAAAATGCAGGTGTATGCCCTGGCACGGCATATTAACCGGCAGCAGGAGTTGATTCCGGAAAATATCCTGATAAAAGCGCCTTCGGCCGAGCTGCGACCAAATCAGAAAGATATTGATAGCCTGCCGGACTATGATACGCTTGACAGAGTATTGTTCGAGTACATTGAAATGCGTCAGGGGCCAAGGGAAATTATTGCAAAAGGATACGATGCTGCTCTGGTGGCGCGGGTGCTTAAAATGGTCAATAATAACGAGTATAAACGCAATCAGTTTTGCCCCATTATACGCATCAGTTTCAAAGCGTTCGGAGTGGGTAGAAGGGTGCCGATTGTAGGGAAATATCTGGCATGAAATTTACTTTATACGTCAAAATTCAAAAGTCAGGGTCAGGTTTTACTTTTGGCTTTTTGAACTTTGACTTTTGAATTTTTACTTTTTTAATTCAAGTAGTTCCCATGTTAAAAACCGCCGACGACATTCGTCAGTTAAACGATCGGATCAGCCAGGCTGGTCAGTTCACCGACAAGCTGCGCGAAGAAGTGAGCCACGTAATTGTAGGCCAGAGTCACATGCTCGACCGTCTTTTGATTGGTCTTCTCAGCAATGGTCACGTACTGTTGGAAGGGGTGCCCGGCCTGGCGAAAACGCTAACGATTAAGTCGCTCGCACAAGCCATACACGCGCAGTTCAGCCGGATTCAATTTACGCCCGATCTGCTGCCGGCTGATGTAATTGGCACGATGATCTATAACCAGCAGCGCAACGAATTTATAGTACGAAAGGGTCCCATTTTTGCCAATTTCATACTGGCCGATGAAATTAACCGCGCACCAGCCAAAGTTCAATCTGCCCTGCTCGAGGCCATGCAGGAACGGCAGGTTACCATTGGCGATTCTACCTATAAGCTTGATGAACCATTTTTGGTGCTTGCTACACAAAACCCGCTGGAACAGGAAGGTACTTATCCACTGCCGGAAGCACAGGTAGACCGGTTTATTATGAAAGTAATTGTGGGCTATCCGAAAATGCACGAAGAACAGATGATCATTCGTCAGAACGTGCAGGGTGCAGTCACCAGGCCGGTGAAACAGGTAGTGTCGATTCAGGAAGTGCTGAATGCACGCGATCTGACCCGTCAGATTTATATGGACGAAAAGATTGAGCAATACATTCTCGATATTGTTTTTGCAACAAGAAATCCAGATGAGTATAAGTTGTCGAAACTACGCCCGCTGATCAGCTATGGCGGATCACCCAGGGCAAGCATCAATCTGGCGCTGGCTGCCAAATCGCAGGCTTTTCTCAACAAAAGAGGTTTTGTTATTCCGGAAGATGTGCGGAGCATTGCGAAAGATGTGCTGCGGCACCGTATTGGCCTGACTTATGAAGCAGAAGCTGAAAATGTAAACGTAGAAAACGTAGTAGACGAAATTTTAAATGCCATAAATGTGCCATAAGGTTATATAACCAGTTGGACTGCCGCCATGCTCACGACCAAAGAAATATTATCGCGTGTACGACTGCTGGAGATCAAGAGCCGTAAGCTGGCCAGTGATCTCTTTACGGGCGAATACCATAGTGCCTTCAAGGGTAAAGGTATGTCGTTTAAGGAAGTGAGGGAATATGCAGCTGGCGACGATATCCGCTTCATCGACTGGAATGTGTCTGCGAGGTTTGGACATCCTTTCAGCAAGATGTTTGAAGAGGAAAGGGAACTGACCGTGATGCTGCTGGTAGATATCAGCCGCAGCAATCAGTTTGGCACCCACCATGCAAGCCGTCGCGATCTGATGACGGAGATAGGAGCAGTACTCACTTTTTCTGCGATCAATAATGGTGACAAAGTTGGTGTAGTCTTTTATTCCGGCCAGGTGGAAGCATATATTCCACCCAAAAAAGGCCGGCAGCATGCGTTGTACATCGTGCGTGAGCTGCTAAGCAAGGAACCTAAACACAAGGGCACTTCACTGGCTCCCGCACTGCGTTTTTTTAACAACGTAACCCGGCAGCGCAGCATTTCATTTTTGTTAAGCGATTTTATTGATGCCGGATATGAAGATTCCCTGCGGGTAACCGGCCGCAAGCACGACATTATTGGTATTAAATTATACGACCGAATGGATATGCAATTACCAGATGCCGGCCTGATGCAGGTAGAAGACCTGGAAACGGGAGAACGGCGTTGGGTAGACAGCAGTAATCCGTTTGTTCGGAAAAAATACCAGGAAGAGTTTTTTCGCGTAACCGCCTATAGTACCGAACAATTTCGAAAGGCTGGTTGCGATCTGTTGCATGTTCGAAGCGGCGATGACTATGTAAAAGTACTTCAACGATTTTTCCTGAGCCGAAACCGATAATGAAATATCTACCAGCCCACAATAATATTGATCAGGTTTTCACGGCTGTGCATAGTCGCCGAAATCAGTTACGGCTAAGGTTCTGGCTGTTAATACCTGCCATATCCTTTTGGGGGCTATTGTCGGCGCAAACAACAACTCGTATAGAGGTGAAGGCCGACCGGACCCAGATCCTGATAGGAGAGCCGGTGCGCTTATCGTTGATGGCCGACATTCCCGAAAATGAGCCCATCCGTTTTTTCCGGATAGATACGCTGGCTCATTTTGAAGTATTGAACAGAGGCAGGATAGATAGTACCAATACGGGTGAGGGCACTGTACTCCGACAGGAAGTTATTGTTACCAGTTTCGACTCCGGCAGCTGGGCTATCCCTCCCATCCCGTTCAGCGACAGTCTCGCGTCCGACAGCCTTCCCATTGAAGTAAGTTATACAGCTTACAATCCTGATCAGCCTTATCATGACGTGAAAGACATCATTGCCGAAAAACCAAAAGAAGAGGAAAAAACGCCCTGGTGGTGGTACGCCGCCGGTTCTGCACTGGTAATTGCACTGATATTTTATCTGGTATTTGGAAGAAAGAAGATGCAGCCAGTACCAGTTGTTCAGGTTCCGCGTGATCATTACGCGGAAGCCATGAAGGCGTTGAAGGAACTAGAATCGGCATCACTCGACGGTAAACTGTGGTTCACCCGGCTGGTAGACATATTTCGCCAATATGCCGAGGAGCAAAAAGGTATAAAGAGTCTACAGCAAACTTCCGAGGACCTTTTGCAGCAAATGAAAGCGCTGGGAATGGTGGATACAACGTTTCAACAACTGGCGCAGGCGCTTCGATTGTCGGATTTTGTAAAATTTGCCCGTTATAACCCAACGGAAACCGACAGGCAGCAGGCCTGGCAGGCTGTACGCGATGCTATAGAACAGTTAGAAGGTACCACTCATGCGAATGTGAACTGATGTTATACGACTGGATTCGACATATGAACTTTCTCTGGCCGGAAAACTTCCTGCTACTCGTGCTGGTGCCTTTACTGGCATGGTGGTATTGGCGAAGGGCCGATCAGCGGGAAGCCGCTCTTGCAGTGTCGGCTGTGCAGGCTTATAACACGCGGACCTGGAAAGTTCGATTCAGACGATTGCCAAATATTTTTCGCCTGTTGGCAATTACTGCACTCATTTTTGCACTGGCCCGGCCGCAGGTGCGTAACGATCAGCGGCAGTTGTTGGGCGAGGGGATCGATATTGTGCTCTGTATGGATGTGAGCGGAAGTATGAACTCGACTGACATCAAGCCCTCGCGTATGGAAGTTGCCAAACAGATGGCGATTGATTTTGTGCAGGGTAGGCCAGTGGACCGGATCGGCCTGGTTATATTTTCAGGCGAAAGTTTTACCCAATGTCCCATAACTACTGATCGCAACACGCTCATCCGTCAAATACAGACTCTCGAAAGTCGACATTATCTGAAGGATGGAACCGTTATTGGCGAAGGTCTGGCAACGGCTGTTGACCGGCTCTCGGAGAGCAAGGCAGCCAGCAAGGTCATCATTCTTATGACCGACGGTAAGGAAGATGCACCCGACACGCGATTGATAGATCCCTTAACCGCTTTGGAAATTGCACGTAGCCGAGGTGTTAAGATTTATACGATTGGTATGGGGGTGCAGGCGTCCACTGTGGTAGAAACAGGCAATGCAGGCAAATCGGCCGCATTCGATTTTCTGGATGAAAAATTATTACGCGATATGGCCGAAACAACAGGCGGCCGCTACTTCAGGGCGCGCGACAGGGAAGGCTTGCAGAATATCTACGCACAAATAGATCAACTGGAAAAATCAGAGGTTGATATTACCAGCTATAAAAAATACGAAGAACGATTCCTGCCATTTGTGCTTGCCGCACTCGGTTTTCTGTTTATTGAGTTACTACTCAGTTTCACCATTTTCCGCAAAATGACCTGATGAGGTTTTTTTTGCGTTTGATTCCTCAACTTTGCCTTACTCTGCCAGTGGCGGAAATTACGCAATATGAAAGCAACAGTGTTTAAGTCAACCGGAAGCTGGTACAACCTGAAGGCAGAAAATGGGAACTGGTACCAGGGGCGCATCAGAGGTGTATTGAAACTTGATGGCATCACCAGCACCAATCCAGCTGCGGTGGGTGACCGGGTGGAGATGACTATTGAAGATGAACTTGCTGCTACCGCTATTATTACTGAGATACTTGATCGACGTAACTACATCAACCGGCAATCGCCTAGGCACAAGCACCAACATCATATTATTGCAGCCAATCTTGATCAATCTGTACTGGTAGCAACTTTAAGGGAGCCACGAACCTCGGCCGGTTTTATCGACCGTTTTCTGGTGGCATCGGAAATGTATCATGTGTCTGCCATTATCGTTTTCAACAAGTCGGATTTGTATCGTTCAAAAGAAGAGGAGCAATATGAACGTTGGAAAGAAATATATGAGAAAGCGGGTTATCGCTGCATTCGCTGCAGTGCCGAATCAGGCGAAGGTATCGGCGAGTTGCAACAGCAACTGAAAGACAAAGTCAGTTTGTTCAGCGGACATTCTGGCGTGGGCAAATCAACATTACTCAATAAAATACTTCCTGGTCTTGACCTGCGTACCCGCGATGTAAGCGGCTGGAGCGGCAAGGGAATGCATACCACCACATTTGCAGAAATGTTTGAACTGCCCGGGGGTGGCGCTATCATAGACACACCTGGTATGCGGGAGTTCGGCCTTGTAGACCTTGATCCCACTGAGCTTTCGCACTATTTTCCAGAAATGCGTGCGTATATAGGACAATGCCAGTTCAATAATTGCATCCACATTAACGAACCAGGCTGCGCGGTTAAAAAAGCGGCCAGCGAAGGCGCTATATCAATTGAGCGTTTTGAAAGCTACGTGACCCTGCTGGCGTCCATGCAGGAAAAGCTCTGATCTAGGGTCCTTTGGTGTTTCAGGCAGAATGCCGTAACGCAGGCAAATGCTGAAGCTGTTCTTCTATCAGGGCACCCAGTTCAATAACGGCTTTATTCTCCTTATACACTGCCCGATGTTCTCGGGAGGGTAATACAGAAACCCCGCTATAAATATCGTAATGGAGCGATAGCTGATGACCCTGGAAACGAAAATCCCAATTAATGGAATCGAATTCGTCTTCTTTTTTGTAAAAACTAATCGAAAATTGATCCTCCAGCAGCGAAGCTACCTGGTAGAAGAGTTGAAGGTTGCCATCATCCGCAATAATTGCTTCGGTGCAACCGAGTGAGGTTCGTAGGGCAAGGCTCATAGTGAAAGATTTACGGTTAACGATCTTTCAATAAGACTTGGATTTCTGCCGATAAGCTGCTTGAAATGTTAGCCTTTGAATTTTTTGGCTTTGCGTGCAGCTTTTTCAGCCGCCGGATCTCCGCTTAGCAATTTTTCTGCGCCCACATTTTTTCCATTGGTGGGACAGCCATATTTTGGCTTGAAAAGACTGCAGGATCCAAACAGGATCAGAAAGCAGATGAGTACGGACAGCGGGAAAGTGTTTTTCATTGTCGGGCGCATATTGGTAAAACGAAAGTAAACCGTAAAAATTGCAAATGCCATAGTAAAACTACGTCGCCGCGGAATTCATTTTTCTGAATTCTGAGACTCAGAAGTTTAGCTTCCCATTTTATTTTCCGGAGCCGGCACCTGGTCTCTGAACCAGCCGGCATATTTGATATAATTTCCGGCTATGCGATTGATTTCTCCTTCAATCAGCTCTGCAGAAATGTCTTTTACTTTTCGGGCTGGAACGCCTGCATAAATGCTGGCGGGCTCACAAATTGTGTTTTCCAGAACCACCGCACCTGCGGCAATTATGGTATTGCTGTGCACCACCGCCTGATCCATGATAATTGCACCCATGCCAACAAGCACATGATCGTGTAGTGTACAACCGTGAATGATGGCGTGGTGGCCGATAGAAACGTTATTGCCAATAGTGGTGCCACATTTTTGGTACGTGCAATGTATGCAGGCGCCGTCCTGAATATTGACTCTGTTGCCAATTCGGATAAAGTTTACATCGCCACGAACTACTGCATTGAACCAGATACTGCACTCATCGCCCGTACTCACATCGCCAACAACGGTAGCATTGGGTGCTATAAAGCAATTGGAACCAAATTGGGGATATTTGCCTTCTACATGCAGGATGGTAGCCATAATGTTGCATTTTTTATTTCTTGTAACTGATTTGCAAATTATCCAATTTAGATTGTTTGACGCATTTTCATTTTTTCTGCCAAATCCATCCGTTCTTTGCACCTGAATTGTTTTGCGAGCATGAATCAACGCGAATTATTTCTGCGCCATGTGGCACAAACATCAGCTGCGCCGCTGGCGATTGAAGTAGCAAAGGCAGGCGGATGTTACCTAACCGACACGGCGGGCAAATCCTATCTTGATCTGATTGGCGGCATCAGTGTGGCGAATACCGGGCATGGCCATCCAGCGGTGCTTCAGGCAATTCAGGAACAGGCGGCAGCCTACCTGCATGTAATGGTTTATGGGGAAATGATAGAAGGGCCGCAGGTGCAATATGCAAGCCGGCTCTGTGAATTGTTGCCTGCCAATCTGAATTCTGTTTATTTCACCAACTCGGGCGCTGAGGCAGTAGAAGGCGCTATGAAACTGGCCAAAAGGGTGACAGGCCGTTCAAACATAGCCGCATTCAATCATTCCTACCATGGATCAACGCAGGGCGCGCTGAGCATACTGGGCGATGAGTACTGGCGACAAGCTTACCGTCCGCTGCTGCCAGGCATCCGGCACCTCAGCTATAATCATCAAGAGAGTCTACTGCAAATTGATGACACAGTTGCCTGTGTTATTGTAGAAACCGTACAGGCAGAGGCCGGCGTAATTGCTCCCGATCCAAAATGGCTAAAGGATTTGAGAGCACGTTGTACCGAGACGGGTTGTTTGCTGGTCTTCGACGAAATACAGGCTGGCTTTGGCAGAACGGGAACTTTGTGGGCTTTCGAACAATTCGGTGTGGCGCCAGACATTTTATTGTTGGGAAAAGCACTCGGAGGTGGCATGCCGCTGGGTGCGTTCATTGCCGATAGAAATTTAATGTGGATGCTCACCGACACACCGGTGTTGGGCCATATCACCACCTTTGGCGGTCACCCGGTAAGTTGTGCAGCCGGGCTGGCTGCCCTGAACGTTCTGCTAACAGAGGGCTGGATCAATTCGGTTAAACAAAAAGAAAAGCTGTTCCGATCTTTATTGAAACATCCAGCTATTCTGGGAATTCGTTCTGCGGGACTGTGGCTGGCTGTTCGATTCAACGACTTTCAATTCAACAAACAGGTCATTGACGAGTGTATAAGAAGAGGACTATTTACCGACTGGTTCCTGTTTGCATCCGACTGCTTGCGAATATCGCCGCCACTGTGCATTACAGAAGAAGAGATTGTTACTGCGGCTGGCATAATTTTGGCGGCAATTGACCAGGCACAGCAGACAACAGCAGGGCATGGATGAGGAGGCTGATCCAGCCGTTTAGTCTAATTCGCATTCCTTAATCTTCAATACCATTCTTTATGAGAAAGATTCTACTCTTTTTGCTCATCAGCAGCCTTGCAATTTCAAGCAATGCCCTAACTATTCCGGCGAGCAAGCAACCCCTTAAAGCGACCGAAGTTTATTTGCCCATCGGGCAAAATGGGGAATTAGTTTCCCTTTACGAGCTTACCGTGATGAGCCCGCGCGATATGCAGAAACTGACGGGAAAAAAACTGGGCTTTTTCAAACGAATGGAATTCCGGATCGCCCAGAATAAGCTTCGTCAGGCTATCAATAAAGATGGAACTTTTAGCGACAAGCGCATGAAGCGCTATTATAATCGTATGATTGACGGTACTACCGGTTTTCACCTGGGAGGCTTTATTCTCGGTCTGATTCTCGGCCCAATTGGCGCTATCATAGCACTGTTCATTAACGACGAGAAAAAACCTAATCGTCTCAAATGGTCGTTGATCGGCCTGATTGTTTGGCTGATTATTGGAGGATCGTTTGTGCTGTAGGATTCTGTAGTTGTGTAGTTGTTTGGTTGTGTAGTTGTTGAGTTGTTGAGTTGTGTTGTTAGTGTAAGATTCTGCGTAAATCTGTGTAAAAATCTGCGCAAATCTGCGGGAACAGAACTAGTTCTATTAAGTGTTGCATGCCATCGGAAGCAGCTTTTCTGTTCCCGCAGATTTACGCAGATTTTTACACAGATTTACACAGATTTTTTGATGCATCGATTCGAACTACACACAGAAACAATTCAACGACTCAACAACTACACAACTACACAACTCAACAACTACACAATCCTTCCATACACCCACGCTCCCAACACCGCACCAGCGATGGGTGCCAGCACAGGTATCCAGGAATAAGCCCAGTCGAAATTAGCTTTTCCTTTGATGGGTAAAATAGCATGTGCTATTCGTGGCGCCAGGTCGCGGGCCGGATTGATAGCATATCCGGTTGGACCGCCAAGTGAAAGTCCAATGGCAAGAACCAGAAATGCTACCGGCATGGCATCAAGGGCACCGAGGCTGCTGCTGGGCTTTGAAATAACCAGGGCGCCGAGCATTAACACAAACGTGCCGATCATTTCAGTAATAAAATTAAATAGAGGCTTTCGTTCGGCTGGCGCAGTACAAAACACCGCCAGCTTCAGTCCTGCATCAGCCGTTTTATCGAAATGGGGCTTATAGGCCAGCCAGGCTAGCACAGCTCCGGTAAAGGCGCCCAGAAACTGTGCTCCCAGGTAAGTGCCCAACAAAGAACTGTCGAATCTGTCGGTGCTGGCGAGTGCGATGGTCACAGCCGGATTAATATGGCCGCTGCCCCCCAGGTGCAGCGATGAGTAAACGCCCACAAATACGGCCATCGACCAGCCAAAAGTAATTACAATCCATCCGCTTCCATTGCCTTTGCTGTTGTTTAAAACAACATTAGCTACCACGCCGGCCCCTAGTAAAAGCAACAGGGATGTGCCAACAAATTCACCCAGAAAAGGAGACATAAGCAATCGTTTTTGATATTGTTCAATAAAATTTATTCCACCTCCTCGGTCCAGGCCTGAGCCGCCCTTACCGCCCGCTTCCAGTCTTTTTGCAGCTGGCCCCGGTGCTGATCGGTCATTTCAGGCGAAAATACACGGTCCTGCTGCCAGTTGAGTCGTGCTTCTTCAAGTTCGGACCAGAAACCTACTGCCAGGCCGGCCAGGTAGGCCGCTCCAAGCGCTGTAGTTTCCGTCACACTTGGCCGCACTACTTCGGTATTCAGAATATCGCTTTGAAATTGCATCAACTGGTTGTTGACAGTTGCTCCGCCGTCGACCCGTAGCTGGCGGATGGGGATTCCCGCATCTGCCTCCATTGCTTTCAGCAGATCCATCGACTGAAAAGCAATGCTTTCCACCGCGGCGCGGGCCAAATGCGCGTCGGAACTGCCACGAGTGATGCCTACCACCACACCCCGGGCATGTTGATTCCAATAAGGGGCGCCTAATCCGGTGAATGCAGGTACCAGGTATACCCCGCCATTGTCCTTCACTTTTGCACAAAGTTGTTCCACGTCGGCAGAGTTCTGAATAATGTGCAGACCATCGCGGAGCCATTGCACAACTGCGCCACCTATAAACACACTTCCTTCGAGTGCGTATTGTACGGAATCGCCAAGTTTCCAGGCCACTGTAGTCAACAGGTTGTTGTTAGAAGCAACAGGCATGCTGCCGGTATTCATCAGCATAAAACATCCGGTACCATAGGTGTTCTTCACCATGCCGGGTTCGGTGCACATTTGCCCAAATAAAGCCGCCTGCTGGTCGCCCGCAATTCCGCTTACCGGAATATTGGGACCAGATAAGATGGTTTCAGCGTGGCCGTAAACCTCGCTGCTGCTCCTCACCTCCGGGAGCATGGACTCCGGTATGCCGAATAGTGCCAGAAGTTCCGCATCCCAGTTTAGTGTATGAATATTGAAGAGCAGGGTACGCGAAGCGTTCGATACATCGGTAGCATGAACTTTTCCATTGGTCAGCTTCCATAGCAACCAACTGTCAACGGTGCCAAAACACAATTCGCCACGCTGAGCCTTGTCGCGGGCCCCTTCTACATGGTCGAGTATCCATTTCACTTTAGTGCCTGAAAAATATGCGTCCGTAACCAGTCCTGTCTTTGCGCGAATCATATCTGCCCTGCCTTCTTTTTTCAGTTGATCGCAATAGGCAGCGGTGCGGCGGTCCTGCCACACAATGGCAGGACAAATTGGTAGATGGGTGTCACGATCCCACACCACGGTTGTTTCACGCTGATTGGTGATGCCGATGGCTGCAATATCGCGTGTGCTTAGTCCTGCCTTCAGTATCGCTTCTGTTGCTACTCCCAGTTGAGTGCTCCATATTTCACTTGCATCGTGTTCTACCCAGCCCGGTTGTGGGAAAAATTGAGTGAACTCTTTTTGTGCAGAGGCAACCAGTTGTCCAGCCTTGTTGAACAGTATTGCCCGGGAACTGGTAGTTCCCTGATCGAGAGAAAGAATAAAATCAGCCATTGCAATCGTTTAATTAGCAAAATAATTCACATAATCGGTAATGATGCCATCGACACCCATTTCTTTAAGTCGCTTTATGTCATCCATGGTATTTACGGTCCAGGGAATAATTTTCATTCCGCGATCATGGCACTCTTTCACCAGCGCGGGTGTAACCGCGGAATAATGCGGGCTGTATATTCCGGGAGTATAGCCCAGATCAGCCAATTGCCCTGCCAGTGTCCGCTTATCGTTGCCACCCATCAGCACCGCAGTTTCTATATCGGGATAATTTTGATGTAATATCTGAAGCGGACGAAAATCGAATGACTGCAAATAACATCGTTCTTCTATTTTTCTTTCACGCAAAACTTTCATCACGAGATCCACCATTTCATGAATGGGAGCATTTTTAATGCCATCATCTGATTTGTTTGCTTTTAGTTCAATATTATATCTGATAGTAACATTCTTTTTGCGCGCATAGGCATCTGCAGAGTCGAGTAGTTCGCCCAACAGTGGTTTATAGGCTGCCAGCTTTTTTTGTTCAGGAAAACCAGGATGTGGTTTCATTCCTACATCGTATTTCCGGATGCTGTCGTAAGTCATTTTATACAGCAAATGAGTTTGAGCTTCTTTTGCTGTTAAAACCCTGCCATCAGGCGTGGTGCTGTAATCGGCATGGAAATACACATCGTGCGAAACCACCACTTGTTTGTCTTTGGAAATAACCACATCGATCTCCAGCGTATGTGCCCCTTTATCGATGGCAAGGTACATGGATTGCAGTGTGTTTTCAGGCATCAACCCTCGAATACCGCGGTGACCGATTTTGTTGAAATCGACATGCTCGAACCGGGTGGGTCGGGCAAGAAATCGAATCAGCGAAGCCCAGTGAGTGTATCCTGCAGCATTCAAATGAAGGCCATCGTAGGTAAATTCTTTCGGCAACTTTCCATTGGCATCTAGAAAATGCTGGTAAGTGTCGATCAGGTGAATATTTTCTTCGGCAGCCAATTTTTTCAGGCCTTCGTTAACCGTTTTAATATTGGCATCCTTGTTAAAGTGATTGCGCGCCGGAAATTCATTGTTTACCGGCAGTACCGTTTGAAAATAGATGATGGTACGCGGCGCACCCGCCTTTATACGCTGAATGATCCGTTTGTAATTCTGGAGGATTACTTTGTCGGGAATATTCCGCGCGATATCATTGATCCCGATCAGGATAAATACTTTTGAAGGTTGTCCTTTTATTACTTCGTCGAGCCGCTCCAGCACTCCAAAGGTTATATCGCCCGAAATACCCCGATTACGCGCTTCGGGCAACTGTAGCAATTCATGCCATTCATTATAATCGGTGATGCTGTTTCCCAAAAAAACTACGTCGTTGGGCGAGTGGTGATAGCTTCGAAACTGCGAAACCTTTAATTCGTAATTGCCGGGTCTGTATGTGCTGTCCCACACAGCTTTTTGCGAATGCAAGGCTGTGTGGCTGATGAGTAGGATTGCTGCGACTACCATTATTCTGGTCAAGATCTACAATTTTTTGGTTAAGGTAAATTGTTTTCCAAAACGATCGGTTGCTTTGACAATAAGTTCCCTTGTACTGGCCGGAATTTTTTTCTGAAACAGATGCTCTGTCTTGCGTGGTTCGGCAAATCCCCTGCTCTTGGGCTTTTCGGGACCAAGGAGTGTGTCGTAGGCATCGGGATCGAAGGCGGTAATCTGTTCCAGACTGCCAAGCGGAGTACCATCAGCTATCAATTCGGTCGACCATGCAGGATCGTGATTCCAGATGTTGACCAGTAACTGTTTGTGGCTTTCGTCCAGATCGTTGACAAAGGCTTTCATCTGATAATTTTCTTTTTTCCCCGTCGCCTGATAGCGCCAGCGGAGTTCAGTACCATCAACTTCGTACACGCCATATCCATTTGGCGTGCCATCGCCACAGATCGGTCCGGTCCACCAGGCACCGCACACGGTACCATGGTTGTGTTCAAATATATTTCCCTGAATCACATTTCTGTGATAGTGGGTGTGGCCCGACATAATATGAACATTTCGTTGCCCGAGAATAGTATAAAGGTCTTTGTTGTTTTTAACGCCATTATGCACCGGAATATGAACACAAAGGATGATGAGGTTTTCCTTTGGTACAAATTCCAGATCTTTAGCCAGCCAGTCCAGCTGCGCCTTCGAAATATACCCGTCGTATTCGCGGCCTTTACCGAGATAGCGAACATCGTCGAGGATAACATAGTGGGCTTTGCCGCGATTAAAAGAGTACCAGCTGGGGCCGTACATTTTTTGAAAGCTTCGATCAGAACTTTCGTCGCCGCCCTGCTCATAATCCATGTCGTGATTGCCAAGACATTGAAAAAAGGGTATACCCATTTCACCCACCGCTTTATTGTATTCGGGGAAAAGTTCCGGTGTATCCCACACAATATCGCCAACTGTGATGCCATGAAGCAAGGCAGGTTCGGCCGAGCTGCCAGCCCATTTTTTTACATCGGGGACCGACTGTTCCATCATTTTCTTTACATCCTTCTCGTTTTTCACCTGGGGATCTGCCCAAATGATGAATTGATGCTGGTGGTCATCTTTTGGCAGAGGAGATAGTTCAATATCCCAGGTCTTCTTTTTGCGCACCGCATCCAAAGTGGTGTAGTGCCTGGCAATACTATTTTCCTGCAAAAATGCGTAGCCGGCCGGGGTGCAAACAAAGAGATGTCGGGCGAGTGGGTGGGGCTCAATCTCGTATTGCCCTTCTGAATCGGTGGCAACAAGATTGTATCCGTCGCTGATGACTACCGCTTTTAATCGACGACCTCCGCCCGTTACGCGCCCGCGAATAGTCTTTTTGCCATCAAAGGCCAGCATTTTGTTACCAAGGGCAATCAGGCCCCCGCCCAGCCAGAAACTGCGTCCAAGAAACTGTCTTCTTTTCAAGTGTCTTTTTTAGAGTTTTTTGTAAATCGCAAAATCGTCGATGCACAAACGACCATTATTGCCTGAACCGAGGCCAATTTTATGAATTCGGAAACGGACAGGACCATCTACGTCAACCATGAATGTGGCCTGTTTATTTCCTTTGGTCGGCATATCGGTGATATTGCCGCTGGCTGCTATCCAGGTAGTGCCTCCGTCAACGGAGTAATCAAGACGAAAAGCGCTTCGCGCATCTGTAGCGTATTTGCCATAAAAAACGGTCACTTTGGATGCACCGTCCGGCACGTCGAAGTTCATACGAATATATCCGCTGCTGGATAGATTCTGCTGCATGCGCACGGCTTGTTTGCCGGGAGAATTGATTTTGTCGCTTCCGAAGGTAGTAGCCAGGATGGCCTGTAGCAAATACCAGTTTCCGGTACCGAGATCCACCAGATTGGTACCGCTGTTATAACTCGACTTGGTGGTTGCGTCTGGACTTTCGAAACTCTCCGGCCAGCCCGCGTAGAGGGGCCCACTTTCGAAATTGATATCGCCAGCATTTCGCGGACTGATAGTGATGTTCGCTCCATCAATCGTTTTTCCGTTGGGATTATAATAATCAACGATTCCTGTGAATTGTGCATTCACGGCAACCTGATTGCCAGCAAAGGAAGCGCCGGTTTCTGTTAACAACACAACCGGCTCGCCGGTCGCATCGCTCAGGTTGTGGGCGCCTTCATAGGTGACACCTGTTCCATAGTCATCTACATTAGCGTGCAGCGCCACCAGCGTAGACTCATAGATCTGCATATTGTCATTTAACAGGCCCGTGTTTACATCGCGTACAAATGGACTTGTCCCGGTTGCTAATACGGTGATCTGGCTGCTGGTAATATCGGATACCGTCAGCCTGCCGTTGATCCGGTCAAGTGTGCCATTGCTGATATTGATACGAAGTGAGTCGCCGGTTTCGTAGGGATGATTGCCTGAGCTCAGTTGGACGCGAATACCGGCAGTTAAATCAGTAAGTGAATTGGGACTGGCCACAGTTTGTTGAAGAACGAAACTACCGCTTTCGATATTGGCCCCATTTTTATCTGAAATAACGGTACCCTCAATAAAAGAAGCACCACCGGTGTTGTTGCTATTTAAACTAACCGGATTTCCGTTGAAGATCTGCCGTAGCGCATAGATTTTCATGTCCGTACCCGGCGTTCCCTGCGCCGGATTGTCGTAGTCCTTAATGCAGCCGCTTTGGCTCAGCATGGCCGCCAGTAAAGCGACCGGAAAAATATTTCTGAATTGCATGATGCTTTTAATTTTTTTGTTTTTTAATTCTCCATTCCCCAACGCATGCGTTGGGGCTACGAATCACTCTCCACTCTCCGTTCTGCATTCCCCAACGCATGCGTTGGGGCTACGAATTACTTTCCACTCCCCACTCTCCACTCCCCACTCTCCACTCTCCACTCTCCATTCTCCGCTCTCCGTTCGTCAATCCACATCCCACCACACTCTCGTCTTCATATCATCTGCTCCCATTGTTTGTACAGCGGCCTGGTAATTGGCCCTGTTCAATGATTGCACTGATACCGGATATACCAGACGTGTAGGCATTTTGCCATCGTTTTGTGCACCAGGTCCGATTGTAAGACTCGGATAACCGGTGCGGCGATATTCGAACCATGATTGGAAGTCGGTGAAAAAGTAGGTAAAGTATTTCTGCGTGATAATCTTTTCCAGTTGTTGTTCAGTCGTTACTGCTTCGTTCCAGTCGATACCAGGACGGATGAGGTGATCGGTAGGGACGCTGAGACCCCAATGAGTAATGGCATTGGTGACACCGGTTTCGTAATAGGTTTTCGCGCTGCCGGTGTTAATGAATCCGCGTACAAAAGCTTCCGCGAGCATGAATTGGACTTCTGCATACGACAGAATATTTCCCATCAATGGTTCATTTTTCAAGGCTGGCAGGTAGGCCGACATACGTTCCTGTTGATCACCCGCTGCGTAGCCACTTGGTATGCCGATGTAAGCGCTGGCAACGGTGGTAGCCCATTTGGTCCGGCGCGGATCTTCCCAGTTATTGAGCGTGTTGATGAAAAATTCCGTTAATCCGTTTTCGCCATTGAAATCATAGTCGCGATATGTATTGAAGGCGGAAACAAAAGGAGTAACAGTGGTGAAACGTAAGATGGCGGAGTGATCATTGCTGGTCATGATCGGATAAGTGGCCGGCGTACTTACGATTTCCTGGATTTTCGGTACTGCATTACTTTCCGGGCGTGCAGATGCACGCATCAGCAACCGCAGATAAAGACTGTTTCCGAAACGACGCCATTTGTTGATGTCGCCGCCGAAAAGGGGATCGCGTTGCATGAGATTAGCCGGCAAAGCATTGTTCAGGGCAAACAAAGCGTTTGCCTCTTCCAGACGAACAAAGAGACTATCGTAAATATCTTCCTGAAGATCAAACTTCGGTTGAAAGATGCCGTCGGTTCTTCCGCGATTCGCCTCTGTGAAAGGTACATTGCCGTAGGTATCAGTGATAAGTGAGGTAACCCAGGCTTCCATCACTCTGGCCATGCCCATATAGCTGTAGTTGTAGGCACCTCCGGGAAGTGATACCAGTTTGCTGGCATTTTCGTAGGTATCTTTAAAATTGGTCAGTTCGAGATACCAATTGTTCCACATATAGTCCGATTCGGAAGGACGTATAATATAACGATGTATCTCGTCGGAATTAACGGTGGTAACATGTACCTGCATCATTTCGTGGACCAGCCGATGCTCGCGGGTCTGGTTAGCTTTTCTTACTGTGTAGATGGCCGATTCCAACAGTAGCTCCGGTCTTGTCTCGGGCAGGCTATTGGGATTGGTATTTATTTCCTTGAAGTCTTTGGTGCAGGAAGCCAGTAAGGCCGAACCAAGCAAAAGTCCAAGTGATATGTTGCGTATTTTCATAATTGCTTTAGTTGAATAGTTGTTAGAATCCTACGGTGAGTGCTACACCCATAGTGCGGGTGGAAGGAAACTGACCGATTTCGAAACCGGCATTGATCTGGCCGTCGTTAAGTGTTCCAAATTCGGGATCAAAGGCCGGCCATTTGGTGAACTGGAATAAATCGCGGCCATACAATCCGATATTTGCCTTTTGCAATTTCAACCGACTGATCAGTTTTTTGGGTAGCGTATAGTCGAAACGCAACTCACGCAGCTTGATGAAATCGGTGCTGAAAGTGTTTGCCTCTACATTGTCGCGGTTAAAATGGGCATCGTAATAGGCCTGTATATTGGTTGCAGTGATCGTGTTTGGAACGTATTTATCGTTAACAGCATCATACTGCACTCCGTCTCCCACAATGCCATTGTATCTGCCGGGAAGTGTTTTCTTCAGTTTTCCTTCTTCCATCAGCACGGCGTGTGTAAGACTGTATGCCACGCCACCGAACTGACCGTCCACCAATGCTGTCAATCTAAAATCTTTATACCTCAGTGTTCCACCCAGGCTTCCTTTCCAGTCAGGATTGGTATTGCCTAGATATTTGATTTCGGTTGTGCGCGTGGGTAAACCCTGCTCATTGTAGATGATTTGTCCATCGGGCGCACGATTGTATCCAATACCGTACAGGTCGCCCATGCGGCCGCCAGGCCGGGCTTCAATTGATCCGCGGTTGGCCGGTCCGGTCGACATGACGTATACATCCACTCCTTCTATCAGCTCCACAATTTTATTGCGGTTCGAAGCGTAAGTGCCAAAGATATCGAGACTCCAGCCGCTCTTGCTTTTGAAGACATTGCCGTTCAGCTGCACTTCGATGCCGCGATTTTTCACCAGGCCTGCGTTTGCAATGGTGGAGGCATAACCCGAAGCGCGGTCGATGGGTACGGGGAATATTTGATTCTTGGTATTGTTGCGATATACTGCTACGTCGAGGCCGAGCCTGTTCTTGAAAAATCTAATGTCAAGTCCAAACTCGAGACTGTTGGTAAGCAGTGCTTTCAGATCCGGATTGGCGATCGCGTTCGGGTTGCTGAGGCCCCCGGGGAACAGCGTGGGCGAATAGGCAAATGCTGTAAGGTAGGGTATGGTGCCGCCACTACCTACTCCTGCCAGCGAGCCACGCAGTTTAAGAAAAGAAATCTGCCGGGGCAATCTTATTTTTTCAGAGAGAATGACGCTAAGGTTCGCCGACGAATAAAAGAAGGGGGAGTTGCTGGTTGAGCTCGGTGTGGCCAGTGTGCTGGCCCAGTCTTCGCGTGCTGTAAAGTCGGCAAAAATAAACTTATCGTAAGAGAACTGTGCCATACCGTAGAGGCTATTGACACGATATTCTGCCCTGTAAGGCAATGCAACGACAGGGTTCTTGCTGTTGGCGAGCGTATAATAGCCAGGCAAATTCAGCTGATCAGCCCTAAGGTCATCGCGAGTGTAGCGGTTGCGCATCTGACTACCACCGGCTGATGCGGTAACGGATATCTTCTTACCAAAATTTTGAGTATATCGTAGCAGGAAGTCGTTATTGATTTCTTGTGAAAAGATGTTTTGCGATCTGAACATGCCCTCTGCAAATTTGTTGGTACCAAAAGGACGTTGCTGCGATCTTGCTTCCGATGCATAGTCGAGGGCACTGCGAACCATCACGCTAAAATGGTCATTGAATGTGTAGGTGGCCGAAACGTTCCCGATCACACCATGCCGGTTCGACTTGTTGAGCATTTCGTAGGCAATCAGATAAGGATTATCGAGCAGGCTGCTGAACGGACGGGTTTGTGCAATATTTTCCTGACCTGGCACCCAGTATTCTTTCACCCAGTCGAGATTGAAATTAGGTACCATACCACGTATAAAGTACATAATTGACTGGTTGTTGTAGCCGGTAGAAGGCAGGTTGTCAGTAAACTTGTTAGTATAGTTCACTTTTGCAGCCAACTGTAATTTTTGAGACAGCTTGTGAGTTACCGACAATGCTACGGTATTACGATTATAACCGGTATTAGGAATAATCCAGTTGTTTTTCAGGTTGGTAAGCGACAGGCGGACAGTGGTGTTGTTGTTTCCGCCGTCTATAGTGAGTGAGTTGATCAGCGTTCTTCCAGTTTTGAAAAAGTCTTTACGGTTATTCTTGTACGGTACCCATAGGCTTCTTTCTTCTGCTTTGGTACGTGTTTCCGGATCGTATTGATAATAGTACTGGCCGGCAAAGCGAGGACCCCAGGCCGAGCTGGTACTACGGGTACTTGGACCGTCAGCCGATGCATTATACGAATACCAGCTTTCCTGTCCGCTGGCGCCCTGTCCATATTCATACTGATAATCTGGCCAACGATTGATCTGATCAATGCTGGCATTGAGATTATAAGTAATGCCGAGACCTTTTTGCCTGCTGCTTCCTGATTTGGTGGTAATAATAATTGCTCCGTTGGCGCCTCGTGCGCCGTAAAGAGCCGCGGCACCGGGTCCTTTCAATACCGACACACTCTCGATGTCTTCGGGATTAATATCGTTAAGGCTCGAGCCAAAGTCGACCGGAGATTCGCCCTGCAGGTACGATGAACTACCTGTACCGGTTAGCTGACCTGAACTGCTGCTGATCACTACGCCGTCTACAACAATAAGAGCCTGGCTGTTTCCATCCAGCGAATTTTCTCCTCTTAGCACGATCTTATTGCTGCCAGCGGGACCACCTCCCGATTTCAACAGGTTAAGGCCGGCCACTTTGCCGGTCATTGCATTTGTCCAGTTGTTCGACATGGCTTCGGTCAGTTCTTCTCCTTTCACTTTTGATACGGAGTAACCAAGCGCTTTCTCATCGCGCTTGATGCCGAGAGCTGTTACGACCACAGCTTCCATTTCGCGCGAATCCTGTTCCAGTTCGAATGTATAAGTGTTGGAGGTGCCAATTTTTTGTTCAAGCGTAATAAAGCCAACGGCTGTCGCGACCAATGTCTGGTTGCTGCCTGCCGAAATTGAAAATTGACCCTTTTCGTTGGTTTGGGTGCCCAGGCTGGTTCCTTTGATGGTGATGTTGGCGTTGGCAATTGGTTGACCATTGCCAGCTTGAGCAACTGTACCTGTAATGGTCCGGTTCTGTTGGGCGGTAGCAAACAGCGCGCCAAAAAGCAGGAGGCAGGCAAACAGCAGCCGTTTTCCTGTTGCCATCGAGGTAGCAAGGAGTGCGAGCGATCTCATAAGTGTTGTTGTTAAAATGATAGATAAAAAACAGTTGTAATCTTTGGATTGCAACGAGTGCATGCCTGCTGGCAAATTGAAAAGGGAGCTGGATTTCCCATGGCTTGCGCTGCAAGGCAGGGCGCAAAATAAAGGCAGTTTCATGTTGGCAATCGTTGGTGTAGGTTATGAAAAGATTAATCTTTTCAATGATTTAGATGTTTTAAACAACATCAAAATTAATTTCTATATGTGGTTTGGTTTTTTCGTGTAGATATTGTGTTATTGCAGAATATATTTTTTGGTTAATGCATTGAATGAGGTTAGCTGTGCTTCAATCCATTGTTCGTTTTTACCAAGGCTACTGGCCATGATGCTGGCTACAGCCGGGGCTATTCTCCTGGTTTCTTTGGCATCGAGCAGCAGCGCGCGTGTTCGGCGCGCCAGCACGTCTTCAACTGTACGTGCCATTTCATGTTCCACTGCCCAGCGCACCTGTGCCGAGTGTATCTTTAATTCTTCACTTAACCAGGGTTCGTTGTTGCTGGCAATGTTTTCACGTATCGTTATTGCATCCGTGCCATAGAAATAGAGCGGATCGTTCCAGTTTTCTGTTAGCATGGCTCCATGGATAGCCAGGTGTTCTGTTTGGGGTTGCCGCTGTGGCCAGCTTAGTTCGTTTTCCACCCGGTTCATCATGTCCTCGCCCATTTTTCGAAAAGTGGTCCATTTTCCACCGAGAATAGTGAAGAGCCGGCTCGGAGTGACGACGATCTTGTGGCTTCTGCTTATTTCTTTTGTCTTTTGTTCGCCGTCTTTTGGTGCTGCTAGCGGACGAAGCCCCGCGAATACGCTCAACACATCAGCTCGCCTGGGTGGCCTGGTAAAATAGTGGGCGGCTGTGTCGAGTATGAATTGGATTTCTTTTTCCAGCGCCACTGGTTCCAGTGAAGCAGTTTGAACAGGCGTGTCGGTGGTGCCGATCACCACTTTCTGGTGCCAGGGAACCGCAAACAGTACGCGGCCATCGCTGGTTTTCGGTATCATCAGTGCATCATCGCCCGGATAAAAGGATCGGTCGAGTACAAGATGTATTCCCTGACTAACCGTGATGCTGGGTTTGCTGCCCGGCTTGTCCATTTGCAGAATATCGTCGACAAATACCCCGGTTGCATTGATGACCGCGCCGGCTGCGAATTGAAATACTTCTTGCGATTCGAGGTCTATTGCCTGTACTCCGACTACATGGCCCTGCTCATTTTTGAGCAGGCCGGTTACTTTGGTGTAGTTCAGCAAATGTCCACCCTGTGCTGCGATGC
Organism: Chitinophagaceae bacterium; assembly: GCA_046297935.1. Lineage (GTDB taxonomy): Bacteria > Bacteroidota > Bacteroidia > Chitinophagales > Chitinophagaceae > CAYMZZ01. The sequence goes on from JBKBHA010000001.1 coordinate 513,653, forward strand.
TTTGCGCAATATTGATGGCGAGACGGGAGTCGTCGAACTGTCCATCGTGATATTGTATACCACCCCGCAATCCTCTTGAGCTGATCCCGGGTAGTTTGCGAACCGTTTCCGCTTTAGAAATAAAACGGGAAGGGCCCAGTCTTAATCGACCGGCAATCCAGTCATATAATTTTAGACCTACATTATATTTCAACCGATCGAATAAGCTATATACTGGTACAATGAATGTTTGATCGCGCACCAGGTGCGGCGCGTTTCGAACCAGCAGCCCTCGCTCAATGCTCGCTTCGCGCACCAGACGTACATCGCCCTGGGCCAGGTAGCGCACGCCGCCATGCACCAGTTTGGTACTGCGGCTGGATGTGCCTTTGGCGAAATCCGACTGCTCCAATAGCAGGGTCCGGTAACCACGAGTACATGCGTCGAGCGCAATGCCAAGTCCGGTAGCTCCACCTCCAATCACCAACACGTCGTAGCTGTCGGCGTTGCGGGCTTGTTTCAGCATCTTGTCGCGGTTGAGAAAGGAGGTTACTTTAGTATCAATTGCCATCCTGGTTTTTTCTTATTGTTTCGTTTTTTTAATAACGAAACATTAGTGTAATAAAATGAAAGTAAAGCAAAATAGTAATTCCATGGTCAAAATCAATCGAAATATTTTTATTTAATAGTAATTTCACCTGCTTTCGAATTTGCGAACGCTCGATAGTTTTTATATTTATTTTTATGAAAGTCAATAACATCCATTAAATTGAAAGAACACACAATAAAACAGAACGGAATGAGCAGTTTGGCAGAAAGGCATCAGTATATTCTTCATCGCCTGAAAGACCAGGGAAATGTGAACGTGTTGGACCTTTGTGAGGATTTGAATGTATCGTCGGTGACCATACGAAAGGACCTGAAACTTCTTGAAGACAAACAACTCCTGTTCAGGACGCACGGCGGAGCCACTTTGACCAATCCATATACCGTAGACAGGCATGTGAGCGAAAAGGAAAAAATGCAATGGGAGGAAAAGACAGGGATTGGCGAGCTGGCGGCCCAGTTAATAGAGCCCAACGACTGCATCATTATCGCGTCTGGAACTACGGTACTCTCGCTGGCCCGTCATGTTCAGCCAAAAGGGAGTCTCACGGTCATCACTGCCGCACTCAACGTGGCCATGGAGCTAAACCGACAGCCTGAAATTGAGGTGTTGATCCTCGGTGGCATGTTGCGCAAAAGTTCCTCCTCGGCAACAGGTGTGTACGCGGAGCGAATACTGGAAGATTTTTCCTGCAGCAAACTGTTTTTGGGGGTAGATGGAATTGATCTGGAATTTGGCCTGAGTACCACCAATGTGATGGAAGCGCAACTAAATCGCAAAATGATAGCGGTGGCCCAAAAAACAATCGTGCTGGCAGACTCGAGCAAGTTTGGTAAAAGAGGATTCGGTCGAATTTCCGGACTGGAAGAAGTAGATATGATCATCACCGACAAAGGAATTTCCGCACATATGCTGGAAAGCCTGCAGGGAATGGGGATAGCGGTGAGGGTGGTGTAGATGTGAAGTTGTTTAGTTGTGTAGTTGTTTAGTTGTGTACCAGCGGGGCGGGAGGGTTGTTTTGGTGTTTAGTTGCACCCAGGTTTAGAATGCGAGACGGAAGCTGCCAAATACACCAAACCTTTTGGTATTTCCATCGGGCAGGCGGGATGGTAGTACACGCCAGATAAAGTCGACCCTGAATACGCGGAAAATATTATCAACGCCCGTACCCAGTTCCATATAAGTCTTTCCATCGAGTGTCTGGAAACTATGTCCCTGTTTGAAATTGTAGGCCTTGTTATCGTCTGACAAACTTCCCCAAAGTGTTTTAACGGTCCAGAACTGACGGAGCTTTAGCTTGGGAAAAAAGCGAAACAGCCCGTTGCCTACATTATGCTCGAAGTTGATACCAAGGTATTTGTCGTGAATGAACTCGTAGCGGTTCATCATGTTGAAGGCATACTTATTATAGTAATGCAGCTCGTTGCCCGGGGCAATGTCGAGCAAAACATAGGGCAGCGTACCAAACGTGCGCCCGCCATACACCTGGAAGCTTATACTTCCCAATGGCGGAATCTTGATATTATCCGAAATGCTTCCGGAAAGTTTAGTATAGTTATAGCTACTCCGGAAAATACCGGCAATTCCTCTCGATACATACAGCTCGCCAATGGGGTAGGGACTACCCAGGCTGGTTCTGAAGAAAGTATTTTCCAGAAATTTTTCCAGATAGGCAAAACGGAGGCGTAAGGCCACTTCGAAACTGGTCAGCGGCGAACGACCATTGGCAGACGGAAACGAATCCTTCAATGGAATATTTCGAAGTGGGGTAAACGATTTGTGCGTTACCGACAGCAGTTCTGAAAGTCCTGAGCGGTGTTCATTGAAAAACTCGAAACGCTTTTCGGCTACTTTGATGAACTTGATGGGTATATCTGGTTTACGGATGGCCAGCGCGAATACGTTGTCGGCGGTAACTTCTCCATAATAATTTTGACCGAAGTCGAGATCATTAGTATAGGAAGCATACCAGTATCGCCGGGGATGTTTTTGCGGCAGGTAAAACAGTTCTGCTTTTCCTTTCAGCTTCCGGTCGCCAAAGCCATATGCCAGGTATCCATGCCACCACCAATGTTTATCGAACTTCTTATTGCTGCCGAGGTCAAATCGCATTCGAAATCCTTCCCAGGAGTTAGCGGTCATCCAGTTGAACCAGGGGCCTATTTGAACGTTGCCAATATCCAGATAACCGGTGGCTATGAAATTGAGCCGCCTTGCCAACTTTTTGAACACCGGTGCCTGCGTCAGCGTATCGATCATTCGAATGATGGCCGCCTCATTGCGGGAAAGTTGTTCATGTCTGGCTTCTGACCAAAACATTTTGTCTTTATCAGCCGCACCAGGTACGGTGATAATTTCTTCCATCAGGCGATTTTGGGCCAACTGATTGGTAACGCTGGTATCGTTTACCCGTACGTTTCGGTAGGTGGTGGTTTTGCGTCCGATTATACCAGGGCTTCCTTTTCCAATCGGCGAAATGTCAGCCACAAATTTGTCTTTTGACAAAAACCAAACGCTATCGTTGATCATTTTGTACTCCTGAATCAGGCTCAGGTTATCGAGGAAGTTCACGTTCGCATCTTTTCCAAGTCGGAGGTTCATCCGTTGGATCGCAAAGCTGCCCACGTGTACCCAACAGTCGCCTTCGAATGTGTTGGTGCCGTTTCTGCGTGGTGAAAATACAAGACGGTAAAAACGCTGATCATTGATCAACACTGTATCGGTAACCCGGTAATCGTAGTAAAGATCGCCGTTGGCAGAGGCCGGGCTTACAAACTGCTTGTCGAAAACAGCAATGAAATTATTATAGATGTTTATGTTCTGGTCCATACCCCCCAGAAACTTGATGATGCTTTCGTTCTTGACGCCGTTGGTATTGGCCGCTTTGATCACTTCCCGACGTTTGAGGGGTTTTTTCTGGTAATAGTAATCGGAAATAGCTTCTGTCAGGTAGGTAGGCAGATATTTGATGCCTTCTGAACTATCGATATTCGAGCTGATCAGGTCGCCAACTGGTCGAAGGGGTTTAAAGCGTGTTATTTTGCGGAAGTTCACGTTTTTGATGTCGAGTTCCAGCTTGTTGTACAATTCGTAGCTGAAATTGTCGAACCGATAGCGATCGTTGCGAGGCTTGTTTTGCACGATCTTTCTCCAAACCAACAAACCTTTGTTCACTTTGGCCTTTACACGAACTCCTTCATTGTAGGTTCCACGTTCCAATGTAATGGTCACTTCCAGACTATCGCTGACCTTTGGTACAAACAACCGGAAGGGCTGGTAGCCCACACAGGTCACCAGCAGAGAATCGCCGGGCCAGTTATTGAGATTGAGTGAAAAACGGCCTGAGGTATCTGTAAGCTGGCCAATCTGAGTACCGGGAAAGCTGACCGAGGCAAAGGCAACCGGTTCTTCACTGTGCGCATCTATGATGCGGCCGGTCAGGATCTTACGTTGCGCCTGCAGTTCTGGCAAAAAGCCGAATGCAATGAGTGAAAGGACCAGCACGAATAATTGTTTCCCAAGGCGCATTAGATGCAAATTTATTCAGAAAACGCACTGTTTCACTCAGGCATTAGAATTTGTTAATGGCGAAACGTTAAAATATTTTTTGAAATATGCCGGCCGGCTATTTACTTTGTTTTTCAAAGTGCTTTTTATGAGCGAAAATTCACCGGCTTTAGACCATCTTCGGGAAGTGCAGGACATTCGTCGTTTGATGGAAAGATCGAGTCGTTTTACCACTCTGAGTGGATGGAGCGCCGTAGCTGCCGGTGTGGCAGCCAGCGTTGGTGCCTATGTGGCCTTCCGTTTGTTACGTAACTATTATGGTCCTGATGTATCGGAGTGGACTTATCAGTCGGTTGAATTTGCGGGACTACGACGCTCCCTGATTTTGCTGGCAGGCATCGTGTTTATTGTTGCCCTTTTGTCTGCCGTGTTTTTTACCTGGAGGAAAACAAGGAGGCAGGGTTTGTCCTTGTGGAATCACACGTCAAGAAGGGTTTTTTGGAATATGGCTTTGCCGCTCGGTTCGGGGATATTGTTTGTGTTGGGAATACTGCAGCAGGGAAGCTGGACCCTCATTGCGCCCGCCTGTCTGGTTTTTTATGGTTTGGCATTGGTGAATGCCGGCAAATACACCCTGGCTGATATTCGATACCTGGGCTATTGCGAAATTGTGCTGGGACTGATTAATCTGTATGTAACCAATCATGGCTTTGGGTACGGACTGTATTTCTGGACAGCCGGCTTTGGTATTTTGCATATTGTGTATGGACTGGTCATGTGGTATAAATATGATCGCAAAATGCAGGAAAAGGAATGAAGAACCCCATAAATGGATTGAACAAGATTTTTGACAACCGAATCCGGTTGGGCGTCATGAGCATACTGGTCGTGAATGAGGAGATTAGTTTCAATGACCTGAAGCAAATGCTGGAAGTGACAGATGGTAATCTTGCCTCGCACCTGGTAAGCCTGGAAGAGAATGGATACATTAAAGTTCATAAAGGTTTTATCGGGCGTAAAACCAATACCACTTACTCGGTGACACGATCGGGGGAAAAGGCATTTTCTGATCATGTGCAGGCCTTGGAAAATATGATTCGCGGACTAAAATAATTTTTTTTACCTAAATACTTTGAAATGCAAAGTGCTTTGAATAAAGTAGAGTATTCGCGGACCCTGATCCGTCGCTGGCTGGTTCTTTTTATGATAGTGCTCGTATTAAGTGGGTTATCCGTTTTTCCGGTTGTATGGGGGTCGAGTTGGCTAGCCTGGCTGTTCAATTCGGGTGATGCGATGGGTCGCTGGATGGAGCAGTTAAATCATGGCCTTAAGCTGGTTGACGAAAAATATCCGTTCATCTACTATGGATACGACTGGATGGCGTTTGCGCATTTCCTGTTTGCTATTCTCTTTTATGGAGCCTGGCGCGATCCGGTGCGCAATCAATGGATTGTTGAATTTGGCATGATCGCCTGTTTGTTGATTTTGCCAACAGCATTGATTGCCGGACATTTCCGCGGCATCCCACTCTGGTGGCGATTCATTGATTGTTCCTTTGGACTGTTGGGGCTGGTTGTGCTCAGTATTTGCAATAGTCATATCTGGCGTATGCGCGACGAAGAAAAGAAAAAGAACAGCCATGTCTGGTCGTCGGACGAAAAATTCAACTGGCAATGAGTCTGCTACCTGCTGTAAAACCTTATGGTCGAAGTCTGCGATATGCATGGGCCGGTATTCGTTTTCTATGCCGTTCGGAGCGCAACATGCGTATTCATCTGCCAGCGCTGGCGTTGTTGATATTCTTGGGTTTCATTACAGGTCTTTCGCCGCTGGAATGGTCGCTGCTTTTGTTTCAGGCAGCTGCGGTTATTGGCACGGAAGCTATAAACACTGCTCTTGAGCGGCTAACTGACCGCTGTATTGCCGGACTCAGCGAAACTGCACGTATCGTTAAAGATCTCGCCGCTGCTGCGGTACTGATACTTGCCTTGTCGGCGGTTTTCACAGCCGCCCTTCTTTTCATCCCAAAATGGTTAATATATGTATAAGCGCCTGATAAGAACTATCCATAGATCGGGTTTAAGGCTGTTCCATGCGAACCTGCTCGATATATCGGCCCTGTTTTGCACATCACTTCTGCTTGTGCGGATTACGGCAACGAGTGTCTGGACCTTCGGCTTTCTTTTCTGGAATCTGTTTTTGGCGTATTGTCCGCTCCTGATTCTGTATGCGGTTAGCCGATGGCCTGTCATTTGGGAACATAAATTGTTGCGGGTATTGGTAATAGTTTGCTGGTTGCTGATGTTGCCGAACTCCTTTTACCTGGTCACCGACCTTTTGCATTTATCGGAATTCCGAAACATGCCACGCTGGTACGACCTGGTAATGTTGTTCAGTTTTGCCTGGACCGGATTATTATCTGGTGTGTTGGCGATGAGCAGAATGGAGGTATTGTTATTGTCTGTCGGCAGTTGGCTGCGTAAGGTTTGGCTTCGCGTTGGTTTAATTTTACTTGTTGCAGTTGGTGTATATCTGGGCCGGCAACTGCGCTTCAACAGCTGGGATCTTTTTACGCGACCGGCGCCTTTATTTACCGAGTTACTCGATCTTTTCAAAAGCCCCCTCCTGCAGCGGGAAGCATGGAGTACCATCTTGTTGCACGCAGGTCTCTACTTCATCGTTTATCGAAGCTTATTGCCATTGATGTATCTCGAATTTACCAGCCGCCGATCAGTGGCAGGGGAGACAGGTTTGAAATCTGATGAGACCTCCATTTTAAAAATTGAATTATGAAAATTCATCTGCCTAAGCGCGCTGACGGGTATTACATTTTCGGCCTTTTTTTATTGCTGTTTTCAATCGCTCTTTTTTGGTATAGCTCTGTCGTAGGAAGGGCCGAGGAGTGGACCGAAGCGATGTTTGTATTTAACGGGATCATCTGCGTTTTGTATTCATTTGTCCGATGGATGGATCGGGACAGCATCAACACCGCGATGAAGGAGCAACATCGGTCTGTTCAACTTAATTTACTATTAACTACAGCCTTCGCACTGAATAGAAACTTAGCGGTGTTCCAGCAACTGGCCGACTGGTATGCCATTGCTATCGTTGTGATCAGTATACATATGCTGCTAATTCCATTCTGGGGTGTGCTGCCGCGCATGCTCCGGACGTTGATGAGTTTATTTAATGGTGTGGCGATAGTTATTTATGTATATACCATTATTCCAACAATAAAATATTACCCCATTGGAATTGCGGGAACGTTGGCATTGGGAATTGGTGCTTTAATATTTGTGCCGCTATTGATCACTATCCACCTTATACGTTTTCAGAGAAGGATGAATCGAAAGAGAAGACTTTATTCAATACTTGCTTTGGTCGGTGCTGTAGCTTCAATAACGTTCGCGATGTGTTACCTGGTTCAATGGATGAATTCAAAACAGCGTCTGGAAACATGGGTAGCGGAGGCGCAGTCATCGCGAGAGCAACTGCCTGACTGGATAAAAATTATACGGAAAGCAGGTTCAGGAAAAGATATCAGATGGATACTGGGTTCGGAACAATCAAGTAAGTCGAAAGGAAGCGTGTTTGAATTTGATATTCCTGTTTCGGAAATTAACAGCGGTGACCAACATGATCCATTGGTCGAAATTGCGCTGGTATTGTTTGGGTATACAAATATGCCGTTCGAGCTGAAGCGCGAGCTGCTAAATTATTTCGACGACGAGCGAACCGTTCGGGAAGAACAGCTTTGGTCGAGCGCAAACCTTCGCACCGATTCGATTGAAACAAAGCTAACCATATGGCCGGCTTGCCAGATGGCTTATACTGAAAAGACAGTAGTGGTTTCAAAGGAAGGGCGGTCGGGCCGGGCAGAGCTGCCAGGAGAAGCAATTTACAATTTACAATTACCCGAGGGAGCAGTGCTTAGTTCGCTGTCGCTGTGGGTAGATGGTAAAGAGGAGTTTTCCCGGAGTGCTACACGGCAACGAGCGGAGTCCGCTTACCGAACTATTGTGGGCGTGGAAAGGCGCGATCCGGCCCTGGTAGAATGGAATGAAGGAAATCGAATTTCCATTCGTGTTTTTCCAGTGCCAAACGGCGAGTCGCGAAAATTTCGAATCGGCTTCAGTTCCATTTTGCGAAATGAAAAAGGGAAGCTTGTCTATACCGACCCCAAACTACAGGGTCCCACCACGAAATCTGCAGTGGAGAAAACAGAGATATTGTTGGAAGATCAGGCAGGGACCGTCAACATGCCAGCCCGGTTTGCGTCGTTGGGCAAAACCTCTTATCACTATCAAGGTGCCTACCAACCCGGTTGGGAGATACGTGTTGCCGATGCTGCATTGGCTCCATGCGCATATCGATTTGGTAATGAGAGTTATTATCTTGATGCTTATCATCCCCAAACAGGTGGCGCTGAAATTAACTCGATTTACCTCGACCTGCATCAATTTTGGAACAAGGAAGAAGTGTTGCTGATACTGGAGGCAGCAGGGACGGTTCCAGTATACGCTGTAAGCAAGCAGCGAATTCGGCTGACGAAGAATAACCTCGATGAACACTGGCAGTATTGGCGAAAATTGAGTTTTGGCATGCTGCCCCTGGCTCAAATTGCTGACCCTTCGAACGCCCTGATAGTTTACAAGCCTGCTAATGGAAAGGTAGAACTGAAAGATCTGAAGGAAACAGATTGGTACCTGGAGCTTAAACGCCTTCGCCAGAAAGGCGAGCTGAAGCTATTCAATATTGGTGTAAGCGTCGAACCTTTGATACGTACACTCCGCGAACTGCGAATCATACAATATGAATCCGGTAGCGTTCAACAACTGGCAGAGTGGGTACGCAATGGGCGGCACTCTGTTACTGCAGAGGACTCATCGGCTGTAGTGCTACATGAGGCCGGACTGTTGATTCGAAAAACGGCTGTTCCATTGCCGGTGAGCGGGCCGGATCATATTGTGCGACTGTTTCAGTTTAACGATATACTCCGTCAGAGCGCCTCTACACTACTGGATACGGTTGCAGATAACTCCAAACTTGCTGAAGCTGCAAGGCAGGCGCATATCCTTACCCCGTATTCAAGCCTGATCGTTCTTGAGTCGAATAAAGACTATGACCGTTTTGAAATTGATAATATTGCTGAAACCCTGGGCAATGCTTCATTTTCGAAGGCGGGAGCCGCTCCGGAGCCTGAGGAATGGGCATTGCTACTCGCCGCATTATTCGTTGCTGTTTTTTTGCTGAAGCGAAAATATAAGCGTAACCAATTGACATGAAGGCGCAGGTTGGCAAGAACATAACAGCATACCTGCGCCGCCACGGATTTTGGGCGATGGCAATGAGCGCCTGCCTGTGCGCGGCGTATGTATGCCTCAATGACTACCTGCCATTGGGGCGCATCAGCTTTTACCTCCCGCTTTTTACGGCTATACTTGCGCTCCGTCAAAATCCTGTATCAGTATTAAGGCTTCAATACCCGATATGGGCACTTGTTTTTGTTGCAGCCGGAATATTTATTCCAGTCAGCACCTTCCTTTATCTCGCATTCATAATGCTGATCTTATCGTTGCTTGAATGGAAGTTCGGCCCACAGCCCATTCTTTTAGCCGTAGCGCTTTTGTCGGCAGCACCGGTAATTTCTTATCTGATCGATACATTCACTTTCCCAATCCGGCTTTGGTTGAGCGATTTGGCTGCTTCCATATTGAAGGTTTCAGATGCAAATACATTTGCCAGCGGAACCAGTATCTACTTTCAAGGCCGTGAATACCTGGTTGATACCGGTTGCATGGGACTTTATATGTTGTTAGTGGCATTACAGTTTGGGTTGCTCTTGCTGGTCATTCAAACTTATCGAACGCGAAGAGCTTTTCGAAAAATGGATGTAACGATATATTTCTTTCTGATATTTCTTTTAACCGTATTAGCCAATTTATGCCGGATTTTGTTGCTAATTATTTTTAACTGGAGGTCGGGCTTTCTGCTTCATGATCTTGCCGGTCTCGCCTGTTTTGCCGTGTACGTTTTATTCCCTGCATGGTTCATGTCTGAATGGTTGGCACGGCGGGCATTTCTGCCATCGGTTATCATGGGACGTATAATGAAGCGTTCGAGTCAGCTCGCCTTATTGTTGGTTGTTGTTATTGGGCTGGTTGGCCAGATACTGTCTCTTCACTATTCCACGGGTCGATTCAAATCGGCAGATGCTGTATGTCGGCGGTATAACCTAAAAAGTCCTGAGACTCCGTCTCCGGGTATTCAGCAATTCTCAGTGGAAGACTGCCTGGTATACGTAAAGCAGGTTCGAGGCTTCTTCGACACAGATCATCAGCCTATGATGTGTTGGAAGGGTAGTGGATTTGAATTTGAAAAAGTTCAGCTGCGGCTGGTTGGCGATACCATGATTTATTGGGGCGAACTGATAAAGGGTGAAGAAAAACTTTACTCAGCCTGGTGGTACGACAATGGATATTCAATTACCACCAATGCCTGGCTATGGCGAAGCCGCATGTTACTGGGCAGTGAGGCTTATTCCCTCGTGAACGTTACGGCATCTTCTCCGTCAACTCTTGAAAATTGGCTGCAAAAAAGAATCAACGAAAAGTATAAAACCAAATAAAATGAATGGAACAATTCAAAACAAAGTTTGGCAGGGTGCCAGGCTCATGGTTAAAATCGGCTTTATAGCCACGCAATTGTTGTTGTTGCTGATACCGGCTTATTATATCAGGCAACTGGTGCTTGAGCGCCAATCTCTGCAGGCAGCAGCAGTAGAAGAGATCACGGGGCATTGGGCAGGCCAGCAGCAATTGACGGGACCATTATTGCAAATTCCTTATATTGAAAATGCTGATGGCAGAGGTTCACAAAAAATATTATCAGTTTTACCAGACAGCTTGTCTATCGATGGAAATATGCAGCCTCGTGAACGGCACCGCGGCATCTACGAGGTAATGCTGTTTGAAACCGCCGCAAAAATGGAGGCGAGGTTTCAGCCGCTCGCTGTGGATGAACTGGGACTGGATGCCGCGCAGGTTCTATGGGCCGAAGCCCGGCTGGTATTTAAAGTGGCTGATCCGAGGGGGTTGGCAGACTATCACGATCTTCTTTGGAATGGTCAATCGTTGAAAAAAGGGAGGAACGGTTCAACTGTAGCGTTTGAAAATGGAGAGTTCAGGATACCCGTCACCGTTGAGCCTGGATTGACCCAGCAATTCAATGGCGAATTCGACATGCGTGGTTCAGGAAAAATGCTGTTTTCAACCGTTGGTAACACTAATCAGATCCGGATCAGATCGCCATGGCAGGATCCAAGTTTTCAGGGTGAACAACTACCGCAATACGAGATCAATAAAAAGGGATTTACCGCCGACTGGCGGGTGATGACGCAGCAGCGTCTCTATCCTCAGATCTGGAAGGATCGCAGTTACAATTTGCAATCTGCATCTGTCGGCGTCGACCTGTTTATTCCGGTCAATCGCTATCAACAGGTGTTACGTTCGGTGAAATACGCCACACTTGTAATGGTACTGACTTTTGTAGCCTTTTTTCTTATTGAAACCTTATCCCGTCAGTCGGTGCACGCTTTAAGCTATGGTCTGGTGGGCGCTGCCCTCATCATTTTCTACTCCCTGCTCCTTGCTTTTTCAGAACATCTGTCCTTTGCTGCATCGTATTGGATAGCGACGGTTTCTACAGTCACACTGATTGGCTGGTTCACCAGCCGGCTGCTGGAGCCTAAACGGTGGAGTTTAATTATGGCGTTGTCGCTGGGGCTGTTGTATGCTTATTTGTTCAGCTTACTTCAGTTGGAAGATTATTCACTCCTGCTGGGAAGTATCGGTTTGTTTGTGGCACTTGCCATTACCATGGGAGTAGCCACCCGACTATTAAAGGGCAATAAAGCCTGACAAATATTATCAACAGGACTGTTCTGCCTTAATTAAAGCAGAACAGTCCTGTTGATGATTAAAAGTCAAGACCCAATGCAAAATACCAGATAGGCTTGTTGCGGAAAAAGCCATCCATTTCCCATGCGGCATCAACACGAACAAAATAACCCAACAGTGTACTACGGGCACCGAAGCCATATCCACCGGCAAAGGGGCCTATACCGCCGGCACGGAAGCGTACGGTGGGTTGAGGGTTGTTCGGGTCATCGGGATTGCCATATACATTTTGTGGACGCTTAATATTTTTCAGCTCACCCGCCCAGGCAGTTCCCAGGTCGAGGAACTGAACGAGTTGGAAATTACGTAAGAATGCGTTATTGATAGGCTTGTTGAAGAAGGTGCTGAATACCGGCACGCGGATCTCACTGTTCAGAACGATCGCGTTGTTGCCGTTGGCAATATTCTGACGGAAGCCACGCATGTTTACTGCCAGCGACTGGTAGGTATAGTTCTGTGTGGGTTGGTTACCATCGTTGAACTTTGGCGAAAACCAGTTGTCGACACCGCCCAGATAGTAAACGATCTGCTGGTCGCCGAAAGAAAAATCGGCAGCACCCCTTACGGCCCAGATCATGTTTCTGAAAATGGGCAAATAATTACGCGCATCCACACCCAGGTTGAACATGTATTTGCCATCGGTATTTACATCGGTAATTTGGGTAAACCAGTCAGCGTAAATTTTGTACCGAAGCCCTTGCCAGATATTGGTTGCAGGATTCAATGTGTTGTCGTGTACATATTCGAGACTAAACTGACCATAAGTGAGCTTAGCGTCGTCCAGTCTCGCTGAAGGCTGATCAACCTGCAAAGGAATGATTCGATCGAAACGCGGGCCAATGGTGGCTCGAATGCTTCGTACCCGATCGATTGGATATTTCAGACGTGCCAGGTAGTAATTGGTAAAAGACTTACCAGGATAAAAGAAACCATTGAAGGCGTATGAAATGCTATTGCTGCTGCGGAAATAGGTAAAACCCCAGTCGAGTCTTTTCTTTAGGTTGTAGAACTCGAAAAGGATATCGTTATCGCGCAGGTTCGGAGCAATTCGAATACCGCCTGTGAATTTCAAGTCTTCCATCAGGTCAGAAGTTCCCACCCGGATCAAACCATTGAAGTCAGTGCCGTTCGACAGATAGATGGGACCCGCTCCGCCGCCATAAGGTTGAAAGCGGTTGATAGCAAGTACCGAGTTGTTGAACCCGGCCACGGCATAATCGGCAAAAAACTTGGGTGGTCGATACTCGTACAACTTTGCTTTTCGTAACACGGTCTGTTGCTTCAGTTCCACGGCGTCTACCACCTTGCCCACATTGCTGGCAGGCTGATCATCTTTCTCATCGTCAAACTCGCTTTGGAAAAAGTCATTCTTGCGAGCGCTGCTGTCACCGGCTGCAGGCGCATTAGGACCAATAGCGTCTTGCATTCGCAATCGTCGGTCATTGTCGATTACCTGTTTTCTATACTCTGTAGGTGGGGCATTTACATTGCGGCGGCGCAATGTATTTTCATCTACCCGCAGGCGGTAAAGGTTCTTGATATCGCCCATTTTTACCACTTCACTCACCTGTTGGTTGTCGCCTGCGGTGCGGGTTTCAACCATGCTGGCCTGGTAATTGGTAAGCGGAAAAACGTAAGCAGAGTCATTGGTAATGGAAACAAAGCCCACCGAATCAATATCTGTTTTATCCCATTCAGCCAGTACACTGTCTACATCTTTCTGAGGAGGGTTGCGAAGCACTTCGTCGCCAATAAATACAAGTGTATCGAGTCCTGCACGTTCGGTACGGAAAAAACCGGCATAACGGTTATTGATACCGTTTTCATCGCTCACAAAAGTAAAGTGCGAGGTGTTGTATTGCGATGGGTAACGGGCATTGCCATAACGCAGGGCGGTCAGTTGCGAAATTTGTTTGAAGTCTGAAGTGTTCCAGTTGTCGACCAGGAAAATATTATAACGTCGGCCAGGCAGCGAATCCTCGCTGCTGGCAGCGTTGGCAGAAGGCCGGTTACTGGCGAACACGATACCGGTTTTGTTTGGAAATGCCACAAATGCCGGGTCCAGGTCATCGTACACATCGTTGGTTACCTGATCGTACGACTGCTGGTTGATTTTATAAACGAAAATATCGGTTTGACCACTCCGAACAGCACTCAACAACAGCGTGTTGTTGTCCAGCATGTATTTCATGTCGGTTACCTGATCAAACATGGGAAGTTCCTGCTTTACGATCTTGATGCGATTTACCACATCGTACACAAAAAGCCGCAGCGCGCCTTTATCGGAATACATAACGGCAATACGCGTTCCTTTACCATCCCATGCGATGATGGGGTAATTGGGATTGATTTCATCCTCACGCGAGCGCGTACCATATTTCAACAGCACCTTCCGGTTCACAAAGTTTTCATTCAGCACTACTGAATAAATACCCTGCTTGAATTCAACTACCACGTAAGTGAAACTCTTCGGATTGGGGTTGGCATTGAACCGGAAGAAATCTTTTTTGCCAACAACTTCACTTACGCCCAATTGACCCTTGGGAGCGTTACGGCGTCCGCGAATGTCTTTGTAATACTGCTGAGGCACTTCCAGCATGAAGTCGTTGAGTATTTCCTTAAACTTTTTCTTGGCAATTTTTTGCGAAGCGTTGTTCAGGTTCCGATAGATACGAGCGAGGTAGAAAAAGTAAGTGACTTTGTTGCGACCATACTTGTCAGCAATATATTTCCAAAACGCCTGTCCGGCCAGCAATGGTTTTTCGAATGCAAACTGGTAAAATTTGTTGTACTGTCCAGACAACATTACTCCGCGCAGATCATCGTCAAGGCGGGTGTTCCAATTTTCGGCTGCGTATCGGAAATAACCGTCGGTCAACCATTTGGGCAGGTCCAGCAGCGCCTGGTTTGTTGCAAACTCACCCAGGTCATCGCCAAACAACATATTGTCGAGCAGTACCTGTGCAAGCCCCTGGCGGATTTGCAACCTCAGGTTTTCGTGATTTCCGTCGAAGTAAACCAGCATTTTGTTGTTGACCAGCTTGGTTACTCCTCCTGTATTTTGCCAGTCGATTCCGAGACCAATGTTCGACTGCACCATTTCATCGTAATTGTTGTAGGCAACGATATTAACCCGCCGCTGCAGTCCGTATTCCATGAATTCCTCCATGGAAGGGAGTTCCAGTTCGGCCACCTGGGCTACATAGCGGCCCAGACCCAGTCCATCTTCGCTGAAGTAGGCGTTGAAATTCTCCGTCTGGTAGTAACGCCACTTGAATTTCTGAAACTGGACCCTGTTCTTTCCAAATTCCACCGAGCTCACTTGCGCCCCAACTGGCATCATCCAGCCTAACAGGCAGCAGCCGATAAGGCCTAGAATTTTTTTCGTCATAAAAATGGTTGCGTTACTGTTTTCTGTACGTTTTTAATCGTTAATTCTCGTTTTCGGGTTGCTGCAGTCAGTGGTTGGCGAATGGACTATCTTCGTCAGGAGCCGTTGAAAGTCCGGGATACAAATTTACCGGAATCAGGTTTAGAATTAAAAATACGAAAAACCCACTATGTTAACTGTTAAGGTATTCACTTTTAACCCGGTTCAGGAGAACAGCTATCTCCTTTATAACGAAGCTGGTGAGTGCATTCTGATTGATCCGGGCTGTTATTTTCCGGAGGAGTCGGCCGAGCTGTCAGATTTCGTTAATAAGCAAGCGCTCAAACCGCAACTGCTGCTAAATACGCATTGCCATTTTGACCATGTGTTTGGAAACCGGTTTGTAAATGAAACCTGGGGTCTTGAGCCATGGATTCACCCGCTCGAAAAACCCGTGCTGGAGCGGGCAGATCAGGCTGCAATGCGTTGGCAGCTCCCTTTCGAAAATTATCAGGGGCCCGTTCACCTGCTCGACGAATCGGTTTCGGTTAAGCTGGGTGAGGACGAGCTACAGGTGATCTGGATGCCCGGCCATTCGCCCGGGAGTGTCGGTTTTTACCATGCGGGTCAGCAATTCATCGTTGGCGGCGATGTATTGTTTCGCGGCAGCATTGGCCGCACCGATCTGCCCGGTGGCGACCATGAAACGTTGATTAAAAGCATTCAGACAAAAATGTATCAGCTTCCACCAGATACAATTGTTTATCCTGGTCATGGTCCGGCCACGCGGATTTTCACGGAAATGAAGAGTAATCCGTTTGTAAAAGCTGCCGAAACTGATTAAAGGAAACGCCCAATTACGGGTAGTCGGGCAAACTCTTTGCGCTCTACGCGCAGGATGAACCAGCCATAGGCAGCCAGCATCATGGTGCCCACGGCCAGGTTGACGGTGTTGCTGAATCCAAGCCAGGTGAATGCCGAAAACAGGAAATAAATCAGCAGCACGATGACCAGATAAGCCAGCAGTTTTTTCCATGCGTAGGGTACCGGGTATTCTTTCTGGCCCCATCGAAAAGAAATGACCATCATACTACCGTAACAGAAAAAGGTAGCCCAGGCACAGGCCATATATCCAAAACGGGGAATAAACAGATAGTTAATTACGATGGTTATTGCCGCGCCTATGAGCGTAATGCTGGCGCCCGCGCGGGTCCTGTTGGAAAGTTTATACCAAATGCTGAGGTTGTAATAAATGCCCAGGAAAATATTGGCGAAAAGCAGAATAGGCACCACCCGAAGTCCCTCCCAATAAGCCGGGTTGGAAAGGAAATGCTTCCAGATGTCGAGGTAAAGCGTTACCACCAGAAACATACCGCTCACGGCAATGACAAAAAACTTCATAATTCTTGCATAGGTGCGTGGTGCATTTTCACCAGAAGCCTGCTTGAAAAAGAAAGGTTCCGCTCCGAGTCGGAAGGCCTGTACGAAGAGGGAAATGAGTATGGCCAGTTTGTAGCAGGCACTATAGATTCCTACTTCCGAATCGGGGTCCGGTGCAGTGGACCACCAACCCAACATGATGCGATCAAGGGTTTCGTTGATCATGCCACCAAGACCCGCTACCACCAATGGCAATGAGTACAGCATGATCTCGCGCCAGAGCGTAGCATTAAACTTAAGTTTGAAACCAAAAAATTCTCGGTAAAGCAGTAGAAAACTGATGGCTGACTGTGCCAGATTGGCGATCAGGATATAGGTTACCGCATCTTCTTTTTTATAAAAAACACCAATAAAGCTACTGGGGTTGTCTCGCGCGATAGCCGGACACACGGATAAGAAGAATATGGTGAGGCCAATATTTATCAAAATTCCGGCAATACGCACCGCGGCATACTTAATCGGCCGACCTTCCTGCCTCAGTCGGGCAAAAGCAATGGTGCTAAGGGCATCAAATGCAATTATAAAAGTTGCCCAGGTAATGTACTCCGGGTGCTCCCGTACCGAAATCAGCTCTGCCAGAGGCTGACGAAATAATAACATGCAAACCGAAAAAAACAGGGTGCTTGCTACCAGCGAAATGGTGATGGTACTATATACTTCATCGCGGCTTTCGGGTCGCTGGACATATCGGAAATAGGCCGTTTCCAGCCCGTAGGTGAAAATTACATTCAGAAAAGGAATGAGCGCATATACAAAACTCATTTCCCCGTATTCAGCAGTGAAGAGTATGGCAGTGATGTAGGGAGTGAGTAAATAGTTGAGGAACCGCGCCGCAATAGAGCTAACCCCGTACCAGATAGTTTGTCCTGCCAGTTGTTTGATGCCGCTCAAAGGAAATTGTTTTACTTACAAATGTAGTTAATGGGGAGGGGAAAGTGGAGAATGGAGAGTGGGGAATGGAGAGTGGGGAGTTGCGGGAGACGTGAAACGTGAGAGGTGAGAGGTGAAAGGTGAGAGGTGAGAGGTGAAAGGTGAGAGGTGAGAGGTGAAACGTGAGACGTGAGAGGTGAGAGGTGAGAGGTGAGAGGTGAAACGTGAGACGTGAGACGAAAATCTGTGAAAATCTGTGTTCAAATCTGCGAGATCTGTGGGAACAGAACTGCTGCAATGCTTTGAAGCACGCCAACAGTAAATGTTTTTCAGTCCCCGCAGATTGCCACAGATTTTTACACAGATGACGCAGATTATATCGAATACTCCCCACTTTCCATTCCCCCCTTGCCACTCCCCCCTCTCCACTCCCCATTCCCCATGTATTCGTATTTTTGTAGAAATATTAAACCATGAAACTCATCTTATCCCTGTTATTCCTGATTACTATTGCATCTGTTTCGGCACAGGCATATGAAAGCTCCGCCACCTATGATAAGAAGAAGCAGAAAACGGTCAGTATGGACTATGCTCATTCGCAGGAGGCAGTGGAAAATGCGGTTTTGAAAAAGATGGAGTCTTTAGGTTTTCGTGCTAAAGTGGAAAAGGGGCTTTTCAATAAAGACAAAGGATTTATTGTGTTTTCGGACGTGCTGCTCGACGAAGTGACGGATACCCGGTACGACTATATAGTTAAAGTAGAGCGTAAGAGCCGTCGCGAAAAGGATGAGACGACGCTGAATGTGCTGATCAACAAAAATGGAGAAGACGTTATTCCTGCGCTTGATGGCCAGACCCTTGGACGAATGAAATTGTTTTTGACCAACCTGATTCCGGATATCGAAGAAGCAGCCCTGGAACTGCAGATCAAAGCCCAGGATGAGCTGGTTATCAAAGCAGAGAAACGATTTAAAGATCTGCAGGACGAAAAAGCAGATCTGGAGAAGAAGCTGCAGAAAAATGCTGACGATATTGAACGGCAACAAAAGGAAATTGAGGCGCAGCGGGTATTGCTGGAAGAAATGAAAGGGCGCCGCCGATCGGCTTTGCCAGTGGAGGCCAAAGAAAACTAAGGCCTTGCCAAAAGAGGGTTTGTTAAGAAGCTTGAGTCGGTCAGCGTCCGAAGAAAGCGAATTATCTGAGTAGTTTCACCGGCGTTCAGATCTATACCCACCGACAACGAAGGATCTAGGGTGGGAGAGGCCTGAATGCCGGTTTTATAATGCGCGAGGCATTGCGAAAGAGAAGCAAACCTGCCGTCGTGCATGTAGTTGGAAGATATGTCTACATTGCGAAGAGTTGGCACTCGAAACTTCAGCGAGTCGGCCGAACGCCCACTAACCCGCATTTTGCCGTAGTCATTCAATAATGGATCAACCGGCAAACCGATATTGCGATAGCTGAAATCGGTAAAGAGTGGCTCGGGATGGCATCCGGCGCAGTGTTGTTGAAAAAGCGCATAACCTGCCAGTTCATCGGTCGTAAAGCTGGCCTCCCCTCTCTTGAATTTATCGTATTTAGAATTGGCCGATAGAAGGCTGCCTGTGAATTGTTCGAGCGCCATCTGTATATGGGCCGGCTCGATGAAATCGGTATGAAACACTTTTCTGAACAGGCGTGGATAATCCGGATCATCCAACAGCTTCCGAATGACAGATTCAAAATTTTCCGCCATCTCTATTGGATCGTTGATAGGTTGTGCAGATTCGTGAAAAAGGCTGCTGTACGCACTATCCCAATGAAAACTGGTATACCAGGCAAGGTTGAAGAGTACCGGAGCGTTGCGCAGCGTATGTGATCCGTTGTAACCATGGCTGCGATCATGTTCGAATGTACCAAAGCCAGCGATCTGCTGATGACAGGATGCGCAGGGGTAGTTGCCGTCTTTTGAAAGCCGCCCGTCGTAAAAAAGCTTTCTGCCCAGTTCAATACCTTCTTCGCTAAAGCGGTTTCCGGCAAAAGATTGTGCCGGTGCCGGAAAATGATCGGGCCAGTTGGGCTGCACGTACCGCAGATTGTTGGGGTTCTCGCTACGGCAGGCACCCAGCATCCAGGCCATTACAAGGGCTGTACTGAAAATAAATAAGATGGTCTTCAGGGCTCGCATGGGCTCATAAAACTTATCATTCAGGCTTCCACTTTTGACGGCCGGCCTTTGTTTCGGCTCTTTTCTTTTTAGACTCCAGTCTTTTCTGTTTAGCTGCACGACTCACTTTGGTGGCGATGCGCGATTTTCGAGGGCGCAATGCAAAATCAAGCAGGGCGTGAATTTTTCTAACTACTTCCTCCTTGTTCGATAACTGACTTCTATGTTCCTGCGACTTCACTATTAAAACGCCGTTAGAATTGATTCGGTTGGCCAGCCGCTCCAAAATCCTGTTTTTTTGTTCATCGCTCAGCTGCGGTGAATCGGCCACCGAAAAATAACCGGTAACCGCTGTTTCCACCTTATTTACATTCTGTCCACCCTTGCCACCACTTCGCGCAGTGCTAAAGCTAATCTCAGAACGGAAATTCATATCTTGCCCTCCGGGGAAAACTTGCATCATTAAAATTAATTCATTCCTGCAGTATCGGCTATACCGGCTGCGAATTGTTTTCAGACTTCCTATTTCACTAATAAAATCATGCGGGTAGTAGTACAGCGAGTTAAAAGAGCATCGGTCACTGTGGAAGGAACTGTGTGTGGCGAAATCGGACCAGGACTTTTGCTGTTTCTGGGTATTGAAGACGCCGATACGCCTGATGATATCGACTGGCTGGCCGGAAAGATCACTCAGCTCAGAATATTTGACGACGATGCGGGGGTAATGAATCGTTCTGTGATGGATATTGAAGGAAACCTGTTGCTGGTTTCGCAGTTTACCTTGCATGCTTCCACGAAAAAAGGCAATCGACCCAGTTATATCAGAGCAAGTAAGCCCCCTATTGCTATTCCGATGTACAAGCAAATGATAAAACGGTTGTCTGAACTTATGGGCAAGTCCATTGCCACAGGTATGTTTGGTGCCGATATGAAAGTGGAATTGCTCAACGATGGTCCCGTTACGATCTGGATGGATTCGAAGGCAAAGGAATAAGTTAGTTTCCGCCGATTCCTATTTTTTCGGAGTAGGATTCACCATTGCGCAGGCGGATCATCAAAAAATAGAATCGTGCCGGCACCGTCAGTTGTATCTGCAGCTCGTCTTTATCCAGTTCTTTCTGTTCAAATATCCGATGACCGCCGGCTGTCCAAACCATTACTGAGCCCAGTGTTTCCCTGCTGCGAATGGTTATTTGTTTGCCGGAAGTTAAAATCCGGTAAGGCTTGTTTTTTGCAATAATAGCCGGAGCGCGATAAGCTACCTGCTGCTGTGCGTCGGCGGGCGCTGGCAGGAGCGCCGTCAGCAGAATGATCAGTACTGGATATGCTTTGAATAGTTTGTTCATGGATGGACCCGGTCATCGTCGGTTTGGACAAATGGAAACTGATAACGGGGCTAATCCTGCCTATATTGCAAATGAAATGTAAAAATCAGATCATGACCATTGAACAGGCACAAGAACAGGTTGATCATTGGATCAAAACAGTTGGTGTAAGATACTTCAGCGAACTGACCAATATGGCCATGCTTACTGAAGAGGTAGGTGAGCTGGCCCGAATTATGGCACGCACCTATGGCGAACAAACCTGGAAGGCTTCGGAACAGAAGAAAGATATGGCCGATGAAATGGCCGACATACTATGGGTACTGATATGCCTTGCCAACCAGACAGGCGTAGACCTCACGGAAGCGATGCACCGAAATTTTGAAAAGAAGAACAATCGCGACGGGCAGCGGCATCAGGCTAACGACAAGCTGCGTTAAGTGGAACCCAGGCCTGCATGCCGCAGGCTGACGATAGTTGTTGTTGGAGTACTGAAACTCCCGCTGACGTGTTCTGGCATCATTTTTTTGTGTACTGGGTATGTCTTTGCGAAAATTCTGGCATATCCTGCGCGATTCCTTTAAGTTCTTTATGGATGGCCGCGCTATGAAACTCAGTGCGGCGCTGGCTTATCATACCATTTTCTCACTGCCCGGCCTTATCATTATCATCATCTGGGTTACCGATCTGTTTTGCGGTCAAAAAGCCGTGGAAGGAACGATCTACGGCCAGATATCTTCTCTTGTAGGGTCAGAAGCTGCTGCGCAGATCCAGGAAACCATTCGAAATGCAACACTGTCTAACGACGGTCAGTTTGCCACTATTGTTGGTATCGCCACGCTGGTGTGGGGCAGTACCCAGATATTTAATGAAATACAGGATAGTGTAAACCTGATCTGGCAGCTTAAAGCAAAACCCCGGGGTCGGGGAATACTAAAGTTTGTGCTAAACCGGCTGCTTTCGTTTTCAATGGTGGTGTCGCTTGGGTTCCTGTTGTTGGTTTCGTTGCTGATCAACGGCTTGATGGATGCCTTTATCAATCAATTAACAAGAGCTTTTCCGGATACCGAGCTGGTGTTGGTTTATGCTTTCAATTTTATTCTGAGTTTTTCGGTAACAGCATTTCTGTTTGGCCTTATTTTTAAAGTGTTGCCCGATGCCCGTATTGAATGGAGACATGTAAGGGCCGGGGCTATTGCAACAGCAATTCTGTTCATGTTGGGAAAATCAGTGATCGGGTATTACCTGGGCCATAGCCGAATGACTTCGGCTTATGGTGCGGCCGGCTCTGTAATCGTGATACTATTGTGGGTATATTTTTCGGCAATCATCCTCTATTTTGGGGCAGCCTTTACACGTGCCTATGCTATTCACAAGGGTGCTCATATTTATCCCAACCAGTATGCAGTATGGGTTGATCAGGTAGAGTTGGAGTCTAAAGACTCGCTACAACGTCGTCCGGATGCTCAAAAAGCGGAAAAGGAATAGCCGACAAAGGCGAATGGCGGCGGTGTGCGATTTGCGCTTTCCTCCTACCTTTGCGCCCTATGGCAAACGATTCGAACAAGTTTCAGGCAATTATCTCACACTGTAAGGAGTACGGCTTCATTTTCCCGAGCAGTGAAATTTACGATGGACTGCAGGCGGTATACGATTACGGCCAGATGGGAAGCGAGCTGAAAAAGAATATTCGCGACTACTGGTGGAAAAGTATGACCCAGTTCAACGATAACATCGTTGGTATTGACGCGGCTATTTTCATGCATCCTACTACCTGGAAAGCCTCGGGCCACGTGGATAATTTCAATGATCCGATGATCGACAACCGCGACAGTAAGAAACGTTACCGTGTAGATCACCTGATTGAAGCACATGCGGATCAGCTATCTGAAGCCGGTAAAAAGGAAGAGGCAGCCAATCTGGTAGCAACCATGGAAGCGCTTTTGGGTAAAGATGATTTCGGTGCACTGAAAACGCTTATTGAAGACAACCAGATCAAATGTGCAATCAGCGGTACCGCCAATTGGACCGATATACGCCAGTTTAATTTGATGTTCTCCACCGAATTTGGTTCCACCGTATCGGCCGATGAAGAGGATAACAAAGTGTACCTGCGACCCGAGACGGCTCAGGGGATCTTTGTCAACTTTTTAAACGTTCAGAAAACCGGCCGTATGAGAATTCCATTTGGGATTGCCCAGGTGGGAAAGGCCTTCCGAAATGAAATTGTTGCCCGGCAGTTCATCTTCCGAATGCGGGAGTTTGAACAAATGGAAATGCAGTTTTTTATTCGTCCCGGCACACAAAAAGAATGGTACGAACACTGGAAGGCAGAGCGTTTAAAATGGCACCTGAGTCTGGGTTTCCCTGCAGATAAATACCGGTTCCACGATCACATAAAGCTGGCGCATTATGCTGATGCTGCCTGCGATATTGAGTTTGAATTTCCAATAGGTTTTAAGGAGCTCGAAGGTATCCACTCCCGCACCGATTTCGATTTGAGTCAGCACCAGCAATACAGCAAAAAGAAGCAGCAATATTTTGATAACGATATCAACCCGGAAACCGGCAAACCTTTTGGTAATTACATACCATATGTAATTGAAACTTCAATTGGTCTGGACCGTATGTTTCTGGCTGTCATCAGTCAGGCTTATGAGGAGCAGGATCTTGGTACTCCTGAAAAGCCTGACAGTAGGGTGGTATTGCACCTGCCTGTTAAGTTGGCGCCGATCAAGCTGGCCGTTTTGCCGCTGACAAAAAAGGATGGACTTCCTGAAATCGCAGAAGATATCTTGCGCCAGTGCCGGCCGCATTTCAGATGTTTTTATGAAGAAAAGGACTCAATTGGCAAGCGTTATCGCCGCATGGACGCGCTGGGGACTCCATATTGTGTAACGGTGGATCACCAGACCAAAGAAGACCAGACCGTCACTATCCGCCATCGCGACAGCATGGAGCAGGAGCGGATATCAATTGGCAACCTGCTGCAACGTATTCAGCAGGAACTATTGTCGTAGTCAGGAAATGAAAGTCTATCTATGCAAACATTAAATCTTTTTGAAGAACCCGTTTACCGTCAGATCGTTGATCGGCTTGGTTCGCTCAGGGTTGATTCAACTCGTCAGTGGGGAAAAATGGATATAGCGCAAATGCTGGCGCATTGTTCGGTTGCTTTTAAAGTACCGTTGAGCGAAAAACCGTTGAAGCCTGTTTATCCTATCCGCCTTATTGGCTGGATGTTTCGTTCGATGTTGTATAACGACAAACCCTGGAAACACGGACTACCTACTTCGCCGGCCTTCATCATCCGCGATGAACGGAAGTTTGAAGAAGAGAGAGAAAAATTGCTGAGTCTGGTTACCCGTTTTTACGAGGCGGGCCCGGGCAAAGCAGGCCGGCATAGTCATCCTGCCTTTGGCAAATTTACTCCGGAGCAATGGGGCAAAATGATGTGGAAGCATCTAGATCATCATCTGCGTCAGTTTAGTGCCTGACCATAAAAAAGAAGCCACGCCTCAGGCGTGGCTTCTTTTTTTAACCGTAGAGTTCGAGGTGTATTGCCTTGCGGTCGTAGCCAAGGGCCTGTATACGTTGTTTGGCTTCGTCGATCATATTTTTCCAACCACATAAATAGAAATAGGCCGGCGTGATCTGACCATTGTTTTGCGCGGCATTGGCCTTGCAAATGTCTTCGTACACCTGGTGAACATATCCAATTCGAACCAGGTGATCGTAGTTGCCCGGCTCTTCGCGGGAGTAGGTGGTGATATAACGGAAACTCGGCACCTCGCGTGTGAGCGCCCTCAGTTCTGGTGCATACAACGCATCGCCAAATGTGCGGCAACCGAAAATGAGGTGTATGGTCTGGTGGGCAATGTTGTTGTTTAGAATATGGTGGGCCATACTGCGAAACGGTGCGACGCCGGTACCGGTACAAATAAAAAACAGGTCGCGGTCAATGGGATCGGGCAGGGTGAAAACGCCCTGTGGTCCCCGCAATGTCAGTTCGGTACCCACTTCTACATTATTGAACAGCCAGGTTGTGCCAAGACCTCCCTCCAGCAGTACGATCACCAGCTCCAGTACATTTGTTCCATCGGGCCAGCTGGCAATCGAATAGCTGCGCCAGCGTTTGTTTGGCTTTTCATGAATCGGCAGATCCAGGGTTACAAATTGACCCGGTTGAAAATCGAAACGTTCCAGTTCTGGTATTTGAATCCAGTAACGCCTTGTATGCGGGGTTTCCTGCTCTATGCGAACTACTTTACCAATACGCCAGGGTTGAACAGCCATTGCAAGCAATTTAAAATGGAGTAATCAGAGAAGGATTCAGGGGTACTGTATCATCGCTTTTACTAATGTAAGTTTAGTTTTCCACATAAAAAAGCGAATGGCATGGTACTTGTCTTTCCATTCATGCTTTACTCGAATAAATCTGCCTTCATGTATTTCTTTAACCCTTTAAAACTTTTGAGATGAAAAAGAATTTGATCAAAGGCGGATTGGCAATGCTTGCAATTGTAGCATTGTTTTCTTTCACAAAAATGCAAACGGGCATTACCGGCAAGGTAGTTCCGGCCGATGGCGTGGAAATGGTTTGGGCTATTAATGGCAGTGACTCCGCTAAAACGGAGCTGACTGGTGGCAGTTTCACTCTTCCCGTGAAACCAGGCACCTACAAAGTAATTGTAGATGCCAAGGATCCCTACAAGGATGTGACCATGGATAATGTAGTGGTAAAGGATGGTGCAGCAACTGACCTGGGCGAAATTGCTTTACAACCCTAAGCATGTGAATTGCCGGGCCGGTTGCAGCACGGAGCTGCTTCAACTGGCCTGGCAATTCTTAATTGTTCGCTTTCCATTGTTTCTCAAATTCCTGAATTCTCAGATCGGCACATTATCTTTGCTGCGCTGAATTATGATACAGGAATTGTTGCAGCGGTACCAGCAGACACCCCGCCTTTTTCAATTGGCGGACAGGTTATCGTATGCCCAGCCCCAATCTATTCAGCTCTCCGGCCTTCAGGGAAGTAGCGCCGCTTTTGTCTTCGCGGCCAGTTTTCATCATCCCTCCAATAGCCAACTTAATCACCTGGTTGTTTTAAACGACGCCGAGCAGGCAGCTTACTTTCATAATTCGATAGAAAACCTGTCGGGTGCTCTTGACGTTTTCTATTTTCCTTCTTCCTTTAAGAATCGGAAGAATTTTCGGTTATTAAATAGCTCGCACGTAATGCTGCGAACTGAGGCATTGACGCGACTGGCAACGGGAACCAACAAGAAAGTGCTGGTTACTTATCCCGAGGCTCTACTTGAAAAAGTAGTGGTGCCCGATCGGCTTTCTGCGAATATTATTCATATAAAGACGGGTGATAGCATTGATCCGGGCAAGTTGTTGATGCAAATGGCCGATCACGGATTTGATCGAACTGATTTTGTATACGAACCTGGTCAGTTTGCCCTGCGTGGAGGTATTCTCGACATATATTCATTTGGAAATGACAAGCCATACCGGATCGAGTTATTTGGTAACGAAGTAGACTCCATCCGGATTGTAGACCCCGAAACACAGCTCAGTGAGCGCAAGTTGCTCCAGGTAAGCATTATTCCGAATGTAGATACACAGTTTGATGATGCCAGCCGGGTTTCGTTGTTTGAATTTTTACCTGAAAATACGGTCATCTGGCTCGAGGATCCTGCGTTTTGTCGGGAACGGCTGATAAATGAATTTGAAGATGTAGAAACATTTATCCGCCTGCTTTCCGAAAGCAGTTTAAGGCAGGAGGGTGGTCCAAAGAAGCGAACAGGGTCGCCTGAAGCAGAGGACGATGATAAATTAGTGCGAAAAGACCTGAAGCTGGATGATTTTGCAGATAAAGAAGCATTCGACAAAGCATTGCTGCAACATCATGTAGTAGAATTTGGCAATCGCTCGGAACTGGACCAG
Source organism: Chitinophagaceae bacterium (assembly GCA_046297935.1). Taxonomy (GTDB): domain Bacteria; phylum Bacteroidota; class Bacteroidia; order Chitinophagales; family Chitinophagaceae; genus CAYMZZ01. Next base: position 540,807 of record JBKBHA010000001.1, read on the forward strand.
GTTAGCTGTGAAATAAAATTCAGCACCCGGGAACAGCCCGCTTTCAACCGGCAGTTCGATTTACTTATCCGCGACCTGAAAACCTGGGAGGCGAGGGGATTTCAAATGTGCATTTTTGCCGAGAACCCGAGGCAACTGGAGCGTTTGCAAACAATATTCGACGATCTGAAAGCAGAACTGGTTTTTCACCCTGTATCAACCTCTATTCATGAAGGATTTGTTGATGAAGATTTAAAAATTCTATGCTATACTGATCACCAGGTTTTTCAACGTTATCACAAGTACCGGGTGAAGCAGGCCTACAATAAGAATAAGGCACTCACTTTACGTACCCTTCGGGAACTGCAGCCCGGTGATTATGTAACACATATAGACCATGGGGTAGGCGTGTACAGTGGTTTGCAAAAAATGGAGGTGAACGGCAAACTGCAGGAAGCTGTGCGAATAATTTATAAAGACAGCGATATATTGTATGTGAACATTAATTCGCTGCACAAAATAGCCAAGTACACCGGTAAGGAAGGCGCTGTTCCCAAAATCAACAAGCTGGGTAGCGATGTTTGGAACAAACTGAAGGACAAAACAAAGGCTCGTGTCAAAGAAATTGCCTTCGATCTGATCAAGCTTTATGCCCAACGGAAGGCACAAGAGGGCTTTGCTCATTCTCCCGACAATTACATGCAAACTGAGCTGGAGGCTTCGTTTATCTATGAGGATACTACCGATCAGAGCAAGGCAACGGCAGATGTGAAGAAGGATATGGAGTCGCCGTCGCCTATGGACCGCCTGGTTTGTGGCGATGTGGGCTTTGGAAAAACCGAAGTAGCCATACGGGCTGCTTTCAAAACCTGTCTTGATGGTAAACAGGCTGCCGTGCTGGTGCCAACAACGATCCTTGCCTTTCAGCACTACAAAACTTTTAGTGAGCGATTGAAGGATTTTCCGGTAACGGTAGATTATATCAATCGTTTTAAATCGGCAAAGGAGAAAAAGGCGACCCTGCAAAAACTGGCGGAAGGAAAGATCGATATACTTGTGGGCACTCACGGCTTGTTGGGGAAGGAAGTGAAGTTTAAAGATCTTGGTTTGCTGATTGTAGATGAGGAACAGAAATTTGGCGTAGCTCATAAAGAAAAGATCAAGACTCTTCGAACTACCGTAGATTGCCTGACCTTAACAGCCACTCCAATACCTCGTACACTTCAATTTAGTTTGATGGGCGCGCGTGATCTCAGCATTATGAATACACCGCCGCCCAATCGGCAACCAATACAGACTGAAGTACAGGTTTATAACGAAGATTTTATTCGGGATGCAATTTATTTTGAAACTGAAAGGGGCGGACAGGTATTTTTCATTTACAACCGAATCAATGGCCTGGCCGAAATGTCGGCAATAATTCAGGCGCTCTGCCCCGACTTAAGCATTAGCTACGCCCATGGGCAAATGGAGGGGCATGAACTGGAAGAAAAGATCCTCGACTTCATTGACCGGCGCTACGATGTATTGGTTTGTACCAATATCGTGGAAAGCGGTGTTGACATACCAAATGTTAACACGATCATCGTCAACAATGCACATCAGTTTGGCCTGAGCGATCTACATCAGTTGCGTGGCCGTGTTGGCAGAAGCAACAAGAAAGCTTTTTGCTATTTGCTGGCACCACCCCTGAGTACTTTGCCGGCCGATTCGAGAAAGCGCCTGCAAACGCTGGAGCAACATAGCGAGTTGGGCAGTGGTTTTCAGATTGCCATGCGCGACCTTGACATACGAGGCGCGGGAAATCTGTTAGGCGGTGAGCAGAGCGGGTTTATGGCCGAAATCGGCTTCGAAATGTATCAGAAGATACTTGATGAAGCTATTCGTGAACTGAAGCGGACGGAGTTTAAGGAGCTGTTTAAGGAGGAAATAACCAGACAGGATGACTTTGTACAGGATTGTACCATTGACACCGACCTGGAAATATTGATCCCCGATGGCTACGTGGAAAGTATTACGGAACGTTTGAGTCTGTATCAGCGCCTCGATAACTGCGAATCGGAACACGAACTGCAGGAATTGCATGGAGAAATGACTGACAGGTTTGGCCCCGTGCCCGCCCAGGTGGATGCCCTATTCACCACCGTTCGGTGCAGAAAGCTGGCGGTGGAGCTCGGGTTTGAAAAAATGTCGTTGAAAGACAATGTGGTGCGTTGCTTCTTTATCAATCGGCCCGACTCACCCTATTTCGAGTCGGACCTCTTTACCCGGATTCTGAGTTTTGTGCAAACTGGCACCAACAAGGCGCGGCTAAAGCAGACGGGCAGGTTGTTTTTGCTTGTGATTCAACCAGTTGAATCAATGGACGCGCTCTATCAATTCCTTCAACAAATGCATCGCAGTTGTTTTGGCGCAGTTATCTCAGCCTCTCATGGCAATTAAATCATAAATAAAGCGGTTTTGGTAAACTGAAAGGGCTCGTTTTTACGTTATTGCATGTACTGCAAGCCCAATCACTATGAAACCAAGACCCTTTCTGCTGCTGTTCTTCTCGTTTTTTATTTTTTTGAGTTCGTTAGCCCGTCAGTCAGACAGGTTTCAAATTCGCCTGATTTCAGGGTCTGTAACACCAGCGCCCAATATTTCCGATTCAAAGTTGAAGCGGTTGGATAACTCGTTAAGCCGGGTAAACGGGAAATCTTCCATCGTAATCCAATTTGAGACCCTTCCCGATTCTGCTTCAAAAGCCAGGCTTACAAAAACTGGATACCGACTGATCAGTTATTTGTCGGGCAACGCGTATATGGCCGCTGTTGAAGGCAAACTGGATCAGCGTACGTTGAAGGCAGAGAAAGTAAGAGCAGTACTACAACTGGAGGGCAAACAAAAGATGACACCGGGTCTCGCTGCAGGGCAATTTCCGCCAAGAATGATGCTACCAAATGGACAGGTTCGTGTATGGGTGTCGGTGTTTCCTTTTTTTGAATTATCGGACGTACAGGCTCAATTGTTAAAACATGGTGTAACCATTTCTTCGGCTCAATACTCAGTGTACCGGATTTTTGAGTTGCAGGTAGATCGAAATAAGCTGGAGGCAATTGCCGGGTTGCCGTTCATAGAGTTTGTGCAACCGGCACCAGGGGCCGACGTTTTGCTGAATGATAAGAGCATTGGTAACAGCAGGGCAAATATCCTACAGTCTGTTTCAGGTTTGGGGCGTGGTCTTACAGGCCAGGGGATCGTTCTTGGTGTTGGCGACAATGGTACCCCAACCTTGCATGTAGATATGCGAGGCAGATATTATGATCATGCTGCGTCGCCCGGCGGCACCCACGGCATTCATGTAATGGGAACCATGGCAGGTGCCGGTATAAGGGACGAGAGGTTTACGGGATATGCGCCACATTCCAAGTTCGTTACTCAGCTGATGTCAAATATTCTTGTATTTACTCCACAATATATTTCCGACTATGGAATGACGATCACCAATAACTCGTACGGCAATGTAGTGGACGATTGTGCTGATTTTGGTACCTATAATCTTTATTCCAATTTGATTGACCAGCAAATCAATCAGTATCCGTCGTTAATGCATGTATTCGCAGCAGGTAATAGTGGTTCGCTTAATTGTGCGCCTTATTCCGACGGCTTTGGGAATGTGTTGGGTGGCTACCAAAGCTCAAAGAATGCTATTGATGTTGGCAATACAACTGAGCAGCGATTGATTTCCGTGAGTTCGAGCAAGGGTCCCGTAAAAGACGGTCGGATAAAGCCGGAAATTACAGCACAAGGAACACGCGTTTATTCAACTTCGTCGAATAATACTTATAATGTAAATTCCGGTACAAGTATGGCAGCACCTGCAGTTTCTGGTGGACTGGCCCTGCTTTACCAGCGACATGCACAATTGAATGGAGGTGCATTGCCGCCCAACTATCTGGCGAAAGCTCTGCTGTGCAATGGAGCAACAGATCTGGGGCTGCCCGGGCCGGATTTTTCATATGGTTTCGGCTGGCTAAATCTGTTGAAATCGGTTACCATGCTGGAAAATCAACAATATTTTTTGGGTACTGTTCGACAGGCGGAATCATTTGAAAGAACTATACAATTACAACCAGGCTCCACGCTAAAAGTCATGTTGTGTTGGAATGATCCGGCTGCGGCACCTCTCGCAGCTGCCGCGTTGGTCAATGACCTTGATCTGGTAGTAACAGGACCTGACGGCGTGTCGCGTCTGCCTCTGGTTGCTGATCACAGGCCAGGATTTGAGCAAAGCCCGGCAGTGCCGAAGGTTGATCGCATCAATAATATTGAACAGGTGGTCATTCCTATTGCGACAGGCGGCATCTATCGTTTGCAAGTACGAGGTGAGCGTGTTGCATTCAATAACAGCCAGGACTTTGCTCTGGTTTTTGACACTGTTGTTGAACGTATTGCCGTTACTTATCCTATAGAAAGATCATGTTTCGCTACGGGCGATTCGACGTATATCAGGTGGGAGGCCCTTTCAACTGATTCGAGATTAGCAACGATTGAATATTCAATCAACAATGGCGCTAACTGGGTTGCCATCAATAGCGGGGTTCCATTGGCAGAAGGTCAACTGAAATGGTTTGTGCCTACAGGTATTGCCAGCTCACAGGCCCTGATAAGAGTATTGCCTGAAGGGACATCTGAGCCGGTGTTATCTGGTCAGTTTACCATAAGTGGTCGTCCGCAAGCAGTGTTATCACCTGTACAGTGCGACTCTTATATACAGGTAAATTGGCCAAGAGTAATCGGGGTTGATGCATACGAGGTATTAGTTGCAGGCAGCGATCAGTTGCGCAGCGTGGGTATTACAACAGACAGCTTTTTTGTAATTGCGCCACTGGCAACCGATACGACTTATGTAGTTTCAATTCGTGCAATAATTAACGGAACAAATGGGCCGCGCAGCTTCGGTTTGTTGCGCGCACCGACAGGAGGAACTTGTGCCGGCAATTTGTCGAACGGCGATCTGAAAATGGAATCGGTGATAGCCCCGGTGTCGGGAAGAAAGTTTACCAGTCGCGAGCTGACGAATCAGGCCAGACTTACAATACGGTTTAAAAATCTGGATGACGCGTTTACGGTTGGGAATATTCCGGTTGCCTACCAACTAAATGGTGGAATTCCGGTGACGGCTACCATCAACAACCCCAATCTACGGGGCGGTGCCAGTCTAAATTTCACTTTCCCGGGTTTCATTGACCTTTCGGCCGTTGGTGATTATCAGTTTAAATGCTGGATTGCCTATCCGGGGGATCCGCATCCTGAAAACGACACGATCGTCGCTACCATAAGGCACCTTGACAACCCCATTTTGGATATTAGCATTCCCTTTATCGAGAGTTTTGAGGCGTTGTCGGATACCACATTTACTAAGCCGCAGATTGGATTAGGAAATGTTCAGTCCTTCGACTTTGTGAGCTCCACAACATTTGGCCGACTTCGAAGTAAAGTCATCGGAGGCTTCGCCAAAACAGGTAACCGAAGTCTTACTCTCGATCTTGCCACTTACCGGGCGGGAGGCAATATTGATTCAATTACAGGTACGTTTAATCTTTCAAATTATGACGTGGCGACGGAAGATGTTCGGCTCGATTTTCAGTTTATGCACCATGGTCAATTAACACACCCGGCCAATCAGGTATGGGTGCGAGGCAGCGATCAGCATCCATGGCTTCCGGTTTATGATCTTGATGCCAATCCAACGGATGCCGGACTTTACCTTCGTACACCCAGTCTTGAAATAAGCGATCTGCTTGCTTTAAACGGACAACAACTAACTGGCAGTTTCCAGGTGCGTTGGGGTCAATGGGGCCAGTACATCACGGCAGATCGGGAAACAGCCGCCGGGTATACCTTTGATGATATAAGACTCTATTCTGTTGTAGACGACATTCAAATGCTCACTATTGATACGCCTGTATTAGCCAGTTGCGGCCTCGACGCTGCCACTCCGATTCGTGTCACTGTCCGCAACAGTGCAAATACAGCCTTGTCTAATATTCCCGTTTCTTATCGAATAGGTAATCAGGCCGTGGTAACCGAAACGATTCCTGCAATTGCAGGCAACACGAGTATACAATTTGAGTTCGCTCAAAAGACGGATCTGTCTGAACTAGGGAATCATACTCTTTCGGCATGGGTTAGTCTATCGTCTGATAATTTTCGCGACAACGATACCAGTTCGGTAACCATTCGGAACCTGCCGGTCATTTCAGGATTTCCCTATCTGCAGGATTTCGAACAGGGCACTGGCAACTGGTTTGGAACGGGCAAAAAAAGTAGCTGGGAGTGGGGTACTCCGCAGTCGATCAAGATTCGTAGCGCGGCAAGTGGATCCAAGGCCTGGAAGACAACGCTGGTCGGAACTTATAACGATGCTGAACTCTCCTATCTCTATTCGCCCTGCTTTGACCTGAGTGGTATGGTTTCTCCCATGCTGAGCTTTAGCATGGCACTTGATATAGAGGATTGCGGCGCCACAACACAATGCGACGCTGCCTGGGTTGAGTATTCCACCGATGGGCGCAGCTGGCAACGCCTGGGCAGTTTTGGTACGGGGGTAAACTGGTATAACCGCAATTATACGGAAGGACCAGTGTGGAGCAAACAGGATTATACCAACTGGCATGTGGCAAGCACCTTGTTGCCCGCCGGCGTTCCGAATTTGCGACTTCGTTTCGTAATGAAATCAGATCCATACGTGAGCAGGGAAGGTGTAGCTATCGACGACATTCACATATTCGACCGGTCAGCCGGTATTTTCAACGATCCCGTTCTGGTCAGCAATATAGTTTCGGAAAACGCCAACAGCGACGACTGGATTCCGTTTTACGACAATGGTAAAATTATGGCGGCGCTTCACACAGGCGGACTTAACCTTGGATCGGCAGCTGTAACTACTCATTTGTACGATGGTGCGGTTCGCGACACCAACAGCAGCTATTATCTCAATCGGAATTTTGCTATTGCAACTAATGACGATCGGCTGGCCGATTCTGTTGATCTGCGACTGTACTTTACTGATTTGGAAGTGAAAGATTGGATCGCTGCTACAGGTTGTACGAGTTGCCCCCAGCCCGTGAGTGCCTATCAGCTGGGTGTGGCTCAATACGCAGGCAGCGATCGTTCAGAAGAAAACGGCACCATCGACGATAATACAGGTACGCGCTGGTGGTGGATTCCCAACAGCCGCGTGCGTATTGTTCCTTACGATATTGGATACTATGCTGAATTCAAGGTTGGTCGCCTCTCGGAGTTCTGGCTTTCCGCTGGTCGACTCGATGGAGTGCCGGCACCCTCTGTAAGTTTGCAAAGTTTTACCGCCACACTTGGGGCGAATCAACAGGTACATTTGGAATGGAACATTTCACCAGAATTCAACATGGATTATTATCAGGTAGAAATGGCAAGGGGCAACGATGCTTTTGCACAGAATCAGTTTGAAATCATTGGAGAACTGCTTAGTCAGGGAAATACCGGTGCCATTCACAGTTACGATCTGATGGACAGTGAGCCTGGCAAAACAGGAGTACGATATTACCGCATCAGAATGGTGGGGCTGGATGGCTCAGTTACTTATTCCGATGTGAAGGCCGTCATGATTTCAGCTGAGATTGAGTGGCAGCTATATCCCAACCCAAGCAGCGGATCCACCTGGGTTATGTATCAACTGAATGAAGGCGAAAAATGGCAGGCAACCATCTATGATTTACAGGGCAGGCGGGTATTAAGAAGAGAATTTACCGGCAGTGGGTTTGTTCAAAAGCTGGAATGGAATCTGTCGTCGCTGGCACCCGGACTTTACCTGGTAGAAATGAGCGGACCGGGAGTGAAAAAGACGGTGAAACTGGTAAGGCAATAGTTTTGCGCTCGTGGCCAGCCAAACAGATTGTTGGTGGAAGCATCCGTTTTTTTTTAATTTTGTCCATTGGCAGTTGATATTGAACTTATGAACCAGGAACTAACAAAATCTCAACAGGAGACCTGCGTATACACCGGCATATTTGGAGTATTGCTGGGCGCTACCTGTCTTATTCAGTTGATTGCAATTACCCGGGAACATTGGCTTACGTTTGTGTTGCTGGGTTCTTATCTTTTTTCAATAGCAAGTATGGTTCTGCTGGCCATGCAACGGGCAATATCTCCCATATTATTGATCGTTAGTAGTGTGTTGGTTTTTGCCATCAATGTAATTTTGATCCTGCTTGGTGTGTTCTCGCTCATCGCATTCATTTACCTGATTTATCTGGTTGCCATCATTACCGTACTTTTCGTTGGGCAGTACCCTTCCCGCATGCGGGCCATGGCGCTGGCGCGTAGGGCAGAAGAAAAGGAATGGGCTGGTAAAATCTAAACACGAATGACTTCTCCGGTTGCTTTCCGGATCTGGGTAAATTTCCGTTGCGGCAAAGTGTTTTTCCGTCGAAAAAATAGAGCGAAAACCAGTTAGATTTGGTAAGATTGTTGCATATGTTGGAGGAGCCTGTCTCATTCCAGACTATGAAAAAAACCATCGTACTGCTTTTTGCATTTTTGAGCTGCATCGCAGCTTTGCGGGCTCAGCCTTGTACGCTTCCTACCGATTTATTTACATCCGACACAGTCGTGGTTTGTACCGGTACCAGCACCGACTTGCAGGTTCCCCTGATTGCAGGTGCCGTGTATAACTGGTCAACAGCCGAAGCCAACGAGCGGATTACTGTATCCGTTAGTGGGCGGTACTGGGTCAGCATTCAGGATGCAGGATGTTCCGTAAGCGACACCGTTACTGTATTGTTTAATTCGTTTCTTTTGTCGCCGCCTGTAAGCGACCTGTTTCTTTGTAAAGGGAGGGCCGCCCAACCTATTCGTGTAGAGGGTCAGCAGGTGCAATGGTACACAGATGCGATTGGAGGAACCGGGCAATCGAGTTATCCCGTCCCTTCTACTGCAGACACCGGGCGCAGCACCTATTGGTTTACACAAACGTTATTTGGGTGTGAGTCGCCCCGGGTCCCGATGCTTGTACGGGTTATAGATAAGCCCGCGTTCGAATTAGGGGAAGCATTCATTATTCCATGCGGTGCGGCGGGCATCACGCTGCAAGTAGTCGACGACGGTTTTTCAACCTACCGCTGGAGCAATGGCAGCAGTGGGGTTACTATGCTGGCGCCCAGTCGCGGCCAGTATTCGTTGTATGCAGAAAATATGTGCGGCAGCCATCGCGATACTACGGTTGCTGTGGAATGCCAGGACAAATGTGTTCAGTTTCCCAGCGCATTTACGCCCAATCAGGATGGTTTGAATGACCGCTACCAACCAGCCTGTTTTTGTCCTGTGCCCAGTTACAAGCTCACCATCTTTAACCGCAATGGAGAAATGGTTTTTCAAACCAACAATCCTCAACAGGGTTGGGACGGCTATTTCCGTGGCCAGCTTCAGCCCAATGGAGCTTATGTGTACTTCACCGAATTCTTTGATTTTGTGCTAAAGCAGAGCTTTCGACAAAAGGGAAGTTTTGTGTTGCTGCGATAAAAAAAACCGCGCCTGGCGCGGTTTTATAAAAAGAGGTAGTTGGAATAAGTTAGTCTTCCCATCCTTTCTTTGCAACGCCAGCTTTGATAGCCGCCAGTGCCTTCTCTTCGCCCAACAAGGTTGTCAGCTTGTTGCCTTTACCGTCGTGGCCCTGAGCCATATAACCACCCTTTGCAGTGCGTGTTACCACAGCATCCTGAATGGGTACTCCTTTCTCCTTGGTTTTAACGTTGTAGGCGGTCAGTGTTACTTCAGACATGGTTAACCAGTTTTGAGTTAGTAAAATGGTGAAATTACGGATTTTGTGGGCCGCCTGTGGCCCTGCAGCAGTTAAAAATAGAAAACTTCCGTACAGTCGGAAGTTTTCAAATTGATAATCAAATAGTTAAATCAAATTGCGGTTTTTTTCCACCTGTTTTGCAGGTTAGATATCAAGTTTAGCGTATTTAGCGTGAGATTCAATGAATTCGCGTCTTGGAGCTACTTCATCGCCCATCAACATGCTAAAGATGCGATCGGCTTCCGCCGCACTCTCGATAGTAACCTGCTTAAGGGTGCGGGTGTCTGGATTCATGGTAGTATCCCAGAGCTGGCTGGCGTTCATTTCACCCAGACCTTTGTATCGTTGTACGTTTACGCTGTCTTCCTTGCCTGCTGCAAATTTATCTACCAATCCGCGACGTTGTTCTTCATTCCAGGCGTATGCCTGTTCTTTTCCTTTCTTGACGAGGTATAGCGGTGGTTGAGCAAGATATACATACCCCTGTTCTACCATTTCCTTCATATACCGGTAAATGAATGTAAGGATCAGGGTAGCAATGTGTGAACCATCCACGTCGGCATCCGTCATGATGATCAGCTTATGATACCGTAGCTTCGCAAGGTTCAGTGCTTTTGGATCTTCAGGGGTTCCTACGGTAACTCCCAAAGCAGTGTACATATTCCTGATCTCTTCATTTTCGTAAATCTTGTGTTCCATGGCTTTTTCTACGTTCAGAATTTTTCCTCTGAGTGGTAGAATTGCCTGGAAACTCCGGTCGCGGCCCTGTTTGGCTGTACCGCCCGCCGAGTCACCTTCGACGAGGAATAGCTCGCAGCGCGCGGGATCACGGTCAGAGCAGTCTGCAAGCTTACCTGGCAATCCACCTCCTGTAAGCACCGTTTTTCGTTGCACCAGTTCACGAGCTTTGCGAGCAGCTACCCTGGCTTGTGCAGCCAGAATTACTTTATTGATGATATTTCGGGCATCTTTGGGGTTCTCTTCGAGGTAGGCATCCAGCACTTTTGATACTGTGCTATCAACCACGCCACTCACTTCACTATTACCCAGCTTGGTCTTGGTCTGACCTTCAAACTGGGGCTCGGGCACTTTTACCGAAATAATGGCGCTCAGGCCTTCCCGAAAATCGTCCCCTTCAATTTCAACTTTGGCTTTTTCAAAAAGTCCGTTTTTATCGCCATAGCTCTTGAACACTCTTGTCAACGCACGGCGAAAACCGGCCACATGGGTGCCACCTTCAATTGTATTAATATTGTTAACGTAAGAGTAGATATGTTCACTGAAGGAGTCGTTATAGTTTAGCGCCACTTCTACAGCTACATTAGTGTTGGCGTCGTGACCCTCTACGTTAAGAATTCTCGGGATCAATGCGCTACGGCCAGCACTCTTGTCCAGCATTTCCACAAACTCCACTATTCCACCTTCGCTGTAAAATTCTGTTGACACCGGTTGATTGTTTTCATCCAGTTCACGAAGGTCGGTAAGTCGAATACGAATTCGACGGTTCAGATAAGATAGCTCCCTCAGCCGCCCCTCCAGAATATCGCGGTTGTAAACCGTGGTCATGAAGATGCTGGCGTCGGGCCAGAAGTGAACTCGAGTACCGGTAATATCGCTGGTGCCAATCTCGCGAACAGCGTACTTGGGAACGCCAATTGAATACTCCTGTTCAAAAACTTTTCCCTCACGCTGTACCGTTACGTGAAGCTTTGTGCTAAGCGCGTTTACACATGACACACCCACGCCGTGCAATCCGCCTGATACTTTGTAGGAACCTTTATCAAACTTGCCACCAGCGTGCAGCACCGTCATTACCACTTCCAATGCACTTTTCTTTTCTTTGGTATGCATGGCGGTGGGAATACCACGGCCATCGTCTTCTACCGAAATGGAGTTGTCCTCATGAATAGTGACCTGAATATTCTTGGCAAAACCTGCCAATGCTTCATCAATCGAGTTGTCGACCACTTCGTACACCAGGTGGTGGAGACCTTTTACACCAATATCGCCGATATACATGGCGGGCCGCTTACGTACGGCTTCTAAACCTTCCAGAACCTGTATACTGTCTGCACCATAAGTACCGGGTGCAACGGGTATTTTTTCAGTAGTTTCTGTGCTCATATAATCGTCTGAATTTGGCCTTTTTTCGGGCCGTTGGGGGAACAGACAAATTTACGAAAAAAGGGGCGGTTGCCCCTTAATTTTCAAGCTATATTATGCACAATTTGTGAAATCAGCGCTTTACAATCTGGGCTACCAGATCTGCTTCCGTTGCTACCTTGTTTCCCACGTAAACCGTGCCCTTCATTTCGCAAATTCCCCGTCGGATCGGTGCGGCCAGTTCCATCTTCAGCAACATGGTATCTCCTGGCCGAACCATGGCTTTAAACTTACAGTTGTCGATCTTTAAAAAGTAAGTGTCGTATTGTCCTTCTCCACTCAGGTTAATGGCCAGGATGCCGCCACACTGTGCCAGCGCTTCAATCTGCAGTACGCCGGGCATTACCGGATTGCCTGGGAAATGGCCCTGAAAAAACCATTCATTAAACGTCACATTTTTGACACCCACTATTTGAGTATCGCTGAGTTCAATGATCTTGTCCACCAACAGGAATGGAAAGCGGTGGGGCAGCTTTTTCTCGATATAACTCAAATCATATACAGGCGGCTGGGTCGGATCGTAGGTAGGAACTCCTTTGATGTGTTTGTTCTTTTTGATATACTGCTTGATCTTGCGTGCAAATTCTACGTTGGTGCTATGGCCGGGCCGATTGGCGATGACTCTACCCTTAATGGGATAGCCGATTAACGCAAGATCACCTACCACGTCCAGCAACTTGTGGCGTGCAGGTTCATTGGGGAATCGAAGCTCCAGGTTATTCAGGTAGCCTTCGCTTTTGACCTCGATCTTATCTTTCTTGAAAATTTTCTGCAGGCGTGCCATTTCCTTTTCGTCTACCGGTTTGTCTACGATCACGATCGCATTATTCACGTCGCCACCTTTGATGAGGTTATGATCGAGCAGCATTTCCAGTTCGTGTAGAAAACAGAAAGTGCGGCAAGGGGCAATTTCCTGCTTGAAATCGCGCATATTCTTTAGCCCGGCATGCTGAGTGCCCAGCACGGGGGAGTTAAAATCAATCAGCGTAGTGATGTTGTAATCCATCGCCGGCATTACCACCATTTCAACACGTTTGGCTTCATCGTAATGGTAAATGTTTTCGTCGATACTGTACCACACTTTGGCAGCATCCTGCTCCAGCACGCCGGCCTCTTCAATCAGCTCTACAAAAGGCTGACTGCTTCCGTCCATAATGGGCATTTCGGGGCCGTTGATTTCGATCAGGCAATTGTCGACTCCCATGCCCACCAGCGCTGCCAGCACATGTTCTACCGTACTTACCTTGGCGCCATTGGCCTCAAGCGTTGTACCCCTGCTTACATCTGTCACCAGGTCGCAATCGGCTTTAATGATCGGCTGATTGGGTAAGTCAATTCGTTGAAACTGGAAGCCAAAGCCCGGGCTGGCAGGCTTCAGCGTAAGGTCGGCAAGGATGCCGGTATGAAGACCGGTTCCGGAAACGCTCACAGCCGACTTTAATGTATGTTGTTTATCAGGGTTAAATGTGCTGTTCATGCGGCAAATATAATGATGTTTAATCGCCGAGCATGGATCTGACTGCTGCTGCAATCGCACGGGCGATTGCGGTCAGATTGTCAATATTGATCCGGCCTGCTTCATCACAAGGCCGGTGATAACATGGATCCAGATCGTCGCTGGCCATCACCGTGTGGGCTGGTACGCCTCTTTCGACAAATGAAAAGTTGTCGCTTCGCTTATACAGCATTCGTTCTTCTGCAGGTTCCTGAATTATCTTTAGTCCGGCTTCAGTTAACTCTCGGTCCAGTCTTCGGGAAAAATCTGAAAGGCCCTGGCCGGTTATAAATACTGTTTTCGGCCCAAACTGCGGTATGCCAAGCATCTCCAGATTCAACATCTTGTTAATGGGCGGTAGAAGCGGATCTTTCGACAACGCAATTGAACCGTAGAGCCCAATTTCTTCGCCGGCAAATGCCATAAACACCAGGTTTTTGCCTGGTACAGGATGCCGCCCAAAATATTCTGCCAACAACAACAAAGCCGTTGTTCCGGACGCGTTGTCGTTGGCGCCATTCATAATCATGTCGTCGCCCTTCCCGCTTAAGCCAACATGGTCGTAGTGAGCGCCAATGGCCAGATGAATACGGTCCGTTCCTCCACCTGGCAACATACCTACCACATTGTGCCCAACTTTAGACAGATACTCGGGGTTGTAACTCAAGTCTACCGACTCAGGTGCGAAATCAGCGTATAATAGCAGGATGTTTCTTTTCAGTCCGCCGATGGGCATTTCAAATTTCGACGGGAAATAATGCTTCTTTTTCTTCGGTCTTTTCTCGGTCCACAGTATTATATCGCCATCACCCGGCCAGTTGCGCAGCAGTGTGTTGGAATGAAATGCACTGTCAGTATGCAGGATCACTATGTTATTCTTCGCATCATCCGGTCGGCCCAGTGGAAAAGGACCAAACCATCGAACGTCCTGTTTTTTTGGTTCCATTCCACCCCAGTTGATCAACACGGGTAATGGTACATTGTACGATTCGTCGAGCCTGAAAGGGTGGTAAAAGGAGGCGAATCCCGGCAGGGGGACCAGTCCTGACTTCTGGTATAAGTCGGCAATATATTCTGCCACCTGCCAGTTTTCGTAACTGCCGTTGGCTCGGCCTCTCATTGAGTCGGCCGACAGCCACTGGAGGTGTTGCCTGGCACGCTCTTCGGAGATATTGCTGATAGCAGCTGGCTGTGCCCGCAGGACCACCGTTGTAAAAATGCAGGCAATGAAAAGGGCAATGGCTTTCATAGCAGCTTTAAAAATAACAAACGGAACGCAATTGCGTTCCGTTTGTTATTAAGTTGTGCCGGGCTGAATTAACGAAGATCCTTTGTATTAACCCGGCTCGGTGTTTCTTTTCCGGCAATAATACCTCTTGAGCTGAGTGCAATGGATTCGATAATTTTTGCCATATTGTCCATATCGAGTGTTTCCGGATGATCAGAGGGCTTATGATAATGTGGTTCCTGATCCATTTTTGCAGTTGAAATGGTATGTGCGGGTACACCAAGTCTGGCCAGGGTTGCATTGTCTGAACGGTAAAATAATTGCTGCTCGGGATAAGGATCCGGATGAAACGTGAAACCGGTGCCGGCGAGATTCTTTTGAAGAATTGTGCCCATATCAGTTTTATCGTATCCGGTTATGTATGCAGAGTTGCGTCCCCATTTACTTTCTGTACCGATCATTTCAATATTGAACATAGCCATTACTTTGGCCGGGTCGTATTGTTGAGAAAAAAAGCTGGCGCCAAAACCTCCCACTTCTTCGGCGGTAAATGCAGCAAACACAATGGTGCGCTCGTTGTTGTTCAAGGCTTTGAAATAACGTGCCAGCAATATTACGGCCGTTGTGCCGGCTGCATCATCGTTGGCACCGTTGTAGATGGAGTCGCCATTCACAGGTTTTCCTACACCAATATGGTCGTAGTGGGCTGAGAAGATAACGTACTCATCTTTGCGGCTCTTGCCGGGCAGTATGCCCACCACGTTGGAAAGCGATTGTTTGGTAATTGTGTGCTCGGCTTCGAAAGTGTAGGTTTCCGGAAAGGCCGTTCCAAGCAAAAAGATGACCGTACCATTGGTTTCAAATGCTCCGCTTTTTAGTCGGCTGAGCCGGCTGAAATTTCGTGCAAAGCTGGTATCTACCAACACCAGCATATTTTTACCAGAGCGGGTATAGTTCATAGCTTCCTGAAAAATCGACTGGCCGGCTTTAATCTCGGCTTTTTCATACCCACTCATGGGAGTAACAACCAGTTTTTCGCGAAAAGTGATTACCACTACCTGCGTGCCGGGAATTTCTCTTCCATCAATCTTTGCTGACAAACTGGTTTGTTTGGCGCTGCTCATGGCAAATTCCTGGCGATAACCGGCTCCGGCTTTCCACGGTTGCAGCCCCGCTTTTTTGAATTCTGCGGCAATAAAGTCAGCTGCTTTTTCAATTTCAGGTGAAAATGTCTTGCGACCGCGCATTTCATCAGAAGCCAGTACGTTTTCAATGCGGGAGGCTTCAGCTGCCGTAATAATTCCGTCGGTTTTCTGTGCATAGATTGCTGTTGTCAGCAACAACAATACCGGAGTAATAAGTCTTTTCAATTGTATATTTTTTTAAAAGAGAATATTAGCGCAATGGGAAAAATGCTGTTTTAGAGGCTCATCATTTCTTTAAACTTCACTGTCTGGCGTCGACTGACTTCTATTTTTTCACCGCCTTTTAGTTCCAGCAGGAGCCCTCCGTTGAAATAGGGTTCAATCTTATCGATCATGCGGAGATTGACGATATGTTTGCGGTTGGCGCGAAAAAAATATTTTTCATCCAGCCTTTCTTCGAGTGCGTTAAGCGATTTGAGAATGAGTGGTTTGTTGGGGCCGAAATAAACTTTGGCATAGTTGCCCACACTCTCAAACAAGCGGATATCGCTCAACTTCACAAACCAGCATCGTTCACCATCCTTTACAAACACCTGGTCGTTTTCGCCGAGCAGGCTATTGTTTTGAAACTCACTGACAGTTCTTTGTTCCCGGGTTTCGCCGGTTTGAAGTTTGTGAATTGCGTCGGCCAGGCGCTTGGGTTCCACCGGTTTTAACAGGTAGTCGAGGGCATTCACTTCAAAGGCGCGTAACGCATACTCGTCGTAGGCGGTAGTAAAAATAACCTGGGGCGCTTTTTCGAGTTGGGATAACATATCGAAGCCTGTTTTGCCAGGCATTTGTATGTCAAGAAAAATCAGGTCAGGCTGCTGACTGTCGATTTTCGCAATACCCTCATCGGCGTTGGCTGCTTCGTCAATTATTTCCACTTCCGGAAACTCCTGCAGTAACTTGCGTAATTCGGCCCTCGCCAATCTTTCATCATCAATAATTATGGCTCTCATGTGTTTGTTTTTTGATATTCGGCATCAAGTGGGATGAGCACTTTTGCTTCCACGAGGGTGGGACTGGCTTGCTTGATTTCAAATTTAGCCTTATTCCCGTATAAAAGATTCAACCTGTTGGTGGTGCTTGAGAGACCAAACCCGCCTGAGCTGCCATATCCGTTGAGGAATCCGGTGTTTTCCACAGCGAGTTCATGAAAGTCGTCATGAATAATTGAGCGAATCCGAACCACGCCTCCGTGAATTTGCTTGCTGATGCCATGTTTGATGGCATTTTCTACCAGCGTCTGCAACATCATGGGTGGTACCGGCAGGGTGAGAGTATGCTCGTCGATTTCATATTCAATATGAAGGCGATCTTCAAAGCGCATATTCTCCAGCGCCAGATAATCTTTTACAATATCCAGCTCGCGCTCCAACACGGCAGATTCGCTTTTGTCGGCCTGCATACTGCTACGTAATATGGTGCTTAATTCGGTGATGGCCTTGCGTGCCCTTTCGGGGTTTTCATCTACCAGCGCCCGAATGCTGTTGAGCGAGTTGAAAATAAAATGTGGGTTGATATGGGCCTTGATCGTTTTAAGCTCCAGTTCCTTCACCAGCGCCTCCAGCTTGAGGGTATCCATTTGCTGTTTCCGGCTCTTGTTGATGTAATGGTAAATAAAATAGATCAGGTTCCAGATGAAGAAATACACGAAAAAATAGATGGCTGCATTCATCACCAGCAAAAAGCGGCTGTCCTGATTAGCTTTCTCCTGCCGGTTAAGCAAGCTGTATTCCGTTAGCAACGAGAGGTCGAAATAAGCGCCAATAACACTGAACATCAGGGTAATGGCTATGAAAATATAAAGCTGGTTTTCGAGTTTTCGCTGAAGGAGGTTGATCTGTATGATCAGAATTCGCATCAGGTGGGTGAGGATGAGGCCCAGCACCAGAAAAATCCCGATGCGGCCAAAAAACAGGGTTGCTTCCTCGGATGTGGACAGATGACCAAACGAAAATGCGATCAACATGTTGATGAGCGCAAAGCTGCCCCAACCAATAGCCTGAAATAACCAGTATCTGCCCGTTCCGAATAGCATAAAGTCCAAATCTACTGAAACTGAATCACCTGAACGATTGTAAATATACCAGTGGTGGATTAGTTTTACAAATGGGCGCGAATGCGGAGGATTTTGTCGAAAAAAGATTGACCCGGCTCAACTTCCTGCGTTTCCGGCTGTTAGACCTCAATCAAAAGCACACAAAAAGGAAATTTGTACTTTTACATTGTTAAATCGTATACATGGAAATCTTACCCGGGCCGTTACTCCAAACAATTGACTCTCCGGCCGATCTGAAGAAGCTGCCAAGAGAAAAACTTCATCAGGTCTGCGACGAGCTGCGTCAGTACATTATTGACGTGGTATCGGTTCACGGCGGCCACTTTGGCGCAAGCCTGGGTGTGGTAGAACTGACTACAGCGCTGCACTATGTGTACAATACTCCCTACGATCAGCTGGTATGGGATGTGGGGCATCAGGCTTACGGACATAAGATCCTGACCGGAAGACGCGATAATTTCATTACCAACCGAAAATATGGCGGCATCAGTGGGTTTCCCAAACGTTCGGAAAGTGAGTACGATACCTTCGGGGTAGGGCATTCATCAACCTCCATTTCTGCTGCACTGGGCATGGCAATGGCGGCGAAATATAAAGGGGAAACCGATCGTAAGGCAGTTGCAATTATTGGCGATGGAGCCATGACCGCCGGACTCGCCTTTGAGGGCATGAACCATGCAGGCGTGGCCGATACAGACATGCTGATTATCCTCAACGATAATTGTATGGGCATCGATCCCAACGTTGGTGCGCTCAAAGAATACCTGACCGATATTACCACATCACCCACTTACAACAAGGTTAAGGATGATGTATGGAATTTGCTGGGTAAACTCCCGGTAGGAAAAAATTTCAGCCGCGCCATGGGGCATAAGCTGGCAGAGGGATTGAAAGGGATGGTAAGCAGCAGTGCCAATCTTTTTGAGGCGTTGAAGCTGCGTTATTTTGGTCCTATAGACGGGCACAATGTGGCCAAGCTGGTTGATACGTTACGCGATCTTCGTGAAATACCAGGTCCCAAACTGCTACATGTGGTAACAGTAAAGGGTAAGGGCTATGAGTTGGCGGAGAAAGATCAGACCAAATGGCATGCACCCGGCCTTTTTGATAAAGTAACCGGCGAGATTTTTAAAAAGAAATTTGATACACCACAGCCGCCCAAGTATCAGGATGTGTTTGGGCATTCGATCATAGAACTGGCGGAACAAAATCCAGCCATCTTTGGCATTACACCCGCCATGCCATCCGGTTCTTCGCTCAAATTCATGATGGAGAAAATGCCAGATCGGGCTTTTGATGTGGGCATTTGCGAGCAACATGCCGTTACGCTGAGTGCGGGTATGGCCACTCAGGGCATGCGAGTGTTCTGCAATATTTATTCATCATTCATGCAAAGAGCATTTGACCAGGTGGTTCACGATGTAGCCATTCAAAAACTGCCCGTGGTATTTTGCCTTGACCGCGCCGGACTGGTAGGCGATGACGGCCCCACGCATCATGGCGCCTACGACATTGCTTATTTCCGTTGTATACCGAATATGATCATCAGTGCGCCGATGAACGAAAGTGAATTGCGCAATCTGATGTACAGCTCACAATTGCCTGAGCAAAAAATGCCTTATGTTATTCGTTATCCTCGTGGCGAAGGTGTATTACCCGAATGGCGTACCCCCTTCCAGGAAATTGAGGTGGGCAAGGGTCGCCGGCTGCGGCAGGGTGAGGAACTGGCCATCCTTTCATTTGGCCATCCTGGCAATTTTGCCGCTGCCGCCATTCGCGACTTGCGTACCGATGGGTTGAATCCCGGTCACTACGATATGCGTTTCGTAAAACCGATTGACGAAGAAATGTTGCACGAGATATGCCAACAGTATCCCAAACTGATTACAGTGGAAGACGGATGCGTGGAAGGCGGGTTTGGCAGTGCGGTACTGGAGTTTATGGCGCAGCATGGATATAAGAATGATGTTCGCATACTTGGTATCCCCGACCGGATCGTGGAGCATGGCACACTGAAGGAACTACATCAGGAATGCGGATACGATGCGGCGGCTATTGTAAAGGCAGCGCGGGAAATGGTGCAGGTGCTGGTGAGGCAGAGGTGAGAGGTGAAACGTGAAAGGTGAGAGGTGAGAGGTGAAAGGTGAGAGGTGAAAGGTGAGAGGAGAGAGGTGAGAGGTGAGAGAGTCGTGAAAGGTGAAACGTGAAAGGTGAGAGGTGAAACGTGAGAGGTGAAAGGTGAGAGGTGAAACGTGAAACGTGAAACGGCTCTATGTGTATGTGGGAGCCGGAGGGTTTGGATGCATATATTCTGGGTAAATCTGTGTAATCATCTGTGTAAATCTGTGGGAACTGAAAATCATTTACTTTTCGCGTGCCTCGAAACAGTGCAGCATTTCTGTTCCCGCAGATCACGCAGATTTTTTCGCTGATAACGCTCACCTCTCACCTCTCACCTCTCACCTCTCACCTCTCACCTTTCAGCCCTCAAACATCCACAACAGCACCGATCTTTTTGCCTTATCAAGAATGCCATTGAGTATTGTTAAAAATCCCGGACTCACGGTCGGGCAGCCCAGACTTTGACAAAGTTCCTCACCATTTGGTTGTTCCGGCACACAATCGTGAGAATGTAGCACAACATATCGTTCATATGCGTTGCTATTGCTGGAATCCAGCCCATGTAATTTCCAGGCTTTGCCAAAACGGCCCATGTAGGAGCCGCCTACGCGATAGCGACCCAGGGAGCTGCAGCCGCTTCCGACTACGTTGCTATACCGCTGATCCGCATTTCCCCATTCGTTGCAACTGCCATGTGTAACGAGGCCCTTTGCCAGTATAGAATCGTTCATGAAATCAAAGATGAAAAACCTTTCTTCGCTCGATGGGATCGACATGTCGATCAGCAGACCAATTTCCGTGTTGTAGTTTTTGTTTTTCGCAAACCGAAGTGCTTCTGCGGCTTTTACAGCTATGTTTGGCTCTCGAACATCGGCAGGTTCAGGGGCAGTTGCCAATGTTTTAGTGGATAAAGAAGACGAACGAATAAAAAATATGTTGGATACCGCGACGAGCAAGGTGATGGCCAAAACGATCCGAAGCATGCTGGAGTTTTGGGATTAGATGCAGAGGGGCAGGAAATCCATATGGTGAGAGGGGAGAGGTGAGAGGTGAGAGGTGAGAGGTGAGAAGTGAGAGAGTCGTGAAACGTGAAACGTGAAAGGTGAAACGTGAAAGAGTCGTGAAACGTGAAACGTGAGACGTGAAACGTGAAAGGTGAGAGAGTCGTGAGACGTGAAAAGTGAAAGGTGAAACGGCTCTATGTGTATGTGGGAGCCGGAAGGTTTGGATTCTTATATTCTGCGTAAATCTGTGTAATCATCTGTGTAAATCTGCGGGAACTGAAAATCATTTACTTTTCGCGTGCCTCGAAACAGTGCAGCATTTCTGTTCCCGCAGATCACGCAGATTTTTTCGCAGATAACGCTAATCTCTCACCTTTCACCTTTCACCTCTCACCTTTCACCTCTCACGACTCTCTCACCTCTCACCTTTCACCTTTCACCTCTCACCTTTCACCTCTCACCTCTCACCTCTCACGCCAGTTCCGCCTTCATCGAAATCGTCGTGTTCAGCAATTTGCTGATAGGGCAGTTTGCTTTCGCGTCTGCAGCACAGGCCTCAAATTTGGCGGCGTCGATGCCGGGCACTTTTGCCTTTACTTCGAGCAGACTTTCAACGATAGCTCCGTTTTCGAAATTGATGGTACACTTGGTGTCGATATTGTCGGCAGTGAACCCTGCTTCGTTTAGCACAAAGCTGAGCTTCATGGTAAAACAACCTGCATGGGCGGCAGCAATCAACTCTTCCGGATTTGTACCGATGCCTTCAGCAAAGCGGCTGTTGAACGAGTATTGTGTGTTGTTGAGTACTCCTGACTGTGTGCTGGTAGTACCTGTACCTTCTTTTCCTGATCCTTTCCAATTGGCGCTGGCATGACGTTTCATAAAATTCAAGTTTTTGTTATAGCGATTGGGTTTCGTCGTTGTTTTCTGGTGGGGTATCCTCAAAACTGGTCTTGTCGAAATCATCATCTGTTAAACCCGCTTCTTCGAGTTCTGCAAGGCGATTTTCCGGCTCGTTATATTCTATAATAAAATTGTTCTTGCCTTCGCCTACCATGATCTTCATGAATTTTTGCTGTACCAGTTCCAGCAAAGAAAGGAAGAGAAAAATGGCGTGGACGCGGTTGTCGGCCCTTTCGAATATCTTTTCAAATGATACGGTTTTTTCGCGTTGAGCCAGTTCAAGCATATCGTTCCGGCTGTTCTCCATGGTGTAGCGATACTGAACCACGGTATGAACCGGCTTATTGATGCGGTCCGAATATTTTTGCATGGCCTTTTCAAAGGCCTTCATCAGTTTGAAGAGGGTGATCTGTTGAATTTCGGTCCCTTCGCCAGCTTCTTCGCCAATGGTCGACAGTTCTTTTTGAATATTGCCCCGCTTCACCATGAGCATACGAAGTGCTTCCATTTCTGCCAGCTGTGCCGAAGCTTCTTTGAAGCGTTTATACTCAAGGATCTTGTTAACCAGTTCCTCGCGCGGATCAATTTCATTTCCCTGTGCATCCAGCTCTTTGCGAGGCAGGAGCATTTTGGCTTTGATGCGCATCAGGGTTGATATAAAAAGAATGAACTCGCTTGAAAGCTCAATATTCAGGCTTTCCTGCTGGTGTATATAGTCGAGAAAGTCGTTCGTGATGCGCGTAATGGGAATATTGTAAATATCCAGTTCGTCGCGTTCAATAAAAAAAAGTAGCAGATCGAAGGGGCCTTCAAACTGGGGCAACTTGATCTGATAGGAGGAGCTATTTACCATAAACAGGTTTAAAAAAATGACCCCCGCCGGTCGGACCGGGGTGGGGGTCAAAAATACGGGAAATAGGCGTTCGGGCTTACTTCTTCAGGTTATCACGAATTTCGCGAAGAAGCAGAATTTCTTCAGATGGGGATGCAGGTGGAGCAGGAGCTTCAGTCTTTTTGGCCATCGCTCTATTCATTGCTTTGACAATCAGGAATAAAACAAATGCCACTAAAACAAAATCTATCACTGCCTGAAGGAAGCCGCCGATCGGAAAAACGGTGCTTCCAATTGTAACAGAAAGTTCGCCTACACCACCTTTGCCCAACACAAGGCTGATGATCGGCATAATGATAGTATCTGTGAGGGCGGCAACAATTTTTCCAAAAGCGGCTCCAATGATCACCGCCACGGCGAGGTCAACAATATTACCCTTCATGGCAAAGGCCTTAAACTCCTTGATTAAGCTCATAACTGTCGGTTTTTAGTTGAAAAATAGAACTTTGAATGTGGTTCAAAAGGTATAAAAAAAAATCATATTCGATTAACCTTATTTCTTAACACCAGGATACTGCATTTTTAAACCCTTGAGCAGGTCGCGCAGTTGTTTGGCAACCAGATATTCCTTGTACCAGTTTTGATCAGATGGTACTATGATCCATTCGGGTTGATTGCAGTTCTCAAAACACTCTTCATACATCTGCCGGTAAATGGGCCAAAGTTTTGACTCGTCGAAATCGCGGTCATTGTATTTCCACATTTTCGCCGGATTCTTTATGCGTTCCGTCAGCCGCTCCAATTGTTCCTCCTGCGATATATGCAGATAGAATTTCAGAATATGAGTATTGTTGTGGTTTTGCAGCAGCCATTCAAAATCGTTGATGGCTTTCATTCGCAGACGGGCTGTTTCGTCATCGCACCATTTGTGTACACGTGTTACCAGAATATCCTCGTAGTGTGATCGGTTAAATACCTGAATCATGCCTTTAGACGGTGCATGCCGGTGAATTCGCCAAAGAAAATCGTGCGACAATTCTTCTTCGGTAGGGGCTTTGAAGGATTGAACTTTTACCCCCTGCGGATTCATATTACCCAGCACATCTCTAATCAATCCGTCTTTCCCTGCCGCATCCATTCCCTGGATGACGATCAGAATGGAATGTTTGTTTTGTGCGTATAACAGGTTTTGCAGTTCATCAAGCTCGGCCAGGATCGATTCCGTTTCTTTTTTCGTTTCCGTTTTGTCAAAATCTTTAGGCGCACGTGTACTTATTTTCTCGAGCTTAATCGATGGCATAGTAGGTAAAGTTTGAACGCAATATACCATTTTCGGGTATAGAACTACCGCAAGTTTCGGGTCGGCGAAATCATTCGGTTTGCTGACCTTTGCTGCCATGAAAAAACCAGAATGGCTGAAATGGCCGGTATTTATACTGCTCTGTTTTATCTGGGGCAGCTCTTTTATTTTAATGAAGGCCAGCAGGGAAGGATTAACGGGCCTCCAGATTGGTGCGTTGCGTATTTTTTCCGCAGCAATTGTATTTCTTCCATTAGCATTTATTCATCTACGAAAAATAAGAAGAAAGCAACTGGGGTGGTTTTTTCTGGCTGGGGTATGTGGGAATCTATTGCCTGCTTTTCTGTTTGCTATTGCCGTTACTAAAATCGACAGTTCGCTGGCAGGTGTATTGAATTCACTTACTCCGCTATGTGTACTGGTGTTGGGTGCGGTCTTTTTTCGTGATCGGATACCGGCGGGCAAATGGGTGGGAGTATTAGTAGGGTTCGGTGGACTTTGCCTGCTTAGCCTGGCACAAAAAGACGTTGATTGGGGGAATATGGGCTATGCTGCGCTGGTGCTGCTCGCAACGGTGTTTTACGGGTTCAATGTCAATTTGGTAAGTCATTTTCTGAAAGATGCACCTCCCTTACCTATTGCATCTATTTCGGTTACCATGATGTTGATACCTGCGGCGCTGGTGTTGTGGTTCACTGGTTTTTTTGACCTCAATTTTTCAGACAACCAGGTACAGTGGTCCTTAGTCAATGCATGCACATTGGGTGTGGCCGGCAGCGCTATAGGTACTGCTCTGTTTTACTGGCTGGTACAGCGAGCTGGCGGTTTGTTTGCTTCGCTGGTCACCTATGGCATCCCTTTCGTCGCGCTTTTCTGGGGATTTCTCGACGGCGAAAAGATCACATCCATTACAGTAGCGGGACTAATCCTGATTTTGATCGGGGTGTATTTGGCAAACAGCAGGAGGAGGTTGAATCGTTGAATTGTTGTGGAGTTGTTTAGTTGTTGAATTGGAGATGTATATTATCTGTGTAAAAATCTGCGTAAATCTGCGGGAACAGAACTAGTTCTATTGTGTGTTGCATGCCATCGGAAGCAGCATTTCTGTTCCCGCAGATTTACGCAGATTTATACACAGATTTACACAGATTATTTGTTTAAGACTAAACATCTAAACAATTCCACAACTCCACAACTCAACAACTAAACAACTAAACATCTACACGCTCATCACTTCCTTCTCCTTCGCCGCCAGGTGTTTTTCAACAAGTGCAATGAATTTGTCGGTGAGGTTCTGGATATCTGTTTCGGCATCTTTTGCGGCGTCTTCGCTCAGGCCGTTTTTCTGCTGTTTTTTTACGTTTTCAATGGCATCGCGGCGGATATTGCGAATGGCCACTTTGCTGTGTTCCCCTTCAGCCTGACAGCGTTTCACCAGTTCCTTGCGACGCTCTTCGGTAAGCGGCGGCAGAAAAATGCGGATCAGGGTTCCGTCGTTTTGAGGATTGATGCCCAGATTGGCTGCAATGATAGCACGCTCAATGGGCTGCAGCATATTCTTTTCCCAGGGTTGAATGCTCAATGTACGGGCATCTACCACATTAATGTTTGAGACCTGGTTAATTGGCATGGGAGAGCCGTAATAGTCGACCACTACGCCATCCAGCATCTGGGGATTGGCTTTACCAGCCCGGATTTTGATCAGTTCAGCTTCCAGGTGGTTAATTGCTTTCTGCATCATATCGTCTGCGCCACTCATAATTTTCGAAACTTCTTCCATGGTGTAATTTTTTCAGCCACAAAGCTAATGAATGCCGGGGTTCTAAAAAAAGACCGGAGCGACATTGTCGCTCCGGTCTCTGCTGAAAAAATCGCTATATCAGTTAGTTTCGATCCGCTGTAGCCGCTTCCTGTGTAAGAGTAACTACTTTGGAAGTTGTTTTCACTTCTTTCAATTCACCATGCCGGCTTGCTACCAGCACACTCTTGCGTCGGGGCGTAGTATAATATAGGAAACCAATACCACTGAATGCCAGTGCAGTTAAAATCACCAGTAATAGTGTTGAGCCCAGTGAACGACCCGCATAGGCCATTACTACGAAGGCGATATTGGCAGCCACACAAACAAGAGTTACAGCTGCATGACCCAAGCCTTTGCTCAAAAGCATATGGTGAATATGATTTCGGTCGGGTGTAAATGGCGAACGGCCATTTAGAATCCGAATTCCGAAAACCCGAAGCGTATCTAAAAGAGGAATAATCAGGATTGAGATACCGACCGCGGCGGCACTTTGAATGGGAACCACTACTGAGGCATCGCTGGCGACGTTGATAAATTTAATTACCAGGATTGAGTTAATCAGCCCGATCATCAATGATCCGGAGTCGCCCATGAAGATACGTGCGGGGTGATGATTGAAGATCAGGAAAGCCACCAGACTGCCCGCCAACGAGTATGCCAGCAGTGCATAAGCCTGATAGTCGATCATATAAAAATAGGTGCCAAATATCAGCATGGTAAGGGTGCCCAGACTGGCTGCCAGTCCATCAATTCCATCAATCAGATTGAATGAATTGATGACCACAATAATAGTCAGATAACTAAGTGCCAGGGCAAAGCCTTCCGGAAGAGTTTCAAAGCCAAATAGGCCGTGCATGCTATCGAGGCGGATGCCGCCAAGATGTATCAGGATGGAAGCCGCAATAACCTGACCGATAAATTTCTTGCTGGCAGAAAGCACAATAAGGTCGTCTTTCAGGCCCAGAAAAAAGATCACGAGTGCAGCCGCAAAAAAATACTGAAATTCAGGATAGAGATAACCGGGAATGGATAATAATGACGCCAGAAGAAAGCCACCAAAAATCCCAACGCCGCCCAGCGAGGCGACTGCGTGTGTATGAACTTTTCTTTCGTCGGGTATGTCGTAGAGTTTCTTTTGGTCAGCAATCTGTAAAACTACCGGAATCGCCAGGAAAGTTATAATAAACGCAACCGAAGCTGTTAACAGTACATCAAGCATCAAGCAGGGTTTTACGGTACAAAAATAGGCCTAAACCTGTTAGCTTATCAGTGGGTACAAATTAATTAACACTGCACAGCAAACTGTTTCCCAATTACGTAAGTGCTACTACTTACGGTCCATTTAATTTAAATGGCTGGGGCAGATTAATGCAATGGATGGATTTATTCGGAAAAAAGTCTGCACTTTTGCAACGCCTCTGGTCTTCGAGCCGGAAAGATACAAAAAGTTTAAAAAGTACCTAAATTTTATGCCTGATCTGAAAGCCATTGCGTCGCAGGTGCGTCGCGATATTGTCCGGATGGTACATGCCGTTCAAAGCGGCCACCCTGGTGGTAGCCTGGGATGTACCGACTTCCTTACTGCGTTGTATTTCAAGGTGATGAAGCACGATCCTGCTTTCAATATGGAAGCAAAAAATGAGGATGTGTTTCTCCTTTCAAACGGCCATATTTCCCCCGTTTTTTATTCTGTACTTGCTCGTAGCGGATACTTCGATGTGAGCGAACTGGCCACTTTTCGCAGGATTAACTCCCGATTGCAGGGGCATCCTGCCACCCATGAACATCTGCCGGGTGTTCGTATTGCCAGCGGAAGCCTTGGTCAGGGAATGAGCGTAGCGATTGGGGTGGCAATGGGTAAAAAGATGAATCAGGACAGTCGACTGGTTTATTCACTCCATGGCGATGGCGAACTCAACGAGGGACAGATATGGGAAGCTGTACTGGCCGCCGCACATCATAAGGTCGATAACCTGATTTCGACCATCGACTGGAATGGTCAGCAGATTGATGGTACTACCAGCAAAGTGATGAACCTGGGCGACCTGCGGGCAAAATTTGATGCATTTGGCTGGCAGACCCTGGAGATGGACGGCAATGATATGGACGAAGTACTGGCAACTCTCGACAAGGCGAGGGCCATGACCGGCCAGGGTAAACCTATTTGCATCCTGATGCACACCGTAATGGGCAAAGGCGTCGACTTTATGGAAGGCACGCATGAATGGCATGGCGTGGCACCAAACGACGAACAATTGGCGCGCGCACTGGCCCAACTGCCGGAGACGTTGGGAGACTTTTAAATAATGTGCACACCTGCCTGCCGGAAGGCAGGTGTGTAAATGTGCAAATGTGTAAATGTGCAAATGTGAAAATGTGCAAATGTGCAAATGTGAAAATGTGCCAGTGTGCACATAATCAAATAATCCTGCTTTGACTTTTCTTTTCGCCTGGCGCTACTTTAAAGCAAAAAAGACGACCAACGCGATCAATGTGATAGCGTGGATCAGCGTGGGTGCCATCGTAATTGGTACTGCCTCGTTGATTTTGGTGTTGAGTGTATTTAACGGATTTGAAGGCCTGGTCAAATCGCTGTACTCGTCTTTCTATACCGATCTTAAGGTCATCCCCGAAAGTGGCAAGGTACTGACGCTCACACCGCAACAACTGGAACAGATAAAGGGTACGGCAGGAATCCGCAATATTACGCGTATAGTTGAAGAAAAGGCCCTGCTGCAGAGTGGCGAAAACCAGACAGTGGCCATTCTGAAAGCGGCCGATGATCAGTACCGCTATGTGACGGATGTTGCAGACTACATGGTTCGTGGTAGCTTCGATCTGGGCACCGCCGATGAACCAATGCTGGTACTCGGTGTGGGACTGGAGGGGGCACTCGGCATTTTAAGCGATCAGGGACTGTTTACTGTAAGAGTTATTTTACCCCGGAAAGGTGGCGGAGAACAACTGGATCCATTGGAAGATATCAGTATTGGCGAAGCCCAGCCTAAAGGATCGTTTTTTATACAGCAGGATTTTGACAACAAATACGCACTGACAAATATCGCGTTTGCCCAGCGTGCTCTCAGAATGGGCGAAAATGAATATAGCGCCTTGGAGATCCGGGTAACGGATCCCGCCAACCCGGAGGCAGCGCAGGCCGCGCTTCAACAACTACTCGGCAAAAACTATAAGGTACAAACCAGATACCAGCAGAATCAAAGTCTTTACTCGGTAATGAACATTGAGCGTTGGATTATTTATGGCGTGCTCAGTCTGATTCTGGTGGTAGGAGCCTTCAATATGATCGGTGCTTTAACGATGCTCGTGCTGGAGAAGCAACAGGACATCCGCATTCTGCATGCCATGGGAGCCAGTCGCTCTTTTATTCAAAGAATATTTTTAAGCGAAGGATTTTTGCTGGCCAGCATCGGCGGAATAGCCGGTATGTTAATTGCCCTGCTGCTGGCATTGGTGCAAATTAATTTTCATGTGGTGAAATTGCAGGGCGGAAGTTTTCTGATCGACTATTTCCCAATCAGCCTCCGCTGGACCGATTTCTTGCTGGTGGGCGGAACCGTATTTGTAATCGCATTGCTTGCGTCATGGATTCCCGCCCGAAAAGCTGCCCTACAACAAACCGAGATCAGAGAGAGTTGAGAAAAAATCAAAAGGCTAAACCCACGTAAAGAAAAACTACCTACACTCCACTCCCCAACCCATGCGTTGGGGCTACGTAACACTCCCCACTCTCCATTCCCCACTCTCCACTTTCCACTCCCCATCCTCATTCTCCCTTCTTCCCTTCCTCTTCATTAATCTTTTTAAACAGCTCTTCCAACCGAAACACATGGTCCAATGTATCATCCTGAAAAAACTTCAAAACCGGGATGTTTCGTAGCTGATGACGCACATGTGCTGCCAGTTCCTTCTTTATATCGTGATGTCTTTCCTCGATTTTCTTTAGCGCAGCTTCTGGGTCTTTTACCTGAAAAAAGCTCAGGTAGAATCTGGCCTCCAGCAAATCGGGTGTAACTTTTACTGCAGATATAGAAACCATACCGCCATCAATCATACTTAGGCCCAACTTCTGAAATATCAGGTTCATCTCTTCGTTCAGCAGGCCCGCAATCTGTTTTTGTCTTTTTCCTTCTTGCATAATCTTACATTTTGAGAGTGGAGCCAAAATTCGGCAGACCGTACAAAATTAGTTACTTTGCGCCGTTTAACTGAAGCTTAGGCTCGCATGAAAAAATATTCCCGGATTATAGGCTACCTGCGACAAAAAAAGGGCCAATTGGCTCTTTATCTCCTTTGTGTGTTGCTTGCTACCGCTTTTGGTGTTGTCAGCATCGGCATGCTCATCCCTTTTTTCAATCTTATTTTTGATTCAGGGTCCACAGTTGGAGTGGACTTCTTAAAAGGAATGCCTTTCGGCCGGCCCATAGCCGGCTTTTTGGTGGACTATATCAAGCAGGACCGGCTGGCAGCGCTAACAGCAATTTGCCTGTTCATTATCGTAGCCACCATTCTCAAGAACCTTTTCATTTATCTCTCTAACCGAATTTCTGTTCCCATACGTGTTTCTATCATCACCGAGTTGCGTCTGGCACTTTATGATAAAATACTAAAGTTGCCGATCGGCTATTTTACCGAAAAGAAGAAAGGGGATATCATTTCCCGCATGACCAACGACATCAGCGAAATTGAAGTTTCCGTGGTGGGAATGCTCGACGGTTTGATCAAAGATCCGATTACCGTTTTGGGTTACCTGGGCTTGTTGATATTTACTTCGCCACAGCTTTCGCTATTTCTGTTGATACTGTTGCCGTTGACCGGATTCTTTATCGGTCGTGTAAGTCGTAAGTTGAAGCGTCAAAGCCAGGAGGCGGCTAATAAACTGGGTGAAGGTTTGTCCATTCTCGACGAAACACTCACCGGTATGCGTGTTATTAAGGCATTTTTGGCTGAAAGAATATTGGGTGACCGGTTCCGGCAGGTGAACGAAGAACTTTACGATGTTCGGCGCAGAATGGGCGCCAGGCGCGACCTGGCATCGCCCTTGACAGAAGTGCTTGGCGTACTCGTGTTATGCATTATTCTTTACGTGGGAGGCCGTCTGGTTCTGGAAACCCAGACACTTGAGGGTGGCGACCTGATGGGCTATATAGCCGCCTTTGCGATGCTTATAAATCCTGCCAAGAATATTTCCACTTCCTTCTTCAACATGCAGCGTGGCTCCGCAGCATTGCAGCGGGTTGATGAGGTGCTTAATTCTCCGGTGACTGTGGACGACAACCCACAGGGAAGACAACTAACCGAGTTCAGCGAAAGTATCGAGTTCAGAAATGTAGTCTTTGCCTACGATGATGCTGTTATTCTGGATGGTGTTGATCTGAAGATTCCAAAGGGAAAGACGGTTGCGCTGGTCGGTTCTTCGGGTGCAGGCAAGTCTACGCTTGCCGACCTGGTGCCGCGTTTTCATGATGCCAGCAGCGGCGAAGTGTTGATTGATGGCGTCAATATTCGTGAGTATTCGCTCGCCTCCATCCGCCGTCAACTCAGCATTGTTACCCAGGAGCCCATCCTTTTCAACGACAGTATTGCGCGAAATATCGCTCTTGGCAGCCCTGATGCAACTGCGGCAGAAATTGAACAAGCTGCGCGAATAGCCAATGCTCACAATTTCATTGTGCAAAAAGAACAGGGCTATGAAACCAATATTGGCGACCGCGGCAATAAACTGAGTGGTGGAGAACGCCAGCGTTTGACCATTGCTCGCGCCGTGCTAAAAAATCCACCCATTCTTATTCTCGACGAAGCCACTTCTTCACTCGACACAGAAAGCGAACGCCTGGTACAGGATGCTATAAACAACATGATGCAGAACCGAACCAGCATTGTAATTGCTCACCGTCTTTCAACGATCCGTCATGCCGACGAGATTATCGTGCTGCAAAAAGGAAAGATTGTGGAGCGCGGCACACATGATCAGCTCATTGCCCACAACGGATTCTATAAACGGCTGGTCGAAATGCAGGAAGTGAAATGAAAAAGTCAGGAGTTTAAGAATTCGCTAATTGCCAAATTGACAAGTCTCCTCCGTCAATTATTCATTTTCCTTCCGTAATTTCCCATTTCAACAATCACACTCACATGAAAAAGCAATCGCTCTTATTTTGTGCCGGTTTCTTTTTAGTAACCGCATTGCCGGCACAGCAAAAGACTGTTAGTTACGAACAGGCTTTTGAAATGGCCCCCACAGATATCACCCGTTCGTTGCCTACTGTTAGCAGCTGGCTTAACGATGAGGAATATATTGAAACAATAAGGGAAGGCAGGAATGTGAAATCGGAACTAGTAAATGTTAAAACAGGCGAACGTAAACCTTACAAAGCCGAATCGGGAACGCCCCAAAAAGATGTGGCTATACCGACAGCAGCTAAAAATGCCACATGGAGCCCCGACAATGGTAAGGTGGCTTTTACCCTGAACAACGATTTGTATGTGATTGATGCGGCGAGCGGACAACAAACCCGTTTGACCAATGACGGGTCTGAAGCAATCAAGAACGGTTATGCCTCCTGGGTATATTTTGAAGAAATTCTGGGCCGCGGCAGCCGTTATCGCGCGTTTTGGTGGAGTCCCGATAGCAGGAAGATAGCTTATTTGCGATTTGACGATTCCAAAGTGCCCACTTTTCCGATCTATGTTATCAAAGATCAGCGCGGGTACCTCGAGAACGAGCATTATCCCAAACCCGGCGATCCTAATCCCGAAGTGCGGCTCGGAATCGCCAATGTTGCAGACGGCAATAGCGTTTGGGCCGACTTCAATGAAAAAGACGATCAGTATTTTGGAGAGCCCTACTGGACTCCCGATGGTGAATTGTGGGCCCAATGGATGAACCGCGGACAGGATCAGCTCAGGATCTTCCGTATTAATCAGTCAACGGGAGCAAAGTCACTGGTTTACCAGGAGGATCAATCCACCTGGATTGATCTCGATAAGGGCGACCGGG
Source organism: Chitinophagaceae bacterium (assembly GCA_046297935.1). Classification (GTDB taxonomy): domain Bacteria; phylum Bacteroidota; class Bacteroidia; order Chitinophagales; family Chitinophagaceae; genus CAYMZZ01. The sequence goes on from JBKBHA010000001.1 coordinate 573,729, forward strand.
TAAAATTCCTGCCCGCCGGAAAGGGATTTTTTCTAAAGAGTGATAAATCGGGCTGGGCCCAATTGTACTGGTACGATATGAATGGTAAGCTGCTCGGTCAGCCAACCAACGGCGAATATACAGTGGGTTCGATTTTCAAGATTGATGAGAAAAGCAAGACTATTTATTTCAACGCGCGTAAGGAAAATAGTGCCCGTTGGGATTTGTACAGTGCCAGTTTCGATGGTAAAAAAATGACGCGGCATTCCTTTGGCGATTACAATTTTACAGGAATGGCCATTTCGCCCAACAACAAGTATTTTGTTACGAGCTATTCCAATATCAATACTCCCACCACACTGGTGTTGATGGATATGAAAGGTAGAGTGGTTAGGGAACTGGGAAATGCAAAAGGTGAAGCATTTGCCGATTATGCCCTTCCCAAAAAGGAACTGGTGAGGGTGAAATCGTCTGATGGGCAATTTGACCTGCCCGTGCTGATTATTTATCCGCTTAATTTTGATCCCAACAAGAAATACCCTGTGCTGGCCAGCATATATGGTGGTCCCAATTCAGGCAGGGTGATGGACAGTTGGCAAAGCAGTGCCAGTGAACTCTGGTGGGCCAACGAAGGCATGATACAGGTAGTGTTTGATAACCGCAGCAGTGGACATTTTGGTAAAAAGGGCATGAATTACATTCATCGTCAAATGGGCAAGTATGAAATTGAGGACTATATGGACTGCGCCAAATGGCTGCGCAATAAACCCTGGGTTGATGGGGAGCGCATTGGCATCACTGGCGGATCGTTTGGCGGATATATGACCTGCATGGCCCTTACCTACGGCTCCGACGTTTTTACTCATGGTGTTGCCAACGCCTCGGTTACCGACTGGCAGTTTTACGATACGCATTATACGGAGCGATACATGGATACACCCCAGGAAAATCCGGAAGGATATAAGCTGACTTCTGTGATGACCTATGCCGATCGGCTGAAGGGATTGCTGCGTATCGTGCACGGAACATCCGACGACAATGTACACATGCAGAACTCGCTGGTGTTAATTGATAAACTTCAAAACCTGAAGAAGCATTTTGAATTTATGCTCTATCCCGGGGAGCGACATGGTATTGGGGGCAACAACGGCGCTAAAGGGCTGCACAACCGAACAGAAGCGTACAAGTTTTACTACGACAATCTTTTGCGCAAGCCCATGCCGGAAGTGTTTTGGAAGCCGGTGGGGCAGAAGGGCTTTTAGGGTTGAATTGTTGAATTGTTGAATTGTTGAGTTGTTTAGTTGTTTGGTTGTTTAGGTGTTTAGCTGTTTGGGTGTGAGTTGTTTAGTTGTTTAGGTGTTTCGCTGTTTGGTAGTTGAGTTGTTTAGTTGTTAATTGTTTGTGTTGAACTGTCAAGCTGTTGTTTGAAAGTGATGGATCTGCGAAAATCTGCGTAAAAATCTGCGAAATCTGCGGGAACAGAACTGTTGCATACCAGTGAGCTGTGTGATTCTGTGTGGACTGAACGGTTGCTGTCAAAGAAAACTCACCAAACAGTGCAGGTTTTCTCTTCCCGCAGATTTCGCAGATATTTCAATCCCTAGTCACCAGACCTGTAAAAAAGCAGAGGAATGAAGCAACCCTGCCTTTCTCCCTGCGGGACGTAAATCTGCAGGCAAACACCGGAACAACTAAACAACTCAACAACTAAACACCCAAACAACTCAACAACTCAACAATTCAACAATTCAACAATTCAACCCTTCATGATTTCTCTGGCAATAACAATCTTCTGTATTTCGCTGGTTCCTTCGCCAATGGTACATAGTTTGGCATCGCGGTAAAATTTTTCGACAGGAAAATCTTTAGTGTATCCGTAGCCTCCGAATATCTGAACGGCTTCATTAGCCACTTTCACTGCTACTTCGCTCGCATAGTATTTAGCCATGGCCGCTTCGCGGGTAACAGGTTTTTTGCGGTTTTTCAGGTCGCATGCCTGAAGTGTGAGTAGCTCAGCAGCCGCAATTTCGGTTGCCATATCGGCCAGCTTGAAAGATATAGCCTGAAACTTGGCAATGGGCTGATCAAACTGTTGTCGCTCCTGCGAGTACTGTAGGGCCGCTTCGTAAGCGCCCTTGGCAATGCCGAGGGATAGAGAAGCAATTGAGATACGTCCACCATCCAGCACTACCATCGCCTGACGGAATCCGTCGCCCACCTCGCCCAGCCGCTGACTATCGGGAATGCGACAGTCTTCAAAGACCATTTCGGCTGTTTCACTGGCGCGCATACCCAGTTTGTTTTCTTTTTTACCCGCCGAAAAACCGGCTGTGCCCCGCTCTACAACAAAGGCGGTGGAATTATTACGCGTCCGGGGTTCGCCTGTGCGGCAGATCACCACAGCGAGCTCACCACTTTTTCCGTGAGTGATCCAGTTTTTAGTTCCATTGATCACCCATTCGTCACCATCACGCACGGCAGTGCAACGCATATTGCCTGCATCACTGCCTGTATTGGCTTCGGTTAAGCCCCAGGCACCCAGCCACTCACCGGTGGCGAGTTTTGGAAGGTATTGTTGCTTTTGCTGCTCATTGCCAAATTGAAGAATATGGCCTGTACATAGCGAATTGTGAGCCGCTACACTCAAACCGATCGATCCGCACACTTTTGCCACTTCCTCGATCACTGTTTTGTATTCCGTATAGCTAAGCCCGGCGCCACCATATTGTTCTGGTACAAGCACTCCCAGCATGCCCAACTGTCCCATTTCGCGAAAAAGAGAAACCGGGAACTCCTGAGCTTCGTCCCACTCCATTACATGGGGTAGAATGTGTTGACGTGCAAAGCCACGCGCCATTTGCGCTATCTGTTCGGTTGTTTCTGATACTTGAAAGTTCATAAGGTTTTCGTTTTAGAGAAATGTGCCATTCCCGAAGAAGGAATGGCACAAGGCTCTTTTCGATTATGGCTGAGAAATCGTTAAAGGCACTGCAAGATAAGGATTATTTTTTTATACTAACAACTGTTAGTGTATTCGTGTTTGCCGACTGCGGCAGTATTTTATTCAAAACTTAGCGACAGCCCGTCATAAGCCAGGTGAATGCCTTCGGGCAATTCTTTTTCCACTTCCTCATGAAGCCCCAACTGGTGGGAAATATGAGTAAAATAGGCACGTGGAATGTTTAATTCCTGAACCAGATCGATTGCTTCCTGCAACGTAAAATGTGAAATATGCTTTTCACGTCGCAACGCGTTCAGCACAAGCACAAGAGATCCCTTGATTTTTTCTTTTTCTGAAGCTTCGATCCGGTTAGCATCAGTGATATAGGTAAAATCGCCAAAGCGAAAGCCCATCACGGGCATTTTCAGGTGCCATACCTGAATGGGCACTACCGGTATGTCGCCCACCCAAAACGGTTCCAGAGAAATGCTATGCATCGAGAGTTCTGGAATGCCAGGGTATCGGGTGTCGGCGAAAGCATAATAAAAATCGCGGCGAACGGCTTCTTCGGTGAGCGCGTCCGCGTAAATGTCTATCGGTTGTTGTTGAATAAAATTAAACGCTCTTATATCGTCGAGGCCTGCCATGTGATCCTTGTGGGGATGGGTAAACAGGACCGCATCGAGTCGCTTCACCTGTTCGCGGAGCATCTGTTGCCGGAAATCCGGACCGGTATCCACTACAAGCGTAGTGGTCTCCGAACTGACCAGTATACTCGAGCGCAGCCGCTGGTCGTAGCTCACGCCGGAACGGCATACGCGGCATTCGCACCCAATCATGGGTACGCCACTACTGGTGCCTGTACCTAAGAACCGTATGTGCAGGGGAGGGCAGTGCATCACCGCCTAAAGATAAAAAGACTGCGTCAGTCTTCCTGCTGTCAGGCTTCGGAGTTTTCGAGTTTGTGTAATATCTCGAGGTAAAGTTTGCGACTTTCGTCCGTCAACTGATCAGCGTCAATTGCCAATTGGGGAATGAGATCGATCAGTGTGTTGATTCGCCCCTCAATCTGTAGAAATTTATTTAACACAACTACTTTCTTCGATTCAAGGATGCAGTAGCCGCTTTGAAAAGTGCCTCTTTCGTAACGTAGGATATAACCAGCCTGTTCAGTAATGGATTCCAGCTTATCTAAAGTCGTTTGGGTGTACTTCATAACATCAAAATCTTTTCAATCTTCTTTTGGAGCCGTTTCCTGTTTCAGAATCCGGTTCCCCCAGTGGGTCAAAATTAAAAATCATCGAAGCGGAATTCGCGATTACTTATCCACATTTGACAAGGGCAGGGCCGGCAAAAAAAACAGGCAATGGGTTCTATTTACTCTGCATTTTGATGATCGGGACGATCATTTCTTCCAGGCTCACGCCTCCATGTTGAAAAGTATTCCGATAATAGTTTACGTAGTAGTTGTAGTTATTGGGATAACAAAGGAAGCCATCTTCGCGGGCGAAAATATAGCTGGAATTGACTGTTGGAACCGGGAGGCCGATTTCGCGCGGATCCCGAAATGCCAGTACTTCTTTCGCATCGTAATTAAGGTTGCGGCCATGCTTGTATCGCAGGTTGGTAGTGGTTTGTTTGTCGCCTACTACTTTGCAGGGCGTTTTCACTCTTACACTGCCATGGTCGGTGGCAAGAATAAGCTTTAGTGCCTTATCAGCTACTTTTTTCAGCGCCTGATGCAGGGGCGAATGCTCAAACCAACTGGCGGTGATGCTTCGGTAGCTCATTTCGTCGCCGGCCAGTTCTTTCAGCACTTCCATTTCGGTTCTGGCATGACTTAGCATGTCGACAAAGTTGTACACAATCACATTCAGATCGTTCGACATCAGATTGTGGATATTGTTCACCAGGTCAAGCCCTGCCTGGTTGTTGAGCACTTTGGTATATGAAACTTTCAAACTACCCAGACCTGCGGACTGAAGTTGTGCACGAAGGAACATTTCTTCGTTCAGGTTCTTTCCACCTTCTTCATCATCGTTTTTCCATTGTTGCGGAAATTTTTTCTCTATTTCTCCGGGCATCATTCCGGCAAAAATGGCATTTCGGGCATACTGAGTTGCAGTAGGCAAAATGCTGTAAAAGCTGTCTTCCTCAAGAATACGAAAGCTTTCCGCAAATATGGGTTGAATGGCTTTCCATTGATCGAACCGCAGGTTATCGATCAGCACAAAAAACAGCGGAGTGCCTTTTTCGAGATGAGGCAGCACTTTGAACTTCATCAGGGAGTGACTCATTACCGGTCCTTCTACCGCTTTCGGGCCAACCCATTTTGAATAATTCCGGGAAATGAACTTGTAAAATTCGGTATTTGCTTCACCCTTTTGACTTTGCAATACTTCCTGCATTTCGGGGCTGTCGCTTTTCTGCATTTCCAATTCCCAATACACGAGTTTTTTGTAGATGTCCATCCACTCGTTGTAATCCGGATTGCTGTTCAATGCCATGAACAGGTTGCGAAACTGTTGTTGATAGGCCGTCGTTGTTTTTTCAGCCACCAGACGTTTATTGTCGATGATTTTTTTCAGACTTAACCACACCTGATTGGGATTAACCGGTTTGATCAGGTAATCGCTTATTTGAGAGCCGATGGCTTCATCCATCAGGTTCTCGGTTTCGTTCTTGGTGATCAGCACAACCGGAAGCGACTGATTGTTTTCCTTGATTTTTGCCAGTGTTTCGAGTCCTGTAATGCCCGGCATACTTTCGTCGATCAATACAACGTCTACCGGATTTTCGCGAACATAGTCGATTGCATCGAAGCCATTGGTAAAGGTTTGAACCTCATATCCCTTATTTTCAAGAAAAAGCTTTTGCGACTGCAGGCTTTCTATTTCGTCGTCGACCCAGATGATCTTGGCTACTGGCATTTACAATTCGGTTAAATGGTGTGAGGCGGCCTGGTGCCGGCTCCCAGTTGCAAGATGGGTGCCAGACATAGTTTTGCCGCCAATCGGATCATTCAAATTTACCGGAATCCGACCGGCTTCGTATTTTTGGAGTTGGCGCTTTAACAAAAACTCAACAAGTTGCAGGTCAGAAAGATTATAAACGATCCGGTATATGGATTTATTACCATCGACCATTCGCTCATTTTGCAGATTATTTCGCATCCCTGGTATCAGCGGTCAAGGAATATTCATCAAATGGCTTTTGCCCACCTGGTGTATCCCGGGGCCATGCATTCGAGATTGCATCACTCACTGGGAGCTTATCACCTCATGGGTAAGGCGCTTGATACCTTGCGTCGTAAGGGCGTTGAAATTTCTGACGCAGAGGACCTGGCAGCCCGTGCGGCCATCCTGCTTCATGATATTGGGCACGGACCATTTTCGCATGCGCTCGAAGAAGAACTGGTAAAAGGCGTCCATCACGAAGCCATTTCGTTAATGATCATGCGCAAAATGAATGAGGAATTCGACGGTCAACTGCAAATGGCCATCGATATTTTTACCGACCGCTATCCCAAGAAATTTCTACACCAGTTGGTATCTGGCCAGCTCGATGTGGATCGAATGGATTACCTGAACCGCGACAGTTTTTTTACGGGGGTGGCCGAGGGAGTAATTGGCTACGATCGGATTATAGAAATGTTGCAGGTAGCCGGTGGCGAGCTGGTAGTGGAGGAAAAGGCCATTTATTCTATTGAAAAATTCCTGGTTTCGCGTCGACTGATGTATTGGCAGGTTTATTTGCATAAGACGGTACTGGGTGCAGAACGCATGCTGGTACAGATACTACGGCGTGCGCGCGAATTAATGAGCCGGGGCGAGGCATTGCGTTCGGCATCTGATGCGTTTGATTATTTTCTTTGCCAGCAACAGTCGGGGCCGTTTGAAGACCATCTGGCTACATTTTGCCGGCTCGACGACCACGATGTAATGGCTACCATCAAAAACTGGTGTCATCACAGCGATCGGGTTTTATCGATGCTATGCCAGGCATTGATTGCCCGCCGACTAATGAAAGTAAAGCTTCAGGCCAGCCCCATTCCCGAGTACTGGCACCGCGAGGTGGTCGAAGCAATTTCCGAAAAGCTGTTGCTGACCCGGGAAGAGGCGGCTTATTTTGCTTTCACCGGAATTGCGGAAAATACGACCTACAATCCCAGCGACGAGCGGATACGGATCCTGTTCAAAGATGGCAGTATCCGCGACATATCGGAGGTCGACAACGCCCTCATACAGCGTAACCTCAGCAGCACCGTTAAAAAATATTACATTTGCTTTTACCGTTATCAGTAGGAAAGACGCCTGCGCGCGGGTCTGCTAATCCCAATACTTGAAAAAACAAACATGACATTTCCTGCATCTCAAATAGCCCTGCTGGTTCAGGGACGTGTGGAAGGCAATCCTGATGTTCAGGTAGCCTCTTTCGGAAAGATCGAAGAAGCAACCGAGGGACAGCTGAGTTTTTTGGCCAATCCAAAATACGAGGAGCATCTGTACAGCACAAAAGCCAGTGTAATCATCATCAATGAAGCCTATCAGTTGCGTCAGGCCATACCGGCCACACTGATCAGAGTGCCCGATGCTTACTCCGCATTTGCCACTTTGCTTACAAAATATCAGTCGTTGATGAAGCAGCAGCTGCAGGGTGTTCAACAACCATCTTACATTTCCCCTAGCGCCAGCTATGGCGACCAGGTGTATATCGGGGCATTTACCTACCTGGGCGATCAGGTACGTGTTGGCAACAACAGCAAAATTTATCCTGGAGTTTATCTCGGCGATAATGTGGTGGTGGGCGACAATTGTGTGTTACATCCCGGAGTGCGCGTGTATCACGACTGTCGGATCGGCAACGCAGTTACTATTCACTCAGGCACTGTAATTGGCAGCGATGGATTCGGCTTTGCGCCGCAGGCCGATGGCAGTTTTCAAAAAGTGCCTCAAATAGGAAATGTGGTGATAGAAGACGATGTGGAAATAGGTGCAAACGCCACTATTGACCGTGCTACTATTGGCAGCACACTCATTCGAAAAGGCGCGAAGCTCGATAACCTCATTCAGATAGCTCATAACGTGGAAGTGGGTTATAGTACCGTTATCGCTGCTCAGGCCGGTGTGAGCGGGAGTACCCGTATTGGCAATGGGGTGATGATTGGTGGCCAGGCCGGAATTGTGGGCCATATTCAGTTGGGCGATGGCGCCAAAGTAAATGCACAAAGTGGAGTAAGCAAATCGATCGACGCAGGCAAGGCTGTAACCGGCTCGCCAGCCTTCGACTATACTTCAGCGCTCCGGAGCCAGGCAGTAACACGTCGTTTACCTGATTTAGAACGGAAAGTAAAGGAACTGGAGCAATTGGTAAAACAACTTTTGGCTGAAAGGGCCAGTATGGGTTAAGGGTTACGATTAATAAGCAGGGTATGAAAAAATTTCTCCTCAGTTTGGGGGCGCTCCTCTTTTTTGGCACTTTATTGAAGGCGCAGGATAAGCCCGCTTATGTTCTTTACGACAGCAAGGGCAAAAAAGTGTCGTATAAGAAAATGATTCGACTGCTGGCCAGGCAGGATTTTGTATTGTTTGGTGAGTTTCACAATAACCCGATCAGCCACTGGCTGCAAATGGAAGTCACCAAAGACTGTGACCGAAGCAGGGACCTGGTGCTTGCATTTGAAATGCTGGAGCAGGACAACCAGGACGCCGTTGATTTGTATCTGAAAGGCAGCATCAATCAAAAAGGATTGGATTCGGCCGCCCGTTTGTGGAATAACTATAAAACCGATTATGCGCCTTTGGTAAATTATGCGAAGGATCAGAAGATTCCGGTAGTTGCCAGCAATGTACCCCGCCGCTACGCATCTTTGGTGTTTAGCGGAGGTTTGGAGGCCCTTGACACCTTACCTGCGTCAGTAAAAGCCTGGATCGCGCCACTGCCAATTGCCTACGACCCCGAGTTGCCTGGCTACAAAAAAATGAAGGAAATGATGCCAGGGCATGGAGGCGACAATTTACCCAAAGCGCAGGCCATCAAGGACGCCAGCATGGCTCATTTTTCATTAAAGGCCTACCAACCTGGCAAACTGGTTATTCATTTTAACGGTGCTTATCACTCCGATAATTACGAGGGAATACTTTGGTATCTGCGAAAAGAAGCTCCTCAACTGAAGTACAGCACCATCACAACCGTATCGCAGAAAGACATTCATAAGCTCGCTAAAGAAAACATTGGCCGCGCCGACTTTATCATTTGTGTGGATGAAGATATGACGACGAGTTACTGAGATGCCTTTGGCAAATGTGCAAATGTGCAAGTGTGAAAATGTGGAAATGGCGCCTTCGGCGAATGTGCGAATGTGCAAGTGTGCAAATGTGAAAATGTGCAAATGGGTAGATAGCCAGCTTGTCAATTGCTAGGAAGGTTTACACATTTACACATTTTCACATTTGCACATTTTCACATTTGCACATTAGTTCTTGGCTTTTTCTCCGTTTCGTGCACGGCTGCGCTCATTTCGCGGATCAGTCCGGGGTCTTTTTCGATTGCGTTTCCGACAACGATCAGGTCGGCGCCGGCTGCACAGTTGCGATAGGCTTTTTCCGGGTCGGTAATTCCGCCACCAATGATCAGGGGTGTTTGTATCTGGCGGGCAACAGCGGCAATCATGCTTTCTGTGATGGGGCGGCGGGCGCCACTTCCCGCATCCATATAAATGAGTTTCATGCCCAGCATTTCGCCTGCCATGGCCGTGCACATGGCAATTTCATTCTTGTCGGCTGGAACCGGCGCTGCATTGCTTATGTACGATACGGTGGTGGGGGCACCGCCATCGATCACAATATAACCAGTGCTCATAATCTCCAGTCCGCTCTGACGAACCACGGGCGCAGATACCACATGCTGACCGATCAACAACTCCGGATTACGTCCGGATATCAGTGAAAGGTAAAGCAGGGCGTCGGCGTGCCTGCTGATTTGCGAGGGACTTCCGGGGAAAAGAATGACTGGGATAGAACAACGCTCTTTTAGGTGTAATACACACTCGTCGAGATGGTTGGAGATAACCAGGCTGCCGCCCAGCAGAAAGTAATCGACACCGGCCGGCACTGCAATGCTCACCAACTCGTCCAGCGCCGCAGCATCTACCTTGTCGGGGTCAATCAGTACCGCGAAGGACTTCTGTCCCCTCCGTTTTTTTTCTGTCAATGCTGAATAGATCGTCGATTTCATCCGGTGCCGGTTGCGTTGTTGCAAAAATGCAAAAAAGTTTTCGCTTTTGCTGGTTTAACTGGGCCTTTTTGCCTGATCGTCATTTGCCTGCAATCTGTTGAATCCCTGTAAAATAAAGGCGTTCGAATGGTGGCTGCATTATAATCTTACGTAAGCGGCCGCCTGCCAGATGTTCACTTGCGTTGTTACGTCACCCCGGCCATTGATGGACTGCCACATATAGCCGGTTTCCAAATCCAGCTTCGGGCTCAACCGATAGCCAGCCGCCAGATAAAGCCGATTTTGATCAAAAAGCTCACCATTTACATTGGCTTTATTGCCAATATTCAGAAATATCTCATTCTGCAGCGCAAGAAATGCACCTCGGGAAAAACCAGTTGATTTCTGAAGGGGCAGCAAAGTTCGAACAAAATAGCGGAAGCGGTTGGCAAATACGTATCCGTCGTTCACGATATTGTTGTTTTCAACGGCTGTTTTGGAAATAAACCGCTGCTCCAGTCGAAAACGGTGGGCCAGCGTCAGCGAGCTTATTTTCTGATTGATCATTAATTGTTCCCAAATCCGGTGTTCGGGGGCATAGCCACTCACTAATCCCATTACCCGACGGTTGGAAATATAGGCATAGCCACCGGTCACGATCATGTTTTTGCGCACCGCCACATTCAAACCTGCACGAAACAAAAATGTTTGCATGTGCGTGATATTATCTGTGCTTCGCCACTGAATATCGTTGTGTATACTTGTTTTTTTGCCGGTTTTAAAGGTATTGAAAGTTGCCAGCCAGCCTGCAAACTGCGACTGAGCGTGAAGGTCAATGTTGTTGAAAACAATAGCCGCCAATGTTGTCAGTAAGGCCATCTTTAATTTCGTCCGTTTCATCGCTTTCCGAATTAGATTAAGCCGCAAATGAACGAAAAATGCGTTAAAGTGAAGCGAAACATAGTTCCAGCTGATGAGATTCAGACATTAATTCGATTGAATTTGGTACCTTAAACATTCGAGATAGTCAAAATCTGAAATGTTAAATTTTTATTAAGAGATGCTTTTGACTCTACCAAAAAAAATTTCTCAAAAGACAGGTAATGGGCTGTGCAAAAATCCTGAAATCCAGTGCAGTAAAGCGATTCCGGGGCCTGATTGCTTCTTTTCCACAGTCTGTTAATATTACTGGGTTGGAAATTAGGACTCGAGAAAATACTTTCGTTAAAGCCAGCCGCCAGGATGGTTTTTTTCGGAACCAACCCGTTAAATTCTTTAAGTTATGAGTAAAAAGGAAACTTCCGCCAAAAGCGGATTGCAGTTTCGTCGTCGCTTTACCAAAGACGACGTGAATGTGTTCGACCTGTTCGAATACGATTACCGTACTTCTGTCATCCGAAACCCTTCGGGAGAGGTGGTGTTTGAAATGAACAACGTGGAGGTTCCAAAGCAGTGGAGTCAGATTGCTACGGATATTCTTGCTCAAAAATATTTCCGCAAAGCGGGGGTTCCGCAGGCTGATGGCAGCCTGGGTCGGGAAACTTCGGCCAAACAGGTGGCTCATCGTCTGGCCAACTGCTGGAAGGTATGGGGTGAGCGCTATGGATACTTTGCCAGCAGCGCCGATGCGCAGGTATTTTACGACGAATTAGTTTATTCTATTCTGAACCAGATGTGTGTGCCTAATTCGCCACAATGGTTCAATACCGGACTTCACGAAAGCTATGGCATCACGGGCAAGCCGCAAGGGCACTATTATGTGGATCCGACCGACGGTCAGGTGAAGAAGTCGGCCAATGCTTATGAGCGTCCACAGCCCCATGCGTGCTTTATTTTGAGCGTGGACGATGATCTGGTGAACGAAGGAGGCATTATGGACCTTTGGGTTCGGGAAGCCAGAATATTCAAATATGGTTCCGGAGTAGGTACTAACTACTCAAACCTGCGTGGTGAAGGCGAGAAGCTGAGTGGCGGCGGCACATCTTCCGGCCTCATGAGCTTTTTGAAAATTGGCGACCGCGCTGCAGGAGCCATCAAGAGCGGCGGCACAACCCGACGGGCAGCTAAAATGGTTTGTCTTGATTTGGACCATCCCGAGATTGTGGAATTCATCAACTGGAAAGTTGAAGAAGAGAAAAAAGTAGGTGCCCTTATTCAGGCTGGTTATGCTTCTGATTATGAGGGAGAAGCTTATCGTACGGTGAGTGGACAAAACTCCAATAACTCGGTTCGTATACCAAACTCTTTCTTCGAAAAGTTGAAAAATGGGCAGGATTGGGAACTGACGGGTCGTATGGACGGCCGTGTGATGAAGAAAGTACCCTCCCGCGAACTCTGGAACCAGATAGCATATGCCGCCTGGCGTTGTGCTGATCCGGGTACCCAATACAATACTACCATCAACGAATGGCATACCTGTCCCGCTGGCGGACCGATCCGAGCATCGAACCCCTGTTCTGAATACATGTTCCTCGACAATACGGCATGTAATCTGGCATCGGCCAACCTGATGAAGTTTTACGATGCAGAAAAAAATCTGTTCGATGTAGAAGGGTACGAGTACAATTGCCGTCTTTGGACAGTTGTGCTGGAAATTTCCGTGTTGATGGCGCAGTTCCCTTCGAAAGAAGTTGCCCAGTTGAGCTATGAGTACCGGACGCTTGGGTTGGGTTATGCCAATCTCGGCACTCTGCTGATGGTTAGCGGCATTCCCTACGACAGTGAAGAGGCACGCGGTATTGCCGGCGCCATCACTGCGATCATGACGGGAATAGCCTACAAAACTTCCGCCGAAATGGCTAAGGCACTCGGTGCGTTCCCCCGCTACGAGGAAAACAAGGAACATATGATGCGGGTGATGCGCAACCATCGCCTGGCAGCTTATGATGCTGACGAATATGAGAACCTGAGCCTGAAGCCTATGGGCCTCAAAGCAAGGTACTGCCCCGATATGTTGTTGAAAGCAGCATGCAAGGCCTGGGATGATGCTGTTGAACTCGGTGAAAAATATGGATACCGCAACGCGCAGGCTACTGTAATTGCCCCCACCGGTACTATTGGTCTGGTGATGGATTGCGATACAACGGGTGTGGAGCCGGATTTTGCGTTGGTGAAGTTTAAGAAACTTTCCGGTGGCGGCTATTTCAAAATTATCAATCAGTCGGTGCCTGTTGCGCTTCGCAATCTGGGTTACACCGCTGAGCAAACCGACGCTATTATAAAGTATGCTGTTGGTAGTGCCAGCTTTGCCGGTGCACCATTCATCAACCATCAGACGCTGAGCGAAAAAGGCTTTATTGCCGAAGAAATCAAACGTCTGGATGCTGCCGTGTCCAGCGCATTCGATATAGCATTTGTATTTAATAAGTACACACTGGGCGAAGAATGTCTGCAACGCCTGGGATTTGTACCCGATCAATACAACAATTTTGAATGGAGCCTGCTGGAAGCGTTAGGGTTTACCGACGAGCAGATCGAAGCGGCAAACGACTTCGTTTGCGGAACGATGATGCTGGAGGGCGCGCCCTTCCTGAAAGCCGAACACCTGCCCGTTTTTGACTGTGCCAACAAATGCGGTAAAAAAGGACAGCGCTATATTCACGCGCATGGTCATATCCGCATGATGGGTGCCACTCAGCCATTTATTAGTGGCGCCATTTCGAAAACAATCAACCTGCCGCACGAAGCGTCGGTTGAAGAAATTGCAGATGCTTATCTGCTTAGCTGGGAGCTGGGCCTGAAAGCCTGCGCTCTCTATCGCGATGGTTCAAAACTTTCGCAGCCGCTTAGCAACAAATCGGATAAAAAGAAGAAAAAGGAAGATGGGGCGGCGGCCGCAGCCGGCCAGATAGAAGAAGCCGTTGTTGCCGGCAGCAATATTGTCGACCTCAGCCGACTCACCGTGGAAGAACTGCTGGAAGAAGTGCAGAAACGCGTGCAGGCTTCGCCCGATACCAAGCTCAAGCGTAAACTTGCCAGCATCGTTGAACGCCGATCACTTCCTGCCAAGCGCCGTGGATTTACACAGAAGGCGAAGATCAACGGACAGGCTATTTTCCTCCGTACAGGCGAATACGGTGATGGTACACTGGGTGAGATTTTCATCGATATGGCCAAAGAGGGTGCCACCATGCGCAGCATGATGAACTGCTTTGCCATCTCCATATCAATCGGTCTGCAATATGGTGTGCCGCTGGAGGAATTTGTCGACAAATTCGCCTTCACCAAATTTGATCCTTCCGGATTTGTAGAACACCCCAACATCAAATCGACCACATCAATCGTAGATTTCATATTCCGTGTGCTGGGTTACGAATACCTCGGACGTACCGATCTGGTGCATGTACTCGACAAACCAGAAGTGATGAACACCGGTAACGATGATTGGGATGATATTCCTTCAAATCTGGAATATGCAAAAGAGCCTGAGCTGTCTAGTGTTCGGATCACTCCTTCCGCCGGCTCTGCCAGCACTCAACCCGTGAAAAATCAGCGCGTGAGCCAGCCGGTTAAAGCCGACACGAGCATGGATGCAGTGAACGCAGCCGCCAAGAATATGCAAAGTGATGCGCCTGCCTGTAATGTGTGCGGTCATATCATGATGCGAAGCGGTACCTGCTACAAGTGCCTGAATTGTGGTAATCAGGGCGGTTGCAGCTAAGCGACACAATAAAAGACTGTGATGGGAGTCCTTCGGGGCTCCCTTTTTTTATACCTGAATTTGGGGATCGCCCTGTGAGAATAGGGGATAGTTTGTTTGTAGTGAAGGCCGGAGATTTGTTGGAAACTTTAACCATGAAAATTATTGTAGCGGCTCTACATTTTTTGGTGCTGCTGATGTCGCAGGCAGCAAATTCACAGACCATTCAGCATACCGGTTCGTCCATTCGCTGGAAAGATCGCCTGAGTCCCCAGTGGATGGAATCCCTTTCGGAAGCATTCGGATCGGCACCGGCCACGATCACCGTAAAAAGATTGCGTCTGCGAACCGGTGTCACTCTTGAATTTGCAGAACAGGGTGCACCGAGTGCCGTTCCCATTTTACTGGTACATGGATTTCCCGATTCCTGGCGATCATACGAGCAGGTGATGACATACCTGCCCAACAATCAACATGTAATTGCCGTATCACTAAGAGGGCATGGTGATTCAGAAAGTGCTGATAGCGGGTATACAGCCAGGCAACTGGCTGCCGATCTGGCAATGCTGGTACAGCAGTTGGAACTGCCGCCGGCGCTTGTTGTTGGCCACAGCATGGGTAGTGTGGTTGCCCAGCAATTCGTGATCGATTATCCACAACATGTTAAAGGACTGCTGCTGGAGGGCGGATTTCCAAGACTCAAACACCGCACAATGTTTGGCGAACTGTTAGAGATGAGTTTACAAATGCGTGATCCGGTAGACTCCGTTTTCATCCGTGAATTTCAGCAAAGCACGGTTGTTATGCCTGTAACTCCAGCATTTTTCGAAATATTAATTAGCGAAAGCCGGAAAATTGAATCGAAAGTTTGGCGTGGCGTAATGAAGGGCGTGTTGTCATCCGATTGCCGGGCTGACATGCAAAGCTTTCGAAAGCCCTTGTTGTTAATTTGGGGCGATCGTGATGAAATCGCGCTCCGCAGCGACCAGGATTTTTTTCTACAGCATGTTCCAGCCAGCAGAATCCTCGTATACAGCGGCAGCGGTCATAGTGCACATTGGGAGCAGCCCCGTCGATTTGCACAGGATCTGGTCGACTTCAGCGCATCCCTTCAATTGAAGTAGCAAGTGCGAAGGCGTTACTAATAGATGAAATCACCAGTTCATCCACTTGCGCATATGTGCGGTAAGTTCTTCAGCTATCTCGCGATGTTCCTCAAGCGAAGGGTGGTAGGTGCAGCCACTATTGTAGCTTTTGTTAAAAATCAAAACCGATATTTTCCGTATGCCGGCGCGCACAGCAGCGTGTTGGATAGCCGACAGTTGGATTTTTTGAGTTGCCTTAAGGCTGGAGTCTGCCATGGGACTACTCAACAACAGAAATGCTGCGTTTGGGTAATATCCTTTGAGCGTCTCAATAAAATGTAAATAGGCTCTGCAGAATGCTGCAGAGTCCTGAATGCCGTCGTTTTGCCCGAGACAGATACTTATCAGATCTGGTTGATATCGTATAAAGCTCCAGCTGAACTGATTGTCGCCAAAATTCATTTTGTCGAAAATCTCGGGCATTACGTACGGCTTGTTGCAGCAACTATGTATGAGTCCAATTCCTGATTCTGAACTCAGGTGCCAGCTGGCTTTCAGGTTTCTGGCGGTAATTGGTCCATAGGCATTCCATGCGTTGTGTTGATCGAACCACTCCGCTTCTCCGCATTTTTTTGCCGACTGATCCGCACCCATACCACAGGTAATTGAATTACCGATGAATTCGATCCTGCGAGCCGGTAAAGGCCCCGGAGGCACTAGTTCGTTGCAGATCCAGGAGCGGAATCGGATATAACCGATCAGCGACTCGGTGTCTTTAACAACAATTATTTCATGTTCCCCGTATTCCAGATCATCGGCCAGTATGATCCGATTCCGGGTGCCCTGCGTTTGAATGCGTTTGAATTCTTTTCCATCTACTATCACGTGCAGGTAGTTATTCCATTTTCCCCACTTGTTCTCATCTTCTATTTCTGCCACACAATAAGTGCCTTTGAAGCGCAACACAGCATATGCACCTGAAGCCCATACCTGTTCGCCGTCGTTTATTGACTTGAAACGGCCTGTATACCGGATGTAGGGATGCAGGGCGGGATATCGGGTGCTGTCGGCTGCCAGCACATCAATGCTGCCCAACAATAGGATAAAGCTGAATAAGCTTATTTTAGAAATCCGAATCATTAAATATTAAATGAACACCCGACTGCCATAGCTGTAGTTTTCGCGAAATGCTTTGGGCGTACAGCCTTTCTTTTTCTTGAACAGCCGATTGAAATTGGAAATATTGTTAAATCCACAATTATAAGCTACTTCAGCAACAGACTGCGATGTGTCGATGAGCAGCCTTGAGGCGTGTCCCAGCCGCATTTCAAGCAGGCTATCCATAAAGGTTATTCCGGTTCGTGTTTTGAAAAACCGGCTGAAAGCAACTTCAGTCATATTACTTAACCGCGCTACTTCATTTAAGGTGATCGCTTTGTGAAAATTCTGATTCATGTATTCTATGGCCCGTTCTACTCTGCGGCTGTTATAGGAAAGTTCCACATTGCTAAACGTTGCGTCTGAAAGCGTATGCAGGTTCCTGGAAATGGAAAGGTCGTGTAAAATAGATAGAAGTTCCAGTACCGAATCAAAGCCCTGTTTTTGGGTGAGCATCGATAATCGAGGCATGATCTGTTCGATTGTAGGTCGTGCAAACAGAATTCCTTTAGCCGATCGTTCCAGCATATTCCTGATAAAGCTCATCTGGTTGCGGCGTAGAAATTTTTCATCAAACAAATCTTTATGAAATTGGATGGTGATTTCTTTGATCGCTTTGCTTTTGCAATGATGTGTTTGCCAGACGTGAGGAAGATTGGAACCCACCATCACCAGTTCCAGGTCATCGATCTCTCCTATATGATCACCAATTATCCGTCGGGCTCCCTTTGCGTTCCTGATAAAATTAAGTTCCAGTTCTTCGTGACTATGTAGAGGGAAATCAAATTCGGTCTTGGTTCGGGAGAATATTGTGAAGCAATCGCCCTGTGTCAGTGGAGTTATTTCCCGAACAATGTTTTGCATACCGGCAACCGTTTGGTATAAAATTAAGAAAATCGGATAAAATAGTATTGTATCAGATTTAATGCAATCGGTCTCAGAAAAATCATGTAATTATCTGAAAAACATTTTGTTATATTTTTTTTACCAGATTTTAGTGAAATAAAGCATCAAAAAGGGATAAAAAAATACTAGTTTCTGTTTATGTCATGCGATTAACTTTAGCTGAAACAACACTTGCTATATGAGAAATTTTCAGCTTCCCAGGGCCGGGGTATTGCTATGTGCAGTACTCTTGTTTTCCTCTCTCGCACTGGCTCAGGAACGAACCATTACCGGTACGGTAACGGATGCGACGGGCAGCCCACTTGCAGGCGCCACTATATCCGTCAAAGGGCAGTCGGCGGGTAATACTGTTACCCAGATGAATGGCAGTTTTAGTATAAAAGTGCCAGCATCTGCCAAAACTTTGACGATCTCATATGTGGGTATGATACCACAGGATCTGTCGATTCAAAACGGTTCCCAATTTTCTGTTACGCTTCAGGCAGCTGAAAACAGTTTGAATGAGGTGGTACTGATTGGTTATGGACAGTCGAAGCGATCGAACCTGACTTCTGCCCAAACCACGGTTTCGGCGAAAGACCTTGAACGGACCATCAATACCACCCTGGAGCAGGCCATACAGGGCCGTGCCGCCGGCGTATACGTTACTCAAAATTCCGGCCAGCCGGGCGGTGGTATGTCGGTCAACATACGCGGTATCAGCTCGCTTGGCCGCACGCAACCTCTCTATGTGGTGGATGGTGTGCAGATACAGGGAAACGAGGATGTTGCTTTCGGCAACCAGAGTAGTTCAAATACACTGGCAGGTATAAATACGGCTGATATTGCCGATGTACAAATTTTGCAGGGCCCTTCAGCCACGGCCATTTATGGCTCGCGTGCCAGCAATGGTGTAGTACTTATTACTACCAAACGTGGTCGCTCAGGTGATGTAAAAATCAACTACGCCTATCAGCACAGTTTGCAAATGCCTCCCGAGAGCCTCGATGTAATGAATCTGTCGGAATATGCGCAGATGGTTAAAGAATACCACGCGCTGGCCGGCGGTACTACACCCCAGGAATTTCTGGATCCTTCTTTGTTGGGCAAAGGAACCGACTGGCAACGCGAATTGTTCAACGTGGCCAATATGGCCAAGCACCAGCTTAGCCTTAGTGGCGGCACTGGTGGTACTACTTTCTACGCATCGGCTGAACATCTGAATCAGGAAGGGGTGGCCCTGGGTTCGGGATTTAAGCGTTATGGTTTCCGGTTGAACCTCGATAATAATCCACGCGACTGGATCAAAATCGGATTTAACCTGAACTATAACCAGACCAACGAAGTACTCACTACCACCAACTACGGCAACGCAGAAAGTCCATTAATTGCAAATGCATTGCGGCTTACGCCACAAATACCCGTTACTAACCTCGACGGTTCCTGGGGTGGTAGTGATCCTGTAAATGGTGCGAACCAGTTTGCACCGGTTAACCCTGTTGCATTGGCTAATCTTATTACCAACGACAACATGCGTCGTCAATTTTTGGGAGGGATCAACCTGCGCCTGAATTTGGTAAAAGGGTTGACGTTCCAGACATCATTTAACGGAAACGTGGGAAATGGCCTTTCTACTTACTATACTCCTACTTATGAGATTGATCAATGGCATTACAACCTGATCGCGTCTCTCACAACTGGTACTTATAGCAGCTGGTACTGGAACTGGAACCAGATGCTGGAATATTCGATCGACATCAACAAGCACAATATTTCGGCCATGGTGAGTCACGAAGCACAGGAATCGGAATGGAAAGCGCTTGCAGCTTCGCGGACCGGTTTTTTGACCAACGATGTATTTGATGTAAACGCCGGTGATCCTGTTTCGGCTACCAATAGCGGTGGTACTTATCCCTGGTCGATTGAATCTTATTTCGGTCGTTTAAAATATAGCTACGACAACCGCTATTTACTGGAAGCTACACTCCGTAGAGACGGTACTCCTTATTTCGGTCCCAGCAACCGCTGGGGTGTGTTCCCGGCTTTGTCTGCTGCCTGGCGTGTAACGCAGGAAAAATTCTGGAACATTGATTTTATCAGCGAGTTGAAGCTGCGTTTTGAAACGGGCCTCACAGGTAACCAGGGTACAGGTGCAGGCATCTACTCTCGCCTGAGTACCGATGCTACACCATGGGGTACGGGTTTTCTGGTATCGGAATTAAAAAACCTGGAGCTTGGCTGGGAAGAAACAAAAACCAACAACTTTGGTCTTAACGTAGGTTTGCTCAACAATCGATTCAATATTGAGGCCGATTACTACATCAAGAATACCGACAACCTGATCCTGAATGCCAACGTGCCTTGGTATATGGGTACAGGTGGCAGTCCGGGTGGTGTGAACCCACCGCTGGTGAATACGGGCGCGCTGCGCACAAAGGGCTGGAACCTTACCCTGGGCGGTACCATCATTAACAAACGCGATTTCCGTTGGGAATCGAATCTGAATCTTTCTCATTTCGATACGCGTGTGGAAGCGCTTACCGGTGACCGTCCCTTTATTCAGCGTACGTCCTGGTGGATGAACAACTGGACACAACGCTCAACGGTTGGCATGCAGCCATGGTTGTTCAGAGGTTATATAGAAGAAGGTCTGTTCCAGTCGGTGGACGAAATCGCCAACAGCGCGTTGCCTTTGGATAACAACGGCAACCCGCGCCCCATTGACCCCAACAACGGTATCTGGGTAGGTGATGTGAAATACCGTGACATTAATGGTGATGGTAAGATCGATGTAAACGATGAAACAAATATTGGTAATCCCTGGCCCAAGTATACTGCTGGTTTTACCAACAATCTTTCCTTCAAAGGATTTGAGCTGAGCACCCTGTTCACGGCAAGTTTTGGAAATGATATCTACAACTATATTGCTGCTCAAAACAGTAACCCCAACAATGTAAACCTTAGCCGCAACTTTTTTGTGGATGCTACCAACTATGCTAAGCTGGAAGAACATAACGGCAATGTTCGAATCGTGAATTCAGATACTCGTATTCCGAGAATTACCAACAACCAGGTAGCAAACGACAACAACTACGGAAAAATTACCAACAGATTTGTAGAAGACGGTACATATATACGTTTGAAAAACGTTTCACTGTCTTACAACTTTCCTTCCAGTCTTCTGAGTCGGTTAAAAGTTATCAAGAGTCTGCGTGCTACCGTAGGCGCTCAAAACGTGTTTACCATCACAAAATATAAAGGCTACGATCCTGAGGTGGGGGCATATATCGGAACGGGCTCGTCAACGGCGAATCAGGCCATTGGTATTGATTTTGGACGATACCCGCTGACACGTATGTATACTGCCACCATTAGCGTAAACTTCTAAAACCTGTTTATGAAAAAGTCAATAAACATGAAATGGACTATGGCCTTGATGCTGCTTATAATAGCTGCTGTAGGTTGTAAAAAAAGTTTTCTGGAGAAGCCACCGTTGAGCGAAGTGGTAGATGTCAATTTTTATAAAACGGACGAGCAGGTGCTTGCCGCCACTGCACTATTGTACAGCAAAGTATGGTTCGACTACAACGATAAAGCGATGTACAACCTGGGGGATTTCCGGGGAGGTACCGCTTTCTCTGCCTGGAATGACCGGGGCAATGTGCTGTTCAATACCACAGGCGACAATGGTGAGAACGGTGCCAGCTGGCGGGCATTTTTTGCCGTAGTTGCTCAATCGAATCTGTTTATCTATAACATGAACAATTATGGCGGCACTGCCGTAACACCAGCCATCAAAAATATGGCGATAGCAGAAGCCCGTTTTATGCGCGCGCTGGCATATCGATTCCTGGTGATGAACTGGGGTGCTGTTCCGGTTATAGAAAACAACCTCGACAAGCTATTCGACACTTCTATCCGACGTAATACAGTAACCAGTGTCTGGAATTTCATTACGCGCGAAATGCGTGCCGCAGCCGAAGATCTGCCCACTACTCCAATACAGGAAGGCCGTCTTTCACGCTGGTCTGCCGAAGGTATGCTGGCACGCTTTTATCTCACACGAGCAGGCGTAGAATCGAGTGGTGGAGTGCGCAAACAGGAATTTTTGGATAGTGCGAAATATTATGCGCAACGCGTAATTACACAAAGCGGAAGAAGTCTGATGAACAGTTACGAAGATCTGTTTCGCTATCCTTACGACAATAATAGCGAGTCGCTGTTTGAATTGCAGTGGGTATTTGCGGGCCCCACTGTTTGGGGCATCAGCAATAGCATGCCGGAGTACCTGGCTTATAGCCCCGATATTGCTTTCGGCGGCTGGGGTGGCGATAAGGGTGCTACCTGGTGGTTGATGTCGCAATATGAGGGCATTAATGCACAGCCGGATGGTACCCTGCGCGGTCGTACGCTTGATCAGCGACTACATGCCAGCTTCATGTTGCCCGGGTTCTACTATCCTGAAATCACGAAGGTTTCGGATCGTCAGAAGCTTATTTATCCCTTCAACGGCACGGATCAGAATTTCCTGGCAGTAAAAAAATACATTATTGGTTCGCCGCTTGATCTGGCAGGCATCGCTTCCCAACAGCGCTATCCCAACAATACCTATATGCTGCGATTAGCGGAAATGTATCTGACTTACGTGGACGCTACCATAGGAAATGACGGCAGCACCACCGATGCAACGGCTATTAACTACTTTAACGCAATTCGTACGCGCGCCGGCCTCCCACCTTACGAAGTGGGTGGCGTGAACGGTAGCGGTCCGCTCACGTTCGACAAAATGATGTCGGAGCGATTCAAAGAGTTTGCAATGGAAGGCATGTCCTGGTATGATCTGGTGAATCTGCATTACTGGAATCCTGACAAGGCCTATTCCATTCTCAATTCGCAGGATCGTGGATTGTTCTTTACGGCGCCGGATCAGATGCCTGATCCCACATCGTGGACGTTTACCAAAACGTCGTGGTTCACTGAACGGACCATTGATGCCAACTCGGGAAATTTTCTGTTGCCAATTCCAAATGCCGAGTTGAGCCAGGCGCCTAACCTGAGTTTGCCTCCTGTTGATTATCCTTAACAGTTGTAAACAACCAGTTACTAACAAACAAAACATGCAATCGTGAAAACATTATCCATCTCCATACTAACGCTGATCCTGGCTTCGGGTTTCTTTGTTGCCTGTACCAAGGACAACAATGACGGCGGTAAGCCTTCGATCAGCTATATCCGCATCACGCGTCCGGAGTCGTCAGACTCGTTGCTGGTAGGAGCAGGTCAGGGCCAATTGATCGCCATTGTGGGTGAAAACCTGCAGGATGCGGTACAGATATGGTTCAATGATCAGTCGGCCCGTCTTACACCAACATATATTACTTCTACTTCCATATTAGTAGTGGTTCCAAGTCAGATTCCAATCGAAGTGAACAATCAGATTCGGATCATCTTCAAAAACGGCTACGAATTGATTCACCGCTTTGAAGTACAGATAAGTGAACCGCAGGTAAACAGCATGATCTGCGAATATGTGAAAGAAGGTGAAGTAGCAACCATAAGGGGTGACTTTTTTTACGAGCCACTGACGGTGACCTTTGAAGGCGGTCAAACCGGTGAACTGGTGGCAGTGACCGATCAGGAAATAAAAGTAAGAATACCCGCAGGCGTGCAGCCTGGCCCCATAGTAGTGACTACCAATTTTGGCGAAACACAGTCTAATTTCTGGTTCCGTGACAATAGGAATATGTTGATCACGAACGATCCATGGTCGGGCTGGTGGGGACAAAGCATGGTCGTAGACGCTTCAGATCCTATGGCTATCAATGGAAATTTCACAAGAATCACCCAACAGATAGGTTCATGGGGCTGGACAGAATGGATTGGCGGAAAAGAGGATGCGCTGTCTACCAGTCATAACCTGCCTGATGAAGCCGTAACCAACCCTGCCAAGTACAACATGAAGTTTGAGATCAATACGCTGAAGCCCTTCAACGGCAACAGGATCAAGTTCATGATTGGCCAGGTTAATGGGCCTGATCCTGACTGGAATGCGGAGCCTTATTATTTTGAGCCGCCTTTTGATACCAAGGGAGTCTGGCAAACTGTGACTATTCCATTTGAGCAAGTGGTAGCCAATTATGTAACCAATTGGGGTGTGCGACCACAGGGCTATGGTATCAAGATCTGGTTCCACGGCCCGGGAGCCCTCGATGCTGATATTGCATTCGACAACCTCCGTGTGGTACTAAAAGATATTCAATAACGATTGTATTGATCATAAATTATTCCGCATGACACGTTCGCTTCACCCTCTTCTCCTGATGCTCCTGTTGCTGACCGGAGGAGTTATTTGGTCGTCTTGTGAAAAAGACGATGAAAAAGAATCTTCGCTGGTCGAGCTGTTGAATTTTGGTCCAACAGGAGCCCGACATGGCGACACCATTCGTTTTTTTGGACGCAATCTTGACCAGGTGACCTCTATCCAGTTCAGTGGCACAGGTGCTGCCGTTGAAAAATCGGATTTTAAGGTGCATACACCTGAGTTGATCCTGCTATTGGTGCCTTCGTCGGCAGAGGAAGGATTGGTGACCCTTAAAACAACACAGGGCGATATTGTTTCCAAAACAAGGTTCAACCTGAATGTACTGACTACTATCACCTCCATGACCAGCGCTGCAAGACCTGGCGCTAATATCACGATCAATGGTACTTATCTGAACTGGATAAAGCGAGTAACTTTTGCCGATGACAAATTGGTAGAGACATTTGTAAGTCAAA
This sequence comes from Chitinophagaceae bacterium, assembly GCA_046297935.1. Taxonomy (GTDB): domain Bacteria; phylum Bacteroidota; class Bacteroidia; order Chitinophagales; family Chitinophagaceae; genus CAYMZZ01. The sequence continues at coordinate 598,408 of JBKBHA010000001.1, forward strand.
GCTTCGACCAGTTGGTTATTACTGTTCCTGCCGACGCCAAGACTGGCCCCCTGATCCTTGCCTATGGTGGTACTGATTCTTCTGATTTCGAGACGGACGAGCCTCTTGAGGTGATACTTCCGCAGGCAACAGCTATTTCTCCAAACCCCATCAAGCATCAGGAAAATCTGACCATCACAGGAACTGATCTTGACCTGACAACCAAACTCTATTTTACCGGCGTGAGTACGCCTGTTACGAGTTTTGTGAGTCAAACGGCCACTCAGTTAGTGGTGCAGGTTCCGGCGGGTGCTACTAAAGGAGCGCTCACACTGGAAGCTGCTTCTGCTGTGCAAACTACTACCGGCGACGAGTTGGTACTCACATTGCCGAATGTAACCGGAATGGCGCCCAACCCGGTGGATCCGGGAGCCAACCTGATTCTAACGGGTACCGATCTTGATCTGGTTACCTCTATCGGATTTGAAAATGCTGCACCGGTAACCAGTTTCGTCAGCCAGTCGGCAACACAGATTGAAGTAACAGTACCAATGGGAGTGCTTCGCGGTCAACTTACTTTGGGTGTATTGAATTCAACTGTGACGGTTAAATCGGCCGATGTGTTGGAAATTACCGGCAGCGCCCCCCCTCCAACAGTAGCCCTGCCATTTTATGACGATGCTGTAACCAGCAACTGGACCAGCACCGGATGGATAGGAGGTGGATGGGGTGGTACAGCCGATTACAACAATGGCTCTCCTGTAAGAGCCGGCTCAAAATCTATCCGTATTGATTATTCAGGCGGCTATGGTTCACCTGTTCAGTTGGGTGGTGCCAGTGTAAACATGAGTTCGTATACGCATTTCAAACTCTCCATTTATGGAGCGCCCGGAAGCGGAGGAAAGCGCATTAATCTTGGCATTAACGCTAACGATGCATACACCATTACGATAGTGGAGGGAGAATGGACCGACTATGCCATTCCGATTTCCACATTGACAGGAGCATCAGTTTTAAACGAAATCTGGGTTAAAGAATACAGCGGTACCGGCGGATTTACGATTTATGTAGACGCCATGGGGCTTAATTAAGGTTAAGGGCCGGTAACGGAATGCTTGTTTTTAGCTGGCTTTTCCGAAATTGGCTAAACGTTTTTTGAAAAAGCAAAGCACGCCCGCAGTCGTGCGTCGGCGGATGCCGAATGTTGCAATCGTTCAAACCAACGGTTGCGGGTTGATTCTTCTTCCCGCAACCTCTTTTTCGAAAAACCTGAGCTGAACAAATATTTTAGCCAATGCGATTAAGCTGGATTGATGCCGGAATGGTGATACTCTACCTGTTCACAATGGTGATGGTAGGCTGGCACTATCGGAAAAAAGCACGCCAAAACAAGGAAAGCTATCTGCTGGGAAGCAAAAGCCTGCCCTGGTACAAACTGGGGTTGAGCGATGCCAGCGACATGTTCGACATCAGTGGAACCATGTGGATGGTGGCGCTTTGTTTTGTGTATGGATTGAAAAGTATCTGGATGCCCTGGCTATGGCCTGTTTTAAACCAGGTATTCATGATGATGTTCCTCAGTAAATGGCTGAGACGAAGTAATGCCAATACCGGCGCTGAGTGGTTGCAGACTCGATTTGGAACTACTGGTCCCGGTGTACAGGGTTCGCAAATAATTATAATTGCTTTTGCCCTGATCAGTTGCCTGGGTTTTATGGCCTATGGTTTTATTGGCTTAGGAAAGTTCATTGAAGTTTTTGTGCCCTGGGAAGTGGTTCAACCCTATATACCGTTCAATGTTGACGCTAAATACGTGCCCCATTTTTATGGGATCGTATTCACCCTGTTTGCCATGTTTTACTCTATCATCGGGGGGCTTCACAGTATTGTAACTGGGGACGTAATAAAATACGCGATCATGACGGTAGCCTGTATTGCTATTGCGGTGATAGCCATGCAGGAATTGCAGGGACAAACGCTACAGGTGCCGGAAGGATGGGATAATCCTTTCTTCAGTTGGACGCTCAATCTCGACTGGTCGACCATAGCCGCTGAAGCCAACGAAAAGATAGCTTCGGATGGATACAGTCTGTTTGGTGCATTTTTTATGATGATGTTGTTGAAAGGGATTTTTGCTTCATTGGCAGGGCCTGCGCCGAACTACGACATGCAGAAAATATTGAGCACCCGCAGTCCGAAGGAAGCGAGTAAGATGACCGGCTTTGTCAGCATCATTTTGCTACCGGTTCGATATTCCATGATCATCGGGCTCACCGTACTGGCATTGCTGTACTATAATCAGCTCTACCTGAAAGGTCCCGATGGTGTTACCGATTTTGAAAGAGTGTTGCCTGCCACCGTCAATAATTTTCTACCGATAGGCGTCCTCGGACTCGTTCTCACCGGCCTACTTGGCGCATTCATGGGCACTTTTAGCGGCACATTGAATGCAGCCCAGGCTTATATCATCAATGATATCTACGTGAAAAGAGTCAATCCGCGGGCCAGCACCCGAAGGGTGATAAGTATGAATTATATAGTAGGTGTCCTTGTTGTGGCAGTCGGTATTTTCTTCGGCTTCCTGGCTCGCGATGTGAATGAGATTCTTCAATGGATCGTAGGTGGTTTATACGGCGGCTATGTGGCAGCCAATTGCCTGAAATGGTACTGGTGGCGGTTTAACGCAAATGGCTATTTCTGGGGAATGACCACTGGAGTGCTGGGTGCATTGCTGATGTTGCGATTTGTAGATGGTTTGGATTTGTACTGGTGGCCATTGCTCTTTGTTTTGTCGCTTGCAGGCTGTGTGACGGGTACTTATCTGGCACCGGCTACCGATATGACGGTGCTGCGCAAATTTTACACAACAGTACGGCCCTGGGGATTTTGGAAGCCAGTGCATGATGCTGTTGTGCTCGACAATCCGGAATTTGTCGGCAACAGGCGCTTTCGTTTGGATATGTTCAATGTGGTGCTGGGGATTGTAGCACAGTGCTGCCTGACTCTTTTGCCCATGTATCTGGTTTTAGGCAAGCATTGGTCGCTGCTGATAACACTTGGTTTGTTGGCAGCCATTGTATGGGTCTTGAAGCGAACCTGGTGGGACCAATTAGAAGACTGATTTTTTAATGTGCAGATATGAGAGAAAAATTTTTTACAAGATTAGCTGAGCTGGAATTGAAGCAGGAGCAACTGTTAACTCGTCGTAACCTGCGGTGCAGCAATAGTAATGGTATTGTGGAACGTTATCAATATCCGGTACTCACAGCGGCTCACACGCCGTTGTTTTGGCGCTACGATCTGAATCCCGATACCAATCCATACCTGATGGAACGATTCGGCATTAATGCAGTGCTCAATGCAGGAGCATTGCGCTGGCAGGGAAAATACCTGCTAATTGCGAGAGTGGAAGCCGCCAATCGAAAATCGTTCTTTGCAGTTGCAGAAAGTCCAAATGGTATTGATCAGTTCCGGTTCTGGGATTATCCCATCGTAATGCCTGAAACGGAACAGCCTGATACAAATGTGTACGATATGCGGGTGGTGCAACATGAGGACGGATGGATATACGGATTGTTCTGCACGGAACGCCGCGATCCGTCGGCGCCCATTAGTGACCAATCGGCTGCCATCGCACAGTGTGGTATTGCACGCACTCGTGATCTTATAAACTGGGAGCGGCTCCCCGATCTGGTTACTCCTTCGCCTCAACAACGAAATGTAGTATTGCACCCGCAATTTGTAAACGGTCAGTATGCATTCTATACCCGTCCACAGGATGGTTTTATTGATGCCGGCAGAGGAGGTGGTATTGGATTTGGACTGAGTAAGCTGATTGACCCGGCGCGAATTGAAAAGGAAACCGTGATTGATCCAAGGGTATACCATACCATTTCTGAAGCCAAGAACGGACTTGGTCCGGAGCCGCTGCGTACCGATTATGGATGGTTGCATCTGGCACATGGTGTTCGTCATACTGCCGCCGGACTTCGTTATGTGCTTTATCTGTTTATGACTGATTTGAATGATCTCACCAAGGTCATTCACAAGCCTGCAGGTTATTTTCTGGCACCGGAGGGTGATGAGCGGGTAGGAGATGTGTCGAACGTTTTGTTTTGTAATGGCTGGATAGCTGATGAAGATGGTACTGTTTATATTTACTATGCTTCTTCGGATACCAGAATGCATGTGGCGGTGAGCAGCATCAATAAACTTCTTGATTATGTAATGCATACTGCCAGCGACAGGTATTCGTCGGCACAAACAGTGCGGACCCTGACCGATCTTATAGACCGAAATCAGTCTGCCCTGGTGCCAGTTACCGATCCAACTCAAACCAAGCGAGTATGAGAATTGCATCGATTGCACCGGATGCCGCACTATTGCCCGATAGCCGGCAGCATCAATTCAGAACTGAACTGGAGTCGATTCTGCAATTCTGGATGGATTATGTGTATGATGCCGGCAGCAGTAATTTTGTTGGTTCAGTAGACTGGAAGAATCAACGCCAACCTGATCTGCCAAGGGGTACAGTTATGCTCGCGCGAATCTGCTGGGCCTTTTCTACCGCTGCCCTGCATTTCCCCAACAAGAAATACCGGGAAATGGCAGACCGTTCCTTTGAATGTCTATTCTCTAAAGGATGGGATAAGCAGTGGGAAGGTGTGTACTGGTCGATCAAAGCAGATGGATCGGTGCTCGAAGACAAAAAGCAAATTTATGCGCAGGCTTTTGCCATCTATGCTGCCGTTGCATACTATGAACTATGCCATAACCAGGAGGCGCTGGACTATGCAAACAAACTGTGGGGGCTGATCGAAAAATTTAGCCGCGATCCGCTTTATGATGGTTATTTTGAAGCATTTACCCGCGAGTGGAATTCAGCCGATGACTTGCGGCTTAGCCTGAAGGAGCCAAATGATCCTAAGACGGCCAATACCCATTTGCATGTAGTGGAAGCCTACGCAGCCCTGTACCGTGTGGCACCTAATGCTGAACTGCGAAAACAAATCGCCAACCTGTTGCGATTGTTCGATCGTTATTTTATTTCGCCTACAGGTGCACTGCGTTTATTCTTTTCACGCGACTGGAAATCGCGATCCGAACTCCGTTCCTATGGGCACGAAATTGAAGCCGCCTGGCTTTTGCTGGATTGTGCAAGGATTATTGGCGACAACAAATGGATCTCTGCTTTTGAAGCACATTGTCTGAATCTGGCATTGGCTGCTATGGACGCATGGGACGATGATGGAGGTCTCTGGTATGAATTTGATCCCGATGATGCGGGCTGGGTAAGAGAGAAACATAGCTGGCCACAGGCTGAAGCTCTCATTGCTTTTGGCAAAATATGGGAACTGACCGGCGACAATAAATGGTTGAAGAATGCGGATAAATGCTGGCAATTCATACAAACTTATCTCAGGGACGAGCTGGCAGGAGAATGGTACTGGGGAGTATTTGAAAATTATCAGCCCATGCCCCTCGATAAGGCCGGATTTTGGAAATGTCCTTATCATAACAGCAGAGCTTTGATTGAGTGGTTGCTAATACTTGACAAAAAAAATTATGATGATGAAGGTGTTTCGTGAATTGTTTTTGGTATTGATTTTTTTTGCAGCGGGAATTGCCTGCAGCAAGTCGGGCTCAGGAAATAATCCGGAACCCGATCCTGATCCGGATCCGCCCCCTGCACCGGTGCATCGTCCGCATTTTTATGTAGACGGCAGCGCCCTTCGTGATAGTACTGGAAGGGCATTTGTTATGCGAGGTAACAATTTTCCGGTATTCTGGTTTCCGAACGAATACAAACCTTCACTGGCCGCGGCCGCTTCGCTGGGTTGCAACAGCGCTCGGCTGGTTTGGCAGGTCGATATGCAGGCATGGACACCTGGCTTGTCGGTGCTGGATGAAGCCATTGCCGAATGTGTACGACTGCGAATGGTGCCTGTGGTGGAACTGCATGACTTTACCGGAGGTAATAGCGCCAACGACATCAGTCAGGCGGTAAACTATTATCTTCGAAGCGATGTAAAAGCCATTTTACAGAAATATAGTGCCTTTCTTATCCTGAACATTGCCAATGAATGGGGTGGTTCCTCGGTGACTGCACTTGACTGGCGCAACGCGTATTTGCCGGCTATTCTCAATTTGCGGAATGGAGGGTATAAAATGCCAATCATGATTGATGCACCCGGGTATGGGCAAACTGAATCGGCTATTGTGCAGTACGGTGCCAACCTTCTCAATGCTGATCCGGACAAAAATATCATCTTCAGTACACATGGGTATTCCAACTGGAACAATCCGTCAACCTATGCCGGGCGGATACAGGCAATACTCGATAAGAATCTTTGTCTGGTTTTCGGTGAGTTTGGCTGGAATGTGCCGGACGATCAGCAACCGGCCGATTTTGTATGCAAAGTGGATGCGTCATTGTTGATGCAGATATGTCAATCGAAGAAGCTGGGATACCTGGGCTGGAGTTGGAAAGGTAATAACGCAGCCAATGCCTGTTTTGAAATGTGTGGTAGCTGGAGCGATACCAGCCAGTTGACAGTATGGGGTCGCCAGTGGGCCTACGACCTGAATGGTGTAAAAAATACCGGAATTAAATCCCCGGCCTTTCCCTGATGTTATTTACGGTAGTCCGAAAAGCTGAATTTGCTAACTTGTGCTTTTCGTAACCGTAAAATGATTTGTTATGTACGTTCCCTCTTCCGACCGATATCAACAAATGACCTATAACCGATGTGGCAGAAGCGGACTGTTGCTACCAGCAGTTTCGCTGGGGCTCTGGCATAATTTCGGTGGAGTGGATAATTTCGAAAATGCGCGTCAGATGGTTCGTACAGCATTTGATCATGGTATAACACATATTGATCTGGCAAATAACTATGGTCCACCCCCCGGATCAGCCGAAGAGAATTTCGGAACAATACTGAAGAAGGATTTTTCCGGCTACCTGCGCGACGAACTGATTATATCAAGTAAGGCAGGGTGGAGGATGTGGCCCGGACCTTATGGCGAATATGGGTCAAGAAAGTACCTGCTGGCCAGCCTCGATCAAAGTTTGCACCGAATGGGCCTCTCATATGTAGATATTTACTACTCACACAGGCCGGACCCTGCCACGCCAATGGAAGAAACCATGATGGCTCTTGACCAGGCAGTGCGATCAGGCAAGGCCCTGTATGTTGGTATTTCAAGCTACGATGCCGAACAATCGAAACAGGCTTTTGAAATTCTGCGTAGCCTCGGAACGCCCTGTCTTATTCATCAACCAAAATATTCCATGTTGGATCGTTGGGTTGAAGACGGTCTGCTGGATGTACTGGAGGAATATGGAGTTGGCTGTATACCCTTTTCACCTCTTGCGCAGGGATTGCTGACCGACAAATACCTGCATGGAATACCGGAGAACTCAAGAGCCCGGAAAGAACACGGTTTTCTTCAGGTAAGTGAAGTGACTGAAGAGCGAATAGAGCAGATGAAGGCATTAAATGAAATTGCAGCCAACCGCGGGCAGTCGCTTTCGCAAATGGCCATAGCCTGGTTACTGAAAGATGCCCGAATTACATCGGTACTGATTGGCGTTAGCACTGTTGATCAGTTAATGAATAATCTTGGAAGTTTGAAAGGTCTCCGTTTTTCATCTGATGAACTGAACGCTATTGAGCAGATTCTGAGGCGGGGGTGATGACAGCGATACAAAGTTGTACATGAAAATAGTTCAACCTATACGAGGTCTTAGCCTCTTTGGCCTGACGATGCTGTGCATTAACCTGAATGCACAACTGATCGATAATGACGCTACTGCTGAAACAAAGGCCCTGCATCAGTATCTGGCAAAGCAGATGGGTAAGAGCGTTTTGTTCGGTCACCAGCACGCAACGGAATACGGTCATGGCTGGTCAGGTTCTGAGGACAGGTCAGATATAAAATCTGTCACGGGGTCTCATCCAGCCGTTGTAGGAGTCGACATCATGGGACTCAGTGGTGCACCGGATGGGCAGATCAGGTATAATTTTAATTTGCTTCAGAAAACGATTCAGGATACCTATAACCGGGGTGGCATTACCACAGTGGCCTGGCATTTCAGCAATCCTTTGTCGGCCGGTGGCTTTTACTGGAAAGATTCAGTGTCGGTGCCAGCCGTTGGTTTAATGTTGCCCGGCTCCAGTGGCCATGAGCAGTATAAGAGCATTCTAAAGCAGGTGGCGCTACTGTTTCACTCCGTCGTTGGCAAAAAGGGTGAAATGGTGCCGTTGATATTCCGACCTTATCATGAAATGGATGGCGACTGGTTCTGGTGGGGTCGGAGCCATAGCAGGGCCAGTGAATTTGTACAACTCTGGCGATTTACGGTATCCTATCTGCGCGACAGTTTACAGGTGCACAACCTGATATATGCATTTTCTCCTGATTGCTTATTTCAAACTAAAGACCAGTACCTGGAGCGTTATCCGGGCGATGAATGGGTAGACATGGTCGGGATGGATAACTACGCCGACATGGGGCGAGATGGCAGCTACGATACAGCGGCAGCAATCAGGAAATTGCAGATCGTATCATCATTGGCAAAGGAAAGAAAGAAGCTGGCAGCATTCACTGAAACGGGGCTTGAATCAATACCTAATCCAAATTGGTGGACTTCTATTTTATTGAAGGTGCTACAGGCACCGGGCGTTCATATGTCGTACGTACTGGTTTGGCGAAATGACCGCGACAGCCCCACTCATTATTACGCTCCTTTTCCCGGCCAGTTGTCGGTACCTGATTTTTTAAAATTCTATCAGCACCCGTACACCTTATTTGAGCGGGATCTGAAGGGAGTTTACAAGACTCCATAGCTGATTTAGCATTCGTGGCTTTTGCCTTCAATGCTGTATCTTGGTCAGATGCTTTGCAGAATTCCTCTTTTGACCGCTCTATTGTGGTTAATTGGCCTTAATCAGCTGGAAGCGCAGTCGGCAATCCTGCGCGATATGAGATGCGAGTATCTTCCGAACCCAATCGGAATTGATGAAAGTCATCCGCGTTTTACGTGGAAATGGAATCCCGTGGCAGCCACGGGTTCGTTCGACCGTTGGCAATTGCAGGTTTTTGCTTACGACGGCAAGCAGTCAGTGCCCTCAATAATCTGGGACAGCAGTGGCAGCAAATTGGGATTGCCACTTGTAAGGTATAATGGAAAGCCACTGCAACCTTTCGGCAGGTACTACTGGCAACTTACTATTCGCGATCGGCAGGGGAGACCTTTATTCTCCGACACGGCTTATTTTGAAACGGGAATGATGGACTAAGCTAATTGGAAAGGGGCGTGGATCAGCGATCATTTGGACCGAGATACGAAAGCGGCACCCATGTTCCGGAAAACTTTCAACGTTCGAAAAAAAATTCGTACTGCCCGGGTCTATGTAGCAGTGGCCGGCTTATACGAGCTGTCGTTCAATGGACAAATAGCAGGTGACCGAATGCTTGACCCTGCTTATACCCGTTTTGACCGACGGATCATGTATAGCAGCTACGATATTAGCAAACTGCTGAATACCGGCGACAATGTGGTTGGAATAATTCTGGGCAACGGTTGGTATAATCATCAGTCTACCGCCGTATGGAACTTTCACGAAGCGCCGTGGCGTAACCGACCTGCTTTTTGTATGGACATTCGTTTGGTTTATGAAGATGGATCGGTGGAAATAGTCGGCAGCGACCGGGACTGGAAGACTAATTTGTCGTCTATTGTTTTCAACAGCATATATACCGGGGAACATTGGGATAATCGTAAAAATATTATTAACTGGAATCGCCCGGGTTTTGCAGATAGCAACTGGAGCAATGCCCGCTATCGTTCAGCCCCTGCTTCGCTGATCGTTTCGCAAGCCATGCATCCCATCAGGTCTACTGATACTATTTTACCCACTGAAGTTAAACGCATCGATGATACAACCATAGTTGTGAAGTTCCCTATCAACCTGGCTGGAGTGAGCCGACTGACTGTTGATGGAAAAGAAGGCACTGTTGTACGTTTAAAACATGGCGAACGGCTGTATGCGAACGGCCGGGTAGATCAGTCAAATCTGGATGTTCACTATCGTCCTACTGACGAGAGTGATCCTTTTCAAACCGATATATTTGTTTTGGGCGGACAGGGCATACAGAGTTTTCAGCCAAAATTTAATTATAAAGGCTTCCAGTACGTGGAGATCAGTTGGAATGGCGAGCTGGTTTTTCAAGAACCTGTTCTGGAAGCTATTCGTATGAGCAGCGATGTACCAGTTGCAGGAACTATTTCCACCAGCCACCCATTGTTGATGCCCCTGTGGCGGGCAACCAATAATTCTTACTTAAGTAATTTGTTCGGTTACCCCACCGATTGTCCTCAGCGGGAAAAAAATGGTTGGACTGGCGACGCGCATATTGCGCAGGAAACTGGTTTGTACAACTACGATGGCATCACTATCTATGAAAAATGGATGGCCGATCATCGCGACGAACAACAGCCCAACGGAGTACTACCTTCTATTATTCCCACTGGTGGCTGGGGTTATGAGTGGGGAAACGGACCTGACTGGACCAGTACTATCGCCATTATACCCTGGAATCTCTATCTTTTCTATGGTGATCCGCGGGCATTGGAGCGTACATACGAAAGTATCCGGCGCTATGTTGATTATATCGATCAAAACTATCCCTCCGGAATCACTAGTTGGGGATTAGGCGACTGGATTCCCGTCAAATCTCAAACTCCGGTTCCCTTTACATCTACCGCTTACTATTTTAAGGATGTTAGTATTCTGGCAAATGCAGCCCGAGTTTTAGGGAAGGTAAATGATGAGCGGAAGTATCAGGCATTGGCGAAACGGATACAGCAGGCATTTAACAAAGCTTATTTTGATACGGCAACTGCCATTTATGGCAGTGGTTTGCAAACAGAACTGAGTGTAGCGCTTTATTTTGGTTTGGTACCTGAGCGTTACCGGCAGGCAGTAGCCGATCGGTTGGCCGAGAGGGTTCTGCGTGATTCCGTCAAGCTTGATGTGGGGTTGTTGGGCACCAAATCGATTCTGAATGCATTGAGTGAAAACGGGCATGCCGATCTTGCTTACCGGCTTGCAACCCGCGACAGTTTTCCTTCCTGGGGCTGGTGGATTCGTAACGGAGCTACCAGTTTATACGAAAACTGGCCTATTGATGCTGCTTCCGACATCAGCATGAACCATATTATGTTTGGTGAAATTGGTGCCTGGATGTATAAAGGACTTGCTGGTATTCGACCCATCGCAGACAAGCCTGGCTTTCGGCATTTTATACTTCAACCATACATGCCGCAGGATTTGAAGCAATTCAATGCCTGCTACGATTCTCCCTTTGGACGAATTTGTTCAGGCTGGGATGACAAAGGGGCTGTGCGCACCTATACTGCCGTTGTTCCGCCTTTCAGCACCGCAGATTTGCTGATTAATATACCCGACGGTCGTAAGCTGTACCAAAACGGGAAGCAACTTAGGACCAATCAGGCGCAGTTTTCAAGATTGTTGACAGCGGGTACCCATGTGTTTGAGCTCAGATAATGCTAAGGAGTTACTAGTAGAAAATGTTGCGGTAACTACAATTACAGTAAAATTACCTCGCAGTATCCTCCATCATTCCGAGGGTATTTCAGGCGTGTTTCCCTTCGTTTTTTAAGACATAGGCTTCTATCTTGTGCATCTAATCCGATACACATGAAACTAAGGACTCTCGCCTGGATCAGCATGATTTTAATTATTTTGTCGGCCTGCAGCAGAGCCATGACGCCCTACGAAGCTGCCAACAATCCCCGTGGTAAGAAATGTCGTGCTATTCGATGAAAGGAAAGTCTGACGGTCATTAATTTTGGCCAAACAGGTTGCCAACTGCACCTTCCAGCATCGGGAATTTTTCTACCACATAGTTTTTTATCGTTGCGATGGCCTGGCGGGCTTGTTCGTCGGTCAGACCGGCTTCAGTTTTCAGTTTTTCAATCAATTCCTGCATCTCTCGTATTTTTTGGGTTTAGAATAAAAAGGACTGCCTCGAAGATAAGGCAGTCCTTTGATTATGTGATTGTTTGCTGTGTTTGTTGTTGGCGAAATAATCTGCCCCGGCAGGGTTGCGTCAGATTACGCTGCTTTTACCAGGCTCAGCTTGCTCTTGTCGAATTTGCGACGGGCATATTCGATATCGAGGGTAAATTGTTTTTCCCTTGATGAGGGCAGCTCAAACATGGCGTCGGTCAGAATACCTTCACAAATGCTACGCAGGCCACGGGCCCCTAATTTGTATTCCACCGCTTTTTCAACCATGAAGTCAAGCACTTCATCATCGATGTGCAGAGCAATACCTTCTAATTCGAACAGACGGGTATATTGCTTGATCAATGCATTCTTGGGTTGTGTTAAAATAGCTCTCAAGGTGCTTGCATCCAGTGGATCAAGGTGAGTGACTACGGGCAACCTGCCGAGCAATTCAGGGATGAGGCCAAAGGACTTCAGATCCTGTGCGTTCACAAAACGCAACAGGTTCTTCTTCATATTATCCTGCAGGTCCTTGTCTACATTGAAACCAATGGTATTGGTCTGCACCCGGCGGGCAATGATCTTGTCGATGCCGTCGAAAGCACCGCCGCAAATGAACAGGATATTTTGCGTATTGATTTTGATCAGTTTTTGTTCCGGATGCTTTCGTCCGCCCTGAGGAGGTACCAGCACGTCGGTTCCTTCCAGCAGTTTGAGCATGCCCTGTTGCACGCCTTCGCCGCTTACATCGCGGGTAATAGAAGGATTGTCTCCCTTGCGTGCAATTTTGTCAATTTCGTCAATGTACACGATGCCACGTTCGGCCGCCTGCACGTCATAGTTGCATACCTGCAGCAGCCGGGTCAAAATGCTTTCCACATCTTCGCCCACATAACCTGCCTCAGTAAATACGGTAGCGTCCACAATAGCAAAAGGTACGTTCAACATACGGGCGATACTTTTTGCCAGCAGGGTTTTGCCCGTGCCGGTTTCGCCTACCATCACGATATTGCTTTTTTCAATCTCAATTTCGTTCGCGCTCTGTGTTACATCGCCGGTACGTTGCTGAAGCCTCTTGTAGTGATTGTATACTGCCACCGCCAGCACTTTTTTTGCTTCGTCCTGGCCGATCACATATTCGTCGAGGAATTTTTTAATTTCAATAGGCTTGCGGATAGTGAGTTTGAAAGCCGAACTGGGTGTTTTTTCGTCACGCACCATCAGCTCCTGTTCAATGATCTCACGGGCATGTTCCACACAATTTTCGCATATATGCCCTTCCTGTCCCGCAATCAGGATCTTCACTTCATCCCGGCTGCGGCCACAAAATGAACAGTGTAAAATATTTTTAGCCATGTAGTTATTTAGGTTAACACTTACTAATCAGACGTCAGCAAAATTAAAAAACCGTCGTGAAAAGACGGTTTTTTGGCGAATCTTAATTTAAGTATCTGATAAATATACGTTTATAGATTCGTAATAATCTTATCAACAATGCCGTATTTGACCGCTTCTTCGGGGTCCATCCAGTAGTCGCGATCAAAATCCTTCATCACCTGCTCCATCGTTTTTCCGCAGTTTTCCGCGAGAATTTTAGCTCCCATTTCCTTCACTTTCTTGGTTTGCCGGGCCTGGATTTCGAGATCGGTACTAACGCCACGGATAAATCCACCCAAAGATGGCTGATGGATCATCACCTCACCACTGGGGAAAATATAGCGATTCCCTTTTTTACCTCCACTTAGCAGGATGCTGCCCATACTGGCGGCCAGTCCCATACAAATAGTGCTTACAGGGCTTTTAATCATCCGCATGGTATCATAAATAACCATACCACTGGTAACCACACCGCCGGGACTATTGATAAAGAATTTTATTTCCTTACCGGGCTGGTCAGCGTCGAGGAGGAGCAGTTTCGACACCACATCCTTCGCGCTCTTGTCGTCTACAACACCCCATAAATAAACACTGCGACTTTCAAAAAAATACTTTTCCAGCTTTTTGCTGAACATCATCAGGTCCGACTTGGGTGTTTCTTCCTTTTCCTCTTCCTCGTCGTCCATTCTCCAGTCGTTGCGGGTATATTCTTTATTTAAAAACATAAGTTTATTTTTTCGGTTGGGAAAAAGGTTAGTCTTTTTTGGCTTTGCGTGGATTAATCAGCAATACTTCGTCTACCAGGCCATAATCACGAGCTTCGTTAGCTGTCATCCATTTGTCGCGGTCAAAGTCGGTTTCTATCTGATCAATCGGCTTGCCGGTATGGTAGTTTACCACTTCGTATAGTTCTACTTTCAACCTCCTGATTTCGTTTACTGTGATTTCGATGTCGCTTGCCTGTCCGCCGATAGCGCCACTTGGCTGGTGCATCATGATGCGGCTATGCTTCAGGGCAGCTCGTTTCCCTTTTGTGCCGGCACCCAGCAATACGCAGGCCATCGAAGCAGCCATGCCAATGCAAATGGTGGCCACATCCGGTGTTACATACTGCATGGTGTCGTATACGCCAAGTCCGCTATACACGCTGCCGCCGGGGCTATTGATGTACATGTTGATATCGCGAGTGCGGTCAGTGGAATCGAGAAACAGTAACTGAGCTGTTACGATGTTGGCAATTTCATCGTTGATAGGGTAGCCCAGAAAAATGATCCGATCCATCATCAGGCGGCTGTACACATCCATTACGGCCACGTTCATCGGACGTTCTTCAATGATATTGGGCGTCATTGCCGTTACCATGTGGTTTCCGTAGCTGTGAAGCGTATTGCTCGAAAGACCCCGGTGTTTTACCGCATATTTTTCAAATTCCGATTGAAAACTCATTGTAGAGGTATTGTTGGGTTAAGAAAACATTTCCCGGATTTTGTCGAAAAATCCTTTTTCGTTCTTATCCGGATTAGGTTTGAAGTTAGGTGATTGTGCTAGTTTTTCCAGCGCCGCCTTTTCATCAGCGCTAAGGTGCTGGGGCGTCCATACGTTAACATGAATCAACTGGTCGCCCTTTTCATAAGAGTTCACTGCCGGGAAGCCCTTGCCTTTAAGACGGAATATTTTACCACTTTGTGTGCCCGCCGGAATCTTGATTTTTGCTCTGCCGTCGATAGTGGGAACTTCCACCTGCGTCCCAAATATGGCATCGGGGAAGGAGATGTGAAGGTCGAAAGCCACATTCAGGCCGTCGCGCTGCAGTTCTTTATGGCTCTCCTCTTCAATTAATATAATCAGGTCGCCGGGAGATCCACCTCTTTCGCCTGCATTACCCTTGCCCGACACGGTCAATTGCATTCCTTCCTGAACACCTGCAGGTATATCAATGCTCACCGTTTCTTCGGCATACTGCCGGCCTTCGCCTTTGCAGGTGCCGCATTTGGCCGTGATCGTACTTCCTTCGCCATTGCAGGTAGGGCAGGTGGTCACTGTTTGCATTTGACCCAGGAAGGTGTTTTGTACACGACGCACCTGGCCGCTTCCGCCACAGGTTTGACAGGTTTGTACGCTGCCCTTGTCTTTAGCTCCGGTACCGCTACAGGTTTGACAGGTCACATATTTTTTGACCTTGATGTTTTTGGTAACACCTTTTGCAATTTCTTCATAGGTCAGTTTTAACTTGACCCGGAGGTTACTTCCACGTACTCCCCGGGAACGCGTGCCTGCGCGGCCCCGCTGTTGACCACCGAAGAAGCTACCGAAAATATCGTCGCCGAAAATATCACCAAACTGGCTGAATATGTCATCCATATTCATGCCTCCTCCGCTAAAACCGCCGCGGCCGTTACCGGATACCCCGGCGTGCCCGTACCGATCGTATTGCGCTTTTTTATCGGCATCGCTCAATACCTCGTAAGCTTCAGCGGCTTCCTTAAATTTTTCTTCGGCGGCTTTATCGCCCGGGTTGCGATCCGGGTGATATTGCATGGCAACCTTACGGTAGGCCTTCTTTATTTCATCAGCACTGGCGCCCTTTGACACTCCCAGTATTTCGTAAAAATCGCGTTTCATTTTTTGTATTTGCGCTTCGCCTTTTATTTGCCAACAACCACTTTGGCGTGACGAATAATTTTTTCGCCCAGGTAATAACCTTTCTCCACTTCATCTACTACTTTTCCCTGAAGTTCGGGTGTGGGCGCAGGAATTTCGGTAATCGCTTCATGCAAATCAGCATCAAAGTCTTTACCAACAGATTCCATCAGTTTGAGACCCCGCGACTGCAGGGTTTGTTTTAGCTTATGGAAAATAAGATTCACCCCTTCGCGATAAGGCTCCAAATCCACAGCTCCTGCAAATTGTTTTTCTGCACGGTCACAATCGTCCAGTACCGGCAACAATTCACTGATCACTTCTCGGCCTGCAGTCTGTATCAATTCCAGCCTTTCTTTTGAAGTGCGGCGACGAAAATTGTCAAATTCGGCAGCCAGACGCAAATACCGGTCCTTTGACTCCTGTAATTCAACACGCAGTTTCTCGAGCTCTGGTTCTGTTTCTACGGGTTCGTTCAGATGGGTTGTTCCGCTTAGGTTCTCATCGGCATTGATATTCAATTCCGATTGCGACTCTGCGCGTTCCATATCCGGGTCTTTTACTTGTTTATCTGCCATTTTGTACAAAATTGTTTGCAAAGTTAAGCTTGACAATAATATTGCCAAGGCTGGTATCAGGACAAAATGGCCGCGAATGGCCTTATTTCCGGGCTTGCTGGCAGGTATGGGCTGCATAATGTTCAAAGCCTTACCTTGCGCTCGAAATATGAGTACTGTTGTATTAAAACGAAAAATTGCCCCACGGATCGCCAACGGGCACCCCTGGGTATTTGCCAACGAAGTGGATCAACTGGACGATGAGGCCAATCCGGGTGATATTG
Source organism: Chitinophagaceae bacterium (assembly GCA_046297935.1). GTDB lineage: Bacteria > Bacteroidota > Bacteroidia > Chitinophagales > Chitinophagaceae > CAYMZZ01. Next base: position 615,283 of record JBKBHA010000001.1, read on the forward strand.
TAGAGGTGCTGAGCCATGATAAGAAATTTATTGGCAAAGGTTATTTCAATCCAAAATCGCAGATAATAGTACGCCTGCTAAGCCGCGAGCGCGACGAGCAAATTGACGATGCTTTTTTTCTACGCCGATTGCGAGAATGCTGGAACTACCGACAAAAGCTGGGATATACAGAAAACTGCCGGCTGGTATTTGGTGAGGCCGATTTTTTGCCGCAATTAATCATTGATAAGTTCAATGATTATTTTGTTATTCAGACCCTGGCCCTGGGTATCGACCGTTGGAAGCCGGCCATTGTAGCGGCCATCCAGCAAATATTTGAACCGAAGGGGATTTTTGAAAGAAATGATGTGCCCGTGCGGGAACTGGAAGGACTACCCCAACAGAAAGGTTTTCTGTCGGCGCTATTTGATACCCGTATCGTGATTGAGGAGAACGGATTAAAATTTCATGTTGATCTGGAACATGGACAGAAAACAGGATATTTTCTGGATCAGCGGGATAACCGGCGAGCCATTCAGCATATCGTGAAGGATGCTGATGTATTGGGCGCATTTACCTATACCGGTACTTTTGAACTGCACGCGGCCCACTATGGCGCCAGGTCAGTGTTGGGTCTTGATATTTCTGCTAATGCGGTAGCCCAGGCCAATGAAAACGCGTTATTAAACGGGCTGGAAAAAATATGTCGGTTTGAAGAGGCCAATGCATTTGATGTATTAAAACAATGGTCGCGCGAAGGTCGACAATACGACGTGGTGATGCTGGACCCTCCGGCATTCACCAAAAGCCGGGAAACAATTCAAAAGGCAATAACAGGATACAAAGAAATCAACCTGCGCGGCATGAAACTGGTAAAGCCGGGAGGATTTCTGGTCACTTCATCCTGCACCAACCTGGTGAATGCGGATATGTTTTTACAGACCATCGATATGGCAGCGCGCGATGCCCGCCGACGGATCCGACAGGTTATTTTTCAGGCCCAGGCCGCTGATCATCCAATTATCAGAGGGCTGGATATGACTCAGTACCTGAAGTTTTTGATAGTGCAGGTACTATAAAAAATAAAAAGGCCGCATGGCCCTTTTATTTTTTATATATATCTGCAAACTTTAGTTGCTTACCTGAAACTTACCGTTCTCAATTACTCTTCCATTAGCATCGCGGATATAGAAAATATATACGCCACGGTTAAAGTTGGTGAGGGCAATATTCGTTTTCTGACCAGCCGCTTTGGCTTCGGTCATTTTTTTGCCGAGAAAACTGAATATGGAAATGCTGGTGCCGGGAGCATAGCTGTCATCCAGATCAAAAGTGATTTGGGTAGTGGCCGGGTTGGGATAGAACTTAACCGTTTTGCCTGGATCAGGCAGATTGTTCTTTCCCGCTTGCGCATTCGCAATACAGCTCATCAACAGAATAAAGGACAGTATGGGTAAAATTCGTCTCAACGAAACAAATTTACATTTATTATGACAATAATAGAGCCTAAAATTGAATTGCGCAACGTAGAACTACGATAAAATAAAAAAAGTTCTAAATCAGTGATTTAGAACTTTATAAGGAATTGCTTTTAACGAATTTTTAAGTAAGTGAGGCCAGCGTCTGCTGAATAGCTTCATAATTAGGTTCCTCGCCGGCATTTTCCAGTACCTCTGCATATTGCAGCACGCCCTGCTTATCGATAATAAAAGCAGATCGTTTGGATACTCCTTTCATGTCGAGAATCCAATCGTTATAAATGCTATCGTAAGCGGTAGAGGCGGTCTTATTGAAATCGCTGAGCAGCGGAAAATTGAATTGCTGGCTCTCTTTGAATTGAGCAAGGGTGAATACCGAATCAACTGAAATACCCAGTACCTGGGCATTGGCATCGCTATAACGCGCTATGTTATCGCGAACGCCGCAAAGTTCTTTGGTGCAAACGCTGGTGAAGGCCTGGGGAAAAAACAAAAGCAACACATTCCTGCCTTTAAAGTCGGAAAGAGACACTTTGTTTTTGTCGCTGTCGTATAAACTGAAATCAGGGGCCAGTTGGCCTTTTTGGATTGCCATAGTAGTTATTTTACTGGGCTAACAAGCTACGAGACGAAAGGTTCGTAGTTTTTTAGAAACGGGGGCAGCGTACAGCGTTAAGGCTTGAGTTATGCCGGTCGGGGAGTATACCAGTGTAAGAGAGTGAGAATTCGAACCCACCGCGGCCCAGGCTGGCTGGTTTTAGCTTTGAAATATTGACATCGTAGCTAAATGCGAAGGTAAAGCCCCGGTAGTCCACTTTCACTACCGGCACAAAGGCATCCGCCCAACGGAGGAAGATGCCCCCGTGCAGTACGTATTCAGGATTATCAATCTGGTCACCCATTTTAATCCCATACATGGCACCGGCAATGGTTTCCTGGTATTTACGCTGCATGGAGTGGTCGGCCTGTATGGTGATATAGGACCAGTCGGTTACACCAAATCGAAAACCGGCAGAAGCTACCCACTTCGGAAAGAGTTCGGTATTTGGATCACGGAAAAATGAGTTTTGGGGTTTGGTGAAATGATGATAGGCAACGCCCAGGTAATAGTTGTCTTCCGGATCACTGGTTAAATTGGAATTATAGCTGAGACCCACGCTTCCATCGAGGTAAGTATAGTTGGGGTCAACAAATGGCTCGTTGTCGCCGCCGCCACCATAGCTACCGTCGGTGGTTATTTTACTACGATCAAAAGTCCGGTTCACCACTCCACCCATAAAGCCAAGCGACAGGTATCGGTTGAACTCGGTACTTAAAGACTTGTGGTAATTGATTACAGGCATGATGCTGGTCTGGGTAAGAGCAGCCGTACCTGCTCTGTCAAACAATACCTGTCCACCGATCGTGAGGAAATCATCCATCTTTCCGACCGGCAACTTGTATTCTCCGTTTAAGGATACTGTCTTATAACCGTCGGTTACACTGCGCCATTGGTCACGATAAACAGCCTGCACCCGATAATCGCCGGTGAAAATACCGGCCAGCGCGGGGTTGCGCAAAATCGGAGTTTCGAAAAATTGCGAAAAATGAATATCCTGAGCATGGCTGTTTAAAGTCATCAGCAGGGCGGTCAAGCAGGTGACCCAACGATAATATTTCGCTATACTCAGCTTCATCATCTCAAAAGAGTCACGTTTCCTTTTACAGGTATAACCACATTGTTGTCGCAAACAATCTCCATAGTATAAATATATACGTCCGGCGACGCTGGTTGGCCTTTAAATGTACCATCCCATCCTTGTGCTGCCGCATTGGGAGCCATATCGCGCTGTTCAAATACCAATTGTCCCCATCGATTAAATACAAGGAACGATTTTATTCGGAAAAGACCGGTGCCGCGAGGGAAGAAACGGTCATTTCGGCCATCGTTATTAGGTGAAAATGTATTAGGGACAAAATAATTTAGGTTGTTGCAAACAACATTTACGGTTATATTGGCAGAACCCAGGCACCCGTACCGGCTTTCAAGATCCACGCGGTAGGTTGTAGTGGATGCCGGGTTAGCGGTAGGTTCGGGGCAGTTAAAGCAGGTGAGCCTGTACTGGGGCGACCAGCTGTAGGTTTGAATAGCACCTGTATAGGTCATTTGCAGCGGAGTGCTGCCACCCGAAATAATAGTGATGGGGTCCTGTACCGGCACGGCCGATGGAGGCGGGCTCACATATATTTGCCGCGTTGTGGTGTCCCGACAGCCAATTGCATTGGTGGCAATAAGAGTAACGGTATAGTCGCCCGCAGTATTATAAGTAGCAGAACCATTTTGGTCGGTGCTGGTCTGGCCATTTCCAAAATTCCAGAGCCAGGTTGTAACCGTGTCTGCTACTGCAATATTTCCTACAAAGGGCTCAGACACGCCCAGACAAATACTATCGCGTGAAGTAATGAGCGGTTGTGGAGTTCGGTATACAAAAATGGTATCCTGATAGGAACTGCTGCAGTTGCTTTGAGTAGTTATGTCCAGCCGCACAATATAAGTTCCGGGCTGGGTAAATTGGTGTTGCGGACTTTGCAGATTCGATGTGCCACCGTCTCCGAATGTCCAAAGTGTAGACACGATCGGCTCGTTGCGCGTGGTAAAGTCGGTGAACTGTACAGAGCCCGCATCGCAGAACTGGGTACGATCGGTGCCAAACAGGGGAATTGCTCCCAGTATGTCAATGCGCGTGGGACCAAATACCGTACTCTGACAACCGGATATGCTGTCGAAAATGACAACATATGGACGGTTGAAACTCGGTTTGGAATAAAAATGACTGAGCACGGTTTGCCGCGATGAGTCAGCAGTGCCGTCGCCGAAATAAAGGATGAACTTGAATCCAGGCGGTACCTGTAAATTGAAATCGACATTCAGCGAATTACATGCACGGGTTGTAGGTCCATAATTTAAGCGAACATCTGCTATATTATGAACCGTTACAGAAGATTGGGCTGAGTCGATACACCCACCCGGACCAAGGGTATATAGCGTGGGCGTGTAAGTGCCGGGAGCGCCATAAAAATGGCTGGGATTGAGGAGCGTGGACATGCCGCCATCTCCAAAATTCCAGTAAAAAGATGAGTAGTCAGTTCCTTCAAAAGTAAAGCTGGTGCGGAGTGGGGGACAGATACTGGTAGTATCACGAATGCTGAATGCAGCTTTCGGCTGACGTATTTTTATATAGTTGCTGCGTACCACTGAATCCACACAACCGTTGATGTCGGTTACGATGAGTCGTACAGTATAGTCCTGGTCGCCAGCGGGATAGCTGTGTTGGGGGTTTGCGTCCGTTGAACTGCTGCCGTCGCCAAAGAACCATTGGTAGCTTAGCCCCACGCCTGATGAAGTATCGACAAAGCTGATAGGTGCTCCAGGGCAATAGAAGGTATCGGCTCTGAAGCCTGCCCGTGGATTGGATACGAGCAGGTTGTTGGGTAGCCGATAGCGTCCAATACAACCATTTTGGTCGGTTACGGTCATGTTCACATTGAACAACCCCGTCTGTGTGTAAGTATGTGTAAACGGCGGCGCGGTAAAGTTTTGTGTGGTGCCATCTCCAAAATCAAAGAACCAACTGATGATGGGTGTTATGGAGCTGCTTTGATCAATGAAGGTGAAGTTTTGAGAGCTGCAATTAGAATTGGGTGCTATAGCAAACTGCGCGACAGGCCCATTCACCGTAATTATATTCGGAATCGTTAGGGTGCTGGTACAACCATTTATGTCAACAAGCTCCAATATCACATCGTAAGTGCCGCTAGTGGCAATAGAATGAGTGACGCTGCGTGTAGTGTCGGCTAAAACAACACCGCCTACTGTCCAATTGTAACGTCGGATCAATGCAGCGTTGCTGCCGGTAGCGGTCAGTGTAAAAGGCTCGCTCGGACAAACAGCAGACTTATTGACCGTGAAGTTGGCCGTTTCGTTGGGAATGCTGATGGTAGTTGTGTACACATAATCACAGGTTCCATTGTTTACAGTAAGTCGCACTATGTAGGGCCCGGTTCCCGGATACAAAAGGGGTGGAGGGTTCTGAAGGGTAGAACTTGTATTGGCCGGGTCACCAAATTCCCAAAGCCAGGTGAGTGGGCTTAGGGTGGGATCCACGATGCTCTCGTTGACAAAGCTCACCATTCTTGTTGCGCAATTTACCTGGTACGAAAAATCGGCTACCGGTGGTTGAATTTGCACATACTGGGTGTCGCGCGCAATACATCCATTATTAGACACAGTTAACACGACAGCAAGATTACCGGTGTCTACGTAAACATGGGTTGGACTCATTTCGCTGCTGCTGGAGCCATCGCCAAAATTCCAGTTCCAAACTACCACGGCACCCGGCGTGGTTACGGAATTGTTGATAAAAGCAAATGTATCGCTTGCGCAACCACCCGGAGGAACAACGCTGAAATCGACAACAGGAGGCGTACCCGTTCTAACACCATTTGGCACGGTTACCGTTTCGGTGCAGCCACTAACCGTAGTAACTGTAAGCGACACAGTGTAATTGCCTGCTGCCGTGTAGGTGAAAGGCGGTGGATTGCGTACGTTGAATGTGCCGCCCGGCGCACCCAGGTCCCAGCTATAGCTTGCGATAGAATCAAGAGTGGTGATAGTAGCTACGGGTCGGTATGTGAAAGGGATACAGCCGCCCGCAGGCAAATTCAATGAAATATTTGTGCGCTGCACCTGAATGAAGGAAGTCTTGGTCATGGTGTCACTGCAACCCGAGGCCGTAGTGGCGATTAAACGAACTGTGTAATTCCCGGTAGTATTGTAAGTGTGCGAGGGGTTCTGGACTGTTGAGCTGTTGCGATCACCAAAGTCCCATTGCCAGCTGACTGCGGAAGGCGTAAGGTCGGTAAACTGCACTGTGGCTGGCGCCTGGCAAAAAGTGCTATCGTTAGCAGAAAAGTCAACTCCGGGAGTAGCTCCAACGGTGACTGTTCGGGTAGCAGAGTCGCGGCAGGTGGCGTATTGATTGATCACCCGCACAGTATAGGTTCCCGGTGTAAGATATGTTTTAGTGGGGTTGATCTGGCCCGAACTGGTACCGTCGCCAAAGGTCCAGGTAGAGCTGACAGGCGCCGGATTCGAATTATTTTGAAAACTGGTGGGTGTGCGCAAACAAATATCTGTTGGCGCCGTAAAATCGGTCGTGGCACTGCTGATCGTTACTGTTTTTTGAATAGAGCCTGTGCAACCCAAATCGCTTACCGCATTCAGCGTCACATTATAAGTTCCCGGAGCGGTGTAAGTTGCCGTTGGGTTGGTCCCTGTACCGGTAGTACTGTTTCCAAAATTCCAGGAGTAGCTGATATTGCCAGGGCCGTTTGACTGATTTTGAAAAGCGACCTGAAATGGTGCCCGACAGGTGGATGGCGGTGAGAAACTGAAATCCGTGGTGATAGACCCTACCACTCTGATATAACTGGTACGGGTTCGTACGGCTGTACAGCCCGTACTGCTCACAACTCGCAGTGTAACTGTATAAAAACCGGTGCTTGTATAAGTATGCGATGGATTTTGTTGGGTCGAAGTGTTGCCATCGCCAAAATCCCAATCCCAACTAACAATGCTGCCGGCTGCAGAAGTGGAGCCATCGGTAAACTGGATGCGGGCAGGCAAGCAGGCAAGAGTCAGGTTGGCGGCAAAATTGGCTACAGGTGACGGGTTAACTGTGATATAATCGATCCGCTCTGTTTGCCCGATGCCGGTGGCGTTTTGAACTACTAACCTTACCGAATAAGTGCCCGGCGTGGCAAAGGTAATAACGGGATTACGGACGCTCGATAAAGTACCGTTGCTAAATTCCCAGTTCCAGCTGGTTGGATTGCCTGTACTTTGATCAGTAAAAGTCACGGTAAGCGGCGCACACCCGGAAGTGACATTGGCGGTGAAACTGGCGACCGGATTCTGGGCATGCAGATTGCGAACGCCTCCCAATACAAGCAGCAGGCATACTAAGGTCTTCGAAAGAGTATGGTAAATCCGTGTTTCCAGAAATGGTCTTTAAGAAACGAACGTAACCGCAATTTCGTATAAAATTGCATACATCAGGGCGCAACAGCAAAATCTGTGCGACATCGAAGCTGAGGGCTTTTGAAAAGAAAATAAACCTGGCTGTTCAACCGTGGCGAAATCATTGATCACTAAATCTTATCTATGCGCATTTGCCGGGTACCGCCCGGAGTCTCCTGAACCAGAATGACGTAAGTCGACGTGTTATTCGTAATCAGCCAGGTACCATTCAGCAACTGAATTGGATCGCCCGGGTTGCCGAAATCGGCCCAAACTGTTTTGTCAGGCACACTTCCTCCCCAGTCGCCAGTCGTTTCCACTGCACCGTCACGAATGGCATCTACCGTCATGTCGCGGTGATACTGAAAGCTATATGGCAAAAATCCTGAAAGCCGGTCTACACCATTGTCCCGATACTGCGTCACTTTCCACTGTCCATCTACCATTATCTTAATGATATAATTCTCCTGCAGGTTTTCAATTGCTTTTTTGCAGGACAGAAGACTGACGGAAATAAACAGCAGGCAGAGCCAACGCATACAATTTTTTTATTAACCAAAATAAGCAATCGCGCTGGAGCCTGCAAGCGTAAAAGAACGTTGCATTTTATTTAGATGGAAATCCCTGAGCCTGCTTTATTTCCAGGATTTGTTGGGTATGGCGACGAGAGTGGCCGGCGATGAATAACAGGAACTGATAGGCGTCTACTTTGCCAAAAGGCAGGTCAATTACATGGTTGCGAAGATCTTCGGTAGTTGTTCGTGCATATTTCAGGTGTTTAGCCCTGATCGATTTGAAATGGTCCAATGCAGCATCAAGTGATTTCCAGGGTGCCGAACCCGGTTGAAAGTTTTCCGGAGCCTGAAATTTCTGGGTACGATTTACAATATTGGCCAGTATGTCGGCATCTGTCACTTTGATTTCAGATCGCTTTTCCGGCGCGGCTGCTGTCTTCATATTCAGTTCCAGCAGTGACCAGAGCCCCTCTTCCGCCATCGTGATATGATAAACGCATTCCTTTATGCTCCATTTTTCCGGAGCGGCCTTAAAGTTCAGTTGTTCGTTGGAAAGACCCTTGATGGCCGACATCAAATCACTTCTTGAGTCCTTATACTCTGTCACCACCTGTTTGCGCTCGAGCTTGGTAAGCGAACTGTCGTTGATTTTGCCAGCCAGGCCCGTTATTACGAGCAGACTCAGCAGCAAGCGGCCTTTGGTTCTTTTTAACATGGGGTTATGTAGTTGGTCATTTAAAAGAAACCTGTTCGTCAGTTTAGCTGCCAAAGGGTTGGGCCACAAATATATTCAGAAATTGAAACAAACAGCCGTTTTTACTATTTCAGGGGTCTTTTTTTAACCATGCCTCCTCTGGTGTCTTTCACGCTATGCATTACTATAAATGCATTGGGATCGATCTTTTCAATCTCATTGGTCAGTCGGCTGATCTCCAAACGTGTGATAACGGTAAAAAGGATTTCGGTGGCATCGGTACTTTCGCCACGTTTGCCAAAGCCTCTTTTACCCGAATAGATAGTCAGGCCCCGACCCATCTGATGCCGTACAAACTCTCCAATTTCTTTGCTTCGGTGCGAAATGATGGTTACTCCTGTGAATTCCTCCACGCCTTCGAGCACAAAATCAACCGTTTTGGATGCTGAGAGATAGGTGAGAATGGCATAGAGCGCCACTTCGGTGCCGAGCAGATAAGCCGCAACGGAAAAGATAAGAATGTTGAATACAAGTATGAAATCACCCACGGTCAAACTACGGCGTCTGCTCAGAAAGATGGCAAGGATTTCCGTGCCATCAATTACAGCCCCGCCCCTGATGCTGAGTCCGATGCCGGCACCAAGAAAGAAGCCCCCAAATACTGAAACGAGTAGCTTATCGTCGGTAACTTTTGGATAGGGTATGATGGCAACAGCGACCGCCAGCAGGCTGATGGCCACGATACTTCGCAAGCTGAAATCGCGGCTGATGGTACGCATACCGAGAAGCAGAAAAGGAACATTGATAACAACGATGAGTAGCGACAGATTGATGCCCGTTTTTGCATTGGTCAAAAGCGAAATTCCCATGGCGCCTCCATCAATGAAATTGTTGGGCAACAGAAAACCACGTAAACCAAAGGATGCAGCTAAAATGCCGAGACCAATAAACAGGGAACTCCTTAAACGGCGACGAATGGCCAGTTTACGATGCCAGGTCTTCTTGGCATTCTTGTAGCTGCTAAGAGCCACCTCGTTATTCACCGATACGAGCGTGTTCATGATTTCCTGACGGAGCTTTTGAAAAAAACGATTCGCCATGGTGTCAAAGATATTTAATGGTCCCGCAATAACGATCTGACGTTAAATCGTAAATCATTAATTTTCCGGTTTCAATTAAGACTTATGCGAATTGCTGATATTACCACTGCGCTGGAGCGCTGGGCAAGTCCCATGCTACAGGAGTCGTATGATAATGTGGGTTTACTGGTTGGGAGTCCGGAAATGGAATGCAGTGGGATATTGTGTTGTCTCGATGCAACGGAAGAGGTGGTTGATGAGGCCGTGACGCTCGGAGCCAATCTGATTGTGGCGCATCACCCGATTGTGTTTTCAGGTATCAAAAAACTGAACGGAAAAAACTATGTGGAGCGCACGGTTATACGCGCTATTCAAAAAGGGATAGCTATTTATGCCTGCCATACCAATCTCGATAATCTGTCCTATGGTGTAAATGCCCGCATGGCATCAGTGATCGGATTACAAAATACCAGGGTGTTGGCACCTAAACCGAATACCCTGCGTAAGCTTTTTACGTTTGTGCCAGTGGCTCAGGCGGATCAGGTTCGTCAAGCGCTTTTTGAAGCCGGAGCAGGAGAAATAGGTAATTACGCTTCCTGCAGTTTCAATGTGGAGGGTACAGGCACATTTCTGGCCGGTCCGGGAACCAGTCCTTATGTTGGCGAAATCGGGCAACTGCATCGCGAGGCTGAAGTGAAGATGGAGCTGATTTTTCCTGTGTATCGGGAAGCGGCCATATTGAAGGCGCTGCATGCTGCGCACCCTTATGAAGAAGTAGCGTACGATGTGGTGGCCCTTGAAAACCAGCATTCGGGTACCGGCGCCGGCCTGCTGGGCGAACTGGCCGACCCCATGCCTGCAAAAGCCTTTCTGCAGCTGCTGAAGGAGCAGTTCGGGCTGTCGGTTATCCGGCATAGCGCTGCCCCCGGCCAACCCATACACAAAGTGGCTATTTGCGGTGGAGCAGGTAGTTTTCTGATTTCCAGGGCATTAGCTAGTGGTGCCGATGCGTTCGTGACCGCCGACCTGAAATATCACGAATTTTTTGACGCCGACCAGCGGCTCTTGCTGGCTGATATTGGCCACTATGAAAGCGAACAATTCACAATCGACCTGCTTCAGGAGTTTTTGCTGCAAAAATTTCCTACCTTTGCCGTCCTTAAAACTAAGCTGCGGACCAACCCCGTTCAGTATTTTTTGGCTTAAGGCCACTAGTCGGAAATGCTGGTTCGCGCTACACAAAAAACCGAATATCATACATGGCACAGGTTAAAGAATTTTCTGTTGAAGAAAAACTCGCGGCTTTAATCGCACTTCAAAAGGTGGAGAGCAAGCTCGACGAAATTCATATTCTGAAGGGCGAGCTTCCCATGGAAGTAGCTGACCTGGAAGATGAGATCACTGGCCTGCATGCACGTCAAACCCGTATCGAAGAAGAAATCAACGGTGTAACTGACTTTATTCAGCAACGCAAAGATGCGATTAAAGAGTCAGAAGCACTGGTGAAGAAATACGAAAAGCAAAGCACCAACGTAAAGAATAATCGCGAATTTGAAGCAATCAATAAAGAGATTGAAATGCAACAGCTGGAAGTAAAGCTGGCTGAAAAGCATATCAAAGACGCGACGGAAGAGATTGCTGAAAAAGCGGTTTTGCTGGAAAAAGCAAAAAAGAACATTGCTGCTAAAGAAGGCATTCTTTCCACCAAAAAAGGCGAGCTGGAAAAAATCATCAGCGCTACAGAAAAAGAAGAAAAGCATTTCAATAAGCTGGCTGAAGAAGCCCGCCAGGAAGTAGATCCCCGCCTGTTGGTGAGCTACGAAAAAATCCGCAAAAGCTACCGCAATGGTTTGGCGGTGGTACCAGTAGAGCGTGATGCCTGTGGTGGTTGTTTCTACTCTATCCCCCCTCAAAAGCAAAGCGAAATTAAACAGCATAAGAAAGTAATGATCTGCGAAAACTGCGGCCGTATCCTGGTTGATGAAGACCTGACAGCCAAAGTAGAAGTAAAATAAATTTGCAGTGATGAATTTTTGAAAAGCCCCGCCAAAACGGGGCTTTTTCCTTTTACCAAATCAACCTAATTTGCGAGTCTATTTACCAAGGCATGCTCACAACTCTTTCCATACGTAATTACGCCATCATTGATGAACTGGACATCGTGTTTTCAGAGCGGATGAATGTGATCACAGGCGAAACAGGTGCAGGAAAATCAATCATAGTGGGGGCTTTGGCACTGATCCTTGGTGAAAGAGCCGATTCTTCAGTACTGGTCAACAAGCAACAGAAGTCGGTAATTGAAGGCATTTTCCAACCGGGCAAACATTCAGCTATCCAGGCTCTGTTTGGCGAAATGGAATGGGAACTGGAGGAGGAACTGATCATCAGACGAGAAATTAGCAGCCAGGGAAAATCACGGGCATTTGTAAATGATAGTCCTGTTACGCTGTCCCAACTACAGAAACTAGGTGCATTGCTGGTGGATTTGCACCGGCAATTCGATACCCTCGATTTGGCCGAACACGTGTTTCAGCGCGACGTGTTGGATGCCATGGCGGGACAGTTAACTACGGTACAGGCTTATCAGGCCGGGTTTCAATCCTGGACAGCCGCCCTAAAAAATCAAAAGGAACTGCTTCAACGCAAAGCTGCTTTCGAAGCCGAGGCGGATTACAATCGCTTTCAATTTGACGAACTGGACACTGCCTCTTTTCGCAGCAATGAACTGGAAGAACTGGATGCATCAATGAAACTGATGTCGCATTCAGAAGGCATTCGTTCGGCGCTTGACCGCGCTTCCGACATACTTGAAAACAATGATACTCCCGTTGTTGGGCAGATAAAATCGGTGCTTCAATCGCTACAGGCTTTTCAGGGATATCATCCCGAACTGGAAACATTGTTGCAACGCCTTCAGGCGGCTTATGTGGAGTTACAGGATCTGTCGGGTGACATGGAGCGGCTGGCAGGACAGGTGCATTTTGATCCGGAAGAAATGGAGCGTATGAGCGAGCGGCTTTCATTGGGTTATCGATTGCAGAAAAAGCATGCTGTAAACGACACGGCAGGATTGCTTGCAGTGAAAGACATGCTCGCAAAAAAGCTGGAGGCTGTTTTGTCAATAGACGACGCCATAGTACAATCGGAAAAGGAGTGCCAAAAGCAGGAGCAGGAACTGCGAAAACTGGCAGCCAGCATAAGCGAAGCCAGAAAGAAGCAGGCAGGGCCTCTGGAAACTCAGGTGAACAAACTACTGGCACAGGTAGGCATGCCAAACGCCCGCCTGAAAGTTGACCTTACCCCAGGTGATCTTAGGGCTGATGGCGCCGACAACATTGAATTCCTTTTTGACGCCAACAGGAGCGGCCAATTCAGTCCGGTTGGTAAAGTGGCCAGCGGTGGCGAGTTGAGTCGGTTGATGTTGTGTATAAAATCGCTGGTTGCCAAGAAGATGGATTTGCCGACTTTAATTTTTGACGAAATTGATACCGGCATTTCAGGTGAGGCCGCCCGCCAGGTAGGCATCATCATGAAGGAACTCGCGCAAAATCGGCAAGTGATCTGTATTACCCATCAGCCACAGATTGCAGGTAAGGGAGATGCTCATTTCTTTGTATACAAAGACGGTGCCGCCAAAAAAGTAAACACTCATATCAGGAAACTGAAAGAAGAAGAGCGTATTACCCATATTGCACAAATGCTCAGCGGTGAAAAGCCTACTGCTGCTGCGTTGGAAAATGCACGCGAAATGGTGTCCGGTTAAAATACCGACTATGAATCTCGCGATAAAATTGATATTCTTTTTATTGATTGGTGCACTGGTTCTTCTGGCTGGTTACTGGCTGTACACCCGAATCAACCAACAAATTCGCAATAGCGAAACTGGCTGGCAACTGCTAGGCTATAGCCTGCTTTTGTTTGTTGTGCTGGCCTTGCTGCTTTATGCAGGTATTTTCGCATTGGTTTACCTGTATCAAATGCTATCGGTCGATGCCGAGCCAGCCTCCGCCGCTTTTCTATGAAACAGTCACTGATTATACTTGGGTTTTTATTCATAGCCAGCCTGCTGCCGCTTTATTTGCTGCAACGATGGCTGGTTAAAACATTAAATCCAAAGCAATCGCTTGGGCGACTCGGTCTGCTGATTTTGATAATGCTCTGCGCTGTTATGGCACTCAGCTTCCTGCTGGTCTGGTCGGTTACTCAGGTATTTCAACGCCCTTAATTCAAACTTCTTATTTTTACCGCCACAAAACCAAAGGCTATGGCTAATCAATTACTGAAAGGAAAAAAAGGAATCATTTTCGGTGCACTTGATGAGAAGTCAATTGCATGGAAGACCGCATTGAAGTGCTATGAAGAAGGCGCGCAGATTGTATTGACAAACGCTCCTGTTGCCCTGCGCATGGGGGAGATTAACAAGCTGGCTGCCGCCTGTGGCAATGCCCCCGTGATCGGCGCTGATGTGACTAATATGGATGATCTGAAGAAACTGTTTGAGGAATCGATGAACCATTTTGGTGGCAAGATTGATTTTGTATTGCACTCTATCGGTATGAGCCTCAATGTTCGCAAGGGCAAACACTATACGGAATTGAACTATGAATGGAATGCCAAGACCCTCGATATATCAGCCATGAGTCTGCACAGGGTATTGCGCACGGCATGGGATATGGATGCCATCTCCGATTGGGGGAGCGTGGTGGCACTAACCTATATTGCCGCACAACGTGTATTCCCTGATTACAACGAAATGGCCGATGCGAAAAGCTTGTTGGAAAGCGTTACCCGCAGCTTCGGGTATCATTATGGTGCGCGCAACAAAGTGCGTGTGAATACCATTTCGCAGTCACCCACCCGAACTACCGCCGGAAGCGGAGTAAAGGGTTTTGACGGATTCATTAACTATGCCGAAGCCATGAGTCCTTTGGGTAATGCTTCCGCTGAAGATTGTGCGAACTATTGTGTGATGATGTTTAGCGATTTGACCAGAATGGTAACCATGCAAAACCTGTTTCACGATGGAGGATTTAGTTTTACAGGTGTCACACAGGCCGTGATTGACAAAATGGCCACCGAATGATATACGTCCGCTAATAGGCCAACCATATATCTGGAAAAAATAAATCCCGGTTTCAAAGAAACCGGGATTTATTTTTTTAGTATTCGTCTTCATTAAAAAGGAAGTCATCCTGAGTGGGGTAGTCTGGCCAGATGTCTTCGATTGTTTCGTACACATCGCCTTCATCTTCCAGTTCCTGCAGGTTTTCAACCACCTCAATAGGTGCTCCTGAACGAATTGAGTAGTCGATCAACTCATCCTTGGTGGCGGGCCAGGGAGCATCTTCCAGGTACGAAGCCAATTCTAAGGTCCAAAACATCTCTTCAGGGGTTTAAAGTTTTAGGAATCAGGTTAATTGTTTGGGTACATTTCCCCCAATTTTTCGCAAAAGTAATTTTATTAACGAATTTTCCAAATCCGGGGTTGCATACAGGTGTGGAAAGATTTCCTAAAACCACTGTTGGCAGCCCTTAACCCGTTTTGTGGCCCAAACCCTTTTACGGATATTTGAGGCTTAAACCCGCTGGGCCAATGATTAAGGGAACGAATATTCATAAGCGATACGGATCGGTTGAAGTACTGAAAGGCGTTGATATAGAAGTAAAGAAAGGGGAGGTGGTAGCTATTGCAGGGCCTTCAGGATCAGGTAAAAGCACGCTGCTTCATATTCTGGGAACCCTTGACCAGGCCGATCAGGGTAGTGTGAATATGAACGAAATACTGATCAGTGCTTTAACCGGCAACGAACTCTCCGATTTCAGGAACCGCCATATTGGCTTTGTGTTTCAGTTTCACCATTTGCTCCCCGAGTTCAGCGCCCTTGAAAACATCTGCATCCCGGGTTGGCTGGCCAGGCGGCCCCGCCAACAGGTACGTGATAGGGCAATTGAACTTTTGAAGCTGATGGGCCTCGGGAACAGGGCGGAAAACAAGCCTAATCAACTCAGCGGTGGCGAGCAACAGCGGGTAGCAGTAGCTCGTGCCTTAATCAACCAGCCCGATATTGTTTTTGCCGACGAACCAACAGGAAATCTCGATACCGTACATGCCCGCGAACTTCATCAATTGTTCTTTGACTTGCGGCAACAATTCAATCAGACGTTTTTGATAGTGACGCATAATGAGGAGCTGGCGGGGCTTAGCGACAGAGTGCTGTATATGCGGGATGGGGTGATTGGGGGGAGTGGGGAGAGGTGAGAGGTGAGAGGTGAGAGGTGAGAGGGGGAGGCTGGTCTTGCAGAAGCGGCGTGTGAGCGGTTAGAAATGATCTGTGCAATCTCCGCTCTCATCTGCGGGAACAAAACTGCTGAGCGGGCGAGAAATGAAACGCTTGTACAGTCTTTTCCATAAAAGAATCACATGTGTCTTATTAAGCCGGGTTCCAGCTGTGGTTCGGTGGGAGCGATGTTGTTAAACAAACTACTTCACAGCCTTTCTGCCCAGCCAGGGAATTTCTTCTGCGCCTAGATGATGGGATACAAACCGGGCAAGTACAAACAGATAATCGCTCAGGCGGTTCAGATATTGCAAAATGAGCGGATCCACTTCAAGGCTTTCCATTTCAAGACGCACACAGCAACGTTCGGCCCGGCGGCAAACACATCGGGCAATATGCAGTTGGGAAACAGTGCTATGCCCCCCAGGCAGTACAAAATTTTTCATCGCCGGTAACGATTCATTCATGCGATCCATTTCAGCTTCCAGAATGGCCACATCGTCGGACCGCAAATCGGGTATTCTGATTTTTGGCTCCTTAATCGGGTCGCAGGCCAATGACGAGCCAGTGGTAAAAAGCCGGTCCTGGACATCTTTTAGTATTTGCCGAACCTGCTCATCGGACAGTAGATCACGGCATAAACCTATATGCGAGTTGAGCTCATCAACCGTGCCATAAGCTTCTATACGTAAATGGCTCTTGGAGACTTTGGTACCACCAATCAGGGATGTGGTGCCTTTATCGCCCGTGCGGGTATAGATCTTCATTGCCATGTGGAGTGTTTTTGCCGTTTATCCGAACGACGGGACTGCAGGTTCGCAGTCGCTACTGTAACAAAATAATGAATATTTAGTTGCGCAAATTTGTCTGGAGGAATGCAAATCCGTTTTATACCGTAAGGGGCATCCTGGCCGGATCGTTTCGCTTGTCGCTTTCAATAATACCATCACGCAGGCGAATAACACGGCGTGTGTGTCGGGCTATATCTTCTTCGTGCGTTACAATCATCACCGTATTTCCCCGTGTATGTATGGACTCAAAAATGTCCATGATCTCGTACGAAGTCTTTGTGTCAAGGTTACCCGTAGGTTCATCGGCAAGAATCAGAGACGGATCGTTAACCAGGGCACGGGCAATGGCTACCCGCTGCGACTGACCGCCACTCAGTTCATTTGGTTTGTGGTGAGAACGATCGGTGAGATTGACCAGATCAAGCATGGCCATTGCTTTTTCGTTACGCTGTTTGCGTGTCATCCCCGCATACACCAGCGGCAGGGCCACATTCTCCAATGCCGTCAACCGCGGCAGTAGGTTAAATTGTTGAAATACGAAGCCAATTTCCTTGTTGCGTACATCGGCCAGATCATTATCGACCATCAAACTGACATCTTTTCCATTGAGAATGTACCGGCCTTTGCTGGGCGTATCCAGACAGCCAAGTATGTTCATAAGGGTACTCTTTCCCGAGCCTGAAGGGCCCATTAGCGCCACGTAATCGTTTTTAAAAATATCGAGCGTTATACCCTTCAACACTTCCAGCGCGTGTCGGCCGATATAGTAACTTTTACGTATGTCTGTTATCTGTATGATGGGATCCATGGCAAAAATTGGTAAAGTTATTTACGGATCACTTTGGGTACCCGAAAGTAGCTGCCGTCGTTGTCGGGCGCATTGCGCAGCGCAGCCTCCCTGCTGATGCTGCCCTGCACCTTATCATCCCGCAGCACATTGCTGCTTTCACTCATATGCATCAGGGGTTCCACCCCGTCGAGGTCCAGTTCGTTGAGCTTTTCTACAAACTGGATCATTTTTTCAAGATCTGCGCTAATCATCGACTTTTCAGCCGCATCAAAACGCAATCGAGCCAGATGGGCCAGTTTATCGATCAGTTGTTCAGTGACCTGCATGCTGCAAGGTAACCAGAAAAATGTGCAAATGTGAAAATGTGCAAATGTGAAAATGTTCAATTTGCACATTTTCACATTTGCACATTTCCACATTTTCACATTTGCTTAGTTTTGCCGCCCTGCCGGCTCTTAAAAACCGGCAAACCCTGAAATGGCTCCAAAGAAAGAAATAGTAATGAGCGGTATCCGGCCGACCGGGTTCCTGCATCTGGGTAATTATTTCGGTGCCCTGCGTAATTATGTTCGTATGCAGGAACAGTTTCAATGCTATTTCATGGTGGCGGATTGGCACTCGCTGACGACCCATCCAGATACGAAGGAATTGGGAAACAGTGTAAAGCGTGTACTCGCAGAGCACATTGCAGCCGGCCTGGATCCGGAAAAGGTTTGCTTGTATTTTCAGAGTGCCATCCCGGAGATTGCTGAGCTGTATTTGATGCTTAACATGCTGTCTTATAAGGGTGAACTGGAAAAAACCCCTACGTTCAAAGACAAAGTTCGCCTTCAGCCCGACAACGTAAATACGGGATTGTTGACCTATCCTGTGCTGCAGGCAGCAGATATTCTGATTCATCGGGCACTGTACGTACCCGTAGGCAAAGACCAGGAACAACACCTGGAAATGGCCCGCAATTTTGCCCAGCGCTTCAATTTCCGATACGGTCAAACATTTCCCGAGCCTTTGGCATACAATTTTGGTGAAAACCTGGTGAAGATCGGAAGCCTCGACGGAAACGGAAAAATGAGCAAGAGCGAAAATCATTTGGCTACGCTTTATTTGTCAGACAGCGATGAGCAGATTCTGGAGAAAATAAAAAAGGCCAAGACGGATTCCGGTCCAACAGAGAAAAACAGTGAGATGCCCGATTTTATTGCCAACCTTTTTCAGCTGATGTTATTGTCGGGTAACGAGGCGGGCTACCAGCAATTTCTGGCAGATTACAATAATTGTCAGATCCGATATGGCGATTTCAAGAAGCAATTGGGCCAGGATATGGTGGCTTTTATAGCCCCGATCCGCGAAAAAGCCAATACCATTCTGCAGGATGAGGACTACCTGCAGGATATAGCTTCAACAGGCGCACGCAAGGCCCGGGAAAGCGCTGCTGCCACCATAGAAATAGTAAGAGAAAGTATGGGTTTGCTCTATTTTAAGAAGCCCTGAAGAAAGCGGTCAAATTGATGGCCGGACTATGAAACTTTGTTTATATTCATTTTTTTAAAAGCAAACCACCTGCCCTGCAGATTTTTTTCTTATGGCCAAAAGTAAGAAACCAAAACATATTGCTGTAGCCGGCAACATAGGCGCCGGTAAAACCACTCTAACGGAGCTGCTTAGTAAGCATTACAAATGGATTCCCAACTTTGAGGATGTGGATCACAATCCTTACCTGATGGATTTTTATGAAGACATGCCCCGGTGGAGTTTTAATCTGCAGATATATTTTCTGAACAGCCGCCTTCAGCAGCTGGTGGAAATTCAGAAGGGCACCGAAACCGTTATACAGGATCGCACGATTTACGAAGATGCCAATATTTTTGCGCCAAACCTGCATGAGATGGGTTTGATGAGCAAACGCGATTTTGATAACTACTATCATTTCTTTCAAACGCTCAAGTCGCTGGTGCAGCCGCCCGACCTGCTGATTTATCTGAATGCCTCTGTTCCCACCCTGGTAGGCCAGATACAGAAGCGCGGACGCGAGTACGAGGAAAATATCCGGCTCGACTATCTGAAGCGGCTCAACGAGTTTTATAATAAATGGATCGATGCTTACAAGGAGGGGCCGCTGCTGGTTATTGATGTCGACAAAAACAAGTTCGCCGAAAAAGAAGAAGACCTTGGCGAAATCATCAGCAAGGTAGACGGGCAATTGTATGGCCTGTTCTGATCGGGTGGTCTGACTCGGTGAGAGCCGGCAAAAAAAACCCGACCTGCAACGCAGGCCGGGCTCATAGCAGGCAACCGTCCATGTAACGATTTATATTTTCGGTGCAGCGGCGAGTATATCGGCGCTCACGCCCGATGCATATTTTTCAAAATTCTTTACAAACAGGCCAGCCAGGTAAGCTGCCTTTTCATCATAGGCAACCGGATCGGGCCAGGTGCTGCGCGGGTCAAGTATTTCAGTTGGTACGCCCGGACATTCGGCGGGTATGGCCATTCCAAAAATCGGATGCTGGTGAAAGGAAACCTTTTCCAGTTTCCCCTCCAGGGCGGCCGTGATCATGGCCCTGGTGTATTTCAGCTTCATCCTGGATCCGGTGCCATAGGCACCACCTGTCCAACCCGTATTGACCATCCACACATTTACGTTGTTTTCCTGCATCTTACGGCCAAGCATTTCTGCATAGCGGCCGGGATGTAGCGGCAGAAATGGCGCTCCAAAACAGGCGCTGAAAGTTGGTTTAGGCTCGGTAACGCCTGCTTCTGTACCGGCAACTTTAGCCGTGTATCCAGATATGAATTGGTACATGGCCTGTCCGGGGTTTAATCGGGCAATTGGAGGCAGTACGCCAAAGGCGTCGCATGTCAGGAAGAATATATTCCGAGGCAAAGCTCCTACCGATGGCTCAGCAGCATTACTTATAAAATTCAGGGGATAGGAAACTCGTGTGTTTTCTGTTATGCTGCCATCGTCGAAATTGATCTGCCTGGTACCGGGGTAAAAACGTACGTTTTCTACCAGTGCTCCCGGACGTATGGCACGAAAAATTTCAGGCTCTTTTTCCTCTGTTAAATTGATGGTTTTGGCATAGCAGCCACCTTCGAAATTAAAAATATTGTCGTTGGTCCAGCCGTGTTCATCGTCGCCGATCAGTTCGCGATTAGGGTCGGCGCTCAGTGTTGTTTTTCCTGTTCCGCTCAGTCCAAAAAATATAGCCGTGTCACCCTCGGGTCCACGGTTGGCGCTACAATGCATACTCAACACATTCCGTTGCTCAGGCAATACATAATTCAAAATCGTGAAAATGCCTTTTTTTATTTCACCAGTATAACCGGAGCCGGCAATCAGGATCATTTTCTTTTCAAACGATACAATGGCAGCATTGTGCTGACGAGTACCGCATTCCGCCGGGTCAAGCAGCAAGCCAGGTGCCGATATGATATGCCATTCGGCACTAAAGTCATCGAGCTCTTCCTCCGCAGGACGCAGGAACATGTTATAGGCAAACAGGTTGTTCCAGGGCTTTTCGTTCACTACCCGAATATTCATGCGGTAACGGGGATCGGCACAGGCATAACAATCACGCACCCACATTTCGGGTAGCTGATTGAGGTAATTCATGATTTTGTTGTAAACGATATCAAAGTATTTCGATTCAATTGGAATATTAAAATCGTTCCAATGTACCGTGTCGGCGGTAATTGCATCCTTAACGATAAACTTATCTTTGGGTGAGCGGCCGGTGAATTCGCCCGTGTTAATCACCAATGCTCCGGTATCGTTCAATTCGCCATCGCCAATGCGAAGCGTATCCTGAACCAGCTCTTCCGGTGAAAGTTGGTAACGAACTTTGTCGAGCCGATTGATTCCCAGGGTTGACAATTGAACAGGGGGTACGGCCGTTACTGAAATTGACATATTGACAAGCTATTTATGTGAAGAGACAAAGGTAAAACACAAAATCCGGCAAATACAAACGAGTGTTAGTGATACACATTAGAGCCCGACTTGCGGAATTGCATTTTCGCTGGTAGATTTTCTAAAAATCAGCTAGAAATTAGAAGTTTTCTATGTGCTCAGGCTATCATGTTTTATATTTTCTAATTCGGCCGCTTTCTACGAATTTTATTGGGCCTAAGCTTCCCGACAGCTACACAATCTCTGAATTATTGGTACCATTGCACTGCCATTAGATTTGCAGCATACTTAACTTGTTTTACATGAAGAACTTACCCCTGAATTCGGCCATTTTTACACGCAACCGACAGCGCTTTATTCAGAAAATGCCCGCCCAATCGATTGCTATCGTTGTGAGTAACGATGAAATGCCGAGCAATGGGGATGCGTTGCACAGCTTTCGACAGAACTCAGATTTGTACTGGCTTTCCGGTATTGTTCAGGAAGACAGTATGCTGGTATTGTTTCCCGATAACCCCGATCCAAAATATCGCGAAGTGCTGGTACTGGTTCGTCCCAACGAGCTAAAGGAAAAATGGGATGGACGAAGGCTGAGAGCAGATGAGGCAAAAGCTATTTCAGGCATTTCCACGGTAATCTGGCTCGACAGTCTGGATGCGGCGCTGCAAACTTGGATTCATTTGGCCGATACCATTTTGCTTGATAGTAATGAAAATGATCGCAAGGCCAGTTTACTTCGCACACGTGATTATCGCTTCATTGATGAAATGAAGGCGCGTTACCCTTTACATCAGTACGGACGAATCGCGCGCATCATGCGTGACCTCCGAGCCGTAAAAACAGCGCTCGAAATTGAGGTGGTACAAACAGCAATCGACATCACTCAACGCGCTTTTGAACGGGTAATGGGGTTTGTAAAGCCCGGCGTGATGGAATATGAAGTGGAGGCGGAAATATTGCATAGTTTCCTGGTACAACGTGCCAATGGGCCTGCTTACAATAGCATCATCGCCAGCGGCGATCGGGCACGCACACTCCATTACATTTCAAATAACAAGGAATGCAGGGCCGGCGAAATGTTGTTGATGGATTTTGGCGCGGAATACGGCGGTTACTGCGCTGATCTGACGCGGACGATTCCGGTGAGTGGAAAATTTACAAAGCGGCAAAAAGAGGTGTACAATGCATGTTTGCACCTGCACAACTATGCCAAGGGTTTGCTCAAACCTGGAATCAGCATTGTGAACTATACCGAAAAAGTGGGCGAAGAGGCCAGTCTCCAGTTTTTGAAAATCGGGCTTTTGTCGAAAGCGGATATCAAAAATCAGGATCCCGACAATCCTGCCTACCGGAGGTATCTGTACCACGGTATTTCGCATCACCTCGGAATTGATGTGCACGATCTCGGTACACGCACTGAACCAATACAAGCGGGCATGTTGTTTACGGTGGAGCCAGGTATCTATATTGCCGAAGAGCAAATGGGGATTCGTATCGAAAATAACGTTTGGATTACGAAGACCGGGAATAAGGATCTCATGAAGAATATCCCGATTACCGTTGAAGAAATTGAAGCATTCATGGCCGGAAAAAAATAACTTGTCCATAATTCTTCGTTACATCAAAACCGTTTCACTGCAATAAACTCTAGCTTTGCGCCAACGCCAACGAACCAACCATCAATTTTCTTAAAACAGATCCGGAACATGAAGCAAATACCCAATCTTTTCACCCTTCTGAACCTGATATTCGGGTGCATGGCAATTGTAATGGTTTTGCAGAATGGAATTGTCATAATCGAAGGACCTAATGGCGTACAGTTGATCGATACGCCGGAAAAAATCTGGCTGGCATCACTCTTCATTGGGTTGGCCGGACTGGTCGATTTTCTGGATGGGTTTTTGGCCCGCCTGTTCAAAGCCAGCTCTGAAATGGGAAAACAGCTCGATTCGCTGGCAGATGTAGTAAGCTTCGGCGTTGCTCCGGGCATGATTATCTACCAGTTTTTGCGTTTGGCCTATGCACAGGAACCCGGTGGTTTAGATGTGAACCTGTTCTGGCCGGCGCTCGCATTTATACTTCCTGCTGCAGCTGCGTGGCGTTTGGCAACTTTCAATTTGGATCAGTCGCAGCAATTCAGCTTTCGGGGTGTGCCCACGCCGGCCATAGGACTGCTGGTTGCCAGTTTCCCCTTGATTTACTGGACAGTAAACGAGGCCTGGGTGCGTGATTATTTTTTACTAAACAAATGGACACTCACTGGTCTTGTTTTGCTTTTGTCGGCATTAATGGTATCGCGCCTGCCGATCATGAGCCTCAAATTCAAAGATTTTAGTTTATCGGCAAATATGCCCAAGATTGTTATGCTGGTTATTGCTCTGCTCGCAGCGTTTTTTCTGCATTGGCTGGCTGTACCGGTCATTTTCCTCGCTTACCTTTTGGTATCTTTGCTTTTCAAAAATAAAATAGCATGAATTATACTGTACAGATAAAAGTAATGCCCTTGAAAGACCTCCTCGATCCGCAGGGTAAGGCCGTACTGGGTGGCTTGAAAAACCTGGGACTGGCTTCGGTGGAAGACGTGCGGGTGGGAAAAAATATTACACTTCAGATTGACGCAGAATCTCCGGAAAAAGCTAAAGCTATTGCAGAGGAAGCAAGCAAGAAATTGTTATCTAATCCGGTGATGGAGTATTTTGAAGTGGCCGTAGCAGAATGAATTTGGGGAGGGGAGAGAGGAAAGTGGGAAGTGGGAAGTGGGAAGAAATGGCTGAATAGGGTGGAGATCGATTGGTGTTGGAAAAAGCTGGCTGCGAAAAATTTTGACTCCCCATTCTCCCCTCTCCACTCCCCACTCCCCCCTCTCCACTCCCCCCTCCCCACTTTCCACTCCCCATAAACAATCCTCCACTCCGATGCTCTTTCTCGTTCCCACACCTATTGGTAATTTAAAAGACATCACACTTCGGGCATTAGAAGTGTTGAAGGAGGCCGATCTTATACTGGCCGAGGATACACGAACCAGCTCGAAGCTGTTGCAGCATTACCAAATTCTGCGCCCGCTTACTCCTTATCATCAGCACAATGAACACAGGGTAGTTCAGCATCTGGTGAGTCAGTTGCTGGAAGGAAAGAAGATGGCTTTAATTACCGATGCCGGCACGCCGGGTATTTCGGATCCCGCATTCTTACTGGTGCGTGAGTGTATAAAAACAGGAGTCAGAGTGGAATGCCTGCCTGGTGCCACTGCATTCGTACCCGCACTTGTCAATAGCGGTATTCCTACCAACCGATTCTGCTTTGAGGGTTTTTTGCCACAGAAAAAAGGCCGGCAAAGCCTGATGCAGCGCCTGGCTGTTGAAGATCGTACGATGATCTTTT
This sequence comes from Chitinophagaceae bacterium, assembly GCA_046297935.1. Classification (GTDB taxonomy): domain Bacteria; phylum Bacteroidota; class Bacteroidia; order Chitinophagales; family Chitinophagaceae; genus CAYMZZ01. Next base: position 640,239 of record JBKBHA010000001.1, read on the forward strand.
ACGAATCACCCATGCGTCTGGTAAAAACACTGGAAGAGATGGCAGTTGTGTTTGGCGCGGAACGACCCTGCTCAGTGAGTAGGGAACTCACTAAGTTGTACGAAGAAACCGTGCGGGGTACCCTGACCGAAGTAGCGGCTCATTTCAAAGAGAAACCACCGAAGGGTGAGATTGTGATAGTGTTGGCGGGGCTGGAAAAATGATAAGATAATTATAAAAAACTGCCAAAGCCGGCATTATATGCGGAAGGGGCAGCAATTTTGCAGAAGTCAGAAAAAAAATCACTATGAAGTCGCTGTTACTGTTCTCCGCACTGTTTTTCATGGCATCGCTGCCTTCATTCAGCCAGATTCGGGAAATTCCGAAGATTGTGGAAGAAAATTTTGCTAATCAATACCAGGGTGCCAGCAATATAGAATTCCGCGACCAGCTGGTTAGGGTAGATGTACATTTTGACCTGGAGGGAGAGAAAATGATTGCTTCTTATAGCAATAAGGGAGTGTGGAAGGAAACCCAAAAAGCATGGGAGTTTGAAAAGCTTCCGGAAGAAGTGAAAGTGGGATTTGAAAAAAGCAAATTTGCTGATCGGGAAGTAACTGAAACAGTTGTCATTTATCTGCCAGGTGGCAGCGAGCAATACCGTGTGCTGGCTCGCAAAAACGATGTAGAGAAGAAATATCTTTTTTTCAATCCCAAAGGCAGATTGCTGCGCACGGCACTAACGCTCTAAGTCCTGCCTGTAGCCCAATAATTCCCCTCTGAGTCAGTCCACTGTCGGTGTGCTCCGTTGGACTTGCACAGAGGGGAGGTTTTTTTTGGCCGCCTTTGCTCATTGTTTTATTTTTCCATGTTTGAAGGCATAACCATTCTTACGTCGTAAAAAATATGATCATGCAAAAATTCACGCTGTTTTGTCTTTTTTCATTGATGTTGCTCCAGGGTTTTGCACAGCCAGACCGTTGGCAGCAAAAGGTGAAGTATGTCATGAATATTGACATGAATGTGCAGACTAATCAGTTTACCGGTACGCAAAAACTTGAGTACTGGAACAATTCACCGGATACGCTTACCCGTGTTTTTTACCATCTTTACTTCAATGCTTTTCAACCCGGAAGTATGATGGATAACAGGAGTTTGCGCCAGGGTACTATCCAAATTGGTCGCGGAGCTGACTGGGATGGCCGGGTACGCGACCGGATTCATCAGTTGAAGCCCGATGAAATTGGCTACCAGAAAATCCGGTCATTGAAAATGAATGGTCGCGCACAAAAATTCGAAGTACTGGAGACGATTCTGGAAGTCACGCTCGACAAGCCCATTTTGCCGAAAAGCAAAGTGGTATTTGATATGGAATTTGAAGCGCAGGTGCCGTTGCAGATTCGTAGAAGTGGTCGCGATAACCCCACTACCAAAGTGCGTTACTCCATGAGCCAGTGGTATCCGAAGATGGCCGAATATGATTACGATGGCTGGCATCCCACGCCCTATGTAGGACGTGAGTTTTATGGAATCTGGGGCGATTTTGAAGTAAATATCAGCATTGACAAAAACTATATCCTCGGTGGTACCGGCTATTTGCAAAATGCCGGACAAATTGGTTATGGTTACGAAACGGCGGGACAACGAGTGAATCGACCGAACACAGAAAAGCTGACCTGGAAGTTTTTGGCACCTAATGTGCATGATTTTATGTGGGCTGCTGATCCAGAGTACAAGCATCTGACCCGCAAAGTGAAAAATGATGTAACACTTCATCTATTATATAAGGCAGGCGTTGCTAATGCTGCCAGTTGGGAAAAAATCCTTGACGATGCAGAAAAGGCTTTGCCTTATATTGAAAAAACCTTTGGCGCCTACCCTTACAAACAGTATTCGTTTGTTCACGGCGGCGATGGCGGCATGGAGTATCCAATGAGTACATTGCTTGCCAGCCCGGGTGCCTGGCTTCATGAATGGATGCATAACTGGTATCAGGGTTTGCTTGCTACAAATGAATCGTTGTATGCCTGGATGGATGAAGGGTTCACCAGTTATGCCGACGATCGTGTGATGGCATTTTTGCAGGGTAAAGAAAATGAATTTTCTCAGACAGGTAGCTATCGCAGTTATTTTAGTTTGGTTAAAAGCGGACGCGAAGAGCCACTTACCACGCATGCCGATCATTTCAATACCAATGCAGCATACGGCGCGGCCGCCTATTCCAAGGGCGCGGTGTTTATGGAACAGCTTGGTTATATTGTTGGTGCAGAAGTACGCGATCAGATTTTGCTGAACTATTATAACACCTGGAAGTACAAACACCCAAATGTAAACGACTTCATTCGCTTAGCGGAAAAAACGGCTGATATGGAACTGGACTGGTATCAGCAATATTGGGTGAATACTACCAAAACGATTGATTATGCATTTGACAGCCTTTGGGAAGAAGGCGGCAAAACCAAAATCCGGTTGAAGCGTCTTGGTTTGATGCCAATGCCGGTTGATCTGAATCTGACTTTCAAGGATGGCAGTACGGAAACTCACTATATTCCACTTGACCTGATGTATGGCAGCAAGCCGAAAGAAAACGATTCGAACTGGAAGCAATATCCTGCCTGGAAATGGACTAACGAGACTTATATAGTGGAGACCGACAAAAAGATTGTCGATATTTCTGTTGCCGAAATTGACGCCAGCCAACGCCTGGCCGATGTGGAACGAAAGAACAACCGGATCAAATTGTAGGGAACAGGTCAGTCTTAAATCGGCTGATGCCTGCATGGCGAAAAACTGAAGCCTGCCAAACGGCAGGCTTCAGTTTTTTGATTAGAGACCTCCAACGAGAATTCGCAAAAAAAGGTTTACGGTTAATGGTCAGGTTATATTGGGTCAAGCTCTAATGCGAAGCTACTGGCTTTGAACAGGGTACCCAATACCACTTTTGTGGTATTTTTCTTACCTACCGAAATATTTGTTAACGGCTTCAATTCGGTTTGTAACGTGCAATTTTTCGTATATATGGTAAACGTGTTTACGAACCGTTTCGGGGCTAATAAATAATTCGGCTGCTATTTCCTTGTACATCAATCCTCTCGATAATTGTTCAAGGATTTCTTTTTCGCGATTCGACAAATGCTCAAGTTCGGCCGCTTCGGGGTTGACAGGTTCGGATTTGCTCTGAAATGCTGCCACCACTTTCCTGGCAATCTGGCTGCTCATAGGAGCACCACCCTGGTATAATTCACGAATTGCGCCCAGCAGGCGCGCCGGAGCCGTCTTCTTCAAAATATAACCGCTCGCTCCGGCGCTGAGTGCCTGAAATATTTTTTCGTCTTCTTCGTACACGGTACACATCATAAAGTTGGTAGCCGGTACTTGTTGTTTTAATGCTTTAACACAATCAATACCACTCTCTTCTGTGCCTAAATTAATATCCATCAATACCACATCGGGCTTCAGGTTCGGGATGGAACGAATCGCTTCTTCGGCAGTACCAATGGTGGCTACACACTCGTATCCGTCAGACATGCTGATGATTTCCTCCAACGCATTTCGCAGATCCCTGTTATCATCCACAATGCAAACAGAAATATCCTTCATGCAACAAAATTCCGTGTTCGGCTCGGTACTGCCAATACCACAAAGTGGTAATTATGCAAAAAATGGAGTTAAACAGCCTGGTAAGCTATACAGCTGCTGCTGAGCAGAGTAGCTACTGGCGTGGTACGTATAGCAGGTACTTGTCTTTGAACGACTCTTCGGGGAAAAGATCTGTAATGGGCATGACCCTCGGCCTTGTGCGACTTTCCTGTATTTCAACATTCAGGTCGCCACCCTTGAGGCAAATGAGGCCCGGCACCGGCAGATCATCTGTGGTTTCGTGGTTTTTCATCAGAAGGGGTTTCGACCAGAGCCATAGATCTTTGAGCGGAGCAACTGCGCGGGACACAACAAAATTGAATTTACGGTCGCGAATAGCTTCAACTCGGGTATGCTGGGTACTGATATTTTTTAATCCCAACGCCGCAGCCACTTCTTCAATTACTTTCAGTTTTTTGGCGATACTATCCACCAGATGAAAATGAACTTTGGGAAAATAAATGGCAAGGGGTACTCCCGGAAATCCGCCCCCCGTGCCAAGGTCCAGTACCTTCATTCCGTCTGCAAAGGGAAAGCTGGCTGCAATGCTGAGCGAGTGCAACACGTGCCGCTCATACAGGCTGTCGATATCCTTGCGTGAAATGACATTTATTTTTTCGTTCCATTCGCGGTATAGCGGAGCAAGTTGTTTGTACTGCGAAAGTTGCAAATCACTAAAGTCTGTGAAGTATTTCAGCAGGATGTCGATATCTTGTTTTAATTCCATTCGCGTGCGGGTTTTCGCCAAAGGGCCGGTGCAAAGATGACATAATAAAGGAACATCCACAGGTCGAAAAACCAAAACCATGGCCGCAGGTCATCTTCACCCATACGCTTCATCGCCTTGCCGTACACTACTCCCTGCAACAAAAGTCGTAAAGCAAAAATGCCAACCGACCATCTCCAATCGAACCAGATAATGCTGGCGGCCAGTAGCGGATAAAAAAGAAAATGGGTGCTAAAGTAGAGGCCCAACAGGAACTTATGTTTGGGTTTGTAAAATTTGGCGGTGGTGTAGTGCCGTCTTTTCTGGCGCAACCAGGCGCGCCAGCTAGTTTTTGGAATGGAGCGGGTGATGGCATCGGGATCAATGACCACCGCGGTGTTGCTGGCGTTAGCTACTTTGTTTATAAACAGATCATCATCGCCGCTTGGAATATGATTGATGCTGGCAAAACCCTTATTGCGTAAGAAAAGATCTTTTTTGTACGACAGGTTACGTCCTACGCCCATATAAGGTAGCCCAGCGAGCGCATAGGAAAGGTATTGCAATGCGGTATGAAATGTTTCAAACCTGATCAGTTTGTTTAGCAGTCCTGCCTTGCGGTGGTAGGCTCCATAGCCTAGTACAATTTCAATGCCCTCGTCAAAACCTTCCTGCATTTTCTGGATCCAGTGTTCGCTCGCAGGCACGCAATCAGCATCCGTCAGCAGCAGAATTTCATGACGGGCCTCACGAATGCCAATGGACAGCGGGTATTTTTTGCCGCGGATGAGTTTAGCTTCCTGTGTCAACTCAACAACGTTGAGTGAACGGAAGGTTTTTCGCAACTCCTGAAGAATATATTTGCTATCGTCAAGCGAATTGTCGTTTACAGCTATTACTTCAAAGCTACTGGGGTATTGCTGTACCAGCACACCCGGCAGGTTTCGCGCCAGGTTTTCATCTTCGTCGCGTGCACAAATGATGACCGATACCGGATGTTGTTGCGATCGGTATCTGGCGGGAGGATTAAACCAGGCAAGGCGACGAAAAAAATAAAGCAGGTAAAATAGTTGAACGGCCGCAACGGCACAGAAGGAATAAAAAACGATCTCATTCCAGTTAATCGGTGGCATGCCGCGAAGATATACGAGAAAAGGTTGAATTGTTGAATTGTTGAGCTGTTGAATTGTTGCCTGAACGCTTGCTGGCTGTGCTCGACCTACTTCAACAACCAACAATTCAACAGCTCAACAATTCAACAATTCAACAAATTCTTATTTTCCTCTACCTTTGAGCACTTTTTGAGCTAAATATCCGAATTGATGACTGCAAAAATATCTGCCGCCATTACGGGGGTTGCGGGTTATGTTCCCGAAGATCGCCTGACGAATTTCGACCTGGAGAAGATCGTGGACACTACCGACGAATGGATCCGTACCCGTACCGGAATTGAAGAACGCCGCATCCTGAAAGGGGAGGGGCGTGGTACTTCGGAAATGGTGGCTCCGGCCGTTTTGGAATTGTGCCGCAAACGAGGAATCGATCCGTTGGAAATTGAATGTTTGATTGTGGCTACCGTGACGCCGGATATGGTGTTTCCAGCTACCGCCAATATTGTATGCGATAAAATTGGGGCGAAAAATGCCTGGGGTTACGATGTTTCGGCTGCCTGTTCGGGTTTTCTTTTTGCACTGACCCAGGGAGCAGCATTGATTGAAAGCGGCCGCTATAAAAAGGTGGTCGTAGCCGGCGGCGATAAAATGAGTGCCATTGTGGACTATACCGACCGTACTACCTGCATTATATTTGGCGATGGTGCCGGCGCGGTACTACTGGAGCCCAATACCGAGGGCTTTGGCATACAGGACAGCCTGCTGAAAAGTGATGGAAGTGGCTGCCAGTACCTGCGTATGAAAGCCGGCGGTTCAGCATATCCGGCCACTGCAGAAACGGTAGCCCGCCGGGAGCATTATGCTTATCAGGAAGGACAGGCGGTGTTCAAATTTGCGGTAAAAGGCATGGCCGACGTGAGCGCCGAGCTGCTGGAACGAAACCAATTGAAAGGAGAGGATATTGCCTGGCTGGTTCCTCATCAGGCCAATCTCCGAATCATCGATGCCACTGCCAACCGGATCGGATTACCACGGGAAAAAGTAATGATCAATATTCAAAAATACGGCAACACCACGGCCGGAACCATCCCGCTCTGTTTGTGGGAATGGGAAAACCAGTTGAATAAAGGAGATCTGATTGTACTGGCGGCGTTTGGAGGAGGATTTACCTGGGGAGCGACGTTGGTGCGATGGGCGTATTGAGGGGAGAGGGGAGAGGTGAAAGGTGAAAGGTGAGAGGTGAGAGACGTGAAACGTGAAACGTGAAAGGTGAGAGGTGAGAGGTGAGAATCGTGAAACGTGAAACGGCAAACGTGAAAGGTGGGAGGTGAGAGGTGAGAATCGTGAGACGTGAGACGTGAAACGTGAAACGGCTAACGTGATGGCGAGGTTTTTTGCGTGACAAATACTATTAATTGAATCTATTATAAAAATTCATTAGCGTATTTTATTAACCATATTCAGGAAGAAGTAAGAGCTGAGAAGTAGCAACCGTTTCACGTTTCACGTCTCACGTTTCACGTCTCACGTTTCACGTTTCACGTTTGCCGTCTCACGTTTCACGTCTCACGTTTGCCGTTTCACGTCTCTCACCTCTCACCTCTCACCTTTCACCCCTCTCCCATGAAAAAACTTCCCTACTCCGGCTTCAGTTCCACCGCTATTCATGCCGGGCATGAAACCGATCCCCGCTACGCGCATCTGGTACCCATTTATGCAAGCAGCACTTACGTGTTTGATACTGCCGAACAGGGTATGCGCCGCTTTAGTGGGCAGGAAGAAGGATTTATTTACAGCCGCTGGGGCAATCCGACGATGACGGAGGCTGAGGAAAAAATTGCTGCGCTCGAAACCCTGGGTCTCGATTTTCCGGTGAAAGGAATACTGCATGCATCGGGAATGGCAGCCATTAGCAGTTTACTGCTGGCGGCTTTGAAAAGTGGTGACAAGATTCTGACTCATTTTTCCCTCTATGGCGGCACCGAGGAATTGTTGCACCGGGTATTACCTCCGCTGGGCATTGAAGGCGTTATTGCCGACCTCCGCGACCCAAATAATGCTGAAGAAATTCTGAACAAGGATTCTTCGATACGCCTGCTTTATATCGAAACGCCTGCTAATCCGACCATTCAATGTGTGGATATTGAAGTGCTGACATCCATCGCGAAGCGTAAAGGGATATTGGTGGTTTGCGACAATACCTTCGCCACTCCTTACCTGCAGCAGCCCTTCAAATACGGCGTTGATTTTGTAGTTCATAGCACCACTAAGTTTTTGAATGGACATGGTACCGCTATTGGTGGTATTGTGTTGGGTCGCGATCTGGAATGGATGAACACAAGGATGACAAAAGTGCATCGCTTACTGGGAGGAAATAGCAATGGATTTGATGCTTTTTTATTGATCAACGGCATAAAGACACTGGAGCTTCGAATGGAGCGGCATTGTGCGAACGCAGTTCGAATAGCTTCCTTTCTTGAAACAGATCCTGCGGTGGCAAGGGTAAATTATACTGGTTTGGCCTCTCACCCGGATTATGAACTGGCCAAAAAGCAAATGCGTCATGCCGGAGCTATGCTTAGCTTTGAACTGAAGGGTGGTCTTGAAGCGGGAGTGGCATTTATGAACCGGCTGCAAATGTGTGTCCGTACCGTATCACTCGGCACCTGCGACACATTATTGTCGCATCCGGCATCGATGACGCACTACGGCGTGCCAAAAGAATTGCGGGAAAAATACGGCATTACCGATGGCCTGATCAGAATGAATGTGGGCATTGAGCAGGCTGAAGATATCATGAACGATCTCGAACAGGCTCTGAAGTGACAGCCCAACAGCTAACCACCCAACCCATAAACAATTAAACACATAAACAACTAAACGACTAAACAACCAAACAACTAAACGACTAAGCAACCAAACAACTAAACAATTCAACACCTCAACAATTCAACATGATAGCGTATCTCAAAGGCGAATTTGTTTATAAGACTCCCGCACTGGTACATGTGGATGTAAACGGCGTGGCTTATGAGGTGCATATCAGTTTGCACACCTACGGTCATCTGCAGTCGCTCGACAAAGGGTTATTGTATACGGTGTTGATTGTAAGGGAGGATGCCCATCTCCTATATGGTTTTTTTGATGTTGTTGAAAAGGAAATGTTCCAGTTGTTACTCGGTGTATCCGGCATTGGTGCCAGCACCGCAAGGGTGATGCTTTCCTACATGAAGCCCGAGGAACTGGCACGTGCTATTCAGTCGGGCGATGTGAAAACACTCGAATCGATCAAAGGCATTGGCAGGAAAACCGCTGAACGAATCCTGCTGGAGCTTCGCGATAAGCTGGGAAAAATGAGTCCAGAAGTAAATATTTCCCCTCTGAAAAACAATAGTTTGCAACAAGATGCGTTAAATGCTCTGACGGCGTTGGGAATAAATCGCACGGCCGCGGAGCAGGCTATTAAAAAGGCCTTGCAGGCAGAACCGGAGCTGAAGGTGGAAGAGCTGATTAAGAAGTCCCTCCGTATCCTTTGATAGCCTATTTCTGGAACTAATTGATCCTGAGAACACATTGAATTGCAGACTTGCAAATATCTTCCGTACTACGGTAGTAGCGGCTATCGTATGGTTTATGCCCACCGGTGCCATGGCGCGTCCGGGAGCGGGCTGGCATCAGGGCTCGCCCGCGGCCGATACTACCCGGCCCGATACATTGCGATATCCTATTTACGACCGGTATGCAGACCCTTACAGCAACCCCAACCGCAACAGCTTTGACCTCCGCGATACCGCGTTCATCAAAAAAAATGTTGAATACGACCCTCGCACCGGTGAATATTTCATCACCGAAAAAATAGGCGACAAATACTACCGGACACCTGTTTCTTTTTCCCGCGACGAATTTTTGCGCCTTCAGGGACGTAGAGATGAAACTGAATATTTTCGGAAAAGGGCTTCTTTACTGACCGAAATGAATCGGCGCAACTTCAAGCCGGAATTTCAAACATCACGGAGCTGGTTTAACCGCGTGGTGGGTGTAGGTAAAGTGGACATTCGACCCTCAGGTGAAGTACAATTGCTGGCAGGGTATATGGGGCAGAATATCAAAAACCCTACTCTGCCTGAAAGGGCACGTCGATTTGGAGGGCTCGATTTCAACATGAATGCCCGCATGCAGGTGGATGCGAAAATTGGTGATAAACTGACCCTGCCGATCAACTACAATACCCTTTCCAATTTCGAGTTTGAGAACCAGCTTAACCTCAACTACATTGGAAAAGACGACGAAATTCTTAAGCAGTTTCAGCTGGGGACTATCAATTTCACCACCAAAAGCACATTGATTCCAAGCGTCAACACTCTTTTTGGTGTAAAGACACAATTACAATTTGGAAAGTGGTTTGTAACGGGTGTGCTCGCCAATCAGCGCGGCCAACGACAAACGGCGGGACTGGAAGGAGGAGCTTCTACTCAGAGTTTTCGCCTAAAGGCGGATGAATACGAAGAGAACCGCCACTTCCTGATGTCGCAATATTTCCGCAATCAGTATAATACGGCGATGGCACAATTGCCGATCGTCAATTCACCTGTTCGAGTTCTTCGGGTTGAAGTCTGGGTAACCAACCGCACCGGAGCCACCACCGATACACGCGATATTGTGGCACTGATGGATCTGGGTGAGGGCGCTCCTTTCGGCCCCTGGGGTGGACCGGGTAATCCAAATGCGCTGCCCGACAACAATGTGAATGGACTCTACAATCTGTTGACCGGGCCCGGCGGTAACCGGAACTCCAGCACTATACAAAGTTTTCTGACCGGCAATGGTTTGACACCAGTACAGGACTTTGAAAAAACCTTTGCACGCAAACTGCAGCCCAGCGATTATTATTTTAATCCGCAGATCGGGTTTATTTCTCTAAATCAACCACTACAGCCCGACGAAGTGCTGGGCATTGCATTTCAATATACCTACAACGGCCGGGTGTACCAGGTAGGTGAATTTTCGCAGGATGTTCCGCCCGACACCAGTGGTACCACCCAGCGGGTGCTGTTCCTGAAATTGCTGAAAGCAACTTCGCAACGAACCAACCTGCCGATATGGGATCTCATGATGAAAAATGTGTATTCTGTTGGTTATGGTCAGCTGGATCGTACCGATTTTAAACTCGATATCCTGTACGAAGAACCGAGCCTGGGCGAAAAGCGATACCTGCCTCCAGCCGATGTGGCTGCGCCATACCAGGGTGTTCCATTGATCACGCTGTTGAATCTGGACCGATTAAATAATCAGAACGATCCTCAGCCCGATGGTGTGTTCGATTTTCTGGAAGGATTCACCGTTATCTCCAGCATGAGCCGGATTATATTCCCTGTACTGGAGCCCTTTGGGCGCGATCTTGAATATGTATATCCCACGCAGGCGGAAAGAGACAAGTATATTTATTATCCATTGTACGATACCATCAAGGCTATCGCACAGACCTATGCCAACCTGAACCGCTTCAAGCTCTCGGGTAAATCGCGTAGCAGTTCTTCCGGCTCCGGCGATTATCAACTTGGTTATAATATTCCCAGAGGCTCAGTAACCGTGACTGCCGGCGGCCAGACCTTACAGGAAGGTATTGACTACGACATCAACTATGACCTGGGAACTTTAAGGGTCATCAACCAGTCGATTTTGAATTCCGGTGTTCCGGTAAATATCAGCTACGAAAACCAGAACACATTTGGTATTCAACAGAAAAATTTCATGGGTCTGCGGGTTGACTATCTTGCAAGCGAAAAGCTGGCAATTGGTGGAACCATCGCCCGCCTGGGTGAGCGCCCATTTTTCATTAAGCAATCCTACGGCGAAGATCCTGTTCGAAATACAATGTACGGCCTGGATGTGGACTATCACAGCGATTTTCCCCGTCTGACCAAATGGCTTGACAAACTACCATGGTATAGTACCAAGACAATGTCGAGCATCAAAGCCTATGGCGAAGTGGCCGTATTGAAGCCGGGCCATGCCCCGCAAATTGGACGTGGTAACGAAGGTGTGATGTACATCGACGATTTCGAGGGGACCCGGGCAGCAATTGATCTTCGTTTTCCATTGATTAACTGGACGCTGGCAAGTGTACCGCAGCGTTTTCCGGAATCAGGCTTGAACAACGATCTGGCAAGTGGCTATAACCGCGCAAAAATTGCCTGGTACAATATTGAACCCGTACTGCAGGAAAAAAGCAATACCAACAACCCGCTACGAGGAAACCTGGAAGAACTTTCTAAACCCGAAGTACGTCAGGTATTACAGCGGGAAATTTTCCCTCAGCGCTCCCTTGATTTTGGTCAGGGTTTGCTGACTACATTCGATCTTGCATTTTATCCGCGCGATAAAGGCCCGTATAATTTTGAAAACAGGGCAGGTCGTATCGATGCCAACGGTCATTTAACAAACCGTCAGCAAAGCTGGGGTGGCATTATGCGAAATATTGATCAGATCGATTTTGAAACCGGCAACGTTGAATACATTGAGTTCTGGATGATGGACCCTTTCATCCTCAACAATGGTAGCTCGGGTGGAAAATTATATTTCAACCTTGGCAATATTTCGGAGGATGTATTAAAAGATGGGAAGCGCCAGTACGAAAATGGTTTGCCGACTCCGACCATCAACACTCCTGTAGACAATACGACCGTTTGGGGAAAAGTGCCATCCAATCCGCTGCAGGTAACAAATGCCTTCAGCAACGATCCCAACGACCGCGAATTTCAGGACGTGGGCTTTGACGGACTTACCGATGAAGAAGAACGATCAAAATTTGCCAGCTACCTGGCTGGACTAACAGTTGTTGCTCCTGCAGCTGCAGTGCGTGCACAGAATGATCCCTCAGCCGATAACTTTAAGCCTTATCGCGATGCCAGCTACGATGCTGCCAATGTAGGTATCCTCGGCCGTTACAAAGACATCAACAACCCTCATGGCAACTCACCTGTTAGCAACAATAACAGCCAGTTTGTAAACGCCTTTACTCAATATCCCGATGGCGAAGAATTGAACCGTGACAACACACTCAATGAAGTAGAGGAATATTTCGAGTACGAGGTCGACATTCAGCCAAACATGATGACCGGCACGAATTATATCACCGATGTTAGGTCGGTAGATGTGTCGCTGGCCAATGGTACCCAACGAATGGAGCGCTGGTATCTGTTCCGGATTCCGGTTTCGGAGTTCACCAGCAAAGTGGGCAATATTCCCGACTTTAAATCGATCCGCTTCATTCGGATGTATGTAACCGGTTTTGAAGATTCCGTAGTGATGCGCTTTGGAAAACTGGAGTTGATTCGTAACCAGTGGCGGAAATTTCAGTATGAAATAGATACTACCGGTACTTATACGAACCTGCCGGCCAACGATCCGGTAGAGTTCAATACGCTGGCGGTAAACCTGGAAGAAAACGACCAGCGTACACCTGTTAACTATGTAATGCCTCCTGGTATTGATCGCCAGCAGCAACTTAGCAATAACAACGTGCAGTTATACCTGAACGAACAGGCACTGAGTGTACAAACCTGCGGTTTGCCATTCGGTGAGTCAAGAGGTGTGTTTAAGACCATGAACCTCGATATGCGGCAGTACGGTAAATTGAGAATGTTTATTCATGCGGAAGGCCGCGGAAGCGACGGTGCATTACAGGATTATGGACTTACGGCAGTGATCCGGATCGGGAATGATTTTCAGGGCAACTACTATGAAGTTCGCATTCCGTTGAAGAAAACCAATTGGGGCGTGCGCGATAGTCTGTTGATCTGGCCAGAGGAGAACAATCTTGATTTCGATCTGTCGGAACTTACTAAATTGAAATCGCGACGCAATAATTCGGGATGGGCGTCCTCGCTATACTACAGTGAGCAACTACCAAATGGTCGAAGCTTTGGCGTAATTGGTAATCCAAATCTGGGTGAAGTGAGGGGCATGTTGCTATCGGTACAAAACAATACTGCCGAACCGGCCTGCGCCGAAGTTTGGTTTAATGAGCTTCGTTTTTCGAATCTCGATGAGAAGGGAGGATGGGCGGCCCTGGGACGTGTAGATCTCAATCTGGCTGACCTGGGCACCATCACGTTGTCGGGAACGGCAAAGACACGCGGATTCGGTACGCTTGAGCAAAGAGTCAACGATCGATCCAGGGAGGATCTCTACACATTTGATATTTCGGCCAATATAGATGCCGGTAAATTATTACCACGTCAGCTGGGAGTTCAAATTCCGGTATATGCAGGCATCAGCCGCATCACCAGCACGCCTGAATACGATCCGTACGATCTCGATATTCGACTGAATGATAAACTCGAAAGCGCTAATCCGGCCGATAAAGATTCGATACGAAATGACGCGCAGGATATTACAACGATTCGAACCATCAATTTCACTAATGTCAAAAAACTGAAAACGGATGGAAAGAAGCCTAAGATATGGAGCCTGACCAATTTTGACTTCAATTATTCATACATTGAAACAAAGCAGCATAACCCACTGATTGAGTTGTATGAAATGCGGCGCACGCGCGGAGCAATTGCTTATAACTATACTCCGGAGCCGAAGTATTTAGAGCCATTCAAGCGGCTCATTAAATCGCAGTCGAAATGGCTGACCTGGATCAAGGATTTTAATATCAACTATGTTCCTTCGCAATTGTCGTTCCGTGCCGATGTATTCCGACAGTTTGGAGCAATCCGTCCACGCAACGTTGGTGGTGGGCCGTATAAAATTCCTGAGACCTACGACAAGTACTTTACCTTCGACCGCGTTTATATTCTGCAATGGAACCTGACGAAATCGTTGACGCTCGATTACTCAGCTACCAACAATGCCCGCATCGACGAACCGTTTGGACGGATTGATACAGAAGCTAAAAAAGATTCGGTAAGGAGTAATCTGTTTAAGGGCGGAAGAAATACACAGTTTAATCAGGAAGCTGGTTTGTCGTATACCGTGCCAACGCAGAAGTTCCCCTTCCTCGACTGGACCAGTATGCGCGCCTCCTACAGTACCAAGTACAACTGGATGGCTGCTTCGCTGCTTGCCCGAAGCCTGGGCAATACACTTTCGAATACACAGAGCCGCAACGTGAATGCTGTGTTGAATTTCGATCAGCTTTACAATAAATCGAGGTTCCTGCGCGCGGTATCGAGTGCACCAACTTCGGGTGCACCTCGTGCCAATAATCAACGTCCTAATGCCAACCAACGCGATACTACGTCGGGCAAAAATCTCGCACCGGTTATTGCCGATAGCGTATGGGCCAAGATGACTGCAAAGGAAAAGCGCCAGTATCGCAAAGCCGAACGGAAGCGTAAAAGAGAAGAACGCCGCCGCCTGCGCCAGCAGCGTAACAACCAGGTGCCCGAGCTGAACGGTGGCGTGAAGGCATTCCTCGGACTGGCAACATCATTGAAAAGAGTAGGTATTGACTATTCGCAGGATTTTGGTACCATGCTGCCGGGTTATATGGACAGCACGGTGTTGCTGGGAAATAACTGGAAAAGTCGTGAACCTGGTCTTGGATTTATTTTCGGGTATCAGCCCGACACATCGTGGATCAATCGTTTTGGTTCGAAAGGACTATTGTCGCGCGATTCGCTGGTATCGGCCATGATTCAACAACGCTATAACGAACGCCTCACAGTAACTGCTCAATTGAATCCGGTACGTGATCTGATCGTGGATGTAAACCTTGACAAAACATTCAGCAAACAGTATTCTGAACTTTATAAGGATACCACAGGAAATGCTGGGCTTGCCCGCTTCAACCCATATACAGCAGGTAGTTTCAGTATCAGCTATATTTCATACCAGACGCTATTTGGCAAGTTTGATCCTAACCAGGTGTCGGCCACTTTCAAGGAGTTTGAAGCCAATCGGGCAATACTTTCTGACCGGCTGGCCAAATTGAATGGCTATCAGGGGCAGCAGCTTGATCCTGATGATCCCGAGTATTACCTGGGCTATGGACGATATGCGCAGGAAGTAGTAATTCCTTCCTTCCTGGCAGCATACACCGGAAAAGATCCTTCGAAAGTAAGTCTGTTTAAAAACAGCAATCCCAATATTCAGTCTAATCCATTCCGGGGATTGTTGCCCAAACCAAACTGGTCGCTCACTTATACCGGTCTCTCCCGTATACCGGGTCTTGAAAAGATTTTCAGCAACGTAACCATCCGACACGGTTATCATAGCACGCTTAGCATGAATAGCTTCAATTCAGCGTTGTTGTTTGCCGACCCCAATCGTATTGGCTATCCGTACTTCCGTGATACGCTCACGGGAAATTATATTCCTTATTTTCTGGTGCCTAACTTAACTATTCAGGAGGCTTTTGATCCGGTGATAGAGCTCGACATGACATTTACCAACCAGCTTAGCACGCGCTTCGAATTCCGCAAATCACGCACACTCAGTCTGAGCCTGATCGATTACCAACTTGCGGAAAACCGATCAACCGAGTTTACGTTTGGATTTAATTTTACCAAACGCAACATGCCACTGTTTCGAAATATTAAACTCGGTAAAAATGGTCAGCGCATGAGCAACGATATGACTTTCCGTATGGACTTTAGTTTGCGGGATGATGCCACTGCAAATAGTAAGCTGGATCAGGGCACTTCCTTTGGTACTGCAGGGCAAAAAGTGATCAGGATACAACCGCAGATTCAATATGTACTCAGCCAGCGCGTTCGTATGACCCTTTATTTTGATCAAACGCGCACCATTCCCAAGATCAGTAATGCGTTCCCCATTACCAACACCCGTGGAGGTTTGCAGATAGATATCTCCCTGGCACAGTAGAAAGTTTAGTTGTTGAGTTGTTTAGTTGTTGAGTTGTTGACCTGCCTGCCTCCCTGCGGGAGGTAAACCGGCAGGCAGGGTTGTTGGCGTTGCTTAGTTGTTTAGCCGGTGCACTCATTCATTCTTCGAAGGAATCAAAATCGAGAACACCTGATTGGTCCAAACTTCCCTGTACTGATATTTTTTGATAAAGGCATCGAGAGCTTCGTCGCGGCCCCGATTGATATTCGCCCAGTTGTCGTCAAATTTAGCAGGAGGATCGGGCCAGTTAGCGGCATCGTCAACAGTTTTGAGTAATTGGCGAATGATCACCGGCAGTTTGCCTGTTTGTTCGGCTGTGCTGTTAAGTTCATTGGCAAAAAAACTTCCCTCATATAGCCAGGGCATCGCATTTCGCAAATAGGGCTTGGTATCAGTCATGTAGTGAATCATGGGCACGGAATGGTAGACCAATACCGCGTCGCCCGGCTGAATATAATTTTTTGTTTCCTGTAGCAATTGATTAATTGATTCTGCTCTTTCTTTAGTAGTGAATACGCCGCGCATATACTTGTTATTCACCTGGTGGGTCATTCTAACGCGGTCATTGGTGTCGAAGAAGGGATAATAATATGCCTGATAAAGCAAGGCAAAGAGTATTAATGGCACAGCCAGGCGTGCAATCAGTTGCAACTGGCTTCTATTTAAAAATAATTTGAACGACCAACCGGGCTGCGGTCCCTGCAATTTCCAGTCACTTTCAAGATTGCTCCAGCGGCCAAAATAATCGACTGCAATAGGCACGCCAATCCAGAGCGTGTAAATGCCTACGGTGTAAATTCCATCGGAGCTTCCGAGTGGATAAGTTAAAATGATGTAGAGCCCCATCAATGTAAGAACCTGCAACTCTTTGTTCTTGCCGGTAGTGAATATAAACAGCGCTGCCAGCATGGCCAGATCAGCCAGCAGGAACACCATAATAATATGATTGATGGTATTGGTAACTACCAGCGCCACAAACAGTACCAGCAAAAGGCCGGTCAACACTCGAACAACCAGTGGTCGAATCGCCGGTCGGTAGCTTATCAGATTGCAGGCGAATGCACAAGCCAGGACCGGAAGTCCTATCAACAGCCCGTGTTTTACCGCCGAACCGTATAACACAAAGAACTGTTTAATTAGTTTGCCCAGGCCGTAATGACTACTGGCACCGCCGCTGCCCATTTCCATTACCAGCTTCACGGCTCCGAGGTAAGTGTCGAGCTGGTTGGTAAGCTTCATGAAAAGGACCATGGCTCCAAGTCCCGCCACAAATCCGAATCCATACAGTAGCACCTGCGTGGCTTGTTTTTTCCAACTATAGCCGTGTAGCAGACCGTAATAAATAATCGCTACAGCCAGGCCCAGATTGACCAGACTTGGTATACGTGCAAGTGCTTCGAGCGCAACCATGGCACCTGCCAGTACAATGAACCAGGCCTTATTGCGTGTCAGTCCTTTTAGCAAAAAAGTGGCGCAGAGCATGTAAAGGAACATGCACAGATAATTGTAATGGAAGATGCGTATGTTGTTGGCAATAACAAGCACGGTGAATAAGAGACCCAGCATCAGCGTACCTTTTTGCAGGTAGGGCCTGAGAAGCCTGTAACTGAGGTAGCAGGTAGCGGTGATGACTATGGCACCAAACATCCGTAGGCCCCAGAGTCCCCAACTGGGAAACAGATAGTCGAAAGCTCCGCCCACTACTCCGGTCAGCCAAAACATGAACGAATACTGAACAGACTCCGGATTACGGTAGATATTATGATAAAAAACCGTATTGAACCCTTCGTCGGAGAGGTCCAGCCCCTGGAAGGTCATGGCAAGGTTATACAGAAATATCAGCAAAAAAAATACGCCCGGCGACATCCGTTCGAACAGGCTGCTGAAAGAAAATTTATAGGATGGTTGCATGACAGGTGTTGCTTTGTTAGTTTGGTTCCTGGCGCTAAATATATAGCGGCAATCGGAATTTTTTTGGCAAAAATTGACCTCTTTCGCCCCGGCGGGCGCTTCCTGCATTATTTTTCTCTAATTCGTACCAAAATAGTAGGATTCAAGATTTTTTTTTTATACTTTTGACCCACAGTGCTTAAAGCATTGAACTTCATCTGATTGGCGGCAAGCGAGCGATTCACGCTCTGTTTTTTAAATTCCGATTTCTTATAAAACACCGCAGATTTTTTCCGTACCAATAATCCTTATGACTTATTCCGCTGGTTAATCCCTATTTACATCCAATTTTCCCGGATACAACCACCAGAAACCAGTTGCTACTGGCGCGATGAACGCCTGTGCCTGCCGGTTTCCTTACGAACCGTAACTATTTAAACTGATATAACCGAAACTTCAAATGGCAAACATTTCTATTGGTGTGATAGGCTATGGATACTGGGGGCCTAATATTGTACGTAACTTCTTCAACACACCAGACTGCACTGTAAAAGCGGTGGCCGATGGAAGGCCCGAACGATTGGCCGTACTGGCAAAAACTTTTCCCGGTATACAGGGCATAGCCGCGGGTGATGATATTATCAACGATCCGTCTATTGATGCGGTTGTGATCGCCACACCTGTATTCACCCATTTCGCGCTGGCGAAAAAAGCGCTGCTGAAGGGCAAACACGTGTTGATCGAAAAGCCGATGACTGCTTCCGTAGCAGAGGCAGAAGAGTTGATTGAACTGGCAGAACAAAAAGGATTGATCCTGATGGCTGACCATACCTTTCTTTACACTGGTGCAGTCATGAAAATGAAAGAACTAATCGATTCAGGTGCGGTTGGAGCTCCCAGATATTTCGACTCCTCTCGTATCAACCTCGGATTGTTTCAGCCCGACGTAAACGTGCTGTGGGATCTGGCGCCTCACGATATCTCGATACTGACTTATCTGGTTACTGAAATGCCGGTAAGCATCAATGCCACAGGTATTTCACATACACGCAACAATATCGAGAACATCGCCTACATGACGGTGAACTATCAATCCGATTTTATCGCACATTTCAACTGCTCCTGGACTTCACCCGTGAAAGTGCGCCAGACATTGATTGGTGGCGATAAAAAAATGATCGTGTATAACGATCTGGAGCCTTCTGAAAAAGTGCGTGTTTACGATACCGGTTATGATCATAAAACAGATCAGGATAAAACCAGGATCATGGTTGATTACCGGACGGGTGACGTTTATATTCCGAAACTTTCAACACGGGAAGCACTTGCAGGTGTAGCTGCCGACTTCATTGGGTCCATACAGGAAAAACGCCTTCCCCTGGCAAATGCACATTTGGGGATGCAGGTAGTGCGTATACTCGAAGCTTCGCAGAAATCAATCAAAGAAAACGGTAAAGAAGTAAAAATCTAGATAAGATGGAAACAGTTACTATAAATAACGATCGGCAGAGCCTCAACAATGTGAAGCTTGGTGCCAATGTACGCATCTTCAGCTTTGTAAACGCCTACGGTTGTGAGATCGGCGATAACAGCAAGGTGGGAGCTTTTGTAGAAATACAGAAAGGCGTTACCATTGGCGCTAACTGCAAAATCTCGAGCCATACATTTATTTGTGAAGGTGTGCACATTGAGGATAATGTGTTTGTTGGCCACGGTGTAATGTTCACTAACGATTTGTTTCCCCGCGCCACCAATCCCGATGGCAGTCTGCAAACCGATGCCGACTGGAAATGTATTGAAACCTTTGTAAAAAAAGGAGCTTCTATCGGAAGTAACGCTACTATTTTATGTGGCATCACCATTGGCGAAAATTCGATGATCGGCGCTGGCGCCGTTGTTACACGCGATGTTCCGCCTAATACCATTGTAGCCGGCAATCCCGCAAAACCTATTAAAACTATTTAATTCCCGAATAACCCGCTCCACCATGAGTCACAAGATTAACTGCCTCGACCTGAAAGGTCAGCATCAGCAAATAAAGGAAGAAGTATTCAGCGTTTTTGAAAAAGTATATGAGAACACTGCTTTTTCCGGAGGTTCATTTGTAGAATCGTTTGAAAAAGATTTTGCCCGCTTTTGCGATACCCGCTTCGCAATTGGCGTTAACAACGGTACATCGGCTCTTCATCTGGCCATGCTTGCATTGGGCATCGGTACCGGTGATGAGGTAATTGTACCAGCGAACACATTTATCGCCACGGCCTGGGGTGTGTCGTACGTGGGTGCCACACCTGTATTTGTAGACTGTTTGCCAGATACCTGGGAAATTGATCCGGCAAAAGCCGAAGCAGCCATCACTCCACGTACAAAGGCGATTGCCGGTGTGCATTTATATGGCCAGCCTTTTGATATTGACGCCATCAAAGCTATTTGCGATAAACACCAACTCTTTTTGATTGAAGATGCTGCGCAGGCGCAGGGAGCTCGTTACAAAGGTCGTCCGGTAGGTGGGTTTGGTGAAATGGCCTGTTTCAGTTTTTATCCCGGAAAAAACCTGGGAGCCTGTGGCGAAGCTGGCGGTATTACAACTAACAACGAATCATACAACAAGCATCTGCAAAGTTTACGCAGCCATGGTATGACTGTAAGGTATTACCATGATGAACTCGGTTTTAACATGCGCATGGGTGGTTTGGAAGCAGGGTCACTTTCCGTAAAACTCAAGTATCTCCCTTCGTGGAACGAACGTCGTCGGGTGATTGCGGACCGCTATCTGGCGGAGATCAAAAACGATAAGATCAAAATGCAGGCTCAGCCGGAAGGTACGGAGTCGATTTTTCACCTGTTTGTTATCACCACAGAAGATAGAGACGGGATGATCAAATACCTGAACGACAACAATATTTTCCCGGGCCTGCACTATCCGGTGCCCTGCCACCTGCAAAAAGCATATGCTCACCTGGGCTATAAGCCTGGCGATTGTCCCAATTCAGAATACCTGGCCAGCCATTGCCTTTCATTGCCTATGTACGCTGAGTTGACTGATGAAGAAGTGAGTAAGGTAATCGAAGTGATCAATCAATACTAATATGCTGGCTGCTAAACTTAAGAAAAGGGTAAAGGAACTTGATCTTCGTTTGTCGGGTTTAACGGTACTAACCGAAGCCGCTTCAGGACCCTATGTGGTTACACCCGTGCTGGCTGCACTGGCAGGAGCCAGGGTATTTGCCTATTCGCGCACCACAAGATATGGCACGGTAGAACAGGTATTTGAAGCCACTCGCCAGCTAGCTGCAGAAGCCGGAGTAGAAGTGAATCTGATCACCGAAATTACGCCCGATATTATTGCTTCGGCCGACATTATCACGAACTCGGGTCATCTGCGTCCGCTGGATCGGGAAAAATTGCAACATGCGAAAGATGGACTTGTGATCCCTTTGATGTACGAAGCCTGGGAGTGGCGCGATGCCGACATGGATGCAGCTTATATTCGCGAACGTGGTTTCAAACTTGGCGCAACCAATGAGCGGCATCCGGATATTGATGTGTTCAATTATCTCGGTGATATGGCCGTGCGTCAGATTTTTGACGCAGGCACCTGCCCGTACAAAAATAAATTCATTCTGCTTTGTAACAATGATTTTGGACCGTATATGGCCAAGGTCATTGCCCGCAACTGCGAGATGCTCGCTATTATAGACAAAGAGGAGAATCGCGACAAATACGAGTTGTCGGATAACATACGGTGGATAGGAGGGTTTCCTGAAATCAGAATCCCCGCCGAGTTTCGCGATGCCGAAGCAGTTGTGTTTACCGCCTATCCGTTTGATCAGGTATGGATCGATAAAGCCGGACCGTTGATGGTCGATTCATTGAAGAAGCAGCTGGATGATCCATTTGTGTTGAGATATGCCGGTGATGTAAATACCGAAGCGCTGAAACAGGCAGGTATACGTTATTTTCCTGAACATGTACACAGCGGCCATATGGGTATACTGCCATCTGCAGTGGGTAATGATCCCATTATCCGCTTACAGGCCGGAGGGTTGAAGGCCGCTGAAGCACTGGTGACCGGACAGCATTTTTATAAAAATTTACCGATTGTAGAACTGATATGACAGCAGAGAAAAATATAATTGCCATAGGCCGGTCGCGATACCTGTATGATGGAATTAAACACGTAACAGCAAACGGTTATACCGTTCGTGCCATTGTGACCGAAGAAGCTTATGAGGAATACGATATCAAGCACCAGGATTTTGAAAAGCTTGCGAACGAAATTGGTGCAGCTTTTTTCATCATCAGATCGCTTGAGCAACCAGAGTTGTTGTCGATACTTGAAAAATACCAGGTGCGCGCTGCCATAAGCGCCAACTGGAAATATACCATTCAGCCCAGGATGCTTGATCGGTTCGAATGCGGAATTCTGAATTTTCACCTTGGCAACCTACCCGATTATAAAGGTAATGCAACGGTAAACTGGAGTATCATCAATGGCGAGCGTTATATAAACGGG
Source organism: Chitinophagaceae bacterium (assembly GCA_046297935.1). Taxonomy (GTDB): domain Bacteria; phylum Bacteroidota; class Bacteroidia; order Chitinophagales; family Chitinophagaceae; genus CAYMZZ01. The sequence goes on from JBKBHA010000001.1 coordinate 662,941, forward strand.
AATATCCATAAAATGGATCCGGTGCTCGATGCCGGTGATATCATCTCGCGAAAATCAATTCCGATCCAGAACGAGTCTTATATAGCCGATATACTTGCTGAGGCAGAAAAACTGGCTCCCGAACTATACAGGCAGGCTCTTGACCGGGTTTGGAACGACCCTCAGGCGTGTGAGTTGAAAGGTTCTGTACAAGGGCTTCGTTGTTACCCCCGCCTGCCTGAAGATGGGCGCGTCAACTGGCATCTGCCGGCTGAACAGGTAGTTAGGCTGGTTCGCGCTTCGTCGCATCCCTACCTGGGGGCATATAGTTTCCTGAACGACGAAAAAATTACCATCTGGAAGGCAAAGGTCTGGATGCCCGAAAGTCCGTTTCTTGCCATTCCCGGTCATGTAGTAGAGATAAGAAAGGCGGCGGGAACGGTGTTGGTTGCCTGTACAGACGCAATGGTGGAACTCGAAGAAATTGAGGTGAATGGCAACCTGGTGGCTCCTACTGATTTTATTAAGAGCATCCGGGTTCGTTTTAAAACATGACTATGTCGGAAAATACATCCATACAGGTTTCGGTCATCATACCCATCTTTAATGAATATGATGGCATTCCGTTTCTGGTCGACAGCCTGAATGCATTCTTTGCGCAACACCCGTTGCGGGCTGAAGTGATTTTTGTGAACGATGGTTCACGTGATCAGTCGGTAGAGCGTTTGTCGTCTATGAAGCATACGAGCTATCAGGCAAAACTGATCAGTTTTTCGCGCAATTTCGGCTCACATGCTGCATTGCGTGCTGGTATAGCTGAGGCTTCGGGTGAAACGATCTGTTTTAACTATGCCGACCTCCAGGATCCGTTAGAACTGGTCCTGACCATGAAGGAGAAAATGGAGCAGGGCGCCGACATAGTTTGGGCGCACCGCGAAAGTACCAAAGTGTCGTGGAGCGAAAAGGCTTTTTCCCGCTTCTATGCATACCTGATGAAGAAATTCGCCTTCAGGAATTTTCCTGAAAAAGGTTTCGATATTGTGATGTTTAACCGGAAAGTGGCGAAAGAAGTGAACAAAAATGTGGAAGCTAACTCTTCCATATTTCTTCAAATACTTGGTATGGGATTTCGCCAGGAGTCCATTTCCTACAAGAAGCGCGAGCGGCAAACTGGTGTGAGTAAATGGACGCTTTCCAAAAAAATAAAGCTGTTCATCGATTCATTTGTTGCCTTTTCCTATGCTCCCATCCGTTTTGTGACCATTGTGGGGATCGTATTTTTCTTTGTCGGTATCATTTGGACACTCTATATCGTGGTGCGCAAAATTTTCTTTCAGGATCTGGCAGCCGGCTGGCCGGCGTTGATGTCGATTCTGATGATCGGCTTTGGTATCACTAACATTTCACTCGGCATTATTGCAGAGTATTTATGGCGTACACTCGACGCAAGTCGCAAGCGGCAGGTATTTATTGTTGACGAAATCAAAAACCTGAACGAATGATGAAGGCGGTATTATTTTGCCTGTTGTATGCCATATTAAATGTGAGTGGTGCAGCCCTGATTAAGTGGAAACTGAAAGGGAGATCGCTCACTGCTGTGGGCGACTGGATGCGGCTGCTATTTGAACCGCAGGTGATTGCTGCCTTTGCGCTGATCTTCCTGTCGATGCTGGTCATTTTTAAAGCGTTGTCGCTGGCCAATTTTACTTTCGTCATCCCCGTTTCAGCGGGTATCAACTTCGTGTTGACCGTAGTGGCGGGCTATTTTATTTTCAAGGATTCATTAAACTATATTTCTTTCATAGGCTTTGCCTTAATTATATCCGGTATTTTATTATTAAGCTTTAATAGCACACAACATGCACAATAAAGTAAAAGGGAGTACGATCCTGGTCACCGGCGGTGCCGGTTTCATCGGGTCTTATGTAGTAGAAGAACTGTTGCCGTTGCAGCCGGCAAAAATTGTCATTATCGACAATTTTATCCGCGGTAGCCGGGAAAATATGAAGTCGTTTGCCGACAACCCAGTCGTGGAATTTCATCAGGGTGATATTCGTGATACAGCATTACTCGAGCGTTGCGTACAGGGTTGCGATTATATTTTCCATATGGCTGCGCTCCGTATCAATGCCTGCGCAGCTAATCCGGCCGAAGGATTTGAAGTAATGCTGCGCGCTACCTTCGATGTAGCACAACTGGCAGTAAAACATAAGGTGAAAAAAGTGATTTACAGTTCCAGCGCATCCGTGTACGGTCTGGCCCAACATTTCCCCACACCCGAAACCGACAATCCCTATAACAATCAGACCTTTTATGGTGCAGCCAAGCTTTGGGGTGAGCAACTGTTTCGCAGTTTTAAATTCATGTACGGGCTCGACTATGCTGCACTTCGCTATTTCAACGCTTACGGTCCACGTATGGATACCGATGGAAAATATACCGAAGTGATGATCAAGTGGCTTGATTGTATCCGCGACGGGCGCAATCCACTTATTTACGGCGACGGTTCTACCACCATGGATTTTGTTTACGTGCGCGATATTGCGCGTGCCAACATCGCCGCTCTTCAATCGGATGTAAGCGATGAGGCATTCAACATTGGAAACTGTGAAGAAACTAGCCTTAGGCAATTGCTGGACGTACTGTTGAAAGTGAACGATTCGAAACTGGAGCCTGAGTTTCGTGAGGAGAACAGCATTAATCCCGTGAGCCGCAGGCTGGCCGACATTGATAAGGCCAAAAACCTTCTCTCGTTTACACCTACCGTAAGCCTTGAACAAGGCATGAAGGAATTAAGTGCCTGGTATTTTGCAAAACTGAAAACAGCCTGATATATATGATACCCATAGCCAAACCCTACCTTACTCCGGAAGATGCACAAGCTGCCTACGACACCATTTTAACAGGGTGGATCACGCAGGGGCCACGAGTTGCAGAATTTGAAGAGAAGTTTGCCAGCTACACAGGCGCGAAGTACGCAGTAGCCGTTTCAAACTGTACCACCGCTTTGCATCTGGCCATGATCGTAGCTGGCATTAAGGCCGGCGACGAGGTGATCTGCCCAACGATGAGCTATATTGCCACCGCTAATTCAATCAAATATGTTGGTGCCAAACCCGTGTTTGCGGAAGTAAATCCTGTCACTTACAATCTGGATGTGGACGATGTGGCCCGCCGGATCACTCAAAAAACCAAAGCGATTTTGCTGGTGCACCAGATCGGTATGCCTGCCGATATCGATGCCTTTGCTGCATTAGCTAAGAGACATAATCTGCACCTGATTGAAGACGCCGCCTGTGCGGCCGGTTCGTCTTACAAGGGTAAGAAGATCGGAAGCCACAGCAGCCTGGTTTGTTTTTCGCTTCATCCCCGAAAAGTGATTTCTACCGGAGATGGTGGTTTTGTAACCACCGACAATGAAGCCTATTACCAGCGAATCAAACTGCTGCGTCAGCATGGCATGTCTATCAATGACCGGGTAAGGCACGAATCGAACAAGGTGATGTTTGAAGACCATGTGGAAGTGGGTTATAACTACCGAATGACCGATATACAGGCAGCGGTAGGCATACAACAACTCGCTAAACTGGATTGGATTGTAGCCGAACGGCGCAAGATCGCCCAACGTTACCAGGAAGCGTTTGCCGATATTCCCTTTATCCGGATTCCTCAGGAGGCAGAGGGCTACTTTAGCAATTTTCAGTCTTTCAGCATCTATCTGAAGAAGGATTGCCCCGTTTCACGAAACGATCTGATGCAAAAGATGCTTGATGCAGGTGTGTCCACCAGAAGAGGGATCATGACCGCCCATCGCGAAACTGCTTATAAGGAAGAATGTGCGGGATTGTCGATGCCTGTGTCAGAAGATGCCGCAGATAACAGCATCATTCTTCCTTTGTACATACCAATGAAAACAGAGGATATAGAAACAGTAATCCGCACTTTCAGAAGCAGCCTTGGTGTGTAGAGTACTCAACAACACATCTTCGCCAGATATAAAAAATAAGGCGGATATTCGCAGGAATGTCCGCCTTAGTTTTTTTGTGGATTGAATGAATAGCCTATGCAGAAAATCAGCATTGTTGGATTTGGGAAAATTGGCCAGGCTATGGCCGCTCATATGCTAGAGGCCGGCGTGCGCGTACTCGCGATCGATTCAAATCGGTTCATGATGGCCGGCTTCAGGGAAAGGTATGAGTCAGTTGAACCAGGCGTGGAGTCCATCATACAACAGGCATTGCAAAGCGGACAGCTTCAACTTAGCTCCGAATATGCCGAAGCTGCAGGATCTGAAGCGATCATATTATGTATTCCTTTGTTGGTTAATGATGCTCAAAGGGTAGATAAAGAGCCATTTTTAGAATGCGTTGAGCAACTAGTGCCAGCTTTGCGGAATCAGACCTTGTTGTTGGTAGAAACATCAGTTCCGGTGGGCTTCTGCCGTAAGCAAATTCAGCTGGTTTTGTCGAATGCCGGATTGGTTCATGAGCATGATTATTTCCTGGCTGCAAGTCCTGAGCGGATCAAAAGCGGCACTATGCTGCAGCAGTTACAGCAGATACCCCGGGTGTTGGGCGGGTTGACTGAATCAGCCGGCAAGCAGGCTCTAAGTATTTACCGGCGTTTTTTTCGGGAGGAGCAATTGGTACTTCTTCCCTCGGTAGAGGCTGCCGAGTTTACAAAGTTGGCCGGAATGGTTTATCGCGATATTAACATAGCCCTGTCTAATCAGCTGGCCATTTTTGCACAGTCGTTGGGAATCGACCTGGTTGAATTGATTCCCCTCATCAATGCCGACAGGGAGGCAGCCTTGTTACAGCCAGGCATCGGAGTGGGAGGACATTGTACGCCTGTTTATCCCTATTTCATGATGGAAAATTTTCGCGAAGCGGGACTCAACTTTTCGTTGGCTGCTGAAGGCCGACGCATCAATGAATCGATGGCGCAGTTTGCCTGGTCTCAGTTGAAGCTGAACCTGCAACATAAGGAGGTGTTGATTCTTGGGTTAGCCTTCCGCCCCCAGGTTAAGGAGGATGCGCTTAGCGTTTCTTATGCACTCCGAAACGTACTATCTGCCGAAGGCGTGAAGATCACGCTGCACGATCCTTATTATACGGTCGATGAAATTGAAGAAAAGGGATTTACGCCTTGTACAGATATTTACTCAACCACAGCGGAAGCGGTGATACTGGTTACCATGCATGATATGTACAATGCGATTGATTGGGAAAAGCTGGCAGCGGGCTCGGTACGTTGGGTATTGGACGGGCGCAATCAACTGGATCGGGAAAAAATCTCGACTGCGGGTCTTCATTATATTGGTATCGGACGAAGTTGATCAGGGAGCCTGCGGTGTAGCCTCGGTTTTTTTAAATAGCATAACGTAACCACAAAGGTTGCGTTTCTTTTTTTTGTTCACCTGCACCGGCTTCATCATATGAAACTCGGAGAACTGAGGCTTATAGGTGTAGGAAATAATATTACCATCAACGTCACCCCATCTTTTTTGCTGAAAAATTACCTGTTTTTCGTTCCAGTCAAACATACGCACTTCGTACAGGCGCGATGAATATTCTCCAATAAAAACAAACTGATACCAGGCACCTTGTGTGAGGGGCATAACCACCGGCATTTCATATTCGCTCTCCATAGCAATAGATGCTTCGCGGAGCAATGTGAAACCCTGACTGGAGTAAAGCGTTTTCAGGCTGTCGACCTGGCGGCTGATGAGTTGATCGTCGCAGGTTTGCAGCCGAATGTCCTGAGCTTGGGCCAGGATGCCGGAAAGCAGGAGAATGAGGAAATTGGTTAGCCTTTTCATGATGGATTTCAATTGGATGACGGATTCTGCTATAAAGATATACGAGGAAACCTGAACCCTGAGATTTTCAGCTCATTAAATCAGGTTGCCACGGGTATTTTCTATGGGAATTTACGTCAAAAATTGAACCAGCAAAACTTGCGTCAAATCAATTTTATCGTCGGCTGCAGGTAATCAGGCAGGCTCCCGATGAATATAAATGCCGTCGGCCTGCTGGGTAGGCGTGATCACGAGGTCATTGATGCATACATGTGCAGGAAGAGTGGTGCAGTAATAAACTACCTCTGCTACGTCTTCGGCAGTCAGCGGTTTCATTCCGTTGTATACTGATGCTGCTGTGGCAGCGTCCCCTTTAAATCGCACCAGCGAAAACTCCGTTTCGGCAGCGCCGGGATGAATTGCAGTTACTTTAATCCCGTGACGCAGCAGGTCGATGCGCATGGCCTGGCTCAAGGCATCCACAGCGAATTTAGTGGCGCAATAAACATTGCCTTTTTCATAGACCAGCTTCCCGGCAACGCTTCCCATATTGATCATATGCCCTTTTTTATGATCAACCATCCACTTTGCCACCGCTTTTGCTACGTAAAGAAAACCCTTCACATTAGTATCGATCATTTGGTTCCAGTCGTCAACAGAGGCTTCTTCAAAATAGTCGCGCCCTGCTGCGAGGCCGGCATTATTTACCAGAACGTTGATCTGGTTCCAGGGAGCAGGCAAACTGCCGATTGAATCGAATACCGTTTTTTCATCCCTTACATCAAATGGGAGGGGATAAACTGCGATATTATATTTTTTCTCCAACTCATTAGCTAATTCAAGCAACCGATCCGCCCGCCGTGCATTCAGGATCAGATCATAGCCGTGGCTGGCAAATTTAACGGCACAAGCTTTTCCAAAACCGGAGCTGGCACCTGTGATGAAAGCGATGGAAGGCATTTTTGGTTGTTGAATTGTTGAATTGTTGAGTTGTTGAATTGTTGAGATGTTGAATTGTTGAGATGTTTTTTGTGTAGTTGTGGAGTTGTTTTGTTGTTTTAGTGTAAATATAGTTAGCGTTATTCTATTTACACAGATAGAAGGCTAAACATGCCAAATGTTCCGCCAACGTGATAATTAAACAGCTGTTAACCTAAAAACAATCACTTCAACAATTCAACAATTCAACAGTTCAACAATCCAACAATTCTCCTCTACCTTATCAACGTAGTCGTTCCTTTCAGGAAAATATTATTGCCGAGATAATCAACCGCGCTTACCATCCACACATACACATTGGAGCCTTGTGGAGTTCCTGAAATTCGGCCATCCCAGCCGGCGCCGTTGGTAGTAGTATGAAATACCATTTGTCCCCAGCGGTTGTAGATTCGGAAATACAATATGCGCTCAATGCCAACGGCAATAGGGCGTATCTCGTCATTCAGTCCATCGCCATTGGGTGTAAATCCGCTCGGAACAAAAACGGTAGGTGTCGTTTTGAAGACTGTTACCTTCACCGAAGCAGAATCGTAACAACCGGCTTCGTTAAACACACGTACGATATAACGAATGCTGTCCACTTCCGGTCCATAAGTACCTATGGGATTCTTGATGTTTGGATTGTTGAGTCCGGTAGCCGGAATCCATTGGTAACTCGTGCCGCCCTCTGCGTTTAATTGTACAGGTTGCCCCACCACCACCAGGGTGTCGTTGCCGGCAAATGGCACAATTTTGGGCAACACACGCACCAGCACTGTGTCGTACCCCGGCTTGGGACAGCCAAGCGTATTAAAGCTGCTCAGCACATATTCCTGATCACGCGGGGGATAGGCTACCGGGTTAAGTGTATTGCTGTTGAGCAGCGAACTGGTTGGCGACCAGCTAAAGGTAGCGCCATTATGTGATCCGTTAAGTTGAGCCGGCGTGTTGTAACAAATCACGGTGTCGGCGCCGGCATTGGCCACCGGATACGGCACGGTTGTAATGCGAATATCTTCCGTGGCAGTACAACTTCCGATTCTGGCGGTTACCTGGTAGGTTGTGCTGCCTGTTGGAGTAGCTATGGGGTCTTCAATGTTGGCATTGTTAAGCGTGGCTGCCGGTGTCCAGGAAAACTGAAGACCATCGCTGGTAATGTTGAGTTGCACCGGATCAGTCAGACAAATGGTGGTGTCTGGCATGCCACTGAGTGTTACAAAACTCACTACTCTCACACGGACAGAGTCCTGGCTGATGCAACCCTGTTCGTTGAGAGTTACATAATAGGTGGTGGTGCTGGCGGGATTCACAGTGGGCGTGCCGGTGTTGCCATTCACCATGTTGGTATTGGGCGTCCAGCTGAAAGCGCCGGTGCCGGAGGCCTGCAGTTGTACCGCGTCGGGTACACAAATCAGGGTGTCTTTGAACGCAAGAGAGATTGGCGGCTTATCAATGATGGTAAGCGGCTGAATGAGGGTATCGAGACAACCCACGCTGCTTCCAACTATGAGGCGAACATTTTTGGTACCAGTAGTCAGGTATTGGAAAGACGGGTTTTGTTGTGTACTTACATCTGCACTGCCTGTTTCTCCAAAATCCCAATCCCATTTATCTACCACCCCGTAGTTGGCTGTGGTTTGATCAGTAAACTGAGTTGGGTTGGCTATACAGATGCCTGCACTGGTGAATGCAGGAAAGAAACCCGGAAACACTCGCACGGTTGCAATGGAGGAATCCGAACATTCCTGGCCGCGGTTGCCCACCACTTTGACCGTGTATACCCCGGGGCCGGAAAAAGTATGAGTAGGACTTTGCTGGGTTGACGTGTTGTTGGCACCCGAGGCCGGATCTCCAAAATCCCAATGATAAGTGGTGATCAGTGGGTTATTGGCCATTGGGAAAGTATGGGTAAAGCTTTCGCACTCCCGTATTTCGGGATCGAGAAAGGGTTTTGCGATATCGCAACCACCTGCTTTTATTTGAAGGTCTTTACGCTGTGTAGCGATTACTACCCCGTTTCTAATTTCCTGAACACACACCGTTACCACATAGATACCCTGTTCGGGCGAAGTTCCCGAAATCAGTCCGGTGGTATTGTTGATCGTAACATTGGGTCCCAGGGGCGAGGCTCCGTTGTAGGGAAAACTATAGTTCACCGGTGTATACGGAGGAGCAGCCGGCGGGTTAGGGGCAGGGGACGTGATGGAACCATTGGGTCCCGACTGACCACCTCCAGTCTGAGCCGTACAAAAAACATAACGCAACTGATCGCCATCGGGGTCAACCGCTCTGAAGCTGTATGTAAATGGATATCCGCCGCATACGATAACGGTATCAACACCTACAAAACGCGCGCTTCCATTGGCTGGCGAACTGGTACCCGTGTTGGTGCCGGGTATCATAGCCGTGTAAGTTGCGCCCAGGCTTCCCGACGAAACCAGGTTGTTGATTCCATTGATTCTGCAACAACGCTGGTAAGAGATGAGGTATCCCTGTGCCGTACCTGGCAGGTCTACTTCAACCGTGTAATACCCCACTTCGTAGCAAACCACCGGCGGGTTGCTGATGCAGGGGCCCGGCGATGACAGTTGCAGCCGTTCTATATTGACCCGTTGCACGTCTCCACTCCAGGCCATGGAGCCCGTGCCCTGTTGAAATATCGCGATAGCCGCAGACGCATCCAGTTGTGCGCCCTGCGAAAAACAGTCCCGATAAAGTTTGAGTGTAATGCGATAACGATAGGTGTTACCTGTCTGGCTGACCAGGGTATAGTACATTTCACCCCCGGTAATATGCTCGGCATTTACAGAAAGCAGAAAGCAGAGGTTGGTCAGTAGCAAAAAAAGAATTCGCTTCATGAGTGCATCGGATAACTATCCCAACAATCTTTGAGGAACTCACGAATACTTTCTTCGCTTTTTTGTGGCTCCTCTAACATTCCCATATGGCCACTTTGGGATAAGATATGAATATACGCTTTTTTAGGGAGGCTGCATAGCTTCAACCCATCCTCCAGCGGAATCGCCTGGTCATATTTTCCCAAAACAATCATAATGGGAAAACTACTGGAAATCAGCTGTTGGCGTCGGTCGGGCCGGGCCATCATTGCCTCGTAACAGGAAACGAGTGTTTCGGGTAAAAAGTTGTCTAAACGGCTCAGGAATTCGTCGATTAATTCCGGATTTTCATCGCGCGTCGAGGGCGCAAACAGGTTGGGGCTGCTGGTTTCCAAAAATGCCTGGGCGCCATGCGTGCGAATAAAATCAATTCCTTTGCGGCGAGTGGCTTTTTTCTCTTCCGAATCGGGAAAAGCCGTGGAATGGAAAAGCCCCAACCCCAAAAGGGTTTCAGAAAATAATTCGCTGCCTGCCAGCGATATGTACCCTCCCATACTATGGCCAATCAGCACATAACGCTCCCAGCCAAGCGATACAGCTACCTGTTGAATGCATCGGGCCTGACCCTCCATGGACATATCGCTGATCAGGTCGGAGCCGCCGGTGCCTGGCAGGTCAGGCACGAGTACACTATACTGGTTAGCCAGTTTCTCTGCCAGCGATTCCCACACAAAGCCGGATTCGCCAAAGCCATGAAGTAATAGTACCTGAGGCCCTGTACCAGTTAACTGGTATGCTATCTTGCTTTTTTCGTATAAAAAATGGTTTTTCATTCGTGAGCAATTTATCGCGAGCGTTTTTCAATCTTGTTGCGGATCGCAAACCCGACCAGAAGGGCCAGCATTGCCAATCCGGCAAATGTTGCTGTTCTCGACAATATATCTCCGTATTTCACAAAAAATGTCTGACGTTGATCTACTGGTATGTTCATTTTGATAGCTGCCGCCTTGTCCCATGGTTGTGGTTTAAGCACATTGCCAAGCGGGTCTATAAAACAACTGATACCCGTGTTGGCACTGCGAGCTACCCATTTTCTGGTCTCAATAGCTCTCAGCCTTGCATAGTTCATGTGCTGTCGGTAGCCCGGGGTATTATCCCACCAGCCATCGTTGGTTATGACTGTCAGAATATTCGCTCCGTTGCGTACAAATTCAGTAATATAATCGCCATAAATGCTTTCATAGCAAATGATGGGGGCAGATTTATAGTATTCATCCCATGGTACAAAAACCTTCCGCTCCGAATCGCGGCCCAGCGTTCCACTGGTGCCTCCAAAATCTTCGAACCATTGTGACATGAAATTCAGGAATGAAGGCAGCGATTCAACACCCGGAACCAGTTTTCCCTTATGATAATACTGCACAGTGCTGTCGGGCTCCATCAACGCCGCCGTATTGAACATGTCGTAGTAAATACCGCTGGGCTTATGCAGTCGGGCCGTGCTGCTGGCATTAGCCTTGTCTGTTCCATATTCCTGATAGCTGTCGAGTCCCGTCAACAGATTGATCTGCGGATGCCTCTTAAGAAAAGACCAGATCGGAGCGAAGCGAAAATCTTCCTTAATCTGATCCTCCCGCACTTGTGCAGGAACGGCTGTTTCCGGCCATAGCAATAATCGGGTGTTGCGATCGATTTGCTGTTCAGAAAGTACGATCAGCTTCTGAATTTGTGATTCAATATCGCCGGTAAATTTTTCAGTATAGGGATCTATATTGGGTTGAACAACTACTACATTGCGATCTGCTGCGGCCAGTGCCTGACTGGCAATGGTCTTTTCATGGGGAATTAACAGTTTGCTTAATAATATGGGCAGAATCAATACCAGTACAAATGATATGAGCCAGCGACGATAGGCAGGGCCACGACTTCCACCGCGATAAGCTTGAAGGAGGAAAAATGCGAAAAGATTGCTGAGTAGAAGCCAGAGCGTTCCACCCGATGCTCCTGTGTATTCGTACCATTGAACCCATTCGGGATGCATGGCGAACGCGTTGCCCAGGTTGAGCCAGGGCCAGCTCAATTCCCAATTGAGGTGAAGAAACTCGAAACTTAACCAGTAGAGTACAAGGCTGGCATATCCCAGTCTGTCACCAAACTGGCGGCGGGTAAATTTGAACAGAATCCACGGAATGGTCATTACCAGGCTATTGACCAGAAATGCCCCCCAGGCACCTTCCACACTCGCGTTCCATACCCACCAGGTGGTTAAAATGTTCCAGACTAAAAAATGTAAATAAGCGTATCCGAAAAAACGTTTCCAGTTATGAACCTGTTTTTCAACAAAGAGCAAGGGTACCCACGCAACAAACAACAGTAATGTGAGTGGAGACACCGGCCAGCCGGCCCAGAGCAGCAGGCCTCCCAACAGGGATAACAACAGGGGCCAAAAGCGGGAAGCGGGTAATGGCATTCTTACTTTTTTTCAATGATTTTCAGCCCCACAAGATACGGCATGTAGACCGCGGCACCTTCTATTCCGGCAAAAAAAAACCTGCCTAATGGCAGGTTTTTCAAGATAGTTACATGGCCTATCGGCGACTGTAGTTCGGAGCTTCCTTGGTGATTTCGATGTCGTGGGCATGACTTTCTCTCATACCCGCATTCGTGATTTTCACAAATTTGGCTTTCTTGAGTTCATCCAAAGTTGCGGCTCCGCAATAGCCCATACCGGCACGTAAGCCACCCACATATTGATATACGATTTCTTTCAAAGTGCCTTTATATGCGACACGGCCTTCAATTCCTTCCGGTACAAACTTCTTAACGTCGTCTTCCACATCCTGAAAATAGCGGTCGCTGCTTCCGGTAGCCATGGCACCGAGAGAGCCCATGCCCCGGTATTCCTTAAATTTTCGTCCTTCATAGATAATCGTTTCGCCGGGGCTTTCTTCTGTGCCGGCAAAAACGCTTCCCATCATTACACAACTGGCCCCTGCAGCAAGTGCTTTCACCATATCGCCTGTGTAGCGAATACCGCCGTCGGCAATGATCGGAATTCCTTTCTTGCGCAACACGCCGTAAGCTTCCATTACCGCGGTCAATTGAGGTACGCCGGCGCCGGCTACAATGCGGGTGGTACAAATGCTTCCTGGTCCGATGCCTACTTTTACAGCATCGGCACCTGCATCGGCCAATGCCAGCGCCCCTGCGGCTGTGCCTACATTGCCAGCAATAACAGGCACCTGTTTAAATGCTTTTTTCACTTCTTTCAGCGCGTTGATTACGCCGGCACTGTGGCCATGGGCGCTGTCAAGCGCAATTACATCCACACCATTATTGTGCAGCGCTGCTACCCGGTCGAGCAGGTCGCGGGTGATGCCCACACCAGCACCAACGAGGAGGCGGCCATAGTTGTCTTTAACAGCATTAGGAAAACTTTGTAACTGCAGTATATCCCGGTAGGTGATCAATCCGATCAGTTTGCCCGACTTACTCACTACGGGCAGTTTTTCGATCTTGTATTTTCGGAGAATTGTTTCGGCCTTTTTAAGGTCAGTGCCTTCGGGTGCCGTGATCAGATTTTCCCGGGTCATCACTTCGCTGACTTTCCGTTTCTTATTGGTTTCAAACCGCAGATCGCGGTTTGTCAGAATTCCGGCCAAGCGTCCGCCTGCATCAATGATTGGTATGCCTCCAATTTTGTTCTCCCGCATCAGTCGCAGAGCGTCGCCGATGATCGCGTCTTCGCGGAGGGTGATTGGGTCGAGGATCAGGCCGCTTTCGCTTCTCTTGACTTTTCGAACCTGTTCAGCCTGCTGCTCAATAGTCATGTTTTTGTGTAAAATGCCCAGACCTCCTTCGCGTGCCAGAGCCATTGCAAGGTTGGCCTCGGTTACGGTGTCCATAGCCGCGGATAACAGCGGCGTGTTCAAAGTAATATTAGGAGTTAGCTTCGAGCGAATGTCAACATCGCGCGGTAGTACCTGGCTAAATCCGGGTTGTAACAGTACGTCATCGAACGTGAGTCCTTCGCCGAAAAACTTGTCGGCAGCGTTCCATTCAGATGATTTAGAGGGGGTTTGCTTGCGGGGGGCGGGGGAAATTCTTGTTGCCATGTGCAAAGATAGGGTAAGAGGGGTATAGGTTCCAAAATCTCACTAGGATTGGTAGGATTATTAGGATTAGAGGCTGTGACCAGGATTAGCAGGATTGGTTGGATGTATAGGATTGTGGCCGCCTGGCGTTGCATTGTAAATGGGAGAACCGATGCACTGCTGGCTGGTGGAAGCTTTGTGAGTATTAAAGAATGAGTGTGGTAGTGCCTTTCTGGAAAACGCGTTCGCCGGTATCGCGGTGGGTATAGGAAAGATACCAAACAAATACACCAGTCGTTTGCACAATTCCGTTCACACGTCCATCCCATTTCTTGGTCCAGTCGCGTGAATGAAATACCAACTGGCCCCAGCGATTATAAACCCTGAACTCAAGATTTTCAGCCTTGATGGCATTGTTGGGATAAAGATAATCGTTCAATCCATCGCCGTTCGGCGTGAAGGCGGACGGAACTGCAATGAAACAGTTGTTGAGCACAGTCAGTCTTTTGCGCAGACTGTCGTTACATCCGAGACTGTTGTTGGTGGCAACAAGAGTTATATTGTAAATAGTTTCTCGATTGTTGAACGGAAACTGCACAGGTGCGGGGTCGCGAACGGTGCTGGTGCCGCCTGCTTCAAAATTCCAGCGCCAGTTATCCACCAGGCCGGTACTATTGTTCTTAATTTCAAGTTTGTCTTCCGGACAAATGACAGCAGGAATTTCAAAGTCGGCTATTACTTCATTGTCCATCACAACGGGCACGCTGTATTCGTCGGTACACACACCATTACTCACCTTCAACGATACGGTTTGGTTACTTCGAGAGCTGAATTGTGTAGTAAAGCTACGGGTGTTGGCCACAGGCTGGTTGTTAACCAGCCAGGTCCAGGAATTCACCTGGTGGGCCCCATCGTGAGTAAATGTCAGCGTATTCAATCTGCAGTCGAGCAGGCTGCTAAATGTAAACTCCGCCGATACCGTATCGTATGCGGTGAAGTTGCGGGTATGCACTGGCAGTTGCAGACCGCATTCGTCCACGAGTGTGCTTCCATCTACTCCTGCCTGAAAGGTTACAGTGTAAAGGCCACCGCGGGTAATTGGTGCTGCCAGCTGAAGCGTGATCACATCGGTTTCGCCATTGGTACAGCTGGTTTGAACCGCACTTACCTGCACTGGCGCCGGTCCGTTAATGATAAAATTGCTGCCGTCGGCCTGAATAGATCCGCAATCAATTTTTTTCGGGAAATAAATATTTAGTTGTTGTGGGGAACAAGCCAATGAGCCAACGCTGTCAGCAAAAATGGGTTGGGGAACTACATGCGTGAAACCTACCGATGTACCCGCTGTGATACTAGTACCGCAGTTGTCGAGAAGAGTGTTGCCATCGCTACCATTGTTAATAACCACCTGGTAGGTTCCGGCTGGCACCGGGTTAGATAAAGTCAACGTGATTTCGGTAAAGTCAAAACCGGCACTGCAGGTCGTGGTGCTGGCTGCAGTAACAGTGGCGGCAGCAGGTACTATGCTGAACTCGGAGCCATCAGTAGAAAGTGAATTGCATCGAAGCTCCTTGTTCACGGTGAGCGTAATAATCTGCCCGTCGCAATCGGGATCTGCTTCTTTCAGGGCTGGCAGGGTGGGGTCGGTAATCACGGCAGTGCCACCTCCGAACGAAAGGGCGTAGCCAGCCTGTGTATCGGTATAGTGGCTCACCAGCAATATATAGTCATGGCCGGCAATCAGATTCGGCATTTTGGCGAAAGTGGGAGCACCGGCGCCTGGGCTCGATGCGCATTGTATAAAGTCCACGCCATCGGCTGTGGTTCCTGTAGGACCATATGTTCCGGCCCAGTTGCCTGTTACAATGATATTTCTGTTGGTAAAGACCTGGTTCGGATCCAGTCCGGTAACATCGTATAGTTGCCAGTCGTAGTCGCTGGTGGGGCTGTTGGGCGTAATTACAAAACCCAATGTGCCAGCTACATAACAGTGAAATTTGTACCAGTAGGGATTCTTGTTGGCATAAGCTGCCCCATCGTCGCAGCCCGGCACGAACAGGTCATTAGTTCGGCAGATGGGAACGGTATTTTGTTGAAAAGTAGTGGTGCCACAAACCGGAAAAGCTGTAGCAGGCGTTTGCCCGAGGTTGGTGCATTGCTGGGCTGCCACCGGATTAGCCAGGGTAGCAAGAATAAAGCTCAGCGTGATCAGCAGTTCGTTCCGTCGGGCTTTCATGAATGCCATATAATTTATAATGACAGGGGAACGGTTCGTTTCGTTGCCTCTGCCGGCTATTGAAGCTGGTAATATCTGCCGGGTAAAGATACAACGAGATTTTTCAGTTCCAGCCCAAGCAGGGCAGCGGCCACCTGGCTGGCGCTTAATCCGCTTTGCCAGTTAAGTTCATCGATACTGACCTTTTCCGCGGTACCCAGGATTTTCAGCAAACAATCTTCATCTGCGCTGAGATCGACAAAAAGAAGGCGTTGCGGCTCGCGGCGGGCGGTCTTTTTTTCGTCCCAGTTAAGGGCTTCAATCAGGTCGGAGGGCGATCGCAGCAAGCCGGCTTTATTTTGCCGAATCAGTTCGTTGCAGCCGGCACTCCGCAGATCACTTACCCGGCCGGGGAAAGCAAACACATCTCTATTATAACCCCATGCCAGATCGGCTGTAATAAGGCTTCCTCCCCGGTCACCTGTCTCCACCACCACAATGGCATCGGCCAGGCCCGCAACAATCCGGTTTCTTAACGGGAAATGATGTCGGTCGGGAAGAGTGCCACTCATAAATTCTGTTAGTACAGCACCACCGTTTTGCATCATATCCTGCGCCAGGCTCAGGTGATGCGGCGGGTACACCAGGTCAATACCGTTGGCCATTACACCTACTGTTGGCAAGCCGTATTCTAACGCATACCGATGCGCCAACGCATCAATCCCGAATGCCAATCCGCTTACGATCAGCACGTCCAAAGCTGCTAGACCCTGAATCAATTCGCGCGTGAGGCCTTTTCCATAGTTGGTGTTAACACGCGTACCAATAATGGCAACTGCTTTAGAGGTATTGAGATGGCAGTTTCCTTTTTTGAAGAGTAGCAAGGGGGCGTCGGCACAATGCAGCAACCGTTGCGGATAGTCTTTGTCTCTTATAAAATGCGTGACGATATTGTTGTGTTCAACATAGGCCGCTTCTTCTTTTGCTCTTGCCATTTCATTGAAGCCACGTATGGCCTGAACACGGATCTGTCCCATGCCCGGAATCTTTTCCAGTTTGTGGCTGGCGGTTTTGAATACGGCTTCAGCCGTACCCAGATGCTCAACCAGTTGGCGGGCACATACCGGACCTATCTGCGGTAGCTGCGTTAGCGCAATTTGAAATGGCAGGTCGGCATTCATACAGCTATAAAATTAGCTGTTCAAATGCGGCTGCTCCGGCTCAGAGCTTCAGTACTTTCACCTCGGTACGCCTGTTTTTTGCGCGCCCCTGTTCAGTGTTATTATCGGCTACGGGCTGTGTTTCGCCATAACCTTTCGCCTGCAAACGCGTGGCGACAATACCTTTTTCAACCAGATATTTTTTAACAGCTTCCGCCCTGTTGTTACTAAGGGTAAGGTTGTCGGCCGGTTTACCCACATTGTCGGTATGACCGCTTATCTCGAGCGTGAGGCCGGGATTTTCCTGCAACAGATTCACCAGCCGGTCCAGCTCACTCTTTGATGCGGGTTGCAACACATATTCATTTACACCAAAGAATATATTATTTAATGTAAACTTCGCATTGGCCTCAATGGGCTGCAGCGGAATATCTTTTCGATAGGTAGAGTCGGCTGCATTGGTAGCCAGAAGGAAATTGTCGGAATAAAATAAATAGCCTCGGCGGTTGACGTTAAAAGCATAGTCTTTGCCTATCGGCAGTGTAACCAGATAGTTACCTTTCTCATCAGTTTGCAAAGTGGAAACAATTCGACCGTTTGCTATATCCGTCAGCTCAACTGTGCTAGGTAAACCTGCCTTTGTCTTGATGTCAAATACCTGACCTCGTACCCAAAGGGTTGGTATAGGGCGTACATCTTCGCGTAGCTCAAAGCTATAAATATCAAGGCTCCCCTTTCCTTCTGCCCTATCGCTGGCATAGTAAGCAGTTTTGCCGTCGGCAGTAATGAACAGGGTCGCATCGTTGTTGATCGTGTTGATAGGATAACCCAGGTTCTGCGGCTTGCTCCAATCACCTCCGGGTCCTCTTCGAACCAGGAACAAATCGTCATTGCCGTAGCCGGGCCAGTAGTTTGATACAAAATAAAGGGTCTGATTGTCGGCATGAATAAAAGGGCTTTGTTCGTCGCCGGAACTGTTGATGCCAGGACCCAGATTTTCAGGATCACCCCATCTTCCATTCGGTTGCAAGCGGCTCACATAAATGTCGGAGCCACCATAGCCACCTGGACGTCGGCTGGCGAAATACAGTTCTCTTTTATCTGGCGAAAGACAGGGTTGTGATTCCCATTGAGCAGAATTCACACGTCCGCCCAAATTGATCGCTTCAGACCAGCCATTATTGTCGAGATAAGAAATATACAGGTCGCAGCTACCCAATCCGTCGCGACGATTACAGGCTGTAAACACCAGCCATTGTCCGTCCTGGGAAATATTTTGTGCACCTTCGTTCAGATCAGTGTTGATGGACCCTGGCATTGGCGCAGCTTTTTGCCACTTACCCGTTTCATCCTGGTGACTGTTAAAAAAATCTTCATTCCGGTGGCCAAGCACTCTGGTAAAGACAAGTTCTTTTCCATCGATGGTTAGCGATGGAAAATACTCCGGATCCACCGTATTGACGTGATCACCAGCGTTTATTGGAGCGAATACGTACTGATCATCTTTATGTTTGGCAGCAAAATCTACTGCAAACTCATAACAGCGCTTTCGGTATTGAGCAGCTTTTAACGAAGTGGAATTCTTCGGAGGATTTTTGTCGAGCAAATCGTTGATGGCTGTTAGTGCTCTTTCAAACTCACCCATGCCCGCCAAATTAATGGAATAGGGTAATTTGTATTCGATGGTATAGCCGGTATCGAGTGCAAATGCTTTTTCGTAAAATAAAACGCTGTTGGAATAATCCTTTAACTGTCCGTACACCCCGGCCAACGATAAATACGCGTCCAGGTATTTTTTATCTGTATCGATCGCCTTTTTCAAAAGATCGGCTGCCGGCAAAAGCTGATCACTGGTAGCCAGTTCCAGCGCCTGATCGTAAAGGGCGCGGGCTTTCTTGTTCACTTTCGACGGGTCGTATTCCTGCGCCTGCAGGTTGCCCATTAGCAACAGTGCTAGTATGCTGACAACGAGGTGTTTCATAGAAAATGTAAAAGCGAAAATTAGAAATTAAAAATCGAAAATTTGCATATGAGCGGAAATTCCGGCATTTATCCATCCCGACAACAGACATTTAACAAAAACGCCGCCAATATTTGATCAAATCGGTGGAAATTAGACTGGTACAGTTAAATCGACCTATTTCAGCCCGCTAGTCTGAACAGACTATGTAAAAGCCGGGCAGGTTGCATCTGCTAAAAAACTAACCGTGTGAGAAGTATTCTGTTATTACTGTTTTCCCTGTTTATATATGCGTCGGCATGGTCGCAAAACGGTTTTTCTACTCCCGACTGGCAACATTACGACAGCATGGTGCAAAAGAAAAGCTTTCTGGAAACAACCCGCTTGTCACTTGATAGTCTTCGTAAGACCTGCCTTGAGCAACAACGTTATGCAGAAGCTGCCCGAAGTTGGCTATACCTGATCGCCATTGAGGATGCACGTACAGAGGACACCCTTTTTTTCATCAACAGTTACCCGATCGATAGTGTTTTGCAGCTTTCGAACGCGCCGGAAGAATTACTTTTTTGTTTTCAATTAATGCAGGCCAGCAGGCTGAAGCAGTTTGCTGCCATGTCAAAAAGATTTGAATGGTCAAAGTACCGGAACCCGGCCGGCAGATCCTACTTTTCTGAATTGAGCGCCAGCCTGGCAGATAGTGTTATTGCAACTCATTTTATTGCCGCCATGGAACTGGCAAAGAATCTTCCGCGAGAAAAATACCGACACATGATCTGGCTGAGCAACGACCCCGGCTTGTTTTTATTTAAGCCTACTGCATTCGATATCGCCATGGCCAATTTTATATCATGGCAGGCTTCGCGAAGCGGCTGGGAATTTGCCGAGACTTTGTCTGAAAAAGATGGTTGGCAATTTTCGTCATCTGATCAATTAGCGGAGCATGTTTTAAATATCGATTCCTGTTGGCTTAACAGCAACAAGACTGTCAGATTATATGGTCAATGGATGCGTTACTGGCAAAACGAGAAGTCGATTCTACGGTACCTCGAGTCCTTGCTGCGAAAGTGGCTAAACTCTAAGGTTCAGGCTGAGCCTGGTTCTGTAGGTTGGCTCAATTACAATCGATATCTGCTGGAACATGTAAGCGAGCCTTTTCCGGAAGCAAGGATGCACGCGGCACTGCAGCTGGTACAACGCTGGACTGATCGCTCACGCAAGTATTTGCCAGGGTCTGTACGAGACGAGGCAAAGTGGCACTATGGAAGTTACAGCTTTACGGCGCAGTATGATACTTCGGCGCGCCTGTATGCCGATAGTGCCCTGGCCATTTGGAATCAGGTATCGGCCACTGCCGATAGCTTTCAACTGGTAAAGCAGATGGCTCTTGATTTGTTGTATCCCTTTACGCAACCATCCGTCCGATTTCGAATGCCTCAGGTGCAATTACCAGGCGAGCCGTTGCTGGTTGAAACGATTTATCGCCATGCTGCCAGTATACGACTGCTGGTGTATCGGAAAGCGATGGGGGCTATGGCGGACTACCTTGTAACGAAGTCTCCAACCATGCCGAATGGGGCCCCAGTATGGCAAACCAGTGTATCGTTGCCTGAAACAGGCGATGCTAACGAACATCTGGTGCATTTAAAGCTCAACGCGCTTCCACCAGGGCACTATGCGTTGTATATAACAAACGATACGCTTATTTCTTCAGGGAAATGGCTGGCTGCTGCTCCATTTCAGGTGAGTAATCTTCAGGTTTTAACGGAAAGTACCAGAGTATTCGTCGTCAACAGAAAATCCGGACAACCAATATCTGGTGCAAGGGTACAACTGTATTCAACAAAGAAAAACAAACTGATTGCGGCTGCAAAAACAGGCCACAATGGGTCAGTAAATATGAAAGCAGGGCAGGGAGGGAAGTTGCTGGTTAGTTTGCAAAAGGACAGCATTCAGAAATTCTTCGATTTCGAGAGTCCTGAAAAACCGGACGAGGTCTTTTCCCGCGGCGAATACGACGATCGGCTTGAATTTTATGATGACAATGCAATGGTGCATATCTATCTGGATCGTGGGATTTACCGACCCGGGGATACGGTATTTTTCAAAACCGTGCTGTTGACCCGAAATCCCGTGACGGGCGAATGGATGTTGGTGACCAAAAAAAATCTGAGAAATGGAAGAGTGTTCAGCCTGTATCAAAAGCTGATGAGAGAAGCTGATCCCTGGTTATATGTTCAGGATCCATTTGGAGGCGAACAGGATTCCCTGAAGCTAAACCTGAACGAATTCGCGTCTCAGGCGGGCCGATTCGTTTTGCCCCTAACCGCAGCCACGGGCGAGTGGAATATTGAAAGTGATTATTTTAATCAGGAAGGTGGCAGCTTCAGAGTTGAAGAATATAAAAGACCGAGCTATGAAATAACGATCAAAAAGCCTGTTGATAACCTGTTGCCTGGCGACAGCTTCTCTTTCGCTGTGAATCTGCGGGCATTTTCCGGTGCTCCGATGAATGCAGTGAATGTCAAATACCGCGTGCTTCGCACGCTGATTTCGTATTCTGAAATTGGCAGCGATGGGAGGGGACCCGGGTATGAGCAGGTGATCCTGGATTCAACCGCCCAGTCCTCGCACGATGGGACGCTTTCTGTTCTTGTATCAGACAGTATTTGGAAAATGCGAACGCGAAACGAATCGGAAAATATTTCGCTCCGATACAAAATAGAAGTGAAGGTAACAGATGCTACCGGCGAAACTTATGAAGCATCGGAGTTATGCAGTATAATGTCGCAGCCGATATCCATTACAATGACTTCTGGTGCTGACCTGATACAGGGTTCAAACGCCGCGCTTCGCTTCCGGCTTAACCATATAAATGCGGGCGCTGTTGAGAAGGCTGTTAGGGTGCAAATTAGCAAAGCTGGCACAATTAAGTCGGATGGCGCAGGCTATAGAGCTGTTATTGCCGATCAATTTATTTATCCAAAAGATTCCATTCAGCAATGGTTTAGCACATATTTCCCTGAAGAAACTACAGACCCTATTGCCAGCGAGTTCTTGCTGGATACTTTGTTGCCGCAAGCATCTCCCATGCTTCAGTTGGCCGGAACGGGACTTTTACCAGGTAACTACAATGTAAAGCTGAGCGTTTCTGACGGGAATCGATTGCTGAGTGAGCGAACAGCTACATTTTCTTTGTATGCTTTGGAGAAGTCTTTTATCCCTATAGATCGGGGAGTAATTAATCTCGACGTTTCAGCATTTACTCGCGCGGGCGATACCGTTACCATTTATTCAGGTAGCAATGAACAGCAGTGGAGTCGGCTCTGGCACTATAGATATTTTGATCGGAGCGGAAGGATCCAGGAAAAATTTGAATGGACTCAGGCTGAGGCCGGGCTGCAGAAATGGAAGTTACCGATACCTGCTAATATTTCGGGCAGCTTGTATCTGACCGGGATTTCTGTTTTGAATAATCAGGTGTACGAATATAGCAGGCGCATTCAGATAGAAGGTCCGGTGATGGATGAACCCGAAATCGTGATTGAGCGATATAGGCGGGGCGTAGAACCTGGCTCAAAAGAACGTTTTGAGGTGTCGGTCCAAAAAGGGAACAGTACAGTGTTGGCAGAGTTGATGACAAGCATGTACGATGCCAGCCTGGATAAACTGGAAAAATTGCGATGGGACTTACCAGACCGATCCAGCAGGCTTCTTGCTGATGCAGATTGGCAAACCAGTGTGAATTCATTTCAAAATTCGAAACTTAATCGGGCTCGTAAAGGCAACCTTGATGACCTGACGCAGGAGGGTGAAATGTTCATCCACGGAGAGCTCATGCCCAAGAGTCTATTTTGGTATAATCCTGGAGACTATTCATATTCCGATGACATGTCAGCGAGTTTTGGTTCCAGAGGTTTTTCTTCGTCATACGATGTGGATTCGGATGGGGTTATGGGTTTAATCGGCCGGATGCCTGGTGTTACCATCTCGTCTGCCGAAGGACTCCAGGATGTGGTTGTGGTAGGCTATGGTACAGCAAAACGACTTTCACGCCTTGGCGCTCAAACAGTCACTGTGAGAGGAGTGACCAGCTTAAAAGCCTACGCGCAACCACTGGTGTTGTTGGATGGTGTGGTTTTTAGCGGCGATCTGTCTTCTATTGATCCGGCTACGATTGTAGCAGGGATGGTGTTGAAAGGAGGGGAAGCTGCTGCGATTTATGGTGCAAGAGCGGCGAACGGGGTCCTGCTGCTGAGCACCAAGGACGAAATTGTACTTCCAGTTCGTGAAGAACTTCCAGCAATTAGCAGAAAAAATTTCTCCACTTCGGCTTTTTTCTTTCCGCAATTACGTGCCAACAAGGATGGTCGGTATGTGATGTCGTTTACGATGCCGGAATCAGTTACGGAATGGAACTGGAAGATGATGGCCCATACACGCAATGCAGAGTTCACCGTGTTGGAACGGCTTCTTCGCTCGAGTTTACCACTGATGGTACAGGCTTCTTTGCCGCGGTTTGTATATGCGGGTGACAGTGTTGTTCTCTCCGCCCGCGTCAGCAACCTTGACTCGATGGATCAGGAAGGGATAGTAGAAATTCAGTTGCTGGATGAAAGCGGAAATCCTCAAAATGGGATTTCGCAACGGAAGGATTTTCAGTTAAAGGGTGGCAGTTCACTGGTTGTGGAATTTCCGTTAAAGATAGATGCAGAACAACTGGATATTTTAACGATTCGAATGGCAGCACGTAGCAGTCGCTTTGCTGATGCGGAAGAACACAGACTACCAGTTCTTCAAAAAGAAGTGTGGGCGCAATTGCCCAAGACCTTCATGCTCGCCGGGTATGACAGCATTTTAACCAGGCCTTCGGCCATTTCCTTGGAAAAATGGAAGGGCACAGCTATTTCTATTAAAAAAGAAAAGGCGGCGGAGCTCTTCGAAGGGCTTGCGTATTTATCCGCATTTGAACTGGACTGTGCAGAGCAGCTAACCAACAAGATTTTTGCTGATATGCTGGCCTGGCGTCTACTTCAAAAAGACACCGTAGTGCAGGATGCTTTTGCTAAAGCTGAAAAGCTGAGTGCAATGGCCGATTCGCAGAAAGACCGGACTGAACCGCCTGAACAGACAAGCATGCCATGGCTAAGCCTTCGGGAATCAGAGGCTGAGCAGGCTTATAGAAAGTGGAATTTGTTCGATACATCAAGAATAGAATCACGGCTGGAACAAAATTTTACTAAGCTGTTCAGGTTGCAAACAAGTGACGGCGGCTTATCCTGGTTTCCCGGAGGAGAATCGGATGCTTTTATCAGCGCTTACGTCCTTAGGAAGCTGGGAGTATTGAAAGAAGGTGGAGAATGGCAGAACAAGATCGGCAGCAAATTGTACGCATACCAGCAGTTTCAGAAAAAGTTGCTACAGTATGTAGACACGCTTCTCTCGAAACCATACACCAAAGAACAGGAGCGCACATGGCTTTCATACATACATGCGCGAAGCTATTGGTTGAGCGAGCAGACACTAAACGTAGCAGACAGAGCCGCCATTTCAAGAAAGCTGGCGAAAATGGCAGATTCGTTTGATGCGATGCCATTGGAAGAAATCGCCCGCCTGGCAATAAGCTACCATCGGCTTGATCAATCCGACAGTGCCAGAGATCGTAGTCGGAACTTGTGGGCGAATTTGGTTCAACGATCCATTCGCGATAAGGCAGGTATGCGTTGGCGTGAGTTTAGTAATATGCCAGTAGCTTCCGGCTATGCCGAAGAACAACTGCTTCAGATTGCCGAAGCTTTGAAGATATTTGAGACTGATTCCACCATGCTCGCGGAAGTGGCAAGATGGCTGCTGGATACCCGTCAGCAAAGATCCTGGAGGAGTACCAGATCAATTTCAGCCTTTATTGAGTTACTGCAAATGGCCAAACTGCCACTCTGGACGCCCGCGGCCGATATCATATGGTTGGCAGGAAAGGACAGTTTGCGGATTAGTTCAAACCCGCTTGAGAACAGGAGCCAGCAGTTTTCGGGTACAACCGCTGCATCAGATAATATTCAACTAAGAAAACAGGGGAACGGTGCTGTGGCCGGAAGAGTGATCTGGCATTATTTAACGGATAGTCCAGAGCAAAATGAGCCTGGAAAATTGGCGTTAAGGCAACAATGGAGTCGTTGGAATGACCAAACATCAAGCTGGCAACAACTTGCCGATGGCGACACGTTAGCATTAGGCCAGAAAGTTGCCTGCGAAATTATAATAGATGCTAAGGAACCGGTCGAATATGTTCAACTGGAATCTTTCCACCCTGCGTGTGCGAATCCTTTTGAACTGGCCAGCGAATATCGGAGCAGCAAAGGCTGGCGATACTATCAGTCGGTCCGCAGTGAACGAATTGATTTGTTTGCAACTTCGTTACCGGAAGGCCGAACCACTGTGTTGCTGGAGTTTCGAATTGAAAAGAAAGGGGTATTTCAGGTTCGGCCCGCGGTGCTCCGCGCCATGTACGACATGGGACTGGAGGCTTATGGTAGCGCCGGAAAATTTGTAGTGCAATAGTCAAAGCTTATGGTCAATTCTCATCAGGGCACATCAATATACTTATGCACCTGTAGGCTAAGCTCCCATTGTGGATGGGCTTTGATATAATCGACTATAAATGGAGTTACCTGCTCCCGTTTGTCCCATTCAGGTTGAAGATATAGTTTGCAACCAGGGCTGACCTGGGCTGCGTATTGCTCGGCCCAGGCAAAATCAGATTTGTTGAATACGACAATCTTAAGTTCATCGGCGAGTGGAACAATTTCAGGTAGTGGAGCTTTGAATTTTTTGGGCGAAAGGCAAATCCAGTTCCAATTGCCACTCAACGGATGGGAACCGGAGGTTTCAATATTTGTTTGCAGGCCCACTTGTTGAAGAGCGCCAGTCAATTCATCAAGCGAGTGCATCAGCGGTTCTCCGCCGGTAATCACTACCATTGTGGCCGGAGTTTCCTTTACAGCTGCCACTATTTCCGCTACCGTCATACGAGGATGCGCCGAGGCATCCCAGCTTTCCTTCACATCGCACCAAACACAGCCTACATCGCAACCGCCCAGCCGGATAAAATAGGCTGCGCGGCCCTGATGGAATCCTTCACCCTGGATGGTGTAGAAATGTTCCATCACTGGAATGGAGGTTAGTTCTTTTTGCAAGGGCATTTATTGAAATTCGGGAACTTGATAATTTGCTGATGTGTTTAAATGGCGTTTTAATCGCTAACTACCCTGTTATCCATTTTTTTCAACGCAGGACATGTAAGTGTTCTTCATAAGTGCTGCAATGGTCATTGGTCCTACTCCGCCGGGCACAGGGGTGATCCAGGATGTTTTAGGGGCTACGGTGTCGTACTCAACATCGCCCTTTAAACGAAATCCGGATTTCCGTGTAGCATCCGCCACTCGAGTGATACCCACATCGATCACTATTGCACCGGGTTTTACCATGTCTTCTTTAACAAATTCCGGAATACCCAGAGCCGCTACTATGATATCTCCCTGCAAACAAATCTCTTTCAGATTGCCGGTGTGTGAGTGACATATCGTAACCGTGCAATTGCCGGGGTTTGAATTTCCGCTCAGCAGGATGCTCATGGGGCGGCCAACGATATTGCTGCGACCGATTACCACGGCATGTTTGCCCTTTGTGTCAATTTTATAATGCTCCAGCAGTAACATGATGCCATATGGAGTAGCAGGAATGAAAGTGGGCAGTCCCTCTACCATTTTACCAACACTCATCGGATGAAAACCGTCCACATCTTTGTCGGGATGTATGGCGTTAATTACTTTTTTAGAGCTGATATGTTTTGGAAGAGGTAATTGTACCAGTATGCCGTCGATATCCGAATTGACGTTTAAATCGTCGATCACTTCCAACAGGCGAAACTCGGAAATATCTTCTTCAAGGCGGATCAGGGTTGACTGAAAACCTGTTTCCTCGCAGGCTTTTACCTTGGCCGCCACGTAGGTTTCGCTTGCCCCGTTATTTCCTACCAAAACGGCTGCCAGATGTGGTACTTTTTTCCCCTCGTTGGCCCGCTGGGCTACCTCCAATTGAAGTTCATCTTTTATGGCCTGTGCCGCTTTTTTCCCGTCTAAAATTTGCATGCGCAAACCTACGATAAAGTTTGCTACACCCGTTCACAAGTGCCGCCAAAAAACACCATCAGCCTGTCCGAAAAAAAGCAGTGAAAGCCGAGGGAATACCCTTGGAATTGCTTCAGCTGAACCAGCAACTTTACCTTTTATGAATAATAGCAGAAACTGGAAATTCGGCTGGGCAGTTTGGCTTGGACTTTCCTGGGTGTTGGTTGCCCGAGCGCAACGCGATGCCGCGGTAAGTGCCATCAGGCTGTTCCAGACCGATGCATGTGCGGGGGCGGGGGAGCAGGTGCTGACACGAGTTGCAAACACGGCAGCTTTTCTCCAGCATTCCTCGCCCCAATTTGTGGTGTACGCGGCGGTGCCATATCAAATTGAAGGCTGGAGGCAGGTTTCGGTTGATCTTGCGCTGAAAGCCGGAACTAACAGAGGGGTCAGAGCAGGGCTGACCCTTGAACAGTTGGGTCAATACCGCAAATTGAATTTTGGAGCCGGCCTCGCCATATCACTTTCGTCGAAATTCAAAACTGGCCTATATCTGGAGGCAACAAGCGTACGTGTGCCCGGATATTCCTCTGAAATTAAGGCGGGTTATCGTGCAGGATGCCTTTACACGTTGAGTTCGAATATATTGCTCGGACTCGAAATGGGGCATATCGCAAGCTACGGATCCAGCAGCAGGTCGTATTTGCCAAACATTTTTCTTACTCAGTTATCTTATCGTGTTTCGGGTCAACTATTGCTGTTGGGATGCTGGGAGGTAGAACCTGCTACTTCGGCGAGCTTCCGGATGATCTTACGATATCAGCCGATTGACAAAATGATCTTCCGGATGGGAATATTTCCTTCTCAGCCAGGGGCTGCTCTGGGAGTTGGTTTTAAGTGGAAGGGTTTGCAGTTTGTACTCGCTTTCAGCTACCACAGTTTTCTTGGACTGAGTCCATTCAGTATGATTGTGTGGCAAAAGTCGATGGGAGCAGAATAAGAATCAGGGAGCATTTCAACTTTTGATATGGCACTTATGTATTTGAAGAAAGCAAAGCAAAAATTTGGTTGCTTTTTGGTTCTTGTATTGCTGTCAATGTTTGTAGGTGGTCAGCAGGAGCCGCCTCAGGATTGGTTGGAGGAGTGGCAGCCTTTGGATGAATCTTTGACGGAGGATGATGCCGGCTGGCTTGAACTGGAAAGGCTTCGCAGGCATCCCGTTTCGCTAAATAGTGCCAGTGCTGAAGAGCTGCAACAAATTCCGTTCTTATCTGCTTTGCATATCGCCCAACTAGTTCTGTACCGGCAGCAGATGGGCCCGCTTTTACATGTTCATGAACTGCAGGCGGTGCCCGGGTGGTCGACCGACCTGATCAGGCGCATATTGCCGTTTACAACAATAGTTGATACCTGGAAAAAGCAGGCGAACCGGGAGAACTGGTTGAAAGATGGAACCAGTACGTTCTTATTACGGTACAGTCGCAAGTGGTCGGGCGGCGAAACTCCGCCTCCTTCACCGTTTCGTTTATTTGCCAGATACCGATACGCTTTTTTAAACCGAATTCAGTTGGGTGTTGTTGCCGACAAAGATGCCGGGGAGCCTCTTTTCGGGCCTGTACAAAAGGCTGGATTTGATTTTTATAGTTTGCATGCGTTTGTGCGCCTTCCGGGCAAGTTAAGAGAACTTGCGTTGGGCGATTTCACGATCAATATGGGGCAAGGTCTTATTCACTGGCAGCGGATGGGATTTGGGAAGGCGGCTGACCTTGCTTCGGTCAAGCAGCAGGCACCCACATTGGCGCCTTATCAGTCGGCAGGAGAATTTGCATTCCACCGGGGCGTTGGTTGGAAGCTAGATGCTGGTCCGCTTCAATGGACCGGATTTATCTCGAAGCGTAAGCTCAGTGCCACGGTAATTTTCGACAGCGCTCAACAGGCCACCGCTGTTTCCGCCATCCGAACTTCTGGTTTACACGTTACCAGCGGCGAGCAGGCTGGCCGAAATCAGTTGCAGCAAACCTGCGCAGGTGCCATAATTCGGTATGGTCGCGGAAACTGGAAGCTGGCCGCGAACTTTATCACGCATCATTTTCGATTGCCCCTTCAGCCACAGGAACGGCCCGACAATAAATATGCAGTTGCTGGTACACACTGGTGGAATGCGAGCGTTGACTATGCTTATACATGGAAGAGTTTGCATTTTTTTGGAGAGTTGGCCATGGCGCCTAACGGCTCGCTTGCCAGTACCCAGGCAATTTTGATCAGTCTTGCACCTACGCTCGATCTGGCTATACACCGGCGCGATTTCTCCATTCGGTACCGCGCTGTTGCTGCGCAGACTTTTTCCGAGCGAAGTAGTCCGGGTAATGAACATGGTCTGTTTTGGTCGCTCGATTGGAAGCCGGCCAGTGGGTGGCGCCTGCGTGCTTTCGCCGACCATTTTCTTATTCCCTGGGTAACTGCTACCAGCGATCAGCCCTTTCGGGGAGGCGATTATTGGTGGCAAGTCGCCTACCAGGTTCGGAAATCATGGGAACTTACGTTGCGTTGGAGGGCTAGTTGGGATGAGGCGTTTCCGGTATCCAGGCAGGCTTTGTTAAGTCGACGCTTGGGATGGCGTGCGCAGCTTCAAATTAGGATGAATGGTAATATCGAATGGCGAAATAGGGTCGAAATGCTGAGACTGATACCGCCGTCCGGCAGTATAGAGCATGGTCTGGGCTGGTACTCCGAGCTGATATACCGACCTATGACCAGCAGTTGGGAGGGTAGTGCGCGGGTGTTGTATTTTAATACCGATTCCTATTCGTCGCGCATCTATGCGTACGAACGTGATGTGTTGTATTTCAGTTCGATACCCGCATTTTACGGGCAGGGTTGGCGCTATTATTTGATTGTAAAAAAGGACCTTGGGAAGCGCCTGAAGTTATGGATACGCTGGGCGCAAACCCTTTCGGCCGAGCCGTCAGAATCGGTCAACAGGCTGGTCAAGGCAAGTTCGGAACTCAGGTTGCAATGGATGTACGATTTCTAATTATTCCAAACATTTTTTTATGAGAGGCGAGAAGGAATTGTTAAAAAAATCTTTACATTGCCGCAGCATTTTTAAAGGTAAGGCTGTCTCCATTAGGAGCCTTATCGGTGAAATGGACGGATTTCACTGACAATCAATACGTTTTAAACTAAAATTGACGTTCACATGAGAAAACTCGCATCACTGCTTGCAGTGCTGATGCTATTTACTGCATTTGCATTTGCACAACAGAAAACGGTGACCGGTCAGGTTAAGGACGCAAAAGGGGAGCCTGTACCTTTTGCTACCGTTTTAGAAACTGGAACCAATAACGCAGCTACTGCTGACGCCAATGGTTCCTTTTCCATTCGTATCAAAGAAGGATCGAGCCTCACTATCTCTGCGGTAGGCTTTCTGGAATCAACGGTAAAGCCCGGCTCCGGAAGCCAGAACATCGTGCTTGAGCAAAAAGGCGATGAGCTTAGAGAAGTGGTGGTTTCTACTGCCTTCGGTATCAAGAAATCGGCCAGGGTTACTCCCTACAGCGCCCAGGTAATTGACGCGGAAAAAATGAAATTGATTCCGCAGACTAACCTGAACAACGCGCTGGCAGGTAAAGTAGCAGGTACTCAGTTCCGTGGTCAGTCGCCCATTAAACTGAACAGCCAGGGTTCGTTCCGAATCCGTGGTGGTCAGGGCCTGGGTGATCAGGATCCTATTTATGTAGTGGACGGTACCATCGTTAACTCATTCGACATTAACCCCGATGATGTAGCGGATGTAACTGTGTTGAAAGGTGCAAACGCTACAGCGCTTTTCGGTGGGCGTGCACAAAACGGTGCGATCGTCATCAACACCAAGAAATCTGGTCAGGCAGGTACTGCCGGTATTGAGGTGAACCAGGGTGTTACTTTCGACAAAGTGTATATTCTTCCCAAGTACCAGAACATTTATGCGGGTGGATCACTCCGTCAGTTGAAGCAGTTCAACTGGAACTCGAGCATGCCAGCTGAGTGGCAGCCGCTTGATGGAAAATATTTCCACGATTACACTGATGATGCTTCATGGGGTCCACGTATGGTAGGCCAGGAATATATTCCCTGGTATGCCTGGATTCCCGGTCATTCCCGTTACGGCCAAACAGCGGAACTGGTTCCTCAAAAAGACAATGCCCGCGATTTCTGGGAAACTGGTATCACCAATACAACCAACGTTGCATTCTCTAAATCGGGTGCTGGCTATAATACCCGTCTGAGCTATACCAACAACTCAGTAAAGGGTCTTTTACCAAGCACTGAAATGGTGCGCCATACGATTACCGGTGCCA
Organism: Chitinophagaceae bacterium; assembly: GCA_046297935.1. Lineage (GTDB taxonomy): Bacteria > Bacteroidota > Bacteroidia > Chitinophagales > Chitinophagaceae > CAYMZZ01. Next base: position 694,427 of record JBKBHA010000001.1, read on the forward strand.
TCAGTCTGGATCTGAACGAACATTTCACAGCCGGTACAAACTTCACTTTTACCAATCAGAAAATTACGGGTTCATTTGATGATGGATATGCTAACCAGTCGGCCGGTGGTATGAACCAATGGTTCCATCGCAATCTGGACATGAACATCATGAAGGAATTGCGGGGTTTGAAAACTCCTCTCGGTACCTACGCAAGCTGGAACTTCCGTGGAAACCCGGATGCAGGCAACCCTAACACGGTATACAAAGCCAACTACTGGTATAATTTCTATACATGGTTTGATCAGTTGAACAATACCCAAAAGCGGGATCGTTTGTTTGGTGACGTGTTCCTGGTATATAAGATCAACAAGAACCTTCGTTTGAAAGGAACTGTTCGCAAGAATCAGTTGACTACCCACTATGAGAATATCACACCTTCGATTCTTGAGACCAGTGCGCTGCAAACTGGCGTTCTGGCCAGCTACGCAACTGGCGAAACTCGCTATAACGAGATGAACTATGAGTTTTTGGCCAGCTACAATCAGCGAGTGTTGGGTAAACTCGACATTTCTGCAAATGCCGGTGCTAACTGGATGCATACCGACTACCGTGACGCGACTTTGTCGACTGTGAATGGATTGAACGTACCAGATCTTTACGCTATTTCGAACTCAAAAGCGAATCCCTCTATTGGTAACAGCCGTCAGATAGAGCGTCAACGTTCAGTATTTGCTAACGGCGAATTCGAGTGGGATCGTTTTGTAAGTATATCATGGGCTGTACGCGGTGACTATTATTCTACACTCGCCAAAGGTCAAAACAATCTGATTTCTCCAGCATTTGGTGCAAGTTTTGTTTTCAGCGAGTTCACCAAGTCAGATATTCCCTGGTTAAGCTTTGGTAAGGTATTCGGCAGCTGGGGTCGTAAGCCGCTGGCGCTTGGTATTTATACCAACAACTTCCTGTATGGCGTTAACCAAAACCAGTGGAATGGCAACTTCCTGATGAGCACACCAAATTCTTTAGTTGACCCAAGCGTTAAAGGTGCTTTGATTACAACTTTCGAAGCTGGTTTGGACCTGAAGTTCCTGAAGAACCGTCTGGGTGTGAATGTGGTTTACTATGATGAAGTAAACGACAAGGGCCCAATCAGTGTACCTATTGGACCTGTTTCAGGTTTCACCAGCAAGATCGTGAATGCTGCCCGCGTTGAGCGTCAGGGTATTGAAGTTATTCTGGATGCCCGCATCGTGGCACGTAAAGATTTCACCTGGGACGTAACCAAGACTTTTGGTTACCTGATCAAGAACCCTGTTGTTGAAATCTTCGATGATCAGGAGGAAATTGTGCTGGCCGGTGGTGCTTTCGGTACGCGCTTTGCCCGTGCTTTCCAGAAGAAAGGTCAGGACTGGGGTCAGTTGATAGGCGGTGGTATTGCCCGCAACGAAGACGGTGTGCCTCTGCTGGATGCTAATGGTTTCTTTGTTCGCGATCAGTTCAAAGAGTGGGGTTCAGTAATACCGAAACTCACAGGTGGTTTGGTGAATACACTTAGTTACAAAAACTTCCTGTTGAACTTCGCGATTGACTATCAGTTTGGTGGTAAATTCTTCTCACTGTCTGAAAGCTGGGGTCACTACTCTGGTCTGATGGAAGCAACTGCTGCAAAGAACGATAAGGGTATGAATGTTCGGGATGCCGTTGCCGATGGTGGTGGTGTGCACGTGGTTGGTGTTGCAGCTGCGGATGGACAGACTGTGGTAGATATGTATATTGACGCTCAGGACTACTGGCATCAATTCTACAACAACCAAATCGCAGAGCCTTTCATCCATGATCTTTCATTCGTGAAGCTTCGCGAAATCAGCCTCGGTTATCAGATTCCAGTTCAAAAATTGGGAATTGGCAAGACCTTCAAAGGTGCTGCGTTGTCGATCGTAGCCCGCAACCCATGGATTATTTATCGTGATGCCAAAAACTTTGATCCTTCTGAAATTTCAGGAGTTCAGGGTGAGGACGGTCAGTTCCCCGGAACTCGTTCGCTGGGTATCAACCTCAAACTCAATTTCTAATCACGGTAAACTTTGAAAATATGAAAATGAGAAATAAAATATTAAACATCGTGATGGCGGGAGCACTGGTAGCAGCCCTCCCAGCTTGCGACAAGTTGGAAGAATTTGGAGATACCAACAACAATCCCAACGCAACTACATCTCCCAATACAGCGGCGCTATTGACCAACACGCTTGCGGGAATGGGTGGATATGTGTGGGGTAATGCGAATGCGACCGCAGGTGCCCTGTATGCACAGTATATGTCGGAAACGCAGTATACAGAAGCTTCCCGTTATGCCGTACCTACTCTTAACTGGAGCGGATATTACACGGGCGCATTGTACGACCTGCAAAACGTCATCAACTACAACTCAGATCCGGCAACGGCTGCATCTGCCGCTGCCAGTGGTTCAAACGCTAATCAGATTGCAACCGCTCGTATTCTGAAGGCTTACATTTACTGGACGCTGACAGATGCATATGGAGATTTACCCTACTTTGAAGCGTTGAAGGGCGAAGGGGCTCTTGCTTACGACGAGCAAAGCCTGATCTATGCTGACTTGATCAAAGAATTGAAAGAAGCAGTTGATCAGTTCGACGGCGGTGATGTATATAAAGGCGACATCGTTTATGGAGGCAATACCACGAAGTGGAAAAAGTTCGCCAATTCGGTGCGCCTGTTGATTGCCCTCAGAATGTCGAAAGTGGATGCTGCAACTTCACAAGCTGAAGTGAACTCTGCACTTTCTCATTCAGCCGGTGTAATTGAAACTGTTGCAGATGATTTCCTAATCGCTTACCCCGGTGGTAACTATAACCATCCGTTGTACGCTTACTACAATATCACACAGCGTTTCGATTACGCGTTGTCTAAAACCATCAGCGATAATCTGAACAACAATGGTGATCTGCGTGCCAATGCATACGGTTCGTCTACCGTAGGTTTCCCCTACGGTCTGGATCGTGATGATGCGGTAGACTTTGCTAACAGCAATCCTAACTGGGCGCTGGTGTTTGCTTCTACCCGTCGTCAGGCAACCTCTTCGCTCACATTGGTAGGCTCTGCGCATACCTGGCTGGCACGTGCTGAAGCAATTCAACGCGGATGGGTGGCTGGTTCTGCCGCCACAGCTTACCAAACTGGTATTCAACGCAGCTGGGAGCAGTGGGGAGTTTATGATGCAACGGCTTTCGCCAGCTTTATGGCACAGCCAAACATCAACCTGACCACGAATGCTCTCACCAAGATTCAGACACAACAGTGGGTAGCATTCTATCCCGATGGAGTACAGGGCTGGTCTAACTGGAGAAGAACAGGGGTACCTGCTCTGACTCCTGCTGTAGGCACCGGCACACCCGATCTTCCTATTCCTCGTAAGCTGCCCTATGGCCCCGACGAGTTTAACCTGAATAAGGTGAATGCGGAAGCCGGAGCTGCCAAATACACTGTTGGTGGCGTGACCAACTCACAGAACGCTCGCGTATGGTGGGATAATTAATCGTTCATTCTCCAATTATTATAATTATGAAGAAAATATTGTTCAAATCACTATCGGTTCTTTCTGCAGCCATCCTGTTGGTGGCCTGCGAAAAAGCTGAGTTGAAAGATGGTGGCGGCAAAACCTTGTTCAAGTTTGTGGCTGGTGGTCCCGATCCGCTGGTACTGGCTTTGAATACCAACCCCACTACTGAAACGGTAAAGATTGCCGACGTGCTACGCGATGCTTCCAGCAACGCTGACCTCAAGCAGGAAGCAACCGTAACAATTACCAACAGCCAGGCTTTCCTGGATGCCTACAACGCAGACAATGGTACAGAATACGTACTGCCTCCATCCTCTGCTTATTCGGTTTCAGCCAGCTCGGGTGTTACAGTTAGTGGCAATACCTGGACATTGACTATGGCTGCAGGCGAATTCAGCCGGGCCATCTCGGTGGTGCTTGACAAAAGCCAGCTGGATTTGTCGAAGTCATATGCCTTCGGCCTCGAGATCACACAGTCAACTGTTGGTGAGCCCTCTGCAGGTACAGGCCACGGAATCGTAAACGTGTTGATTAAAAATGACTACGATGGTGCATATGAAGTGACCGGCTCCATGACCGACGCGGCGGCTGCTCTTGGTGGTTTGTTCCCTATGAACTATCACCTGATCACAACCGGCGCAAATTCAGTTGCTGGGTATGATCCCGACTATTGGGTTGATTATTTCATCCCGATTCTCAGCGGTCCAGACGTCAGTGGTTATGGTTCTTTCAGTCCGATCTTCAACTTTAACGCGAATGGGGAGATCACATCGGTTGTTAATATCTATGGACAGCCGGCTGGTAATGGCCGTTACGCTCAGCTTGATCCCAGCGGTATCAATAAATGGGATGCAGGTACGCGTAGTATCGACGTGAAATTTTTCATGTTCCAACCGGCTTCTGTTCCGTTGCCAAACCCACGTGTTAGTTTCGACTGGCACATGGAATATCTCGGATCACGCTAATTTCTCTTTACCACACAGCGAAATACAGGGAGACCCATCCGGGTCTCCCTTTTTCATTTAGTGCTTCGGGCAGACAGAGAATAGTTTGGTACCTTCGGGCTACAAATAAAAAAGCATGTCAGATCAACCCGTTCCTAACCAGTTAAACATTGAAATATCAGAAGAAACAGCAGAAGGGTCCTATGCCAACCTGGCGATTATCACCCATTCGCATGCCGAGTTTGTAGTAGATTTTGTGAATGTAATGCCCGGCACGCCCAAGAGCAAAGTGAAGGCGAGAATTATTCTGACGCCTCAACATGCCAAGCGATTAATGAAGGCGCTGAACGAGAATATTGCCAAGTATGAGTCGGTTAACGGACCTATAAAGGATTTGGAAGAAGTGCCGTTGCCGTTGAATTTTGGCGGGCCCACGGCGCAGGCGTGAGGTGAAAGGTGAGAGGTGAGAGGTGAGAGGTGAGAGGTGAAAGGTGAGAGGTGAAAGGTGAAAGGTGAAAGGTGAAAGGTGAAAGGTGAAAGGTGAGAGGTGCAAGGTTAGAGGTTTTTTGATCTCTCAGCGTACAAATCTGCGTACATCTGTGTAAAAATCTGCGGCAATCTGCGGGAACAGAAAAACATCTGCTGTTTGTGTGTTTCACTACAGTCCAGCAGTTCTATTCCCGCAGATGACGCGGATCGAGGGCGCAGAATTGCGCACATTTTGTTTCATTTGAGTCTTGTTGCCCGTTTAACTTCTCATCTATCCACGTTCCGCTCCGGGCAAACCATCCTCTGACCTCTCATCTTTCACCTTTCACCTCTCACCTCTCACCTTTCACCTCTCTCACAGCTTCTTTTCATCCGCAAAACTAAAATACCCATCCTGGCTAACGATCAAATGATCGAGCACACGAATTTCGAAGAGTGCCGCCGCCTGAAACAGCTTTTGCGTCAGGGTTTCATCCGAATCGCTTGGCTGCAAACTGCCCGAGGGATGGTTATGAAAAAGGATCAGATTGGTGGCATCATGTTCCAGCGCTTTGCGTATAATGATTTTGGTATCGACCACAGTAGACGAAATACCACCCTGGCTGATGATTTCGAAATGATTGATCCTGTTGGCCCGATTCAGGAACAATACCCCAAATATTTCATGTCGGTAGTCTTTGAGCAGGGTTTGCAGATAGCTGGCTACCGATTGGCTGTTGCGAATGATGGTAGGTGCCCCCATATCACTCACCTGCCGTCGGCGCCCCAGCTCGAAAGCAGCCAACAGAACCATCGCCCGCACTTCTCCGATACCCGGTATCTTCTTTAAGTCATTGATATTCAGTTTTCCTAGTTGGGTGAGTTGGTTGCCTGCCGCTGCCAGCACTTTGTTAGCGAGGTCCAACACGGTTTGATTGCCATGTCCACTTTGCAGCAGAATAGCGATCAGCTCTGCGTTGCTTAGCGCCGCTTCACCAAGGGATCGTAATTTTTCGCGTGGCCTTGCGTCGGGTGACCATTGTTTTATTGAGTATTTCTGCGCTTGCATGAATTCAATTTAACTTTTATTTTTATCGACGTAAGGTGCATTTCCACCGAAATAAGCGGGAAAATCACCGTTCCAATTATTCGAGAAACCAAAATCTGTATTGTATGAAATCCAAATCCTACTCGTCCATGGGCGCTTTGCACCCTGTACTTTTCTTCGCAGTGATGTATGTGGTAGTGTTATTTCTGTCAATTTTCATCTGTTCATCCATCTTTTACAGCGTAAATGGCTCCGATGCCAGTGCTGACTTATCTGATAAAAAGCAGAGCGAGCAAATGGCTTCGTCACGCTCGCTGCCTATGCCGGTTGCAAGCGCGGTAGCTGTTCGGTAAATGAACGGCAGTTGAGGGCAAACGAACCTGAAAGGAAAAAATTTTACCGGGAAAATTGTAGAGTTGACTGGTCAAAATGTTGAACCGTTCTACTTAGCTCAGAACTGTTTAGCGAGTCGATCAACGCCTCTATAATTTTCCTTTTTTAATTTATCCTTTTGAATTTTTCCTTTTTTAAATCCTCTTATCTTCGCCGCACCAAAGGGTGCCTTTGGATTTCAGTTTTCAGCCATGCAATCAGCCAAAATATTTGCCGGAACCAGCTCTGGCGTATTAGCCGACCATATTTGTCAGAAATATGGGAACCGGCCCGGAAAAATTGCCATCCAACGCTTTAGCGATGGGGAAATTTGCCCGGTTTTCCTGGAAAGTATCCGCGGCGATTTTGTTTTTCTGGTGCAAAGCACCAATTCGCCCGCCGATAACCTGATGGAACTGCTCCTGATGATCGATGCGGCTCGCCGGGCTTCTGCTTATAAAGTAATAGCCGTGATACCATATTATGGATATGGACGGCAGGATCGAAAAGACAAGCCCAGGGTTGCGATCGGCAGCAAGTTGGTTGCCAATATGTTAGTGGCGGCCGGCGCCGATCGGATCATTACTATGGACCTGCATGCTCCTCAGATTCAGGGCTATTTTGACATCCCTGTAGACCATTTGGACAGTCACGCGGTTTTTATTCCATATATAGAGAATCTTCAGCTGGAAAATCTTACCTTTGCGGCCCCGGATGTGGGAGCAACCAACCGTATCCGCGAAATAGCCAACTATTTCAACGCGGAAATGGTGATTTGTGACAAGCACCGGAAAAGAGCGAATGAGATTGCGAGCATGGCATTGATAGGTGATGTGGTAGATCGGGACATCGTGATTATTGATGATATCTGCGACACCGGTGGAACACTGGCGAAAAGTGCGGCTTTGATGAAAGAAAAGGGTGCCAGAAGTGTGAGAGCGTTGATTACTCACCCGGTACTTAGCGGCAAGGCGTATGAGAATCTGGAGAATAGTGTGCTGGAGGAAGTGGTGGTTTGCGATACTATTCCCGTTCGTCAGGCCAGCAGCAAGATCAAAGTGATTTCAGTAGCTGAACTATTTGCAGTAGCTATTAGAAATGCTTTTGAGAACAAGAGTATCACCAGTCTCTTTGTTCATTCACAGCGAAGAGCCAGTTTATAAAGAAGCGTAATTTTTAAAACAACATAACAAATGAAAACAATTACAATCGAAGGACAACTGAGGACCGGATTCGGGAAAAGCGCCACCCGACAGCTCCGCTCTCAGGGACTTGTGCCTGGTGTAATTTATGGAGGTGCCGAGGAGGTGAATTTTGCCGCTCCCGCTGCTGCTTTCAAACACCTGGTTTACACACCCAGCTTCCAAATTGCAGAAATCAAACTGGAAGGCAAAACCTATCGTACTATTCTGAAGGATCTGCAGTTTGATAAGGTGAATGATCACCTGACTCACGTAGATCTGCTGGAACTGGTTGAAGATAAAAAAGTGATCGCCAACATCCCCCTGAAACTCGTTGGTGCTTCAAAAGGTGTGAAAGAGGGTGGTCGCCTGGTGCCGAAGATGAAGTCTTTAAAAGTAAAGACTTACCCTAAATATTTGCAGGAACATATCGAAGTGCCTGTTGATGATCTGGGTTTGAATGAAAACATCCGGGTAGAAGATGTGAAGGCCGACAACTACGAAATCCTGAACTCTCCCCGTATTCCCATCGCTTCCGTAGTAATGACTCGTCAATTGCGTCAGGAAGAAGCCTCAGCACCAAAAGCAGGTGCAGCGGAAGCTCCGAAGAAGTAAGATAGACGGATGGGTTGGCGTAGCCAACATCCATTTGTGGAAGATAATAAGAGAGAAGCCTGTACTGCAACGTACAGGCTTTCTTTTATCAAAAGGATAATTGCAATTTTGCATTATGAAGTTCCTCATCGTTGGACTGGGAAATACCGGACAGGAATATGCACATACCCGCCACAATATTGGGTTCGATGTGGTAATGGCATTTGTGCAAAAACATGGCGGCAGTTTTCAGAACGATCGGCTGGCATATAGGGCAGAGGTGAAATGGAAAGGAAAGCTGTTTGTTTGTATCTGTCCTACCACTTACATGAACCTGAGCGGGAAAGCGGTGAAGTACTGGCTGGAGCGTGAAAAACTGGAACCTGCACAAATGTTGGTAGTAGTGGACGAACTGGCTCTTCCGCTAGAGAAACTGCGACTGCGAGGCGGTGGTAGTGCTGCCGGACACAACGGCCTTCGCAACATCAACGAACTGTTAGGTACGGAAGAATATCCCCGCCTGCGTTTTGGTATAGGAAACCAGTATCCCAAAGGTATGCAGGCAGAGTTTGTATTATCGAAATGGCGGAAAGAAGAAGAACCACTGGTAGAGCTGAAAATTCAGAAATCGGTGGAAGTAATCGAAAATTTCGCAAGTATCGGCCTTGCAAGAGCCATGAACCTGGTAAATAATCAGGAGTATAAGTTATGAGAAATCAGGGCGATTACTTATTTTAGCGTCCTGACCCCTCTAAGTTTTTGAAATCCAATTAACTAATTGATTTTTACGAATATATGGGATAAACGATCCTTAGAAAAGTATCCCTTTGTATTTAAACAAACACCATCCTGGGTTATGAAAATTTTTTGTGTAGGTCGTAATTATGTAGAACATGCGAAGGAGTTGGGCAATGAAGTGCCGGACGAACCGGTAATTTTTATGAAGCCCAAAAGCGCGATGCTGCAACCCCATACACCATTTTATTATCCCGAGTTTACCAACGAATTGCATTATGAGTGCGAGTTGGTAATTCGCATCAGCAAAAACGGAAAATACATTCAGGAAAAATTTGCGAGCAAGTATTACGATGCTATCACTGTAGGGATTGATTTTACAGCCCGCGACATTCAAAACGAACTGAAAGCAAAAGGGCTGCCCTGGGAAAAAGCGAAAGCGTGGGATAACTCTGCCGTGATTGGCAAATGGAAGCCACTTACTGAAATCAAAAACCGTAAGGAGCTTAAGTTCGGACTTTATAAAAACAAAGAATTGGTGCAGAACGGTAATTCGGCCAACATGATTCACCAGTTCGATGAAATCGTCTCTTACATTTCCAATTTCTTCTCAGTAAATATCGGGGATGTTATTTTCACCGGCACACCTGCGGGGGTAGGAGAAGCAGTGGTGGGCGACGAACTGGAGGGCTTCATTGAAGATGAAAATCTCTTCAAGCTGGAAGTGAAATAAGAAATTTGAAACGCCCCCGACGGGGCGTTTTTTTATTGATGAACATATCAACCAACATCACAGAGCAGCTGTTTATACCGTGATTAGACGGGAAAATTGCTTTGCAGTTTCCTGCTTACAACCGTTCGTCTTACATTTGCGCCTATCTTTAGCTTATGGCCCACAGAGACTTGCAAATAAAGGCATTTCAACTAATGGCTCAGGTGCAGCAAATGGCAGCCACCTATGAAGCCAACCGGTCGGTTTGCAAATATGTACATTCTACTTCGCGCGGGCATGAGGCTATTCAACTGGCTTCCGCTTTCCAGTTGCAGCCGCAGGATTTTGTGAGTCCGTACTATCGGGACGAAAGTATGTTGCTCGGCCTGGGCTTTACGCCCTACGAATTAATGCTGCAGCTATTGGCCAAAGGGGATGATATTTTCACAGCTGGTCGTGAATACTATTCCCATCCAAATTATCGCGGCAGCGACAAGCCTACGATCATCCATCAGAGTAGTGCCACTGGTATGCAGGCAATCCCAACAACAGGTATTGCACAGGGAATTCGTTATTGGGAGAAACAAGACCCAACAAAACTGCGCAGGGGAGCGGCCGGAGAAATGCCTGTGGTGATTTGTTCCCTCGGTGATGCGAGTATTACCGAAGGTGAGGTAAGTGAGGCTTTTCAGTTTGCAGCACTTCACCAGTTGCCGATCATTTACCTGGTACAGGACAACGAGTGGGGTATAAGTGTATCGGCCACCGAAGCACGGGCAATGAATGCATTCGAAATGGCCGCCGGATTTAAGGGGTTGAACAGAATACAGGTTGATGGCAGTGATTTTGATGCTTCCTACGACATCATGAACTATGTGGTCAGGGAAGTACGCCAGCACAGAAAGCCCTGGCTTGTGCATGCAACAGTTCCGCTATTGGGCCACCACACCAGCGGCGTTCGAAAAGAGTTTTACCGGTCCGATGAAGACTGGAATAAACACAGTGCACAGGATCCATATAAGAAATTACGCGATAAATTGTTGCTTCATTTAGAGGAAGAGGAGCTGCTGACGATTGAAAAAAATGCAGCTTCGTTGGTGGCAGAAGCTTTCGAAAAAGCGAAGAACGCCCCCGAACCCGCTATTTCTGACGCTCATAAACACGTGTTTGCTTCCACGTCGGTGACAGAAGAAAAAGGCGTAAGGGAACCTGCATCCGCAGCAAAGATTGTAATGGTCGACGCTGCATTATTCGCTATTCGCGAGCTAATGGAAGCCCATCCCGAACTTGTTTTGTATGGTCAGGATGTTGGCCAGCGCCTCGGAGGTGTGTTTCGTGAAGCGGCTACACTGGCCGAACGATTTGGTCAGAACAGAGTGTTTAACACAGCCATTCAGGAAGCTTATATTGTCGGTAGCACCATTGGTATGAATGCCGCCGGAGTGAAGCCGATAGTTGAAGTGCAATTTGCCGACTACATTTATCCGGCCCTGAACCAACTGGTAACAGAAATCAGTAAGAGCTGTTACCTTACCGCTGGCCGTTTCCCGGTGTCAATGATACTTCGGGTACCAATTGGAGCTTATGGCGGCGGAGGCCCCTATCACAGCGGCAGCATTGAAACAACTTTACTCAGTATAAAAGGGATCAAGGTAGCTTATCCCTCGAATGCGGCAGACATGAAAGGGCTGATGAAGGCGGCTTTCTATGACGGGAATCCCGTGGTGATGCTTGAACATAAAGGACTTTACTGGAGTAAAGTGCCCGGTACCGAGGCTGCCAAAACACCGGAACCTGATAGAGATTATATTCTTCCGCTTGGCAAAGCTTCTATTGTAAAACGCGCCGACAGCGAATTACTGAGGGCTGGGGATACCGCCCTGGTGATTACATACGGCATGGGTGTTCACTGGGCTTTGCAGGCCAGCTTGCAACTTCCCGGGCATATCGAAATCGTTGACCTTCGAACACTTCATCCTCTTGATGAAGACTTAGTTTTCGAGCGAGTGAAGGCACACGGCAGATGTTTGGTGCTGACCGAAGAGCAACAGAATAATTCTTTTGCTGAAGCTCTGGCAGGAAGGATCACCCAAGCCTGTTTCAAATGGCTTGATGCCGCCCCTGAAGTACTGGGTGCAGCCAATGTACCTGCGATTCCAATGAACACCCAGTTAGAGCAGGAAGTATTGCCTAACGCGCAGAAGCTGGCGAATCGTCTGCGAAAATTACTGGAACAATAACAGCTAGAACTGAAGAGTGAAAACAGTTCCTTCTCCAGGGGAGGACTGCGCTTGAATATTTCCTTTGTGCAACATCATAATCTGTTTACACAGGCTTAGGCCAATGCCGCTTCCGTTTTTCTTGGTGCTGAAAAAAGGTATGAATATTTTTTCAAGCACTTCAGGCGCCATGCCGGCACCGTTGTCAATGATCCTGATGGCAGGTCTTCTGTTTGTTCCGAGGGATGCAGACAGCACAATACGCGGTTCGTTCTTTTCTTTTACAGCTTCCATCGCATTAACCATCAGGTTAATCATCACTTGTTCTAGCAGGTTAAGGTCTACTTCCAGCTGCATGTCCATGTCTTTCAGAATAGTTTCAATTTCTATCTGACGGGCTTCCAGTGAAGGTTGCATAAGCTGAAGTAGATTCTCGAATAAATCACGAACGTATACCTTTTGCAGGTTGAGTGTGGTGATTTTGTTGAGATTGCGGTAGGTTTCGGCAAATTTCAATAAGCCTTCACTACGCCTACGAATGGTTTCTATCCCCAGTTCCATGTCGTCAACAATACCGCCGGCATTGTTGAGATCGCTGGCCGATTCCTGCAATCGATTCTTGAGCGTGCCGGCCAGCGAGGCGATGGGAGCTACCGAGTTCATAATTTCGTGAGTTAACACGCTCAATAACTTCTGCCAGGCTTTCGATTCGGTTTCGTCAAGCGCTTCGTTCACGTTTTGAAAAGCAATCAGCTTATACACTTTTCCTTCTGTTTGAAAGGCGGTGGCAGACAACAAAATCTTAAAAGCAGAGCGCTCCAGATGTGCCGAACTAATTTTGCTCGAGGCGGGCTTCAGCGCTAAAATGTCGTGATACAGCTCTTCATCACGTCTTGCCAGACTATGAATAGTTTTCAAATAAGGAAGTTGCAGCATTCGCTTGAGCGACTCATTCATCCATACCACATCGCCTGTTTCTTCGTCGTACGACAAAATACCGGTATCAACCAGCTCCAGAATTTTTTGAAGATACTGGTATTGTGTTTCTTTCTCCTTGCTGATTACCTTGAAAGTGCTATTAATTTCATTAAAGCCCTGGCGAAGCGTTTGCACCTCAGCGGGCGCATGTTTTACATCGAAGTATCGGGAAAAATCGCGGTAATGAATAGATTCGACAAACTGGTCGAGCTCGGCCTGCGCTTTTCGCTGGTGTTTGTAAATATCCACCACCTGATAAATAACAATTGGTACCAGAATCAGCAATAGCACATACCACTCGTGAGTAATTACCATTGAAAGGGCAAAAAGGGTAGCCGCCAGTAGCAGTACCCTTATTAAAATCCGCCACTCGTATTTTTTAAATGTCATATTTGTTTAGTCTTCGGTAAAGCGCCGTGCGGGTAAGGCCCAGTTCTTTCGCGGCCTTTGTGATATTGCCGCTATGTTTTTCAATTACTTTAAGGATGGTATTTTTTTCGACTACACTAAGCGTAGTCTCTGCCTGATTTTCGGCCAGATCGCTGCTGGTTTCAATGGGCGAAAAGATCAGATCTTTTGCTTCTAATAGATTGCTGTCGGCCATGATCACAGCTCTTTCGATAATATACTGCAACTCGCGCACGTTTCCTGGAAACTGATGGTTACGCAATTTTTCAATGGCCTTTTCATCAAACTCCGGTTGCGGCTTCATGTACTTGCTGCTGTAGATATTACCAAAATGCCGGGCCAGCAGCATGATGTCTTCGCCACGATTTCGCAGGGGCGGCACAATGATTTCTACTGTATTAATCCGATAGATCAGGTCTTTACGAAACCTGTTTTCGTTGGCCAGTTCAACAAGGGGTAAGTTGGTAGCGCAAATTAGGCGAATGTCTACCGGAATGGCTTCGTTGCTTCCCAGCCGGGTGATCGTCCTGTTCTGAAGGGCGCTCAACAATTTCGCCTGCAAATGGAGCGGGATGTTGCCGATCTCATCGAGAAACAATGTACCACCGCTTGCTGATTCGAATCGGCCGGGCCTGTCTTCTCGTGCATCTGTAAATGCGCCCTTTTTGTGCCCAAACAGTTCGCTTTCAAAAAGCGTTTCGGTAAGTGCACCCACGTCTACCTTTACATATGCTTTGTCTTTGCGCAGACTATGCTGATGTATGGCTTTAGCTATCAGATCCTTGCCGGTTCCATTTTCACCCAGTATCAAAATATTGGCATCGGTAGGTGCAATCTTTTCGATTTTGTGAAATATTTCCTGCATGGCCTCCGACTCGCCTATTAACTCTTTACCAATGATGGAGTCTGCACTGAGCGTAGGCAATTTGCCAGCCTTACCGTTGTGCTGCCGCAAAATGTCCTTGATAGTTCCCAGCAATTTTTCGTTGTGCCAGGGTTTCACCACAAAATCTGCAGCGCCCTCTTTCAATGACCGGATGGCCAGGTCGATATCACCATAGGCAGTGATCATGACAACTGACATGGCGGGCTTCAACTTACGGATCTCTTTTAGCCAGAAGATACCTTCATTTCCGGTATTGATCGAACTGTTAAAGTTCATGTCGAGCAGAATAAGGTCAAACTGGTCTCGCGCCAGATGATGCCGCAAATTTTCCGGATTTTTCTCGGTAACTACTTCTTTGGCTTCAGTTTTTAATAACAGACGCACGGCGGTCAGCACATCGGGGTCATCGTCCACAATCAGGATGGAGGCGTTCTTAAGATTCATCGCTTGAGGCATAACGGGTTGATTTCGTCCGTCTACCGGCTGCAATTATACCATAATTACAAAGTGGTGGCAACTAATTTTTTAGCCATCGGATGGGGTTGCTGGTTGTATCGAAACCGGACAGTGATTGTATCGCCAGCGAACGTGTGCACTCGAAATTTTGACATAACGTGTTGAAAAACAGTTGCCTTTGCTTCTGGCACACTAATTCTTTTAATGCCACCGGAATAATCTGTTTCAATAAGGCAGATCAACGGACAGAATCAATTGACATATCAAAGAACACTATTGTGGATCGTGTAATTGCTAAAAAGAAATGGGGTCGTAAAAGGATCCTGACCATTGCGGGAATCGCCATTCTTGCGCTGTTAATTGCAGGTAGCTTTTGGCTGACCAATCAGAAATCGCGCTTAAATGTCGACAAGGAGCGCGTTGCCATTTTTGAGGTCAAAGAAGGCAGCTTCCAGGAGTTCATACCCGTGAATGGCGTGGTGCTACCCATTACTACCATTTATCTGGATGCGCTGGAAGGGGGTAGGGTAGAAGAAAAATATGTGGAGGACGGAGCCATCATGAAGAAGGGTGAGCCGATTCTTCGCCTTTCGAATACCGACCTCGAATTGAGCCTCGTGAATCAGGAAACCAGTGTTTATAATCTGCTTACCCAAATGCAGATTTCGCAGAATGCAGCCCGCCAGAATACCATTACCAAGCTGAATCAAAACACCGATGTGGAAAGTTCTTTGCGGGAGGCTGAACGGATATACAAACTGAACAAGGACCTGTTTGAAAAGAAAGCGATTGGATTACAGGAACTGAAAAAATCCGAGAACGAGTATCGCTATCAGAAGGAAAAGAAGCGTCTGGCGGAAGAAATCCTGAAACAGGATTCGTTGTCAACTGATCAGGAGTTGAACCAGGCTCGTCAGTCGTATGCCCGTACCCAGAACGCACTTCAGGTAATGAGGAAAAAAGTGGGCGACCTGGTAGTACGAGCGCCGGTTGATGGACAGTTGACTTCGCTGGACGCGGAGATAGGTCAATCCAAAAATAAAGGGGAGCGCCTGGGACAGATTGACGTATTAAGTGGATTTAAAGTAAGAGCTGACATTGACGAGCACTATATCGCGCGTATCTACACTGGTCTGATCGGCATTTTCAATTTTGCGGGAAAAGACTACAAACTCAAAATCACCAAAGTGTACACGCAGGTAACCAATGGCAGATTCCAGGTAGATATGGATTTTGTAGATGAGGTACCTGAAGGAATCAGGAGGGGTCAGACACTGCAAATCCGTCGTCTTGCGCTAAGTGATGAAATGCAGGCCTTATTATTGGCAAAAGGTGGATTTTTTCAACAAACCGGGGGCAACTGGGTGTTCAAGTTGTCGGCCGACGGTAAGAAAGCCTACCGGGTAGATGTGCAACTTGGCATGCAGAATCCGGATTTTTATCAAGTGCTTCAGGGATTGAAGCCCGGTGATAAAGTAGTTACTTCCAGCTATGAAAACTATATGAACATGGAAGAGCTCATTTTCAATTAACGCATCAAAACCAACTGACATGAAAGCGAAATGGGTGGTAGCAGTACTTATGACAATTTCCCTTGCCCTTGTAACGCAGGCCAGGCATAAGCCGGAACCTCTGGCAAAATCAATGCTGAACTCATCGGTAAAATGTGGTGATGTGTTGGCTGAAGATGATGAGCTGCCCGCAGGTAATTATCCATTGCCCATTTTCGTTGGCGCAGTTCAGTAGAACTGGCGATTTAAAACCGTCTCCAAATATTTAATCAATGATAAAAATCCGCGTTTGTGCGGGATTCAATTTGTAAACCTAACAATATGATCAGGATTACTGAACTGGAAAAAATCTACCGTACAGAGGAAGTGGAAACGGTGGCTTTGAATAAGCTGTCGATGGAGGTAAAGGAAGGCGAGTTTGTAGCCATTATGGGCCCTTCCGGATGTGGTAAGTCTACACTCTTAAATATTCTCGGGCTGCTGGATGACCCCGATGCGGGTAGTTTCGTGTTCAACGGTATTGAAGTAGCGGGATTTAACGAAAGGAAGCGGGCCGATTTGCGGAAGCATAATATTGGTTTTGTATTCCAGAGTTTCAATCTCATTGATGAACTTACTGTTTTTGAAAACGTGGAGCTGCCATTAATTTACACGGGGGTGAAGGCAGCAGACAGAAAAAAACGTGTGGAAGAGGTGTTGGATAAAGTGCAGATCATGCATCGGCGAAATCACTATCCTCAGCAATTATCTGGTGGACAGCAGCAGCGGGTAGCGGTAGCGAGGGCCGTTGTAAACAATCCGAAGCTGATTCTGGCCGATGAACCGACCGGAAACCTCGACAGCAGCAACGGTAACGAGGTGATGCAGATGCTAACTGATCTGAATGAACAGGGTACTACAATCATTATGGTTACCCACAGCGAACACGATGCGCGATATAGCCATCGAATCATCCGAATGCTCGATGGTCAGACAGTGCTGGAAAACCTGATGGTTTAGACACAACAACGTTAAAGTATAGCCATGTTTCGCAATTATATTAAAATAGCCTGGCGCAGCCTGGCCCGCCATAAATTGATTTCTTTCGTTAATCTTTTTGGATTAACGATGGGATTGGCTTGTTGCCTGTTGATAGCAGCGTATATATATCGAGAACTTAGCTTTGATCGTTATCACAGGAATGCTTCGGAAATTTATCGGCTCACCCGTCAGTTCAACACATCAGAAGGAGTAAAGTCGCTTGAACTAAGTTCGGTTTCACCACCTTTTGGATACTATTTTCCGGCAGAGTTCCCGGAAGTGGAGGCCATGACCCGCCTGTTGCCAATTGGCAACACTCCCATGATGGCTGGCGAAAACAAGTTCAACGAGAACAACATATTTGCGGCCGATCCTCAACTTTTTGATCTGTTCGATGTTAGCCTTCAATCTGGTAATCCTGAGACGGCCCTGTCGGATCCTTTTTCTATCCTCCTTTCAAAAGAATCAGCCCAACGATATTTTGGCAACGAAAATCCGCTTGAAAAGACGATACGCTTCAATAGCCTGTTTGATTTGAAAATTACCGGAGTGTTCGAGTCATTTCCGGACAATTCACATTTGCAGCCAGAGATGCTGATCTCATTCAGCACGCTTCGGGATAGTTCGGTGTATGGCGAAGAAGCCTTGCGCACCAACTGGGGTAACAATGCCTTTTTAACCTATTTGAAATTTCCTCCCGGCTACGATGTATCGAAAGTGGAGGCTAGATTTCCTGCCTTTGTAGATAAGTATTTGACCCCCGTTTATCAGAGTGCTGTACCCGCTTCGAAGCTCACCTCTTTAAAGCTACAACCGCTAACTTCTATTCATCTTTACTCTCACCTCGACGATGAGGGTGGAATGAACGGCGATATTACCCGCGTGTATATTTTTGCCGCCATCGCGTTATTCATACTAATCATTGCCTGTATAAACTATATGAACCTGGCAACAGCGCGGTCTTCGCTGCGTGCACGCGAAATTGGCATCAGGAAGGTGGTAGGTGCCCGAAAAAAGTCGTTGGTACTCCAGTTTCTGGGTGAATCTGTGCTTACCTGTTTCATTTCATTATTCCTGGCGCTTGGCCTTGCTTTTGCAGCCATTCCAGTAATTAATCAGGCCACACAACAGTCGCTTTCTCTGACATTCCTATTTAAGCCGGTAGCGATTGCGGTATTGCTTGCAGTGCCTTTGGTACTGGGCCTTTTGGCGGGTATCTATCCAGCTTTGTTTTTATCTTCTTTTAACCCAACCCGAACATTAAAGGGTTTGTTGTCTGCCGCAGGTGCCCGTTATTCCCTGCGACAACTATTGGTAGTGGTGCAGTTTTCTATCGGTATCGTGTTAATAATTGTAACCGTTATGGTTTTTCGCCAGCTCGATTTTCTTCGTTCCAAGTCGCTTGGCTATGATAAGGAGCAGGTGATCACGCTTAACCTTAGCACCGAAGTTCAGGATCGGTATGACGCGTTTCGCACGGAAATGCTGGCCAAATCGGTTGTAAAGGATATGGCTCGTTCTACCCGTATACCCACCGGACGATTGCTTGATAACAGCGGTGCATTTGTCCGTTCAGGCGATTCGCTGGTTCCCGTAACAGTAGACATTAGGCAGGTAACCGTCGACTTTGATTTTGCTGCAACCTATGGCATTGAAATGCAAAACGGCCGATTTTTCTCGAGGCAATATGGATCCGACAGTACCAGCTTTGTGATTAACGAAGCGGCGGTAAGGGCCATTGGCTGGCCAATGGATGACGCCGTTGGAAGGCCTTTTCAATATGGCAATCAACAGGGTCAGATCATTGGGGTGGTAAAAGATTTTCACTTTGAAAGTTTACACCAGAGCATATCGCCAATGGTATTTCTCTATCCAGGTGAGGTTCCCAATTCCTACCGCAATCTGTCGATCAAAATGCCAGCCGGACAATTGCCTGCCAACCTTGCAGCGCTTGAGGACGCCTGGAAACAATATTTTCCTGCAACACCTTTCGATTACAGTTTTGTAGACGAACGTTATGCACGGCTTTACGAAGCGGAAAACATACAGGCAAAACTATTCAGCTTTTTTTCAGTAGTGGCCATCATTATAGCCTGTTTAGGACTGTTTGGATTATCAGCCTTTAGTATCTCACAACGTGTTCGGGAAATTGGAGTACGCAAAGTACTCGGTGCAAGTGTTGGGAACATCGTGGTGCTGGTTTCTACCGGCTTTCTTAAACTGGTATTGGTTGCTGCATTATTAGCCTTTCCATTGGCATGGCTGGCCATGTCGAAATGGCTCGAAAATTTTGCTTATCGCGTTGAGCTGGCATGGTGGGTATTTATTGCCGCAGCCTTGCTGGCAGCTATTGTGGCGGCCGTTACCATCAGCTTTTTGGCGGTGAAAGCGGCTCTGACAAATCCAGTCAAAAATTTACGAACAGAATAACCATGATCAAGAATTATTTGAAAATTGCGTTGCGACAGATCTGGAGGCACAAAGGATTTGCTGCTATTAACGTCCTGGGCCTGGCAGTTGGACTGGCCGCCTGTTTATTGGTTTTTGTGGTTGTTCGGTATGAGTTGAGTTACGATCGATTCCTGCCAGGAAACGATCGTATTTACGCCATTCCCACGCAGGATGACAACGCTGGTGATATTGATTATACATCTGGCATTCCTGAGCCTGCGCTGGAAGCCCTCCGCGTTAAATTTCCGGAATATACCATTGGCTCATTGATTTCATCGTATGGCAGCCAGGTAACGGTGCTTGGCTCAAATGCAGAGGGGCAGTTGGGCAAGAAATTTATTGAACCGACAGGAATATTTTTTTTAGACCCGGAATGGTTCAGTGTGTTCCCATACCATTTTGAAACTGGCAGCGCAGCTGTTCTAAACGAGCCTGGCCGTGCGGTTCTAACGCAGGAAATGGCGATGAAATATTTTGGCGGATCAGAAAACGCTATCGGGCAGTATTTGAAATTAGATAATGCCATGACAGTGCAGGTGGCAGGAATACTGAAAGATGTGCCTGCCAATACCGATTTTCCACTCGGATTGGTAGTATCAATGGAAACTGCTCGCAATGAACCCGGCATTTTTAACTATTTCGGTGTAAAGGGTTCCACAACCAGCAACTACCGGTTGTATATGAGATTACCGGAAGGAGTGAATGCAGAAAATGTCAATAGCCAGCTGGCACAGTTCAGTAAAGATTTTTATCCCGTTAACCGAGGCAATGTTCGTAAGAATTTTCTGGTGCCGCTTCGCGACCTGCACTTCGACACGCGCCTCGATACATTAGGTAGCCATATTATCAGCAAGAGTACTTTATGGACACTATCATTGATTGGCATCTTCATTTTGATAATGGCCTGCATCAATTTCATCAACCTCTCCACTTCACAGGCCGTTAATCGGAGTAAAGAGATCGGAGTTCGGAAAGTGCTTGGAGGTCGCAGGGCAGATCTGTTCCGTCAAATGATGGGCGAAACTGCGATTCTCGTGTTTTTATCGTTGCTATTGGCATGGGGGCTGGCCGCCCTTTGTATGCCATTGCTCAAGCATATTACTCAAATTGTAGAGCCGCTTCAATTGCTTAGTGCTGAAACCCTATTTCTTTCGGCATTGCTTTGGCTACTGGTCACCGTGTTGGCGGGTTTTTATCCTGCACTGATCCTTTCAGGTTTCACTCCACTGCTGGCCTTGCGAAACAAAATCAGTTCTGCATCCATCGGTGGCATTTCACTTCGCCGAACGCTGGTGGTAACACAGTTCGCTATTTCACAGATATTAATAATCGGTACTCTGGTGGCCATTACTCAAATGAATTTCGTGCGAAAGGCTGACCTGGGTTTCAACAAGGAAGCTATTCTCGTGCTAAGTAGTAATACCGATAGTTCGGTATATGCCCGACAGGAGGCGCTCAAGCAGCAATGGCTGGCCATGCCGGGCGTGAAGGCAGTTAGCTTCTGTAGCGATGTGCCTTCCTCCGATAATAACTGGGCTTCTAATTTTGCGTTCGATCACCGCGATGATGAAAACTTCAACGTGTTTTTGAAGTTCGCCGATGAAGACTATTTTAAAACTTTCGATATTCAGTTTCTAGCGGGCAATGGCTATACTGCGTCTGATACCATGAATGATGTGGTGATTAACGAAACACTCCTGCATCAGCTGGGTCTTCAGGATCCACAGACTGCTATTGGCAAAGATATCAGGCTCGGGCGAGGTGAGTGGAAGAAGGTAGTAGGTGTGGTTCGCGATTTCAAGACTAACTCACTGCGGGAGGCGACCAAACCCATCCTTATCTCCAGCCGTCGTCAATTCTATTTTAATGCTTCACTTCTCCTGTCTACCCGGAATCTGGCAGCCGTGCAGGCGAAAGTAACCGAAGAATGGGATAAGTTTAATCCCCAGCACGCTGTGGTGGCAAGTTTTATGGACGATAGAATCAACAACTTTTACCAGCAGGAAACGCGGTTGTCGAGACTGTACCGTGTATTTGCAATAATCGCAATCTTTATATCCTGTCTGGGTTTGTATGGACTGGTGTCCTTTATGACCATGCAGCGTCGTCGGGAAATTGGCATAAGGAAGGTACTGGGCGCTTCTATGTCACACATTCTTTATCTGTTTAGCCGCGAGTTCACCATTCTGGTTTTGCTGGCGTTTTTAATTGCAGCGCCTCTGGCCTGGTACCTCATGAGTAATTGGCTCGAGAATTTTGCTTATCGCGCCCCTCTTGGTGTTGGAATATTTGCCATCGCGATCGGCACTTCGGTGCTGGTGGCTTTGTTGACGGTTGGCTACAAGTCGTTACGGGCTGCTTCCGTCAATCCGGTAAAAAGTATTCGGGAATCCTGATCTGATTATTTAAATTCTGAGATTATGGCCATCAACTTTGTAAAATTATCATTGCGAAACATGCGAAAAAATCGCTTGTTCACGCTGATAAACGTAGGCGGTCTTGCACTGGGTCTCGCAGTGGTATCATTGATTTCGCTGCACCTGGATCGGGAACGGTCGTATGATCAATTTCATGTGGCGAAAGACCGGCTGGTTCGTTTAACCATGGAGTACTCGTCGGAAGGCGAGGTATCGGAAGCCGCTGTAACTGGAACGAAACCTGGTCCGCAGTTCGCCCGTGTTTTTCCCGAAGTAAAAAAATACTGCCGAACATTTATCGGATCGCAGGTGGTGAAGAAAGATGAATTGATGCAGCAGGAGAAAGCTGTGTTGTTTGCAGATTCATCTTTTTTCGACATGTTCACATTTCCCGTTATTGCGGGGGATAAGAGAAAAGCAATTGGTGGACTTAATCAAATCGCGATCAGCCAGTCGGCCGCGAGCCGATATTTCGGGGCTGAAGACCCCCAGGGGAAGATATTGAAGGTGGGCAAAGTAGACTACATTGTAAATGCTGTATTCGAAGATGTACCAGCCGCCTCACAGATGCATTTTGATTTTGTGGTGAGATTTGAAAACATATTTGCAGAGGGAAAAGTGCGCGAAGATTGGTGGACAGCTAATTGGATCACCTATCTTGAACTGGCCGACGCGAAATCAATCGCATCGCTGGAGACCAGGATAAACGAGTACATGCAGCAACCCCAGCAGCGAACTGAATCGCGTCGCGAAGGAAACGACTACCTTAAGTATCATCTGGAGCCCATCGCAAAAGTTCACCTTCATTCAAAGCTGGCTGGGTTTGAACCCGCTGGTAACAAGACCGCCGTCTATCTGTTTGCTGTGGTCGCTGTTCTCATTTTATTGATGGCCTGTGTAAATTATACCAACCTGGCCACTGCTCAAACTTTGGCTCGAACATCTGAAATGGGTTTGCGAAGGGCGATTGGAGCTTCACGTACGCAGTTGTTTTGGCAATTTATTGGCGAATCTGTTGTTACGGCCAGTATTGCAGGTGTTTTGTCAATTGTGTTTGCCATCCTGCTTCTACCATCCCTAACGAGTATTACCGGCAGCGAATTTGAAATAGCAGAACTACTGCAACCCGGCCGAATTTTGTTACTGGTATTATTGATCGCGGTAGTAGCACTAGTGACCGGAGCTTACCCGGCCTGGCTGGTTGGCCGCATGTCGCGCGGAGCATCTGTTCGCACAATCGTACAGGGAGATGGGAAGACGGGTTTTTTACGTAACGGCCTTATCGTGGTTCAATTCGGCGTGTCGGTGTTTTTGATTGTGTACACATCCGTTATTCTTCAGCAAATGGAATTTCTCAGATCAAAAAATCTCGGATATGATCGCGATCATGTGATTATCCTTCCGGTGGATGGTACTATCAAAAAGAACTATAAAGCCTTTACCGATGCCGTGTCTAACAGTCCGCATGTGCTATCGGTTACCGGTGCGTACGAAACGCCTGAATTCATTGAATGGAGTGATGGTGTAACTGCTGTGGATGAAAAGGGTACTCATCAAGTCTCCTTAAACGCACTGCCTGTTGATTTGTCGTTCGTAAAGACAATGAATATGAAATTGCTGGCGGGCCGCGATTTTCTGGAGAGCGATTTTTCGCTGATGGATACCAGCAACCAGGGCGAGCATTTTCAGCAACCCTACCTGATCAACGAAGCGCTGGCCCGCAAATTGGGATGGACAAATGAAGAAGCAATCGGGCGCAGAATTTCGCGGGGTTACGAAGGACCGGTGATGGGTGTGGTGTCTGATTTTCATTTTGAAAGCCTGCATGAGCAGGTGAAGCCACTGGTGATGTTTTTGAGCAGGGATCTGGTTCAGAATCTGCTGGTACGAATTGATGGCAATTCAATGGAAGCAGCACTTGCCTCTCTTGCAGGTATATGGAAGGAACGAGTCAGCCATCGACCATTCACTTATAAATTTCTGGATGATGAATACAACGCCCTGTATGCTGCTGAGCAAAAAAGTGCGCGGATGTTCAGGGCAGCTTCTATGATCGCTATTGCATTGGGCTGTTTAGGGCTTTTCGGCATAGCAGCCTATTCAGTTGGCCGCAGACGCAAGGAAGTTGGAATCAGACGGGTGTTGGGTGCCAATACGTTTCAGGTAGCCCTGTTACTGACCAGGAAGTTTATGTTGTTGGTGAGCGTGGCGATTTTTTTGGCTATGCCGCTGGCCTGGTTTGCTGGTACTGACTGGCTCAACCAGTTTGCATTTCGCATTCATTTAGATATATGGCTTCTGGTGCTGGTGGCTGCCGGCGTACTGCTATTGTCGTTCCTTACCGTAGCCACACAGGCAGTGCAGGGGGCCCTGGTCAATCCGGTGAATTCGTTGCGCGATTCGTAACTTTTTCTGTCGCAACTGGTGACTCACTTTGTTTGAATAAATTTTTGCTCTGGCACTCGAAGGAGCCTTGACATTTATAAAAATCCGGAAGCTGATGCTGATTGGATTTTTCAAAATGGGATGGCGGCAGGCAAAGAGGTACCCCGAGTTGAGTATTATGAATGAGCATTGCTGTTTATGATTTGTCAATAATAAAAAATAGGAAAGTGTACCGTAATTACCTGATACTAGCCTGGCGAAACCTTCGCAAGAACAGGGTTTTTTCGTTGATCAATATATTGGGTCTGGCCGTGGGGCTGACTTGTTGCATGCTGATCAGCATGTACCTGTTTTACGAATTCAGTTATGACAAACATCATCGAAACGGCGAGCGACTATATCAGTTAGGTACCGTCTTTGTCAGAAGTGGGGAAGATATGGTGAATGCCAATACTCCTGCCCCAATGGGTGCTATGATGCAGGCCGCTTATCCTGAAATAACCAGCAGCGTTCGGATCATGCGTTTGTTTATCGACGACAAAACGCTTTTCCAATATAAACAGGACAATGCAAGCCCTCGGTCATTTTATGAAACAAAGGGTTTTTTAGCCGATTCGGGTTTCTTTGATCTTTTTTCGTATGAGTTTATTGAAGGAAATGCCAGCAAAGCGTTGCATGAGCCACTTTCGATTGTTTTGCAGGATGATATTGCCCGAAAAATGTTTGGGAACGAACCCGCGCTCGATAAAGTGATTCATGTCAGTAGTTCCACCAATGGCGATCGTGACCTGCGCGTGACGGGTGTTTTTAAGAAACCAGTCCACCCTTCACATATTGATGCACGTTTTTTCGTGAGTGTGAATGGTGGAGAAATGGAGCGCTATTTCCGAGAGCCATTGAATATTGTAAACAACAATATGTTTCACACATATTTTTTGCTCAGGCCAGGTACCGATGTGAGTGCATTAGAAGCAAAATTCCCGGCATTCATTGAGCAGCATGCCGGAAAAATGTTAAAAGAACTGGGCTATGCAAAAAAGCAGTTTCTAACGCGTGTAAGCGACTTACACCTCAACGGTCGGCTAAGCGAAAGTGTAACTCCAACTGCTAATAAATCATATTTGTATATTCTTGGTTCAGTTGCTTTGTTCACTTTATTGATTGCCTGCATCAACTTTATGAACCTTTCTACCGCCCGCTCGGCAAGGCGAGCGGCCGAAGTAGGAGTGAGAAAGGTAATGGGAGCGTATAAGCGTTCGCTAATTGCTCAGTTTCTGGGTGAGTCGCTCCTGATGACCTTGTTCGCCTTACTGCTGGCATTAGTTGCGTTCTTTTTGCTTTTGCCTTTATTTACTCAGTTGGCAGCCAAGGATATTCATTTCACATGGTCGGTACACTGGCCCCTTGTTGGAGCATTTTTTTTACTGGCAATAACTACTGGTTTGCTGGCAGGGGTTTATCCCGCATTTTATTTATCGTCATTCCAGCCGGTGAAGGTACTTAAGGGTCGGATTCAAAATAGTCTGGCCGCCGTTTCGTTGCGCAAGGGCCTAGTAGTATTTCAGTTTGCTGTTTCGGTTAGTTTGATTGTTGCGTCTATTATAATTGGTCGGCAAATGAACTATATGCGCAACAAAGACCTCGGCTTTGTAAAAGATCAGCAATTAATTATCCCGCTGCGCTCCGGAAATGCGAAGCAGTCGTATAATACATTAAAGGCCAAAATTGAATCTCTGCCTTCTGTACAGAGCGTTGGTGCCACGTACTATTATCCGGGAATTATGAACCCGAGTGATTTGTTGTTGTATCGCGCCGGCGATAATATGACCAACTCCAGAAGGGTAATGATGAACTATGTAGATGCTGATTATTTGTCCACACTGGGCTTGCAGCCGGTAGCAGGCAGATTGTTTTCGCCTGATTTCTGGTCCGATACCAGTTATGGTATGGTACTCAATGAAAAGGCTGTAGCCGTACTGGGCTTTGCCAGCGCCGACGAGGCAGCTAACAAAGAGGTGCTGTTGGATTGGCGAGGAGAAACCCATCGTTTCAATGTGGTCGGAGTCGTCAAAGATTTTCATTTCCGAGATCTGCATGCCGAAATTGAACCATTCGGATTTCAGCTTTCCGGCGGCGGTTCATTCAATTATTTGATGGCTCATATTAAGTCGGGCAGATTGTCAAATGCTTTGGCGGCAATAGAGGGTTTTTGGAATGAGTTGAATCCTTCCGAGCCATTTGAATATAATTTTCTGGATGCGAGTTTTGAAGCTAACTACGCTGCCGACAACCGGCTGCACTCCATCGTTCAATATTTTACCATCATCGCCATATTCATTTCCTGTCTGGGCCTGTTTGGGTTAGCTACCTTTAGTGCCGAGCAGCGAAGGAAGGAGATTGGTATACGAAAAGTGCTGGGAGCCAGTGTGCCCGGGCTGGTGGTAATGTTGTCGAAAGACTTTTTAAAACTTGTCCTGATTGCACTGATCATCGGGGCACCATTTGCAGCATGGCTGATGCAAAAATGGCTCGCAGACTTTGCCTATCCAACCAGTATTGGCTGGACAGTCTTCTTGTGGACAGGATTGCTGGCTTTTCTGATAGCTTTTGCTACCATCAGCGTTCAGGCCATACGGTCGGCAATGTCAAACCCGGTGAATAGCATCCGATCGGCAGAATAGCAATGATATGTGTCGTGTTCAATTCCATTCTTAGAATAATTAAGGCCATCTGCATGCGTTATTTTGGATTGTCAAAGCTAATCATTGGGTGCATCATAATTCTAACAGCCGTTGTGAATGCCGAGGGGCAGGCAACGCAGTCTTCTTATGAGGAGATTAAAGACACGGTGATCGTGAGGT
Organism: Chitinophagaceae bacterium; assembly: GCA_046297935.1. Lineage (GTDB taxonomy): Bacteria > Bacteroidota > Bacteroidia > Chitinophagales > Chitinophagaceae > CAYMZZ01. The sequence continues at coordinate 721,632 of JBKBHA010000001.1, forward strand.
ATAATCGAAATGACTATAAGGGAATATACCAGCTATTTGATACATCGTTTAGTAACAAGATTTCTGAAATTCAATTGGTTAATTTTTTAAAAGGCAATCAAAACTCAGGAGCAATTGTTAATTCTACTCTCCTGTCTGCAACCAACGAGAGATATACTTATCTTTTTGAGTTTGAGTTGAGAGATATGATTTTAAGCCTTCAATTGACGGCTGAGAATAAGATCAGCAGTTTTGGCCTAATGAACTCACCTGCTGAGTTGCTTGCCACCCCGCCGGCAGTAAAATCGAACAACCCTAAGATTTCCGCTCTTGATCTGGCGATTGATTCAGCTGCTATGGAATATTTCAGATACCCAAAGGCCAACAGCCTCACCATTGGAATCATTAAAGATGGAAAAAAATATATTTATACCTATGGTGAAGCGGATAAAGGAAATGGTGAACTTACAAAACAGGATATACTATACGAAATAGGTTCTATTACTAAAACGTTTACTACAACGGTCCTGGCCCAGGCTGTGCTAGAGAAGAGAGTTCTTCTTACAGATGATGTACGAAAATATTTGCCTGGCAATTACCCTAATTTAGTTTACAAGGGAAAGCCAATTACTTTGCTTAATCTGGCAAATCATACCTCCCGATTGCCCTCATTACCGGTCGATATCGGTGACAAGTCGAATTACAACCCGCTGAATCCCGAATCGCATTATGATTCCGCTATGTTTTATGATGCGCTTGGAGAAGTAAGTATTGATACATTCCCTGGCTATAGATTTCAGTATTCAAATTGGGGAATATCGTTATTGGGGCATATTCTTGAAAATGTGTACGAACAGCCACTTAGCAGCTTGATTGAAAAATATGTTACCACGCCACTAGGCATGAATAACACAAAATACTCAACAAGTATAACTGAAAGGCAGGTTGCAGTACCGCACAGCGAAAACGGCAAACGTGTACCAATTGCTAATGAGGGCAATTTCTCGCCAGCTGGAGGTCTATGCTCAAATATCAACGACATGCTCGAATACCTCCACGCCCAATTAAAAGAAAAGGAAGCGTCAATTAAGTTGACCCATGAGCATACAGCAAATAATATTGGGCTTGGGTGGGGAGTTAGAAAAAACGGCTTTGTTACAGAAATACAACATAATGGAGCCACCCAGGGTTCTACTGCGCATATTTCCGCTTTTTTGGAGCTGGGTAGCGGCTGCATTATCATGGTAAATAACAAGGTGAATATTGGAAAACTAATCCTTCGGGTGCAGAACATTGTAAAGAACGATCCTTAGTATTTGCGCAACTGTACAGCATCGTGGGGTTGTCACACTTAATAACGAATACAAATGGTAAGAAATTTTTTTCTTGTAGCCTGGCGAAACCTTAGTCGTCAACGGTTTTTTTCGTCCATCGCAGTGCTGGGTTTAACCGCGGCGTTGACGATTGCCTTTGTGATTGGTGCCTATGTGTGGAACGAACGTCAGGTTAATGCGGAACTAAAGAATCTCCCACGACAGTTCATGCTGCAAAGCAAATGGAAGGATCCCTCGCTCGGCCTGGAATTAACTACCCTTGGGCAATTGCCTGTAGCATTGCAGGAAAATTACCCTTCGCTGATCAAGTCGTTCTATCGTTATGATGGTGTTACCAGCAATGTGTCTTTTGGAGAGCAGGTATTCAGAGAGCCGATGCAGATAGGCGATAGCAGTTTACTCAGCATGTTTGGATTTGAACTTCAAGAGGGTGATGCTGGCACGGCCCTGAACAGGCCTTTTACAGTGGTGTTGTCTGCCGAGGCAGCACAGAAATATTTCGGCAATCAGTCAGCGCTTGGCAAGGTGCTGACCATCGAGAACTTTAACGGCTCAAAAGCCGACTTTGAAGTAACAGGTGTAATGGCCCCGTTTAGTCGCAATACCGTGACTCAATTATTTGACGATCGCCCAACCCATGTATTTCTTCCCGAAAAAAGTCTTCCATTTTTCAGCCGCGATATGGCGTGGGAAAATCATGTTATTCCCGCATTTATTGAACTGCAACCAGGCATTGCTCCTGAAGCATTGATTCAGCCCCTACGCGATCTGGTCAGGAAACATACCGACGCCAATGTTTCCGAAAATTATGAGCCAAGGCTGGTACCTCTTGCAACGGTTCATTTATCGGCCAACGACCATATGCTGGGAAAGATGCTGCTGCTTTTGTCAGTAGTGGCCGGGTTTATTCTTTTAATGGCGCTGGTTAATTTTGTAAATATCGCCATCAGTAGGGCCACCGCGAGAATGAAAGAGATCGGCGTTCGAAAAACAATGGGCAGCCTGCGTCATCATTTGATTGTCCAGTTTCTGGTAGAGTCCTGGTTAATCGTACTACTCTCATCGCTGTTGTCGTTGTTGACATATATTGCAGTGCGGCCGTTTGCAGCCCAGTTGTTGGAAAAGCCTCTTCCAAACCTGTCCGATCTGCCATTTTCAGTATGGCCGCTGTTGGTCGGATTTGTTTTTGTTACCGGATTACTGGCTGGGATTTATCCCGCGTTGGTTTTGTCTGGCATTTCGGCCAGCCGGGCTGTCAAAGGACAATGGGAAGCCTCGCAGGATCGCAAATGGTTGCGCCGCGGACTGATAGGGCTTCAGTTTAGTCTGGCGGCGGTCGCGTTGTCGGCCGCTGTCATCATTTCGCGTCAGGTAGATTTATTTTTCAGCCGGCAGTTAGGCTATGACACGGAAATGATCCTGACGGCGCAGTTGCCTCGCGACTGGACGGCGGCGGGTATTTCCAGAATGGAAGGCATTCGACAGCAATTTGAAAAGTTGCCCGAAGTAAAGTCGGCTGCTGTGTCTTTTGAAATTATGGATGGGAAAAATGGGGGTAGTATCCGTCTATACCGGGAAGGCCATGATTCATCTACGGCCGTTGCCAGCCAGTTCCTTTCAACTGACGAACACTATGCTTCAACCTACGACATACCCCTGCTGGCAGGTTCTTATTTGCGCACACCCGGTGGGCTGGTTGATACATTGGGCGTTGTGATCAATGAAACGCAGGCCAGAACCCTGGGATGGCAGCAACCAGCTGATGCCGTTGGTCAGACTGTCTATATGGTCAGCAGTCCGCATCCTTTTCGCATAACAGGGGTTGCCAGAGATGTTCATTTTGGAAGCATGCATAAAGCGATAGAGTCAACAAGTTTTTTGCACTTGCGCGCGTTCCATATTTATCGTTACTTGTCATTTAAGCTGCGGCCAGGCAGGCCTGATGCTGCTATTGATGCCATTCGTAAAAGCTGGGGAGAGTTGATGCCCGGCACTGCCTTCGAATTCCGTTTCATGGACGATGCATTGCGGAATCTTTATCGCTCTGAGTTGCAACTCAGGCGGGCTTCCTTCCTTGCAGCGTTTGTGGCACTCCTGATAGTGTCGATGGGCTTAGTTGGGCTGGTAGCCCTCAGTATTCAACGACGCATGAAGGAGATGGGTATTCGAAAAGTAATGGGGGCATCTGTTGTACAGGTAGTCAGGCTATTCGTTCAGGAATTTTTGCCGGTATTAATTACGGCTTCGCTAATCGCTTTCCTTTTGTCGTGGTTATTGATGAGGGGTTGGCTAAATAATTTTGCTTATCGAATCGATCTTAATCCGCTGTATTTTTTTGTGGCCATCGCAGCCGCTATCCTGGCCTGTGTAGTTTTGATTGGGCTACAGACCCTGCGTCTGGGTTGGCGCAAACCCGCCGATATTATCAGGGCAGGTTCAGGCGAATGAACTAGCGAGGGATGATCGACGTTCCAACGGTCTGTTACCTCACCGCACACCTACTGTTCGATTTCGTACACCCATGAGCAAAGTGCTTTTGTAAAGCTTTGGTTGCTATTATTTTATGCTTTGGCACGCCACTTGAACCGTCAGCGCAGCCGAAATCTTTCCGCTGTCAAAATACCGTTTATGCCAAACTCATACCTCAAAATGGCTGTCCGTAATTTTCGCCGAAACAAAGTTTTCACGGCAATCAATATACTTGGATTAGCTATCGGCATTAGTGCATCGCTGGTAATATATCTTATTGTTCAGCATGAGATGAGTTACGAAAAAGGCTGGAAAGACTCCGAGAAAATCCAGCGGGTGGTTTCTGAGATTTCATTCCCCGGTGTAACCATGAACAATTCAGGTGTACCTGCTCCATTGGCCGACGCCGTTCGGCAGGAGGTGGCCGGAGTTGATGAGGTGACCCATTTTTTAACCGTGTACCAGGATGATATAGAAATCCCGGCTGAAGGCCAGCGCCCATCCCAAAAGTTTCGTCGGGAAAAGGATATCGTCTTTGCTGACTCCGTGTTCTTCCGTTTTTTCCCATATCAATTTGTGGCAGGAAGTGCGACCCAATCGCTACAGGAACCTTTTACTACTGTATTGACGCTTAGCCGCGCCAAAGCCTATTTCGGCGACATGGCTCCTGCACAAATTTTGGGTAAGACTCTAATTATTTCGGATACTATCTCCACAACTATCACCGGTATCGTAAGGGATCTGGAAATGACCTCCGACTTCGCAGAATTCAAACTGTTTGTATCGCGTAGCACCATTGCCCAAACTTCACTTAAGCGCCGCTGGAGTTGGACACAATGGGGAAGCATCAATTCTGCTTCGCAATTATTTGTGAAATTAAAACCGGGAACTACTCAGGCTAACTTTCTGGCACAAATTAAAGCGCTTCGCGATAAGTATCGGGAGCGTGGTCCTGATGCACCGGCAACCGACGAGATAACGCATCACCTGCAACCGCTAACCGATCTTCACTTTAATACTGTGTACAGCGCTTTTGGCGGCCGGCAGGCTCACCGCCCAACCCTGGCCGGATTGCTCGCCGTTGCACTCTTCCTTTTGTTGCTGGGTTGTATCAACTTTGTAAACCTTAGCACAGCTCAGTCTTCTTCACGAGCTAAAGAGATTGGAATCCGAAAGACGCTTGGCAGCAGCAAAATTGCCCTGATCAGACAATTCCTGGTAGAAACTCTGTTGCTCACCCTGCTGGCGACTATTCTATCGCTCCTGCTCATGCCCTGGTTGTTGCACGTTTTTTCTGATTTCATTCCACCGGAAGTCCGATTTTCTTCTGTTAACCAGCCTAAAGTGTGGTTGTTTCTGGCGGCGTTGTTGCTGGTTGTAACATTGTTGGCAGGCCTGTATCCCGCCTGGGTATTGACTAAATTTCGCCCTGTTACAGTCCTGAAGAATCAGTTAGCCGCAGATGCTGGCAAGACAAGGAAGGCCTGGATTCGAAAAACGCTGACAGTGACTCAGTTTATAGTAGCTCAGTTTCTTTTGATTGCTACTCTGGTAGTTGGCAAACAGATACACTATTCGGTTAACAAGGACCTGGGCTACAAGCGCAATGCTATCGTCACCTTTTATACACCATTTAATTTTTTTGCCAGCCAGGAAGACAACCGAAGGTTTGCGCTGTTCAATGAGCTTAATAGCATGCCAGCCTTGTCGATGCTGAGCATGGGGTCTGATGCTCCGGCCAGCAACAGTACCAATTCTACTACCTTCACCTTTCAGGAAGGGGAAAGGAAAGTGGAATTGATGGCTGAAGTAAAAACTGCCGACACGAATTATTTTCGACTTTTTGATATGAAGTTGCTGGCTGGTCGCAACCTGCTTCCTTCTGATACCGCTCGCGAATATGTTATCAATGAAACATTCGCAAAGGCACTCGGTTTTCAGGATCCAAAAGAAGCCGTTGGCAAAATGATTGATCGCGACGGTAAAAAACCTATTGTGGGCGTGCTTGCCGATTTTCATACCAAGTCTACCCATGCGGCCATAGAGCCGCTTGCCTATTCTGCGTCGCGTGAAAATGCGTCCTCCATCATCATGTTGCTTCCTGCCGGAAGCAAGAGCGAATGGACAAGCCTGATCAAGAAAGTGGAAACTGCGTTTCGCAAATATTTTCCCGATGATGAGTTCAACTATAGTTTTTTCGATGATACGGTGATGAACTTTTATCAATCTGAGCAGAATATGTCGCGCCTTCTGGCGTGGTCAACAGGACTTTGTCTTTTCATCAGTTGCCTGGGATTGCTCGGTCTGGTCATTTTTGTAACCAATTCACGCACCAAAGAAATCGGTGTTCGAAAAGTGTTAGGCGCGTCGGTCACACAAATTGTTCGTCTGCTGTCGCGCGATTTTCTTGCATTGGTAGCCCTCGCGTTTCTTATATCCATGCCGTTGGGATGGTGGGCAATGAACCGATGGTTGGAAGATTTTGTGTATCGTACAAGTATCGACTGGTGGATATTTGCAGTTACCGCCGTCGTCATGTTTGCAGCAGCGTTTCTGGTACTTGCACTCCGAACATTCCGGGCTGCTCGTAACAATCCTGTAAAAAGTTTAAGAACCGAGTAAAATAAACAAGGACAACATCATGCTGGAGCTGAAGAAAATATACAAATGGGTCAATAGTGGAGCCAATCGTGTGTTTCTTTTGAAAGATATCAACCTCACTATTCAGGAAGGAGAATTTGTTTCCATCATGGGACCTTCGGGTTCCGGTAAATCAACGCTGCTCAATATTATTGGTATGCTCGATGGTTTTGACGAAGGAGAGTATCGATTTCTGGGTGAGCCGGTACACCAAATGAAAGAAAAGCAACGATCGCAATTATATAAACGACATATTGGGTTCGTCTTTCAGGCCTACCATCTTATAGACGAATTGACGGTTTATGAAAACATCGAAACGCCGCTCTTGTATCAGGATTTTAAGTCAGGCGAAAGGAAGGCTATGGTTGCCGACATGCTTGATCGGTTTCAGATCGTGGGGAAAAAGGATTTGTTCCCCAATCAGCTCTCAGGCGGGCAGCAGCAACTGGTTGGAATAGCCAGAGCGCTGATTGCGAAGCCAAAACTGTTGTTGGCCGACGAGCCAACCGGAAACCTCAATTCAAAACAGGGCGAAGAAATAATGCAGTTGTTTTCCGAGCTTAACAAGGATGGCGTAACGATCATCCAGGTTACACATTCCGAAAAAAATGCGGCCTACGGCAGCAAAATCATCCATTTGCTTGATGGAATGGTGGAACGTAAATAATGAATTACCCGATTTTGTACAAAATGAAACGAATGAAATATATATGGCTACTATTCGGCCTGACGCTTGGAGTTGTTGGGAGGGGCATGACACAGAACAGCGGCTCTGGCAAAATAGATCTTCAACAGGCCATCGAAACCGGATTGAAAAATAATCTGGATGTAAAGCGCAGCGAAACATTGATGCAATCGAGCCGGGTAGACTGGAATCAGGCCCGACTAAATCAATTGCCTTCTGTTGACGGTAGCGCCAGTTCGGGCATTAATCAGGGCCGGAGTATTGATCCATTCACCAACTCGTTTGTTAACCAGCAAATCAATTTTTCGAGCTATGGCTTATCGGCCGGGGTGGTGTTGTTCAATGGTTTTTCCATGAAAAACGCAGTTAAGCAAAATGAAGCCGCTTACGATGCATCGCGGATGGACTGGCAACAGGTGCGTGACAATCTGACGATTCAGATTATATTGGCGTACTTGCAGGTGCTCACGAATGAAGATCAACTGGCACAAGCAACTAACCAGGCAAAATTATCAAAGGAGCAGGTTGATCGCCTGATCATACTTGATCAACAAGGTGCCATACCGCCCTCTGATCTTTCCGATTTGCGAGGGCAAAATGCCAATGATCAGCTGGCGATCATTTCTTCACGAAATGCACTGGCTACATCGAAACTCACGCTTTGCCAGTTACTCAACATTCCTTACGATGCCTCCATGCAACTGGAACGTGTGGAAGCCAGTCAGTTTGCGATGCAGTACAGTACTACTCCCGATAGCATCTATCAGACCGCTTTGAGCCAGTTTGCACAGGTCAGAGCGGCCAGCATGCGAACACGCAGTTGGGAGTACGCTGTAAAGGCAGAACGCGGCCGTTTGTTTCCAACACTCAGTTTGTCGGCCGGTGCTACCACCAACTATTCGAGTGCCGCCCGAAGTAGTGCCTATGTTGGTAGCAACGATGTGATTACTGAAGATTATGTTACAGTTAATGGGACACAGTTTCCGGTAGTGAAGAAGATAGATGATTATACCAACAGTAAGATTCCCTACGGCCGTCAGTTGAACAACAACCTTTACTCACAAGTAAGCCTCAACTTGCGCGTCCCTATTTTTTCAAATTGGCAACAGCGTAATCGTATTCGTGTGGCACAACTGAACCTTGAGAATACTCGCGCTGTTGAAAAAACTGCTCAGACTCAGCTGCAACAGGCCATCGAACAGGCCTATGTAAATATGACCGCCGCGTGGGATCGCTACCATGCACTGCTGGAGCAGGTGCAGGCCTACGAACAGTCGTTTAAAGCGGCAGAAGTGCGATTCAATGCAGGTGTAGGAAATACGATCGACTATCTCACGGCCAAGAACAACTGGGACAGGTCCAATATCAATCTGATAGCTGCCAGATACGATTATTTGCTTCGCACAAAAGTGCTGGATTATTATCAGGGCCGCAAGTTATTCTGATTTCCTTACTGTCAGGCACGATCTAAATAAGTTAATGGCGATTTCATCACAGCAAAACGACAATTCGCTCAATAGCGTATTGCCTGCCCCTCCCTTTGACCTTAATTTTACATCCTGATCAAAACCAAACCATAAACCTTACCTTTTTCTCGTTACAGTTTCAGTTTTAGTATTGAGAGATTCCGGACGAAAAGAACCCTCTGCTTCAGCAGGGGGTATTTTTTTATCGGCGCTGCGAAGCGGGTATCAGATTCATGAAATCCTGAAACCGGGCTCGGTAATGTTTGGTATTCAGTTTATGAAAAAAAGCGCCTTTCCTTGATGCCGACATATCTTTTTCCGTGAGTCGTATCACTAATTCAGTGGACAGGATCTTTCGGTTAAAATTGCGCTTATCAAATTGGTTTTCGTACACACTTTCGAACAGGCTTTGCAATTGGGGCAGCGTGAACTTTTCCGGTAAAAGCTCAAAAAGGATCGGGTGTACAGCCGCCTTATGACGCAGTTTTTGTTTAGCCATTTTCAGAATCTCGTCGTGGTCAAATATCAGTTTTGGCACTTTGTTGAGTGGAAACCAGCCAGCATGAAATTCATCGCTCAATGGTTGCTGATATTGTTTGATGTCGATTAATGAGAAATAGGCGATCGATATGGTTCGTTCCATCGGGTCGCGGTCGGGCCTTGTAAAGCTATAAAACTGCTCCAGGTATACACCCTTCAGACCGGTTCGATCCAACAGAACCCGCTGCGCTGCTTCGTCCGCGGTTTCATCTGCTTGTATAAATCCTCCCATCAAACTCCATTTACCACGGTCTGGTTCAATGCCGCGCTGTACCAGCAGCAATTGAAGGCTTTGACCGTCGAATCCGAAGATCACGCAGTCTACGGCTGCAAGCATCCTGGTCTGGTTCCGGTATTTATTCATAACAGTAGTATCGGTTTCTAAACCATGTTTCGCAGAAACATGGTTTAAGTGTTAGAACGACATTTAAAAATAATTCTTAATTTTCAGTTCACCACAATTCCGCCAATATGAAGCAGTTCGTTTTGTTGCTCTTGCTGGTGCTGACAATTGCCAGCATAGCCAGCAGCCAGTCTTCAGCCAGTATCAGGGTACAGGTTTCTGAACCCGGCGCTACCATCAGCCGTCACATTTACGGCCATTTTTCAGAACATCTGGGTCGTTGTATTTACGATGGATTTTGGGTCAGCGACACTTCAACGCTGCCCCGAAAGGATCGGATTCGCCTCGATATTGTGGAAGCGCTGCGCAAGATAAGGATTCCTAATCTACGGTGGCCAGGTGGTTGTTTTGCAGATGAATATCATTGGCGCGACGGCGTTGGGCCGCGATCCGATCGGCCGCGCATGATCAATACCAACTGGGGAAATGTTATGGAAGACAACAGTTTCGGAACTCACGAGTTTCTGGAGCTTTGTGAGCTGCTGGGGGCTGAGCCATATATCTGCGGCAACGTGGGCAGTGGCACGGTTGAAGAAATGAGCAAATGGGTGGAATATCTAAACTTTGATGGATTAAGTCCAATGACTGAATGGCGCGCCAAAAATGGCCGAACTAAACCATGGAATGTTCAATATTGGGGAGTGGGTAACGAGAATTGGGGATGTGGTGGAAATATGACTGCTGAATTTTATGCTGACCAATACAGACGTTATGCAAGCTATGCAAAGGATTATCCGGGTACTGTACTTCGGAAAATTGCGGGCGGCCCCAGTTCGGCCGACTATCACTGGACAGAAACCCTGATGAAGAAAATTCCGCTGAATCTGATGTGGGGTATATCGCTCCATCATTATGTAGTACCCAACAGTTGGGCCGACAAAGGTTCGGCAACTCGTTTTGATGAAGCGGAATATGCCCGAAGCATGCAAAAGTGCCTCTTCATGGAGGAGTTGGTAAGTGAACACTCCACCATCATGGACCGCTATGATCCTCAACGTAAAGTAGCATTGGTAGTTGATGAGTGGGGAATCTGGACCAACCCCGAGCCCGGCACCAATCCCGCCTTTTTATTCCAACAAAATAGCATACGCGATGCACTGGTGGCGGCATCTACCCTTAATATTTTCAATAACCATAGTGAGAGGGTTAAAATGGCCAATCTGGCACAAACAGTCAACGTGTTGCAGGCGCTCATTCTTACCAAGGGCAAACAGATGTTGTTGACGCCAACCTATTATGTGTTTGATCTGTTTCAGGTTCATCAGGAGGCAAAGAAACTTGATGTAAGGTTGAATAGTCCTGGGTACGGAGTAGGGGCTGACCAGTTTGATGCCCTCAACGTGTCGGCCAGCGTTCAGGCCGACGGAATTGTTCACATAACGATCGTGAACCTTGACCCACAGAAGACCATTTCCAGCAATTTATTTGCAGACATGGGCGAACTTAGTCCGGTTGCCGGAAAAGTGCTGTCGGGTAAATCGTTTACGGACTACAACAGTTTTGAAAGGCCGGATGCAGTGGTTATACAGCCATTCCGGAATTTTCAGAAAGTCGATGGAAAATGGCAGATCAAGCTGCCTCCGTTAAGTGTTGTTCAGCTTCAATGTAAAGTGGCTGCACGTTAGGGTCATTCAGAAATCGTTAAGCAGGGTGCAATAGTCCTGGCTATAACCGATCGTATTAGCATAGCCGGCAAATTCATCTGGCCGATGCATGGTGGTGAGTACAAATGCCTTCATATTTGCATTTGCCGCAGCTTCCACACCCTTGGGGACATCTTCAAAAACGAGGCATTGGGCGGCCGACTGGTTGAGCCGCCTGGCACATATCAGATATGTTTCGGGATCAGGTTTGCTGTGAACAACATCAACTGCACTCACTACCGTGTCGAAGTAAGGCCTGATATGGAGGCCGTCTAGAACATAGTCGATATTGAATGGGAGGGCTGCTGAGCCAATAGCCATGCGAATGCCTTTTGACTTCGCTTTTTCCAGTAGTTCGGGCAAACCGGGCAGAAGCTTCAGATGGGGACGAAAAGCCGCCTGGTACTCTACTTCTTTGTCCATGATCAGCTCGTGTTTTTCCTGATCAGTAAACCGACCGGGAAATATCCGTTCCAGCAATTCGTCGTTGCGCCCATAGCATTGTAGTTTCGTTTCTTCATATGTGAGTCCGGCACCAAGTTCATTCAAAATACGGTGCCAGGCAGTTACATGAAAGCGCATATCGTCTATCATTGTACCGTTGAGGTCAAAAAGAAAAGCGCTGTAGGATTGTATCATAGCGCCGCAAAGGTAGTAAATTCAGGCCGCGGCATAAGTTGACATAGTGATGATTAACAGAAGAAGTTATTGTTTTACCGAACCAAACGAACACTCATGAAAAATTTTGTCAGGCGCCCATTGTTGCTGGCGGGTTTATTACTGGCAGCATTTGTTTTGCCAGCTCAAAAAAAGGACGCCGCCGTCTTCTTGAGGCAATCGAGTGAAATCCATCATCTAATGGTAAATTATGAGGCTGACCGTGGAAGTATATTGAGGTTTTATGCTGCTGTAAACGGAGGTCGGAGTAGTTCCAGCTATCATTCACCGGAACGCAGGGAACGTTTACTGAAGTTGATACGAACCTATCAGGACCAGCTTCGTTCTTTGCGATTTTCTGAGTTGAGTATTCCGGGTCAGGTTGACTATGTATTGTTCAATCGAAACATGGAAGCCGAGGTGGAACGCCACCGTCAGGACGCAGCGCTTTACCGAAAGATCGCTTCCTTTATTCCGTTCGCCTCTGCTGAAGAAGAGTGGCTTGAAAAGCGACGTAGAGGACTTGCGATAAACGGGCAGGCTGCTGCACGTTCTATGGACAGCTTACGCAAACTGGTAGTGAAGGCTACTGCTCAACTAAAATCCACGCCTGAACTTGAATTGACCGAAGCGCGTTATGCCGGCGAAGCCGTTCGAGATATACAGTCTTCGCTACGAACATATTTTCAGTTTTATAACGAATACGACCCGGAATTCAGTTGGTGGGTACCGGCAACTTACCGTCAAACCGATAGTACCCTCGGGCAGTATGCCCGCCTGCTGGAGGCAAAAGGGAAAAAGCACCAGTCGGCCGCTGACGATGGCAGTGGTATCGTAGGCAATCCGATCGGTCGCGACGAATTGATACGGCAACTTAAGTTCGAAATGATTCCTTATAGCCCTGAAGAGTTGGTAGATATCGCCAATCGCGAATTTGCCTGGTGCGATAAGGAACTGCTGAAAGCGTCGCGTGAAATGGGTTTTGGTGATAATTGGCGTGCCGCACAGGAAAAGGTGAAGAACAGTTTTGTTCAACCGGGTGAGCAGCCGGCTGCCATGCTTGACCTTTACAATCAATCTGTCGGTTTTCTCAAAAAGCATGATCTTGTTACCATTCCTCCACTGGCAGAAGAAAGCTGGCGCGTGAATATGATGTCGGCCGATCGGCAGTTGATTGCTCCATTCTTTCTGGGGGGCGAGTCGTTGATTATTTCCTATCCAACTTCAGGCATGAGTTATGAAGACAAGCTCATGAGTTTAAGGGGAAATAATCCCCACTTTTCAAGGGCTGTCATACATCATGAGTTGATTGCAGGGCACCATCTGCAGGGCTTTATGCAGAACAGGTACAAAGCATACCGCAATTTTGAGACTCCGTTTTGGACCGAAGGCAATGCACTTTATTGGGAACTGATTTTGTGGGACCTGGGATTTCCGAGAAGTCCGGAAGACAAGATTGGTATGTTGTTCTGGCGAATGCATCGATGTGCCCGTATTATTTTTTCACTCAATTATCATCTTGGTAGGTGGAAGCCGCAGGAGTGTATTGATTTTCTTGTTGACCGTGTTGGCCACGAGCGATCCACAGCCGAAGGGGAAGTACGTCGTTCGTTCACCGGCGGCTATGGGCCGTTATATCAGATTGCATACATGATTGGGGGTCTCCAATTTTACGCTTTGAAGAAGGAGCTGGTTGATACGGGCAAAATGAGCTACCGGCAGTTCCATGATGCCATTTTGCAGGAAAATAATATACCGGTGGAAATGTTGCGGGCGACTTTGCTGAAAAGGCCGTTGAAGAGGGAGTTTCAGACGGAGTGGAGGTTTTATGGGGAGAGGTGAGGGGTGAGAGGTGAGAGGTGAAAGGTGAGAGGTGAAAGGTGAGAGGTGAGGGGTGAGAGGTGAGAGGTGAAAGGTGAGTGGTGAAAGGTGAAAGGTGAGAGGTGAAAGGTGAGTGGTGAGAGGTGAAAGGTGAGCGGTGAAACGCTTGACCTGGACTGCCGACCTTCGGGTTATGAATCCGATTCCGCCTTCGGCGGATACCCCGGCAAAAAAAAAGAGACGCCTCGGTTGAAACGTGAAAGGTGAGAGGTGAGAGGTGAAAGGTGAGAGGTGAAACGCTTGACCTGGACTGCCGACCTTCGGGTGATGAATCCGATTCCGTCTTCGGCGGATACCCTGGCAAAAAAATAGACGCCTCGGTTGAAACGTGAAAGGTGAGAGGTGAAAGGTGAAACGCTTGACTTGGACTGCCGACCTTCGGGTGATGAATCCGATTCCGCCTTCGGCGGATACCCCGGCAAAAAAAGAGACGCCTCGGTTGAAGCGTGAAACGTGAAAGGTGAGAGGTGAAAGGTGAAAGGTGAAACGTGAAAGGTGAAAGGTGAGTGGTGAGAGGTGAAACGCTTGACTTGGACTGCCGACCTTCGGGTGATGAATCCGATTCCGCCTTCGGCGGATACCCCGGCAAAAAAGAGACGCCTCGGTTGAAACGTGAAAGGTGAGAGGTGAAAGGTGAAAGGTGAAACGCTTGACCTGGACTGCCGACCTTCGGGTTATGAATCCGATTCCGCCTTCGGCGGATACCCCGGCAAAAAAAGAGACGCCTCGGCGGAAGCGTGAAAGGTGAGAGGTGAAAGGTGAGAGGTGAGAGGTGAGAGGTGAAAGGTGAGAGGTGAAATGCTTGACCTGGACTGCCGACCTTCGGGTGATGAATCCGATTCCGCCTTCGGCGGATACCCTGGCAAAAAAATAGACGCCTCGGTTGAAACGTGAAAGGTGAGAGGTGAAAGGTGAGAGGTGAAACGCTTGACTTGGACTGCCGACCTTCGGGTTATGAATCCGATTCCGCCTTCGGCGGATACCCCGGCAAAAAAAGAGACGCCTCGGTTGAAACGTGAAAGGTGAGAGGTGAAAGGTGAAACGCTTAACCTGGACTGCCGACCTTCGGGTTATGAATCCGATTCCGCCTTCGGCGGATACCCCGGCAAAAAAAGAGACGCCTCGGAGGAAGCGTCTATTTGTACCGGAGAGCAGACTTGAACTGCCGACCTTCGGGTTATGAATCCGATGCTCTAACCAGCTGAGCTACCCCGGCATTTGGGCGGCAAAAATAAGGCATTCGACCTTTATTTTGAAAAGATTCCGGAAATATTTGCACCGAGCCACTGATTATCTTTGACTTATGAACTTTAGAGTAGCAAGTCCGTCTGATGCGTCGGCCATGCTTGACATCTACGCCCCTTTCGTGAGCGACACATCGCTCACGTTTGAGCTGGAACTTCCAACGGTGACCGCTTTTGCCGAACGTATCAGTAATTATCTGCACCGTTGGCCCTGGTTGCTGGCAGAAGAGAATGGCCGGGTAGCCGGATATGCCTACGCATCTCAACACAGGGAACGTGCCGGTTATCAATGGTCAGTGGAATGTTCTATCTATATACATCCCGATTTTCAGGGAACGGGCGTCGCAAAAATGCTGTATCAGTTACTATTCAATATCCTGAAAGAACTTGGCTACCGCAACGTGTACGCGGTCATCAACCTGCCCAACGACCGGAGTGTGGCGTTTCATGAGCGCCTGGGATTTGTATACCAGTTCACTTTCGAAAATGTTGGATACAAACTTAGCCGCTGGAAAAACGTGGGCTGGTGGATGCTTCAGTTAAATGAATATTCGGAACATCCTGACCCAGTGAAGAAGTTCAATAGTCAAAATGTTCAATTTTGACCAGTCACTTTCCCCGGGTATTTCTCCAGAGCAACCTCCAACACATCCATAGCTTTGCCAAGTGCGGTAAGGTTTAACACATATGCGAGGCGGACCTCATTTTTGCCCAGTCCCGCAGTTCCGTAGAATCCAGTTGCTGGTGCCAACATCACTGTCTGACCTTCATGCGAAAAGCTTTCCAGCAGCCATTGGCAGAACTTGTCTGCATCATCAATCGGCAAGCGTGCAATTGCATAGAAGGCACCACCAGGGTTGGGGCAAAATACACCGGGCATCCGGTTCAGTCGGCCAACCATCAGATCGCGCCGTTTCTGATATTCCTGACGTGGTTCGTCGAAGTAGGAATCTGGCAGATCAACAGCTGCTTCTCCCATTATCTGGGCCAGTCCGGGAGGGCTCAATCTTGCCTGTGCAAACTTCATGGCAGCATCGTACACCTGTTTGTTTTTGGTGACCAGCGCTCCAATGCGGGCGCCACAGGCACTATACCGTTTACTGATCGTATCCATCAGTACCACGTGCTGATCCAGTCCTTCCAACTGCATCGCGCTCACGTATTCACCATCATAGCAAAATTCGCGGTAGGCTTCGTCGCTGAACAGATACAGATTGTGTTTAATGCAGATTGCTTTGAGTGCCTCCATTTCGGCCCGGCTGTACAGATAGCCAGTAGGGTTGTTGGGGTTGCAAACAACAATTCCCCTGGTGCGAGCCGTAATCACTTTCTCAAATTCTTCGATGGGAGGAAGGGCGAAACCGTTTTCAATATGTGAGGTTATTGGCACCACCTTAACGCCTGCGGTGCAGGCAAACCCATTATAGTTGGCATAGAAGGGTTCCGGAATGATTACCTCATCGCCCGGATTGAGGCAGGTGAAAAAGCCAAACAGAATAGCTTCTGATCCGCCAGTAGTTATTAGTATCTGATCATGGCTCACCGATATGCCTACTTTGGCATAGTACTCTACCAGCTTGCGGCGATACGACTCATTGCCTGCGCTATGGCTGTATTCCAGCACCCGGATGTCGGCATGCTTAACTGCGTCAAGTATGGCTGGAGGAGTTTCAATGTCCGGCTGGCCAATGTTGAGGTGGTAAACCTGTATTCCCTTCTTTTTGGCCGCTTCAGCAAAAGGCACCAGTTTCCTTATCGGCGAGGGCGGCATCTGTTGGCCGCGATCAGAAATGCTTAACATGGCGCAAAGTTAAGTGGAAACAGAATTCGGTTTTTTCGTATGTCCGGATTGTGAAACTTTGGTTAATAAGGCAAAATGATGCAGCTTTTTTCTGTTATGCAATTCATAAAAAATTGTTGTAACACATATTAAGTATCTTCCACAATGGGCGGGCTCTGTATCTTTCCAGCAACAACTAAATGAACGCCTTTGACCATCTTTCTACTATTGAACCACCAAACCACGATTCCCTCTAATGGAAAAATATTTGTTCAACGATGGAACGAATGTAGTTAGGGAAGTACAGTCGAAAGAAGAGCTGAAGGCGCTTGCCGAACAGGCTGATCCGCAAAAAGCGACGGTATGGGTTTTTCATACCAGCGAGTGGATCAGTTATTCGCAGTTTCGTAGCCGTTACCTTTCGCAAGGGTCGACGGTCAAACAGGTTCCGCCCGTCAAAGTTGTTGCCGAAAAGGAATCTCCTTCAACTCCCCAAAAACGTAAGGCTGGCCGATTGTGGCAATGGCTGGCGGTAATCGTCGCTGCAGTTGCCATTTTACTGGTTTATAATTTTACCCGGCTGCAATGGCGTTCGCTTCCCGAGCTGAGTCTAAAAGCTTCCCGTCCGGCCAACGCGCCACCCATAGACGCAGATTCCCTGCAGGCAGTGCTGGAAGGCCGACGCGGTACCGTGCTTGACAAGGTGACCCGGACCAACCTCCGCATTCGCAATGGATGGCCCGACCGTATTCTGCTCAGCCTGCGGGCGCAGCGCGACAGCAGCTCGGCAGGCATCCGTTTTCAGCCTACTGAAGCTGTGTTGGACAACGCAACAGGATACCTGATCGACGATGCTGTTGCAGAGTTGAATATTTGGCGAGACGGACGTTCTATACACACTGAACCAATCCATTTCGAAAAAATAAACTATACCGAACCGGGTCGGCGTCAGTTATCGGGAAATTATGTCGGCGACAGCATCAGCATTCATTTTATTTCCATAGGCTCAAAAGCATTTAATTTTTGCTATTCAGCCGATAAGCAAAGTAATTACGGCAATTTGAACGATCGGTGGTTTTGCCGATAGTATGTTGCCTTAAACCGGATTGATCACGAACAATTTATTCTGCCATGGCACTTTATTATGTTCCACTTCTGATTCGCAGCGATCGTTATTTTGTAACCAAGCTCGACCGCCAAACAGGCGACGGAATGGATGTGGAGTCCGAATTCAATTTTGTGATTCCCTCGGAAGACAGAATTCTGACTCCCATCATCACCATTGAGGATCCGCTAAAAGTGGTACTGAACCAAATGGCTCCTTCTCAGCGCCAGGACCTGCCTTTGGCGGAATGTCGTATTTCTCTTCGTCGCCGCGGAAGCGATGCCGAATTGTTGATTGAGCCAAACGGAAACTTTGCCGTAGAAGCGGGGAAGGATGAAGAATCCGGCCTGCACCTTGATTATTCCGAGGCTGTGAAACGGGTAAGCCTGGTGTACTACTCTCCAAGAGTAGAAAGGAAGGGGTTAAGGATCTACGTTACGCTGAAATATTCGCCTGAAGAATCTTATTCTTCCTGTTTTGACATTCAGCTGGTACCCTCTCGGGAGACACACCGGGTAGTAGTTGATTTTGGAAGTGAAGCCAGCCAGGTTGGTTACAAACATGGTGGTCCGCAGGCTGCCGTAATGCAATATGATATCCTGGAGAACATCGTTAGTCGTATGCGTTTGAATGAACCTGAGCGCAACTGGAGGCGAGATGATTTTCTAAACAACGAACCGGGTACACCCCTTTTGTTTCGATCCTATTACGCCGTGCGCAAGCAAATGACGGAGAGCGAGCGTAAATCCTTTCCCTTCAATTTTACCGGCGACTGGCAAAATGATGAAATTCGGCTATACATTACCCGCCAGGAAGTAGCAGCAACAGAAGCGCTGTTTCGGGACAGGTATGAAATAATACCTAACCTGAAGCTGGGGATCGAGAAAAGTCTGCAACTGGTAGTGGGCAATCGTACAGAAGATTATAGTATCCGCTCGCATAAAAAAGATTTGATCAGCGCTATCCTGTTGCGTCTGCTGCGTTTGATGATCAGCACTAAACCGGATTTTCAACAGGGCGGACTGATAGTGACCTTGCTGGTTCCGAATATTTATACCCAGCACGATGTATTCGACCTGTTGAATGCCTGCCGTCTTCACTCAACCGAGATGCTACGGTCGCTACAGCTGGATCCCACACAATTGCCGATCGAATTTGAAACGATATCGGAAAGTGATGCCGCTTTTATGGGCTTTCAGCAAACACAGCCCGACGAAGTCCGTCTGGCGAACGGAGAAATGGCGCTTGTAATAGATTGCGGGAAGGGTACCACCGATATCAGCATGGTAATGGCTGATGATAACGAGAACTACAGTAGTTTTTTCCGAACCGGTTTTGCCGGCGCGGGCAATGTGCTTTCTTATAGCCTGGTTGAAGACTTTCTAACGCTGGCATTACGGGCAATTCCTGGCAATAATCAATTATCCGTTCGGGAATTCATAAATCGGCATATCCAGGACCAGAATCTGACCGCCGATGTTTGGAATTTCCTGCAATGGATTGAAGAATTGAAGAAAAGATATTCTCAGCTTCCGGTCATAAGCCTTGGTGCTTTCGCTGAACTTACTGAGGAAACGCAATTGTCGGAACGAACCATTCGCGGGCTTCATCGGGACCTATCTACCGTGCTGCCTTACACCGTTTCCATTTTACGACATCGAAATATCCGGTGGGATGATGAAGTGACCGGACTGGTTGCGAAAGCAACCCACTGTCTTGTGCACGCGGTGCTGTCGAGCATTAGCGATGTATTGACTCGCGATGTGCGCAAACGCGTGAAACTGGTAATGCTGAGCGGACGCGCCTTTTATTTTGAACCGCTTCGAAGCCAGTTACAGGCGGCACTGAGCCAAATGCTGGGGCACGAAGTGAAAATACTGGGCGTTACACAAGGGCAGGTGATCAATAACAAAAATGTGGCGATCCACGGGGCATTCACCGGGGCTTATAAAATCACCGACTTTACAGGTATTCCCGTTGATAAAAAGGAAGGACTGTCGAAAAACAACGATGTTTTAAACAACAATATGTTCTTATACCGTGGTATAAAAATTCAGCCAGGCAACGATATCTTATATAATACTTCTGTTGTACGTCGGAATAACCAGCAACTCAAGGCATTTCGAAATAAGGCAATTGACGTGTATTTCACCCGCGATAATATTTACCTCCGATTGCTGGAAAATCAGCAAGTGAAAGATGTACGGTCTCTATACAGCATCATGACCGGGCTGGCGGAAGTAGCATCGCCGATTCTTGAACTGAAAGCGATTTCCATGTTTCCTGCTTATCAGGGTGAACTGGCTTCAATACAACAGATCTTCGAATCGGCTGGCACTATGCCCGTGCCGGTTGCTACATCGGAAACCAGAAAGCGCTCAGGGATACTTCATTTTTTTCAATTCTAAATGCTTCATGTTATCATGAAAAGAATTCTTTTCGCCTTTCTCATATCAGTAGCTGGTATTATGGCTGTTTCGGCTCAACAGGGAGCCGACAACCGCCAACAGCTTAGAATAGTGGATACGTTGACGCGTCAGGAAAAAGCGAACCGTATGCCGGTACTGCTGAAATCTGAATTTGATTCATTGGTTGCCTTGCATATGGCCAGTCTGCCCAAGGAGCCTGTACAACAGCCGGTAATTGAGCAGGCAGACACCGGCAGTTGGCCATGGATAGCCGGCGCAGCTGGCCTGATAGCACTGCTGGCCTTGGTATTGTTGGGAGCAACGCAGCGCAGATCCGGATTGATACTGGAAGAGTTGCGGGATGAAGTGAAAAGCCTGCGTGCGCAAATGAATCAGGCAGCCACCACAACGGCCAAAGAAGTTTCTGGGCGCAAGAAATCTGCCGCGGCTGTCGAGGCAGAAGTAAAGGAACTAAGGGAGGAATTAAAGAAGATCGCTAAAGAAAATGAGGGTTTGGAAACGATGCTGGAGCAGTACCGCCATGTGAAACAGGAGTACGAAGGGTTAAAGCAACAGATGCTCGATGCTTATAAGGTTCGGTTTTACCCCGGATTTGAGCAGGAGAGTTCAGAGTCGGATGTGTTGAAACAGCTGGTTCGCACCGAACGTTCTGTCGCGTACTATGCCTATGAGAAATTTCTACGTCCATTGATACAACTTACAGACGCCAACAAAAACCATCCTGCCAAGGCGAGCGAGGAAGATGCAAAGCGCATGGCGGACTATCTGCTTTCGCTCGGTCTGTTGTATTCCGAGTACCTCTATTTGAGAATTGCTGATCTGTCGGTAGGAGGAAAGATGGTGGAAAGAGTTGGCAGTCTTCAACGGATGAATGGCATTGACAAGTCGCTTCTGCGCGAGCTAAACCTGGAACATGGAAGCCGGGCGCTGGTACTTCGGATGGCACTGGACAAAATGGGAATAGGTCAGTTAAGCTATCCGGTTTTCGACGAAACGAATCTGAACCTCAGCTAAAATTATGTGGCCATTCATTACCAGCCTCAGCTTCCTGTATACGCTCACAGGACTGGCAGTACTATGGTTTGCCTTTTTTCAATACCGCGATTTTAAGGCAGGTCGCGTTCGAAAATGGCGATTCATTGCGCTTTTTGTGACCATCTCGGTTGCCTGTTTGAGTTTTCTCTGGATTCATTTTCATGCGCCGTTGTCACTCCGCACTTATAGTAATCTGGAACATCATTTTCTTGAACATTCCGGATTTATTGTGAAGAAGAAAATGATGTTGGGCGGCGCCGACACAGCCAACATGGCTTCGGCTCCTTACAATGAATTCTGGCTGGAGCCTAAGGGAGATCAATTAGCTGTTAGATCAACCTATCAGGAAGAACCCGCGTATGCAGGGAGAGCAGGCGAGTTTCAACTGTTGTCGAAATCGTACCCGGCTATTGGACATCGATTTGGCCTGGTCCGCGGAAATTTGAAACTGGAAATTAAGTGCCTCAGTGACGATCAGTTTGAACTCCTGCTGAACAATGCCAGCTTCAGCCGTCAGCAGCTTATTCGCCGTGGCATCAGAGTCTGGGACCTGTTTCGTTCTGACAGCAGTTTTGCCAACGAAGCGTGGATAAACGATCTGGCTGTCTCCGATGCGCTGCGGCACACATACATACTACGGAATGAAATTGGAAAGGAGGGAAAGGGTGCGCTTGTGTTTTTTGGCTCTGACAAGCTGATAAAGAACGGATTTCAATTAACCATTGACGGCACTCCGATAAGTCAAAGTGACTTGCATTTTTCAAAAGATCTGGAAGCAGGGGATTTTTTTGCCTGGGGTATTTCATTTCCTGATAATAACAGGAACCAGTTTCGGGTGGCACGCACAGGACAGCGGTGGCAGTTGCTTCACCGGTACCCCACTTCCTATCCATTGTCGGAAGATGGAGGCATGAAGGATGGGCCACATACAGTGACCAAGTTTTTGATAAGCGATGGTGATCAGTTGAAACATTTTTCCGGCATATTTCGGGAAGGGTTTTTATTCTCTGCTCCGGATAATCGTCAGCAAACTGGTTTTGTTTCCCTCTTGCTGCAATATCAAATGGGTCGGCACGATGAGCCCCTACAACTAAAGACAAGCTTGTTTGGACAGCAGGGGGCGGGCAGGACATGGCGTGGCGATAGCTTAGTATTAGCGTCGCAAGACGGGGCCATTGATTGGATATTCCGTGTCAGAAATAGTTTTGACTGGCAGCTGGGTGGCAGTACCTGGAGCCAGGGCAAATGGCAGTTATTTATTTTTGGCAGCTTGTTTTTTTTCATTGCGATTGTTGTACTCAATTCAATTCTGAGCCGACCGGATCAGCAGAATATGGTTACGCAGATTCTGGCCGGTATTGTATTGGTGTTTTTAACAACCAGGTTTTTTCTTTACTGGCGCTACAAGAGCTTCCCTCCCTTCGAGGGGCTCGACCTTCCGTCGGAGCAGCAATTGAATAGCAGCGGCAACTTTCTCGTCATCGTAGCAGCAACGCTGGGGCTCTCGTTGATCTTTGGAACAAGGATTTGGGAGTGGATCAGACAAAAGGCCGGTCTGCGGCAACTTCAATTGTTTTCTGATAGGCAAAGCGGGCGGTTAGCTGCAACTAATACTGGCTGGACACGATTACTTGAGCGTCCCCTGACATTTTTTGCCGCATGGTTTGGGCTGCTGGGCAGTGCTGCCGTTATATCGATATTGGGCGGTTCTGCCGGAGCTGTCAATCGCCATCTTGCCATTGTGCTGATCATTTTCTATTTTGTCTTTTTATATTGGTCCTACCGCTTTTCGCCACTGATGGCCGATCAGCAAAGGGCCTGGTGGAAGCTAAAAACCCATCGCTGGTCGCAGATGATCATCAGCAATCCGGTAAAGGTTTTGTTATCACTTAGCCTGCTTGCATTGTTCGGATGGATCGATATCGGATTCGCCATAGTATTTTTAAATTTCCTGTTATTTCATGAGGCTTTTCTCTGTATCAATTACGCCATAGGGGGGCTTTCGGCAGGCAGTAGCCGTAATGCGCGCGCTATGGCGTGGCTGGGTGGAATATATCTGACTTTGTTTGTCCTCAATTTATTGTTTGCGCCCTATCTATTTGGTTTTTTGCTGCAGATGCCGGACTGGTTGTATATCGTCTTGTTTGCATTCGGCGGCGCCTTTTTGGTTTTAATTGGCATTCGTTTGCAGCCCTTTCAAACTAAATCATCCTGGAAGTGGGTGTTGTTGGTGTCGGCCATATTTTCACTTGTTGCGATGTTTGTTTTTCCTAAGGAAAAATTACTGGAAAAAGCGGCCAGCACGCAGTATCGTATCAATGTGCTTACGCAGCCGGTAGACGAAGCGCTCACGGCGGCATACAGTCGCGGTGCCAACTACGTGCCGGTAATAAGGGCCGCGCAGAACCAATGGTTCATCAACACATTTGTAGAAGGGGCACATAATCCTGCGGCCGACGGTGTTGCATTCAGGCTGTTACCACACTCGCCGCAGAGCAAGGGTGCCAGATACAATGCGCAAGCCACTGATCTGGTTTCGAGCCGTTTTTTGCTGGGTGAACATGGTAGAGCGGCCATTTTTCTGTACGTGTGTCTTCTCTTGCTACCCGCTATTGTGCTCGGTTCATTTTACCAGCTATATCCCGATTTTACCAACCGGATAAATCGGTCCTACGCCACAGCCACTGCCGGATTTGCCATTCTGAATTATTTGTTGGTGACAGCCCTTATGGTTGTGCTCGCAGCTACAGGCAGATATATTTTTTTCGGACAGGATTTGCCTTTTGCGAGTATTCTGAGTAAACAGTCTATTATCTTTCCGGTAGCGTTACTGATATTGTTGTTGTTGTTGTTTCGAAGTTTGCAGGCAGAACGATTTGCCAATAGGCGCAAGTGGTTGCCAGGTATTTCAGTGATGCTGCTGTTGTTTGTGTTGTTGTTTTTTGTGCAACCTCCATTTAACCGGCAAAAGGAATTTACAGTGCCTGGCCTGGCTAATTCGCTCGAAACATTTGTGGCCACGCGTTTGCAGCCGCTTCTCGACCATTTTGACACAGCTGCTGCAACCCGCCGTCTGCCGGTGGTACAGAAGGACCGACTGTTTTGTGATTCATTGCGTAAGAGTATGCAGCAATTGCGGATGGTGGGTGATAATCCCTTTTTCTGGCGCGAGGCAGAGCAATATGCGTATTCCGGCTACAGCCGCCACCGCGACCAGCGTAAATTGCTTTTTCTGGATCCGAATGCAAACGGATTGAAACTGGCTGTGAATGACCGCTTCTTCCAGGTGGAGCCGCCGCCTCATTTGCAAACGTTGTGGAAGGGTGATGTTGTGGGCGACACTTCTGTCATTAATCTCGTAGTCTGGAATGCAGGCAACAATCGAGAGATAAGCAGAAGAGTAGATCGCCGAGTTGCAACCAGCGACCCGGTTTCCTTAGGCGGCCTTACGATCAGCTTTGGTGATAGCAGGAACAACGGCCACGCTTTACTAACCAATACTGGTACGGTTGATTTAGTATTGCGATCGGACGACTTCAGTGGCACACTAAAGGCTGGCGAAAGCATCCCGCTGTTTAACGAAACTGTATGGGAGTATGGAAGGCAAGGCGAAAATTTGCATGGGTGGATCGGTCTTCATCCAGATGCCTTCATGCGCAATTTCCTCGTCAATGGCAGTAGATACTATTTTTATCCGTTAGGAGAGCGTTTTATTTGGGCCCGAAATTTTGCAGAGGCAACTTCTGTCGACTTTGCGAAACTGGGTCGTTTGACCGAATCCGCGATCGTTTCACTTGATTATACATGGACCGACAGCCTGACGGCGATGATGGAGGAGCTGATGGATGCGAATGGCGCGTTTGGCAAACATGCAGGTTATGCAATCACTGTAGCAGATGCTGAAGGCAGGCTGCTGGCAATGGCAGATTATGTTAAGGGTTCTAATCGGGTTAGTCCTAACGACAAGGCTGCTTTTATGCATTTGATGATGGATGATGACGCTGTAATGATGCCTTCGGACTGGAGACGACAATTGGGTAATCTGAATTTATTGCGAATGAATCCGGGGCCCGGATCTACATTAAAGCCGATTGTTTTCCCAGCTATCGCTTCGCAACTGGCTATGGACTGGAACCAGTTTTCGAGTACTGGCTTTAGTGAAAAGCAAAAATTTTTCGGAGGCATGAAGGTGCCCGAGTATGATTTTGAACTCAACAATGGTCGCATTAGTACTGTTGCCGATTACATCCGACTCTCAGACAATTATTATCATGCCAACCTATTGTTATTGGGTTCTTATAGAAAGCAGTCTATTGAAAGAATCCTTGATGAAAAATTTCAAAGCAAGCCGGGTGTAAATGGCTTCTGGCCCCGGTTGGATTATCGTGGCAAAACCTGGTATATGCATGATTTTCGAAACTGGCCCAATTATGATCAGGGGCAGGTTGACTTTGGAGCAGACAGCAGCTTCGTAAGTATTGGCTTGCTTCAGAATTTCGGAATGAGTACGGATCCTGCAAAGGCGGCGCCACCTGTTTTTAATTCAAGCTACGATCGCAGTTTGTTGGGCACCGTGGCACGTCAGTCAGGTTTTGTGCTGCCGGAGTGGTCGTTGTTCGATCAAAGAGGACTTGGAATTGATCACCGCATTCCTTATGATTTGTTCCTTCATTGTTTTCGGGGACATGTAAAAGGCAGCAGCCAGGTGCTGATATCGCCAGTGGGAATGGTGAATGCACTCGGGAAATTGGTAAGCCAGGACCTTGGGTATTCGCTGAGTTTGAATCCGAACCCCTCTGATTCAGACTTTCGGCCCTTCCATCTGGACGCTGGTGTAAATTATAATGAATACCTTGACCTAATGCGTACGGAAGTATTTGCCGGCATGCGGTCGGTTCTTGAACGCGGTACTGCGGCAGGTTTAGGAAAACAGCTGAAACAAGGTGGTCCGTACTATTATTTTGCAAAAACAGGCACTACTGGCGACGATGAGAAAAGAACGAAATCAAAGTTGATGGCACTTATTATATCCAGCAGTGATTTGTCGTCGCCTGATCACGTGTTCAGGAACAATCCCTTCCTGGTCGTTTATTTTACCTGTCAGGATGGTCCCGCCCAGCAACAAGAAGAATTCCAGGCCCGTGTTATTCGGTACCTGGAATCCAGCCAGACATTCCGGCGATATATGACGAAGGGTAAAGATTAAAACAAAGCAGCCGGCAAGTTCATCCACCGAATTGCAGCGTCCGTAACTGCGGGGGATAAATCGTCGACTGCTTGTTTAAGCGCTGGCTGTCGTGTCCAATCAGCCATAGCCTGCCTTCCATTGTGTGGAAAGCCATATAAAGAACCGTCCCTGTTATGCGTTAGGGTAATAAACTAATAGTAAAAAAAGTGCCGGAAATGGATGACGAACTTGGATTAATATTCTCGTTGATTCATTTTTTATGTGAAAAACAATTAGTTGAAGACAAACGCTGTGGATAAGTTTGGTGTTCCATTTATTAATATTACCACTGTGTAGTATACGACAAATAGTATAAATGGGGCGAGACGGCAACGTCTGCCGACAGAGTGGGGATGGATATACTCGAAAATGGGCAAAAAAATAACCGCAACGCAGGAGGCGATGCGGTTATTTTTCTTATAGTCAGGTCCTGTTATCCTCTTTTGCTTGCACCTGCTGGGGCTGAAGTAGCGGGCTTAGAGGTTTTTGATGCTTCTGGTTGCGATTGTTCTGCAACCACTTCGCCAGTTATATGTAATACCTTTTGAATGTCAATTCCGGCAAACTTTACATAAATGTCTTTGTTGATTGGCCCGGCTGCTGCCGCGTTATATACTACTTTGAGTCGTGCTGTCGCACCGGGTGCCACTGGCTCCTTTGGAATTTCCGGAACAGTGCAACCACAGCTGGAATGAGCATTCTCCACTACCAGGGGCCTATCGCTTATGTTCTTTAATTCGAAATAATAGGTAACAGGTACGCCTTGTTTTACTTTTCCGAAGTTGTGATTTTCTTCATTGAATTTAGCCACATCGTCCGGCTTTGCCTGAGCGTTTTGTGCGAAAGCAGCAACAGTAAGGAAGAGGGCGGCGGTAGCTGCGAAAATTTTTTTCATGATTTGAGGTTTAGAAGTTTTGCTTTTTTAGAAATTGTACAGCGGCATTAGCAGGAGCGGCACCTTCAGGCGCTTTCCATACGGTACCTTTAATCATCAATGTGCGACTTTGCTGGCCGTTGTTGTATGTGATTGTAACAGGTTTGCTGAATGGGCCTTCTGTAGCGGCATTAAAGCCGACCTTTATGACAGCCGTTGCACCAGGTGCAATAGCATCGCGACTCCATTCCGGAGTGGTGCAGCCACAAGCGGCACGTACATCCTCCAAACGCAGCGGTGTAGTTCCGGCATTCGTGATTTGAAATTCGGTGTAAACAGGTTTGCCCTGTGCTATCTGCCCGAAATCATGTTCGGTTTTGTTGGTTTTCAAAGGATCTGCTGCTGTTATAGCTGTTTCGTTCTGTGCCATTACCAACTGGCCGAGGGTCAACAACAGGCAGATCGACAGGATTTTTTTCATTTTGCGTCGATTGTGGTTCAAAATTAATAGAAAAGAAGACCAAATGCAACCGACGGTTGCATCCTGCCGCAATTAAATTTCAGCGACATTTGATTACAGAAATGGAGAACTACAGCCGTCCATCTTGTACAAACACCTGTTAGTCAGTAAATAATAAAACATGGGTTAGCAGGTTGATTGTCAGATCGCTGTAAATATAAGGCTTGTGGGTAATCTGCTGTCATATATGGGCTTTTCTCCCTTATTTTTGCGAAATGGAGCATTTAATATCCAATAGTTTGCCTGCTGAGGCCAAGCTTTCCTTCGACAAGTTTCGGGAAGAAGTATTGAATGATTACCGGATAGCCTGTCTAAGCAGGGAAGCCAGTTTGCTTGCACGAAAGGAAGTGTTGACCGGAAAGGCCAAATTTGGCATTTTCGGTGACGGAAAAGAAGTGGCACAGGTGGCAATGGCCAAGTTTTTCAGGCCCGGAGATTTTCGTAGCGGGTACTATCGCGACCAAACTTTTCATTTTGCAATAGGTCAGTCTACTGTTGACCAGTTTTTTGCTCAATTATATGCCGATCCTGATACCAACAATGATCCCAACAACGGCGGGCGTCAAATGGTATCGCATTTTTGTACGAGGCTAACAGATCAGAATGGTGACTGGCTGGATTTAGCCAAACGACACAATATTGCCAGCGACATGGCACCTACAGCGGCACAAATGCCGAGGTCGCTTGGCCTGGCTTTGGCATCACGTCTGTTTCGGGAAGTTCCGGAATATCAGCAGTGGTCCAATCTGTCGAACAACGGCAATGAAGTTTGTTTTTGCACCATTGGCGACGCATCCACTTCGGAGGGGCACTTCTGGGAAACCATCAATGCGGCCGGCGTGCTGCAGGTCCCATTGGCAGTGTTTGTGTGGGACGATGGTTATGGCATATCTGTTCCCAGAAAATATCAAACCACTAAAGGTTCTATTTCCGAGGCATTGGCTGGGTTTCAGAAGGAGGAAGACAGCAACGGAATTCAAATCATAAAAGTGAAAGGCTGGGATTATGCCGGCATGTGCGAAGCTTTTGATGAAGGTATCCGCTACGCGCGCGACACCCATACGCCAGTGCTTTTTCATGTGGAAGAAATCACTCAGCCCCAGGGACACTCTACTTCAGGGAGTCACGAGCGATATAAAAGCCAGGAGCGGCTGGTCTGGGAAAGAGAATGGGACGGGTTGAAGAAAATGAGAGAGTGGATTCTGGAAAATGATCTTGCTTCAGAAGAAGAAGTGGAGGAGGTAGAACATAGCACGAAGAAAGAGGTGAAAGAGTGTAAGGACCTTGCCTGGCAAAATTACCTTCGACCAATTTTGTTGCAGGTTGAAAGAACCGTACAGCTACTCACCGACATGGCCAAGTCACTGCCTGATCAGGCAGCGTCTTTAAATCGAATCAGTCAAAATTTGAAAGCTAATCGGGAGCCGCTTCGTCGCGATATTATGAAAGCGCTTCACGACGCGCTGGACCTGGCAGGCAATCATGATTCCGCATATTGGACCCGTGATTACTATAAAGTTTTGATGGCGGAAAGCCGGCAATTGTATAATTCACATTTATATAATGAAGGCCCTCGTAGCGCGCTGGCCGTGCAGGAAACCAAGGCAAGCTATCCGGCGGAGTTGCAAATGGTGAATGGATATGAAGTATTGAACAAGTATTTTGATCAACTTTTCGCCAACAACCATAAGGTGGTGGCATTTGGCGAGGATCTCGGCCAGATTGGCGACGTAAATCAGGGATTCAGCGGTTTGCAGGCAAAGCATGGCAGTGGCCGAATATTCGACACAGGTATTCGAGAACTAACCATTATGGGGCAGGGAATAGGGTTGGCCTTGCGAGGCTTGCGTCCAATTGCCGAAATTCAGTATCTCGATTATCTGCTATATGGCTTGCAGCCTCTCAGCGATGATGTTGCAACGCTACATTACCGCACCGTTGGACAGCAAAGTTGTCCTATCATTGTTCGCTCACGCGGCCACCGACTGGAGGGGATTTGGCATAGTGGATCACCTATGGGAATGATCATAAATGCGCTTCGCGGAATGTATGTGTGCGTGCCCAGAAACATGGTACAGGCTGTAGGGATGTACAACACTTTGCTGCAAGGTAATGATCCGGCTATTATCATTGAATGTCTGAACGGATATCGTCTTAAGGAGTCATTGCCTTCGAACCTGCTTGAAATGACGGTACCGCTCGGAATTCCAGAAGTGATCAGGGAAGGTAACGATGTTACCATTGTGTCATATGGTTCCGTGTTGCGGATTATTCAGGAAGCAGCCCAGTCACTTTCTGCGCAAGGAATCGAATGTGAAGTAATTGATGTGCAGACTTTGTTGCCATTTGACCGCGAACAGCGTATTCTGGAGTCGTTGAAAAAAACGAACCGAATCGTGTTCGTAGACGAGGATGTGCCCGGAGGTGCGGCGGCCTATATGTTCAATCAGGTAATGGAAGGTCAGGGTGGTTACAGGTATCTCGATGTAGCTCCACGAACCATTACAGGTAAAGCACATCGGCCGGCTTATGGTAGCGACGGTGATTACTTCAGTAAGCCCAATGCAGAGGAAATAGAAACGGTGATCAGGGAAATGATGGCTGAATAACGACTTTCGATGCATTCAGTGCTGTAGGCAACAATGCGAACGCTGTTGCAGGTTAAAGAAACCGTTGCTTTTCCTCTTCCGTCGGAATTCTGCAGGTCTCTCTTTTGCCAAACCATTTGTAGCGGTTGCGGGCAATCAAACGATATAAGGGATCCCGAAGAAATGCCGGAATAACAATAAATGCATAGAGGCATTTGGCCGGCCATTTCAAATAACGGGCAATACGGACCGCGGCCGTGGAGTAGAACGAAATCCGGTCGTCTTCAATCAGGATCACGCTTTCTATTTCTTTACCGATCTTAAATCTTTCCACCAGCTCCCGCCCGGCCGGCGACTGATTGGCAGTGAAACGGAGATTTGCCTTCGGGTCGTTACTTATGGCGAAGTTGACCATGCGGTTGCAGTAGTTGCAGTAGCCGTCGAAGATGATGATTGGGGGCATAGGGGTGAGAGGTGAAAGGTGAGAGGTGAGAGGCTTGTCTGCCGAAGCGGAGCGAAGGCAGATGAGACGTGAAACGTGAAACGGTGAAACGGTGTTTTGCCGACAATGATACGTTCCAAAGCCTCATTCGGTTATCCCATATTGTGAAATACCTTCTGTACATCGTCATCCTGCTCAAGCCGTTCGATAAGTTTACTCACGTCCTCTGCCTGTGCATCTGAAACGGGCACCGTGGTGCCTGGTATCCATTCAAGTTCGGCGCTGATTGGGTTGATATTTTTTTCTTCCAGTGCCTTTTGCATGTTTCCAAAATCAGTGAAGCCCACACGCAGAACCAGGATGTTTTCGCCGTTTTCATCCGTGCTTTCGCCCAGTTCTTCAAGACCATGATCTATTAACTCCAGTTCCAGTTCTTCGATATTCAGGCCTTCGGGTTTCAATTTAAATACCCCCATTTTTTTAAACTGAAATGCCACACTGCCGCTATTACCCAGGGCTCCACCGCCTTTATTGAAGTGCGATTTAACATTGGCAACTGTACGAACGTGGTTGTCGGTAGCGGTTTCCACCAGAATGGCCACACCGTGTGGACCGTACCCTTCATATAGAATTTCGTCAAAGTTGTCCATTTCCTTACCCAGCGCTCGCTTGATAGCTGCTTCCACACGATCTTTCGGCATATTCACGCTTTTGGCGTTTTGCATGCAGCGACGGAGGGCTGGGTTGGTATGAGGGTCGGAGCCGCCTGATTTTACGGCAATGGCAATTTCTTTTCCAATGCGGGTGAACTGTTTCGCCATCCTGTCCCAGCGTGCAAACATGGTGGCTTTCCGAACTTCAAATATGCGGCCCATGGGCAAATAGATTTAGTGAAAATGAGGCAATTTTCTGCACCTGTTTGGTGCTTTGCGCTGCAAAATTACAGGTAAATAACCTTAAGTCAATGGGCTATAAGGAACATAAAAAATGTGGTAATTCTACAGTTTGAACATTCGCATTAACAAAGTTTCAAACTAATGAATTACCACATTCACTTAAAGATCAGCTTCGGGCGTGCCTATCTTTTTTCGAAATCAGATGCTTTTGGCAGTATTTCCCCTGGCGCTCTCAGTTTGCTTTTTTGGCGTCCGTAAAGGAAATATATCAGTAATCCGACGGCCATCCACGCAAATGCCACTTTTAGCGTTTGAGCGTCGAGGGCCACTATCATGGCAGTACAAATTACCACGCCCAACGTTGAAACCACTGGGGCGATCGGCGTTCGGAAGGGACGCTCGACATTTGGAGCTTTCACCCGCATGATCCAGACGCCGGCGCTAACCAGCACAAAGGCAAACAGGGTTCCGAACGATGTTAGGTCGCCCGCCACGTGCCCGGGAACAAATGCTGCAAACAGGCCTACCAGTACAAACAGAATCCAGTTCGACTTATAAGGCGTTTTATATTTCGGGTGCACTTCGCCAAAAGCCGAAGGAATCAAACCATCGTTGCTCATCGTGTAGAATATACGGCTTTGGCCCATCAACATCACAAGTATCACCGACGAGAAGCCCGCAAGGATAGCTACCGTTACAGCTTTTGCCAGCCAGTCGTAGCCGGTCATATAAGTCTGAATTGCGTAAGCTACAGAAGCTTCTTTACCCGCTGTTTTAAACTCGGTGTAGTTGGCAACACCGGTGAGTACGTGTCCAAACAGTATGTAAAGTATGGTACAAACCACCAGTGATCCCAGGATGCCGATCGGCATATCGCGTTTCGGATTCTTGGCTTCCTGCGCTGCTGTAGATACGGCGTCGAATCCAATGAAGGCAAAGAAAACGATCGCGGCTCCACCAAGCACACCTCCCCAGCCATGTTTGAATACGCCTTCGTGACCCGGAGTACCGGCAGGTATGAAATAGGGCTCATGATTTTCCGGGCGAATAAATTGCCATCCGATCACGATAAAAATTAGTACAATGGCCACTTTTACGAATACGATGATCGCATTTACAAATGCGCTTTCCTGTGTTCCGCGAATCAGTAATAGGGTCAACAGAAAAAGGATGAGTAGGGCGGGAGCGTTGACAACGCCGCTGGTGACAGTAACTAATTGGGAAAGGTTGGCCGGCAGTGCCGCGTACTGGTCATCTGTCAGCAAGAGCACTCCATCTTTCACGCTAGAGGCCAGTGCGGGTGTTGCCGTAGTCAGCTGAGAAATGGCATCGCCCGTTACCATATGACGGGATTCAAATGGCGAGTGGCACCATTCATATGGTATGCCCCCCCCAAGCAGGTTGTTTAAGTATTCACTCCACGCAATAGATACGGTTGCTGCACCGAGCGCATATTCCATAATCAGGGCCCAGCCTATGATCCATGCAATCAGTTCGCCCATTGTTACATAAGAGTAAGCGTAAGCGCTACCTGCGATCGGGATCATTGCAGCGAATTCGGCATAGCAAAGTCCGGCAAAGGCACAACCGATAGCCGCAACGATAAATGAAATGGTAACTGCGGGACCGGCCGCTTCCGCAGAGGCTGCAGCTGTACGTACAAACAACCCGGCGCCAATGATGGCGCCGATTCCGAGCGCCACCAGATTTCCAGCGCCCAATGTTCGTTTTAATCCCTTCTCATTATCAGCCGCCTGAGCCAAAATCTGCTCCAACGGTTTTTTCGCAAATAAACTCATAAGAGTGTGGTGATTATTTTAAGTTAAAGTTGCCATTCCGTTAAGAAAGGTGGAAAAATAGTGATTTCTGCCAAAATGGGGTAAATTCTTTTTTTACTTTTCGAGCCTGTTTTGTGTTCAAAAAAGGCCTCCAATATTGGAAGTAAACCTTTAGTTTTGAAGCTTTACCAATTGCTACTGTATAATGAATCAACGACAAGCCGGCCTCTTCGCATTTGTGGTATTTACCCTGGTGACGATACTCCATGTCTTGTCGATGAACGGCTGGATGGGCATCAGTGAACCTGTATTATTCTGGTCGCGCTGGGCAGTAGTAGCATCGCTGGTCGTGTTTGCCTTCTTCAAGAGGTCGTTGACAACCTGGATTCTTGTGGCCATGGTGGTAGGCGTGGAAATTGGTCTTGATTTTCGGGAATTCTCCCAGAATCTCAGCTTTTTGAGCAAGATTTTCCTGCGATTGGTCAAGACTATTGTGGCTCCGCTCTTGTTTTCCACTTTGGTAATGGGTATTGCCAGTCATTCCAACTTGAAGCAGGTTGGCCGAATGGGATGGAAATCCCTCCTTTACTTTGAAGTCGTTACCACTTTTGCCCTGGTCATTGGACTAATTGCCATTAATATATCTGGTGCAGGAAGGGGTATTGAAATTCCTCCCAGTTTATTGCATGAATTGCCCCAGAGTACGCCAAAGGGCTGGCAGGACCACATCATCGATATTTTCCCTGAGAACATTATCAAATCCATTTATGAAGGCAATGTGTTGCCTATCGTTGTGTTCAGTGTCATATTTGGTATTGCGCTGGCCCTGTTGAACGAGCAAAAGAAGAAGCCGATGCTTGAGTTTACCGAAAGCCTGGCGGAAACCATGTTCAGGTTCACCAACATCATCATGTACTTTGCGCCTTTTGGTGTGGGTGCAGCGATTGCGGTAACTGTTGGACACCTTGGTATTGATATTTTGAAGAACCTGGCTCTATTGCTAGGCACGCTTTATGTGGCTCTGATCGTGTTTCTGGTGTTGATATTATTGCCAATCGCATTGTTTGTTGCGAAAATTCCGGTGCGCCAATTCCTCAAAGCGATTCGGGAGCCCGTTTCTATTGCATTTGCCACTACCAGTTCTGATTCAGCGTTGCCTAAGGCGTTGGAGAACATGGAAAAATTTGGTGTACCCAGGAAGATCGTATCCTTTGTTATTCCAACAGGGTACACATTCAATCTTGATGGCACTACGCTTTATTTGTCGCTTGCTTCGGTGTTTGTAGCCCAAGCTGCTGGTCTGGACCTGTCATTTGGTCAACAATTGATGATCGGGTTGTCGTTAATGCTAACCAGTAAAGGCGTGGCAGCAGTGCCGCGGGCTTCGTTGGTTATTTTAATTGCAACAGCTGGCACATTCGGCTTCCCGCTTTGGCCCATTATGGCGATTTATGGGATCGACGAGTTGATGGACATGGCCCGAACATCGGTCAATGTAATTGGAAATACACTTGCCAGTTGTGTAGTAGCCCGTTGGGAAGGCGAATTTGATGATGCGAAGGCACTTGCATTTTCGGAAGTGGAAGCTGATAAGATAAGGGGGTAAAAAAATTAGTGCTCAAAATAGCTTATTTATTCTAACACATGGATACTTTGTTGCCAATGCAGTTGCTTGAGTCGGGAGGATTCATACAGCAGTTTATAACGTGGATTATTGAAAATGGAGGATTTTACTTTTTGTTGTTGGTAGTTTTTGCCGAAACAGGCCTATTTGTCGGCTTCTTTTTGCCGGGAGATTCATTATTGTTTGCGGCCGGTATTTTTATGGGAAGGCTGGTTAATGAATTGGCTGGTCTGCCACCCGACACTGCCCATCCTTTTGGATGGTGGCACATGCTAATTATCGCGCTGGTGATTATTGCCTCGGTGCTGGGCAATCTGGTGGGTTACTGGTTCGGGTACAAGACGGGACCCTTGTTGTTTGAGCGACGGGATACCTGGATATTTAAGAAGAAACATTTGCACAGAGCCAAAGAATTCTACGAGGAATATGGTAAGGCGACCATTTTCCTGGCGAAGTTTCTGCCCATAATTCGAACTTTTGCGCCAATTGTCGCCGGCATTGTAAGAATGTCGCGCCCTCATTTTATATTTTATAATGTTGCCGGCAGTGTTGCCTGGGTTTGTTCGATGATGCTGGGTGGTTTTTTTCTACAGACCTGGGTCGAAAAGCAGTTTGGATTTAGTCTGAAGGACCATATTGAAGCAATTACCATTGTGATCGTTCTTGTGACTACACTACCTGTTTTGTATAAGCTTTTTTTCGCCAAAAAGCCGGTGGTTCCGCCTCCGGCCGATACAGACCTCAAACCCTGATCAAGGCTTTATGATGCATGCCTCTTCGTCCCAAAACAAGGTTTTCGGCACGGCAGTACTGGTAGCTGCCCTCGGCTATTTTGTAGACATTTATGATCTGTTGTTGTTTGCTATCATTAGGGTTGAGAGTCTGGCTGATTTAGGTTTTACGGCCGAGCAGATTAAAGTGGATGGCGAGGCGATTTTGACATGGCAAATGATTGGGCTGTTGATCGGCGGAATCATTTGGGGTGTGATGGGCGACAAGCGAGGGCGGTTGAGCGTTTTGTTTGGCTCTATTGCTTTGTATTCGTTAGCGAATATCGCCAATGGTTTTGTGGAAACACTGGATCAATACAAGTGGATCCGTTTCGCAGCTGGTCTCGGATTGGCAGGAGAATTAGGTGCTGGTATTACGCTGGTGTCTGAGTTGATGTCGCGCGAGAAGCGGGGCATTGCCACTTCATTTGTTGCCGGTCTCGGGTTGACTGGAGCAGTCGTTGCCTTTATAATGAAAGAAAATTTCGATTGGCGTACCTGTTATTTCATTGGAGGAGGTTTGGGGCTTCTGCTGTTGGTGTTGCGTATTTCCGTTTTTGAATCGGGTATGTTTCAGGAAACTAAGAAGCTCAACGTGCAGCGCGGTAATTTGTTAATGTTGTTGAATAATCGCGATCGATTGAAGCGTTATGTGTTGAGTGTGTTGATAGGCCTGCCCACCTGGTTCGTGATCGGCATTTTGGTGGCGTTCTCCAATGATTTTGCCAAGGAGTTTCGAATACGTGATCAAATTGATCCGGGTAAGGCCATCATGTTTGCCTATGCCGCCATTTCTATTGGCGATATTCTAATTGGCTTTGTGAGCCAATGGTTGCGGAGCCGAAAAAAGGCATTGTACGTGTTTTATGCCATCACTGGTGTATTCATGGTGTTGTTCTTTACAGCATTATGGGACGGGTCAGCTAACGCCTTGTATTGGATTTGTGCCGGATTGGGATTTGGTACAGGATTTTGGGCCATTTTTGTGACTATGGGTGCCGAGCAGTTTGGTACAAATATTCGTGCCACCGCCGCTACGACTATTCCTAATATGGTGCGTGGTCTTCTCGCCATTTTTATAATGCCTTTGTTTCAATGGTTGCGTGGTTTTGAGTCGCTTGGATATGTAAATGGTGCGATTTTGACGGCGGTGATTATCATGGCCATTGCTATTGTATCCTCGATCCTTGTTACTGAGACTTTTGGTCGCGACTTGAATTTTACCGAGAAATAAATTCTTTTGCAGAAGATAGTAAGCCTGGCGATGCCGGGCTTTTTTTGTTTTAGTTCGGAGGCTCTTGTTGTGAAATGAAATGTAGTTGGGTTGTTGACAGGGGAGTGGTGGCGAGTGCGGTTGGCAATTATATTTTCCGTTGTTCAACCTCGGTCGGAAGGGTGGTCCGACCGGGGCTGTAGCGTTCAGAGGATTACATATGGCGGTCGGAAGGGTGGTCCGACCGGGGGTTGCTGAGTCCGAGGAATGTAAGCGGCGGTCCGGAAGGGTGGTCCGACCGGGGGTTGCTGAGTTCGAGGAATGCTACCGTCGTTCGGAAGGGTCGTCCGATCGGGGCTGTTGCGTTCAGAGGATTACATATGGCGGTCGGAAGGGTCGTCCGATCGGGGCTGTTGCGTTCAGAGGATTACATATGGCGGTCGGAAGGGTGGTCCGACCGGGGTGTTGAAGTTCGAAGATTGATGACGGCGGTCGGACGGGTGGTCTGACCGGGGGAGCAGCGTTCAGAGGATTACAAATGGCGGTCGGAAGGGTGGTCCGACCGGGATCGCGATATGAGAGAGTTAATTATCTCCGGAAAATGCTTCCGTAGTAAGAAGGGTAAACCAATTCGATCAGCATCAACACTTACACGATTAACAACTCATCCCTAACTTCGCGCTATGCTAATAAATAACGCAATCAGAATATTTCAAGAAAGCATTGCCGACTACCATCAGACGGACTCTGTCGATGCTGAACAGCCCCTTCGCTATTTGGCAGGATCTATTGAAGGGCTACTGTATTCAAAAAACTGGATCGATACTGTTCAATGGCATCTGGAAGATATTATTCGCGACCCACAGATTGAACCAGTAGAAGCGTTGAAAATCAAACGCCGTATAGATGCATCGAATCAACAAAGAACAGATCTGGTAGAATATATTGATAGCTGGCTACTGCAACAATATAAAGAAGTGAAGCCTCTTCCGGATGCGAGTATCAATACAGAAACGCCGGCATGGGCAATCGACCGACTTTCCATCCTTGAACTGAAAATATTTCACATGCAAATTGAAGCTTCGCGCGAGGACGCTTCTATTTCACACCGCGAAAATTGCCAGCAAAAATTGCAGGTACTGCTGACCCAAAGAGCAGACCTGAGCACGGCTATTTCACAACTACTAAGCGACATCGAGGCTGGCAAAAAATACATGAAAGTGTATAAACAAATGAAGATGTACAACGACGAAAGCCTCAATCCAGTCCTGTATCAATCAAGAAAATGACGAAGCCGAGACATATCCTGGTCTTCCGGTTTTCAGCACTCGGCGATGTTGCGATGACGGTGCCCGTTCTAAGGTTGCTTCTGGCACAATACCCGGATCTGCAGGTAACCATGGTATCTGAACCCTGGATGTCGCCCCTGTTCAAAGAAATAGAACGCCTTCACTTTATTGGCGCTTCGACAAAGAAAGATTATCGCGGACTTGCAGGACTATGGCGCCTTGCAAAACGAATCAGGAAGACTGCCGATTTTGACGCAATCGCCGACCTGCACAATGTTCTTCGAACTCAAATCCTCAGAACTTTCCTCTGGACCCCCAGAACCAAACTCATAAACAAGGGCCGAGCTGAAAAAAAATCAATGACGCGCCGGCATAACAAATTGCTACGGCCACTGCCTTCGGTTTTTCAACGCTATGCTGATGTATTTGCTGCACTCGGGTACCCGGTTGTACTGACTGCCAGGGCGGGCATGTCGAAAAAGACATTAGACTACCAATGGCTCCCTTACCATCGTTCTGATGAAACGCTAATTGGTGTAGCACCATTTGCTCGCCATCAACCGAAAATGTATCCAATTGAAAAGACCAGGGAGTTGGTAGTTCAACTGGCATCGGTACCCAACCAGCGGGTGATTCTGCTTGGCAGCGCGGCTGAGGCGAATGAAATGAAAGATTGGGCAAACGAGCAGCAAAATATAGTGCTGATGGCCGGCAAGTTGCCTTTTTCCAAGGAACTGGAAATGATCAGCAGCCTCGACCTGGTGGTCAGCATGGATTCGGCCAATATGCACCTGGCTTCCCTGTTTGGGGTACCGGTAATTTCTATTTGGGGTGGTACACACCCCTGGTTGGGGTTTTATGGTTGGGGACAGCCGCCAGAAAATGCCATTCAGGACGATTTGCCCTGTCGACCCTCCTCTGTGTTTGGCAACAAACCCTGCCCGGTACACGGCGAGGCTGGATGTATGCAGCAAATTGAAGTACAACAAGTATTGGACAGATGCAATGAACTAATCAGATCATTGCCCGGCAAAACTGAATAGTTCTTCAACCATCCTCAAAACATTGCGCTGATCTTTCTCCACCATCCCTGCTCCGAATCGGGTTTGTAAAGGGGGTAGGCTGTATACGCTTGTATTTCGACGAGAATTTCCATTTCGAGCTGCGATTTTTCCTCAGGTCGCAAGCCCTCACTTTTTGCCGTGCAGGAAAGCCAGGTTTGAATTTGCCGGGTTTCAGCTGGAGTGGCTTTGCCACTCACGTAGCGTTCCAGCTTCTTGTGTAGAATTTCAGTTTTCATACTCAGGTTTAAAGATTAGGTACGGTATAGGGTTGATAGGGTAATCTTCTAAAACATCTTCGCTGTTACACATTGAAACAACCATTTTACATGGGAAAGTGTAACAAACAATTTGGGCTTATCTTTCGGTACCAGCCTCTCGCGTCGCGCCCCCACCTTACGATTCACAGGCTGCCGTGCTTTTTCTAATTCGGATAATGAAAACTCCGTGCTCAATCGATTCATCATGCGATCATTCTCAGCCTGCAACTGTTTCCTTAGCTCAACAATTACCTGTTTTCTCACTTCAGTATAAAGGTGTTCTGCCAATACAAAGTTGATTGAGTAAGTTTTTCTGTTTTCCCAGAGCTCGATAAAAATATCGCGAACCACCCGGCGGGCAGCATCCGACGATTGCAGCTTCTGATTACTATAATTGTACAGATAATACCAGTTTCGCCGATACAACTCTTCGAAGGCCTCTACATCATCGGCCATCAAACGGTCTACTAATTCCTGGTCTTGCATAAAACTCCTGTTCATGAATACGCTTTGACTTGTTAACAATTCCGGGAAATTGGACTTGTTTAACGCAGGAAATTGGGAGATAACTGGTTTCTCAGTTAATTCAATTACGAAACAGATAGGGAAGGAGATTGGAATAGTATTTCGGAAGGATTTGGACGACTATTCAAACGCTAAACTAATTCAAGTTCCACATCCTGTCAATCCCCTGCTGTTAAAAATTGTACACATCGGAGATTTACGATATTTCGAAAATCTCCGGGGCTGATTATCAAACGAATCGGCAGACAGGATGCGTCACGGTTCTGGTGGTACAAAAATCTTTCCACAAATTAGGGGGCGAAGGCTGGTCAGAATTCGACCTGGACGCCGCTTACGAGTTGATAATTGGTGCGTGGTGCTGTACCAGCCGGACGGGTGTCGAAGAGCCAGTTCCACCTGATGTATAGCGAAAAACGCTTGCTGGCTTCCACCTCCAGGGTTGACTGGTTGAAGATTCGATAGTCGTTGAGCTCGCGGAAGAGGGGCTGGTAAAAGGTAGTGCTGATCAACTCTATATTGGGAGCGGGAATAAAGGTGAACGAAAGATAGGAACTGCTTCTAAACTCATTATGAACGATCGCGGGCTTGGTTCTTTCAGTTTCATGTTCATACATCAACAGGCTGGCGGCATATAGCCGAAACATTTTGCTTGATACAAGCTTGAATCGAGGTCCGGTGCCATTGAGGTAACGCGATCTGATTTGCATGATATGATTGCTTTGCACCTGGGAAAATATTTCCCACCGAAGCCAGGGATTGATCTTTCGGTTATATCGAAGATGACCAAAACTGTTCAGCAAAAATTTTTCAGTTCCCCCTTTCAAAAAGCCATAGTCGCCGAGTAATAACCAAAGCGATTTTTCAGTTTTATATTGGAGGTGCGCGTCAAGATTAATGGTAAGGATCTGTTGAGTGTTTTTGGTAAGAGACACCGCGGCTCCCGCGGAGCCGGCCCAGCCGGTAGTGTCCGTTTGAATACGCGAACTCTCTATGTTTACGATCTGCGCCTTCGCAGACAACATGACAAGGGAAAAAGGTATTAAAATAAAAAATAGTCTTAGGAGCATAGAAAACCAGGCTGGCCATAAAATTGAGGCGTTGCCACCAATGGCCCAATACTTAGTTTGAAGTAGTCTCCACGTAACGAGAGTGCGACGTCTATTGCTGCATCTCACTTAATTCGAGCCAGCGCATTTCTTTTTGGTCAAGTTCCTCAGTAATTTGACCAATTCTGATGCTGAGTGACTGAAGCTCTTCAAAACCGGTGGCGCCATCATTAAGCTTCCGTTGAATTTCTTCTTTCTCTGTATTCAGGCGCGCCAAATCAGACTCCAACTGTTCAAACTCCCTTTTCTCTTTGAACCCCATGCGAGTAGCTGTTGCTTTTGAAGATGGCTGCGTGTTGGACGGTTCGTTGTTTCTTACCGGAGCTGAACTTGCGTTCTGCTCCTGCTGCCGCTGCCAAAGGCGATATTGCGAATAGTTTCCGGGAAAATCCCTGATTTGTCCCTCACCTTCAAATACCAGCAAATGGTCCACCAGCCGGTCCATGAAATATCGGTCGTGTGATACGATCAAAAGGCAGCCGCCATACTCACTAAGAAAATTTTCGAGCACGCTTAGCGTCGGAAGATCCAGATCGTTGGTAGGTTCATCAAGTACGAGAAAGTTAGGATTCCGAAAAAGGATAGAAAGCAAATGCAATCGGCGTTTTTCTCCTCCGCTCAGCTTACTTATGTAGGTGTACTGTTTATCCGGATCAAAAAGAAAAAGTTGCAGGAACTGCGCCGCGCTTAGTGAACCTCCATTGGCTAATGGAAAATTTTCAGCAATATTCTTCACGTATTCAATTACCCGCATATCCTCTTTCACCTCCAGACCCTGTTGAGAATAATGACCGAATACAACTGTGTCGCCGACATTAATCTTGCCACTATCAGCCGGCTCAAGTTGCTGTACAAGGCGAATAAAGGTCGATTTTCCCGCCCCATTCCTTCCAACTATTCCTACCCGTTCGCCTTTTGAAAATGTGTAGTCGAAGCCCTTTAAAATGATCCGGTCATCGTATTGTTTATAAACCTTCTTCATTTCCACCACTTTGCCCCCAAGTCGGTTCATCTTCATCTGAAGCTCCAGTTCCGGATTCTCCAGATTCTTCTTCGCTTTTTTCTCAACCTCATAAAAATTATCCTGTCGGCTTTTCGATTTCGTGGTACGGGCTCTTGGTTGTTTTCGCATCCATTCCAACTCCCGACGAAAAGTATTGCGGGCTTTTTCTACACTGGCTACGTCCTGTTCCCGCCTCGCAGCTTTCTTTTCCAGATAGTTTTCATAATCGCCTTTGTACACATGTAGCTCACTGCCGTCGAGCTCCCAGATTTCAGAACACACGGCATCCAGAAAATAACGGTCATGTGAAACCAACAACAAGGTCACATTTTCTTTATCGAGATAATGTTCCAGCCATTCAACCATTTCTACATCGAGGTGGTTGGTTGGCTCATCCATAATCAACAACACATGTTTGTGTTCAAACCCGATATCGATAAGGGTACGAGCCAGGGCAACACGCTTTTTTTGTCCTCCACTCAATTGCCCAACCGGCTGCTGCAACTGATGGATATTCAGTCGACCCAAAATCTGTTTCACTTTAGCATCAAAATCCCAGGCACCAAGTTCATCCATTCTGGTAATGGCTTCTGTTAGCGCCTCCGGATCATTTCCTTCACTTATTTGTTCATAAGCCCTGATGGCATCCATTACGGGGTGGCGATGAAAAAAAATATTGTCAGAAACCGATCGCAATTCGTCGAAAACAGGGTCCTGCTCAAATAATACAACGTCCACATCTTTGTGTATCCAGCATTTCCCTTCGTCGGCTGTTTCACGCCCAGCCAAAATTCTCATAAGTGTGGATTTTCCTGAACCATTGCGAGCAACGAGGGCAATTTTATCCCCTTCGGATATATGAAAACTGATGTTTTCAAAAAGGGGTTGTATACCATAGCTCTTGGTGAGCCTCTCCACTGAAACATAATGCATAACACAAAGATAGTGAGCTCGTCGCAGTGAATTGCGTTCGGCTGGCACGGTTTTATCGCATTTGTTTTGTAATGTGAAGCGCTCTGGCGTTTTTGTTTGGGGAGGAAAGAAATTGTTGAAAAAAATCAAACCATATGGCACAAGAACTTATTAAAACAATTGAACAGGAATTGCATATTGCACCATTAGAGAAAATAGATCCAAATGCCGATCAGGTGCCGCCTTCTGGTCTTTCAATGGCACAGGCAGCCGTACCGGCCACGCTGGCTGGTATTTTCCGGGCAAGCCGATCGGCGGAGAGTTCACGAATCCTTTTAAATAACAACAAAAGATCGTGGCTTGATCTGATCTTTGGAGACCAACATGAGGCGGTCCAAAAAAATATTGCCGCGTCCTGTGGCCAAAGTCAGGAGGAATGCGCTCGGATAATGGAAAATACCGCGGGCATTGCCATGGATTGGTTTAGAACTGAGGCTGCTGAGCCGGTTACGGAGGATTCTTTTCGAGAGATAGTCAGTAGGCATCGGCACGAAATCCTGGTGTATTTACCGGCATCACTTCAAATGGGAAGCTTTCTGGATGATTCCACGATCGACGACCGAACGAATAAAATGGAAGGGCCTGTTTCGAATCTGGTGCATCGAATAGAAGACCGGTTTTCAGGTGCAGGTAAATGATTATCCGAGCAAAAATATCAACAGGCAAAGGAGTACCACAATTAGGGCGGCAAACAGGGGAGTGAGTTTTTCCATTCGGGATGCATTACGGCTCCGTGCAATCTGGCGGTTTAATTGCTCCTGTTGAATCGGAGAATGCCGGAGTTTTTGCATTGCTTCCCGCAGCATCAATATGCCGGGATACGGGATGTTGGCCGCAATACGCAAACAGCTTTCAAAGGCGGCTCCCTCAGCAGCACTGTCTTCAAA
Organism: Chitinophagaceae bacterium; assembly: GCA_046297935.1. GTDB lineage: Bacteria > Bacteroidota > Bacteroidia > Chitinophagales > Chitinophagaceae > CAYMZZ01. Next base: position 765,957 of record JBKBHA010000001.1, read on the forward strand.
ACTTCGGATTTCCTGAACAGTTTCTTCAGAAAGCCATGATAATACCTGGTCGATCCAGGGCTGGTAATCGGCGCGGTACGCATCCTGCCGGGCAAGCTTCCTTTCGAGGGTCAGCAATTTTTGCAACAGAGAGCCCGGAGTAGTAGGTTGCCAATGATCTTTTAAACCCTGGCTTTGCGCCAGCCATCGCTCCTGGAGATACGCTTCCTTCAATTGAGGCTGGCTCAACGTTTCATAAGCCTCTTTGATAGCATGAAACTGCGCTTTTGCGCCCGGATCATTGCCGGTTTTATCGGGGTGGTATTGTTGAGCCAGTCGTCGATATGCGCGCCTGATATCGTCCGGACTGGCGGATGGTTGTAATTCCAGGGCACTATAATAATCTTTCAGGCTCAGGGTTCAAAATTATGGAGATTAGACCAACTTCTTTTTGAAAAACTCCATGCTGCGTTGCCAGGCAAGTTTAGCAGCGGCTTCGTTGTACCTGGCCGGCGCTGTGTCATTGTGAAAAGCATGATTTGCTCCCTCATACATATACAATTCGTAATCGACTTTGTTCTGTTTTAGCGCATTGACGTAACTATCGATCCCTTCGTTTACACGAGTATCGAGCGATGCATAATGCAGTTGTACGGCTGCTTTAATTTTTGCTACATCTGCTGCTGATGGTTGGCGACCATAAAAGGCGACGGCCGCTTTGAGGTCAGGCAGATTTACAGCAAGATTATTGGCCATTGCGCCACCCCAACAGAAGCCGACACAACCCATTTTCCCATTGCAGTCCTTTCGGCCACGCAGGTACTCGAAAGCGCGCATGAAATTTTGCAGTGACTCTTCGGGTTTTAGTTGCTGAAATTTGCTTCGCGCTTCATCATCATTCTCCGGTGTTCCACCTAATGGTGCAAGGGCATTTGGCGCAAGCGCCAAAAAACCCGCTTGCGCGGCTCTTCGGGCCACGTCTTCAATATGACCATTCAATCCCCTGTTTTCATGAATCACAACCACAGTAGCGTAAGGCTTTTCCTGTAGGGGCCTTGCAAGATAGCCTTTCATTTCACCGTTTACGCCCGCATAACTAATACGCTCAGTAAACAGGTCGTCAGCACTTGTAATGGCAGCGGCACGGCCATTTACTTCTATTTGGGGTAAAATGGCCAGCGCAGCAGTCATACTACCGGTAATCAGCGCGAGGCGTTGCAAAAAGACAGTGCGACTGAGTGGTGCATGTGTGTATTCGTCGTAAAGGTTGATAATACGGGGATCCATGGCAAATAAATTAAAGTGTAAAATTAGAGGTGCAAACGACTTGTAACGCACAGCACTTGATTATATTCGAAAGTAGGCGCCAACTGCGGAAGGTAAGTTACGCCCTTTTTCCATTTTTATGTTTTCATTTTTAAGTTTTACTTTTATACCAATTCCTTCCTGACAAAGCCAGCCTTTCCGCCCCCTTTTTATCGGTTTATTGCTTATGAGACAATTAATGCTATTAGTTGGCTGGATGTTTTTCTGTCAATCTGCGTGGGCGCAGCTTTTCAGTGCAGATGAATTATTGCAATTCATTTCTTACCCAACCAAAAAGTTTGATCCATATATCACCAAAAGGGGTTTTGTTTTTTCCGGTCATTTTTTGCAACGTGATAGTGTCGTTGATACCTGGGATATTCTGCCAAATCCGCTTGATTCGTTAAATCCGCAGGTACATAGGCGGATTTCGCGTTACCAAACCGGCAGCCAAACACATTTTTCATTGCAAACCTCTTTATTGGCTGAAATTCTACCGACGATTGAAGAATTACGTTTGGCAGGTTTTACTGTTTCAGATAGCAACTGGACGATGGAACGACCACTGCTTTTGCAAAAGAGGGAGTGGTTGGTGCAGGCTGAAAAGATTGTAGAAGACGGTTTAGGCTATGTGTTGTTACGGTGGCGACGCCAACCAATGCCACAGACAAGCAAAGTGCTTTACGCTGAAGACTTGTTGTTGTTTCATTCCGACGAATATCTGGCGGCCTACTTTGGCAGGGAAAACGTTCGCAAGGACCAGTTTTATTTCAGCGAACAGGAATTGCGGCGCTGTTCTATTCTTTTTCCGAACACGCCCCGTCAGGCGGTCTTTGTCTGGCAGGACGATAATACCATGATTGGCATCGAGCAGCTAATGATTGGCGGGGGCGTCCGCACTGAGTCGAATGCCGGATATACTGGTGTTGTTGGCGACAATGGATGGCGTTTGAAGAATGGTATTCAAACCTATATGGTGCTTGAGCAATTGGTTGACAGAGCTGGTGCCGATCTGAGTTTTTTTGGAAGAAGAAGCGACTTTTTCCTGTCGCTCACGCCGGAATCAGCCAGGCTGATCGATCTGCAAAATGCTGCGCTGGTGCTGGAATGCATTAATTGTTCCGGCTCCAATACATTGGACAAACCACGGATTACCGCGCTGGAGGCGAGTCGCGAGGGGTTGCGATTGCATGTGGGCATGATCGTGTTGTGGCCGGGTGAGTCGCATCGAAAACTGTCTACGTTTCCTACCGTCGAATAGTCTGCGAATTATCTAAATTTTGGATAATGTTTTGCTAACAAAGGCCTAAATCCATTCCGCCTGCAACTTTGGGGCATAATAATCGCTCATCTTTAGTGAACAAATGATCGTTTAATAAAAACGATATTTCAAACCACTAAAATTCGCGCCATGAAACGCTTCGTTACAATGATGGCCTTGTTTGCCGCCCTGTTTGCCCTGGGGGGCTGGCAACAAAAGGCGGCGGCCCAGCCCGGCGGTGTTGGGGTTGCCATCACTTACCAGGATTTTTATGATGGCCTTAGCCCTTACGGCGAATGGATCGACTTTCCGGAGTACGGATATGTTTGGCGTCCTACTGGCATTAATGATTTTCAACCCTACAGCACAGGTGGAAGATGGGTTTGGAGTGATGATTATGAATGGATGTGGGTATCCGACTATGATTGGGGATGGGCTCCGTTTCATTACGGGCGCTGGTTTTTAGATCCATTTTATGGTTGGATGTGGGTTCCCGGATACGAATGGGGACCAGCCTGGGTAGCCTGGCGTGATGGCGGCGACTATTACGGTTGGGCACCACTGCGGCCTGGTATTCATATTAGCGTAAACTTCAACATCGGCCGGTACAACCCGCCGATCGACTACTGGTGTTTTACACCTCGTCGCTACATTACGTCGAATCGCTTATGGAACCATTGTCTGCCTCGCCGGCAAAATGTGACAATCATCAACAATACCACTATCATCAACAATTATGGAAGGTACGGTGGGCGCACTTTTGCCGCAGGGCCACGTCGCATGGACGTAGAACGCTATACTGGCCGGGTTAATTCGGTTCGTTTCCGGGAACTCGATCGGCCGGGACGCACGCAAATCCGCAGAAACGAGGTGAGCGTGTACCGCCCTGATATTCGCCGCGACAACAATCGGAATTTTGCTCCCCGTCAGTTCAACCGTTACGACCGTAGCGAACGAGTGGCAACAAATAATACGGTACGCAATGAAAGAACCAACCGAAATGTGCGTTCGGATCGGCAGGTTGGAACGGATCGCAATAATAACATTCGCGGAAATAGAAACAACGAAGCAGTACGAAATAACAACGATCGCCGACAGTTCAATAATCGCAATAACAATAGCAATACACGTACTGACCGGCAGCCTCAGATTGAAAATAGAGTGCGGACCGATCGGCAGGTGCGGGAAAATCGGATAGAACGTCGACAACCCGACAGAACAATAAGTGATCGGCGTGTGGCAGAACCGGGAAATCCCAGGGTGCGCACGGAACGAAATCCATCGAATCGTCGGGAAATTCAGGCGGAAAGGCGCAGTGGGTCTGAGAACAGGCGAATAGAAAGAAGTAGTCCTTCTACAAGGACGGAGCGTGCCAATCCTGCACCCAGAATGGAACGTAATAATTCGGCGCCGAGGATGGAACGTAATAATACCTCACCACGCATGGAGCGCAGCAGTCCCAGAATGGAACGCAGAGAACAGCCTTCACGTTCGGAACGTTCACCCCAAGGTCGTTCATCAGAACGCAGGGGCGGGCGACAGTAGCCATAGTTTTTGAATGCATAAATGGGCAGTTGGCTGAGCGCCAATTGCCCATTTTCGTTTAATTTACCAGCAAATGAAAATTCTTTGGCAATACCTCCGGCCGCAGCGAGGGTGGGTGTTCCTGGCACTTTTACTTGCCGGAATTTCGCAATTGTTGACCTTGGTTGATCCCTTGATTTTCGGAAAAATTATTGACGACTATGCGACGCCGGGCAACTCGTTGCCTGAGCGACAACGTGTGAACGGCGTCTTATTATGGCTGGCAATAGCAGTAGGTGTTGCACTAATGGCTCGGCTGGCGCGTGCCTTTCAGGAGTTCGTGATGAGGCTTGCGGTACAGCGCTTCGGCATGCAGATATTCAACGACGGTTTGCGTCAAACCCTTCGATTACCCTTCGCCGAATTCGAAATGCAACGAAGTGGTGAAACGTTGTCGATGCTTCAAAAAGTGCGGACAGATACGGAGAGATTTATAAATTCATTGATTAATATTCTGTTTTCAACGTTCGTCGGCCTGGGCTTCCTGATCTGGTATTCCATCACCAAACACTGGTCGCTTATTCCAGTATTTCTTATTGGCGTAATAGTGCTTGGCGGGCTCACTGGCTTGTTAAGTAAGCGCATTAAAATGATTCAACGTACGATAAACCGTGAAACCAATCGCATGTCAGGCGCTATTACCGAGTCGCTCAGAAATATTGAACTGGTAAAAAGCCTTGGGTTGACTTACCCTGAAATCAGACGGCTCCGTGAACATACCAAACGCATTTTTGAACTGGAGATGAATAAAGTACGAAAAGTACGCAGCCTTTCTTTTTTGCAAAGCGCATCTTTGACAATTCTTAAGCAGTCAATTCTATTTATTTTGCTCTGGCTTATTTTCAGAAATGTGCTCAGTACTGGCGAGTTGATCAGTATGCAGTTCATTTCAACCACTTTGTTTGGCCCGCTTCAGGATCTGGGCAATATTATACTTACTTATCGTGAAGCTGAATCGTCTTTACAGAGCTTTGATAAATTAATGAGGAAGCCCGTAGAATCACGGCCTGAAACCCCAGTCGAGTTGGGACCACTCACACGTCTGCAATTTCGGAATGTTGTTTTTCGGCATCCCACGGCAGGATTCAATGCGCTCGACGGAGTTTCGTTTGAAGTTCGGGCCGGCCGAACGGTTGCGTTTGTTGGCCCGTCGGGGTCAGGCAAATCTACCCTGGTCAAGATGCTGGTGGGCTTGTACCGACCCGTGAGTGGTGAAGTTGTTTTCAACAATATCAATGCCAACGATATCAGATATAACGAGATGAGAAGGCAGCTCGGGTTTGTTACGCAGGATACTCAGTTATTCTTTGGTTCAATCCGTGACAATCTGCTGTTGGTAAAGCCCGACGCAACGGATGCAGATATGCTCGCCGTACTGAATAAGGCAGCCTGCGGACCCATGCTACAGCGTTCAGGACAAGGGCTGGACACTTTGCTGGGTGAGGGCGGTATGCGACTGTCGGGTGGTGAAAAGCAAAGGCTTGCCATTGCCCGGGCTCTTTTACGTCAACCACGGTTGTTGATATTTGACGAAGCAACATCCGCTCTGGATTCAATTACTGAAGACGCCATCACAACGACCATACAATCATTGTCGAGCTTAAAACAACCAATGATCATTCTGATCGCACATCGGCTATCGACTATACGGCATGCCGACAACATATATGTTTTGGAGAAGGGTAGAATTGCAGAAGAAGGAACACATGAGGTACTGCTGTCTAAAAAAGGCTTGTATTATGCTATGTGGCGACAACAAGTTGGGGAGCGTAGACACGATGATTTGCCCGCGACGGTGAAATCGGAAATCCCGGAACCTGACATGGATTTGTAGTTTATCCACCATTTTTAAGATCGGCAAAGAATTTGTTCTGTTAAAAAGAAACGCATGCTTAGACCAAACTGGCTGATCACCCTGAGCTTGCTGGTTTCTTGCGGGCAAAACACAGCTGGACCTGAGGCTGATCCGATTCATCAAGACTCAACAGTAATTCCCAACAAGCCTAAAGTGGATAATCTGGCCGCGCCTGAATACGATTCCGTTCCTCCAAATATTCAAATCGACAGCCTTATCCATATCGCTATTGCCGATGGACAAAACATGGTGAAGACCAGAGCGGCGATTGAACAGGATGCAGGCATCGTAATCTGCCAGTGGAAAACGAAATCGCCCAAGCGCCTGCAGGCAACAATAGTACCGGTTAAAGTTGGTCTGAAGCTTAGGTTTTCTGAACTCGTATATCCAAATAAGCGTACCGAAGGTCCATTTGGCAAGAGCATCAGTATCAATTTAGAAGAACCGGGTTTATACCAGCTAAAAATAACGCCCAATCAAATGGCTGGCAGCAGACACCAGGGCGAATTTGAACTGGAATTCCGGCTGGAAGATTATTGAACCGGTATTAATCGTATTAAAGCTCCACCTCCAGGAGCCATTCTGATTGTTAGCTGGTCGGATGCGCTCACCCTTTCTCTCTCAATAATATAATCAGATGGGTACCGGTCGGCGTTCACTCCATCTTTTGCGTGTATGACATTGTATTCGCCATTATTTAGAAAATCGAGCTGGACACTTAATTCGCGCGGAGTCCAGTCTGTCATAGCCCCGATAAACCACTCTTTTCCGCTACGCCGCGCGGTAACAATATAGTCACCCAGTTTTCCTTCGATAACAATGGTGCTGTCCCACACGGTAGGTACAGAACCAACTAATTCCATAAATTCCGGTTCAAGCCAACCCTGAGAAGGATTGCCTGAAAATAATTGTATCGGACTTTCATAAACGGCAAACATGGCTGCCTGGTGGCATCTTGTTCCCTGCGACATCACTTTTTCGCTAATCGGTCGGAAAGTAGTGGTCGTAGCATTATCGAGTATCCCGGGCTCATAATCCATCGGGCCGGCAGTCATACGTATAAAGGGCAATAACAGATCATGTTCGGGATTTGCTTTATGGCTCCAGATATTATACTCTGATCCTAACACACCCTCACGGGTAACGGCGTTAGGCCAGGTACGACTAAAGCCTGCTGGCTTGAAAGCACCATGAAACATGACCATGATCTGATGTTGCGCACAGGCTGCTGCCACACGGTGGTAAAAATTGACCATTACCTGATCATCACGATCCATGAAATCAGTCATGATGAAGTCGACCCCCCATTTTTGAAATTGTTTGAGCGCGCTATCCAGTTGTCGATCCAGCGTGTGCGCAAGCGTCCACAAGCTTAAGCCAATTCCCTCCTGACGAGCGTAAGCTGCAATCGAGTCCATATTGATATTTGGATTTATGCGGAAAAGATCTTTGTAGTCGCTCCATCCGGCATCCATCATTATTCGTTGGAATCCGAATCTTTTTGCAAAATCTATATAGTAACGATAAGTAGCGTTATTAATCCCTGATTTAAATGGAACATTGAAGAGGTTGATACCGATGATCCATTCATCAGTACCCTTACCTGGTTTGATCCAGCTTGTATTTTTTAACCGCGAAGGGGCGCCGAGCCGGTACACGAGATCATTGGCCGGAAGCTCGCGATCTTCACGGGCAATTATCATCACCCGCCAGGGAAAATGGCGGCTTCCACTGGTGCGGGCAATATAAGGGGCACGCTTGGTTACGACGGCCGCCGGGAACTCGCCCTCGGTAATTCTCTCCGAAAGTGGATAGGCAGCAAATCGACCTGAGAGGCTTTTATTGGAATGACCTGACATGAACATGCCAGGGTAATCTTCCAGATCTGATTCTGTCAGTACCACAGCCAGGCCTTCACTGGAACGGATCAGAAGAGGACTGAAGATTAGTGAATTGTTGCCTATGCTGTCGACCGGACTGATGGTATAGGGTTCCTCGAAGCTGGTATGAAAGGAATCGACCTGATCGCGGGGTACGACTTCGGAATAGTAAGCCTTTGCCGGTTGATGTAATTGGTAAAGGGCCGTTTCGTGTAGAATGTTGATGGTATCGGGCAACTCAGTTATCAGGCGGTAGGCTACCCCGTCGTTATAAGCCCTGAATTGTACTTTAAACCCATTTCTGAGCTCAATCTGTCGCATATTGTAATGATCGGGAATCGAGGATCGTTTTTCCGGCACAGCAGGTGTAATTGTTTCCCTGATTTCCTGGTAACCTGAGCGTTTTAGTTTGTTGTTCACGCTCATTGCACGACCATCGTCAAGTAACATGTCTACCGGCGAAGGATCAAGCAATACCCGGTTGTCAACAATCACGGAGTAAGTCAAGTGAACGGCCAGTTCGATGTCGATTCTGATTCGTCGATCCGGCGAATGGAGCTCCCATTTTTTCTGACCCCAGCATTGCAGGCTTATTAAGGTGAAAAGGAGTGCTAAGTGGCCACGCATATTTCCTGTTTTCAGGAAAGGTATTGAATTCTGAAGTTTTCCATGAATGTGGCAGGCAATCGCTTTTTTGCTAACTTGCCTGCACATTAAACCTGTTACACGCGTTTATGAAACCTATTACCCGATTCTCGCTATTCCTGGTCATTTCGGCTATGACCATAGGTTTGGTTTCTCTACATCCTCAGCCAAAACCGAGGAAGATACTCGTTTACACCAAGACGAACGGGTTTCGGCACAGTTGTATTGAAGTGGGAGTAGCTGCTATCCGGAAGCTGGGAGAGGAAAATGGTTTCGTAGTAGATACTACTTCCGATTCATTACGATTTGAGTACAAGAAACTGAAAGGATATGCTGCAATCATGTTTTTTCAGACAACGGGCGATGTGTTGGGTCCCGAACAGGAGAAAGCGTTTGTAAAATACATTCAATCGGGTGGGGGATTCGTTGGTGTGCATGCTGCTGCCGACACCGAGTATAACTGGCCCTGGTTTAACCACCTGGTGGGCGCTTATTTTAAGGACCATCCGGCACAACAGCAGGCACTTCTGCAGGTGGTGGATACCGAATTTCCGGCAACAAAAAATTTGCCACGCGATTGGAGTAGATGGGACGAATGGTATAACTATAAGAGTACACAGTGGGATCGCGTAAAAGTGTTGATCAAACTTGATGAAAAGACGATCAAAGGTGGCGGACATGGCGACAACCATCCCATAGCATGGTATCATTATTTCGACGGAGGCCGCAGCTTTTACACCGGTCTCGGCCACACGGAGGCATCGTATACCGACGAACTGTTTCTGGGCCACTTATTGGGAGGTATCAAATTTGCTATGGAAGGTCTTCCCCGTCAATGAAGTGCCTTCATACGCGACACCATAATGCTGATTGCAATTCCCAACATCGCTATGACGGCAAATGAATAGCGAAGACTTGCCAGTTCCGCAATAAAACCAATGAGCGGAGGTCCTATCAGGAATCCTAAAAAGCTAATGCTCGAAACGGAGGCAAGCGCAATCCCAGATGGGATGTTCGATACACGGCTGGTGCTGCTATAAACCATCGGTACGATCGACGACACGCCCAGTCCAACCAGCATAAAACCTATAGTGGCAGGAACCAGGTAAGGAAATAACACCGAGAGCAGCAGACCACCGGATATCAATCCGCCGCTATATTGCAATGTGCGCTTGCGTCCAAATTTTTCAATCAGCCGATCTCCAATAAACCGCCCGCTAGCCATCATTACAAAGAAGCCAACAAAACCGAGCGTGGTACGCGCAGTAGGCGCCTGTACCACGTCCAGAAAATAGACACCGCTCCATTCGAACATCGCACCCTCGCTGGCCATACTACAAAACCCAATGATACCCAATTGCACCAGCGCCATATCAGGAAGTGAGAAAAGTTTTCGTTTCTGTGTAACGTCAGTATGAGTGTTTTGAAGAAATTGTTGTGCAAACAATACAGCCGGAATTACTAATGCGGCAATTAACCAGAAATGTGCATAAGGCGACCAACGCCAGGCCGTAAATGCCCAGCCTAACGACGCTCCAGTGAGGCCAGCAAGGCTCCAAACGCCGTGAAAGGAAGTCATAATAGGGCGAGCGAATAATTTTTCCGCGTAGATAGCCTGTGTATTGACGGAGATATTGCTGAGGTTTCCCGCCACGCCAAAGGCGAACAATGCCAGCGCCAGCTGCCAGCCTGCATTGGCCAGGCCGATATTAGTCAGGCTAATCGCATACAGGATGGCCGCGATCCTTAAAACTTTTCGACTGCCGAACCGTGTTACGAGCCTTCCGGAAAAAGGCATGGTGACCAATTGCCCGGCAGGAAGCGCCAGCAAAATTGATCCCAGCGCGGCATTGGTGAGTTCAAGACTGGTTTTGATGTCGGGAATTCGACTGGTCCAGGTGGCGAAACAGAAACCCTGGCAAAAAAAGAAGGTGGAAACAGCTATACGGACTTTCAATTTGCTGACGGGCATAGGCGCTCCCCCGTTTTCCGGGTGGGAAAGCCTGGGCCATATCCGCGTTGACCTTGCTATCTGTACTACGGTTTTTTGGAAAAACAGATGAGTAATTGCTTTCATGCCATACCTTTTGGAATAAATACGGCAGCAATCGGTGCGGCAAAGATACTACAGAGTTTTTGATACTCGACTTCAAATCAAAATGCTACCTATCAAGGACTTAGGTGTCATTCTTACACGATTTTCATGTTTGCAGGCCTTTCCATATTCCTAAAAAAGGTAATCTGTCTGACTGATCTCTGTCAATTAATAGCGAACTGGCTTTCAAATTTCCCATTTGGGTAGTAGGTTTGTGCGTTAGCAAATGGCGTTGCCACCAACATTAGCGCCTTTTGCTTATTCAGGAAAAATCATCTTTAATATTTTAGCCGAACCACCCGCTGCGCTCGCTGCGGACACTGGCAGTACAACTAAACCTTATGTTCCGTTCAATTTCGACCCTGCTGTTGTTGTTTCTGACAATAGCCGCTTATTCCCAGTCACAAACCGCTGATGGGGAAGGATCCATGCAGGCTTCCGGCCTGAAGAGGATCAGCAAAAAAGCTAAATTCGGCGCTTCCCTTATTACTGAATCTTTTGAATTTAAAACGGGCAAAGGCATCACCGGCTCACCGATTGTGATCGCTAAAGAAAAAGGCCAGGTGGATATGGTAAGCATTGACGACAATGTGAGTATTGGCTACCTGCTGCCTTACAACGAGTTTTTGAAACTAGATGATTACGATTTTAAGATTTTCTACAAAAAGGATTTTAAAAGTCAGAAGTATCCTCCGGAGCGTGTAAGTCTTACTGACGAGAGTATATTCTTCGACGACAATTTCGGCTTGTTCTATGGATTTAGAGCACAGCAATCGGGCACCAGAGCCCGTTTCCTGTATGATTACACTTACACGGATGCAAAATATCTGACAAGAATTTTTTTCCATAGTTACATGCCTATACAAAAGAAGGTGGTAAGCTTTAAAGTGCCCGAATGGTTACAACTGGATATCATCGAGAAAAATTTTGGGCCAGCAACGAAGATTCGGAAAGACACGAAGAAAGAAAAAGGGTTTGTTACGTACACTTTCACTGCCGATAACCTGGAACCCGTAAAGTCGGAACCTTCCTCTTTGGGCCGTCCTTATTATTTGCCCCATCTGGTGATAACTGTGCGCAGTTTTACGGTAGACCAAAAGCAGTACAATGGCTTTAAGACGCTCGACGACATGTACGCCTGGTATAATTTCCTTTACAAAAAGGCAGAAAATAATACTTCAGCTGTACAGTCGCTGGTAACGCAGATAACTGCCGGTAAAACCACGGATGAGGATAAAATTCGTGCTTTGTATTACTGGGTGCAGGACAATATTCGCTACATCGCATTTGAAGAAGGCTATGCGGGTTTTGTACCACAGACTGTGCAGGAGGTGATGAAAAATAAATATGGCGATTGTAAGGGTATGGCCAATCTGCTGACTGAAATGCTGAAGCTGGCTGGATACGACGCACATTTTGCCTGGATTGGAACCCGGGAAATTCCTTATGACCGAACGGAAATTCAGTCGATGTGTGTAGACAACCATGCCATTTCAGTGCTTTATCATGCTGGTAAAACCTATTTTCTCGATGGTACGGAGAAGTTTGCAGCCCTCGGCAAGAACGCCTATCGTATACAGGGTAAGTCTGCATTGGTTCAGGATGGTGAGAAATATCGGGTTGAAAACGTTCCTCAGCCGAGCATTGAGGAAAACCTAATGGAGACTACGGCAGATCTTGTCCTGAATGGCGATAAAATAGCAGGGCGCGTTAAACTGACTTTTGAAGGAGAGGCCCGAAATTATTTTCATAACGTTTACAATGGCATTCCAGCCGATAAGCGCAAGAATTTCATTCGTGACATGCTCGAGCTGGGCAGTAGCAATGCCGACGCCAGCAACGTAAAAACTTCCGACTTCAACAACAGGGATATACCCATTGTGATTGAAGGTGACGTGGAGTTTTCGAATCGTGTAACGAAAGTGGACAAAACTATTTACACTAGTATCGATTTTGTGCCTGCCAGCATCGTGCGGGTTGATCCCGATAAGGATCGTGAGAACCCGATTGACCTTGACAATGTGTATTTGTCGAAACACGAAATCACGCTGAAGTTGCCGGCAAATGCCAAGCCATTGTCGCTCCCTGAAAAGTTTAATGCTAATTTTTCGCAGAATATTCTTCAGGCTGAATATTCGGCTAGCGGTGATAAAATCACACTACGCAAGCAGTTCTCGCTGAACAGTCCGGTTATATTGACCACTGAGTTTGAAAACTGGAAAAAATTCATCAACAATATCCGCGGATTTAACCGTAACAATATTTCGATACAAATTCCGTAACAGGATAAAGATTTTGGTAAACATGAAGCAATCTATTGTTCTATCCATTTTTGTTTTTTTTAGTGTGGCTGCCCTGAATGCGCAGGATCGTATATCGGACAAGCAACTTGATGTGTTGAAAAAAAGCGCCAAAGATCAGCCTCTTTTGCAAGATGACCCTGATTTTGCAGCTGCAGCTTCCAGTTCCTGGGCGGAAGAAAGCGCTGTTATTCTTTGCCAGAAAACTTCTTTCGACTTTGACAAAAAGGGCATTAGCGCGGGTAAGCGGATTGGCCGCAATATTCTTGGAATTTTCCTTGCTCCGGTAACTTTAGGATCATCGTTGTACTATGCCAACGCCATCAACGAAACCAAGATACTGGTGGAGGAAGCGGAACGACGGAAGATTCTTTTGCGTGACCGATTTGCCATAGAACAATATTCCGTACTCTATTTCCGGCTAGCCAATGAAGGCGACGGATTTGCTGCGAGGGTAATCAAGAAAGACGGAACGATCAACGAAGTGGATTTAGCAGAAGCCATCAGGGTTGAAGATCCTCGCACGGTGCCAGGAACCTTTCGGAGTTATACTGATAATCGAATCAGCACTTACTATCGTCCCACTTATTTCAAACTGGCCGTGCCCGATCTGGAAGAAGGAGATATCATAGAATATGAATTCCGCAACTATAATGGAAGGCAGTATTCAACGAATCCTAATTACAAAGAGTTTGATCCAATCTACTATGTATGCAACCGCGAAATGCCGGTAGCACGGCAGATTATAGAGGTGGTAACGCAGGATGATAAATACTTCATCGGGTATAAGAGCCTTAAAGGAGCACCTGAATTTACGCAGCAGGAAAGCAAGGGTAAAAAGATGTATCGCTGGGTCGATGAAAATCGTGCAAAAATGGAAGACACGCGATATGTGAATGAATTTGTGGAGCAGCCTTCCGTGAAATTTCAGGTTACTTATGCGCGAAATGCCGCGAAAGCTTTTGTGTGGTTTAAAGATGAAAACGACATGAAGCAGGATTTAAACCCGGAGGAACTGGCTGAAAAGGCAAGGACTTTCTGGTCTAACTCCGGTAAGCTTGAAAATACGGGCGATTACACCAGCGGACTGAGCACTTCAATCGACAATACAGTGAAGGCTTTGTACAAGAGCCTGAAAAAATCAGGAGCTACTGAATACGACGATGAAGAGTATGCAAGAAGGGCTTATTATCAGATCCGCTCAATCACCCTTTTTAGAAATTGGAGTGATTATGCATTTGCAAAAGTATTTTCCGGTCTGCTGGCTATGAAGCGTCTGCCTCACGAAATCATCGTGTCTACCAGTAATCACCGCACGCAGCTGGGGAAAGTGGCTTTTACGCAGGAAATCACCTGGTCGGTTTTTTATAAGGGAAAATACTTCTGCAATCCGTTCGAGCATCTGAACCCTGAAGAAATTCCTTCTTATCTGGCGGGAAATACCAGCGTTCGCTTTGATTACAAGAGTGACAGCAAGCCTGTGGGCGACGTTATACCGGCCAGTGACACCGCCATGAATTTGATTGCCCGGCAACTTTACGCCAAGCTGGATCCCGCTACGGCGTTGGTATCGGTAACGAAAACGGTAGAAGCAAAAGGCATGGCCAAAGACGATCTGATTGATGATGTGGTCGCATTGACCCCTTTCATGGAAAATGATTATCGGAACTATGGCGGTTCCAGCATGTGGGAGGGAATGTCGGATAAGGATATGTACAAGGCCATGGAGGATTTTAATAAAGAGAAGAAGGAGTGGAAGGAAGAAAAGCCGAAAATGATGAAGGCGTTAGCCGAAACTGAATACGGGTTCAAGGTGGAAACCTACAACAATTTTCGATTACAGAATGATGGACGGAATTTCAAGAAACGTTTCATACGCTTTAATGAAGATTTCGTACTTGCAGACATGGTATCGGTGGCAGGAAATGACTTGATCGTGGCTATACCCGCGCTGGTTGGAGGGCAAACCCGTATCACGAAAGACGAGAGGGACAGAAACGCGCCCATTGATCTCCAATACCCGCGCCGACTTCTTTGGCATATAGAGCTCGATATTCCGGAGGGTTATTCAGTGAAGGGAGTGGAGAACTTAAATAAATGGGTTGACAATGCCTGTGGCACCTTTGCAGCCGAAGCAAAAATTGAAGGAGCCAAGTTGATTATTGACGTTAAAAAAATATATAAAGCTGCGCAATTCGCTGCGAACCAGTGGTCATCCATGCTGGTGATGCTCGATGAGGCTTATAATTATTCCCAATCAAAAGTGGTTTTAACAAAGAACTAGGTAAAGGCCTGGTTTTTGTGACTGGCAGATTAAGAACTTTGTTGGCAACGTGAGTTTGATCAAGCAGGGTTTTTAATCTGCTTTTTTATGTTTAACTGGATCGATTTACTACTGGTTCTGGTATTTGTATCGGCCTGCTGGGCAGGCTGGCGTCGTGGCTTTGTATCAGGCGCGGTCGATTTGCTTGTGCTGGTGACATCCATGACGATAGCGTACAGTTATTACCCTGAATGGGGCGAGCGGCTACAGGAATGGTTTCCCCGATTAGGGGTCTGGTTGTTGCCGGCGTCATTTCTGTCCATATTTATTGTTGCGTCAATGCTATTGGGTTGGCTAGCTTCCTGGTTTAAGCGCCGGATCCCGGATTCTTACCATCAAACGGGGTTTAATCGCATTCTTGGACTAGCACCGGGTGCAATCAACGGCTGGCTGGCAGGCATTATCATTTCAGCATTGTTGCTTTCGCTGCCACTAAAGGATGCTATCACACAGGAAGCCCGGGAGAGTCGGCTGGCAAATCCGCTCGCCATGCAAAGCGAGTGGATCAATAGAAGACTTGCGCCGGTTTTTGATCAGGCGGTACGCCATACAATGAACAGCCTTACGGTTCGTCCCGAATCAGGCGAACACCTCTCACTTGGCTATCAGTTTAGCAACCCACGCACTCGTCCGTCTTTAGAAGACAGAATGCTGAAGCTGGTAAATGAGGAACGTACAAAACACGGGTTGAAATTGTTAAAGCGTGACCCCGAATTACAGCAGGTTGCAAGAGCGCACTCCCGTGATATGTTTGCAAGAGGTTATTTCGCTCACGAAAACCCTGATGGCAAAAGCCCGTTTGACAGAATGGAAGCGGCGTCGGTTAAGTTCAAGGCAGCGGGTGAAAATCTGGCACTGGCACAAACGCTTGAAATCGCACATGAAAATCTGATGAACTCGCCTGGTCACAGGGCTAATATTCTGAATCCTGCTTTTGGCCGATTAGGCATTGGTGTACTCGATGGTGGCTTTTATGGTTTAATGATCAGTCAGGAGTTCAGAGACTAAATCATACATCGCTCATTGGCAGCAGGAATGAAAAGCGGCTGCCTTTTCCAACAACAGATTCGATACGTAGCTGACTGCTATTCTTCGTCAGAAACTCACGGCAAAGCAGCAGGCCCAGGCCTGTACCTTGCTCCTGACGGGTGCCCGGAGTAGTATGCATTTCGCCGTTCTCCATTTTCTGTAACAGCTCAGGCGCTATACCGTTTCCTGAATCACTCACATATATTTCTATGGCGTGGCCACGTCGGTTTATGCCGACACAAATGCTGCCATTTTCTTCTGTAAACTTGATCGCATTCGACACAAGGTTGCGCAATACGAGGTGAATCATGTCTGCGTCAGCCCAGGCGGTTACAGTTGTTTCGAACAGTAACTTAATTTCAATGTTTTTGGCCTCTGATTGCAGATGCAGCACTCTCACTACGTCTTCTATCAGATCATTCATCTGAACCGGCGCGGGGTGAGCTATCTCTGCTTCCATCTGCGATTTGGCCCAGCGCAGCAGGTTCTCCATCAAACCTACGGTATCGTTCAGATCCTTTTTTATATCGGGTACAAGTGCTTTAATTTCTCCGCCCGGCATGTCCTGCGACAGAATGTTCTCAAAAAGATTGCGGAGAGCGTACATGGGCGCTTTCAAATCGTGAGCGATGACAGAAAACAAACGGCTCTTAAGAGAGTTAAGCTGCGCCAGTTCTTCGGCCTGCCATTGTAGCTGCCTGGCCTGCTCCTGCATCGAATGATTTGCCTGCTGCAATGATTCGTTGAATCGTCGGTTTTCGGATTGAATCAGATACAAACCGTAAAAGATGTAGACAATGGCTATTGCCTGGTTGACCAGGTATGCCCAAATATTTGAGTTCTCCAGTTGAAAGGGATACCGGTTTAGCATAACGGCCAGCACAAAGTAGCTAATCATCGAAAAGCCGATCGAGAGCAGCATATAGGTTCGGTCGGCTATAAAAAATACCGACAGAATACCGTATAGTACGAAAGAAAGCTCGATTCCCAGATCCACGCCATTGAGGTAGGCCAGGCAGGTGGTGAAGGGGTAAAGTATAAAATAGGCGAGCAGCGCCTGATTATACAGATGTTTAGCGTTCAACACAAGGACGGAAGCACTAACGAGAGGTGGCAGGGATGCCAGCACCCAAGCAACCGTTGGTACATTGCTGGAGGCAATAAGGCTGAAAAAAGGGAAAATGATGCCCGTAAATAGTTGAAAGAAATTGAGATAATTGAATATGGCCAGCTTGCTTTTTTCCTGATGCGTCATACCCTTCCAGAGCCCGATCCTTTTCACACGCAGCAGGCCGGCCTGCAATTTTCGCGAATGTAAGCGAAAACCGGCGCTGGCTTTTCGTTCGGCACGGCGCCAAACGAAGCTGTTCCATACAAATATTTGTGACAGGTATCTCATAGGTTCACCAGGGGTGGGGCGGTAAAATACAGGTTTTATGGTAAAAACGCAATAGGGTTAGTGCCTATAGTTGAGGAAAGGCGCAAATAAAAAAGTGAATGGCAGCCATATGCCATTCACTTTTTTATTGAAGCTGGGAAAGGATTATGCTTCAACCTTTTCCATATAGCTTTCCACGGGTTCGCAAGTGCAAATGAGGTTACGGTCGCCGTGGGTATTATTGACGCGTGCTACAGAAGGCCAAAACTTGTTAAGAGAAACGTAGGGGAGTGGAAAGGCTGCTGTTTCGCGGCTATAGCCACGCTCCCATTGGCTGCTTATGACGGCTTGCTGCGTATGGGGAGCCTGCTTCAGCATATTTTGTTTTTTGTCAAGTCGTCCTTCTTCGATCTGGCGAATTTCGTTACGGATTGCCAACAGCGCATCGCAAAAGCGATCGAGTTCAGCTTTGTCTTCGCTTTCTGTTGGTTCAATCATGATCGTACCAGGCACGGGGAAGCTCATAGTGGGTGCATGAAAGCCATAGTCCATCAGTCTTTTTGCCACGTCTTCCGCTTCAATTTCTGCTGACTTCTTAAATGGCCGGAGGTCAACAATAAATTCATGCGCACACTGTCCGTTATGGTTGGTGTATAGAATATCAAAATCCGACTCGAGGCGAGCCCTCATGTAGTTGGCGTTCAGAATAGCGTATTCAGTGGCAGCACGCACTCCTTCGCCTCCAAGCATGCGGATATAACCATATGAAATGAGAAGTATGCTGGCGCTACCATAAGGGGCGGCGGAAACCGCGGTGTTACCAACGGCACCATTGGCAAGGAAGCTATGTCCGGGTAGGAAGGCTTCCAGGTGTTTTTTAACACAGATCGGCCCCATGCCTGGGCCACCTCCACCGTGTGGTATGGCGAATGTTTTGTGCAGATTAAGGTGACAAACATCAGCACCAATCAGACCGGGAGCGGTAAGGCCTACCTGTGCATTCATGTTGGCGCCGTCCATATACACCTGTCCGCCATAAGAATGTACTATGTCAGTAATTTCCTTAACCGTTTCTTCATATACACCGTAGGTGCTGGGATAAGTAATCATGATTCCGGAAAGCTGATCCGCGTGTTGAGCAGCTTTTGCTTTCAGGTCGTCCATGTCGATATAACCATTTTCCAACGCCTTCACTACCACCACCTTCATACCTGCCATTACAGCGGATGCCGGGTTGGTACCGTGGGCGGAAATGGGAATCAGCATCACATTGCGGTGCGATTCGCCGCGGCTCGCATGGTATCCACGAATTGCCAACAGACCTGCGTACTCGCCCTGTGCACCACTGTTGGGTTGGAGGCTGCAGGCATCGAATGCAGTGATTTCGCAGAGGTAAGCGCTAAGTTGGTCAACCAGGTATTGATAGCCTTTTGTTTGACTGGAAGGAGCAAAGGGATGTATTTTGCTCCAGTGCGACCAGCTAAGTGGCATCATTTCGCTGGCAGCATTCAGTTTCATAGTGCAACTACCCAGAGAAATCATGCTGGTATTCAACGACAGATCTTTGTTTTCAAGCGACTTGATGTACCGCATCATCATGCTTTCGCTCCGGTAAGTATTAAATACAGGATGGGTAAGAAAACTGCTTGTTCTGGTGAGAGATGTTGGAATATGCTCCAGTTCTGCGTCCTGGTGAATATCAAAAGTTACTGCATCGGTATCATTAACAAAACAGTTTATCAGATCATACAGGTCGTCTACGCTGGTGGTTTCGTCAATGGATATACCCACCTGATCGGCTCCCAGCTTTCGGAGATTGATTTGCTGTTTATCAGCTTTTTCAATGATCGCGTTTGCCTGGCCGGTAACTACTACGATGCTGTCGAAAAAATGTTGCGACGCCAGTTCAAACCCTCTTTCTTCTATTGCTGTGGCAACTACCTGAGTAAGCAGGGCGACTCGTTTGGCAATATTCTTCAGTCCGTCTGGGCCATGATAAACGGCGTACATGGCGGCCATATTAGCAAGCAGGGCCTGCGCAGTACAAATATTGCTGGTGGCTTTCTCGCGTTTGATATGTTGCTCCCGGGTTTGTAAAGCCATCCGGAGCGCACGGTTACCCGCAGCATCGATGCTAACACCAATGATACGCCCTGGCATGCTGCGTTTAAACTCGTCTTTTGCTGAAAAGAAAGCGGCGTGAGGACCGCCAAAGCCAAGAGGTACGCCAAATCGTTGGGCGGATCCGAAGGCTACATCCGCGCCCAATTCACCGGGGGGTGTTAAGAGGGTTAGTGCCAACAGGTCGGTTGCCATAGCCACGTATGCACCTGTTTCCTGTACGCGATTGATAAAACTGCGATAATCTTCAACAGAGCCGAGATTATTTGGATATTGCACCAGCGCGCCAAAATAGCTCTTATCAATCGCTGCCGTTTTGTAGTCACCTACAACAATTTCGATGCCTACCGGTGTGGCTCGGGTCATCAACACATCCAAAGTCTGCGGAAAAACGGCTGTATCCACAAGAAATCGGGGCCGCTCAATATGGTCCTGGCGGTTGAGCGAATTGAACAACATGGTCATAGCTTCGGCAGCGGCTGTACCCTCGTCGAGGAGTGATGCATTGGCAATTGGCAAGCCGGTAAGATCGCTGACCATGGTTTGAAAATTCAGCAGGCTTTCAAGACGGCCCTGCGATATTTCCGCTTGATAAGGGGTGTACTGGGTATACCATCCCGGATTCTCGAAAACATTTCGCAGTATTACCGACGGCGTGATACAATCGTAGTACCCCTGGCCGATATAATTCTTATATACTTTATTCAGGAACGAAATCTCCTTAATATGTTTGAGGTAATCGTGCTCACTCATTGCCTCAGGCAATTGTAAAGGCTTCTTCATACGGATGGCCGGAGGAACCGTCTTATCAATGAGACTGTTTAGAGAGGGCTCGCCGATTGTCTTCAGCATTTGCTGCTTTTCTTTTTCATCGGGTCCGATATGCCTTCCCGGGAATTCGGTGGATTGCAATTCAAAAAGGTTCATAATCACTTCGTACTGTAAGGTAAGTTTGATGCTTTTTGCTTATTGCCGCATGAAACACAGGCGGCGTTTTCCCCTGGGGCTGTCGTGAACGGTCTATTTAAGACGGGTGTTTGGGCGGCCCCGGTCGGGCGCTGCAAAGTTAGTATAGTGCAGCCATAAAAATGAGCCTGGAAGCTGCTGTGGATAATCCCTGTCCAGCGGTGCCTGCCGGGGTGTATTTTACCGGCGTATAGGCGCTACCTTGCGGTATGTACCATCCGTTTTTAAAAAATTGGGAAAAACGATCGGCGGATCACCGGAAACAGTACCAGCAACTGCTAAAAAAAGCTGATCGCAACAAGGTATTAAAACAGTTGCCTGATTTACATGAGGAAGCAACTGCCGCGGTGGATTGCCTTCAATGTGCACAATGCTGCAAAAGCTATTCGCCGCGGTTTAAAACGCCCGATGTAAAACGTATAGCGCGCGTACTGGGCCTGAGGGAAAGTGTGTTTATTGATACTTATCTGCGGGTAGATGAAGAGGGCGATTTTGTTGTAAAATCGAGCCCCTGCCCGTTTCTTGGGGCGGACAATTATTGTTCAATATATGAAGATAGACCTTCTGATTGCAGGCGCTTTCCGTATACGGATGAAGATGTTTTGCTGAAAAGGCCGGCACTGACCCTTAAAAACAGTAGTTTTTGCCCTATTACATTCTACGTACTTGAGAAATTGCTGGCGGGAATGAAATAGCTCAGGTGCCGGCGGTTAGTTCAAGATAGACGGCTTCGAGATTTACCCTGATAAATCCGGCCGTGTCCTTCCATTCGTCCATACCCGGTATAGAACTGCGAGCGAGTATTTCTTCTCTGGTGCGGCCGGCAAGGATGTCCTGCTTCACGACAACAAACAGATTTTCGAAGAAGAATTTCATTTCCCTCAAAAACTCCCTGCCCACCGTGAGTTGTTGCCCGTCGAGACCATGACCGCATACGAAGATGGTTCTCCGGTCGAAAACATTGTAGGCACGATCCAGTACCAACATCCAGTTTTCAACAGAGGCGCCGGCTTTGCGGTCCACATTAGGATAGCGTCGGTTACAAAGCAGGTCGCCCATGTGTACAACATCAGCTTTTTCAAAATGAACAAGTGCGTCACCATTTGTATGTGCGGGTCCGAAATAGTGAAGGCAAATTTTTTCTTTGCCAAAATCCTGGCACCAGGTATCGCCAAAGGTCTGGTCCGGATAAAGTTGTTGATCTTCTGTGTTGTTAGCTAAAGCTAGTTGTTCCTGGTTTGTTTTGGAATTGCTGTGGGCCAGCACGTGCTTAATCTGGCCTTTGAAAGCAATGTTTCCTGCGCTATGGTCGGGATGGTGGTGGGTGTTGATGAGCAGATCGAAGGGATTGGGCTGGGTTTTCCGAAGTTCAGTTAAAAGATGCCCGGCCTGCTCCGGAAACTGACTGTCGACAATCACTGTCGCATCTTTATTTTTAAGAAAGGCGATGGCTCCGCCCTTCTCGGTGAAAAGATAAACATCGCGACGGATCAACGCTGACTTCCACTCATCGCTTCGGAATGGGACAGCTGGAAGCAGCGTGAGCGCGCCCAGGCCCATTGCGGATTGTTGAATAAACTTGCGACGATCCATTGCGTTTGAACTTGTAAGGGAAGATAGGGAATTGTTGGAAAAGCCGGGCGACGGAGATTTGGAACGGCTTAATTTTAACTTCAATACTCCAGTTTTCTAAGGGTGGGTGCCTTAAACCAGGTAATGCCGACGACCAGCAGGGTCATGCAGCCTCCAAACAGCACCGACGGAATTTCGCCCATTGCACGTGCTGCCACCCCGCTTTCGAATTGCCCAAGTTCGTTGCTACTTTGAATGAACATGGAACTGACACTGCTGACCCGGCCGCGCATTTCATCCGGCGTTTTGAGCTGCATCACCGTACCACGTACTACCACACTCACTCCATCGAGCATGCCAGCAATCAACATCGCGAAAAAGGACAACAGGAAGACCTCCGACACAGCAAATGCGATAATGCACAATCCGAAGCCTGCAACAGAATACATCATTTTCCTGCCCTGAGCTTTTTTAATTGGAAAAATGATAAGTAATACCACCACGATGATTGCGCCAATATCAATGGCGGCATTGAGCCAGCCATAACCCACAGGGCCTATTTTAAGAACAACATTAGCATAATAGGGAATCATGGCTTTTGCTCCCCCAAATAATACAGCAAACATGTCAAGCGACATCGCGCCCAACAGCTCTTTGCTGCGAAATACAAAAAGGAGACCTTCTTTTACACTCTCCCAGGTCTTTTTCTCGCCGGAAGAAGCCGGTGGTCGGGATTTTATGTTCCACAGGATCAGGATAGACACAATCAATACCGCGCAGATCACCCCGAGCGCTCCCATGATTCCAAGTCCGGCAATAAGAAACCCTCCCATAGCGTGTCCGATTGCCGCGGCACTTAGCCAGGCACCCTGGCTCCAGGTGGTGGCATTCTGCAAAAGCTGGCGTGGCACAATATTGGCAAGAATGGAGGAAAATACCGGTCCGGTAAAGGATCGAATAATGCCGGTAAAAAAAATCACTGCATAAATACCCCATGTAATCTGTTGATTACCGAGCTGGCTATTGGTCCATGGTGTTGCTAAAAACAATAACATGGCCGCGGCAACTGTGTACAGAAAAACTACACGTAACAGCAAGGTTCGCTTTCGGCTTATATCTACCACATGGCCGGAATATAGAGCTAGTGAGAGGGCCGGAATTACTTCGGCCAGACCCACCAGGCCAATTGCAAATGCATCATTGGTCAAAACAAAGACCCACCAGCCGACCAGGGTACTCATCATACGCAATGCCATAATGAAGGTGAACCGTCCGATAATTAAATAACGGTACTCGGGTATTCGCATCGAGGCGTAGGGGTCGTGCGTGAGCTGGGCTACAGGTTGGGAAGAGTCCATTCGTCGCCGCAAAGTTAGCAGAACGATCGAATTTGCTGAAATCGGTCCACGAATCAGGGTAGAGTGAGATAGTGCTGGCCGTCGTTATAATCTTTTTCCAGCGCATCGATGATGATCGACAAATGTTTGGGATTGTTTAGGAAATCGGCGTTAGATGCATCAACAAACAATGTTTTAATATTGTGTTGTTTGATGTAATGCGTATAGGTCTCCTGAATGTTGTATAAATATTCGTCCGGGATATTTTGTTCGTACGAACGATTACGTTTTCGAATGTTTGCCTGCAGTCGGGTTACTGGCGCATGCAAATAAATCAGCAGATCTGGCTGAATAAGTTGTTGATGAATGATTTCAAACAGACGTTGATAGAGCCGGAATTCGTCGACCGGCAGATTAACTTTTGCAAACAACAGGCATTTGGTGAAAAGATAGTCGGAGATGGTCACCTGTTTGAAAAGATCCTGCTGATGGAGCAATTCTTTCAATTGTTTAAATCGTTCTGCCATAAAAAACAGCTCAAGCGGAAAAGCGTATTGCTGCGGATTGTCGTAAAACTTTGGCAAAAACGGGTTGTCGGCAAACTGTTCCAGGATCAATCTGGCCTGGTAATGTTCACTTAGCAGATTTGCCAGCGTGGTCTTGCCTGCGCCTATATTCCCTTCTATGGTTACAAATGGATACTTCATGGTCTTGTCGGTCACAGCTTTTGGACGAATGGATTGCAAAATAAGGGAAAATGGGGAGGGGAGAGTGGTAAGTGGGGAGTGGAGAGTGGGGAGTGGAGAGTGCGGAGTGGTAAGTGGAGAGAGGGGAGTGGAGAGTGGGGAGTGGGGAGTGGTAAGTGGAGAGAGGGGAGTGGAGAGTCGGGGTTTGTTTTTTTGAAATCACAATTGGACAACTGTTTATTGTGTGTCAAGTCGCTTTACCGGGAGGGGGTCGGTACACTGGGCAAGAAGGTCGGCAATGGATTTTTGAAAAACGGGGTGGATATGGGTTGCCGCAATTTCGGCAAGTGCGGTAAGCGCAAAACGTCTGTTGGGCAATTCTGGGTGTGGGAGCTTTAGCAGCGGATAGTCATGAATTTCGTTGTTGAAGAGTAAGATGTCGATATCGATTAAACGCGGACCATATTTTATTTCACGGATTCTTCCCATTCTTTTTTCGATTCGCAATACATGCCGCAGCAGTTGGCGCGGGCCAAGGCTGGTTTCTATGTGCAGGGCCTGATTTAAAAAAGCCGGCTGAGCTTCGATACCCCATGCCGCTGTTTCGTAGATGGATGAATTTTGCAATATACGGATGCCGTCATCTTCCAACTGGTCGGCCGCCGTTTTCAGTTGTTCATGACGGTTTCCCATATTGCTGCCGGTCAGTAAAAAAGCGTGGTTCATGCGCATTGTTTGGATAGGCGGAGTGTGCCGCGTGCAACCCTTTGTTGCTCAGCGGTAAAATTATTCAACAATTATACAATGGCAAAAATAGAAACCGGCTATGATCAATCATAAACCTTATTTTTGAAAGGATCAATACAGCATGTATGCGTAGTTTTTTTAAAATGGCCGCAGCGTCTTTGCTGGCCCTGATTGTGTTTTCAATTTTATTGTTTTTTTTCTTTCTGGCCTGGATAGGCAGTGTGGCAAGTAGTGGTAAGCCGCAGGTATACGCAAATTCGGTTTTGGTTGTGGATTTGAGCGTGAATTTTTCTGAAAGAGAAAGTAATGATCCGTTGAAGGTGCTGCAAGGGGAAACACCCGTCAAACCCGGCCTTTACCAGGCAGTGGAGATGATACGTCAGGCAGGCAAAGATGACAGAATTAAAGGCATCTTACTGTACTCTAACAGTAACAACAACAGTTACGCGGCATCCGAAGAATTGCGGAATGTGTTGGGTGAATTCAAAATAAGCGGAAAGTTTATTGTTTCGCAGGCAGACGTGATGACGCAGGATGCCTATGCTGTGGCAAATATTGCCGACAAAATTTATCTGAATCCGCGGGGCTTTCTGCAATGGTCGGGGTACCATATAACCTATATTTTTTTCAAGGGGCTGCTTGACAAACTGGCGATAGAGCCACAAATCTTTTATGCGGGTAAGTACAAGAGTGCCACTGAGCCCTATCGAATGCAGGAGATGTCTGATGAGAATCGTCTTCAGACTTCAGTGTGGATGGAGGATATGTATCAATTGTTATTGCAAAGGACATCGGAGACGAGAAAAATGGACAGTGCTGAGTTGAGAAAACTCGCCGTTGAAGGGACGATCAGAACCGCCAAAGATGCATTGGCGCATAGACTGGTTGATGATTTGAAGTACGATGACGAAGTGAAAGACGTACTCAAAGAAAAGCTGGGTCTCGAAAAGTACGACAAGATAAATTTTATTGGACTTTCTACTTATTTCGAAGCTACGGGTATCAAGGCGGGAGGGAGTTCGAAAATTGCGCTTATTGTGGCAGAGGGCGATATCGTCGACGGTCGCGCCGAGCCTGGAACTATAGGGGGCGATACTTACCGCAGTCTGTTGCGCAAAGCGCGTTTGGATCAGTCGATCAGGGCTATTGTGTTGCGGGTTAATTCCGGTGGGGGCAGTGCACTTGCCAGTGAAGTCATCTGGCGTGAAGTGGCATTGGCCAGGGCTGAGAAACCTGTGATTGTGAGTTTTGGTGATGTTGCCGCTTCCGGCGGATATTATATATCCTGCGCGGCCGACTCCATTTTTGCACAACCCTCGACCATTACGGGCAGCATAGGTGTGTTTGGAATGTTGCCGAACATGGAAGGGTTTTTCAAAGACAAGCTCGGAGTTACTTTCGATGCCGTTCGCACGTCGCCTTATGCAGATGCAGGAGCCATTTACCGACCGCTGCGTGAAGAAGAAAGACAGTTGTTGCAGGCGGGAGTGAATCTAACTTACGATCAGTTCAAGGAACGGGTTGCATCGGGACGAAAGCTTGATTCAGTTTTTGTCGACAGTATTGCACAAGGTCGGGTCTGGACAGGCAAGCGGGCTTTGGAAATTGGGCTCGTTGATCGACTGGGAGGTATTCAGGATGCAATCATTTCGGCGTCTCATATGGCAAACCTTGAGAAGTTTCGTGTGGTGATTTATCCTGAACCGACTAACTTGTTGCAACAGATATTACAGGGTCCCGAACCGGTGAATTATCGTGATCAGTTAAAAGCGGAGTTAGGCGAAGAATCCTATCAGGTGGTTGAATATTTACGTCACCTTAATAGATGGTCCGGTGTGCAAACCCGCTGGCCTTATAGTCTGGTTGAAAAGCCAAGCAGATATTCCTTGCGCTGATTTGCTTATTGTATTGCTGTCGTTTTGATCATCATCCTGACATGGATACCATGTTTTTCAGCGGCATCCAGAACCTTTATTCTGTCCATAAAAATCGCTAAGTGTAAACACTTGTTTTCCCCGATATTAAAGGACGAATACCTTTTTTTAGCTGATAAAAGCCCAGAAAATCCGTGTAAATACGGTTGGTGAGAATATTTGCGCAACGTAAGTTTGAAACGCATAATACGTGGCCATTCCTGGCTTAGGCGTTTTACAAGTGTTTTGAATTGCCTTAACCATTTCCTTATCCTATAAACCCCGGTTACACTTGCCGGGGTTTATTATGTCCAACTTCCGTGTAAACACGGTTGTTTTTGTTGTGCCTTTCAGTCAACTTGCGGGATTCGTTAACTCTGATTAAAAAAAAATTATGAGCCACCAAATCTCTTTACAGCAAGCGGTTGAAATGACCACACGTTATCGTCAGGAAAAAGAAAACATCCTGATTACGACTTACCGGAATCAAAACATTCTTTGTATTTGCGAGACTTTCGGCCGGGATGATATCGACAAAATTCTGGCGCAGACAGATTGTCAAAGTCTCCGGATTTACTATGGAATGGACATTGATTTGAAAATTCATGCTATCATTGTGGGTGTGAATAGCAGCAATGAAGACATTCTGCCTGAGACCAGCCTCAGTTGGATGTCGGGATACGACACCGGGATTGTTGATGACGGCCAGCGTTGTCCGCCACATTGTCCGCCGAACTCTGAATTGAATTTTCAGGCGAGCTAAATGAACTATTACGTAACTCAGATACTAAATTCGGTCATCCTGATTCCGGCGATTGTATCCATATTGCGATACCCTCATGTTGCGTCCAAGATACGTCCATTCATTTGGTATATCTTGTTCAGCGCGCTGACAGAAGTGGTTTCATTTCTGGTTGTAATAAGTGGATACTCCAATACTTTGATATCGAACATGTATGTTTTACTGGCGTATTGCCTGATATTGTATACTTATTGGAGATGGGACGATCAGCGTAGCACAAGGTTATATCTAAGTGCGGGCTTATTGTTCCTGATTGTTTGGATTATGGAGGCCTTATTTCTTTCAGGTATTTGGAGCGTTATGGTTTATTTCCGGATTTGCTGCAGCTTTGTCTGTGTCTTGTTCGGCGTAAATCTCATCAATGTTTTGATGGCAAAAAAAGCTCCCTTCCGTTTGTGGAGGGGGCAGTTTTTGCTTTTGATGTGTCTTTCGCTTTACCTAACCGTAAAGGTATTAGTTGAGATTTTCTATCTGTATGGACTGGGTAATAGCAGGTCTTTCCTCATAAATACATTCCATATCATCATTTTTGTGAATGTTGCGGTCTATATTGGCTATACATTTGCATTGTTATGGATCCCCAGGAAGCGAGAATCTTTATTGCCGTTGCCATAGCAGCAGTGCTGCTGGGGATAATATTGCTTTTTTTTGCTTTAACAATGGTTCGGCAGCAGCGCCGACAAATGCAACTTCAGCGCGAACTTTTGCGTACGGAACTGGATGCCATTGAAGCAGAGAGGGCGCGGATCGCAGCGGATCTGCACGATGAACTGGCACCGCGTCTTTCTGTTGTTCGGTTTCAGGTTGATTTTGTCAATGAGCAGGTACAACAGGCAATGACTGAGTTAACAGACGCCAGCAGATCCATTGATGGTTTGATCGACAGCATGCGCGAGATTGCCAATAATCTGTTGCCAATTGCGTTCCAGCGCAAAGGGCTTGCAAAGGCAGTAGAAGAGCTGGCGATGAAAGTGAATACGAATGCCGGTATCGACTTTCAACTGCAGCTTAACGAGCTTCAATTGTTATCCGAGGAGAAGCAGATTCAGATTTATCGTATGGTGCAGGAGATGTTGCACAATTGTTTGAAACATGCGTCTGCCTCGGCTGTTCAGCTGGAACTTGGAGTGGACAATGGTAAATTCAGGCTATTTTATCGGGACAACGGAAGAGGCTTTTCGCTTTCGGAAACCGAAACTCCTGCGAACGGTATTGGCCTGCGCAGCATCAGAAGCCGGGCTGAATTTCTGCAGGGAGATCTACAGGTAGAATCACGTCCGGGAGCAGGAACTGCTTTTTTAATGGAAATGGCAGTTTAATTTTGAATTCATGGTAATCAGAATTGTATTAGCAGACGATCACTCGATATTTCGGGATGGCCTTAAACTATTGTTGCGAAATCAACAGGAAGTGGAAGTGGTAGGGGAGGCTAACGATGGGGCAGAACTCTTACAACTGGTACGCACCTTACAACCAGATATTGCGGTTACCGATATTAAAATGCCCGGGATGGACGGAGTGGAGGCCTGCCGAATGATACGTCGAGATTCGCCCAATACCCAGGTGATAGCATTGAGTATGTTCGACGACGACCATCTGGTTGTAGATATGTTAGAAGCTGGTGCAAAGGGGTATCTGCTCAAGAACACCAATCGTACCGAAATGCTGGAAGCCTGTCATGCAGTGTGCGCAGGCGATAGCTTCTACGCCGGAGCTACCTCCAAGAACCTGGCTCAGTTGATCGCTAATACGGAATTGGAAACGTTTAAGCGAAATGCGTTGCCATCCTTTTCTCCCCGCGAACTGGAGATTATACAAATGATTGCGGAGCAATTGACGAACAAAGAGATTGCCTCACGGCTTAATCTAAGTGTACGTACGGTTGAGAGTCACCGGGAAAAAATTCAGGAAAAGACGGATGCCCGAAATATGGTTGGGGTGGTGATTTATGCGATCCGACACGGGCTTATCAAAATCTAATAATTTTTGATGTTGCGAAAAGCATTCCGAATTTATTTTGGGGATGTAAGCGACATTTCGGGGCAATTTTTGACACATTTCCTTCGGTATTGATAAAAAACGATTTACCGTTTTTAGTAGCCAACGGCATACCATCCTGAAACGGGGAAAGATAGCTGTATTCCACTGCAACCTGCTCTTTACCTTTTTTATTTACATAGCCAAAAAACTTCCCCTTCTTTACCATGGCTAGGTCGTTGCGGAAGGCATAAATGATGAATACTGAAACGGTACTATTACCTGGCCGCTGCTGTTGATCAAGCCCCATTTTCCTGACTTACGGACACTTGCCAGATCGCTCTCAAAGGCATAAATCTGATCGTATTCGGCGGGTAATACAAACTTTCCTTTTTTGTCGATCATTCCATACTTGCCTTTCAGTTTAACTGTAGCAATCCCGTTATCAAAGACGTTGCCCTGTTCAAACTGAAGAGGTATCACGATCTTTCCGGTTTGATTGATGTAGCCGGTTTTTCCATTCAACTTTAACGTAACAATTCCGTTGACAAAAGTTGTGGCGCTTTCATAAATTACCGGAATTATTTCCTGACCATCCGGACCAATGAAACCATATTTTTTGCCGATTCGTACTGTGGCGAGACCGCCAGCAAAGTAGCCAGCACCGTCGAACTTAAATTCGGTTAATTCTTTTCCTTTGGCGTCTAAAGACCGTACTTGTTGTTCAGTCTTACCCGGGTAATGCCTTCTCTCAACTCGGCTGCTTCCTGATACACGGCAGGTACTATCATTGCATTTTTCTTATTGATCAATTCATAATTGCCATTCGTTTTAACTGACGCAAGCCCCGACGAAAAGTTGAGCGCAAATTCGTATGTTAAAGGAATAACGATTTTGTTGTTCTTGTCAATATATCCATATTTCGAACCTTTTCCGCCATAGCCAACCCTTCTGAAAAATCCAACACGTAGTCGTATTCCGGCAGAATGACCAGTTTATCTCTTTCGTCGACAAAGCCATATTTGTTATTCTTCATTACCCAAGCCATGCCTTCAGCAAACACAGCAACCTTGAGATATTCTTTTTTCCAGGTTGAATCTGACTGACTATTATAAGCCAAGTAAACCAGGTGTTGGTAAAGAAGGTATCGGGAGCATCCAATATTTTCGATAATTGTTGTAAAATGTTTAATTGCGACAAAAATTATCATGTTTTAAATTCAAATAATTGGTTTTCAATATCAAAAATTGTTGTAAAAAATTGTTTTTGGACGATGATTACGACAAAAATCAATACATTTGTTGTAAATTGAGTTGTGAAATTTACCCCATATCAGAGAAAGATTGCTGATGAACTTGAGATGATAAGGGCTTTAATGGTCCGATTTCCCGGGGGAGTTAGTGCGCCCGACATACTTGACGAGGCCGGGCTTTCTATGGAATTACACACCTTACAACGTCGGCTGAGAACGCTGGTGGAAAGTGGCCTGTTGTTGTCATCGGGATCGCGACGTACTACCAAATATTTTCCCGTTCCTCGTTTGCAGCCGTCCACAGTTTTAGAGGTACAGGAAAGTAATGAGAGTTATCTGGCTCTACATCCGATACCGCTAACCAGCAACAGCCGCGAAATTATTGCCTCCATCAACCGGCCTTTGTCGCAGAGAAAGCCAGTTGGGTATAATCGAGATTTTCTAGACGGCTACCGGCCAAATATTGATTTTTATTTGAGCGAGGCCGAGCGAAAGCAACTGGATTTGCTTACTACCACGCCGGGCGTTGAGGTGCAACCGGCCGGTACTTATTTTAAGAATATTCTTCAACGTCTACTCATTGATCTTTCCTGGAATTCAAGCAGGCTCGAAGGGAACACCTATTCGTTGCTGGATACCGAACGATTATTGTCGCAAGGCCTGATGGCGCCGAACAAGTCTGCCGCCGAAGCGCAAATGATTTTGAACCACAAAGATGCCATTGAATTTCTGGTTTCCGGCGTAAATGAGGTGGGCTTTGATCGGTACACGTTGCAGAACTTGCACGCCATACTGGCTAATAATCTACTGCCTGATCCTGCAGCCCCAGGTCGCTTGCGTTCATTTGCGGTTGGTATACGGCAGTCGGCATATACGCCCACCGCAATTCCCCAGCTCATAGAAGAAATGTTTGAAATCATGTTAACTAAGGTGGCCGCCATTCACCATCCCCATGAGCAGGCACTCTTTCTGATGATTCATTTGCCTTATCTGCAAGCATTCGATGATGTAAATAAAAGGTTGTCGCGCCTGGCAGCAAATATTTCCCTGAATAAACACAACCGGATTCCCATTTCCTTTGTGGGTGTGCCGGAAGATTTATATATAAAAGGATTGTTGGGGGTATACGAACTTAACCGTCCGGAGCTATTGAAGGATATCTTCATATGGGCCTGCTCCAGATCAGCAGATCGGTATGCCAGTGTGCGTCAAACCATCGGCGAACCCGATCCCTTTAGGATACGATACCGACAAAAGCTACAAGCACTGGTAACGGAAATCATCTCCAAAGGTCTGTCACATAAGGAGGCCACAGCCTTTATTGATGCCGCTAGCCAGGTTGTGGCAAAGGCTGATCAGGCGGGTTTTCGTGAACTGGTGGAAACCGAACTTTTGAGTTTGCATGAAGGCAATTTTGCCCGCTATAGGGTAAGCCCTACCGAATTTCGCAAATGGCGGCAAGGTTGGTACAACTAGTAGCGTATTTGGAAGATCGACTGTCCTCTTTCAAGGTCGTTTTCCAAATACAAGTGTCTTTGCCCGGGAGATAAGATCGAACGGCTCAATATTTGTGGCCATTTCTCCAAAAATTTGTTGACTTAAAGAAAGCTTTAAAATATGCTTTATCGTGCTACCAGTATTCTCCACTCCGGCAAGCAGGGGCTAAGTAATGGCTTGCTGCGCGTGTTAGTTACCATCTCAATTCTGTTGTTAATCATTTCGCCAATTGCTGCGCAAAAAGGCTTAAAGCGAAGCGTGTCGAACGGGGATACTACGTACGCCACAGCCGAAAAGAAAATATTTGCCAGGCCAGGAAGCAAGAATGCTGTTGGCGACATTTTGAAAAGCACATTCTACCGTTATCCTAACGGCTATAGTCTTTGTTTTT
Organism: Chitinophagaceae bacterium; assembly: GCA_046297935.1. Classification (GTDB taxonomy): domain Bacteria; phylum Bacteroidota; class Bacteroidia; order Chitinophagales; family Chitinophagaceae; genus CAYMZZ01. Next base: position 798,852 of record JBKBHA010000001.1, read on the forward strand.
ATGTACAGAGTGGTCGCAGTAGCCATTTTTCCATCAGCGCGGGGGCAGAAGTAGTGTTGAAATGGGCCGACGGCAACAGCATCAGCTTACGTTGTCGCTCAGCCAGCCAATCTGCACCGAGTCGTTTGGACTATGGTGGGTGGCTCTATGCGTTTTATGGCCTTTCGGCTTCCCAACTAACCATGCTTGCGCAACAGCCGTTAAATCAAATAAATATCAGTAGTTCCACCGGCTGGATGGAATACCCAATGACTGACAGGAGTGCTAAGCTTGTGATGGAGCAGGCGGCATTGATTCGATGACTTTTTCTATCCTTGGCTTTTTTGAGAAAAAATTTCATAAAATGCGTAGGTATTTACCTACATATTTTTATATTTGTAGGCAGATACCTACAAATATGGAAAAAAGGAGAGACGTCTTTGTGGCCATTGCCGATCCTACGAGAAGGGAAATAATCAACATGCTGGCTCAGCAATCGCTCAATTTAAATGCAATTGCAGATCATTTCAACACGAGCAGGCCAACGATATCACAACATGTCAAATTTCTGGAAGATTGCGGGCTGATAATTATTCAAAAAAAAGGAAGGGAAAGATACTGCGAAGCAAAATTCGAAAGCCTTCGAGAAGTATCCCAATGGGTAGAGCAATTCCAGCAGTTCTGGACCGACAGATTCAACTCACTCGACACCTATTTGGAAAATTTGCAAAAGAGGAAAAACAAGAAATGAGAAGGCAAGAAATAAATAAGAATGACCGGCTGGTTCTCAGTCGTGTGTTCAATGCACCTAAGGAACTCGTCTTCGGTGCATTTAGTACAGTGGAAGCGTTGAATCAATGGTGGGGGCCGGCCGAGAGCCAGAATTCAGTCATTAGCCTCGATTTCCGACGGGGAGGAGTGTTTCATTTCAGGATGGATTTTGGTGGTAGCGTGATGTATGGTCGATTCCAATACATCGAAATACAGCCGCCGGATTATCTTGAATTTACCAATGCATTTGCTGATGAAAATGGAAATGTGGTACCAGCGCCATTCGATAAGAATTTCCCGTTGCAAGTGCTTTACAGGCTTGAATTTGAAGAAAAGGAAAAGGGCAAAACCACGATTATTCTAACCGGTGAGCCTTTGAATCCATCATTGGTGCAGCAACAAGCATTCGATTCGTTAATGCCGAGCATGAATGCAGGTTTCGAGAGGACATGGAACAAACTCGAGCTTTATCTGGAAAACCAATTCATACCGTCTAAACAGGAATCAAAATGAGAAAGCTAAAATTACAGATGCAAATTTCAATAGATGGTTCTCCTCAATTCGGGATCATTGATGAACAAAAGTGGGTGACATGGGCCTGGCATGAAATAAGAAATGAGGTGCTCGAACTGGCGGATTCCTGCGACACTGAATTGATCGGCAGGAAGCTGGCAGTGGATTATATTCCTTATTGGGCTGAAGCACTTTTGCAACCAGCGTCTCCCATGCATGAAGTTGCATTGATTAAGGCCAGGCAGAAGAAAATTGTATTTACAAAAACTTTGAATAGCTCATTTTGGCCCGATGTAGACCTGGCGAACGGTGAACTTGTTGAAGAGATAACCAAACTCAAAAAGCAAACCGGGAAAGATATAATAGTCTACGGTGGTACTTCATTCGTATCTGAGTTGATTGAGCAAGGCCTGATTGACGAATTCTATTTCTTCGTGAATCCTGTTGCGCTGGGAGAAAACGGCATTTCACTTTTTTCAGGAATGAAATCGTTTATACCTCTGGCGCTTAAGAAGTGCATTCCTTACCCGTCTGGTATTGTATTGCTAAACTATGAACTAAAAAAATAACCTCTGGGAAAACTATCTGTTTAGTAGGCAAAATATTTACCTCCATGCTGAGTTGACAAGGCGAACCAAAAAAGTTTTTGATTGGGAATAATAATGGATGATGCTTGTCTTTTTCGCAATTGTGTATGCCGTAATGTTTTTGAACGTGGATAAACTTAGCCGTTACAATACGAGCACTACTCGCATCTACATGTCTTTGCTCATGGTGTCGCCTATGGCGGTTTTGATGTTGGTGATGATGGGTGAAATGTATCCCAATAAATGAATCAATAATGCAATTATTATCGGCAGCATTGTTTTGTTTGCTGCTGTTCCCGCCGCCCTGCGTACGCAAACGCCGATCGGAGATGTTCAGTACATGAAAGCGATGATTTCTCACCATTCTTCTGCTATAATGGTGAGCAAACATGCCAACATTGAAAATTCCGAAGCAAAGAGACGTTCTGAACAGGTAATCCAATCTCAGGAAAGAGAGATCGCCGAAATGAAAGCCTTACTACGCCGATTGGAAAAATGATTCCTTTGATTTGTGGGATTCGAACCTGCGACCCTCCCGACTAAAGTCGGGATGCGCTATCGGATGAGGAAAAAAAGACTCTTGATTACTCAAGAGTCTTTTCGAAGTCGGGAGAACTGGACAAATGTCGAACCAGTTTATCAAAGATTTAAAGGCTATTGACGAGTTTTACTGGCAAATAGGCAACTTGTGAATGGCTCTGAATGTTATTACCTCAATAGGTAGTCCCAAGGGAATCGAACTCGAACCAAATTCTTGATGATTTGAAGAAATTGGCGACATTTCACGACATTAAGTAGCTCAAACAGGACATGGAAAGTTCGAGTACTTTCTGTTGGCTGATAAAGTCTTCAACGAAGAATTACCTGCGTTAATCAATCTTATCTACTACCAGTTTATAGTGAGGGTCTTCCAATACATTTACTTCAATTATTTCATCTGCGTTTTTTAAAAGAAGGCGACAATCATCGCTTAAATGTCGCAGGTGTAATTTTTTACCGGCAATTTTATATTGCTCAGTCAATTTATTTAACGCTTCAATAGCACTCATATCTACGATCCGGCTTTCTTTAAAATCAATAATTACTTCTATTGGATCTCCGGTAATATCAAATTTTTCAGTAAAAGCTGCTGTAGACCCAAAAAATAAAGGGCCATATATCTCATAATGTTTAGCTCCATTTTGATCCGTATATTTTTTTGCTCTTATTCTCTTAGCGCTTTCCCAGGCAAAAACCAGTGCAGAAATTACCACTCCTATTAGTACAGCCAAAGCCAAGTTATGCAGCAAGACAGTGATAGCGGCTACCAGAATGCCTACAAAAATATCATGACGGGGCATTTTTCCAATCATCCTGATACTGGCCCACTCAAACGTTCCGATTGCCACCATAATCATCACACCGGTCAGTGCGGCCATTGGAATTTGTTCAATTAAAGATGAGCCAAACATGATAAAGATGAGTAACATCACCGCTGCGACTATACCTGACAGGCGAGCCCTTGCACCGGCTGAAATATTAATCAGGCTTTGGCCAATCATCGCACAACCACCCATACCAGAAAATAAACCAGTTACAATATTGGCAGCACCCTGAGCTACAGCTTCTTTATTACCGCGGCCCCTGGTCTGGGTGATTTCATCTATCAGGTTAAGCGTTAGCAAACTTTCAATCAACCCGACGCCTGCTACTATAAGCGCATAAGGGGAAATGATGGCCAATGTCTCTAATGTAAACGGAACATCAGCAATGTGAAACGGCGGAAACCCTCCCTGGATGGAGGCTATATCACCCACCGTGCGTGTGTCAATACCAAATCCAATAACAATACCTGAGATAACCAGAATAGCGACCAATGATGAAGGAACCGCTTTGGTAAGTTTTGGCAAACCCCAAATGATGAGCATTGTTAACAGCACTAATCCGAGCATCAGCGCCAAAGGAACACCGTTCATCCAATGTGCTATTCCCTGACCATCTGTTACCTTAAACTGTCCCAGTTGCGACATAAAGATCACGATGGCCAAACCGTTAACAAAGCCAAACATTACTGGGTGAGGGACTAACCGAATAAACTTTCCCAACTTTAATAAGCCAGCTAAAACCTGGATAATACCAGCCAACACAACCGTCGCAAAAATGTATTCAACGCCATGTGAGGCGGCAAGACTAACAATAACTACAGCTATGGCTCCGGTCGCGCCGGAAATCATACCTGGTCTTCCTCCAAATATAGAGGTAACCAAGCCTATTGTAAAAGCCGCATAAAGGCCAGTTAAAGGAGATAACCCTGCAATCAACGCAAAAGCAACAGCTTCAGGAATCAATGCCAGAGCTACGGTCAGACCCGATAATATTTCCGTTTTGTAGTTTACCTTTTGTTTAAAATCAAATAAATTAAAATATGCCTTCATGATGAGGGAATTGACAAAATGAGTAATAAAAATAGTGGAAATTGAAAAGCCCGGCAACCAGGAGCTGCGGGAAATAAAGATGATTACCTGATTATCAGGGTGGAGTAACTGCGGAAGATGTAGTAATTCTTTTCATTTCGTGGGCGAAAATAAGATTTTAAAATGAAGATGTAAAGACCCGTAATAAAAATTATATTTCGCAGGCCAGGCAATTTTTGTTGCTGCCGCTCCTGATCCTATCTTTTAATGAAATTGGAATTTATTCTTTTGAGGTATGATGTAGATAAGGCAGCAAAAGCGGTATCGGAAAACTCTGTCGTTGTATGCGTCTCCTAAAAGCTATGCTTAATACTGGATTCGAACCCCATAAATTACTCCTTCACAATACATTGACGATTTAGAAGTTAAAAGAAGTGAAATTTATTCGAACAAAAAAGGCCTCAAGTCCAATGACTTAAAGCCTTTCCTATTTTCTGTCGGGAGAGCTGGACAAATGTCGAACCAATTTATTGAAGATTTAAAGGAAATTTCGGCCATTTACGGACAATTTGAGGGGTTATAGGAATCCCATTTAGAAAAATGACTTTATGACAGACCCTAATTGCCTTCCGTTATTTGCCTGCTTAAAGCGCAAAACTGGTAAATCCATGCTACCAAATGATAGATTGGCATGCCTAAGATAAGTTTCGCAAATCTATTTCCCAAGGCTGTATTTGCGAAAGCATTGCTATGGTTTCGTATATTTATGAGTTGGCAGCAAGCTATCATCAAGTATGGAAATAGACATTAATGATATAAGAAAGATGGTTTCTGATTTCAGAAAAGAACATTCAGAATTAGGGAAAATAATTAACCCAATTATTGAAAAGTACAATTTACCAAGAAAAGAAATACTTGAAGTTTGTCAGATCGGAAAATTCGCATACAAAGTAAATTCAGAAATAAAAATCATTGAAAAGCCAAAACCACCTGACCCAGATTTTATTATCGAACTTAATTCCAAGTTGATTGGTCTTGAGCACACTCGAGTTTTTACTGAAAATGCAGATAATTACAATAGGGTGATATCAATTATTCACTTAGCAGAAGAAATTTTTAGCTCTCAATTTCCTAATGACATAGTAAGCACAATTATTTCAATTAAAGATGATCGAATAAATTATAAACAAATAGAAAAAAGAAAATTAGCAACTGAGTTAGCTAACTATATCTATAACTCTTACAAAGGCGTAGAGATTGAGATTCCCTCCTTTGTAGCAGCCCTCAAAGTAACCAAGCATTCAAAGTTGAGTTTTTCATATAAAGAGAAAAAATGGCAGGGACCGTATCTAACGAAAGAACGATTAGAAATTGAAATCAAAAAGAAAGAGAAAAAGATTGAAAAATATAAAAAAGGCAACAATAAAATTACAGAGTTTTGGCTCGTGCTATTAGTTGGCTCATTAAATTCAGCATCCTATCAATTAGATGAAAATTTAAATTATAAAACAGAATCGATATTTGACCAGGTTTATCTAATGGCAGATTTCGACGCTGAAATAATTAGAATAAATTAACCGTCTGCTGCCAACATGGAGTTTTCTGCTATGCTGGCTGAAGAATATATACTGATCGTCCCGTTCGCTTATCAGCTATAGTTCGGGCTGAACGAATAAAGCCGAGCAACAGAATATAACATCAACTATATTAACTTTACTCAGCAGCGGGGTTCGGGCTGAAGAATCACAGAATACCAGCACAGCAGAAAGCCCTGACCGTTATGTGCAAGCTTAACAGACAACTCTCAATGCCAATGTAATATGGACAATCAGAATCTTATACTTAATTTTTTGACCTCAACTTTCATTATTGGCATAGCAACCTATTTCATTCAAAGGCATATAGACAAAAGGTTTAACAAAATTGAAGAATTCCAGAGGACACTTATAACAATTCGGAAAGAGAAATATGACACTTTGTTGAAAACATTGCAGGAAATTTGGGAAAAATTAATCGAAACCGAATATTTTTTGAGACATGGACTTCCGAAACAAGTCATGAAAGCAAATGAAATAAATAGCGGGAAAAAATGGAGTTTTGACACTTCCCCTTTATTTGATATGTTATTGTTTATAGAGAAAAGAAGCATATTGCTTGACAAAAATTTAAGCGAAAAAACAATCTCACTTTATGTAAATCATTTTGAGAAAACATGCAATGGTTATGTATTAATCCTAAACGAACATGCAGCAAAAACAAAAAGTTTAGAAGATGTTAACGCCTTTATTCCAAATTCTTTGGGTGACAACTATAAAAAGGACCTCAAGGAATTAAGAGCCGAGTTTGAGAGACAATCCAGAGACATTCTATATAACGAAGAAGAGAAGACAAAGCCCAGCTCATAGGATTGGGTTTGCCGCTATGCTGGCAGACAAATAAATTCCTCATCTTTTTGTTAGCTATCAGCAGTGGTTCGGTCAGACGTATTTCTGTTCGGCTTTTGTGCTTATCTTCATCATCAGTAATTTTATTGGGCTTCAGTTCCGGACTGGACCTTATAAATTCCAGCACTGAAGCAAACCCTAACCGTTATGCGCAAGGCTATTGGGAGGGCCACACAATTATAGACAAGCTGATGGACAATAAAACAATTTATATAACTCAGTATAATAATCTGAAAGAATTAACAGGTGGTCAAAAACCGTTACTGAATGATTTTTTGAAATTTTGCGGTATTCATAAAAGGAAACTTGAGGAAGTATTTGGTGGGGACGCTTATACTAAACTCCAGCAAGAGTGTGGCGACAAACCAAATAAACTTGTAATGGAAAGGACTCTTCTCACTCATATCCTTGACCAGTATGGACAACTTGTGCGTAAGAACCAAAGCCTACCGGTCACAGGAGATTGGATACAAGCAAAATTCAATCCTACCCCCGATGCCATCAATAAAGTTCATCGAATTAAATGGGCTGATATGCCGGTCACGTTTATTAAGGAGTATTCTGACAAACCCGAATGGAAAGATGTAACTGAAATTATAAAAAAGAAGAGTGAGATTTTACCTTCCGCTAGACCTAATAAGACATTTAATGATATTGTGGAAAAAATTGTTAGCTGGACACCGGACAGAAAAAGAATTATTGAAGAAGGTTACAAAATTGAGTTGCGAAGTTATCTTGGCAAATACTTTAATATTGAAGAAGAAGTTGGAGAAAGCAACCCAGACTTATTAATAAACAAAAAGTACCCTATAGAAGTCAAACGAGACCCATCTCAGTCAGAGTATGACAGACTTCTTGGACAAATGATTCGACACAATAAACTTTATGGAAGTGCAATAGCTATTGTAACAAATATTTCAAGCCAAGACAGGTTTAAAAAATTTCAAAAAATGTTTGTTGAGATTCACGATAAACTTGGAATGACAGCTGAACTATTACATAAATAGCGAAGGCTACCGCCACATGACCAAGCCGTAGCCGTTGTGCGTCATAGTAGATAAATACCCTTAAATAAATAGAGCAAGGTGAAATAAGAAATGAAGAAATAATTTATAACTCTATTTATATTCCCCTACTATGTTTTAGCACAGCAACCAGGTTAGATTTCCTTGATGCTTTATTGCAAAACAAGTTGTTGACTAAAATATAATAGCATACTATTTATGACTGCCCCCTAATGTTGCTTTTAACTGCTTATTAGAATATTTGCCCTTTTGCTCATTCACGCTTAGCAGCCATTGCATATACATTTTCTCCGGCATTTCTCTATATCCTAGGTCCAACAATTTAATGTAAAGTTGTTCAATTTCGTTATAGGTCGCTTTGGCCGTATCGCTTTTTTGTGCCGTTTGTCTTTCATAGAGCCGCTTCAATGTTTCGGCCTTGAGTAAAAGAGCTTGAACGTTGACAGGATGATGCTGCAATACGAGATCGCAGCATTTCAATATAAAGCCGTCTTCGTAATTCTTCGCTTGAAATTCATATCCCTTCGCCAAATCCAATACACATAAGGCTATAGCCTGACGATTGCTTAGCGTGTCCATATAAATACCATTTTGTATGGCTTTGATCGGGATATATCCCGATGTAGTGATCCAGGCGTCTATCCGGCAATCACCGCTTGTCAATTCAGTATTATACCAGCCGATTTTCTTGCTGCGGTTTTTAATATACATATGGTTAGGTGCAAGTGATAGCCAGCAGGTAGCATCTAATTCATCCGCCAGAATTTTATAGAGATATGGTAAAGAATGACAGTTGCCTCGTTGAGAAATCAACAGCTTTGAAACAAACATATTCGCCCATTGCTCTCGCCGGAAAAAATCATTGAAATCATAGGACAGCGGCAAATGATAATATTTCTGTCCATCTTTATCAAACGTTTCAATGGTATCCTTCAAGACCGTGTAAATCGCAAGATTATTTAGTAAATCATCACTGTCTTTGTATGGGTAATCTTTCAGACGGCTTGCTCTTTTCCATTCTTTACAGAGTAAAGCAAGACCCTCTATCAAACTTCGTAAATCGGCAACGGGCAGCTTATCGGCAAAAAAAACGCTTTCTGTTAGGAAAACGCTTTCTTTAAAACTTCCGTTGCCTTCAAGATTATCCTTTAGTCGCTCATAGGCTTGCTGATAAAGGTTACGACTTATCTGCCCATTATTAAGCGGATCTTTTTGAATTATCCTTACTTCTTCTCTCTTCTTTTTATCAACCTTCATTTCAAAGTCCGGTAGCTTGGCTTGAATATAAATCTGCATGTAAATTTTAAGCCCAGTACAATCCAAAAAAGTTCCATATAAGGAGGGGTTGAGAACCAGCTCAAAAAGCTGTTTGTCTATATCATCCATCGCCGCACGCTTTTCCGGCCGTTGAAGGTCAACTCTGATAGGCGGCTCTTTACTGGATGGATGAAATAGCGTGTTCCTGCCGAAATCCCCTCTCAATAAAAAAACAGCATCTTCTCCAATTTTGATCGCACCATAGTAATCAAAATAATCCGATTTACTTACCCTAACTGGCCAAAGATCAAGTGAAATATAATCCTGACGATAATATGCCTCTAAAGAATAAAACTTTGTTCCGATCTGATCTCCGAAATAGTCTGCATTATTATCTTTCTGGGCAATGTCACTAAGAAGATTGTTCAGACAAGAATCTATCTGAAATAAAGGCAACTCGTTGGAATAATAAATAATACCATCTTTGGTTTTCGTCATGCCTTTGGATGACGTATCTGTCTGCCCAAACACTTTAAAGGTTGACAAAATATAGAATATAAAAAGGATATACTTCATGCCATGAATGAAACTGATCGGCCAGCGGATCAATGCTGTTCCACCTACTAAAGATGAATTATCTGAGTAAATTCCATAAATCCTATCGGTGTCCAGCAATCGAACGACTTTGCTCATCAGGATAGATGGGGTTTAATATTCAAAAAACCTAATAAAATGTAGTAATGTCATTTTGTCTGGTATTTAAATATCTCACTATTAGTCTTTAAGATGAAGATGCCGGACATGACAAAATTACTCTCTTAAATCCCATTCGCTGTTCAGGAAGACTTCGCCTTATTTTTAAGCAGTCTACTTCAGAAAGCTATACTGCCCCGGCAAAACTATATCTGCCTCCCCTTTATTTTATTCAAAAAACTCTCCTTGTAATTTCCTCCTATCGGGATAGGTCTGGTGTCTTTTTTCATTAAGATCTCGTTGTTCTGAACCGCTTGTATGTATTTGATGGAAACAATGAATGACTTATGTACCCTCACAAAGCCACATGTAGGAAGCCGGTCTTCCAGCTCCTTTAAGGTCATATAAGCTAATATTTTCCGGGGCGGGCAAAAGAATGAAACATAATTATTCATGGCTTGTATGTACACAATATCATCAATGTCTATCTTTTGCAACTTGCCCCTGTCACCTTGCTTTACTAAAATGTAGTCATCCTTTATGGCCTCTACCGGAGTGGTGCGCCCGGTAATAGCATCACTTACTTTTTGCACAGCAATTTTGAACCGGGGAAACTCAATAGGTTTAACCAAATAATCTACAGCATTCAACTCATAACTCTGTACTGCATATTCAAAGTAAGCAGTACAAAAGACGATCCTGGTAGTTTTACCAACAGCTTTTGCCAATTCAATACCATCCATTTGCCCCATCTGAATGTCAAGAAAAACTACATCAGGTTTTTCCGTTCTGATCATTTCAATACCGGTCAACGGGTCATTGGTCGTACCAATAAGTCTTAATTCGGGCAGACGTTTAATACATCTTTCTATTACCGCAATGGCAGGTTTTTCGTCATCAATAATTACACAGCGTATCATAGGTTAGTTGTTAATGGTTAATTCGGTTAAGTAAAACCCGTTCTTGTTATTGAAAATGATAGAATGTCTGTCTTTAAAAAGAACATCAAGCCTTTTCTGGAGGTTCGTAATTCCTACGCTATGTGAGGTATCATTTAGACTTTTAAGCTGTATTTTATTTCTGCACGAGAAATAAATATATTTCGGCCGCAGGTTCAGTCTTATTACAAGAGGGTGCGAAGGATTTGTGAAATCTCCGTACTTAAAAGCGTTCTCCACGATCGTAATAAGAGAAAGCGGCGGCAGCATCTGGTTGTCAATTTCGCCTTCCATTTGGAAATCCACGGCTTCGCTTCCTTCATACCTGATTTCGTTTATCTCGATTAACCTTCGCAGATTCTTTAGCTCTTTTTCAAGAGGTACTAAGTCCATTTCCTCGCTTATATTATCGAAGCAGTATCGCATCATGTTGGAGAGCTTGGAAATATTGGAAGCAAGTGTTTCTGAATATTCCTGCGCATGGGAGTAAAGAGTATTTAATGTATTGTGAAGGAAATGAGGATTTACCTGTGTCCTGAGAAAAGCATATTCAATTTGCAGCTTTTCTTTTTGTGCCTTTAACTCCTTCTCTTTCAGCCGGGCATTTTCCAGTTCCCGTTTATACTTCTCTTCCTGCAGATCTCTTAAAGCACGTTCTTTATTGAACAGGCCATTTACCACAAAGTACAGTAAAGCATAAGAATAGTATTGTATGTAGCCCAATACCGCATATTTTAAAAACTCCCTTATTTCCGATGAAGTATAAAGCTTAATATTTGCGGACGGCAACGCCTTATACATATAAGTGTAAGCCAGCAAGCATAAAACAACGAAAGTACCTATGAACGATATCACGCTAAGGAGTGGACCCATTTTTCTATACCTGTTCAGCCAGAACACGCTTATATAGAACAGAAGACAAAAAGGTAGCATAAAAAGAACGGCACGGCTAATCGTTACCGTAGGGTCAGAGAGTTTGTTGGCAATGAACAGAAAGCTGATGTAAACAATCCACACCGCAGTATGGATAGCAATTATCCAAAACTTCTTATTCGCCCCAGGCAGAAAGGAATACATAGCTAAAGATTTATTGATTATTGGGATATTTTAAAGATAATGTAATACATGATTCTCTTCAAGTTCCTGTAACGTTGCCATCTTTATGTTGTCTACTGCAATCGGCTGCACGATGCTTTGCCCTAATATCTCAAAAAGTGATTCCTCAATAGGATATGATTTATAGCTGTTTTTCTGAAAAAGAAAGCCTTTGCTGTTTATCTTGAATATGCCGTAATCTTTCAGGTTAAAGCGAACAAACTGGCCGCTGGTTTCACCTCTTGATGGTTTTACCGGAGTGGAAATATTCGCCACTTTATGTAAATACAGCCATGCTTCCCATTGTTCGGGGTATTGGCGTATAATATCCGCTGCTATATCATAGAGCTGATGTGTTACCTGACGGGAGAAACTATCTCTGTCTTCATGAGGATCGGGCGCAATAGGGTCATAAAATCGTAACCGGATGTCATTCCACCCACGCCGGTAATTGATGACGGGGATAATTGGTACATTGGCAGCATGAGCGAGGAAACCGATGCCCTTACGGGCAAATAGCTGCTGGCGCAGAAAACTCACTATGCAGCTATTCTCATTTTTAGCGGTTTGATTGCCTGCCCCTGAATTTCCGTCCATATAGAGTAACAGGCTCTTACCGCTTTTTAACTCACGTAACATTCGTAATCCACTTTTAGGATGTTCAGCGTCTATAATAGTAAAGCCCGTATTGTTATCCCCCACAGCCAGCGAATTATAAATCGAAATATAATCCTCACCTTCCGCAGCCATAATCGAATTACCAATTGCAAGAGCAAAGGGAACCTTGTTTTGAACAAGGAATGAGTTGATAATACGATAAGACCCTGTATGAAACGTGCAGATAATGGCCGGATTGTTTCTTAATGCATTAAGATTGCCTATCGATAGGTTTTCGGTTCTAAGATAACTGAGTGCTGCTGCCGACCCTTGCTCCAATTTACTTAGCTGTTTATGAACTAAAAGCTGCATGAATAATTTCATGTGTATATTGCTGTCTATCTCCGGCAGAAAGTTCAGAAGGTTTGCGCTGACAAGGGTGTACTGGCCATAAAGGAACTCATTGCCTTTTATCTCTTCTTCATTAAGATATTGCCGGATCAGGTTATCTCGTTTTTTAGTATAATCAATGGTGGTACTCATGTGAGGATATTATAGGGTTACGTTAATAAAAAAGGAACCTGTTACAGTTCCTCATTGCCTTTTACTTACCCGGTGGCATGGGTGGCTGGGTGTCAAAACAACAGCCAATGTCAAAGAAAGAAAGGATGCCCGATACCAGTCTGTAGCGGCTTTCCATCTGTTCAATACTTAATGCATTGGAGAGAATTTTTTGTGATACGTCCATAAAGAATGTTTTGGTTACTAAATCCTGCGTGTGCAGGTTATTATTCCAAACTTCTTATCATGGCCGTGGCTTCACAAACCTTTTATGTCAACCATTGGTTTGGCTTGGTGAACAAGCCGACAACTGATGTGAAATTTTTTAACATACCCACCGGCATGGTAATAATAAGAACTGTTAGCTGGACGATCTGTAGGAGGATTTGCAAGAAGGTTGGTCTAACACATATCTCTACCAAATACGAATACCAGCTTTAAAATTGTGTTGGTTAAAAAAGTGCAGCAGTACAACGGTGAGTGTTATGAAGACCTGATAATTGGAGAATATCAATACATCGTAAATGGAGTAGAAAAGGTTAATACTCTTTCAAAATTGATACACTTTATCTGATTAGAAGAGCCATAGTATTGATGGGAATAGCGCTATGAATACTAATGATAGAATGTGGAAATGCCCGGAATGTAGTGCGAAAAAAAGGCAAATGGCCAGCATAAAGGATGTATCTATCAGTCTCTTCGCCCGTATTTATATGCGCCGTATAGTTAAAAATGGGCAGAAAATAATGAAAGTGAAAATATGGAATCCAACGCCGGAACCTTATATCGAAGGGCATACCCCACCGCCTGCATTTTCATTTGGGGTTGTTCACTTTAAAAAGCAGTAACTAAATGTTAAGAAAGTCAATTGTCTTACCGGTTTGGGGTCGGACGGAATACTATTAGGCATTTGTTCATATCTTCATTATCAATAATTCTTATCGGGCTTCGATCCAGGTTGGGCATTATATATGCCCGAACAGCACCAGGCCCTGAATATTGTAAGCAATTTGACAGACCCAATGGCAAGTAAAATCTTCGACCCAATCGACAGCGGAACCTTAGAAGGCATAGCTAAAATAATAGCACACACAGACTATGGATTGACAGGAACCGAACTTTCAAAATTCATACCCGAAGCTGGGCTAATTGACCTTGATGCAACTAACACAAAATGGAAAAGACTTTACAACAGCTTTGTAGACTTTCAAAATAGGACCCAAACTGCTAATCATATACTGAAGTTTATAAACATAACGATGAAGCCTTCTCGTTTTATTGGACAAAATGAAAAGTTTGAATTTGTTAGAGGAGAATTGAACAAAAGGCTTTCATTCATTGGGCTTCTTTTAAATGAATCCGCTATTTTCAATCCTGTTGAAAAAACTAAAACAATTTCGGAAGCTGAATTAAGGGTTAACCGCTTTAAGTCAAAACTTGAGAGTAGAAATATCCACTTCAAAATATACAGTTATTGTAACGCAGAGTTAATCAGCGAGAATTATTTTCATTCAGTATTTGAAGCGGTCAAAAGCATAGCGGAAGAGATAAGACTAAAAACAAATTTGACATCGGACGGATCAGAACTAATAGAGCAAGCCCTATCTGTTAACAATCCCCTATTAAAAATAAATAACTTAAATACCGAAACTGAAAAGAGTGAACAGAAAGGTTTTGCCAATTTGATAAAAGGAGTATTTGGAATGTTTAGAAATACAACGGCACATTCACCGAAAATTGTTTGGAATATTACAGAAGATGAAGCATTAGACATTATGACAACAATTTCGCTAATACACAAAAAGATTGAAAAAAACTGCTTATAACATTGGATTTTGGGCAGTCTTTCGGCACACGACTAACTTCACATTTTTGAATTTATCTAATTGAAAAAATAATTATGAAGAATATTTATTACAATGGGTTAGTTACTTTTCGCTTTTCCATTATTATAAAATCCATTGACCACCAAACCTGCCTTTCAGTATCAAAAAAGATTAAAGACTACTTTTCTGCCTGGGCTTTTGGTTGCACCTATCCTAACGAACATAAATCGGCAAAAAAAGGCGATGTATTAACAAGAGAAGTTCAGGCAAGTTTTGAGGATTATCCTGGGACTGTAATCGCTTTTAGGGAAGGACTTCGATGCATATGCTTTCATTATGACTTATTTACTAAAGACACTTCAGTAAAAATTATTGACCATGGTACTGAACCAAAGGATAGTCATATTAACATTTTGAAATAACTTGACCATACATACTACTAAAATAATTACCTGCTATTTGTATCGTTAGAAAATCTGTAAAAAATTATATGATGACAAAAAAAGAAAAGAAAATTACTCCGTTCCCTGAATATATTCTTCGAGACTGGGAAGCGAGTGATGGAGTAAATTTTGCAGTTGCTTTAGCAAGAATTACAGGATGGTTGCTACATGTTGATTGGTGGTCGCCAACAGACAACAAAGAAGTTGTTGAAAATATGAAATCATTACGGGTATATGTTGGTACTAACTCAAATCATATTTATGATTTAAAGGGCAAGTACACTATTGCAACGTTTACCAATAATATTATTATGTCAATAGCAAAAAAACGTGGAGAGGATTATGGTGCTGGTGTAACAAGATATTATAGTGAAGCCAAATTATTCACACTACCTTTAAGAGTAAAGCCTGATGAAAGCAGAATAAAAGCAGCCCAGGAAATTATTAACGCACATAAGAGTTTCTTGGAACAAATTCAACAACGACTAGAACCTAATGTGCCTGCAGATATTGCCGCCAAGTTTACATTTGGAAAATGCAATCCATTTGCAACTGCTCTACATGATTTGAAAGGCTATAAACCTGTAGCCATAATTGCCAAAGAATACAATAAACTATTCGCACTCAGTAAAACTGGTTATGCCCATAGTTTTGTATTCGACAATAATGGAAACGCTCTTGATGTTTGGGGCAATGATACGGTAGAAAATATTACACAGAGATTTGGAATTGTAAAATATGACTTAGATGAAACCGAACATTTTAAAGTTAATCAAAAACTAAAAAGTAATTCACCGGATGAATATGCAGAAATTTACGAGGAGGCAATTGCAATTATTAACGAGTATTTTGTTTAGCATTACAATTGTCATCGGACATGTTCACTTTTTTAAGGCAGTAAGATTTGTTCAGGAATGAAAGCAAAAGTGGTTAGTTGATTGCAGCATAACCGGTCTTTTATAAGACCAACTTTGCAACCGGTCTAATCTTGTGCTGAATAACCTGCCTGTATTGAGACGAATTAGGTAAAATATGAAAGCCATTCGACTGCACCCAGTAAAACGGATGCCTGCTTGTTGCTTTTAAGCTATTGATTGCAGGAGCTTGTTGGTTAAGCCAATCTATTAACCATTGCAATTTTCTAATGACAGTACTAACTTCTCCAGTATTAGCGGAATGTACTTCTACAAAAAATACCTCTCCTTTGTAAGATAAGCAGTAGTCCCATCTATTAGATTGTGGGTATTGTTGCACTACTGTCGTATCTATATCCAAGCTCCCTTCACAGTTTCCACTCTCACGAAGTTCAATTTTTGCTCTATCTACTTTTTTTAATGCCTGAAGTCCGACACAATAAGCAGTATTAACTTGTTGTGTATTTTCTACAGCCTCTTTAAACTTATTTACCTTCTTATGTTTACTCTTCATCCACTGAAACTTTTAAGATTATATCGGATGCTTTTGTGCTAAAAGATGAAAGACCTCCCCATTGAGAAATTGCCTCATCATCACTACCAGCATCTAAACTGGATATGTTTTTAATTGTTACAGTTTCATCAGTATTTCTGTCGAAATAATAAGTTGAAATCTTTTTTTCCAAAACCGTTTTAAGCATATTTTTTACCGAAGGCGGCAAATTTTTAATATCAAACAATTCGGCTAATGATTTATAATCGGCGTTATTATCCTTTAAATATTTAAAGGCCCAGGCAAACTCTAATAAAACGGGAGAATGAGTTGATATTATAACCTTATAGCCTCTGCTCATTAAATCTATCACTTGTAATATAACAGATTTTATGGCATCAGGATGAAGTCCCATTTCAGGTTCTTCAATAATTACATATTCAATACTGTCCTTTGTACTGGTTTTTGAAGGAGGGCATAACCAATAAATACTTAAAAGTAAAGGCATAAATTCTTTTTGGCCTGCACTCCAAGCCATGAAAGGAATACTTGAATTTCCAATTTCAAGTTTAAACTTTTTTTTGCTGCTTGTTTTATCAATAACTATTTTTCCATCATGAAATATGCTATCATTAAAGGAATCTCGCAAAGTCTCTTTTAATCTTTGGGATTGTGGGAAAACTGCATCGCTCTTACTATTAACCCCACGTTCTAAAAGTTGTCTCAATGTTTCACTAAAATGGCGTAAAACATACGGTACAGAATCTTCATAGTCTGTAAAAAATCTTGGCCATCCATTTTGTAAGCATATCACTCTTTGAGCTGGCACATAAAATAGCGTCTCTTCTACATCCTTGATGCTCTCTTTTCGTTTAGGTACCAAATAGTCAAGGCCATAAGACTTTCCATTAAGTGATATTTCTGTTCCAGAAGTCCAAATACCGGACATTCCTTCCCCAAAATATCTATCCAGGATCACCTTCTCCTCTTTTCCCCAAATAAAGCCATACTGCTCCAATGTCCGCCTAATGTGCTTTTTGTCTAATAAAAGTTTAATGAGCTGCAATAAGATACTCTTACCGCTCGCTTGTGGGCCTACAAATAATGTAAGATCACCAAAAGTAATATCAGCAATTGTTATTGGCCCAAGATTATTGATTTTTAGATTTTGCATTATCGTATTAATAAACTACTTCTTTACTGGAGGTTTATATTGTTTTAAATCTTCTATATTTTTGAATTTTTTTAATTTAGAAACAACCGCTTTGTTATTCTTAATTTCAAGATTTATTTGATTCGTGAGTTTGTCCGGCTCAAAGCCAACATAATAGGCAAGCCTGTGAACATCTATCATTGAAAATTTAACAGGGTTTCTTAATTTGTCAGAAAAACGACCATGATTGACTCCCATTTCATCAGCCATTGCTTTGGAAAATAGTGGCTCCAATTCTTTAAGTGCATTAAGGTTACCACTATCAATGATTGATTTGATTGAAAGACATTTTGACTTGATGTCTTCTTGTAAATTTTCAAGCGTCTTTACTTTACGCCCTCTCTTTGGTTTTACTGGTAATATTTCCTTTGTTCTCTTTGACATTTAAAAATTTCAAGTAATAAATGTGGCAAAAGTGGCTGATAGTCAATTTATTATTTACTTATAGGATAATTATATAAACATCACGTATATTATTATTTACATAATGTTTATATAATTAACTATCTTGCTTAATAAAATTTCATGTTTGTATATAGTTACCTGTTACTGTTCGGAATAATTATATAAACAATAAATTTGCGCTTTACTTAATGTAAAGAGGTAAGCGCTTAACAAGTCTCGGCTTTCGAATCTGACAATTCAATCCAGTGCGAGAGTAAGTTAAAGCGCCCGACCACCTTTGTCTACAAAGGGGTTGGGCCTTCTTACGCATTTGCACTGGAGTTGCTCGCAAGAGTGATTGGCTTTGTCAGAGCCAGAAAGTCAAAGGGCGGGAAGGTTCAACCCCTATGTAGTTGAATGTCTTCACTATCCTTTCCATCGAGGCTTGCAGTCAAAAGCTAAATGCTGCAAGGATGATATGGCTCCTACACTTACTTAAACCTCTTGTATCGCTTCTCCACGTAGCGTCATTAATTTCTACACCCATTCCCGAAGCATTGCACTTACATAAAATACTGATTGCATCGAAGCCTAAGAACCCGGTTTAGTTCTTTAATACTGGCAAACTTTCAATGTTCCAGTTTACCATAAACTCCATTTACTAATTAATTATAATTAACTGCAATGAGATTACTAAGATATTGCTTACTGGTCATACTATGGCCGGTGATGAAAAGTCATGCCCAGGCACCACCTGAAAATATCCGCCCCCTTACAATTGGCGACACACTACCAGCTGATTTGATAATTCATAAAGTCACCAATTACCCCGTTTCTTCAATCCGGTTATCCGATTTAAAGGGTAAAATAACGATCCTGGACTTTTGGGCCACCTGGTGCATGAGTTGTATTTCGGCGATGCCTCACATGGAAGCATTACAATCGACATACAAAGATGATCTTACCATTCTTCTAACCAATGCCACGCTATCTGATAATGATAAAAAAATACAGTCTTTTATCAAAAGGCAAAGCCGGTTTGGGCACCCGGTTCATTTACCCATACTTCATCAAGACACCGTTTTAAGTAAATATTTTCCGCATACTATGCTTCCGCACTATGTATGGCTTGGAAAAAACCTTGAGGTTTTAGCCATTACGGATAAGGAAGGCATTACGGATGTGAATATCAAAGCCGTCATCGCAGGGCAACCCATACAACTGCAAACAAAGAACGATGCACTTCTATTCGATACCAAAACCCCACTACTGATCAATAACAATGGTGGAAGTCCGGGTGAATTTGTTTATCGCTCTATTCTTACCAATTATAAACAAGGTTTAGGCGTACTGGCTGGGAAAGAGACTACCACAACCGGAGATACGAAAAGGGTGTACTTCATCAATTATTCGCTAAAAGCAATCCTTCAATCTGCCTTTGCAGACGAGTTTGACAGAGGTTTTCGAGGAATCCTTGTTGAAGAATATCAAAGAGACCAGGCAACTATTACACCGTTAAAAGAAAAATTCTGTTACGAACTAATTGTTCCACCTCTTCCCTATAGGGAGATGAAAGAATTTATCCGTCAGGATATCTGGCGAAACTTCCGCATTACTGTAAAGGTAGAAAAAAGACCCATAGTCTTTTACGAACTAAGGACAGTGAATACATCAAAGATTCCTTTTTCCAAAGGAGGTGAAGCAATGTATATCGTAGACAGAAATGAGCAAAACAAGTTGTTCGTTAACCAGTCAACAGATGCCCTCGTTTCTTTAATAATGGCAATTACAGATCTCCCTGTACTAAATGAATCAATGATAAATAGGAATATGGATATGAAACTCCCTGCTGACATTTATCAATATAACACAGACAGGTTGAAAAGATTTCTGTCTGCTTATGGTTTTGCGCTGGTCAGATGTGAGGAAGGCAGGGACGTAGCCATTGTAACAGACAAAAAATAATCATTACAAAAAAACAAGTAAAATGAAACACGCTAAATACTACCTGTTGATTATTTTTCTTTCCTGTTACCTGATGGGATTAGGTAACGGAGGGTTATTTAATAGTAATACACTTATTACTGTTAAAGGGAAAATAGTAAATGAAAAAAATGAACCGGTGCAGGCTGTGATAACAGTTAAAGGCACTAAACAAATCACTAATACACACGAAAAAGGTGAGTTCCTGCTAAACAATGTTGCAGAAAACGCCATTCTCCGCATTAGCGGTGTCTCTATTGAAACAGTGGAGATCGCAGTAGATGGACGAAGTGATGTTGGAGAAATCCTTGTTAGAACAAAAATCACAGAAGGAGATGAGGTCTTGGTACATACGGGGTACGAGGTAAAAAAGCCCAATGAAATAAATGGTGCGGTTTCGCTGATCGATGGGAAATTACTGAACCAGCAGGTGGGATCAGGTATTTTAAAGAGATTGGATGGCGTAACTACCGGTGTACTGTTCAACACAGGAAAGACAAACACTAACCCTCAAAATACGACCAACATTTCAGTAAGGGGATTAAGCACGATTAAAGGCCCTTTAGACCCGCTTATTGTTGTGGATGGATTTATCTATGAGGGGAAAATTGAGAACATTAACCCAAATACCATAGAAAGCATCAGTATTTTAAAAGATGCGGCGGCGGCTTCTATATGGGGCGCAAGAGCTGGCAACGGTGTCATAGTTATTAATACAAAAAAAGGGAAATTCAACAGGAAAACAAGCATTCAACTCCACTCCAATTATATCGTACAAAACAAGCCCGACTTGTTTTACCTGCCGCAAATGACAAGTTCAGACTATATTGATGTGGAAGCCTTTTTATTTGGTAAAGGGTATTTTAATTCAAGAATAAATACCGGCTACCAGGCATTAACACCGGCAGTAGAGGTCTTTCTAAGGCGAAGACAAGGGTTTATTTCACAGGCGGATTCCGCTGTCTTAATTGATGAGTTAAAAGGTATTGACAGCAGGTATGACTATGACAAATATATCTACCGCCAGTCTGTGACACAACAAAATAGTATTAATATAAACGGTGGCAGTCAATCGCATTCTTACCTGCTGTCACTGGCCTATGACCGTAATACCGGTACATTAAACGACAGGTACAATAAAGTCAATGTAAACCTTGCCAACAGTTTTAAACTGAACCAACGCCTGCAATTAAATATGACGGTTTACTATACCAACAGCCAGTCATTATCAGGGAAACAAGGGTTTGGCACATTGAGGCCGGGAGACAGGTATCTCAATTATTTCAGGCTGGCAGATGAAAACGGAACCCCCTTATCCGTAGCAACTTTATACAGAGATACCTACACAGATACCGCAGGTGCAGGAAAACTACTAGACTGGAAAAACTACCCGCTTAAAGAATTTGATTTGGTTAAATCGACTACAAAAATCAACGAGCTTTTTGCAACGGCGGGCATTCATTATAAAGTGACAAACCACCTGAACCTTGATATCCGCTACCAATACCAGCAGCAAACAACAGACATGGAGAGTTTGGCTGATAAAGAAAGTTTTGCTGTCCGCAATACCATTAACCTGTTCAGCCAGCTAAACCGGTCTACCGGAACGGTAAAATATATTGTACCACCGGGAGGAATCAGAACCAGCAACCGGTCAATAACAGCATCCGGAACTTTACGTGGCCAGTTTAATTTTCATAAAAAATGGCGTATCCCTGAACTGTCCGCAATGGTTGGTGCAGAAATAAGGCAAACAAAAGAAAGGGGTGATGGAAACACCTTGTACGGTTATACCGCTGATCCGCTGACATACTCGGATGTTGATCTGGTAAATACTTATCCGACTTTTATTACAGGAAGCTACCAGAGTATCGGGAGTAATGGTACTTTAAAAAATACCAATTACAGGTTTGCCAGTTTTTATGGCAACTTTTCCTATAGTCTTTATGGCCGTTATTCTTTGTATGGAAGTGCAAGAAAGGAAGGCTCAAATATTTTTGGGGTAAGCACCAATGATAAATGGAAACCGCTTTGGTCGCTGGGTGCGGGCTGGAAATTATCAGACGAAAATTTCTTTAACCTAAAACAGGTAAAAACATTAAAGCTGAGATTTTCCTATGGTTATAGCGGAAACGTTGACCTGACCAGGACAGCCCTGCCTATTGCACGTTATTTTCCGGGAACTTCCCCAACAAATTTTCCGTATGGGAGGGTGATATCCCTTAACAATCCAAATTTGCGTTGGGAACAATCCTTCCAAACCAATATGGGTGTTGACTTTGCATGGAAAAATAATATCCTGCTTGGTTCGGTTGACTATTACCGTAAAAAAGGCAGTGACCTGTACGGGGAAACGGCTTATGATTACACGACCTGGGGAGCCAATAATGTGATAACAAAAAATGTAGCGAATATGTCCGGTAATGGTTGGGAGCTTAACCTCTCCGGTAAGATCATAGACAGGCGAACCAAATGGGCTACCAATCTGCTGTTTAATTACGCTGAAAGCAGAACGACAAAATATTTATCCGCAGCAGCCGGTTCAATGGCTTCGCTCCTCGGAGGAGGCAACAGCATTATTCCTGTTGTAGGTAAACCGATGTATGGCATTGTGGCTTACAGGTGGGGAGGATTAGATAACCAGGGCAATCCACAAGGCTATGTAAATGGCGAATTGAGTAGCGATTATTCAGCTATCGCCAATGAAGGAATTGTAAAAGGGCTGGAAGGCAATATTGTCTATAAAGGTTCGGGGTCACCGTTAATATTCGGGTCGCTTATCAACCAGTTTGGTTTTTCCCGCTTTACACTGGCGGTGAATATCTCCTACAGGTTTAAATACTTTTTTCGCAAATCTTCTATCAGGTACGATGCACTGATCCACTCTGGTGCAGGTCATAAAGACTATGCCAACAGGTGGCAAAAAGCGGGGGATGAATTAATAACCACTGTTCCTTCTTTTGTCTATCCCAACCCTTCGTTAAGGGATGACTTTTATTTATTATCAGAAGTAAATATTTTGAAAGGCGACCATATTCGGCTGCAGTATATAAATCTCTCCTACGCTTTACCAAAATTTCTGACAAAAAGCATTTTTAGTGACGGGGAAGTATACGCCAATGTTTCAAATGTCGGCATCCTGTGGCGGGCTAATAAGGAAAAACTTGATCCTGATTATCCCTCATCTATCCGTCCAACAACAGCATGGGCATTAGGTATTAGTTTAACACTTTAATCAAAAAAATATCATGAAACATACATTATATCTCCATATAATCAGACTGGTTCTGTTAATGAGTTTTAGTTCCCAATTTATCTCCTGCAAAAAATATTTGGAAGAGAAGCCGGATAATTCTTTAGTTGTACCCACAACTATCGAAGATTTTCAAAGCCTTCTGGATGATGCGGCAAATATGAACCGAACGACACCTTCCCTGTTGGAATCTTCCGCTGACGATTACTTTTTAGCGAATACTGAATACGCCAGCCGCCCAACAAGAGAACAACACGTTTATACATGGCTGCCTAATGATGATTATTACTTTGCTAACGACTGGTCACATGGTTACAGGTCTGTGTACAATGCTAACCTTAGTATAGAAGGGCTAAATAAAATAAATAGAACTGATCACAATGCATTAAGCTGGAATAATGTGATGGGATCAGCACTGTTCTTCAGAGCATATCACTTTCTTAATCTTGCCTGGACTTATGCAAAAGCTTATAATCCGGCCACTGAAAACACTGACCTGGGAATTGTAATAAGAGACAATGCAGACTTCAATACGCTGTCTGTCCGTTCATCAGTTAAAGCAACCTATAGCCGAATCATGGAAGATGCAAAACTGGCTGCTTCTTATCTTCCTGAACAGCCCCAGCATGTCATGCGCCCCTCTAAATCCGGAGCATTTGCATTATTGGCAAGAGCCTATCTTTCCATCAATCAATATGACAGTGCATACAGGTATGCTGACTTATGCCTTTCCATACAAAACGATTTGTTGGATTATAATACCGTTTCTGTTAATAGTTCGGTTCCTTTTTCCCCGTTCAACAAAGAAGTTATTTTTTATACGCAAATGAACGGAACTGTCGCACTCCATGCACCCGTAAGAGCAAATATTGACACTACTTTGTTCGATAGTTATACTGACAATGATTTGAGAAAAAAGACTTTTTTCTTACAAAATCCGTCCGGTTACCGGCGTTTTAAGGGCAGTTATGCGGCCAGTGCCAATAACTTGTTTTCAGGACTGGCTACCGATGAAGTATTGCTTATCAGGGCTGAATGCAAAATCAGGCTAAACGATGTTGCCGGAGGAATAGATGATCTCAATACGCTATTGCGTAGTAGGTGGCTTACAGGTACATTTAATGATATCCAGGCTGGTACCCAAGAGGAAGCCCTGAATATTCTTTTGATAGAAAGGCGTAAAGAATTAGTGATGCGTGGTATAAGATGGAGTGATATTAAAAGGGTCAATATCTTATCAGCTTCTTTTATACTGAAACGCAACATCAATGGGGAATTATTTGAACTTCCTCCCAATGATAAAAGGTATGCACTCTTGCTGCCAAGGGATGTGATTCAAAACTCCGGAATTATACAAAACTAAAAAATGGGCTACTCATGACAGAGTGGCCCATTTTTTTAATTAAACCTACACAAAAATGAGAACATCAATTAGACCGGTTATACGCTTCCGTGATGTCGCCATCTTCCTGTACATAGTACATTCCTCCAGTTGAATGAGCAGCAACGATTGATGCCGTAGATTTAAGTGTTCTCGGATTACCGGGTCCATTATCATCAGTTGCTGATGCAGGCACTTTGATGCGGCAAGGTCTTGTCAAAGACTGGTTGCAAGTTCCGGCGTTTGATACCTGGCTCCAGCTTCCAGGAGCTTCTACATTTCCTTCCGAAGGAGTAAGTAGTGGGTTAAACTCAAAGTAGTAATCTAAAACCGGCTCTTCCACTACTTTTTTGTCAATCTGAAATGCACTCATACCGAATACAATTGCCAATGCTGCTATAACAGCAAACACAGGCAATACAAATTTTTTGGTCATTGTGTTTGATTTTTGGTTATGAAATTGCTATACAATTAGATAGTATAGCATTAGCTTGGGCAATTCAGCCGGGATATGACATCATCCAGTACCGGAACCAATAACGATCCTGATAAAAAAGGTTTTTGGGACAAAAATAAAAAGTGGTTAAAGCCGGTAGTAATCGGGGCCGGAGGCATCATACTGATTGCTGTGGGTTACAAACTGATGAAAGCGGGTAAAGCTGCGCATAAACCAACATCTAAATCTTCAGGCTTATCAGGCCTGCCCCGCAAGCGCAAAAAGAAAGGTAAAGCAGGACGCAAAAAATATGGACATAGACAGGAGATCGCTCTTTTGTAAACAACATCCTATCACATTCAAACGAATTATATAACATGGCAAAAGCAAAGAAAAACCAATACCAGAAAAAGGCGGCTAAAAAAGGTTTCCTGGCCGGGATAAATGAAGGATTGCCGACCAAAGGCAATGTAAAAAATACGGTCATGGAAACCGGCCTTAGCCTGCTGGTAGGAGTATTAGGCGGCGGCTTCATTGGTGCTGCTATTGGCCGGCCGTCCCTGCTGGCCGGTATCGCCGCCACCGGTATGGGACATTACACGGACAGTAAGCTGTTACAACTCTTTGGTGTAGGTATGATGGCTTCCAATGGTTTTCAGAAAGGAAATGCCGTAAATGGGTTGGAAGGGCTGGACGGTATCAAAGAACGGCTTAAAACTTACCGGGAAACTTTTTCAGAAAAGCTATACCTCGATAAGCTGCTCAGAAAAAAAGCGGCTGATGTTGCAGGCATAGGAGAATTACAATATTTCAGTTATCCCGATAATTCCTTTAACGGCAGCCTTGCTGCACTCGATGATATCGAAGAGCAGATCGCTGAATCTGCCCGGCAATTCCAGGGACGATTAGCAGGAAGCGATTATGATCTTGATATGGGTGAACTGGAACAGCAGAATTATTAACCCTTCTCTTTTACATCCCTACTCTTTGAATAATTTTTTAAATTTTTAAACCATATCACTATGTTAGGAATTTTGGACGGAATCGAAGAATACGGCAACGCTGGTGCATTGATCGGCATTGACGGTATTGATGACGGCGAACTGCTGGGCGCCCTGCGCCGGATGAACCCGGTAAAACGTCAACGCACCGTAAACAAACTGGCTAATACGGGTGCCGCAAGCAAGGGGAGCCGTGCAGAAATGGAAAAGTTTTTTGGTGAACTGCCTGCACACATTAAAGAAGGGCTTTCCAGCGGCAACCTGCGGCTGGCAGATATGACGATCTATTCCATTAAGCCCGTTACCTCAAAAACAATAAAACTTTTTGAAACGCAGGATGATAAGGAAATCGGTTTGCGTAATCTTTCCAATGCCAAGCTGCCCAAGAACCAGGCATTCCTGGTAAGCGGTATCTACCTGCTGGCGGGCGTTTCTGCCGATGGCACAAAAGAAAAGATCATCTCAACGGAATATAAAGGGCTGGAAACCTTTCATGCTATCGCTAACGGCGAGTTCTCCCTGAAGTCCAATAAAAAGCAGATCGTGCCGGAGACTTCCAACGCCGTTTTTAAAACCGCTTCTTATCACCAGGTCCCCATAGGTTATTACAAGTTGGCTAATCCCCGCCTCATCGAAGATGATATTCTCATCGAAATGACCGTTGAGTTGGGTAGCATGGATGGCGTGGCAGCTAACACTTATATCTATGCCGGGCTGCATGGTACAGTGACCACTCCGTAAAGGATGCTGAACAGATACCAATGGGCGGCAGTAGCTGCCGCCCTGTTTATTCCTTCTATTGTAATGGCAGCAAACAGTAAAACAGCTAAACCCGGTACTGCCCTGCAGAACCTGGCAGCCTTCCTCCTCATGGTACAGTATTCGGAAGGCACCCACGGAGCAAATGCGTACCGGTTATTATACGGAGGGGGATTGTTTCATTCATACGACCGGCATCCCAACCAGCGTGTTTCAAGATGGGGCATTACCAGCACAGCAGCAGGAGCCTACCAGTTTTTGTTCAACACCTGGCAGTCACTCGCAAAGGATTTAACGCTGATTGATTTTACACCTGCTTCACAGAACAAAGCAGCCATAGAGCTGGTCAGACGAAAAGCGGCACTAACGGATGTATTGCAGGGAAAGATTGCCGATGCTATTTACAAATGCCGGAAAATATGGGCCTCACTTCCCGGGGCCGGGTATGGACAGAACGAAAAAAGCATTGAAGACCTTTTACGGTTCTATGTCAGGGCCGGAGGAAAATTAAACACAATGTCTTAATCATGATAACAAGAGTTAAGAAACGATATGACATCGAGATCACGCAGGAAAATGCGGTTCATTCCAAAACGTTTGAACTGGACAAAAATATTATTAAGGTGCATGGCCTTTTACTCGAAAGCGACCGAGATGATTTCCTATTTTATCGGGGTTTTTGTAAGATAGAAATGAACCGCCAGGAAATTTTCCCGGAAGGTTATGCAGCCAAATTACTGATGAGCGGCGTAAATGTTTCTCCCAATGATCGCTATTATAAGCTGTGCAGATTGGAACCAGGCAATGGCCAGGTAAAAGTGGAATATAAAGATAATGCACACATCCTCTTGGCATTTGCTAACTACCGGGTATCTCTTTACCTCGACTGCGAAATAACCGAGTTGACATGATAATAGAGCAAGCCATAGTACACAAGATTTTAATCCCCCGTTTAGGCCAGCGTGTCAGTTTCCAGGTTCGGCTGCCCAAAGACACCCGAAGGTTAATTGGATTAGAATACGATGCAAGGATTATATCCGGCAATGCGTACGTGAGCCGGATGTTTGTTGAAGAGCCAGGAGGATGGTTCATGGACCCTTCATTCAAGCGGTATAAAAACAAGCTGATAGGAAAACTGAGCCTGAGAAACAACTTTTGCGAAGGACTTTTTTATCAGGGCCACCTGATAGAAGACCATAACCAGGAGCAGTATGAAGGAATCGCCTTACAAGGTTATGTGCCAAAACCTTGGATGCACTGCAGCCGAAGAGAAGAAATAGGTATCAATGTAAACCCCGGCCTGATACAGGGTTTATATGAGGACAGTTACGGGTTCAATGCGTACACAGAACTGGAATACGAATTAACTCTTTATTTCTGGATTGAAAAATGTACAAATGACAACTGATCTGGCATTGGAATATATAAAGCGCAGAACCTGCGAGCTGTGCTATGGCGATCAGTACACAGTAAGAGTAAGGCATTTTGTATTGCAGCCACATGAACAGAGAAAAGTTGATGGATACGATCAATTCTTTGTATTGATAGAACCTTATTGTGATCTGCGTGTGCAAAGCGATACCGCCATTTTCGACCTGGCAGAAAATAACATTAATGAATTAGAGTATGAACACAGGGGGGATATTGTTTTGATCAATCAATCAATGTTCACTAATCATGTCCGGCTCATCCAGGTCACACCTACTAATTGTAACCAATGCCCATAACAACAGAGAAATACGATCAGTTAAAAATTGACAAGCTCAAGCATCTTTTGACGGAGATGGCAGCAAAAGGACAGGCACGACCTTTCGAGATTTTTGTAGATGGGTTGAAAGTTGTACCAAAGACGGAAGATGTAAAGGAGTTTGAAAACTATGAATACTACATAAATGAGGACAGCGAAAAAATCCGCATACTTATTTATTATTCGTTGACATCTCCACGCAATGACCAGTACGTGTATTATATCCAGCGCAGCCGGATGGAAAAACCATTGAACGGGTTGGGCGAACTGGAAGGCATGATCCAGGAAAAGCTGGAGGCCCGTGACCGGGAGCATGAAGCCAGGCAAATAAAACAGGAGCTGGAAGAAACCAAAAAGCAGCTGGAAGAAGCAGAGCAGTATGCAGAGTTATTGGAGGGACAATTAGAACAGGCCAACAGCAATAAACATAAGCTGGGAAAACTTGACCTGGTGGAACTGGGTAGCCTCGTGCTGGAGCGTATGGCAGCAAAGAATGTAGGAACATTAGAGCGGATGGGTTTAGGCGGCATTGTTGCGCCACCGGCTGCAGAACAGGTTACTGAACCGGTAGCCGCCAGTTTTGAGAAACAGCAGCGTCCTCCTATACCCGATCAAAGACACATAGAATTGTTTCAACAATTAGAAGCCGTCTTTGATAACGGCCAGTTGGAGATCATCATGCAGATCATTGGAAAGTTTGCGGAAGAACCCACCCATTTGCAAACAGTGGCCAGCCTGCTGAACATTGACACAAAAAAAGAAACCACATGAAATGAGCCATGACAATGCTTGTCACCACCCATGATGATTATTTGGCGAATTCCATTTGGCAAAAAAACAATAAAAAATTACAAATGAAAAAATATCAATACTCCATGAGCATTGAAGCCAAAACAGAAAAAGAAGCAGAAGCAAAGATGCAGGCACTTACTACGCTTGCTTCCCGGCTGAATGAAAAAGAATTGGTAAAGCTGGCTTATGTTATCAGGCATGATCCGGTAAAAACAGCACTGGCAAAACAATACCTGGGAGTGTAATTTATAGTAAATCATTTGCCTTATTCTCCTATGAAAACAGAAGAAACTTCCACCCATAACACCGATGAGTTTACCCTCAAAGAAAAACTAACATACGGTATCGTCGGGTTGGTTGTGATCGGTGGAAGTTTCTTTATCGGCAGGAGTTTAATAAGAAAAGCCAGGTCTACATCGGAAGAGAAGAAAACTTATGAAGACGGTAACCCAGCCACATTTGCCAAGCAAATCAGGATGGCTTTTGAAAATGACAACTGGATGAGTTGGGGAACAGATGAAGAGGCGCTGAGAAAAACATTGCAGGCTGTTCCAAGTAAGGATGCCATGCGAAAGGTGATTAATTCATATCAAAAATTGTATGCCCGTAGCATGATGGCCGACATGCAGAGCGAACTGACGACAAGCGAGTACAACGAAATACTGGCCATCATTGCAGCCAAACCGGAAACAGGGAACACGGTAGCATTGCCACAGTCCAACCCCTTGCAATATCAATCATGGGCTAAAAGATTAAAGGCAGCTTTTGACATAACGTATTGGATGATCCCAGGAACAGATGAAGATGCCATTAAGGCCGTGTTAATGGAAATGCGCACACAAACAGATTTTTGGCAAACGGCACAGGCATACCAGGCACTCTATAACAATGATCTGGTTAAAGACCTTAAAAGCGAGTTGGAATTTTGGGAGTTTGTTCCAACGATGGACATCATTATGAAAAAACCGCAAGCATGAAAACAAGGAAAACGAACATAAAGAGCAGAGCAACCCGTCAATCTTCTTCAAAGAAAAAGCAAACGAAAAAGATCATTGTTGCGTCTGTGGCGATCAGTGCGGCGGGTATCCTGGGTTATTTCGGCTGGCAATACTTTAAGAAGAAAAGGGAGGCAAAGAAAACGGGAGATCTCGATATGTTGCTGCAATCAGGTATTATACCCTCAACAAGTGGAAGTACAGCAACTATACCTACTTACACACCTCCCTATGTACCTCCTTATGTGCCGCCTGTCAAACCTGCAACAAGCAATAGCAACTCCACGTACAGCAGTAGTCCCGCAGGCAACAATACTGCTGCATCAGGTTTTCCTTTGAAGAAAGGAAGCAAGGGTAGCAATGTCCGGTTATTGCAACAAGCCCTCATTAGTAAATACGGGAAGAGCATCCTTCCGAAATATGGTGCAGATGGCGACTTTGGTTCTGAAACTGTCGCCGCCCTTAAAAAGGCTGGGTTACCCATTACCATTAACGAAAGCACTTTTTATGTGCTGACGCAGGGAAGCAAACCGGAAAGCGGGGACATAGGCAAAGGGCTATACAATGCGGCAGCAGCAAAAAATTATTCAAAAGTTTTGTCCCTTCTGAAGCAAATGCAATCGGTAGATGACTATACAAAAGCCAATGAAGTATTTAAGCAATACCGGCTTGGTGCAGTACGGCAAACAATTGTGAACGGACTGCTCAACACATTCGCCAGCACTGCACAAAAAGAAGCGATCCGCCTGGAGTTTTTGCGTATGGGGCTGCAATATGATGGCAGTAAATGGAGCCTGTCAGGACTTGACGGCCTGCCCGTAATGACCACAGAGCCGACAACCGTCTGGATCAATGCTGCTGAAGGGGTGAAAGTTCCTGCCCGTATGGTACTTGGCAACGAAGTGAGCAAACGCCTGGATTATACACTGTTTGAGAACGGTGGTAAATATTTTCTTGTGCAAACAAAATCTATCCGATACCTGCAATAGCAACTATAAAACAATCTCTATGAAAAGACATATCAAACTTATCATTGTACACAACACAGCAACCTTTGATCCCAAGATCAGCCAGCATTATGGATTCTTTCATTTTGTGGTGGAAAGAAACGGCGAGATCAAAAGGATATATCCTGAAGCAGCAGTCATTAAACATTTGCCGGATGTGGACAACGAAGCAATACATATTGCCTATACAGGAGGGCGCAACAAAGCGGGCTCTCTCGGTGATACCCGTACCCCGATGCAGGAAGAAGCTCTTTTTAATAAACTGGTAGCCCTGTCCGTAAAATATCCGGCATCACGCATTTGCGGGCACGATGAACTGGATGCCACTGCTAACTGCCCCGGCTTTTCGGTAAAGGACTGGCTGCGCAATTATGAGCCTGACCTGTCCATCTCCGCTTAGGCCATTACATTACTCATTTCTTATTCTATCCTATGAGAACAATTAAATACCTGGTCGTGCATTGCACTGCTACTCCTGTCACTGCTGCCATTGAAAGCATACAACGCTACTGGAAAAAAGTGTTGCAATGGAAAAATCCCGGTTATCATTATATCATCAAACGGGATGGCGAGATCGTTGCTATTACCCCGGAAGAAAATATCGCCAACGGAGTGGCAGGAAATAACCGGCATTCCATTCATATCTCCTATATCGGCGGCATTGATGCAAACGGAAAACCGCTGGATAATCGCACAGAGCAGCAAAAAGAAGCGATGTACGGCAAGCTGCTGGAACTGGCAAAAAAATATCCTGATGCTATCATCAGGGGTCACCGGGATTTCAGTACCGATACCAATAAGAATGGAGTGATAGACCCCTTTGAATGGATAAAGGGCTGCCCGTCTTTTGATGTAACGGAATGGTTGAAAAGCTATCAGCCGGTAAAAAAAGCCGCCTGATATGCTGGCAGCGATTGTAAAAGCGATCACCAATCATACCTATGAAGTTTATACAAGACCTTACGAGTTAAACATCATCGGCATAAGGTCGGATAGTGTTGAATCAAACAGGTTTGATGATGAAATACACGTATTCTTTAAAAACAACCTGGGAAAATGGATTCACTATTTATTCCCTGCTACGACTGATCCGGGAACTTACTGGTTACAATCGCCCATGCATCCGCAAGGAACGGCCATCCTTTCACAAGGGCAATACCTGGGAGCTTATCAAATTGGACTTCATAAGGGAAAATATTATGCTCTCGTGCAACGCAGGCCGGTTAGTGTATTGCGTGACTATGACCGCAATGCGGTGCTGGACTTTATGAATGGCAGACCTGATACCGGCATGTTTGGCATTAATATTCACCGGGCATCGGTGAACGGAACTACAAAAGACATAGACAAGTATTCAGCGGGATGCCAGGTGATGGCCAATATAAATGATTTCAACCTGTTCATGCAGTTATGTGAAAAGCACCGCCAGCTATATGGCAACAGCTTTACTTATACGCTGATGGACAAACGGGCCTTTGCCCGGAATGAGAAAAAGAAATTAGTGATCAGCCTTGCAGGTATCGGCATTGGTATCGGGGCTGGCTTTATTGCATATCAAATTGTCAAACCATGAAACAAAAGCGCATCATACTTTTTTTACTGCAATTGTTCCGGGACAAGGATGGCAATTTTTCCCTGCGTGAACTGGCGACCGCTCTGTTCATTGTGGTGCTGATCATAAGCTGGATCGCCCAACAGTTTTTCCGGCTTGATGTGCCTGAATTTATGTTATGGGCATTTGTGAGCATGGTCAGTGCCGGATGTTTCGGCTATTCCATAGAAAAGAAAACAAAATTATAAACCGTAAATCTATATCCTATGATCTCACTACGACTAAGATCGTCCATCGCTATTGCACTGATCTGTTTTGTACTCGGCTGCTGTACAACTTTCATTTTTACTGCCGGTTGCAACAGTTCTTCCGGGCAGCCTGCGGTAAGGCAGGCAATGCTTTTAAAAGCGCAGGCAGACAGCCTTCATGCGCATTATCAGACTGCCATCACAGAGATAGAAAAGCGGAACAAGCAGCTTACTACAGAACTGCGAAATACCAAAGCGGAATTAAAAACAGCAAAAGCCAAAACTACTACCAAAGCCGCCGCCATAAAAAAGGTGATCACTTCGCCAGGTTTTCCTGCAAGAGAACTGATCAAAAAATCTTCTACCTCATCAATCCCTGAAAACAGCGAAGGGCAAAATTGTGATTCGCTGGTTATCCTGGTCAGCGAATTTCTGGAAGAAGCAGAACAAAAGGATAGCCTGTACGAAACCTATATTCTACAGCAGGACAGCTTGCTCACTGGAAAGGATAATATTATCGCTTTACAGAAGAACGAAAGCAGTAGCCTTTCTCTTCTTTTTACACAATCGCTTTCACAGCAAACCTTTTTGGAAAAAGACAATCTTTCCTTACGCAAAAAGATCAAGCGTCAGCGATCGGCAGGTAAATGGCTGGCTATTAGTTCAGCCATCGTAACCGGGCTTGCCACACATTATTTATCCAACCGATAACCCTGATGAAAGAAAAAACAATAGTATCAGCCAGCACCTTACTCGCTTCCCTGCTTGCCTATTGGTATGCCAGGTCCGCAAAGAAAGATGCAGTACCCTATGTAATGCTGGGCGGTTTTATTGGCTCCATCATCGGGGACACATTAGCAGATCAATTAAAGAAATGAGTTACCAAATTTTCGATACCGGCTCAAGCATCCGCTTTATCAGTGATGATGGGTTCTTCTTTTTGATGAAACATCATATCAGATCAATCCGGTATGTAGCAGAGAACATGCTCCGCATTGATACAGGTTGCTGTATGCACAATATATACTTGCAGGCAGATCATGTATCAGAGCCTACTACTTTCGGCGCAGAGCATTTAGCGGGAATACTAAACCAATGGGTAACCACTTTTCTGCAAGGTTACCCAGATAATGGTCCGGGTCCGATAGAATGAAACTGACGAAGATCCGGGGACTGCTACAGTTCTTAAAGCAGGCAACAGATGCAAGAACGATTATTATTTCTCTATACGATTATAGCGGTATATGGTCAGCTCCTTACCGGAAAGCAGGATACCGGGTGCTGCAAGTGGAAAGCAAATTGGGGTTCGATGTGTTTAACTGGAATTATCAGATCATACCGCCGGAGCTGGTTGCAGGTATATTGGCGGCACCACCCTGTACTGATTTTGCAGTAAGCGGGGCGCAATACTGGAAACAAAAAGATAAAAGAGGTCAAACCAGGGAAAGTTTACGGCTGGTCAAACGTACACTTGAAATAGTAGAGCATTTTCAGCCTTCTTTCTGGGCAATGGAGAACCCGGTGGGAAGGCTGAACAAATTGCTTCCTGAATTGGAACAATTTGGCCCCTGGTATTTTGAACCATATTGGTACGGTGATCCCTGGAGCAAGAAAACCGGGCTGTGGGGCAAATTCAATAAGCCCAAACCTGACAAGATCGTAAAGCCGGTCAGGTTTACTAATCAGGGATCATGGACACAGCTATTGGGCGGAAAAAGTGAGAGAACAAAAGAATTACGAAGCATAACGCCACCAGGCTTTGCAAGAGCATTTTACAAAGCCAATCCTATCCAGACATGAAAAAAACTAAAAGAAAATACGACAGCCGGGAAAAGAAGATTAAAGCAGTTAAGCAAAAAGGGCAGATCGTCACTTTTAAAGAAAAGTTCAATTGGATGGGAGAATATTATCTGCAAATCGGGGTGGAAGGGTTTAGAAAGCAGGGAAACTATGTTAAGATAATTGGTTTTGGTAAAGACAGTCCCTGGTATGATAGTATGGACAGCCTGCTGGAAGCCGTTGATTGGGAATGGATGGAAGAAGCGCATGATTTCGGTGATGCCTTTGGAGGCTATTTGAATAATATTCTTTCGGAAAACGAAAGGGGCTATCTGGCAGTTGTCGGCGAAAGACTTCGTGAAAAAGCCTCCGATAACAAACGAACACTGGAGAAACTGGCATCATCTTTTAACATTACCGATAAAACAAAAGTAAAAGAGCTAACGGAACTGGCGATTGTAAACCGGGCAAGAGAACTGGCACACAGCGAAGGAAATGTAAAAGACAGGTTTGATAAGATCGTTGAACTGTATTACTCGCAGGTAAATCTCTCACACCGCACTTCACAAAGTATTTTATTGCAACAGTACTCTACACCTGCACCCATCGGGTATTTGGCAGGTGTTTTTTGTGAACTGGATAAATTACAGTTCAACGGAGGATTTGCCTTTGAGCCTTCCGCAGGAAATGGATTGCTCACTATTGCCGCAAAACCGGAACGGGTATATG
Organism: Chitinophagaceae bacterium; assembly: GCA_046297935.1. Taxonomy (GTDB): domain Bacteria; phylum Bacteroidota; class Bacteroidia; order Chitinophagales; family Chitinophagaceae; genus CAYMZZ01. The sequence goes on from JBKBHA010000001.1 coordinate 834,640, forward strand.
TGAATGAAATTGATCCTGTCCGTAACCGAAACCTGCTAACACAAGGATTTGCTGATGTTACCGCATTGGATGCCACCAAACCATTTGCAGGTAAGCAAGGATTATATAGAGCAGTGCTAACGAACCCGCCTTTCGGAAATATGGAAGCAATGCTATACTATGAAACATTTGGCATAAAAGCATTGGAGCATGTGATGGCACTCCGGGCATTGGATACAATGGCATCGTATGGCAAAGCTGCTATCATCATTGGCGGCCATACCCGGTGGGATGATAAAGGAAGGGTGCAGGCGGGTAAACAGCGCATCTTCCTAAACTATTTGTATAGCCGTTATAATGTTGCTGATATTATCAATATCAATGGACATAAGCTGTATTCCCGTCAAGGAACAGCCTTCGATGTCCGGCTGATTTTAATAAACGGCAGGAAGAAAACCCCTTTTGGAAATGCACCCGTCTATAACGTTGAAACCGATAAAGAGGTAAATACTTTTGATGAATTATTTGAGCGGGTGATGGATGCAACCGACCAACCCCTCAAAGTTCCCATTGTCGGTGAAGTTTTTCTTCCCCTTTATCAGCTATATACCTCACTGAAACCAAAGCATCACGATGCTGTTTTATTTGTACGCAACGGAGAACACTATTACAGCTTTGGTGATGATGCTACACAAGTTATCATAAAAGCCGGTTTTGGGCAAGCAGGGGAACTGCATTATGAAGGGAAAAAATTACGGATAGCAAAATTTGACGCAGCAAGATCAGATTATTACCTCGCTGTTATTAGAAATTCCGGGCTTAAAGCCGCCATTGCTGATAAATTAGAATCCCCCAACATAGATAATATGAAACGAATGGAACTGGAAGCCGAAGCACTGGCCTTAGAACTGGAACTGCTTAACACTTTGGGTGATTTTCCTGCTGTGCCGGGAAACGTTGACAAAACAATGTACCAGAATTATATCTATTATAAAGCAGGACATGCTTCCAGGTCGTACCAGCTATACCTGGTACTAAACCAGCGTACCGGAGAATATGAAACTTATGACTTAGATGCAGAACGGATAAACTATATATTCTCCGTTCCTCTTACACTCTTTGCCATCATCAAGGGTAAAAAAGTATATGGGCTTTCCCTGACCGCCGATCAGGTCGCAGCTTTCAGGAAAAAGTTACAGGATACAGGTTATCAGGTATTGCAAAATGAAAACCCACATGCTTTTACGGGAATTGATACTACTGATCCGGACGACTTTGCAGATCACGATCAGCTTTTTATAAGATACAAGGAACTCCGCACCGTTTTCCCCGGCGAATTGCTTTTGCTGGAAACACCGGGAACCTTTGTTGCTTTTAACGAAGATGCTATTACGCTGGCAAAAACACTTCGCATCGGGCATATTAAAACCAAAGGCCCTGATTATGAATACACGATAGCAGGGATCTCTAAAATAGTAATGGCCGGATATTTAGAAACATTGAAAAATGCCGGTATTGAATACGCTTTGATTCCCAATGGCAAACCAACCAACTGGAAAAAACTGGAAGATGAGGCGTTCTTTTTAAAAAGATGGATGGACGGGGAACAACCTGATCTTGGCGCACCGTATATACCGGCTTCTGATGCCTGTATCGTATTGAATACAGAAGTACCGGATAGCATGGCTTTTGAAACACATGAAGCCGTAAAGTTCGCCCAGGATAAAGTAGGCGGTGACATGGATAACTTTGTCCGTCACCGCCTTCGCTATCCTAACAAAGCAGCACTTTGTAAAGTGTTATCTGCCGAACAGATTGATGCCGTGGCAATGGCTATCTATAACATCGAAGCAAGAGGACAAGGAATGATCATTGGCGATCAAACCGGTATCGGCAAAGGCCGTATTGCTGCTTCCATGATCCGCTATGCCGTTCTACAGGGATTGAAACCTGTTTTCCTTACTGAAAAGGCCAACCTGTTCAGTGATATTTATCGTGACCTGGCTGCTATAGGATCAGCGCATTTACGTCCTTTTATAGTGAATAACCGGGAGAGCAAAACAGATATTAAAGATGAGGACGGCGAAATTATTTACCAGGCCCCGCCGGTAAGCGAACAGCAGAACATTATTGCTTCCCGTGAAGTGCCTCCGAAATATGACTTTGTACTGGCTACATACACTCAATTCAATTCGGCGGAGAAAAAACCGGAGAAGCCAAATTTTCTACGGGCCATTGCGGCAGATAACATCTTTATCATGGACGAAGCACATAATTCGTCCGGCTCTTCCAACACCGGGGAATTTATGCAGGGCGTGATCAGGCATACAAAAGGTGTAGTATTCCTTTCTGCTACTTTTGCCAAACGGCCCGATAATATGCCCATCTATGCGATGAAGACGGCCATCGCTGATTGTAATATGACCAAAGACGACCTGGTGGCGGCCATTACCAAAGGTGGTGTTGCTTTACAGGAAGTCTTGTCTTCGCAACTCGTGGCTGAAGGACAGATGATGCGCCGGGAAAGAAGTTTTGAAGGTGTAGAAGTCAATTATATTTCTCTTGATGACAAAGCCGAAGAACACCGGGCTATCTCTGATAATATCACCAAAATACTCAGGGACATTATTGCTTTTCAAGGTTTGTATATAGATAAAATGGTGGAAGAACTCGATAATATTGCCGTAGCAGAAGGTAAAGAAATATCCGTCAGAGAAGGTACATCACAGGCAGGTGTAGATAACCTGCCCTACTTCTCCAAAGTTTTTCAGGTCATCAATCAAATGCTGTTTTCACTAAAAGCGGAAGCCGTTGCAGAGCAAGCTATCGCCCGGTTAAAAGAAGGCAAGAAGCCCGTCATTGCATTTGCTTCCACTATGGGCAGTTTTATTGAAAGCATGGAAACAGAACACGGATTACCTGTTAGCGATGGCGATATGATCAACACTGATTTTGCCGAAGTATTACGCAGAGGTTTAGACGGCATCATGCGTTACACCGAAAAGGATATAGACGGCAATCCGGTTTATAAGCGGTTTGAGCTTAATGAACTTTCCAAAGGTGCGCAGCAGGATTACCAGCGTATCATGGAAAAAATAATGACAGTATCAACCGGTATCAGTATCTCACCCATAGATGTCATTATCAAAAAACTCAAAGATGCCGGTTATAGCGTGGCAGAAGTAACAGGCCGTAAATACGAAGTGCAGGTAAACCTGAAAACAGGGAAAGGTATTGTACTTGCACGCAAACGCATCAACACAAATGATGCTTTCCGGCAGTTTAATAATAACGAGGTGGATGTGCTCATGATTAACCAATCCGGCAGTACGGGAGCCTCCGCTCATGCTATCCCTACGGCAAAAGTCCCTGCAGGCCAGGTGCGACAAAGGGCGATGATCGTCTTACAGGCAGAACTGGATATATCGACCGAAGTACAGAAACGTGGCCGTATCAACCGCACTGGGCAAATCTTAAAACCGATCTATGATTATGTGACTTCTGCAATACCGGCAGAAAAAAGGCTGATGATGATGCTGCAAAAAAAGCTGAAATCATTAGATGCCAATACGACCTCCAACCAGAAACAATCTACCAAAATACTGGACGTGCCTGACTTCCTGAATAAATACGGAGACAAGATCGTGAAGGAGTATTTAATGGAAAACAAAGACATCAATGATCTGCTGGATGACCCGTTGCATTTATCGGATTCGGGAGAAGATAGTGATGGACGTTCGGCTGCAATGGAAGAAGCGGCTCACCGGGTGTCAGGCCGGGTTGCCGTACTTTCTACAAAAATGCAGGAAGATTTTTATAATGAAATAGCGGAACGTTATAATGACTACGTGGACTATATGAAGCAGGTCGGTGAATACGATCTTGAAGTAGAAGCTATGAACCTTGAAGCAGAAACAACAGCCAGCAGGGTTATCAAAATGGGCAAAGGCAGTGATAGTGCTTTTGGTGATGACAGCGTTCTGGAAACTGTCAAAGCCAATGTACTCAAAAAGCCTTTTAGTAAATCCGAACTGGAGAATCTGATCAATGAAAGCCTGAAAGGTAAAGAGCCGCAGGAAATTCAACAGGAATATATCCGGGATTATAAAACAGGCATAGAAGAACGTCTGGCTAAAGAACAGGCAGATGCCCATGCAAAATACGATATGCTCAGGATGAGTATTGCCGCAGAAAAAAAGATACAGAAAATCCTGGAGAAAGAAGGTGAAGCCGCCTGGCATGAAGCAATCGAGCAACGTCAACAGGAGTTAGATCAGGCAAGAGAGGCACAACTTGCTGCTATTGAAAGGACGTTTGAAAATCGCCGCCATTACATTGTAAAAACAATGAATTTTTTCTACCCCGGAAGACTGTTAAGTTACCCGGTTGATTCTTATGATGGCGGTAAGGAATCTGTTCCTGCTGTTTTTCTTGGACTCGTCATTGATAAGAAAAAGAAGAATCCTTATGCACCCTCAGCAATGAAATTGCGCTTTGCAATTGCCAACAGCAGCAAATACCTCGCTATGCCTGCTTCTTACAATGAAGAGATCCTGGCTATTATTGGCAGCAGTGCAGATACGACACAGCCTGCCATGAACGTATTGCTCCACGAGTGGGAAGAGTACACTAAACAAAATAATGTAGACCGGAAGATCAGGCACATTATCACAGGAAACTTATTACAGGCGTTCAGTGATTTTAAAGGAAAACTGGTCAGCTATACTACCGGTAATAAAGAAACCAGGAAGGGCATCCTGTTGCCAGAGAACTGGAACCCGGGCGAGCAGGTACAGGATAAAATTGTTGTGCCTATTCTGAAAGCCCTGCCTTTAATAAAATCTATTACGCAAAATGGCCAGATTGTTACCAACAACGGGATTTCTTTTTTTCGTAAAGGAGATGACTATAAAATCGTTGTATCAGCATCCCGTTCAAAAGGCGGCGACATATACCTCGATAAAGACATCCTTGAACTCGTAGAGAAGAACAATTTTGAAAAAACATCTACCTCGATGGTAGCAATGCTGCCAGCCGGAAACATTGAAAAACTGGTAGAAATTTTGCAGGCAAATCATAGTTGTTCAGTTACTGTTCACTCTGCACAGGTCCGTGACCTGAAGCTCGATACAGGCGGCCGGTATTCAAACAGAAAACCCATCCTGCTGCCGGATGAAGAAAGCAATGAAGAAACACCCGATAATATAAACCTATTAGAACTGGAAGCGGAAGCACTGATACTTGAATTAGAATTACTGGCCGCATAAATTTTACATCCCATGATAACCACAAATAATTACAGTAAAGAAATTAAAAAGATAGATTTTTCATCACTACCGGAAGCGTTGCGCAAGGGGCATGAATTTTTAGAGAAAGCCACTTCTTCGGGAGATAATTGGAGCCTCTACCATTCCAGCATCTCGATAAAAAAGACGATTGATACCTATCTGGAAAAATTAAACGAGTTTATAGACAACAATAAAAAGGTCAGGCATAGTAGTACAAATAAGAATCTGCCAGAAAAAAAAGCGCAACCATTCATTCGGGAAACTGATATTTTAAACCCGGACATCAATCAGCATAATAACCCAAAAGAAAACAAAAAAAGAACAAGCCGAAAAATCAATGACCACGATCAGGCGGTCATGGTAGAACGCATACCGGATGAACTCCGGTTTATCCGTCGGTTTGTCAATCTGAATGGCAAGACTAAAACAAAAGATGAGCTGTTACGCTTTATTAATTCCCTGCAAAAAGCCATTGTAGAAAAACGTATCCGGAAAACATCTTCGTATGCAGAACAAATCAGCTTCATTCAAAACAAACTCATTGATATATATAATTCAATGAAGACCAAAATTGCTATTGAACTAAAGCCTGACACCTACGAGGCATTGAAAAAGCTGACCGGATCAGAAAAAGTTTTAGCATCCATCGGTTTTATCAAACGCTACATCGGCTTGAACGGAAAATTGGGAGTAAAGGAAAAAGCAAAACAATTACTTGGGCAGATCAACCGGGCCATTGAAAGGGGACAGATACCGGATAACGACCCTTACAGCGTAGAAATGTATGAAATAAAAAAGAACCTTAAAGCCTTTGTCACCGGCAAACAAATGAAGTCGTTGGAAATTGAAACAGCAGCATTGAATGGCCTGGAAGGAATATTAGGATGCGCCTGTCAACCCAAAATGCAAAAGCCAAAGCCCACCATTATGAGCAGCATGGATTTCGCAGACCTGGAGTTTGATACTATTGGGCTTCGTGGGAAATGGTATCACCTGATCGGTGATCCTTCCCCTAACTTCAAAGGGATGGTATCAGGAAAACCAAAGCTGGGCAAATCAACCTTGTGCATTGAATTTGCCGGATACCTGGCCCGCAATCATGGTAAAGTGCTGTACGTTGCAAAGGAAGAAGGGTTGGATTATACACTCCAGCAAAAGCTGAATAGTAAAGATGTAGCACACCCCAACCTTGATGTTGCGTCCGTGTTGCCGGATAACCTTACTCCTTATAGTTTCATTTTCCTGGATAGCGTCACCCGAATGGGTCTGAAACCGGAAGACCTTACCCGGCTGGAGCAAACCTATCCCGACAAAGCATTTGTTTATATACATCAGACTACCAAAGATGGCCGCTTCAGAGGAGCCAATGCCTTTCAGCATAATGTAGATGTAGTGATAGATGTCCCCGAAAAGGGAAAGGCTGTGCAGATGGGCAGGTTCAACCAGGGAGGTGAGGTAAACATTTTTGAAGATGATATGCCGGTAGCTGCGTAAAAGTGAAAAACAATCGTCAGAAAATTAAAAGGCGGCCATCATTGCCGCCATTTTTTATTTAAACCATATCCTATGAAAAAACATTCCATTAATCTTGGCAATGACGATGACCTGGTTGCCCATTTTGAAAAAACCAACCCTGAAAAGGAGGCTATGACGGTTGAACGCCTCCGAACCTATCCGGGCTGTGAAAATTACAGTGAACCGGAGGCTGCTGAAATCATACAAGCCCTTGAAAAACTGGCACTTATTATTTTGGAATACGAAGCCTGTAAAAATATACAACTAATTGATAATCAATATGATGTATCTTTAAACTCAGCCTTTGAAGCATCGGAAATTCAAATTACTAATCAACTTAATAAAGCAGCATGAATACAGCAAATCTTGACCATTTTACCGGATGGGTAAAAAAGCCTGCGGGAATGAATGCTATTGGTTGGTCATCAGAAAAGAGAGCAGTTCTTTATACCCGTGTATCCAGCAAAGAGCAACATGATAAGAATTTAAGCCTTGACTGGCAGAGAAAAACGATTGATGAATTTGCCACCCGAAACCAGTTTAATGTGTTGGAGTGTTTTGGCGGCACATTTGAAAGTGCTAAAACAGACGGACGAAAAGAATTTGTACGGATGCTGGATTATATCAGAAGCCGGAAAGGAAAAGTAAGCCATATCCTTGTTTATCTGTTAGACAGGTTTAGCCGTACCGGTGGTGGAGCTATCAAACTGGCAAAAGACCTTCGGGAAAAATATGGTGTTACCATTATTGCCGTTACTCAACCCATTGATACCAGCAATCCAGGCGGGGTGTTTCAACAAAATATGCAATTTCTTTTCAGCGAATACGACAACCAGCTAAGAAGACAAAGAGCGATGGCAGGCATTAAAGAAAAACTGTGCCGGGGTATTTGGTGTCTAAAGCCGCCGATGGGATATGACATCATCCGAAGTGAGGGAAGTAGAAATATAGTCGTGAACGCAGTGGGTAAGAAACTCCGCAAAGCATTCGAGTGGAAGGCAACCGGGATGAAAAACGATGAGATCCTTAAAAGGCTTCAGGCAATGGGCGTAAAAATTTATAAGCAGAAGTTAAGTATGATTTTTTCCAATCCTTTCTACTGTGGCATTTTGGTTAACCGTATGCTTGACGGAAAGCTGGTAGAAGGGACGCACGAAAAACTAATCTCCCATGAATTGTTTTTGAGTGTTAACCAGGTAAGAAAGGATGCAAAAGGAAAATACGGCGTTACCCATCAAAAGGAACAAGATGCATTACCCTTAAAACTTTTTGTAAAATGTGATAATTGCGGTAAGCCCTTTACAGGCTATATTGTTAAAAGCAAAAATATCAATTATTACAAATGCCGCACGATTGGTTGCAGGTGTAATAAAAATGCAAAAAAACTGAATGAAGCCTTTACAGCATTTATAAGCAGTTTTAGTGTTCAGCCTCATCTTATTGCGCCTTTAAAAGAAGTCGTGTATGCTATGGTTGATAAACACACGGCATCTTCTAAGCAACAGGTATCTTTCCTAAAAAACAACCATGCCCAAATCCAGAAGAAGATAGACGGGTTGGAAGAGAAATACTATTCTGACAATGCCATGCCCCGTGAAACCTATGATAAATTGGCTCTAAAATTATCTGATGAAAAAATTAAAATCCTCGATTTATTGGCTGGTGCGTCCGAAGATAGTTCGAACCTGAAAACACATTTTGACAATGTGCTTGAAATTTCCATGAAACTCGCTACTGTATGGACTTCCAGCAGTATTGGAGTAAAAGAAAAATTACAAAAACTGATCTTTCCCGCCGGAGTTTACTACAATGTAAAAAAAGAGGCATTTCGAACCGAAGAGATAAAAGAGGTATTTCGATACATCCCGCAACTGAACTGCATTACAGACGATGATAAAAACAGACAAGGCAGCATTTCTGCTGCCTTGTCCAGTTTAGTCGGGAAGACAGGATTCGAACCTGCGACCCTCCCGACTAAAGTCGGGATGCGCTATCGGATGAGGAAAAAAAAGACTCTTGATTACTCAAGAG
>JBKBHA010000002.1:0-315024 GCA_046297935.1 Chitinophagaceae bacterium
CTTCAAAAAACCAGGGAGCAGCAATTTGCTACTCCCTGAACAGGCTGGCTAAAGCCGCCTAAAGAGCAAAAATAACTATTAAAAATCACTTGGAAAATAACACAGAATCTCTGCGGTTAAACAAGGTATCAGTGCTCAAACGGTCGTACCCAACCTTTAAGGAATTTGATTTTCTGTTTATAAGAAGGAGAATTGGAAGCGCTTCAGTTAGGGCAAAAAAAAGAGGGATAGAGAACTATCCCCAACTTTTTTGAAAGGAGCTTGCTCCTTTTCGAGCTTAAAAAATAACCTAAACCTTAACCATCAAAAATTTTCAGTGCCTTATCCTGTTTATTCGTTCGAACCATCGTCTTCCAACAGGTTATTGGATCGATTGGTGTTTCATGGCTTCAATGACAACACAAAGGTCGATCATCGCGAATGCCCGGGAAATAGAACATTGCCGTAATCTCATGTACCCGATACTTCGGTAATCTTGTAGTTGATCTACTACAATTGCGCAATCGTTAGCGTAAATATCATCAGCTTATTGCAGCTCCCTGATTCGGGAAAAAAGCTGACGGAAACAGTTCCAGGGCGTCATGGCTGCCGCCTCTTCCGGTCCGTAGTAGCCGCGTACAAAGGGCGTAGCGCCCGACCACACCGTTTGCACCATACCCAGCAGGCGTCCGCTCACGGCCTTGGTAGAATGCCGCCGTGCGCGGAGCAGGTCTTCCAGTTGCAATAGCGCCAGATCCGGTTTGCGCCAGGGGCAGGTTACCACCCTAAACCCTTTCATCGCAAAGTAAACCGCCGTTTGATCCGGTCTTTCATAATGCCAGTCGCATATCACCACATCTTTAGGAATCATGTCAATGGCAGGATAAGTGTTGTTGGCGCTTCCTTCCCACATGCCGATACCGGTGGTAACTCCATCGATCAGCCGATCGCCCCAGATCCATAATTCCCGATTCCGACTGGCCAGGTGGTTGCGTATTTTAGTCACCTCGCCGGCAAATAACACTGCCTTGTCCTTCCCCGCACAGCGGGGGCACTTGTCGTCGCCGATATAAAATACTTCATCCATTCCCGCATGAAAGGCATCAGTTTCAAAAGCATCGCATATTTCATCTACCAGATCGAAAACTACTTTATGTACATCAGGATGCAGCGGACAATAACTCTTACAATATAAACTGTCGGCATTGGGCCATTTATATTTTTCCGGCATCTTTACATGCGGCGTTTCGTCAAACTGTGGGTACACTTCCAAAAGTTTGCTCAGGGTTTCCGCCCACGACTGATGGCCAAGGAGGTTGATTTGCGGAATTAGTCGAATGCCCGATTGTTGACAAAGGCGAACAATTTTCTTTACATCGGCCAGTTCAAGCGGGTTCGGATCGCGTAATTCGGGATGCGATTGGTAGGCATACCCATAGTCCACCCTCAGAATGAGTGTATTCACCTTATTAGGCACCAGTTCTTTTTCTACAAACAGCAGAAAAGAATCCAGATACGCTTTTGAAGGGGCGGCAATACAAAATCCTCGCACCGGCAGCAGGCTATCGAGTGGCTGTTGAGCTTTACCTGGTAGGTTCATGAAAAAACCGGCTAGTATTGCCAGTAAAGGAAGCAGTCGTTGCATGTTGTTGTGTTTGGGGGTATGGGCTAAGGTAAGGAAATTGCTGTCGGCAATAGTTGTCTTTTAATTCTATAGTTTTGGTAATGAGCCACCGTTTCGTCAGTATCCTTTGCCTGTACACGCTATTCAGTTTTTACAGTAAGGCCAGTGGACAGGCAACAGCATGTAGCTGTGCCGTTCTTGTGAATCCTGAATATTCAGGGGAGATCAGATTACTAAAATCTCCTGGTGGGGAACTTGTCAGGTCGCTTAGGCATAATCTTGCACAAGATGACTTTGTTGTGTTGACTTTACAAAAAAGTACCGCGGAATATTTTTATGTGTCAGCCAGCTATGCCATAGCAGGACCTATTGCAGATGGATGGATTCGAAAAGCAGAGTTCATCGGTGTTTATTCAAAAGTATATGCTGAGGGCGATAGTCTTCTTTTAAGGCAGCTACCGGATAACAGTGCGGCGCCAGTGCAGGTCATACCGGAGTATTTGCCACACTTGTTAAAGGTCGTGGATTGTCAGAAAAATGGTTGGTTGAAAATTGAAACAGAACTGGGCGGCCAAAGGATCAGCGGCTGGCTCGCGCCCGAGTTGCAATGCGCTAATCCGTATACAACCTGTAGCGAGTCCGGGTTGTAGGCGAAGAATTCTACCTGAAGCAGTTTACGGTGCGAGCACAATTATGGCTGCAGATACTAACAAGAAAAAACTCAATATGAAAAAACGATCAGGTTTTTTAGCATAATTCGTGTTCCTCTTTATCTGTTATGCATACTCAGCATTTCTTGCGTTATGGGGAAAGCCGCTTTATTCCGGGGCAGGGCATGCGGAGTATTTGGTGGCGTTCCATCTGTTGTCAGTTCTGACTTATTTGTCTTTAAGCTTCGTGTTAGAACTTTTTGAAGCTCATCCATCATTAAGGAAGCCAGAGTTGATATTTGTGCTACATGGCAGCTTAATCACACTCTTCCCTTATAATGGGTACCAGCAGTTTGGAGCTATTGTAATGGCGGCGGCTATGATAAGTTTGGGAATAAAAAGCCGAAAATAGCGGATTGATCGTTCTAAATTTATTTAATAAACGAGTCGCATAGCTGATTATCCGGCCCATCGTCTTGCGGCCTTTTTGCACAGAGCAGGTTCTTCAAAAGCGTATTGATCCAATTATGACAAGACTGATAAAAGTAGGACAAAAAAACGACGTTGCTTTTGAGATTGAATTCGTGCATGATGTGGACTTAACCAACGGCTTACACTTGCAACGCCAAAGATGTAAAGCGAGGATATGGATTAACGGAATTTCGTTGGGCGGATTCAAGATACGAGGTGAATTCCAAAATTTCTTATTGGGGCTTCGTAGAATTGCCGATTCTTGGCAGCAGCTTTGTCTGGGCAAACTGGAAAATGCTACAAATGAGGATATTTTTGATCACTTTTATTTGCTTGGAAAGCGTGTATTTTATTTGACTCCATTGGAGTCAACACAAATCATGAAAACAAGCATGTTTCGCCCTTTTATTGGAGACCAGTTTGACGACCAGGCCATTGTCGTCTTTAAAAGAGAAAACAAGTTATGTTTCGCTTGGGGAAAGACCACTACGAATCTAGAGGAAGTTGCAAAAAGGCTTGGTCCAATTCAAAGACCGAGAAATTTGCAGACTCAATGTGTCCCGTTTGAATCCTTCGCCTCGACCATAAATGAATTAGAGCGTATTGTAACCTAGCATGGCATCGAGTCCGTTTTGATCGTAGAAACTCAAATCGACCTTTCAGCATCAGGAATTTTTGGACTAAATCTGGAGAAACAGGCAGTTATTCAGTTTCCAAATGCGAACTTTATCGGCTGTGGCGGAAGATATGCTCTACCATTCAGTTTCAATAAAGATACGCGGAAGGTTAATCTGGGTCGCTGGAGTACCTGAATTTGATTATTATTATTGTATGATGCAAATTGACAAATCCACATTGCTTAGTGCCTTGAGAACTAAGATTTTTGTCACTCTTTTAGCAGCTTTTTGGAGTATAAACATATCTTGTAATTCTTCTGAAAACAACGTTGTTAACGATGAGTTGACCAATTCAGCAATAGATGTTATTAGAAACAAACTAGCGGTTTACTCGGTTGATTCGGCTCAGTTGAAGCATGAGATGCCAACGGTAAAAATTAAAAACTTTAGCTATCCGAAAGGAGTGACACTTATTGCTTGGTTGGGAGATGGTTTTTTTCAGTTCTCACTATGGGATTTAAGAATATCTCCAGCAAAATTGTTAATATATGACAGTGTCTCAAAACTTTCATATTTATTCGATACGATTGGAAATTTTAATCCTGATGAAAATCTTGATTTTCTTGTAAGGGTGCAAAGCACAAATGGGCGCTACCAGCCAGAATTTGTCTACCTGTATTGCTTTGACGATACTTCCTTTGTTCGTATTAGAGAGCTTGAAGATATTCCTAACCCTTCTTTTCAAAAAACATATGTTAAAGGTGTAGAAGATGGAGATACAACCCGATTTGAAACTTTTTACAAATGGAATACTCCTTTTAGACTTAAAAAAGATAGCACTTCGGCTTTTTCAATCTCGGCTCCATATTGATTTACAAAAATGCTACCAGAAGATCAAGGATAATTCCAAATTACATGGTAATTGTTCAGGAATTGATGATCTTAGCAGAGGAGTGCTGAAGGAATAGGAACTGTTAAAAGACGTTGCCTGCTATGTTGTAAGCGGCAATATTTGACAAGGACTAGAACTATTCTTACCTCGCATACCAAGACGAATTTAACAGCCAGCCAGAATGGATATTTGTATATTTATGTGAGCAATGAGACGCCGAACATCGATGTGTTCCCTGCCTGCCGGCAGGCAGGTTTGATAACTTGACGGTGACCCATGAGCGAGGTCCGATCCTGGAAGAAACGCATTATTATCCGTTCGGGTTGACGATGGCGGGGATAAGCTCGAAAGCACTCGCCTTTGGACAGCCAGCGAACAAGTTAAAGTATAATGGTAAGGAAGAGCAGCGGAAAGAGTTTGCAGATGGAAGTGGAATGGAGTGGCTGGATTATGGGGCGAGGATGTATGATAACCAGATTGGGAGGTGGCATGTTCCAGATCCTGTTTCAAATAAGGGATTTGGATTAACTCCTTATCGATATAGTTTTAATAACCCTTTGTTGTTTATTGATCCGGACGGCCAATGGGAAATAAAAGTAACAGAAGCTGTCGTAAAATACGGACGAAAAGGGAAAACACGGATTGAAAAGCGAATCCAATTCGTAGCAGAAGAAGGTGATAATGTATCAACTTTAGCAGAGCAGACAGGGATAAGCGAAGAAGCTCTAAAAAAAGGTTTGGGAGACTTAGAGGTTACAAAAGGGTGCACACTTGATAAATTGAATATAAAAAAAGTGGACAGGATGATCGACGAAATAAATGACTATTTAACCTATAGCGCAAATAGGTCTTGGGCTTCTAATTGTTGGGGAACTTCGTTGTCAATGGGTTTAGATGGGAATATAAGTAATACGATTGGTGGCCCGGGTAACAATGGAATCATTCCAGATCCTAGAGATGCAGACGTAATGCTACAAGAAAAATTTGATGAGACAAAACGGCCAAAATTTGGGGATGTTATTAGATACGCGTATGAAAAGGGTTATAAAGGGAAAGAGACGTTTGGCCGAGACTTACCGAATAACGGAAAGGAGCCCGGAGGGACATCGCACTATGCTACATTTATTCTTCAAAACAAGAGTGGGACAATCTTTGTTTTTAGCAAGAATGGTGCGGGAAGTGATGGGCCATTTGTTGCTGGAAGTGAGAATGTCGTTAGTGGTTATGGGAACAAGACAGGAATTGATGGTGGTAGTCCATTTTACACGCCCAAAAAATAAATATGAAAATCTTTTATCTATTATTGGTCACGTTTATCTTGATATCTCAGTCGGTAAATGGCCAACGAATTAAAAATATTGGTTCCTATCACACAAAAGAAGTTGTCGATGAAAATCTAAATTATTTTAAAATTAAAAGTATTGAATGCTCTTTCGATACCAGCAATAACTTTTTTGTGGAAGGGCGCCTATTGTTTACGTATTCAAAAGACAGTACTGTGTTCTACGAAGTTTACAGAAATAGATACTTGTTTGTCTCCTATTACTTGTTGCCTCATGATGGTTTTGCTTCATCGATCGGGCCATCGGCGAGGAACAAAAAAAGATTGGATGTTTTTGATTTAAGGCGTCCGGAAGTTAGATGGTCGTTTGATTTAGATAATAATTATCGAACAAATGAAATTGTTAGTTTCGATGCTGACCGAGGGTATCTAAAATTGAAAAAGGTTAAGGCTTCGAAAATGCTCAACAATAATTTCTGGAAGCTGTAAACGGTAGTACATCCCCCGCTGTCCTTAGTCTAATCTGAAGGTCACTATAAGTATTTCAGAACATTTCTACCACTCAAATCGAGTGGTTTGTTTATGCCCTGCCTTCGGCATCCGCCCCCATCAATCATTTAACTTTCAAACACCCGCCTCTTATGCAGCATAGGTTTCTGAAGGCATCCGCTCCAGAATTTAAAAAAGCAGGACCGCAGTCCTGCCTCATTCTGTCGGATGAATTTATCCCTGGCGAGTTGCTCCTCAGCAGAGCTCGCTTCCGTTTCAATTCGCCAATGCAAAATTCGAAACGACCAACTATATTTACAACCTGTCAAAAAACGCGACCACTTACTAAGTGGAAACAAGGCAGAGGTATTATTTAAACCAAAGAATAGAGCAAACAAAGGGATTACCTATAAGTTAGAACTCAGAAAGAACAACTGGATTGTTTATGAAATTGATTGTAGAACTTAAAAAAATATGACCCAGCAACACCGGTCTTAATTATACTAGTTGTTCAAACTTTTCAACGACTCATTGCCGATTGGTTTTTTTATGCCCTGCCTTCGGTAGGCAAGCTAAAACTTATTGAATATGGAACAAAACACAACACAACACAACAAGCCCTCACTGCTGTAGCGAACATCGGCGAGATCGAATAGGTGTTCCTATTTCTTTAGCACCTGCAGCTGAGCTTGTTCCTCTCCACAAGCCAATTTCAGGACATAAATACCGCGGGCCTGATGCAGTAAAGGAATGCGAAGCAGGTTGGCAGAGGCTGTTTCCTTACTGGTCCAAACCTGCCGACCGGCAGCATCAATCAATTGCATTGTGATTGTTTTCGACTGCCATTGCGCGGGAACTTCAATGTTGATACGGTCGCTTGCGGGGTTGGGGTAGGCGCGTAGCCTGATCTGCTGCTGCGATGAAGTCCATTTTACCCGTCTTACTTCGGAATAACGAACCTGCCCATCGCGGTCTACCAGTTTCAAGCGATAATAAAGATAGGGAGCCTGGGTGCGCGGAAGGTCGCGGTGACTGATGCGGGCAATTTTTCCGGCTTCCTCATTTCCGAGTGCAACAAAAAGAGTTTGAAATGAAACTCCGTCGGTACTGCGCTCGAGTTCGTAATGGCTGAAATTGTTTTCCTCCCGGGCTGTCCAGTTGAGGAGCACCTCTGTTTGCTGCGCCTTTGCAGTGAACGATAGAATATAAACAGGCAATACAAACCCGGATTCATCACATGATTGCGGTGAAAAATAGTTGATGCTGGCCATGGTACCGGGAGCGCCTTTGGTAGCACCGTTGGGTAGAAATTCTGTTACATGTGCCGAGTACGACTGTCCATTTGCACCTGCGTTAACAACACGAGTGATGCCGGTATGAGAACTGGCAATATAACCACCGCCGCCACCACCGCCGGGGCCTTCAGCTTCGTTCGACAGTACCAACTGATCGCCCCCGTTGCCACCATTGGCAATAAGGCTGATGCCGCTGATGCCGGTATTGCTGAGAACGACAATGGCTCCACCGCCACCGCCACCACCAGCAGCATCAATAAAACTATTTTGAGTGTTAAAGCCGTTTTGTCCATTTGCTGTAACGGTTCCTGATCCGGAAACCTGACCGGCTGCCAGCAGGTAAACGATTCCGGCACCATTGCCACCGTCGCCGGCTGAATTGTTGTTGCCGTCGCCTGAGCCGCCGCCACCGCCCATGAACAATACATTGTTGCCGTTATAGCTCAGAGGGCGACCACCAAATCCGCCTACATTCTGGCGCTTGTTTCCGCTCCACGCATCCTGGCCTGGCCCAAGGATGGTAGCATCCTGGTTGCTGGCTGAATAAGTGTATCCGCCCCGGCCACCGCCTGCCGAGCTGTCGAAGGCAAAGTTGGCTGCTTCCAGATTCCAGGCCTGCGTCCAGTTGGTGCCAGTGCGATCTTTTATGCCGGTACCATTCCATGGCAGCAGGTAGCCACTGGCGTTGGCATTGGATCCGCCGCCGCCACCTGAATTGTGACCATTACCACCGCCACCGCCGTTAGCCGGTGCTCCACGACCATTTGCTCCATTGAGTAGGCTCAGATAATCGTTGGCATTGCCGGCAATGCTTTCTCCTTTACCTCCGGCAGTAGTGGTGAGGGTAGTGCGGTAGATTGCGTTGATCGTATTTCCGCTGGCTGAACTACTGTTCTTATCATCGATACCACCTCTGAAGCCAATCGCATTGGCTGAAATTTGTCCATTTATCAATACAGCATCGTTGGCCTCCAGGGCAACAATGCCACCACGGGCACCATCCCAGGCACGTCCGGCAATAACGGCACCGGCTGCAACAGTCAGTTGATTCAAACGCGGTACACGTACCACCTGTGCTCTGGAGCGACCAGACTGTGTATAGCTATTCGTCAGGTTTTCGCAAAGCAGAATGGTATTGCCACTCACTTCATAAACCGTGCGGAATTCGTATCGCCCCGTACCATTATAATTAGTGATCTGACCGTATTGGGAGTCATCGGTAGTAATGATGTCGGCTCCCTGTACCTGTATGATCATTATCAGATCGCCTTTCCCAATGGCCGCCTGCTGATAAGGATTTACTGCATTTGTAAAACTGTAACTGCCCGACAACTCGTTAATATCTGCAACGGTCAGACTCAGCGAGCCGGCAGCAGCAGAACTGGCCAGAGCAGAATACCGGTTGAGGATGAAAGTACCGGTGCTGTTGTAAACAGCATTGCCGTCGCGTCCTTTATAGTCCTGTGCAGATACACCGGCCGCGAAAACAGCCAGGCAAAAAAAGAAAGAAATGGCACGGGCAAAGCCCGGGAAGGGTAGAATTGTTTTCATCATCAGGTATTGCGGATTAACGGTCGACAGCCAGCCCAGTGCTTTTACTGTCGGGATCAAAAATATACTACGGTAATTTACGATGCAAGTGTTGGGCGTAAAATTTCTCTAATTAATGCGTATTTTCTGCAAAAAATAATTCGCTTAGATTTTGACGTATGATAAGCGGTTGATATTCAGAGCAATTTTTTTGAGTTGCTTGGAATCGTAATTATACGCGTCGATCGTAAAACTACCTGCAGCCAGGCGTCAGGAACGAATGATAAATTTTCCCTGTAGCAAGGTTGCTACAAACGACACCTGTTCTGCAATGACATAAATACGATAACAAGGACTATTTACTACGTACATGTACCTTCTTTCCTTTGTGTAGGATCAGAACCCTTTTTAAAACTGCATTGAAAATTGATCAACCTTATGGGAATGCGTCAACTTAAAATTTCGAACTCCATCACCAACCGTGAATCGGAGAGCCTGGACAGATACCTCCAGGAAATTGCCAAAGTAGAAATGATATCGCCGGAGGAGGAAGTGCGGCTGGCCCAACTGATACGAAAGGGCGATAAAGCCGCGCTGGACAAACTTACCCGGGCCAACCTGCGTTTTGTTGTATCGGTAGCAAAACAGTACCAGGGTCAGGGACTTTCTTTGCCCGACCTGATCAATGAAGGTAATCTCGGACTTATTAAAGCCGCTCAACGTTTTGACGACACGCGTGGTTTTAAGTTCATTTCTTTTGCGGTGTGGTGGATCAGACAATATATTATGCAGGCGATTGCCGAAAATGCGCGGATCATCCGTATCCCCATCAATAAGGTGACACTGGGAGGACGTATGGCCCGTATGCAGTCGGCACTGGAGCAGAAGCTGGAGCGTGCACCCAGCACGGAAGAGCTGGCAGAGGAAATGGATATGAGTGAAACGGAAGTAGAGCAAACACTGCAGCAACGGGTGAACCATATCAGTTTAGATACCCCTGTTCCGGGCGAAGAAGAAGACGGTTCGCTGCTGGATATGCTGCCAGATCATAGTGCAGAAATTCCGGAAGACAATATGTTGCATCGCGATTCGCTTCACACGGAAATTGTTCGCTCCATGAAGCTGTTGAATCCGAAACAAAAAGAGGCGATCTGTTATTATTTCGGCATTGGTACCGATCATCCTTTAAGCCTGGAAGACATTGCCCGTCGTATGGATCTGACGCCGGAGCGCGTTCGCCAGATAAAAGACAAGGCGCTGATGCTGCTGCGCACCAGCCGGAACAGTGGAGAACTACGCAGTTTTCTGGGAAGAGCCTGATCAGGGCTGTTCGCCGGAGGCTATGGGGCGGTCATTTCGCGACCATTCGCTCCATGAGCCTGGATAAAGCGTTGCGCCTTCGAGCCCGGCGTAATGCAGGGCCAGGAGGCTGTGACAGGCCGTTACTCCGGAGCCGCAATGAATAATCAATTGAGAAGGGTCTTTGCCTTCCAGCAGTTGCGCATACTTGTCGTTTAGAACATCAGCTTCCAGAAAATGTCCGGATTCGTCGAGGTTCTCGAGGTAAGGGATATTTACGGCACCGGGAATATGTCCTGCCACCTGATCTATCGGCTCCTTTTCTCCGCGATAGCGATATCCTTCTCTTACATCAATCACCATACGTGCAGGATCAGTAGCAGCTGCCGCCACCGTATCGATACTTGCGATGGGCCATTGCCAGCTTTGCACGGGATAGGGGGCGATTGCAACATAAGAATTCGTTTCATCGGTCAGCTCCCATCCACTACTCAAAAGCGCGGGCAATCCACCGCTCACGACCAATACCTGTGAATGCCCCAGCGATTTCATCATCCACCAGAACCTTGCGGCGGCATTGGCACCGGCTTTGTCGTCGTAAACAACCAGTACCGTGTCGGCGGCAATACCATTATCACCCAGCCAGCGCGCAAACCTTGCCGGATCCGGTAGTGGATGGCGCCCTCCCTGGGCCGCATCCGGACCAATATCAGCCAAAACCCTATCCAGATCCGCGTGTATCGCTCCTTGCAAATGGCCCGCCCTGAACCTGTCGGCGGCATCGGGTCCGCTGCGGGCGTCAATAAAGCGAAAAGAGGGTAGCTGACGGATATGCTCAGGGCGAATAACTGACATGATAAAGAAGTTGAAATCAAAAAAAATCCCATGCAGCCGGCGGTTGACCAACTGCATGGGACAAAGCTACTGAATTGTTTACAGCGATCAGTCTACGCCACCTTTACGGGTTGCTTTACGTTGCTCAGGCCAGCTGCCGGGCTGTCCGGTGCGTGGATTAGCAGGCAATACAGCACGTTCGCGGGGCATGGTTTGCGGATCCTCGCAGGCCATATAAACGAGAATGGCCGTGAGGATGGCGTTGCTGCGTACGTCATCGAACACAATCTTATCGTAGGTATCGCGGTTGGTATGCCAGGTATAAGAACCATACGACCAGTTGAGCGAGCTCAATGAAAAGCCTGGTGCACCAGCGGCCACAAACGAAGCGTAATCGGAACCTCCGCCACCCGGAGAGCCTGGAAAGCGGGTTTCGATCTGGTTACGTATTTCAGCAGGTACTGCTGCCAGCCATCGAGTCAGATAATCGTAGGCATGCAGGAAGCCCTGTCCGGAAAGATTTACCACGCGTCCGGTTCCATTATCCTGGTTAAACAAAGCCTGCAGGCTGTTCACAATTTCTGGATGATCTTCCACGAATGCGCGCGATCCGTTCAGACCCTGCTCTTCGCTGCCCCAGTGACCTACCAGTATGGTGCGTTTTGGATTGGGATATACTTTTTTCAGAATACGCATGGCTTCCATCATCACGAGCGTGCCTGTGCCATTGTCGGTGGCCCCGGTTGCGCCATCCCAGGAATCAAAATGGGCAGACAGCATCACATATTCGTTAGGTTTCTCTGTTCCACGAATTTCTGCGAGCGTATTGAAAGTGGGAGCCATGCCCAAATCTTTTGAGTCAGCCTTTACGTTCAATCGTGGCTTTTGACCCGATTCGGTAAGGCGATATACCAGGCCATAGTCTTCCAGAGAAATGTCGATCGTTGGTATCTTTTTAGTGTTGGCACCAAATATTTTGTCAACGCCAAAACCGGCTGACCAGTTATTTTGAATCAAACCTACTGCGCCCGCTTTTTCCAATGCCAGTGCCAGGTCTTTTGAGCCAAGACCGGTTTTTGTAAGACGTTTGCGCCAGGCCGTTTGCATTTCTTCCTTCAGTTTTTTCATTTTTTCCTGAGAGGCTTCGGTGCCAAATTCTTTCCAGTTGTAGTCGGGGCGGCCGGTGGGCTGCATCATTGAGATCAGTACGAATTTCCCTTTCACAGAAGGAAGCCATGCCTGAAAAGCCATTGAATCGGCCACATCAGCCAGGATGATTGTTTCACCCGTAACAGTTTTGCCGTTTGTACCCGGGCTCCAGGCCAATTGCATGCCTTCCAGACTTTTGGTCCAGGGATGAATCATATCGATATGCGTGATGCCGCGTTCCCAACTGCGCCATTCGCCCCATTTTTCGTTGCGAGCATCAATGCCCCAGCTTTTGTATTTACCAACAGCCCAATCGTGCGCCTGCTGCATTTTTGGAGAGCCCACCAGGCGTGGACCGATACCATCCATCAATTCATGGGCAAGTTGTTGCAGTTGCGAATTGTCGTTGGCCTCCTTTACGATGGCGTTTACAATTTCACTGTCTTTTTTTTGGGAGTGGGCCACGCTGCCTGTCAATATAAAGGCAGCTATCAGCCAGATTCCGGCTTTTCTCATGATAGTTTGTTGTGATGTTTAAGCTTCTAAGATAGGAGATTTGACTCTTTTGCGCGCTGCAACATGCGTTTCTAAAACCATGTAATTTTGCGTCAGCATAAAATAAAATGAGTACCACGCTTCCAATAAAACGATTGATGCCTGCCGATTTCGCAGCGTTTAAACAACTATGGCGGCGATCGGTGGAAGCAACACATTATTTTTTAAGTTCTGCACAGGTTGACGAGATTGAAGAATTTTTTACGCCAAATATCCTGGAAGATATGGAAGTGATGGGTTTGTATTCGAACGCAAATGAACTGATCGCTTTTGTATGTGTGTCTAATAGAAAACTGGAAATGCTTTTTGTAGACCCTGCGCATTTCAGGAAGGGGATTGGACGCAGCTTACTGAGTTGGGCAGAAACTGAACGTCAGGCCAATCGGCTGGACGTGAACGAACAAAATCCCGAGGCAGTGATGTTTTATTCATCGATGGGTTATAAAGTCAAAGCCCGCTCGGAAAACGATTTACAGGGACGACCTTTTCCCTTATTACATATGGAGAAATTATAGAAATTGCGAATATCTTATTGCAATTCCACAAAATCAGGATTAAAACAATACCAATCTGCACTTTACCACCAAACTAGAAGAGTATGCCTTTGGCGAAACGAAACTGTTGTTGCCTGTACCGGACGCAAGGGCAGTAGCTGCGCATTATAAGCAGTTGCCGGAAGGGGAGAGGGGCAAGGGGTTCTGGACACGCTTGTGGCCATCCGCCACAGCGCTTTGCCAGTTCATGGCCGTTCATCCGCAATACATAGCCGGGAAAACGGTTTGGGAATTAGGCGCCGGGCTTGGTTTGCCAGCTTTGTTTTCGACAACATTTGCCGAAAAGGTGCTGGGTACCGATTATGCCGTTGATGCTGTTAGCAACATGAAATACGCTGCTAAAATTAATGGGCTTCAAAACTTCGACGCACTCGTCTGGGATTGGACCGGTTCAATGCCGGCACCGGATGCTGAAGTAGTATTGATCAGCGATGCCAATTATGATGAAGCAACTCATCCTGCTCTTCAGGCATTATTGATTCAACAACTGGAAGCGGGCAGAACCGTGTTGCTTTCAACTCCGGTTCGATTATCGGGTCAGGGTTTTCTGGAACCTTTATTGCCTTATTGTGTGGACAGGCAGCAAGTAGGCGTTGAATTGCCTTTGCATGTATTCGCATTCAAACGATCCTGGGCTTAGTTCAATTTACTGCGAAGCTCCGATTCGGAAACGATGCCTGCCTGCCTCCACATTTCTTCGCCATTTTTATACAGGATAAATGTAGGATAGCTTTCGGCCTTTAATTGGTTGGCCAATTCGGGTTGTTCGCTAACATCGATCTTTATGATTTTGTATTTACCCGCAGACTCCTTATCCAGTTTTTCTACAATCGGTTTCATTTGCCGGCAGGGTGGGCACCAGTCAGCGCCTATCTCGAGCAACACCGGTTGACCTTCTGGAAACTGACCCTTCAATTCGTTCCAACTAATAGGAGCTGACTGTTGGGTGACGGCTGAAGCCTTTCCTGCTCGCTGCCAGGCAGCAAAGCCACCTGTGAGATGAACAACCCTGAATCCTTTTTTCTCCAACCAATTGCCAGCAGCATCACTGCGCGGGCCACTCAGGCAATAAATATAAATAGGTGTTTCTTTCGACAAGGCCGCTGTTCTACGTTCAAATTCCGCACGGTCATTCCAATTAGCCAACATAGCTCCTTCAATATGTCCACGCTCAAACTCTCCCGGCGTGCGCACATCCAGAATCTGAGCCTTTGGTTCTGCAATCGCTTGTTCAAACGCATCTGCATTCAAACGGCCAGCTGTATTTTGGTATTGCGACTGACAGGAACTGGCGACTAATAAGTATAAAAGAACGAAAACACTTAATCTCTTCATAACTGAATAAAAACTAAACCTAAAAATAACATATTCCATGCCGCCATCGGTGACTTCCATCACCCTGATAGCATTTTTTGCGCCTCAGGCGCAAAAAATGCTATGCTAACAATCGTTATCTTTGAACTCCTCAATTAAATATGTTGTCCGTATGAAGGAAGTTTATATTGTATCGGCGGTAAGAACACCGATTGGCAGTTTTGGCGGCTCGCTTCGTTCCCTGAGCGCCACGCAGTTGGGAGCAGCCGCAATTGACGCGGCGGTGAAAAAATCAGGCGTGGCACCAGGGCTTGTTCAGGATGCCCTGATGGGCTGTGTTATTCAGGCAAATCTGGGTCAGGCACCGGCGCGGCAGGCAGCTCGATTTGCGGGTCTGTCTGATCATGTTAATTGTACTACCGTCAATAAAGTGTGCGCCAGTGGCATGAAAGCAATTGCACAGGGCACTCAAAGTATTTTGCTGGGCGATGCTGATATAGTAGTGGCCGGAGGTATGGAAAGCATGAGTAACGTGCCTTTTTACACAGAAAATTTGCGTTGGGGAAATAAATATGGCAACGTGTCCCTCATTGATGGCCTGGCGAAAGATGGCCTGACGGACGTATATGACGGAAAAGCCATGGGTAATGCGGCCGAACTTTGTGCCCGTGAATGCGGCATTAGTCGCGCCGAACAGGATGAGTTTGCTATTGAAAGTTATAAACGCAGCCAGCAGGCCTGGGAGAAAGGTTTGTTCAACGATGAAGTAGTGCCCATCAGTATACCACAGCGCAAAGGCGATCCGATTGTTGTGAGCCGCGACGAAGAACCATTCAATGTAAAATTTGACAAGATTCCGAGTCTCAACCCCGCCTTTCAGAAAGACGGAACCGTTACCGCAGCTAATGCCTCTACCATGAACGATGGCGCGGCTGCCCTGGTTTTGATGAGTCGCGAAAAAGCGGAAGCGTTGGGCATTCGCCCACTGGCACGAATACTTTCCTATGCCGATGCCGAGCAGGCACCGGAGTGGTTTACCACCACACCTTCCCTTGCGGCACCGAAAGCGGTAGCCAAAGCTGGCTTGAAAATGGAACAAATTGATTATTGGGAAATAAATGAAGCATTTGCGGTGGTTGGTATTGAAAATACCCGACGCATGAAACTGGATCCCGCCAGGGTGAATGCGCATGGTGGTGCCGTTTCCATCGGACATCCGCTGGGTGCAAGCGGCGCACGGGTCATTGTAACACTGTTAAACGTATTACGTGCCAACCAGGCCAAATACGGAGCAGCCGGCATTTGCAATGGTGGTGGAGGAGCTTCTGCCATGGTAATCGAAGCGTTGTACTAGTTTAGTTGTGGCAGCCCTTTTATTTTTTAAAAGTAAAAAATATCCATATGACTATTGTAACCTGGCTACTTGGATTGGCATTTTCAATTCAGGCCAACAACGAACCCGTTGCCGGTGCCTGGCAACGTACTGATCAGAATGGAACGCAGGTGCTGCTGATTCGCGACAATTATTTTTCGCTTACCGAGTATAACCTGGCTGAAAAAAAATTTCTGAAAACAACGGGCGGAGTCTTCCGGCTGAACCAGGGTAAAGCTTCGCTGGTAGTTGAGTTCGACAGCGATAATAAAGATGCTATTGGTAGGAAAGATGAAATTCCCTTTGTTGTTGATGGCGACAAGCTCCAGTTTTCGTTTGCCGGATATGGTGGGGAATGGAAGCAAGTAGACAATGGTCAGGCTCCTCTGGCAGGCAACTGGCGGATCAGTGGACGGATGGAAGAAGGGCAGATGAACCCGATTCCAAAAAGAGACCGCAAAACACTCAAGCTGCTAACCGGGAACCGTTTTCAATGGTTTGCCATAAACCCCGCCACACGTGAGTTTTTTGGAACAGGAGGGGGTACCTATCGTTTTGAAAACGGAAAGTACGTGGAAACAATCGAGTTCTTTTCGCGCGACGGCTCAAGGGTAGGAGCCAGCCTGGAATTTGATGGCCGGGTCGATGGAGATTACTGGTATCATTCGGGAAAAAGTTCAAAAGGCGATCCGCTCAACGAGGTTTGGTCGCGCGAAAAAGATCAGTAATTATTCCGTTTAGCAACTATATCCCTAACAATGGCCGTGGCATGTTCGCGTGAGTTTTCTATAAAAAGCCGATGTGTGTTCATGCCGCCACAAATAACACCTGCCAGGTAAATGCCTGGCAGATTTGTTTCATGGCTGTTGGCATCCAGAATTGGCGCCTGCACCCCATCGTCGGCCAGAGCGATACCCAGTTTTTGAAGAAAATGCAAATTTGGCTGATAACCGGTCATGGCAATAACCCAATCGTTCGGAATAGTGACCAGGCCATCGGGTGTTTGTATATCCACTTCCTTTTCGCGTATGCTGTGTACACTGCTATGGTAGAAGGCGCGTATGGAGCCCTCTTCAATCCGATTAATGATATCAGGCCGCACCCAGTATTTTACTCGTTTCCCAATTTCGCTTCCCCTGATCACCATTGTGACCCTCGCTCCCTTGCGCCAGGTTTCCAATGCTGCATCCACAGCGGAATTTTGGGCACCTACTACCAATACATTCTGAAACGCGTAAAAATGGGGGTCTTTGTAGTAGTGGGTCACTTTGGGCAGTGATTCGCCGGCAACATTCAGCGGGTAGGGAATGTCGAAAAATCCGGTAGCAATCACAATTGCATTTGCCTGATACTCGTCTGCCGTAGTTTTCAATGTATAGCCCCGGTCTGTTGATGCTGCCGGCACAATTTCCTTTACTTCTTCAAACAGGTTAACTGGCAAATCGAACGAAGAAGCAATGCGACGATAGTATTCCAGTGCTTCGTTGCGGGTGGGTTTGGCATTGTTTGAAACAAATGGCACTTGTCCAATTTCAAGTCTTTCCGATGTTGAAAAAAAGGTCATGTTGACCGGATAGTGATAAAGCGAATTAACCAGACATCCTTTTTCAATAATTAAAAAGCGAAGGCCTGCCTGTTTTGCTTCGATACCACATGCCAGCCCAATCGGGCCGGCGCCTACTATAATTAGATCAAATGTTTCCATCGATGAAGGTAAAGATACGCTACTTCAAATTGGGTATAGGTCAACGCCGGTCAATTGATTCATTTTGTTTCAACAAAAAATCAGATTATGAAAAAAATCCTCCTGGCGCTTTGCGCTGTTGCTATGCTGGCCGCTTGTAACAATAATAAAAAGGACAACAACATGGGCGGTAACATGTTTGGCAACGATAATGGCAACAACGCTTTCAACAAGCAAAATAATGGCAATAACCAGAACAATAGCGGTCGCTGGTCAAAACAAATGCGCGACTATCTGCAGAGTGAGTGCATGAAGCAGGCCGCTCAGGCACCCAACGCAAAAGAACTTTGCGATTGCTGGGTAGGTAAAATAGAAGCGAAATTTCCAGGCGTCAACAATCCACAACAAATACCGGAGGAAGCTGCTAACCAGCTTGCCATGGAATGTTTGCAGCAGTCGGGCGGGCAAACCGGGTTCGAAGGTTTTGATGAAGGAGAATTCAACGACTATAATGGAGGCAATTACAATGATAACGGCGGCTATAACAACGGCGGTTACGATAACAACAACAATATTCCCAACAACGGCGACGACGGCGGCTACGATGATGAAGGTCAATACCCCAATTCGCCCAACCAGCCGGTAGCTAATGGCAAAACATGGCCAGCTGCACAACGCCAACAATGGATGATGGGTTGTACCACCACTGCTCAGCAGTCGATGGGCATCAGTCAGCAGCAGGCTGCCGCCTATTGCGACTGCATGACACGCAAAGTAGAAGCCCGCTATACCTTTGAGCAGGCCGTAAAAATGACCACACAGGATTTCAGCAAGCCCGAGTGGGTGAATGCTCGCATGGAATGCCAGATGAACCTCGGCTACTGAGTCCAGTGAATACGGGTTTTGTTTAACATCATCATTAAAGCTTTCGAAGGGCGGATTTGCAGGCACCATCAGGCGCTGGTAAATCCGCCTTTTTTGTGCCATAGCCGGATTAGGTATTCTGCCCTCACTCACTTAAATTTGCGGCACTTTTAAACGTAAGAAAAATGGCAAGATCAATTGCATTCAGGGAAGCGCTTCGCGAAGCAATGTCGGAAGAAATGAGAAGGGATGATCGCGTATTCCTGATGGGTGAGGAAGTGGCAGAATACAATGGTGCCTACAAGGTTAGCCAGGGTATGCTGGCTGAGTTTGGACCCCGGAGAGTAATTGATACACCTATTGCCGAGCTTGGTTTTGCGGCCGTGGGCGTGGGTGCAGCGCAGAACGGTTTGCGTCCTATTGTAGAGTTCATGACCTGGAACTTTGCCGTACTGGCCCTTGACCAGATACTGAACACCGCTTCCAAAATGCTGGCGATGAGTGGTGGTCAGATTTCCTGTCCCATTGTGTTCCGCGGCGGTAACGGTTCTGCGGGCCAGCTCGGAGCCCAGCACTCCACTGCTTTTGAAGCCCTTTACGCTAATATCCCCGGTATTAAAGTAGTGTCGCCCAGCAATGGCTACGACGCAAAAGGACTGCTAAAGCAGGCGATCCGTTATGAAGAGGATCCCGTCATGTTCATGGAAAGTGAACTGATGTACGGTGATAAGTCGGAAGTGCCGGAAGAAGAATATTATATCGAGCTCGGCAAAGCTGATATCAAAAGAGCTGGTACCGATGTGACCATCGTATCGTTCAACAAAATGATGAAGGTAGCTCTTGCTGCTGCCGACGAGTTGGCAAAAGAAAATATCAGTGCTGAAGTAATCGATCTTCGCACTATCCGTCCGCTCGACTGGCAGACAATTCTGGAGAGCGTGAAAAAAACCAACAGACTGGTGATTGTGGAAGAGCAATGGCCCTTTGCTTCGGTATCGTCTGAAATTACCTATCGTATACAAAAAGAAGGATTCGATTACCTTGACGCGCCCATCCGCCGCATTACTGCCGCCGATGCGCCTCTGCACTATGCACCGAACCTCGTGGCTGCGGCCCTGCCGGATGTACCGCGTACGGTGAAGCTGGTGAAGGAGGTGATGTATTTGAAGAAGTGAAACGTGAAACGTGAAAGGTGAGAGGTGAAAGGTGAAACGTGAGACGTGAGACGTGAAACGTGAAAGGTGAGAGGTGAAAGGTGAGAGGTGAGACGTGAGACGTGAAAGGTGAAAGGTGAGAAGCTTGTCTGTTGAAGTTAAGCTGATGCAATGTTTGGGGAAAGTTCATCTGCGTAAATCTGTGTAAAAATCTGCGCAAATCTGCGGGAACAGAAAGGTCGTTCCTGTTTGTAAACTGCCTACAGGCGCAACAGCTCTGTGAATTCCGCGGGAACGGAACTGTAGTCTCGACACCCCTCATCCACAAACCCGCCACTCTCCACTCCCCACTCTCCACTCTCCACTCTCCACTCCCCACTCTCCATTCCCCCCTTCCCATTTTTTCCTCCCCATGCAGCGTTTAGGCCCCCAACCCTCATCTTAGTAATGGTTTTTCATAGGATATTGGATTTTAAATGCGAGGCTGGATTTCTATCCGGCCTCTGTTTTTTTCTCCCTAAATTTGCCGACAAATTCCCGATAAATGGCTGATATTCTAATAATTGATGACGAACGGTCGATCCGCAAAACCCTGACCGAAATCCTTTCTTTTGAAGGTTACAAACTAGACGAAGCTGCTGATGGAGAGGAGGGTTTGAAAAAGTTCAGGGAGAAAAACTACGACGTGGTGCTCTGCGATATCAAAATGCCCAAGCTCGACGGGATGGAGTTTTTACAAAAGGCCGCCGAAATCAATCCCGATACACCCATAATAATGATATCGGGTCATGGTAATATTGAAACAGCCGTGGAGGCGGTAAAGAAAGGAGCCTACGATTTCATTTCAAAGCCACCGGATCTGAATCGGTTGCTGATTACCATCCGCAATGCGATGGAGAAAAACAGCCTGGTAATAGAAGCCAAGGTGTTGAAGCGCAAAGTGAGTCGCGTACAGGAAATGATTGGCGACTCGGGCCCGATACAGAAGATCCGTGAAACCATTGAAAAAGTAGCACCTACTGAAGCCCGCATACTGGTAACTGGCGAAAACGGGGTGGGTAAGGAGCTGGTGGCCCGTTGGGTCCATGAAAAAAGCAATCGCAGCACCGGGCCGCTGGTGGAAGTGAACTGCGCAGCTATCCCTACTGAATTGATCGAAAGCGAACTGTTTGGCCACGAAAAAGGCTCATTTACCTCGGCCATTAAGCAGCGAATCGGCAAGTTTGAACAAGCCAATGGCGGCACCCTGTTTCTGGATGAAATTGGTGATATGAGCCTCAGCGCACAGGCAAAAGTGCTAAGGGCCCTGCAGGAAGGAAAGATTACCCGTGTTGGTGCCGATAAAGACATCAGCGTAGACGTACGAGTTATTGCTGCCACCAACAAGGACCTGCTTAAAGAAGTGGATGCCAAAAATTTCCGGCTGGATCTTTATCATCGCTTAAGTGTTATCCTTATTCATGTGCCCTCGCTGAACGACCGACGCGATGATATACCACTGCTGGTGGAGAAATTTCTCGATGATATTTGTGCCGACTATGGCACCGCCCGCAAAAGCATAGACGACGATGCGATACGCCTGTTGCAGGAATATAACTGGACGGGAAATATCCGCGAATTGCGCAATGTGGTAGAACGGCTTGTCATTTTATCGGCCAAAAACATCACCGCCGATGACGTGAAAAGTTATGTGATGCCACATGCATGAAGCAAATTTTTACCGGTTATTCCCGGCTATTAACCGGCGTTTCACAAAACTTTATCGGCAAAGGTTCCGATTCCTTTTGATATATTATATTTTTGAATTCAACAAAAACTCCGGCACATGCCCCTTCAACACCTATTGATCATATATCTCATCGGCACGCTGCTGGTCTGGCTGCCCGCTTACGGGCTTTCGCAGTTGTTTGAAAAAGCCGGTGAAAAATCCTGGAAGGCATGGGTGCCCTTTTACAATACCTGGGTAATGCAGAAGCTGGCTGGTCGACCCGTACATTGGGTATTCTGGCAATTCATTCCTGTGGTGGGCTGGTTTATAACGCCAGGTATCTTTATTGAATTTGCCAAAGCATTCAACCAGTTTGGTCTGGGTCAGCATACCATGGCGGCGCTTTTTGCGCCATTTTATTTTCCCTGGCTGGCGAAGCATCGCGATACACGCTTCATAGGCAAAGCCGGTGTTGAAAAGCATGAAAAGAAAGGTTGGAGGGAATGGGTAGACGCAGCGGTTTTTGCGGTGGTGGCTGCCACATTGATCAGGGCTTTCGTGTTTGAAGCTTATGTTATTCCATCGGGCTCCATGCAAAAAACCCTGCTGGTAAACGAT
This sequence comes from Chitinophagaceae bacterium, assembly GCA_046297935.1. Classification (GTDB taxonomy): domain Bacteria; phylum Bacteroidota; class Bacteroidia; order Chitinophagales; family Chitinophagaceae; genus CAYMZZ01. The sequence goes on from JBKBHA010000002.1 coordinate 21,935, forward strand.
TTTCTGTTTGTATCAAAATTCAGTTACGGTCCACGCGTTCCCAACACGCCGCTCTCGTTTCCTTTTGTACACAATTACATGCCTGTAACCAATGGCAAGTCGTACTCCGAACTGATAAAAATCCCCTATATCCGTTGGTTTGCTTCGTCTCCAAAACGAGGCGACGTGGTTGTATTCAATTTTCCACAGGGCGATACCGTTGTTCACCTGCCAGGATTTGAATCGGAAACACCCTATTACCAAATGCTCAGAGAAGCGCCTCAGGGCCGTGCTCAGGTTTGGCAGCAATATGGTCAGGATATCGTGGCCCACCCGGTTGATAAAACCGACAATTATATCAAGCGTTGCGTGGGTGTAGCCGGCGACACGCTGGAAGTTCGCAATAGCGTAGTGTATGTGAACGGTCAGCCCGAACAGGAGCCACCGAAACTGGCCAAGCGTTATATTATTCGTTTAAAAAACAATCGCCAGCTTACCCCAGAATATCTCGAAGGACTGGGCGTAATGGTCTGTCAGAAAGGAACCCCTTATTCCGATTTCAACGAATTAAATGACGGAAGCTATTACATGAACCTGACCCGGGAAGAGAAAGAACTGGTAGTTAAGTCTGCGCTGGTTGAATCAGTAACGCCTTACCTCGACACTGCCCGCACGAGCACTTCTCTGTTCCCCTACGATCCGGAGCATCTGAATGCGCTCGATAGTTTCGGCCCGGTGTGGATACCCCGCAAAAATGAAAGCATTACGCTGAATCCAACCAATTACAAGCTGTACTACTGGGCCATCCGCAACTACGAACACAATGATTTTTACGAAAAAGGCGGCCGTTATTTTCTGAATGGCCAGGAAGTGAGCAGCTACACATTCAAGATGGATTATTACTGGATGATGGGTGATAACCGACATGGTTCACAAGACAGCCGCTACTGGGGTTTTGTGCCTGAAGACAGAATCGTAGGCAAGGCCTGGCTGATCTGGTTTAGCTGGGATAAAGGGCCACGTTGGAACCGTCTGTTTAGAAGGGTTCGATAAGCCAGCAGGCTTTCGTAACTTGCTCCAGGCCCCCTTGGAAGAACAAGGGTCAAAACAGATCCTATGGCGAAAAAAGAGCACCAGTTTCAATACGAATTCTTTAATGGCGATAATGAGTTGAGTGATAGTGATCGGGCTTTGCTCGCAAAGGCACGAGCCGTCACTACACAGGCCTATGCGCCCTATTCCAATTTCCTGGTAGGAGCTGCCGCCCGTATGCAAAATGGTGACACCGTGTTGGGCACCAATCAGGAAAATGCCTCGTATCCCGTGGGTATTTGCGCTGAACGCGTATTGTTGGGAAATGCTGCCACTTTATTTCCCGGTGTGCCCGTTGATACAATTGCCATCAGTTATGCAGCGCCACAGGGGCCCAATGATCAGCCCATTTCACCCTGCGGCATGTGCAGGCAGTCGCTGCTTGAATTTGAAAACCGCAGCAGGCAACCCATTCGACTGATACTTAGCGGGCAAACCGGCCCTGTGATTATTATGGAAGCCGCCTCACAATTGTTACCGTTTGCGTTTACCGGCAAAGAGTTGAAGCCTTAAGCACAAAGTTGTTGTTTAAAACAATGTCTGAATGCCGTAATATTGATGGCGTTCATGATCTAGCAGCCATTTCTTTCGCCATATTCCGCCTCCATAGCCGGTCAGTTCGCCCTTGCTGCCAATCACCCGATGGCAGGGAATAATAATGGCAATCGGGTTTCTGTTGTTGGCCTGCGCCACTGCCCGTGTAGCATTGGCATCGCCCACGCGGGAAGCAAGTTGTCCATAACTGATCGTCTTTCCATACGGGATCGTCAGTAATTCATTCCATACTTTCTCCTGAAACTCGCTGCCCGAATAGGCAAGTGGCAGGTCAAACTGACGACGTACTCCATGAAAATATTGAATCAATTGTTCAATACACAGCAGATGTAAAGCTGATGCGCTGTCGTTCGACGGATGATCAATATTTGACTCGTCCATGAAATGCAGTTCTGTCAGCACAGGTCCGTTCACAGCAATGCGTAGCCACCCTACGGGTGAGGAATAGTAGGCATACTGTATTTTTTCATCCAATTTTTTGTCCATTGGCTACCGGTCGTTCGGGCTGTAATAAAATTACGTTATTCCCTTCATCGTACACACCCAGCACCAGGCATTCACTCATAAAATTCGCTATCTGTTTGGGTGGAAAATTGACCACGGCGATAACCTGCCTGCCTTTCAGTTCCTCAGGCTGATAATGGGCTGTTATTTGCGCCGATGATTGTCGGTGACCGATCTCGGCACCAAAATCAATCAGAAGTTGATAAGCCGGCTTTCTTGCTTTCGAAAACGTTTGCGCTTCCAGAATCGTTCCTACACGAATATCAATTTTTTCGAAATCGTGCCAGGTAATTTGTTCTTTGCTCATTGTAATATTTACTCGTACAAAAAATGTGTAACTAAAATTAATGATCGTTTGCAGAAACCTGCAAAGGCAGATTTTTATTTTTCTATTCCCTGATCTGCGCTTAACTTTCTGCAAATTTTTCCGCCATATGGACAAAAGAAAAAAGCTGGCAGATAGCCGACGGCGTTTTCTCCAGCAATCTGCAGCGCTGAGTGCGGGTTGGCTGATACTTCCACGACATGTGTTGGGCGGAAAAGGTTACGTTGCTCCCAGCGACAAGCTGCAAATTGCAGCCATTGGCGCGGGCGGCAAAGCAAATGTGAATATCCATAATGCGTTTAACAACGGAGCGGAAGCGATCGTTGCATTGTGTGATGTAGACGACCGGCAGTCTGTAGAGAGCCGCAAGAAACATCCGAAAGCAGCTTACTACCACGACTATCGCGAAATGTTGAATAAGTCGGGTAAGAGTATTGACGCGGTGCTGATTACCACACCCGATCATATGCATGCTATTCAATCGATGGCCTGTATGGAATTGGGCAAGCATGTGTATGTGGAGAAGCCTCTTACACACGATATTTACGAAGCACGTCAGTTGACTCAGGCGGCGGACCGCTACAAAGTGGTTACACAGATGGGCAACCAGGGAGCCAGTGGCGACGATACGCGCAGGATTGAAGCCTGGATTGCGGCCGGACTAATAGGAGAGGTGTCGACCGTACATGTGTGGACTAACCGGCCTGTATGGCCACAGGGCATTCCTTCGCCCACTGGCAAATTTCCAGTTCCCAAAGAGGTCAATTGGGATCTATGGCTGGGCACGGCTCCGGTTCGCGATTTTAATCCACTTTACATTCCGGCCAACTGGCGTGGCTGGGTCGATTTCGGTACAGGCTCGCTGGGTGATATGGGTTGTCATTTCATGGATGTACCTTATCGAGCGTTGCAACTTAAATATCCCAGCGCTGTAGAATGCAGCGTCACGGCTAATTACAAGGGATTCTTTCAGGAAGTGTTTTATACAGACAGCTATCCATCGTCGTGTAAAATACATATTCTGTTTCCGGCCCGCGGCAATCAGCCTCCGGTGGAAATGGTTTGGTACGATGGAGGCATCAAGCCTAAGAGGCCCGCTGAATTATTGCCAGACGAAGAATTTGGCGAGTGGGACGGCGGTATACTTTTCGAAGGCAGTAAAGGAAAAATCATGGCAGGCCTTTGGGGACGCAACCCAACCTTACTTCCAACCCGTCTGATGAAAGAAACCAATTTGCCTGCGCCAACCCGACCATTGGTACCCGGAGGTGCAGATGGTCATCAGACCGAATGGGTAAACGCCTGCAAGAAAGGTTATGGCGCCTACACGAGTTCTCCTTTTTCGGAAGCAGGACCGCTTACCGAAACGGTCCTCATGGGAAATTTGGCCGTGCTGAGCTATAACCATATTGTTAAAAACAACAAGGGGGAAAACAGCTTTCCCGGACGCAAACAGTTGTTGTGGGATGGACCAAATATGAAGATCACCAATTTTGAGCCCGCTAATCAGTATGTAAAACGTACTTACAGAACCGGGTGGTAAATATGCCAACAGTAAAACGACTATAAACAAACCCCTTTACAAGATCATGAAGAAACGTTCATTCTCTGATTCCCGCCGCAAGTTTATCCGAAACAGCTCGGTTGCTGCAGCGGGATTTTTTATTGTTCCCCGGCATGTGCTGGGTAAAGGACATATTGCTCCCAGCGACAAACTAAATATTGCCGGTATTGGCGTTGGTGGTAAAGGCGAAGGTGATCTGGCTGAATTTGCCAAAAGTCCGAATGTAAATATTGTGGCCCTGTGCGACGTGGATGATCGCATGGCTGTTAAGTCGCGCGAACGCTTTTCAAAGGCTAACTATTACAAGGACTTCCGCGACATGCTGGCCAAAGAAAAAAACAATATCGATGCCGTGTCGATTTCGACACCTGATCATACCCATGCCGTAGCTACACTGGCTGCCATGCAACTGGGCAAACATGTATACACGCAGAAGCCGCTGACGCACGATATTTATGAAGCACGGATTCTTGCTCAGGCAGCCAAAAAATATAAAGTGGTGACCCAAATGGGTAACCAGGGAGGTTCAGGTGATGGCGTTCGTCAGGCCAAAGAAATGGTAAATGCCGGCTTAATTGGCGATGTAACCGAAGCCCATGCCTGGACCAATCGTCCGGTATGGCCGCAGGGTATTGCTACACCAACAGGACAGTTTGAAGTTCCTTCGGAACTGAACTGGGATCTCTGGCTGGGCCCGGCAAAAAAAATCGAGTACAACCCTGCCTACCTGCCTTTTAACTGGCGTGGCTGGTGGGCCTTCGGTACTGGCGCCCTGGGCGATATGGCCTGCCATATTATGGATCCGATTTATCGCATTCTGCCAATCGATTATCCCGATTCGGCCGAGTGTAGTGTAGCCAATATCTGGAAGGACATGTGGGCAGAAGGAAACTATATCGACAGTTGCCCGCCTGCATCCATCATACATCTCAATTATCCTCGTAAAGATGGAAAAGGTAATATCAAAGTGAGCTGGCACGACGGTGGTCTGCTGCCGCAGCGACCAGACGAATTGTTGCCGGAAGAAGCATTCGGTAACTGGGATGGTGGCGTACTGCTGATAGGCACCAAAGGGAAAATGCTCATGGATTGCTATGGTGCAAATCCCCGACTGCTGCCAACCAAATTGATGAAGGAAAAAACAATGCCGAAGCCAACCATACCCAGAGTACCGGAAGGACACTATTTGCAATGGGTAAATGCCTGTATTGCCGGGTATGGAAAAGGCGTAACGAGCTCGCCCTTCGAATACGCAGGACCTTTTACCGAAAGTATTCTGATGGGTAACCTGGCCATCCGTAGCTGGATGATGGTGAATCCCAACCTGAAAGGATGGGGCGACAAATACCTGGGCCGGAAGAAATTGCTGTGGGATGCGAAGAATATGAAGGTGACAAATTTCGACGAGGCCAACCAGTTCGTACGTCGTGACTATCGCGATGGCTGGACGCTGACGCTGTAAAGCGACCGGGTTGTCGAACTCAAGAAGTGCTGAATGTGCTGATTTGTTGATTAGAGGATTTCAAAGACCAAATTTTCTAACTAACAAATTAGCACATTTTTATTTGCTGAACTGATGCGCGCCTGTAGCTAGAGGTCGAGATTACGCGAAATATCCTGCAGTTCTTTTTGTTTGTATTGCTGCTTGTCGTTGTTGAAACATTTGCCATATTCCTGCAGCAGCACCTGTATTACTTCTTTATTTTTCCGGGGCATGAATGAGCTGGGCGTGGGCTCCATGGCAATGCGTTTGAAATAATTTTCCACGTCCTGATGGGTGAAGACCTGTCCTGAGCTCGGGTCGATAAAGAATTCAATCAGGTCGGCAGGATTCTCCAATGAGTTGGATGAATAGCCAGGACGGAAATAAGCCAGGATGAATTGCTTGGGGATATTGATAGCTCGCACGGGAATATCCAGCATTTCGCAAAGCAAGAGGTACAGAATAGCATTTCCCACCTGGTTGCCGCGTTTTGCTTCGAGCACCTTGTTAAGTAAAAAGTCGTTGGGTTCCGTATAGCTCACTTCATTTCCTTTCAACCCATAGTAGCTATATAATATGCTGGTGAAAATATGAACCTGCTCCAGCGGCGTGAGGTAATTGTTTAGTTCGAGCCAGATATTGCGCCGCACTTTCTCAATTTCATGTCGAACCGTTGCAAATGAAATATCCGGGTATTGGAATTTGCAAACCAGCAGGGCACCCACTACCAAATCGTGATGGCCTGCCACATTCCATTGATGAAAATCCTCCGTTAAGTCGCGATAATGAAGCCGATGGATCAGCATTTCAATTCGTTCCTGCGTGGCTTCGTCGGGCGTGGTTTCCCACAAGTGTTCCAAATTGGCAATGATAGGTTTGCCATAGCCAACAATTTTTTGCGATACGGCATCGAACACTTCCTGATCCGGATCGTCGATCAGTTGCAGCAGGGCGAATATTTCTTTGTTTGTTTCCATGGTCGCGATACATGCACAATTTCAAACTAGTTGCTCAAAGAAACCAGTTAAACTTTTCCACAGGTGAGGACAAGCCCCGTTTATCGCATGCGCACGCGAACAATTCTTCTATCTTTTTTCAGCAACTGCCAGCCAATCCCATGGGCATGGTTGCCTTAACCACTTTGGAGGCTGCACAAACTCAGTATTCCAGTGATATTCAATTTTTCGGCGTTTAGTGAGGTTGAATCCGAAGCTGTTGAGGAGCAGATCCAGTTCCTCTCCAAGATAGTGTTTGGTGGCCACCTGATCAATCTCCGCGTTGCCCTGTTGAATATCGCGATAGCGTTTAGCAGCAACTGCCGTGGATGGTTGTTTGAACAGAGCTGAATCGATCTTCCATTTCTGTTGTACAATGCGGGTCAGCAGCCAGGATTCGAGGCTGGGAACCACCAATATCAATTTGCCTTTTTTGTGCAGGCAGCTATGAATGTTCTTGAAAAAAACATCTCTTTTTTTTGGCGACTCCGATAAGATGGCATTTACACAAAGAGCGACATCAAATTTGCCGGTCTTAACGCCCGGTTTCGACATATCGACCCGCTGATAGCGAACATTGCTAAGATGTTGATGACGTTGCCGGGCAATACGGATATTTCCCGCCGAAATATCTGCCGCCAGCACTTCTGCAAAACGCGATGAAAGCAGGGGGAGCCATTTGCCTACGGCGCAACCAATATCTATAACCGATTTATCAGCATTGGCGGCGCTGCTCAGTTCTTTTCGGATAAATCCCCTGCGGTCGTTTTTGAGCACATCAAAAATTTCATCATCGTATGCCGGCGCCATGCGCTCCCAGTAGTGGCGTTCCATTGGTTGGGTTGAGGTGAAAAAATGTACACGTGAGACGTGAAACGTGTAAGGGTAAAGTTAGATGAAAAGTTATGAAGACTGGGTTATTACCTGTGTTTGGGTACTAAAACAAAAAAGCAGGAGTGAAGGGGCTCCTGCTTTTTTTGATACGCAAATATGTTATTTCTTTTTGCTTTTGCCTGGTGCTTTTTTAGCAGCAATACGAGTGCTGCCGGCTGATTTACCAGGGGCCTTCTTGACGGCTGCTTTTTTTGTGGCTGTCTTCCTGGGGGCTGCTTTCTTGTCCTTTTTGGCAAAGGCTCCCGGTAACTCCAGTTCGATCATTTGTTTTACCTGGTCAAGTGTAAAACTGGCGGCTTCTTCTGCAGTATACTTACTGTCGTCTGCTTTTCGCGGCACTTTCACCATTTTTTTGCCAAAGCGAATAAAGGGGCCCCATCGACCATTCTCGAGCGCTATATTTTCCTCCGACCAACGCTGAATATATCGGTTGGCTTCTTTGGCAACTTTAGCTTCGATCAGCTCATTAATATCGGCCCTGGTCAAATGATCAAAATCGTATCGTTTAGGTACGTTGATAAACATACCATCCCATTTGATAAATGGGCCGAAACGGCCTTTACCCTTGGTAACAGGTTTATCCTGATAAGTGGCCACAGGCGCATCAGCTTTTTTCTTCTCCTCAATCAGTTCAATAGCCCGTTCCAGATCAACAGTAGAAAGCTCCGTACCACGTGGAATGGATATAAACTCCTCGCCCCATTTTACATACGGGCCAAATCGTCCCACACCGAGTGAAATATCTTTTCCTTCATGCTCACCAAAGGTGTCCTGCAGCTTGAACAAATCCATTGCTTCTTCAAAGCTGATGGTCTCAATGCTTTTGCCTGTTGGAATTTTCGCGAAGCGTGGCTTTTCTTCATCCTCTACGCTGCCAATTTGTACCATTGGTCCATAACGACCCATACGCGCCACCACTGGTTTGCCAGACTCCGGATCGGCACCCAGTTCACGCTCGCCTTTAATGCGTTCAGCCGTTTCAATCGTGTTGTCTACATCCTTTTTGAATGGACTGTAAAACTCGTTGATCATCTTGTTCCACTTCATCTTGCCCTCTGCTACTTCGTCAAATTCTTCTTCTATGCGGGCAGTGAAGCTGTAATCCATGATGTCGTCGAAATACTGCTTCAAAAAATCGGTCACTACCAGGCCAAGGTCGGATGGGAACAGTTTTGCTTTTTCTGCACCGGTGGTTTCCGATTCTTCTTTCAGCGTCACTTTGTCTTTTTCCAGTTTGTATACGCTGTAGCGTCTTATTACACCTTCTTTGTCGCGTTTTTCAACATACCCACGTTTCAAAATCGTTGAAATCGTGGGCGCGTAAGTAGAGGGTCGTCCAATGCCCAGTTCTTCAAGTTTTTTAACCAGCGAGGCTTCCGTATATCGCGGCAGTGGACGGCTGAATCGTTCGGTTGCCAGCATTTCGCGAAGTGGCAGTTGTTGCGATACAGCCAGTGCAGGAAGCATGCCTTCCTGTTGTTCGTCTTCATTCACATCGTCATCGTCTTTATCCTCGCGGTAAACTTTCAGGAAGCCATCAAATTTGAGGACTTCACCAGTAGCGGTCAATTCCGCTTTATTGGTCGATACTTCAATGCGGGCTGTTGTTTTCTCTAATTCAGCATCTGCCATCTGGCTGGCCATGGTGCGCTTCCAGATCAGTTCGTACAACTTTTTCCATTCGGGCTCTTCTACGGTCAGATTGCTCATATACGTGGGCCTGATGGCTTCGTGAGCTTCCTGTGCGCTTTCATTTTTATTCTTATACTTCCGGAACTGATGATATTTTTCACCATAAAGACCTTTCACAGTATTAGTGATATCGCCAAGCGCAGTGTTACTCAGGTTCACACTGTCGGTACGCATGTAGGTGATATAACCATTTTCATAAAGGCGCTGGGCGATCTGCATGGTTCTGGCAACGCCATAACCCAGTTTGCGCGAAGCTTCCTGCTGCAGAGTGGAAGTGGTAAAAGGCGGGGCGGGGGAACGCTTACCAGGCTTTACCTGAATATCAGTCACTTTATAGGTGGCACCGACACAACTTTTCAGGAATGATTCTGCTTCCTGACCAGTTGGAAATTTGGAGCCCTCTGCCTTAAAGGCTACATTCTTTTTAGTAGCATCGGGTGCCGTAAACCAGGCGTCAATCCGGAAGCTGCTTTGAGCATTAAAAGCGTTGATTTCACGTTCGCGTTCAACAATCAATCTTACTGCCACGCTTTGCACACGTCCTGCGCTCAAATTGTTGCGCATGCTCATTTTCCGCCATAGCACGGGGCTGAGTTCAAATCCTACGATCCGGTCAAGTATGCGGCGGGCTTGTTGAGCCATTACCAGATTCATATCAAGTCGGCGTGGATTGCCTACCGCCTGTTGAATGGCTGGTTTGGTGATTTCATGAAAAACGATTCGTTTGGTGGTACGAGGATCGAGCCCCAACACCTCACATAAATGCCAGCTGATCGCTTCTCCTTCACGGTCCTCATCCGTTGCCAGCCACACTTCTTCCGATTTCCGAGCCAGATCCTTCAATTCCTTCACCACCTTTTCCTTATCCTCAGGAATGATATATCGGGGTTCAAAATTATTCTCCACATCGATGCCCATACCCGCTTTTTCCAGATCGCGTATATGACCGAAGCAGCTCTTCACCTGGAACTCCTTTCCCAGAATCTTCTCAATGGTCTTTGCTTTCGCAGGGCTTTCGACTATCAATAGGTTTTTCGCCATTTTCACACATATATTATAGGTATCAGCAGTTCAATACTTGCCGGTTGGGAACTGCAAAAAAACCGCCATCGGCGGCTGCAAGTTAGAACAAGAATAATAATTTTTTCGCGAAACTGTTCATTCCCCCCATTGGATGCCTGGAAAAGGCAATACCGAATCGACTGAAAACCAGGGGAAGGGCCATTATTAAATCTCCGTTAGAACTTAATGGAAAGAAAATGTTGGGCCAGTGCTTCGGCCCAGCGACGATACTCTTTACCGGAGGGATGCAATTCGTCGGTGGTCAACAGCTCGCGGTCGAACGATGCATCGCGGCTGCCTTCGGTTATCCATATAAACGGGATGCCGTGCTTCCTGCAAATTTCTGAGGCCATTTCGTTGTAGGCATCAATTTCGCGGGCAATTTTCTGCCGGTCACGACCGGCAGCATAAGGCGTTACACCCCAGTCGGGGATCGATACGGCTGCTACCCGTGCCTTATCTCCACCGGCCATTTCAATTGCCTGCTCAAGCAGGGCACTGTATTCGCGCCGATACTGATCCATTGGCCAGCCGCGATACTGATTGTTGACTCCAATCAGCAATGTCACCAGTTGGTATGGCGGGTTCAATGTCGCCCTGGCCATTCCATCCTGCAGTTCGTTAGTGGTCCATCCCGTTTTAGCAACAATCTCCGCATCAGCAATCTGCCATCCTGCAGCGCGCAGTTTGCCGACCAGCTGATGAGGAAAATTCTCCGTTGGCAATACCTGTTCGCCGATTGTATAGGAGTCGCCCAGTGCCAGATAAGTAATCATTAGCAGGTTTGTATTGGTAAAAAAGCGGTTTTATGATCTGCGTTCAATTTGAGCAGTACAAAATTCAGTGGCTCGCTTTATGACAGATGGATCGCGATAGATTCGCCGGTGACCGAGCCCTTTAGTACGTACCACTTCAATAAATGGTAAACTCATTTCCCAAACGCGTTCGGCATCTTTCATAGGCGTGATGCTGTCATCTTCGTCGTGAAACCACAGTAGTGCTGTAGAGAACTGTGTCAGCAATCGCCTCAATGAAAACCATTCAGCTCCATGACCACCACGGTCAACAATGACGTCTTCAAAAGCCTGCCTCACTTTCTGGTCCGTGATGCGAAGCAATGCAAAATGTTGATCGAGGGCGGTGCTGGTTTCGACTGCGGGGGCAATCAACACTAACGCAGGTAGCGGTGAAACCGGCCATTTTTCCAATGCCAGGCCAATAGCCAGTCCTCCAAGTGAGTGAGCGATTACAGCATCAAACGGCCCAAAACGCTTTTCACAGTCCACCAAAAAATCGCTGTAGAGCAAGGCATTTATCAGGCGTCCGCCACTGGCACCATGGGCTGGGGCATCGAAGGCCATTACGTGGTGCCCGGCTTGCAGGAGCGAGCTGATTTGAGCTTCGAAATTGACCGACGACGACTGGAAGCCATGTACAATCAATACCAGACCTTTTCCAGACGATTTCCAAAAAAATCCTCTGATCGGCAGATCATCAAAGTTAAATTGAACGGGTTCGGCTTTCTGAAAAAGCCCGGGAAGGGGAGGCGAATGCCGACCGGGCGGCGTACAAAAAAGAGTGAATGCTGCCTCCGCCGCTTTCTTTTTGGATAGGGCCGAAAGAATCTTGAATTTTGTCCGTAAGTAGAGCAGCAGAAGTCTGGTGCGCAAAGTCATATTCTACAAAGTTAGGCAATGGATATTGTTATTCTGGGATCAGGAAATGCAGCGGCTGTGCTGGGGCGAAAGTTTCATAACGCGGGCCACCGGATTGTACAGGTTTGGAGCCGCCATGCCAGTAGTGCAAGTAAGCTGGCCTACGAGTGGGATACTGAAAGCACTAACTATATCAGTTTGCTGTCGCAATCGGCGGATGTATACCTGATTGCCGTTTCCGACAATGCGATTCCCGAATTGGCGGCTAACCTGCGCCTGCCCGGAAAAGTAGTGGCTCATACCGCCGCCAGTGTGCCTGCCTCGGTACTGGCAACTGTTACGAACCATTACGGTGTGCTTTATCCACTGCAGAGCCTTCGGAAAGAAAACTCCCGACTGCCGGACATTCCCATTTATTTCGACGGGGCCGATTCCTTTGCCCGTACCAGATTACAGCAACTCGCATCCACCGTTTCATTCGATGCGCCTCAACCGGCCGACGATGAGCAGCGAATGCGTCTTCATGTGGCGGCTGTGGTAGTCAATAATTTTGTAAACCATTTATATTTTCTGGCCGAACAGTATTGCCGCAGACAGGGAATAGATTTTGGTCAGTTATATCCGCTTATTGAAGAAACTGCTGTTCGACTAAAGTCAATGTCGCCGGCAATGGCGCAAACAGGTCCTGCCATTCGGCACGATGCTGATACGATTCGCAAGCACCTGGATATGCTTAGCGAGTGGCCGGATTTGAAAAATGTTTATTTATTGATGACAGAAAGTATTCAGGCTGGCAGGGCAGGGGTATGAGGCAAATTGTTAGCGACGATGCAAAAAATGCTAAAACACATGAACATATTTGAAAAAATAAAGGCCGTGGTATTGGATGTGGATGGAGTGCTCACTGACGGTTCGGTACTTGTACTGGAAAATGGTCTTCAGGCTCGCCGAATGAGCATACGCGACGGATATGCCCTGCAATTGGCGGTAAAGAAAGGCATTCGAGTCGTCATTATTTCTGGTGCTGTGTCTGAACCTGTTCGCGATCGCCTGAATAAATTAGGCATCACGGAAGTATTCATGGGTATTACCGATAAAGCTTCGAAGTTGAGGGAGCTGGCGCTGCAATGGAAATTAAACGAACAGGAAATAGTTTTTATGGGCGATGATATGCCCGATTTAGAGGTGATGCAATGGGTCCGTTTTGCCGCCTGTCCCCAGGATGCTGTTGCCGAAATCGTCGCCATTGCACAATATCGTTCCCCCTATCGGGGTGGAGAAGGATGTGTACGCGACTTGCTGGAGCAGGTGCTGAAAGCCCAAAATCTCTGGCACACCGACAGCAGCATTGCTTCGCGCTAATGGTCGGGCGGTTTTAAAGGGTGGGAATGGAATTGTATCTTGCGAAAAAAAATGACATGAGATTGATAGCAGCTTTTTTACAGATGATCCGCCTGCCCAATCTCCTGTTTATTGCGCTCACGCAGGTATTGTTTCAACTGGCTATTTTCCGGCCACTTTATGGGGATGCTGTTCCTGCCAACGACTGGCTTTCGTTTGTGTTGTTGGTTTTTGCGTCTTTGTTTATTGCTGCCGCGGGTTATATTATCAACGACTATTTTGATATCAATATCGACGAGATCAACAAGCCCTCGCGTATGGTGGTAGACCGGGTGATTAGTCGCCGCTGGGCCATTGCCTGGCACTTTATGTTGAGTACAACCGGGATTTTGCTAACGGCACTGGCACTGCCACTTCGCGAAAAATGGTACCTTGTTCTCGCCAATATCGGCTGTGTGTTACTGCTTTGGTTTTACTCCACCACTCTAAAAAGAAAGTTGCTGATCGGTAATATCCTTATTTCGGCCTTAACCGCCTGGACCATACTGATCATATTTTTTTCAAAAGTGCAATTGCAGGACGCCGTTTCCCCTTCTTTTGCAGCTCAGCCAAAATTCTTTCGTTTCGCCTTTTTGTATGCTGGTTTCGCCTTTATCATTTCGCTGGTGAGAGAAGCCATCAAGGACATGGAAGACATGCAGGGCGATGCCAGATATGGATGTCGCACCATGCCCATTGTTTGGGGTGTAACTACCACGAAAGCGTACTCTGCTATCTGGCTGCTGGTGCTGGGAGTGGTGCTGGTGACCGTACAGGTATATATCCTGCAGTTTCAATGGTGGGCAGCCGTGGCCTATTGTATTTTTTTGATTATCCTGCCGTTAATACTACTTTTTGTCAGACTGTTGCGGGCAACAACCGTTGCTGATTTTGCCCGGCTCAGCCGCCTCACTAAATGGATAATGCTTACCGGAATTCTTTCAATGGCCTTTTTTTATTTTTACTTATGACTCCGTTGATACTTGCTTCTCAATCGCCCCGCCGGAAGCAATTGCTCAGCTGGGCAGAAATTTCGTTTGAAGTGCGGGTAAAGCCTACAGATGAACTGTTTCCTGAAACATTAACGCCTGCCGAAGCTTCTGTCTATGTGGCCCGGCAGAAAGCGCTCGCGATAGCTGAATCGGCCCTGCCACAGCAAATGATTCTTGCGGCAGATACGATGGTGGTCCTGGGTGACCGGATCATCGGCAAACCGGTAGATCGCAACGACGCCATCAATATTCTGAGTGATCTTTCCGGACGGGAACACGAAGTGATAACCGGTGTGGTGTTGCTTCGCGATCAACAGGAATGGAGCTTTTATGACTCAACCCGCGTACGTTTTCACGATATTAGTCACGGTGATATTGTTTATTATGTCGACAAATATCAGCCCTTCGATAAGGCAGGAGCGTATGCCATACAGGAATGGATAGGGGTTGTGGGTATTCACTCTGTAAACGGCGACTTCTACAATGTGATGGGGCTGCCGGTCAGCAGGGTACTCCAACTGATCCGCCAGGTTCAAATGACGGGATGATCAGGCCTGGAATGTTCAAAGATTGATTTTCTCCCCGTATTCTTCCGGAATATTCTCCACAAGAACCGGCCATTTTCACATTTCGCTGTTTTTCACGCTTGATAGCTTTGGGGCGTGATGCAAATGAATTTGTTTTTGAAAGAAGATCTGTTGCAGTATATCTGGCAACATCAGTATTTCAATCGACAGGATCTCTGTAGTTGCGAGGGCGAACCGATCCGAATTATTCATCCGGGCACCTGGAACCGTAACCAGGGCCCCGACTTTCTGAATGCGAGGATACAAATAGCAGATAATGTCTGGGCCGGGAATGTTGAACTGCATGTAAGGAGCTCCGACTGGGACCGGCATGGCCATGGAAGCGATGGCCATTATGGTCCGGTTGTGTTGCATGTGGTTTGGGAAGCCGACCGCGTTATCAATTCTATTCCTGTGCTGGAATTGAATGGGCGGGTACCGGGTCAGTTGCTCGAGCGATATGCCAACCTGATGAACCAGACTCGTTTTGTGCCCTGTGAAGATCTTTTTACGCCGTTGCCTCCATTAATTTGGTCGGCCTGGCGCGAACGATTAATAACCGGGCGTTTGTTGCGCCGGAATGCTGATGTTGAACTCCGACTGCAGCAAACGGAGTATAACTGGGAAGAAATTTGCTGGCAAATGATTGCGCGCAATTTCGGCATTCGGTTGAATGCGGATGTGTTTGAAGACATCGCAAAGTCGCTCCCATTGTCGAAGCTCCGCCGTTACCGGCATGATCAGGAGCGGCTGGAGGCTTTGTTGCTCGGTCAGGCGGGAATGCTTGAGCAGCCGTTTTCTGAAGAATATCCTCTACGCCTGCAGCAGCATTATCAAATACTGGCAAAAGGAATGAAGCTGAAGCCGGTTGCATCAAAGTTACTGTTCCTGCGAATGCGGCCAGCTAATTTTCCCGGCATACGACTGGCACAGTTGTCGGTTCTGCTTGCCGCCCGCGACAACCTTTTTGAAGCATTCTGTGCGGCTACTTCGGTTGATGAGTTGCGGCAAATGCTATGGGTGACTGCCGGGGAATACTGGAACAACCATTTTCGGATTGGTGAACCCGCACGCTTTCAGCCCAAGCAGGTGGGCAGAATGCTGGCCGACAATATCGTACTGAATACGGCCGTTCCGCTGGTATTCGCTTACGCGCAGTACAGAAAGGACGAACCACTTCTTGAAAAAGCGTTAAGTTGGTTGCGGCAGATTCCGGCAGAATCAAATCATATCATTTATTCGTTCCAAAAGCAGGGCCTGCCAACCGAAACCGCAGCCGATTCGCAGGCTCTGCTGGAACTGAAGCGCCATTATTGCGAACAACATCGTTGCCTGGATTGCTCCATAGGAAATTTTCTGTTGAACCGCCCGCGTCAATGATGTAATAATGTTCTGGAAAGTACGGATTGGTCCGTTCGGATATGCAACAGGAAAATATCGCCGCGGATCGGCTCAGCTACCTGCACGGTAATCCTGTTAAGTTCTGTCTGGATATGCCAGTATATCCGGAGATTTCTGCCGCTTATATCTGACATCATTAATTGTCGTGGAGGATGTTGTGGATCAAATTCAATATAAAACTGTTGTTGAAATGGCATAGGGTAAATCCGCAGCCCGTTGAAAGGGATATGATGTACACGGATCGACTTGCTGTTTGAAACATACTGATGCTCGGAATCGAGATACTGGATCATATAGTAGTTGTCGCCAGGCAACGGCGATCGGTCGGTGAAGGTGAAGAACTGGGTGTAGTTGACGGGTACCGTGAGGGAATCGATGCAGGTGTAGCTGGCTCCATCGCCGGAGCGTAGTATTCGAAAGCGGGAACCGGGCAGCAGATTGTAGGCCTGCCAGTTGAGGAGATGGGTGCCATTGCCTGGCTTCTCCACTTTCCAGTTTTGGAAGCGCACATCCAGTACGGCAAAGCTGGCGCAGTCGCTACAGGCAGTAAGTACAGTGGCAGCACCCCAGTTATTTGGGCTACATCCAAAAGGCACGCAACCGCTGTCGGAATAATGCGACGAACCCAGGCAGGCCCTTAGTCCCGACTGGGCGGTGAAGGCCGCAAAGAATTGAGAGAACTGACGCACCTGCACGCAGGCTGACCCGGATGGCACTGAGTAAGCGTTGGCCGCTTTATTGATTTGTACCGCCATACGCGTTGTGCTTCCATCTCCCAGGCAAACGGCGCCCGCACTTGCGGATGGTTCCTGAATGGTGCCCCAAAATTCAGCGTCGCCATTGTTCACAAACCAGGAATGGACATTATTAATCACCAGGTACTGATTCGACATTCGGAAGATGGAACTGGAGCTGGCATTAATAATCAGATTAGGCTGTGCCGCTGTAGCCCAGCCGCTTTCCAGGGAAAGATTTCGTTGTATTTCGCAAGTACCATAATTGTAAATAGCCGAGTTTCCTCTAAGGATCAGCCCGGCCCCGATTCCGGAACCAATTACAAAACGTGCACCCGGTCGAATTATGATCGTGCCGCTGTCCATATAAAATTTGTCAACACTCAGGTCGCCACAAACTACCAATGTGCCGCCATCGAGATAAAGGCTGTTGAAACTGGCTGCAGGACCAGAATACCATTTGCTGGTGCCTGAGTGCAGCGTTTCGTCGGCAACTACCTGGGTTTCGGTTCCGGTACAGGGGGGAGGAGGAGGTGGTGGGACAAAACACTGGCTTTTCCCGGCAGCAGGGAGCCAAAGCATGGCAATTAGTGCCATGCAGACATTGTTCATCATGTGATTGGTTTTGGATAGTGGATCGTCCTTATTGTTGGCAACAGTAACTATTGTTATGTCGTGCCAGCCATTCGAACGAGGTATGTTGTTTACAATCCCAAACTAAACAACCTCATGATTTGGAGCAACCGGACTTGACGCAACTACACATTTTTATGCATGAACGGCATTGAACGAAGTATGAATGTATGGCGGTGATTTATTTACCCAGCCATTCTTTGAAATAGCTTACGCGTTTTCTACTAACGATCACTTCTCGTTCGAAAGAGGGATGCAGAAAAAGCTTTAAGCGATTTCCAAAGTAAGAATGGATTTCTTTTACTGAGGGTAGCGAAACGATTAGTGATCGATTAATCCGAAAAAACCTGGCAGGTTCCAACAGACTTTCCAGTTGTTCAATTCGATACTCGAGCAAATATTTTTGATTGTCGACTGTACGAAGGAAAATAAATCGTTCCTGTGAAAAGAAATAGGCGATCTGTTGTACCGGAATAGAAAGCAGACGCTGCCCCTGTTTAACCAGGAATCGTTCCTTATAATTAGCCAGGCCCGGTTGTCGGGTAGCTTCATTTAGTAATTGATCAAAACTTACCGGTCGTTCGTCTACCGATGGCAGCCGGTCGAGCAAATGACGAACTGCCTTATAACGAAAGGCTTGAAAATTATACTGAGCATCCTGCGTAGAAAGAGTTACCAGGGCGCGAATGCCGGGGTGGTAGCGACCACCCATATTTACAATAGTACCTTCATTGGCCAGTATCAGATCCGGAATAGCATTGCCATGCAGCCATTCGCCCGCAGCAAATGCATCGCCGGTAACACCTGTTACCTGGATCGATTCATCCAGTTCATAGAGTAGTTGCCTGATCTTATCCGCCACACCTCTTTCGTACTCAATCACCAATACGTTCATAACATCCCTTTGTCCGTAAACAGCAAATCTGTAAAACTTCCAAGCCAAATGCAAGCACTAAAAGCACCAACTGCCCAAAGCGCTGAATGAACTGCCGTTGAATTCTTACTTGTGTAAGTAATCGCAGACCCTTGCCTGCGGTCCGCCCGTACATTTGAAAGTTTTATCCTAAATTTACGTTATCGTTATAGGAGGAGCCGTTGGCAGGCAACTTTGAGCCGCGGCTTTGCGTTAGCTTTGTAATCAATCGTGAATCCTGTCATTTAAATGCGCCGATTAGTGAAGAAAATATGCCTGAGTGTTTGCTTGCTCGTAATGGCAACTACACTCGTTCAAGCACAAACAAGCCGCGAAGAGAGAAAGGAGAAAAAGGAGGCCCGCCGCCAAAAAATCAATGAAATGGCGCGACAGGCAGAAGAAGGCGTACTCGTTTTTAATAAGCAGAGCCTGTTTGGCATTCAGCTTCGCACCAATGGCTACGGTATTTTTTATGAATACGGCAAAATGAAAAGCAACCGGAAGACCGACATCTTCCGTATTGATTTTACCGAGGCCAAGCATCCGCGCGAAGAGAAGCTGAATGGATCCAGTTTTATTTTCGGTAACCCTTACATTTTTGGCAAGCGTAACTACTTTTATCCGGTAACGCTTGGATATGGCCAGCAATACATTTTCGGTCAAAAAGGGAACAAGAACGGAGTGGCCGTGACGGGCCTTTGGAACGCCGGCCTTTCGCTGGGCTTGTTGCGCCCTTATTATATTCGGGTAGCTGACCCTGTGAATGGTGGTGAAAAGAATATCAAATATTCAGTGGAAGACAGCGCCGATTTCGTTGACCAGAGCATCGTAATTGCCGGCGGAGGTATTGGCAAAGGCTGGGGCGAAATCAAACTTCGGCCGGGTGGCTTCGCTAAAGTGGGAATGCGATTTGATTTTGGCCGTTATAATGAGAGCGTATCTGCACTTGAAATAGGGATGAGCCTGGAAGCTTATGCTTCTGAAGTTCCCATCATGCTTTACCAAAAGGAACAACGCCTTTTCTTTCAGGGTTATGTTGCATTTGTGTTTGGTAAACGCAAATAAATCAGTTAGTTGGCTCTTTCTTGCGAAATCGCCTCATTTCTTTTTCCTTTCGTAATTTTGCAGTATGTCTGATTCTCCCGTAGCTCCCTGTTCCGGTGCCGCTCCCGCCCGTGTAAAAAAGCCCGACTGGCTTCGTGTAAAACTTCCTATTGGCGAAAGCTATAAACATGTGCGCGGACTGGTTGATACACACAAGCTTCATACGATCTGTGAAAGCGGAAACTGTCCGAATATGGGCGAATGCTGGGGGGCAGGCACTGCCACATTTATGATTTTGGGCAACGTGTGCACCCGTAGCTGCGGTTTCTGCGCAGTGGCAACTGGTCGCCCTGAGCCGGTGGATTGGGATGAACCACAGCGGGTAGCAGAAGCCATTCACCTGATGAAGGTGAAACACGCGGTGATTACATCCGTTGATCGCGATGAACTGAAGGACGGTGGCTCCACCGTGTGGTACAATACCATTCGTGCCGTAAAAGCGCTGAACCCCGATACTACGCTTGAAACCCTGATACCTGATTTCAAAGGGAAGAAGGAAGATATCCAGCGCATCATTGATGCGGCGCCAGAAGTGGTTTCGCACAATATTGAAACCGTGGAGCGCTTGACCCGCCAGGTGCGTATACAAGCCAAATACTGGAGAAGCATGGAAGTGATTCGCACTTTAAAAGAGGGTGGAAGCCGCACCAAAAGCGGCATCATGCTTGGGCTGGGCGAAACACGCGAAGAAGTGATACAGACCCTGACCGATCTGCGCGATAATGGCTGTGATGTGGTTACCATCGGGCAGTATCTGCAGCCCACACAACGTCACCTGCCTGTGCATCGTTTTGTACATCCTGACGAGTTTGCCGAATACCGCGAAATTGGATATGGTCTCGGTTTGGATTACGTGGAAAGCGGACCCCTTGTTCGCTCCTCGTATCATAGTGAGAGGCATGTTTTTGCCGGTCTCGGAAGAAAGGAATGGGAAATGTCGAAAACTGCACAGAGCTCCTGATATTCTCAGTTTTTCGCGTTAAATTACAGGTTCCAATTCACCAAGCCTCTTTTGCATGCCTGTTACTGTTCGTTCCCTTCTTTTGCTCTTCCTGCTGGCTTTTTTCGCATATACCGGCCATTCGCAGCAATATCAGCTAAACGGAAATGCAGCGGCTAATTCCTGTAATTGTTATACGCTGACCAACGATGCTACTTTTCAAAGTGGCAGTGCCTGGAACCGTACTTTATTCGACCTCAATAATCCATTTGATTTCCGCTTTAGTGTGAACCTTGGCTGTAAAGATGCCACCGGTGCCGACGGGATTGTGTTCATGCTGCAACAACAAAGCACCAGTCTGGGAGCATCAGGTGGAGGAATGGGTTTTGACGGGGTGCAACCTTCTGTAGGTATTTTGCTGGATACCTGGCAGAATCTGGAAAATAATGATCCTGCTTTTGATCATATCAGCATTCAGGCCAATGGTGTCTTGTCGCATGGCACCGACCTTGCCGGCCCTGTTCGCGCCTCGGCCAGCAGCGACAATATCGAAGATTGTGCCTGGCATATCCTCCGCATCACCTGGGATCCGGTTACACAATGGCTGCGTGCTTATTTCGACGGAAGCATGCGCGTTGAAGCACAGGTAAACCTGATCGGCACTATATTCAACAACAACCCGAATGTATTCTGGGGCTTCACCGCAGCCACCGGCGGCTCCAGTAACCGGCAACAGTTTTGTACGGCACTGGCGCCGGCATTTCAAACCAGCTTGACGGCTAACGCGGGCTGCCTCGGCGATGTCGTTAGTTTCGTCAACACTTCCGAGTCCTTTGCACCTATTATAGCTTATCACTGGGATTTTGGCGATGGTACTACCAGCAGCCTGCCTAACCCACCACCTAAATTGTATACCCAGCCTGGAAACTATGAGGTGAAACTTGCACTGAAAGGATTTGATGGCTGCGACAGCGATACCCTTCGAACTACCGTGTCGATCGGCGATTTTCCGGTGGCTGCGTTCGACGTGTATGATACCTGCTCTGGAGCTATACCCAGAATTGTAGACCGCTCAAGTGTTGCTGTGGGCGGCATCAACAACTGGCAGTGGTATTTGAATGGAAATGCCATTAGTCAGGCACAGCAGCCGCAACTGAGCGGATTGGCGCCGGGCAATTACGTTCTTGAGTTGGAAGTGGAAAGTGCCAACGGTTGCGGATCGCAGCGGGTAGCCAAGACATTTACCGTTCGTCCCTCGCCTGTAATTGAAGCCACGGTTGACAATGGTTGTATCAACCTGCCGGTACAACACCAGGCCTCACAGATTGACAATGCCACGCAAATAGTGCAATGGGACTGGCGCCTGGGCGACGGCACCCGTACGAATCAACCTGATTTTTCGTATGCATACAGTGCAACCGGCAATTACAGCGCCGCTGTAGTGGCCGTTGCAAGTAATGGCTGTGTATCTAATACCGTTACTCTTCCGTTCAACATAAATCAGGCCGAGGCATTTGCCGGAAACGACACCGTGTTTATCAAGGACGAACCTTTTCAACTGAATGCGAGCGGCGGTGGAAGTTACCTGTGGTCACCCTCAACCGGCCTGAACGATCCCTCCTTACCTAATCCTACGGGCGTATTGCAGGACGACATCGTGTACACCGTTACGGTCACCACGCCCGAAGGTTGTACTGCTACCGACGATATCGCCATCACCATATTCAGAGAGTCGAGGGTATACGTCCCTTCGGGTTTCACTCCCAATGGTGATGGGAAGAACGATACCTTTCTTCCTTACCTGATCGGCATTCGCTCGCTTGATTATTTCCAGGTGTACAATCGCTGGGGACAATTGGTATTTCAAACCCGCTCGGCCGGACAGGGTTGGGATGGCAGGTTTGGCGGCAGCCAGCAACCATCGGGCGTATACGTGTGGCGACTTCGTGCAGTTGATTATGCTGGTAAAGTGTACGAGCTAAAAGGATCTATAACCCTGATCAGATGAAGAAACTTCTTTTGTTGGTTGTTGCCGCCTTCTTCGGCCTTCAATCATATGCACAGCTTAAATGGAAACAGGTTACAGAAGGATTCGGGTCAATTCCCCCAGGCGTCCGATTGTTTAGCAGCACCGATTCGCTGGGAGGGGAGCCCTCCGTGGCCTGGCACCTCGAAGCCAGATTGTCCGATGCATCACTCGAGTTCAGCACCGATACCAGCCAGGGAAGACGCCTGACTCCACAGGGTTTTTTTGAGAAGAACGGCCAGCCACTGGTTGTCGTCAACAGCAGCTTTTTTTCTTTTGCCAGCAATCAGAATCTGGGCATGATTGTGCGAAACCGGGAACTGATAGCTTTCAATGTACATTCCATTTTTAATAAAGCGGATAGTCAGTATCACTACGTAATGCCAGGCAGTTTTGGAATTACAAAGAACAGGGTGGCTGATGTGGACTATGTGTTTACCGATAGTAACCGCCAATATCCGCTTGTTTTTCCGCAAGGGTATAGAAAAGGAGGGAACAGGGAAGCAAAGTCGGACCCGGGATGGAAAGATCTGGCCTTGCCTGGCAAAGGGCTTTTTGGAAAACGAAAGAAGAAATGGAAGATGGAAACTGCGGTTGCTGGTGGTCCGGTTTTGTTGCTGGACGGGAAGGTTCACATCAGCAATAACGAGGAGCGCAAATTCATGGGGAAAGCGATTGATGATCGGCATCCACGTACTGCTATCGGCTATACCCGCGATGGCAGGCTGATCCTGCTGATGGTAGAAGGGCGCAACCCCGGTAAGGCCGCTGGTGCCAGCCTGACCCAGCTTGCTAATATTTTGCTTGGGCTGGGTTGTGTGGAGGCGCTGAATTTGGATGGAGGAGGTAGTAGTTGCATGCTGGTTAACGGAAAAGAGACCATTCGGCCCTCTGATAAGGAAGGGCAGAGGCCGGTGCCCGGGGTTTTACTAATCAGGAGCAGAATAAACCCCTAAATAGGTCAAAAAAGCCTCACCGAATTTGGATGCTAACTGATTTGGCACAATTTTGCGTGCTAATCCTAAAATTCACTCCATGAAAAGGCTCGTTTACCCCCTTATGCTGATCACCCTTTCGCTGGTGGCAGCCGCTATGATTACAACGATACTTGCAAAATCATTGGCTTCCTACGAGCATCAGCCCGTTCAGCCGGTGCAAAACACCGAACTGGCTTCCAGATAAGCGGTTGAATTTCTGAATTTTAATTGTGTTCCCAGGCCAGGGCGCTTGCGCCCAGAATGGCAGCGTCTGACTCCTTCAGATGGCTGATCAGGATCTTTACCTTGTTTTGAAATACCTGTATCAGATTCTCTTCCATGTGCTCCCGCGTAGGCTTCAGGATTAAATCTCCAGCCTTGGTCAGCCCTCCAAACAGAATAATGGCTTCCGGACTTGAAAACATAACGGCGTTGGCCAATGCAAGTCCAAGTACGCGACCTGTAAATTCATAGACATGTCGGGCCAGGGCATCACCCTGTATGGCCGCTTCGTATACTTTCTTTGAATCGAGTTCTTCCCTGGGTATATCGCGCAGGAGACTGGGTTCATTGGTGGTGTCCAGCAGTTCCAGAGCAGTATATCGCACGCCTGTAGCGCTGGCATAGCTCTCCAGCGAACCTTTCTTGCCGGTGCCCGGATGCAGGCGTCCGTCGGGGATAATGATGGTATGTCCGAGTTCGCCAGCAAAGCCGTCGTGACCATAGATAAGCTGACCATTGGCAACGATACCGCTTCCTACACCCGTACCAAGAGTAATCATAATGAATTCACGCATGCCTTTGGCAGCACCATACATCATTTCGCCAATGGCTGCGGCGTTTGCATCGTTGGTCAGCGTTACCGGCAGCTTGAATCGTGCTTCAATCAGTTTAGCCAGCGGAATAATGCCTTTCCATGGAAGGTTAGGAGCGTATTCGATAGTACCGGTATAGTAGTTGCCGTTGGGAGCACCAACACCAATTCCTTTGATGAGGCCTACGCCACCGGCTTTTTCGATCAGCTTCGAAAGCGCCTGATACAACTCTTCTATAAATGTTTCTACTTCAGCGTGCTTTTTAGTGGAGATTTCGTCGGAGAAAAGGACGTTTCCGTCTCTGTCAACAATACCAAATTTGGTTCCTGTACCGCCAATGTCGATGCCCACAGCAAGTTGTTGTCTGGCAACCGGTTTTTTTTCAGCCATCGTTTGTGTAAGTGTGCGTTAAAAGAAAGCCCCGTTACTTCAACGTAACGGGGCTATAAATGTACGAACTTATTGGATTGGATTAGTGACCGCCTCCAATTTGCTCATCGAAATTCAGTCCTTGTTTTTTCAGCACAGCTCTGGTCTTTACAGCCATCCAGGCCAGGAAAAGGAAGCAGGCGGCCGCAACCAGATAGGAGTAGTGCATGCCAATAGAACTCATATCACCCAGCGATCCCTGCAATGGTGGAATGACCGCACCTCCCAGGATCATCATGATCAGAAATGCCGAGCCCTGCGATGTGTATTTACCCAAACCACCCACGCCCAAAGCGAAAATACAGGGCCACATTACCGAACAGAAAAGACCGCCGGCAATGAATGCATACACTGATACAATGCCGGTAGTAAATACTCCAATCAACATGGAAACCATGGCCAGTACAGAAACTGTAACAAGAGTCTTAACAGGTTTTTCCTGCCCATAAAAGAATGCAGCTACTGCAATCGCTACACAAATGGCATAAGCATACAGATCTTCCACATTGCTACCATAGAGGTAATTTACGTAAAGCACAACGCCAAACGCCACAAAAGGCACTATGATGCGCGCGATTGTTTTTGACATACCTGTCAGGTTGAACACACTTACTGCACCCGTCCACCGACCAATCATCAAACTGCCCCAATACATGGAAATATAATGCGAGATCTGACTTTCGTCGAGGCCCATTTCCGTCATGTAACCGGGCGTTTTCAGCAAAGCACCGAAGTTGTTATCAATCGTCACTTCTACACCTACATACACAAAAATGCCCAGCATGCCATAGATCAACTGTGGATATTTCATCGCGCCCCAGCCTTCCGGAACCCGTTGCGCCTTTTCATTTGAATAAAATAAAATGCCAACAACGGCCACCAGCGTAATCAGGAGCAAAGCAAGTTTCGGTAATACTTCCATTTGACCAAGTATGATCACTAAAACAATGAAACCGGTCATCAACAACAATGAGAGCGCTGCTTTGTTACCTTTTTCGAAGGGTTCCGTATTCTTGCCGGAAGGAAGTTTGGATACAGCAAAGAAGATGGCAACTGCAAGAAATACACCCGCAACGATCAGGTACAAAGTGTTGATGTTGGTAACCGTTACTTCTTTTTCAGGAGAACCAACAGCGCCGAATAGGAAATAGGAAACGATGATTGGTCCAAGCGTGGTACCAAACGAATTAACACCACCTCCCAGATTCAGACGATGCGAACCAGTGGCCGGATCGCCAAGGGCAATGGCAAAGGGCTGCGCAGCAGTTTGTTGAAGCGAAAAGCCTAATGCAACCACAAAAAACGACGCCAGAATAGCCGGGAACGATTCCGCATTGGTCGAAGGAATAATCAACAAAGCACCGGCTACTGAAATCAACAGGCCGTAGATAATCCCCTTCTTATATCCTATACGATTGAGTATATCATAGCCCAACACATTAGACAACAAGAACAGAATTAGCGAACCGAAGAAATAAGCAACATAAAAAGCCGAACCAATCAATTGCGACTCAAACTGGCTCAGGTTGAAGTGAGTTTTACAAAAGGGAATAAAGATACTGTTGGAGGCGGCGATGAAACCCCAGAAAAAGAAAACAGTCACCAGCGTACCCAACGCGCCATAGTTGGTTGGTATTTTAGTTTGTTGATTCATAGCAATTCGTCGGTTTGTAATTGAGCACTCAAAATAAACAGATTTCAGTTAGCGAAAAATTTTTAATTCAAACCGAACAGGCATTAGCAAAAACAACTTAATTTGAATAAGATTCTTCATCAAACAATCAGACTGAATGGAAATTGTACACGTAGCGGCCGAATGTTACCCGGTAGCCAAAGCCGGCGGACTGGGTGATGTGGTAGGAGCACTCCCCAAATACCAGAACGAGCTGGGACATGTTGCCAAAGTGGTGATGCCTATGTACCGGACCAAGTTCCTGTACAATCATCAGTGGGAACTGGTGCACGAAGGCGGTCAGCAACTGGGTTCCCACTGGTTTCATTACAGTGTTATTCGGGAGAAATCCAATAAGCTGGGTTTCGATCTGTACCTGATCGATATCAACGGTCTGCTTGATCGCGAAAAAATTTATGGCTACGACGACGATACCGAACGATTCCTGGCCTTCCAGATTGCCTTCTGCGACTGGATCAACCGCTGGCAACATCAGCCGGATGTGATCCATTGCCATGATCATCATACAGGACTGATCCCTTTTATGATGAAATATTGCTATGCCTTTCGCGACCGGCTGGCTTCGGTTCCTTCGGTATTTACCGTACACAACGGGCAATATCAGGGCTGGATCGGATGGGACAAATATTATTACCTGCCGGCTTACGACAGCTGGAACTGGGGTATGCTCGACTGGAACAACACGATCAATCCGATGGCATCGGCTGTGAAATGTGCCTGGAAGGTGACAACCGTGAGCCATAGCTATCTCGGCGAGCTGAGGGAATCGGCCAACGGCCTGGAAAATCTATTTGAATATGAAAGAGGGAAAAGCATTGGTGTTTTAAACGGCATCGATACGCAGGTATGGGATCCCGAAACAGATGCTTATCTGGCTCGCAACTACGATCGCGAGCTCGTAGAAAAGGGCAAACAAAAAAACAAAAAAGAAATATGCGGACAGTTCGGACTTGATCCGGATAAGCCCCTGGTTGCTTTTATTGGTCGCCTGGTAGGGGAGAAGGCCGCCGACCTGCTGCCTGAAGCCATTAGCCAGTCCATCTACCACCATCACGGCAAAGCCAATTTTCTGGTGCTTGGCTCTGGCGAGGGACACCTGGAAGAACAGCTCGATCATATGAAACATCAGTTTCACGGATATTACAACAGCTTCATCGGCTATAGCGAGCCACTCAGCCACATGATTTATGCCGGGGCCGACTTTTTGCTCATGCCAAGTCGCGTGGAACCCTGCGGCCTGAACCAGATGTATGCACTGCGTTATGGTACCGTACCCATGGTTCGAAGTGTGGGTGGGTTGAAGGACACTATTCGCGACTTTGGCGAATGGCAGGGATTCGGCATTCGTTTCGATCAGGCCAGTGTATGGGACATCACTTACTCTGTGGGCCGGGCAATCGATCTGTACGATAACAAACGTGATCTATATCAATGGATGCGTGGTCACATGATGAGTATTGATCATAGCTGGGACTCCTCCGCCCAGCAGTACATTGATATTTACCAGTCGTTGAAGTAATGCATCATTATTTTATACCCGCTGAGTTTTCAAATCAAATTCTACTTAACTTTTCCGAAATATCTTAAAAAACGAATGCCATGTCAATTGCGAAAGAAATTGTCAGTGTGATCCTCGGAGGTGGAGCCGGTTCCCGCCTTTATCCCTTAACCGCCAGCCGCTCCAAACCTGCCGTGCCCATTGCCGGCAAATACCGCCTGGTCGATATTCCCATTTCAAACTGTATGAACTCGGGCATCAACCGCATGTTTGTACTTACGCAGTTCAACTCGGCATCGCTCAACCGGCACATTAAAAACACCTACCATTTCAGCGCATTCAGTTCGGCATTTGTAGATATCCTCGCAGCAGAACAAACCCCCGACAACCCCACCTGGTACCAGGGTACTGCCGATGCTGTGCGGCAGAGTCTCCGGCATATTGCGCCCTTCGACAGCGATTATGTGCTTATTCTTTCCGGCGACCAGCTTTACCAGATGGATTTTCAGGAAATGCTCGACAACCATAAAGCTACTGGCGCCGATATTTCAATCGCCACCATTCCTGTTGCCGACCGTGAAGCACCTGAATTCGGTATCCTGAAAAAAGATAGCTCCGGACTCATCACATCTTTTATTGAAAAGCCTAAAAAAGATGTGTTACCCGAGTGGGAAAGCGATACCGGTGACGAAATGCAACGTGCCGGAAGAAAGTATCTCGCCTCAATGGGGATCTATATTTTCAATCGCAGTCTGTTGATGGATTACCTGATGAATCTCTATCCCGAAGCCACGGATTTCGGTAAAGAGATTATACCTCAAGCTATCGACAAATGCAAAGTAGCATCTTACCAATACGATGGTTACTGGACTGATATCGGTAACATCTATTCTTTCTTTGAAGCCAACCTTGGTTTGACGGCTGATCTGCCCGACTTCAATCTTTTCGACAACAACCGTTCCATCTACACCCGTGCCCGCATGCTGCCTCCTGCCAAAGTGAGCGGCACCACTCTCGAAAAAACGGTGATCGCCGAAGGCTCCATCATTAATGCGTCGAGAATGGAACAATGTGTAGTTGGTATACGCTCGCGAATCGGACACGGATCCACCATCGTGAGCTCCTATCTGATGGGTAACGACTACTACGAGACCCTGCAGGACATTGCCCAGGATCAGGCCAAAGGCATTCCGTTGTTGGGTATTGGCAATCGTTGTTATATCAAAAACGCCATCCTCGACAAGAATTGTCGGATTGGCGACGATGTGAGGATCAATGGCGGTCCGCATCTGGAAAATACCGATCAGCCTTTGTACACCATTAAAGACGGAATAGTGGTGGTTAAAAAAGGTGCCGTTATTCCGAACGGATTTGTGATTTGATATTTTGTTCCCGGTACCCTGCCGGGAATTTTTTTTAGGGCAAATGTGTACTAGTTACATATTATTGTATCTTTATTTTATTAACGCTTGCCATGTCAGCCACCCCCTCCATTTTCGGTAGCCGAAAGCCACTTCTTTCTTTTTGGCAAATAGTAAATATGAGCGTAGGATTCTTCGGAATTCAGTTTGCATTCGGTCTGCAAAACGCGAATGTGAGCCGGATTTTCCAAACCCTTGGCGCTTCCATCGATGATATTCCGATTTTATGGATTGCCGCTCCCATTACCGGACTCCTGGTGCAGCCCTATATCGGCCATTTGAGCGATCGAACCTGGCTGGGAAAATGGGGTAGACGTCGTCCTTTTTTTATAGCCGGCGCTATTGTGGCATCGCTGGCACTCTTTGTGTTTCCTTCTGCAAATTACCTATGGGTAGCAGCAGTGTTGCTATGGTTGTTGGACGCAGGTATCAATGTAGCCATGGAGCCATTTCGCGCATTCGTAGGCGATATGTTACCCGAATCGCAACGCACGAAAGGGTTTGCCATGCAAAGCCTTTTTATTGGTCTTGGCGCTGTGATCTCTTCTTTTCTTCCCTACATTCTGACCCGTTTGGGCGTGAGCAACGAAGCACCCGAGGGGGTGATTCCTGATTCTGTACGGATATCATTTATTGCAGGCGCCGTGGTGTTCATCCTGGCCGTTGCCTATACCGTTTTTACCACTCGTGAATATTCTCCTGAAGAAAGAAAGTCGTTTGGCGAAACTGAGATAGACGTTGTAACTGAAATTAAATCCGATGCTTCCCTGTTCTATAAAAGGGGTTTTGCCTGGCTGATCGTTGGACTGTTGCTGACTGCGGGTCTGTTCTGGTACAATGGTCAGGCGGTCAAACCGCTCAAAAAGGAGTTGTATGTACTTACATTCGGCATCGGCATTTACGGGGCTCTGCAAATGCTGGCAGGACTTTTTCACTCGTCGCGGAGAAGAAATGGGTTCGTGGAAGTGATGGATGATCTGAATTTTTTGCCACCAACTATGAAGAAACTGGCCCTTGTACAGTTTTTTACATGGTTCGCTCTTTTTTCGATGTGGATTTACGCCACTCCCGCACTTGCCCAGCATATAGCGGGTACAACCGACACCAGTTCGGTTGCCTTCAATGACATGGCTAACTGGGTAGGAGTGTTGTTCGGCATTTATAATGCATTTACTGCCGTGTTCGCATTGTTGCTGCCTGAGCTGGCTAAAAAATGGGGCCGCCCTGTCACGCACTTGGTGGCGCTTTGTATAGGGGGACTGGGACTTATCTCTTTTTATTTTTTCAGGGATAAGGATCTGCTGATTTTTTCAATGGCAGCGGTAGGTTTTGGCTGGTGTAGCATCCTGGCCATGCCTTACAGCATGCTCACCAGCGCTGTTCCCAGTCATAAAATGGGCGTGTTCATGGGCATCTTCAATTTCTTTATCGTTATACCACAAATTCTTGCTGCCACTCTACTCGGATTTTTTACGGAAGATATTTTCGGCGGTAAGGCTATTTACACAATTGTACTGGGTGGTTGTTTCATGATCCTGGCCGGATTGCTTACGCTGCGCATTCGCGAAAGGAATAGCTGAGTAACCACCAGGGATAAAAAAATAATAGAATGAATACATTTTTCCAGGGCGGTCCACGCACCTCTATTGTCAGGGCATTTTTCCTGAGCTGTGTAATTTTTTTGAGTCTTACGATTCATGCCCGCGAACTCTATCCTACCAACTGGTGGGTAGGCATGAAGGATCCCAACCTGCAGCTGATGATTCGTGAAAAAGGTATTGCCGATCGGATGCCGATGCTCAAGATCAGCGAAAAGGGAATAAAGCTGGCAGATGGAGTGACGCTGAAAAAGATTATTCGAGTGGAGAATCCAAATTATATCTTCCTTGACCTCGTTATCGACAAAAACGCAAAACCAGGTAAACGCGAATTTGTATTTGGGAGCGGCGACCAGGCAGTGCGGATCAGTTACGAACTGATGGCCAGAAACGCTGCAAACGGAAAAAGCCGTGTGCATGGAGTAAGCAGTAAAGATTTCATTTACCTGATGATGCCGGATCGCTTCAGCAACGGTGATCCAACCAATGATATTATTCCCGGCTACCGCGACCAGACCAGCGACCGGAAAAACAAATGGTCGCGCCACGGTGGCGATTTCAAAGGCATTCAAAATCATTTCGACTACTTCAACGAACTAGGCGTTACCGCCATATGGATGACGCCGGTGTTGGAAAACAATACCAACCTGATGCATGAATGGGGCAACGATATTGCGGGCTATCATGGCTACTGGTTTACCGATCACTACGAAATAGACAAACGCTTTGGCGGAAATGATGGCTATCGTCAGCTAATTGATGCAGCCCATCAAAAAGGCATCAAGATCATACAGGATGCGGTGTATAACCATATCAGTAAGGAACATTGGATTGCACTAGATCCGCCCGGGAAAGACTGGATTCATCAATGGCCCAGCCTTACGACCCCGAACCACCGCGAAGAGACCATTTTCGATCCCTATGGTTCTGCATACGACAAAAAGAATATGCTCGACGGCTGGTTCACCGATCATCTTCCCGACTTAAATCAGACCAATCCGCAACTGGCCAAATTCCTCATCCAACACGCAGTATGGACCACCGAATACTTTGGTATTGATGGGTGGCGGGTAGATACCTACAAATATTGCGACGAGCAATTTTTGAATGATGTGAATGCTGCGCTGGAGCGGGAATTTCCCGGAATCACCATTTTTGGCGAAGCCTGGGTAAATACAATCATCGGCAATGCCTATTTCACACAAAACCGCATGCAGCCGCCATTTGAACATAATGCAAACAGCGTGATTGATTTTCAGGTAGCATTTGGCATGCATGCCGGCATGCAGCGAAGCCAGGAATGGACCGATGGTGTGAACAAGCTTTACATGACCATGGCCCAGGATTTTGTGTACAGCCATCCCGATCGCAATTGCATTTTTCTCGATAACCACGATATGGATCGGGTATTTTCAACGGTAGGGGAAGATTGGAACAAATTGAAAATGGGACTTACCTGGTTACTTACTTTGCGCGGCATACCGCAGCTTTACTATGGTACCGAAATATTGATGAAAAACTTCAAAAATCCCACAGATGCCCTGGTGAGGGAGGATTTCCCCGGAGGATGGGCCGATGATCCAAAAAATAAATTCACGGAGGCGGCGCGAACTACACTCGAGAATCAGGCGTTCACACATGTGAGCCGACTGGCCAATTTCCGTAAGGGTTCCACTGCTCTCACTACTGGAAAAACCATGCAGTTTGTACCCAGGGAAGGGTTTTATGTGTACTTCCGCTACAACGATCAGGAGACGGTGATGGTAATGGCTAATACCGGAAAAAAGGCGGTGAAGCCTTCGTGGAATGTGTATGCTGAGCGTGTGACCGGGTTTAAAACTGCCCGCGACATCATTACAGGAACAGAAGTGCCACTCGAAAATCTGGAACTGGCACCCGGCGAAAGCGCCGTGTACCTGCTGAAGAAATAAGAAACGGCCGCTGGGAACAGCGGCCGTTTTCATTCACATTCTATTATTCAACTGTATGCCGGCTAAATAACAAATGCCAGCACTAACTTCTGTCCATAACTATCCCAACGCTTCATTACGGTCAGTAATTGTTCTTTCATTTCGGCCAGTGTTACTTTCTTTCCTTTAGTAGCTGGTTTCAGTTCTTTGCTGTTGATGCTGGCACTAACCTGTGTTGCAAACCAGGTGGTGTGCAGGCGCGGTATGCCGAGACCCAAAATCATTCCGGGCAATCCCTGTATGCCTTCAGGTCCTCCGGTTACCATTATTTCATCGGTATAAAAAGCAAATACCGCCACTGTATCATATAGAATTCCTACCGCCTTTCTACATTCGAAACCGGCAATAACCCGGGTATCAGATGTCAGCTTCCATTTAATCGGCAATAAACTGTCGGTAACCAGAAAGGTTTCTTCAAATACAGGCTTCTGAGTTACGGTAGTACCGGTGCTGTAGTCATTGTACACATTGTTATTGTCGGCAAAAGGCTGGAACCACATGTTGCGCGGAATTTCAGCATCCTTTGTTTTTTTGTAGAGAGACTTTACACCATCTGTCGAAAAATTGAAAAAGCTTTTCAATTCTTTCGGCATACGGTCCTTGCTTTCCTCAAACCATTCGGGTTCGATTTCTTTCATCAGCGGCCAGACGGCTACGGTTTTCACAAAATCCACACTCACGGTTTTCAAAAAAGTTTGTTGTGCTCTGGTACTTCCTACCAGGATCAGCATTGTTTTGATAGCCAGCAAATATTTTTTCATAATGATTTCAGTTTTTTTGAACAACATCCTTGTTTATTTTTCCGCACCTGGCATTTTATTGAAAGTCCATACAGCCTTCAGCATAAAATATTGCGAAATGCGGTCGTAGCGTTGCTCATTCACGAAGTTGCTGTTGATAGTACGCGTAAACCCGATATTCTGATTCAGGATATCATAGGCGTATAGCTCGAGGCGGAAAGAATTGTCTTTAAGGAATTTTCTGGTAAGACGGGCATTCCACACTGTTACATTCGCATTGTCGGGGAAGGCTCTGGTTTTCTGACGCAGGTTCATTTCCACATCCGTCTGCAATTCAAATTTAGCCGGAAGCTTTACCCAGCCATTTACTCGTCCGCCATAAGTCCAGTAATTGTTTTGCGCATCCGGATTCAGCGACGATTTCGACAGGTTGCGCGACGCAGAGGGGCCGATTCGGATATTGTATTTGTCCTGCACATCATAGCTAAGGCTGTAGGAAAGCGACAGGGTAGTGTAGGTATTTACGTTCCTTTCCCCGTTTAGAAAGTTCACATTACGTCCACCGTTGGCCTGTGGTGAAATTTCATGTTGCCATTTTTTTTCAGCCCTGCCACTGTTAATGGCGCTCCACATATACCAGTTATAATTTCCGTTTACATTCACAGGCATATATGTGCGCTCACCGGTTTGAGGATTGAACTGGCTACTGTTGGTAATGGCATTCTGATTGAAGTTGATACCAACATTTCCGAAAATATACCGGCCACTCAGCACTTTATAATCGTTGAAGTTGAGAGATACATTATGATTGAATCCGACTTTCAGGTCAGGATTGCCCATATAGATACTCAGCGGATCATTGTTGTTTTGTAATGGCTGCAACTGATTCAGATTCGGCTGAACCGTGTTGCCACGGTAGTTCAATGAAATCTGCGACTGTTGGCTTTTCATGTAGGCAATCTGTGCCTGGGGAGTGAAGCCAACAAAATTATAACGGGTCTTACTGGCCTGATCCAGGTTATCGAGATTCAGGCGTATGGCAGAAATACCGGCGCCCGCGGCCATTCTGATTTTTTTACCGAGGTAGCGGGCCGTGATGGTACCGCTATTGGAAAGAGCGTCGAGGTTGAAATTGTTACTGTTTAACGGGTTCCTTACGGTGTATTTGTCGTCGCCGTCTTTTTCAAAACTGTTACGGAACGATTCGGATTTATTGTGATTCAGACTATACTCGGCTACGATGTTCAGTTTGTCGGTGATGGGTTCGTTGTACGTAATTTTTGCACCAATGGTCCGTGACTCGCCAGTATTGATCTTTTGCTGATCGATCAACACCACCGAGTCGAGGTTGCCCGAAGTGTAAAATTCGGTGCGCGAAAAAAGAGATTCATTTGAATTATCATCGACCAGACCAAGCCGAAGGGTAGTTAACAACTGTCGATTCTTTTTCCGGAACAGTTGTTTATAAGTAAGCACATTGTCCAGCTTCTTCCTTTTGCTGTAAACCGAGTTGGTACGGTCGTTTCGGTTGATGAATTCCTGATCATCGTTGAGCGAATTGCTGATGAAGTCAGTGGTCATGTCTTTCTCGCGCTGGCTGCCCGATATCGTGAATTTAATGCTGGCGAGTGAGTCAATTTTCCATTCATATTTGCCCCTGATGGCATGCTGCTGGCTCAGTCCGCGTGAATTCGACAACGAATTCCGGAACACAGAGGAGTCTTTCAAAATGGTTTGCGAAATGTCCGAACTACGATTAGTGGTTCCAAGCCGGTTGTACAAATAGGAGAGGTTTACTTTGTGTATGTCCTCATTGAATTTATCACTGTACAAAGCTCCGGCCGTGTATGCGTTGGGCAATCCGCGGAGGTTCCAGTCATTGAATTCATCGTCGCCATCGCCATAGCTATAGTAGAAACCGCTGATTTCATCGAATTCGTAATCTTCCTCAATACCCATTTTGTTGCGATCTTCCCAGCCAAGGCTTCCGGTATTGGTATTGCTTTTGGTGCCATACACCGATAGCTTCTGAGCTCCTTTGAACCGGTTAAACATGATCTTACCGTCGTGCAGGTTGTTGAAGTTGCTTCCCGCTTCCAGTTTTCCGAAATAGCCTTTTTTGGCACTTTCTTTCAATTTGATATTGATGGTTTTGCCGGCATCACCTGAAGCGCCGATGCCCTTCAATTGATCCTGTTCGGTTTTAGTATCAAATACCTGCACCTTATCTACTGCTTTGGCACCAATATTCTGTGTTGCAATGGTGGGGTCTTCGCCAAAAAACTCTTCGCCGTCAACCAGTACTTTATCCACTCTTTTGCCCTGTGCCGTTATTTCGCCCTTGCTGTTTACAGTCAGGCCTGGCAATTTCTGAAGCAATTCCTCCACGGTTGCGCCTTCGCGAAGCTTAAAACTGTCGGCGGTAAATTCGGTGGTATCGCCTTTCATACGCATACTGTTGTTAACACGTACTACCACTTCTTTCATCAGCACACTGGCCGGCGTGAGCGCCAGTACACCCAGGTTCAAGGGGCTGTTTTCTTTCAGCTGTATTTTTTCTGCCAGGTCGGCAAACTTGGGGTAGGTAATCATCAGCACGTAATCTCCGGCTGGCATTCCCTCGATTCGAAATTCGCCATTTTCATTGGTGCGGGTAAATTGAACAAGAACGGAATCCGATCCCCTTAACAGAGATACGACGGCGAAAGCTAATTGTCGGTTTTCAATGGTGTCTTTAACGAAACCCTTTACGGAAGATTGGCG
Source organism: Chitinophagaceae bacterium (assembly GCA_046297935.1). Taxonomy (GTDB): domain Bacteria; phylum Bacteroidota; class Bacteroidia; order Chitinophagales; family Chitinophagaceae; genus CAYMZZ01. Next base: position 58,328 of record JBKBHA010000002.1, read on the forward strand.
GGAAAATGCGAGTAATGCACTTAGGCAGAACAACGCAAGAAGAGCTGTTTTTCTCATGGCTGGTTTGGCTATTTGGTAAAATAACGGCCGTTGGTCGATTAGCCGGCTTATTTTATACGAACCGCGCAAAAATGCTGATTAATGGTCAACCCTTCAAACGTTTAGGCGATGTATGCTGTTAATGTTTCAATAAAATTCCGTAAGTTGTAGAACGCTCCAACCTGCAAATTCCATAAAATGATGAGGAAGAAAAACGAAGCAGCATCTGTTATCGCAGACAATAAGGGTGATCAGCAGCCTGTATTGTCGGAATCGGCAAGGCACACTATGTCTCACAGCAACGAACAACTACCGTTTGAAGAAACCCATTTTGTTGAAACAGACAAACCGGTTTGGAACTATTCTCTGCTCACCGATGCCGACGTTAGTAATTTTCAACAGGGGACTCATTATTCCATTTATAAAAAAATGGGATCGCATTCCATACAGGTATTGGGGCGCTGGGGAATGTACTTTTGTGTATGGGCACCCAACGCCACGGCTGTTTCGGTCATTGGCCATTTTAATAAATGGAAAGCAGGGGAGCATCCATTAAATCCACGTTGGGACAATAGCGGAATCTGGGAGGGCTTTATACCCGGATTTGGCCTTGGTGAGGCATATAAATATCATATTACCGGTTTCGAAGGGCGCATCACCGAAAAAGGAGACCCATTGGCTCATTTTTGGGAAAAACGTCCTTTCACTGCTTCCATAAGCTGGGATATGCATTATGCTTGGAAGGATGAAAACTGGATGAAAGACAGAGCCCGACGGAATGCACTCGATGCACCCTGGAGTGTGTATGAGGTTCACCTGGCCAGTTGGCAGCGCCCGGTCGCCGACGACGAGGAATCATACAATAGCTATGACCAGATTACAGAGCGGCTGGTTCCATATGTAAAGGAAATGGGTTTTACACATGTTGAACTGATGCCGGTTATGGAACACCCATTTGATGGCAGTTGGGGCTATCAATGTACGGGCTTTTTTGCACCCACCTCACGTTTTGGTGATCCGCAGGGGCTCATGCGGCTGATTGATGCTTTTCATCAGGCTGGCATTGGTGTTATTCTCGACTGGGTGCCGTCGCATTTTCCCTATGACGCGCATGGACTATATATGTTCGATGGTACCCATACCTACGAGTATGCTGATATGCGAAAGGGATTTCATCCGGATTGGAACAGCTATATTTTTAACTATAAAAGGGGCGAAGTAAAATCCTTCCTGATCAGTAGCGCACGGTTCTGGTTCGATCTTTTTCATATCGACGGTATTCGGGTTGACGCAGTTAGTTCAATGCTTAAGTTGAATTACAGTCGCGAAGAAGGAGAGTGGGAGCCGAATGAATTCGGAGGCGATGGAAACCTGGAAGCAATTGCATTTATCAAAGATCTGAACGAAACCATCTTCCGCGATTTTCCCGATGTGCAAACCATTGCCGAAGAAGCTACCGACTGGCCGGGCGTGTCACGTCCAACCTGGCAGGATGGACTGGGATTTGGTATGAAATGGATGATGGGCTGGATGCATGATACCCTCGACTATTTTAAACTCGATCCTCTGGCACGACAACACCAGCAGGATAAGTTTTCGTTTAGCATGATGTACTACTACGACGAAAACTTTATGCTGCCACTCAGTCATGATGAAGTAGTGCATGGCAAAAGTCCACTCCTGTACAAGATGCCCGGCGACGAATGGCAGAAATTTGCGAATCTGCGGCTGATGTATACGTATATGTGGACCCACCCAGGCGCCAAATTGCTTTTTATGGGTGGGGAATTTGGTCAGACCAGCGAATGGAACTACAAACGAGAATTGGATTGGAGTCTGCTGCAATACGACGCACACCGGTTGATGCAGGACTGTGTGGCCGGACTTAACCAATTACTGCGTCACGAACCAGCTCTTTACGAAAACCAATTCAATCAATACGGATTTGAATGGGTAGACCTCAACCATCGCCAGGAGTCGGTGATGGTGTATAAACGCAAGGGCAGACAGGCCAGTGACGATCTGTTGATCATACTCAATATGACGCCTGTGGTTCGTAATGATTGGGAAATAAGGGTGAAGGGGAAACAGTACAGCAGAGAAATATTCAATAGCGATGCAGAAAAATTCTGGGGCACCGGACAGGTGTACAACCCTGATATCAGGTGTGAGGAACTAAAATCATCGATGTCGGCTGAAACAACAGCAGTCATCACAGAAAATGAACCCGACAAAGAAGTGCCTGAAAAGGAATTCCTGATCCGGGTAAATCTGCCGGCATTGGCTGGTATCATATTGAAATAATCAATGCAATTGCCACAACGAGAATTTGGTTAAATATTTAATTGTCAGACTGTTACGAATATCGTTTTCGCGTTATTCTCCTTTCTGCAAAAACGTACTAACTTGCAATGACCTGTTTCTAACACCCAAATCCATTCCAATGATCCGAAAAGCCTTTTTTCTACCTCTATTTATATGCGCCGGCGTGTTTCTGGCCAGTGCCCAATCCGCTTTAACCGATAGTGCCGAATTATTTTATAAGAAGGGTCTCGAAGAAAAACAGAAGGGCCGAAGAATGGAATCGCTGCGTCAATTTGAGAAAGCAGCCGGTTATGATTCCGACCATCCGGTGCTGGTAGCCGAACTGGCAGAAAGCTATTACGATTTACGCAAGTACCCCCAATCGCGCGAAGCTTATAAAAAGCTGGAAAAACTTACCAGCCTCGATGCCGCACAATACCGTCGTTTGATGGATCTTTCGTTTAATTTGCGTCAGTTTGATGACGTAATTACCTATGCAGGCGAGTTGAAAAAAAAGGATCCCGATGCACAGGTCAATTACTATGTTGGGAAAGTGCATTATCAGCAGGAAAATTATGGCGAGGCCATTCGCATATTGCAGCAGGCAGCAAAGGATGAACCCAATAATGGCGAAATACCATATATGATTGCCCGAAGCTATGCCGACATGCAGAATTACAAACAGTGCATTCCTTTTTTTCAGAAGGCAATTGAACTGGATACCACCCACAAGAACTGGATTTACGAGCTTGGCTTGATTTACTATGCTATGCACGACGATAAGAATGCCCTCCATTATATCAAACTGGCAGGCGAAAAAGGTTATCGTCGCGACAATGATTATCTCGAAAACCTGGGCATAGCCTACCTCAATGCAGGTGAACTTGATAATGGAGTGGCCATACTGGATGAAATATTGAAGCGAAGACCGAGCGATCTGAATGTGCTGAACATGATTGCGGAAGCCTACTACTTTAAAGGCAAGTATCAACCCGCTATCGATTACTGGGATCGCATACTTGAATACGATAAAGAAAACGCCTCAGCCCTCTACATGATCGGTATGAGCTATCAGAAAAAAGGAGAAAAAGCCAAAGGCCAGCAGCTCTGCGACAAAGCCATTGAAATGGACCCGAGCCTGGCATCGCTGAAGCAGAAAAAGCAAATGCCTGGAGGACTGTGAGGTGGTTGAATTGTTGACCTGCCTGCCGGCAGGCAGGATTGTTGAGTTGTTTAGTTGTTTGGTTGTTTAGTTGTTTAGTTGTTTGGATGTTGAGCTGTTGGGATGTATTTTATCTGCGTAAATCTATGTATAAATCTGTGCAAATCTGCGGGAACAGAAAAACATTTGCTGTTCGCGTGCTTCAAAGCAGTGCAGCAGTTTTGTTCCCACAGATTTGCACAGATTTTTGCACAGATCTACACAGAAATTATACAATCGGGTGTTCAATCAGCAAGAAAAAAATCGGCGTCATCTGCGCCAAGATCAGCGCAATCTACGGGAACAGCACTGCTGCACTTAAGCCATCTGTGTAAATCTGTGAACTATCCGTGCAAATCTGTGGGAACAGAACTGTTCAAACCGCAAGCAGCATACAATCGTTCAAGCTTTTCAGCTCCCGCAAATCCCGCAGATTTTTCTCGCAGATTTGCACAGATTTATACACAGATTTAGAATACAGGAGTGTACTGAATCTTAAGAAATCCATACAGCCAAACAACTGAACAACTCAACAACTAAACAACCAAACAACTCAACAATTCAACAGTTCAACAATTCAACCTTTTACATTCTCTCCGGTACCTCAATCCCCATCAATCCCATGGTAGTTTTGATTGTTGTTGCCGTAAGTGCGCAGATGCGCAACCGCAATTGTTTCTTTTCCTCTGTTTCGGCTTTCATGACGGGATGCTCGGCGTAAAAGCTGTTATAGGTTTTTGCCAGCAGGAAAGCATAGCTGGCCAATAAGGAGGGATTATGTTCCTGAAGCGCTTGTTCGAGAATGGTATCCAGTTGTTCCAGCAACACAATCATTTCCTTTTCCCGCGGCAGCAATTCATCGAAAGCCTGTGCCGCTGCAGAAGGCGATTCCTTGCGGAGAATAGAACATATCCGCGCATGCGTGTATTGCACAAAAGTGGCAGTAAAGCCATGGATGTCGATACTTTCTTCCGGATTAAATATCATTCGCTTTTTAGGATCAACCCTCAGCAGGAAAAATTTGAGAGCTCCCAGCGATATCATGTTGTAGAGGCTATCGAGTTCTTCCGGGCTAAAACCTTCCACTTTGCCCAATTCCTCGGTTTTCGCCTGCGCTACGCGTTTCAATTCATCCAGCAGATCGTCGGCATCTACCACCGTTCCCTCTCTGGTTTTCATCCGCCCGCTTGGCAACTCTACCATACCATAACTCAGGTGGTAAATTCCGTCGGCATAGGGCTTGCCCAATTTTTGCAGAATGAGCTTCAGCACTTTCATATGATAGTTCTGCTCATCTGCAATTACATAAATGCTCTGGTTGTAGGGAAACTCTTCATATTTGCGATCGGCCAGCCCCAGATCCTGGGTAATATAAACCGAAGTTCCATCCTTGCGTAATACCAATTTTTCATCGAGGCCTTCGGCAGTCAGGTCTATCCATACGCTGCCGTCGGTTTTTTTAAAGAACACGCCCTTCTGCAATCCTTCATCTACCAGTTCTTTTCCCAGCAAATAGGTTTCGCTTTCATAATAATTTTTGTCGAAATCGCTCCCGATCCGACGATAAGTTTCTTCAAAGCCTTTGTAAACCCAACTGTTCATGGTAGTCCAGAGCTGCCGAACTTCCGGATCGCCTTTTTCCCAGTCGAGCAGCATTTCCTGAGCTGCTTTCATCAGGGGGGCTTCGCGTTCTGCCTCTTCCTTGCTCATACCGCTGGCGACAAGTGCTTCTACTTCTTCTTTCATTTTGCTGCCAAACATCACATAGTAATCGCCCACAAAATGATCGCCTTTGATGCCCGTACTTTCAGGCGTGGCACCATTCGCATATTTTTTCCACGCAATCATCGACTTGCATATATGTATGCCGCGGTCGTTTAGGATGGCCGATTTTCGCACCTCGGCCCCCATATATTTGAGTATCTGCGCTACACTCCAGCCCAGAAAATTATTCCGCAGATGACCCAGGTGAAGTGGTTTGTTGGTATTGGGTGATGAATACTCCACCATCACCCGCTCACCAGTGGAAGCTCGTTGGCCGGGATGAGGAAGAGCGAATCGCTGATTCAACTGGTCCAGCCAGTATTGATTTGATATCTCCAGATTCAGAAAGCCCTTTATCACATTAAAGCTGCTGAAAAAGTCTACATCGTGTTCAGTTAACCAGGCGCCCAATTCCTGTCCAAGTTGTTCAGGCGACTTTCGAAGGCTTTTGACCAGCGCAAACAGCACCACCGTATAATCTCCCGCAAACTCAGGTTTGGTTACATTAATCGTCAATTGATCTGCTGCAATTTCCAGCTGATAAAGTGCAGAAATTGCCTTCACCACTCTCGGTTTTATTTCCTGAACTACGCCCATATTGCTCGTCTGTTTTGGCCGCGAAATTACGAAAATGAGCCCTCTCCGGCTGGCAATTCTTTAAAAGAGGATGCTGGTTGAAACGGCTGTAAACAATATTTTTGCCGACCGATGCCGGATATTTTCGCAAATATGATCAATGCAACCCGTTCCCTGATCGACTTTTTCTATCCGCCCTTCAGGCGTTGGTTGCCGCTGCAAACATTCAGGTATGCCGCTGCCGGTGGAGGTAATACTCTTTTAGGCTTTTTGGTTTATTACCTGAGTTACCATTATGTGTTACGTGAGCAGAGCCTCGATTTGGGCTTCTATGCGTTCAAGTCGCACGTGGCAGCTTTATTCCTGTCCTTTTGCGTCAGTTTTCCAGTCGGATTCTTTCTTTCAAAATATGTAGTATTCAGCGATTCGGTGTTGAGGGGCCGGGTGCAGCTGTTTCGTTATTTCATGATCTGCGTGTTCAATCTTGCGCTCAATTATATTTTGCTCAAGATACTGGTAGAGTATTTTCAGATTTATCCCGTACTGGCACAAATTATAACCACCACTGTTGTTGTGCTCTTCAGCTATCTGGCACAACGGCATTTCTCATTTCGCGGCAGCGCTGCTAAAGACTAAAATTGATATTGTCCACCCGCACCGAAAGTTGTCCGTTTACATTGCTTCGTATGTGCAGGGCATCGGGCATTGGGTAAATGCCGATCAGGCCGATATTGTTAACGGTGCCCTCGCTAAATAATCCGGGATACCACTCACGATTCATTTGAGCATGCATGGCAGTTTTGGCCGAATCAATATATTGTGTCAGGTCAAACCTGGTTCTACGACTGATTTCCTGAATAATACGCCTGTTGAATAACCAGTCGGCCGTGCCGAGTAACAAATTACGTGTACGAATATCAAAGTCCATATCGCGCACTTCGAGCAATCTTTTTTCTGCATCATAATGAGGTTTACCTGTCAGGTAAACGGTACCTGAATTGCTGCCGGAAAAATCGACACGTATGATCAGTTTCTCATTGCCGGAGCCTAAAAGCTGGCAGCGATCGATCACGAATTTTTTATTGATAGGTCCTTTTTTAAAATCAAAGGACTGGCCGGCGATCTGGGTATTGACAATGCGGTTAAGAGAATCGTAATTCAATTCTGCATCTATAAAAATATTGAAGCCCGAATTCCGGTTTCGGCTACCCAGGTTTGCCAATGGACTTATGCTGTTGGCAGGTTTTTCGAAGCGAACTACCGGTTTGGCCAGTAAACCCAGGTACACAAATAATGAGTCGTTGCTGGCGTACAGATTATTGACCTGCATTTGTTGCGGGTTTACTTGCAACCAGCCCTGGCCGTAGAGATTGTATGGCTGACTCAACGTATTCCAGATCTGCTGAAACTGTGGCCGCAGGTTAATATTGCCATAATCACGTTGTAATTGTGCACTTGCCGTGTCCAGCTCGGTGGTAAGGCCGCTCAGCACCTGTTTGGTGATGTCCTGTCCCCAAAAACACACTTCACATTTATCGATTGCCACCGGTTCGTTGCGCTGCACCCTTAACTGAATCCGATAATCTGGCAAAACGGTAAACCAGTTGGAAAATGAAACCTGCACCCGGCGTTCGGGTTCTTCATATCCGCAACGGCAGGGTGCCGACCAGCCCGACAATGCCGCTCCGGCAATACAGACACGCGTAGAACCTGAAATTCGATAGTAGCCCGTGAAACCCAGATCGACCCGGTTCGCGGCCGCATGAATTTCGAGTGGACTGCGCCGGAAAGAATATTGATACCGGGTATCACAACCCTGTTGAACCCAACCACGCGGATAGTCGGGTGATGTGAAAAGGGTATCCACCTGGTTTTCTGCCAATGCAAAAATGGGACGCAGATTGATCTTGACGGGTATGTTTATTTCACTGGTAGGAAGTGAATCAAGGTTGAAACGCGAAGAAGCCAGAATGGGTTTTTCGGCTACAATTTTCTTAGAACAGGCCGCCAGCGAAGCCAGCAGGCAAAGAAAAAGAAAGTAACGGATCATGCTCGGGATTTAAACTGCCCGTCAGCTGAAGTCGGGCATTGGCAGCAAGATAAACAATGTGGCCCGGAAGTAAAAGAGCGGAACATTATCAAAAAAGCAAGATTCACCTCACTTTTTTCGCGAGCAACATCTTCAGCATTTTTTCAATTCTACGTTCGCGGGTTTCCTCTTTGGCTGCCGAAATAATCCATTCGAGATATTCTTTTTTATGGGTAAACGACAGTTGTTCAAAAGCCGCAAGCGCCGCCTTGTTTTTCCTGAATACTAGCAGCAGCACGGGCGGCAGGGTTACTTTTCTGCTCACCGGATCGGCAAATTCAAATACGGCTCTGTCGGTTGTCTTTTTCTTTTTTTCCGGTTTGTCGAATGGCTCTTTTCTCAGCGCGAAGCCGGACCAGGTATCGTTGAGCGAAACCAATGCCAGCCATTTTAGCCCATTCGCAGCATTCATCAGCGGTTCCCAGCCTTCGTCACGCGTAAGGTCGGTTTGTTTGCCGGAACTGGCTTTTGGATAGTAAGACCATAATATCATGTTCGGTTGCAGCATGCGGAGCACTGAAGCTACCTGCTTTTTAAGCTGGCGTTGATCCGTTACGAACCAGTGAATCTGGTCAGCCATTTCAGACTCCGTCACAAAGCGACAATCCGCGGGCAATTCGCCCAAAGCAATGCTGAAATCTACTGGTTCATTGATGACTTTCAGTCGATTGCCTGGTTTAATTCGAAATTTATTTGCGGTAGCCATGTTGTCTGTATGAATTAAGCACTCACGATATGGTAAAGCATAAAGAAGCAGACGAGGAGCTTGAGGAAGCTACCCAGCAGAAAGCCAACGAAAGAACCCATGGCCGCTCTTAACGACTTCCTCGAGCTCTGGCCCGCCAGCATTTCTCCGACAAAAGCTCCCAGCAAAGGCCCGAGGATAACACCCCAGGGACCCATCCAGAACGCGGCCAGAAAGCCAAGCGTGCAGCCCCAGACTCCATATTTGGTGCCACCAAACTTTTTCGTACCCCAGATCGGAATCAAATAGTCGAGCACAAGTGTAATTATGACAATACCCGCCCAGATTAGCAGAAATTTTGTCGTGAACGGCGGGTCTGACTTCAATTGCTGTAGAAGTAAGCCTAGGTAAGCCACCGGCGGACCCGGCAACAGGGGGAGCAGACTTCCCGCGATACCGATCAGTGTCAATATTACGCCCAGCGTGATCCAAAGCCAATCCATAAGAGTGAGAATGTGCAAATGTGTAAATGTGCAAACCTGCCTGCCGGTTTACCTCCCGCAGGGAGGCAGGCAGGTGTGCAAATGTGGAAATGTGCAAATGTGGAAATGGGAAAAACAGCAATACGGCAGTTCCTTAAATTCTCACCATTCCCATTTTTTTCCTTTTCCAGTTCCAAATTACGATTTTTTATATCGGATAAATCAGGGACAAAAAATGGAACTGCCATTTTTTCACGTTTTGCTGACACGGCATAATGATTGAAGACTGTGTACAGTCGGAGTAATACTGACGAAAAGGAGAAATTATTATGGGAAAAATAATCGGAATTGACTTAGGAACAACCAACAGCTGTGTAGCTGTAATGGAGGGCAATGAGCCCGTAGTGATCGCCAACGATGAGGGTCGTCGTACTACCCCGTCTGTTGTGGCTTTCCTGAAAAATGGCGAACGTAAAGTGGGTGACCCGGCCAAGCGCCAGGCAATCACCAATCCGGCCAACACTATTATGTCGGTAAAGCGGTTTATGGGTCGTCGTTTTGATGAAGTAACGGAAGAAATAAGCCATTGGAGCTATAAGGTTGCCAAAGGCGACAATAATACCGTCCGTATCGATATTGACGGGCGTCTGTACACCCCGCAGGAAATTAGCGCTATGGTGCTGCAGAAAATGAAAAAGACGGCGGAGGATTATCTGGGGCAGGAAGTAACAGAAGCCGTTATTACGGTGCCAGCTTATTTTAACGACGCTCAGCGTCAGGCTACCAAGGAAGCTGGCGAAATTGCCGGACTTACGGTTCGCAGGATCGTAAACGAGCCAACCGCTGCTGCGCTGGCCTATGGCCTCGATAAAGGCCATCATGACCAGAAGATCGCTGTATTTGACCTCGGTGGTGGTACGTTCGATATTTCTGTGCTTGAACTGGGAGACGGCGTTTTTGAAGTGAAGTCGACCAATGGCGATACTCACCTTGGCGGTGATGACTTCGATAAGGTGATCATGGACTGGCTGGCAGACGAATTCAGGAAAGAAGAAGCAATTGATCTGCGTAAAGATCCGATGGCACTTCAACGTTTGAAAGAAGCGGCAGAAAAAGCCAAAGTGGAACTGTCCTCTTCCAGCGAAACAGAGATCAACCTGCCTTATATCACAGCCGTAGACGGTGTGCCCAAGCACCTGGTGAAGAAACTGAGCCGTAGCAGGTTTGAGCAACTGGCCGACGAACTGTTTGCCCGTTGTTTGCGCCCCTGCGAGCAGGCATTGAAAGATGCAGGGCTGAGCACCTCACAGATTGATGAAGTGATCCTGGTAGGCGGTAGTACCCGTATACCTAAAGTGCAGGAGATAGTTGAAAAATTCTTTGGCAAGAAACCCAATCGCGGTGTGAACCCCGATGAAGTAGTTGCAGTAGGTGCAGCCATTCAGGGAGCCGTACTGACGGGCGAAGTGAAAGATGTGTTGCTACTCGACGTAACCCCGCTCTCACTCGGTATTGAAACCATGGGTGGAGTAATGACTACACTTATTCCTTCGAACACAACTATTCCTACCAAGAAATCAGAAGTGTTTTCTACTGCCAGCGACAACCAGCCTGGCGTACAGATCCATGTTCTGCAGGGCGAACGTTCCATGGCGAAAGACAACAAGAGCCTGGGTATATTCAACCTTGATGGTATTCCGCCTGCACCCCGCGGCGTTCCGCAAATTGAAGTGATTTTTGATATTGATGCTAATGGTATCATGCACGTGACCGCGAAAGATAAGGGCACCGGCAAAGAACAAAAGATACATATAGAAGCGGGTAGTGGCTTGAATAAAGACGAAGTGGAAAGAATGAAAGCGGAAGCCCGTGCAAACGAAGCATCCGATAAAGCAGAACGTGAAAAAGTAGACAAACTCAATGCTGCCGACAGCCTGGTATTCCAGACCGAGAAGCAGTTGAAGGAATACGGCGAAAAAATTCCGGCTGACAAGAAATCAGCAATTGAATCAGCCGCCGAAAAACTGAAAGAGGCACATAAATCGCAAAATATTGCCGAAATCGACAGCAGCATGGCTGCGCTCAATGCAGCCTGGACTGCCGCCAGCGAAGACATCTACAAATCGCAGGGCGGTGAAGCCGGTCAGCCCGGAGCTGAGTCGACCGCCGGAGCAAGTGCCGGAGCCGACAATGTTACGGATGTGCCGTATGAAGAAGTGAAATAATAAAAAAGCCCGCGATGCGGGCTTTTTTAATGTGCAAACCTGCCTGCCGGCAGGCAGGTTTGCAAATGTGCAAATGTGGAAATGTGCAAATGGCCAATTCGGTGATTAGCTTTTAACGTCAGCCACAACTTCGAAATCGTAAAACGGTTTAATTCCTAATTGTTCATTTGCACATTTCCACATTTGCACATTCGCAGAAGGCGACTAATCTGTTAAAATCCTCAATTCACCCCTATAAAACGGCTGTTTACACAATTGCCGCTTGCAAAGACGACCAATCTGACGTATATTTGCAGCGTCAATTTGAGCATTGTACAGTACTTACAAACAGGCGACAGAAATCGACACTTCTTGCTAACGATTCTTCAGTGTTCTTCTTCCTCTTGCTCAGAGAATTTATTGTAACAAATTAAACGGAAATATATCATGAAGAGTGATGTGATGCCATCTATTGTACAGATGGAAGCAGAAGAATTGAAGACCCTCCTTACCGAAGTAAAGGAAACTGTAGCTGATATAGCTCAGTTGTCAAACAATCAACCCGTAAAATTCAGCGCGGTTGATATGTGGAATATCCGCCGGGGTGCCAAGTCTGCAACAGCTAGAATGAGTAGATAGTGCGGATACTACGAAACTCAAAAGACGCGCCAGGCGCGTCTTTTTTTTATGGAAGAGTTTGAAAAAGCGATTACATAATGTCCATAGCCTTCACAAAAGCAGTAGTCTGGAAGGGGAGGATCAAAGTGAGCCATTCCCAATGCGCGAATATGGCCCAAAGCAAAGCAGCAGTAGAACCAAGGAAAACCAGCCACCAAAGGCCGCGATATTTACGGGTTTGTTCCATCTCGTTTTGAATTTCGGCAAAAATAAAGGCAAATGTTCAAAATCAGAAATCTGAGAAAGGAAAAGGCTCCGGACTGGGTAGGGTGGCATGTTGTACCTCAAACGTTTGCAGCACTTTTTTCAAAGCAATTGAAAGAAAAATGCGAACCTTGCATGAATTATTTTACTTTCGTTAATAATGTGTGTTTCAGACACGATAACCTATGCCCGCTAAGTCCCAACCAACGATTGCAATGAGGCTTCAGTTTTTTATACGTTTTCATACCGAGTTCGGCCAACAGCTTTGGTTCAAAGGCAATGCCGCGCCCCTGCAGGGTTCGGGGCCCAATCAGGCAATTGCCATGCAATACCTTAACGAAGACTTCTGGCAGCTGACACTGGAGATTGATTCAGTGCCGGCCGACTGGTCCGACTGGCGATATTGTTATTTCCTGCAGACCAAAGAGGGTGAATGGGTACCTGAGGCGGCGATGGATCGTTCATTGCCAACGCTGAAAAAAGGTCTGCGCGATGTTCAACTGATCGATACCTGGAACCACGCGGGAGAATTTGAGAACGCCTTTTACACAGCTCCCTTTAGCGAAGTATTGCTGCCTGCTCCTTCAGGTCGCAGCAAATCGAAGATCGGTAAATCAGCCACGCACGACTTTCGCATAAAAGCTCCACTGCTGGCAGCAAATGAAGTTCCCTGTCTGCTTGGAAATACGGATGCGCTGAGTCAATGGAACACCGACGAGCCATTACTGCTGAGCAGAAATAATGGCTGGTGGAGCCTGTCTCTCGATCTTTCATCTGCCCATTTTCCCATTGCTTACAAATACGGAGTTTATAATACGCGCGATAAAAAATTTGTGCGGTACGAAACGGGCGACAATCGGATTTTGTATCAACAATCGGCCGCGCATGGGCTTACCGTATTACACGATGGATTTATCCATTTGCCCAACGACAGCTGGAAAGGCACGGGACTTGCGATACCCGTGTTTAGTCTCCGGAGCAGAAATAGTTTTGGGGTAGGTGAGTTCACCGATATCAGGCTGCTGGTCGACTGGGCCAGGGAGACCGGACTACGACTTATTCAACTTTTGCCGGTAAATGATACAGGCTCTACACAAACATGGACAGACTCTTATCCTTATTCAGCAATTTCGGCCTTCGCACTGCATCCGCTTTATATCAACCTGTCAAAGGTTGCGGGCAAAAAGCATGAGGACAAGATTCAATCGCTGAAGCGGAAACAGAAATTATTGAATGAGTTGCCAGAACTGGATTATGAAGAAGTGATGCGATTTAAAATCGCTGTGCTGCGCGAACTGTATGAACTGATGGGCAATGAAACATTCGAAGAAGAAGAATACCGCGAATTTTTCAGAAACAACCAGCATTGGCTCAGGCCTTATGCGGTTTTCTGTTATTTGCGCGATAAATATGGCACTGCCAGTTTCGAAGAATGGAAAACTCACAGCAGGTACGATAGTGCGGAAGTTGACAAGTTGTTCATGGGAAGGTCGGCCGCCAAAAAGGAGCTATTGTTTCATTGCTTTGTACAATACCATCTGCATCTGCAGCTTAAGGATGCGGCCGATTACGCACATAAGAAAGGAATTGTTTTCAAAGGTGATATAGCCATTGGTATTTCCCGCAATTCCTGCGATGCCTGGGTATCTCCTGATCTGTACAATATGGACGAGCAGGCGGGTGCTCCACCCGACGATTTTGCGCGTAGCGGACAAAACTGGGAGTTTCCAACCTATAATTGGAAACAGATGCAGGAAGACGACTACGCCTGGTGGCGTCAGCGCTTTGAACAGATGAGTTGCTATTTTGATGCCTTCCGAATTGATCATATACTCGGGTTTTTCCGGATATGGAGCATACCGGCGCATGCCGTACAGGGAATAATGGGCAGGTTTGTGCCCTGCCTGCCTGTTCACTACGTAGAGTTTGGCGAAAATGGCATCTGGTTGGATGAACAACGTTTTTGTCAGCCCTTCATCAACGACGAGATTCTTGGCCAGGTATTTGGCGATCTTGCGCAGAAAGTGCGCGATCAATTCCTTACAGGAAATGATCAGGGAGGTTATGATCTGTTGCCTGAATTCAACACTCAGCGTAAAGTGCAGGCATATTTTGGCAACTGCACCGATTGTCAGGAAGCCGAGCGTTTGCGAGAAGGGCTCTACGATCTTATATCGAATGTAATTCTGTTTAAACAGGAAGGTTCGCAGGGACAGGAATTCCATTTCCGCATCGGCATGGAAAATACCCTTTCGTTCCGTTACCTGATACCACACGTGCAGGAGCGTTTAAAAGCGCTTTATGTCAATTATTTCTTCGAGCGGCAGGATGATTTCTGGAAACGGGAGGGTATGAAGAAACTGCCGGCACTGAAGGCTGCTACCAATATGCTCATCTGTGGCGAAGACCTCGGCATGGTGCCAGACTGTGTACCCGAAGTAATGAAGCAGCTGGGTATTTTGAGTCTCGAAATCCAGCGCATGCCGAAACAGGCTAACCGCGAGTTCTTCTATCCCGAAGAAGCACCTTATCTGTCCGTCATCACACCGTCTACACACGATATGAGTACCGTTCGGGGCTGGTGGGAGGAAGATCGCGCGCGCACCCAACAATTTTACAACAAGGTTTTGGGTCAATGGGGCGATGCTCCTTATTTCTGCGAATCATGGATCAGCCGTGCCATCGTTATGCAGCACCTTTATTCGCCAGCTATGTGGGCTATATTTCAATTGCAGGACCTGCTCGGAATGAGCGACGAACTGCGTCGCGAAAATCCCCACGACGAGCGAATCAATATTCCCGCCAATTCACGACACTACTGGCGCTACCGCATGCACATTCCACTGGAGCAACTGATCCGCGAAAAAGAATTTAATCGCGAACTGAAGGAGTATGTGGAGAATAGCGGAAGAAGCTGAGATACCAATGGAGAATGGAGAGTGGAGAGTGGAGAATGGGGAGTGGGGAGTGGAGAATGGCGAATGGGCTGGTCAAATCTAATTGCCGAATTATCACATTCTCAAATTAAATTTGCACATTTTCACATTTGCACATTTTCACATTTGCACATTTACCATGCGTCTTCGTTTTCAATCATTTTCCCTCCCGTTTCGTCACCCGTTTACCATTTCCAAAGGTACCAAGACACATCAGCCCACCTTGTTGGTAGCACTGGAGCACTTGGGGCAGGTTGGTTATGGGGAGGCGCCTGCTATTGCTTATTACGACATCACAGTTGATCAGATGATAGCCGACTTGAAATTGAAGAAAACCTTCATCGAAAAGTTTGCGCTCACTGATCCCGAAAGATACTGGCATTATCTGCATCATCTTTTACCCAATAATCCTTTTCTGGTTTGTGCACTCGATATGGCAGCCTGGGATCTGTTTGGTAAAATCCAGGGCAAGCCTCTTCAGGAGTTATGGGGAGCCGGTCAAAAAGAGGCAACTGTGCTGACGGATTACACGATCGGAATAGACAGCGAAGAAAAAATGCTGGCAAAATTGCGCGAAAAGCCCTGGCCGATTTACAAGATTAAGGTTGGCACGAGCGACGATCTGGCAAAACTTCGCGCAATCCGCAACGAGACCGATGCCGTACTTAGAGTGGACGCCAATGCAGGCTGGTCGTTGGAAACTGCGCTCCAAATAATCCCGGCTCTTCAAGCACTGGGCGTGGAAATGATAGAACAACCGCTGGCCAAAGACGCCTGGGAGGATATGAAAAAGCTTTTTGCCATTTCTCCTATTCCATTGTTTGCCGACGAGTCCTGCGTATTTGAACAGGATGTGGCGCGCTGCGAGGGACATTTTCATGGCATCAATATCAAACTGACCAAATGCAGTGGTCTTACACCAGCCCGAAGAATGATTGCGGATGCCAGAAACAGAGGGCTGAAAGTGATGTTGGGCTGTATGAACGAGTCCACGGTAGGCTCGGCGGCCATGGCGCATTTGCTGCCTTTTCTCGACATGGTGGACATGGACGGGCCGCTGTTGCTGGCAGAAGACCTGGCCGAAGGTCTGAGCTATGATTATGGACGGGTACGTCATTCCGGCAGGCCTGGCCTGGGAATTATTCTGAAGGACCTTAACTGGCAGAGTTGAACTTTTTCAAGTGTGCCGGTTTCATTTATCTTTGTGTTCGCTGTGCCCGGGTGGGCCTGAGAAAAAGAAATGGATATGAAGAAATTTGTTGTGATCCTTGCAGGATTGATGTTTGTTGCAACTGCGCAGGCGCAGCGCTTTCACCTGGGATTGTTTGGCGGACTGGCCAATTACAATGGCGACCTCACTGATCGTTATTATCCCTCCAAAACAACCAATGGTGCTATCGGAATTACTGGCAACTATGAACTCACCGATCGATTTATGCTTCGTGGCGGTTACACCTATGCCGTAGTAGGCGGTGCCGACCGTTTTAGTCGCGATGCGGAAGCCCGTGCGCGCAACCTTGCTTTTGAAACCAGCATACATGAGTTCAGCGTAGCGCTGGAGTATTATATCCTGAATATGAACTTTTCTCGCGTAAGTCCCTATGTGTTTGGCGGCGTTGCGCTCTATCGGTTCAATCCTTATGCCTACGATGCCAACCTGAACAAAGTATTCCTGAAACCGCTGAGCACGGAGGGGCAGGGCTTACCCGGTTATCCGGACAAAAAGCCATACAGTCTCACTCAGGCCGCGTTGCCTTTTGGTGCCGGCGTTAAATTTGCCGTAAACGACAACCTTCGTGTGGGCCTGGAATTCGGCTTTCGGAAAATTTTCACCGATTATCTCGATGATGTGAGCGGCACCTATGCCGACCCCAACGATCTGCTGGCTGCCCGTGGTCAGTTAGCTGTGGATATGTCGTATCGCGGCGATGAGGTTGCCGGTGGCAATCCGGCTTATCCAGCCAAGGGAGTTGGCCGCGGAGGTCCCGAGTTTAACGATTTTTACTATTTCACCGGTTTGCATGTAACCTACCGGCTGGGCTCCGCTTCAGGTGGCGGATGGGGAGGGCGTAAGAGCAGGATGGGCTGCCCCACTAACGTGTATTGATCGCGAACAGGTTAATTAGTCCTTTACACAAATGAAATATGTTGAATGCTCCTTTTCTGGGGGCATTTTTCTTTTTTCAGCACCTACCTTTGCGTTGTTGTTAAATGGATCAGTCTATTTTCAAACACCTGTCAGTTTTCTCTGTTATAGTTAGGTCGATATTGACTGAAACTGTTTTGTCATCGTAGAACTATGGCTTTTAAAAATCAGAAGGAATTTATAGACGCACTGGATCGGGCAGGGGAGCTGCTTCGGATAAAAACTTATGTTGATCCCCGTTTGGAGATCGCAGAAATTACCGACCGAATGAGCAAGCAGCCGGGTGGTGGCAAGGCCATCCTTTTCGAAAATACCGGCTACGATTTTCCAGTGCTGATGAACGCCTACGGGAGCGAAAAAAGGATGTGTATGGCATTGGGAGTGCAGCAACTCGATGATGTGGCCCGTGAGATAGAATCATTATTCCACCTGCTTTCTTCCCCAAAAGAAAGTATAGTGGACAAATTGAAGTTGTTGCCCAAACTCGGACAGTTTGCTTCCTGGATGCCGAAAGTGAAAAAGGCGCGTGGCGATTGTCAACAGGTTGTTATTACCGACAATCCCGATATTACACGGTTACCTGTTATTACCTGTTGGCCAAAGGATGGCGGACCATTTGTAACCCTGCCTATCATTCACACCCGCGATCCACACAATGGCACACGCAATGTAGGTATGTATCGTATGCAGGTGTTTGGTCCGCAACTGACCGGCATGCACTGGCACCGTCATAAAGTATCGGCCAAGCATTTTTCAGCGTACAAGCAGTTGGGTAAAAAAATGCCCGTGGCAGTTGCGCTGGGCGGCGATCCGGTATATGCCTACTCAGCCACGGCACCATTGCCGGAAAACGTGGATGAATATATGCTGGCCGGATTTCTTCGCAAAAAGAAAGTGGAACTGGTATCCTGCATTACTCAACCTGAGATCCAGGTACCGGCTGATGCTGATTTTGTGATTGAAGGTTATGTTGACCCCGCCGACGAACTGATTTGGGAGGGGCCATTTGGTGATCATACAGGTTACTATTCGTTACCCGACTGGTACCCGCGATTTCATATTACGGCCATTACACACAAGCGCGATGCGGTTTATCCGGCAACTATTGTTGGCATACCACCGCAGGAAGACGCCTGGCTGGGGAAGGCGACCGAGCGGATTTTTCTCGCGCCGATCAAAATGACCCTGGTTCCCGAGATTAGGGATATGGACATGCCCGTGGAAGGGGTGTTTCACAATCTGGTGATCACAAAAATCGAGAAAGACTATGCGGGGCAGGGCCAGAAAGTGATGAACGCCATGTGGGGTGCCGGACAAATGATGTTTAATAAAATACTCGTACTTGCCGATGGCGCTGTCAATATTTCCGATTACAGGACACTGGCAAGATATGTGTCGGATAATCTCAACCCGGCCACCGATATTTATTTTTCAACCGGACCCATGGATGTGCTGGACCATAGTTGCAGCAAGACCGGCTTCGGAGGCAAAATGTGCATCGACGGCACCCGGAAATGGGAAGAGGAGATTCTACATCCCATAGCTGCTCAGGCGATAAACCCGGCCCTGAGCGAAAAAGTTCTTTGTGATCAGTTTAATGAAATCAGAAACGTTAACCTGGATCTGCTAAATCAGGGTATTTCCTGCCTGTTGCTGTCTGTTGAAAAGAATCGCAAAGGACATATCAGGTCCCTGCATCATGAATTGTATAAGGCAGGTTGGTTGACAGGGATCAAGTTGGTATTGTACGTAGAGCATACGGTGAATGCTAAAGACCTGCCTGTTGCTCTCTGGCGCCTTTGTAATAATCTGGATCCCCGCAGGGATTCCATTCTGGCACAAAACCAGGAAGATCCTTCGGAGCCTGGCTCCATGGGATTTGATGGCACCAGAAAAACGGCAGAACTCGACGATTTTCAGCGAGACTGGCCAAATATCATCGTAGCCGATGACGAAACCATACGTCGGGTTGATGAAAAATGGGAGCAGTTGGGGATTGGTCCATTCATAGCTTCTCCCTCATTGAAATTTAAAGATCAGATGTACGGGGAAGAGGCAGTAGTAAGCAGTCTGGCTCTTCGATAAATATTTTTAAAGCCATTTAACAACAATATGAAAGCTATTCTGGCAGTAACCATGAGTTTAATTTCCCTGGCTGGCCTTGCGCAGCAAACAGGTCAAAACACCTTGCTTTGGAAAATTTCCGGCAATGGTCTGGATAAACCTTCGTTTCTGTTTGGCACCATTCACATGTTGTGCAAAGAAGACGCCGGTCTGAGCGCCAACCTCCGCCAGGCAATTCGCGATGCAGAAGAAGTGTACTTTGAAGTGGATCTGGACAATATGATGGAGATGATCAGCATCATGACCAAGTTGAAAATGAATGGCGATACCACGCTGCGCGATCTGCTCAATGATACGGAGTACGAAAAAGTGAAAGCCTATTTTGAAGCACATAGTTCCATGGTTCCATTTTCAATGCTGGAGAGTTATAAACCCATTTTGGCTGCCTCTTTGTTGCAGCAAAATAGCATGGTATGCGATGAAACCGCTATGATGGAACAGGAAATAATGAATGTAGCGCATGGTATGGGTAAAAAAATTCGCGGCCTGGAAACAATGGGTTATCAGGCCAGCGTGCTCGACAATATACCCTACAAGCTACAGGCTGAGCAGCTTTTGCGTTATGTGGAAGGAGCCGGCGATAAAGAGGCCCAGGACAAAGAACTGAGCCAGATGATGGATGCTTATCGTGATCAGGATCTGGGCAGGCTCGAAGAACTGATCAGCCAAAGCGATCCGGCCATTGCCAACTACACGGAAGTTTTACTATATCAGCGAAATCGTAACTGGGTTGAAAAAATGAAAAAAATCATGCCCGGCCACAGTCTCCTGTTTGCGGTAGGTGCCGGTCACCTTCCCGGCAGCGAAGGAGTAATTGACCTGCTGCGAAAAGCCGGATATAAGGTGACGCCGGTGGAGAATAAGATCAACAAAACCATCTAAAAATAAATGTAAGGGATGTCGCGATGCGACATCCCTTACATTTATCTGTGGTTTGTAGGGTGTCGAAGAGTTGTGATGTTTCCAGGAAACCCGAGTTATTCCGCATTTCTGCATTACTCTGATTTTTTTACGCAGGATCGGCCTGCTTATTAAGGACTACTAGGGACCAGAAAAATAGGGATGCCGCAGCGCGGCATCCCTATTTTTTATGTGTTGTCGAAGTCCGTTAGAACTGCTCCAGACCCGAAAAGAAAAAGCTTCCTTCAATGGCTGCGTTAGCGTCGCTATCGCTGCCGTGAACAGCATTTTCACCCACTGATGTGGCATACAATTTTCGGATGGTACCTTCTGCTGCCTGTGCGGGATTAGTAGCGCCTATCAATTCGCGGAAAGAGGCAACGGCATTATCTTTTTCCAGGATTGCTGCCACAATGGGCCCACTGCTCATAAACTCCACCAGTTCACCATAAAAGGGGCGCTCT
This sequence comes from Chitinophagaceae bacterium, assembly GCA_046297935.1. Taxonomy (GTDB): domain Bacteria; phylum Bacteroidota; class Bacteroidia; order Chitinophagales; family Chitinophagaceae; genus CAYMZZ01. The sequence goes on from JBKBHA010000002.1 coordinate 79,124, forward strand.
TTGTGAACTGCATAAAACTCACCCGCTTTTTCCGTCGACAATTTGGTCATTTTCAGGGCTACGATTCGGAATCCTTCTTTGATGATCCGGTCAAGGATGGCACCAGCATGCCCATTGCGAAACGCGTCGGGCTTGATCATGGTAAATGTGCGATTGCTCATGATAGAGATTGCTTTTGGGGCGCAAAGTTAGGAACTTGTTCTCAGTTAAACCACAGATTATGCGAAATAACCCGATGCCGACTAAGCCTGGCCGGGCGCAACAGGAAATCGTCTTATCTTCGCCACCCAATGATGAAATCTATACGGGAGTTTTATCCCCTTCTCAAAAAGCCCTCCCGCACGGTCATTACAATGCACCAGAAGCCTGATGCCGACGCGATGGGATCCTCGCTGGCCCTTGCGCATTTCCTTCGCGGACTGGGCCATAGTGTGCAGGTAATTTCGCCTACTAACTGGGCAAAATGGCTAGACTGGATGCCTGGCGCTACGGAGGTGGTAGACTACGAAGCAGAAAGAGCTCAGGCCGACTCGCTGCTGGATGCCGCTGAATGGCTGTTTTGCCTGGATTTCAACGTGTTTATTCGCACCCGTTTCATGGCTGAAAAGCTGCGGCAGATCAACTGCACCAAAGTTCTGATTGACCATCATCAGGAGCCTGATGCCGCCTCATTCGATTTTGGCGCCAGCGATACCGGCAAAAGTTCTACCTGCGAAATGGTGTACGACTTTATCGTTGGTGCGGGCTATGGCGATGCAATCACTACAGAAATTGCTGAATGCATTTATGGCGGCGTAGTGGCCGATACCGGCTCATTCCGTTTTTCCTCTACCAGCGCAAACGTGCACAGCCTGGTCGCTGACCTGAAGGGCAGGGGACTCGATCACGTGAAGGTACACGAGCATCTGTTCGATAATTTTCTCGAAAACAAGCTCAGGTTTACAGGTCACGTACTTCTGAACCGCCTGGACTTTTTATACGAATACAATACGGCCCTTATCGCGATACCGAAAGGAGACCTTCTTCGTTTTCAAATAAAAACCGGAGATACTGAAGGCCTCGTCAATCTGCCTCAGTCGGTACAGGATATTAAACTGGTAGGCCTGGTCATTGACCGCGACGAGGAACGAAAATGGAGTTTCCGTAGCAAAGGAAATTTCGATTGTAATACCTTTGCGCGAACTTATTTCAACGGTGGTGGACATTTTCATGCCGCCGGAGGGCGTAGTACGGAGCCCCTGGATGAAGCCGTACGAAAGTTCAAACTTGCATTACAGGAAAACGAACTAAAACTACAATAACCAGTATGAGGATTTTTTTCGTGGCTACCGCGATAGCTATGACAGCAGCGTTGCTGACCAGTTGTGGTAAACTGAGCTATCATAAAACGAAATCGGGATTGCTCTATAAGATCGTGCGGGGCGATAAAGGCGACAGCAGTATAGCCCCCGGAAGCTGGGTGAAACTGCATTTCGAGCAAAAACTGAACGACTCAGTGCTGCAAAGCAGTTTCGGAAAAATGCCCGCCTATGCCAGGGTTATGCCTGGTCAAAATGTGGATTACAGTCCGCTGGAGGTATTGCCCTTCCTGAAGGTGGGCGATAGCGCAGTGGTGGTGCTAATGATCGATAGCATGGTGCGAAAAGGTGTAATGCCTCAACTACCGGAGAATATCAAAATCACAGACAGGATCGTATACAATTTCCGCGTGCTGGAAGTATTTGCTAACGACAGCCTGTACCGCCTCGACGAAGAGCGCGAGAGGGCTCTTGATGCGCCTCGTCAGGAAAAAGAACGTGAAGAGCAGATGGCAAAAATGCGCAAGGAACTGATGGAAAAGCGACGCCAGGAAGAAGAGGAGATGGAAAAATCCGGAGAAGCTGCCAAAGGTATCAAGGCCATGCAGGATTATCTGGCGTCCGCTGGTATCAATAACGCCAAAATGCAGGGGAAAGGAACATTTGTTGTTGTCGACAACCCCGGCACCGGAGAACAGGCAAGACCTGGAAAATATGTGAAGCTGAACTATGTTGGCAGTCTGATTCGCAATGACAGTACTTTCGATAAAGGCACGCTTGAGCGAAAACTCGGCGAGGGTGAGCTGATTGCCGGTATGGAAGAAGGCCTCGAAGCTTTCAGGGCGGGAGGCAAGGGCGTGTTATACATACCCGGCTTCCGTGCATATGGTAAGTCGCACCCGCGATTCAGACCATTTGAACCCATGAAATTTGAAATTGAAGTGTTACAGGTGTCCGATACAGCAAGTCAGGCGCCACCTATGGAAGAACGATGAATAAATTGAGTTGGCTCAACTGATTTTTCGGGTTATTTCAAAATAAATCCGGAACTTTACACCGTCCCGTGCGAATTCGAACTGATTCCCGGGACGGTTGTCCATTCAGGACTGCGTGTACTGGCTCCGTTTTTAGTCCAAGGTCCACTCTTATCTCTCCCTTTGAAAATTTCCACCCAAAGCTACCGTACTTTTTATAGTATATCCATTCCTTTGAATAGCGCTGAAAAACACCAGCCATCAGGGCCTGATTACAATTTGTTGTTACGGCCGCAAACCCCGCTAATGCGGGGTTTGCCATTTGGAGAAACAGGTTATCTGCCAGCGTTCTCGATGCGATTCACGAGCTCAATTGCTTCGCAGGCTTCCTTAACATCGTGAACTCTCAATATGTTGGCTCCCTTCATGAGTCCGATACTGTGCAGAACTGTTGTGCCATTCAGTGCATGTTCGGCGGTTGTGTTTAAGGTTTTATAGATGGTCGACTTTCGGGAGATTCCCATCAGCAAGGGACGTTGTAGCATGCTGAACATTTCCAGCTCACGAATCAACTGGAAATTGTGGTCAATAGTTTTTCCGAAACCAAATCCCGGATCTACTATCCATTCGTGTATGCCTAGCGTTTTCAGCCTTCCGGAGAATTCGATAAAAAAATCGAGCACTTCCTGCGTCACATGTGTGTAGGTTGGCGAATTTTGCATATCCTGTAGTGTTCCTTTCATGTGCATGGCCACGTAAGGCAGTTGAAGCCGCGCCACCGTGGGCAACAGTTCCGGATCAAGTAAGCCGGCGCTAATGTCGTTAACAATACCGACGCCGGTCGCGGCTGCGGCCTCCACAACCAGCGAGTGATAGCTGTCTACAGAAAGAATCATCTCCGGAAAACGTTGCTGAACCGCTTCAATGGCGGGCAACACCCGTTTTAACTCATCGGCCGGCCCAACCCGCACACTTCCCGGCCTTGTGCTTTGACCTCCCAGATCGAGAATGACAGCACCTTCGGCGATCATTCTTTCAGCCTGCCGAAGTACCTGGTCTGTTTGTTCCGCGCGGCTGTGGGCAAAAAAGGAGTCGGGTGTAACATTGATAATTCCCATCACCACCGGCTTGTCAAGTCGCAACAGCTTTCCGCCACAATTAAGGGTATACATTCTGCCTTGTTTCGTTATTTTTGAGCTTAAAGATAGGAATTACCCGGGCCGACAGGCCAATTACAAACCATGAACAAGACCGAAACACAATACGATACAGCAATCGACTCCTGCCGCGAGATATTTTTAAAGAAGGCAAGGGATTATGGAACCAGTTGGCGCGTGTTGCGTACGATTTCCATAGTTGACCAGATTTTCATAAAGGCACAGCGAATCCGAACCATTCAGGAAAAAGGCCAGCAGCGAGTTGCCGACGATATCGGAGGCGAGTTTCGCGGAATTGTGAACTATGCTGTGATTGGACTCATACAGATGGAACTGAAGTCGGGTGGACCAGAGGAACTGCCTGCCGATACGGTAGCGGCCTATTATCAAAAACAGGTTGCCGACAGCAAACGACTGATGCAGGATAAGAATCACGATTATGGAGAAGCCTGGAGAAGCATGAGCCAGGAAAGTTTTGTTGACCTGATCCTGATGAAGCTGCAACGAATCAGGCAGATTCTTGCTAACGAAGGCAAGACACTGATCAGCGAAGGCATTGATGCGAACTATCATGATATTCTGAACTATGCCGTGTTCGCCCTCATTTTAATTGCCGAACAACAGGAAAAACAATCGCCCGCCTGAACTAATCAAAAACAACGCCCATGAAATTGCTGGTAAGCCTGGCACGCATTCTTGTTGGATTGCTTTTTATTTTCTCGGGTCTGGTGAAGGCCAACGATCCACACGGCCTGAGCTACAAAATGCAGGAATTTTTTGAAGTCTGGGGCTGGCATGGTCTCGATCATTTATCGCTGCCACTGGCGATAGTGATGAATGTATTTGAAATTATGGCAGGTGTAGCCTTGCTGCTGGGTTGGGGGACAAGACAAATACTTGCGTTGCTGTTTATTCTGATCATTAGTTTCACATTTCTAACCGGCTATACCTATATTACCGGAAAGCCCACTAACTGCGGCTGTTTTGGCGACTGCCTTCCCATTAGTTCTAAGGTTTCGTTTTTTAAGGATGTAGTTTTAACTATTCTCATAGCATTCCTGTGGGTAAAACGCAAGTATATACTGCCTGTGTTTATAAGCAAATGGGGGTTTGGAATTGTGCTACTGTCGGTGCTGTTTGGAATCGGTTTGCAGGTATATGCTCTGCGTTACCTGCCTCCTGTCGATTGTCTTCCGTTCAAGCTGGGTGCGTCTATACCTGAAAAAATGCTGCCTCCGCCGAATGCCGTTCCCGACAGTTTTGCGATTCGGTTTGTATATGAAAAAGATGGAAAACAGTATGAGTTCTCCGCTTCTGAGTTGCCTGCTGACCTTGGTAGTTATAAATACATCAGCCGCACCGATAAATTAATTCGCAAAGGCAATGCCGACCCGGCCATCAAAGGTTTTCGACTGACCGATGCCAACGACAATGACCGCACCAACGAGATATTGACACAGCCCTACGCGTTGATTTTGTTTGTGGAAGATTTAGACGAACGCCCCCTGGCCAAATGGGGAGCCAATTGGAAGAGCATCGCGGTTACGGCCGACCGTATCGGATTGCCCTATTATATAGTTGCACGTTTTCCCGAAAAACTCAGGCAGCCAATGGAGCATTTACTCGGCCATCCGGTTGAAATATTAAATATCGATGTGGTGGCGATGCATACCGCTGCACGTAGCAACCCATGTCTTTATTTGCTGAAAGAAGGCGTTATTGTCGACAAACAGGCCGACCGCAGGTTTGAGCAGATAGAAAACCAGCTTTCGGCTTTAAAAATTCCGACACCGCAACCAGACGCGGCAATGCCTGATAGTAGCAACAGCCATACTCAAACTGTCGACAGCACCAATAAGTAAATAAACATGCTTCGATTCATCGCCCGAAAACTTGCCTATGGTCTCCTCGTTTTGCTGGGGGTGGTAATGCTGGTTTTCTGGCTGTTTCAGGGATTTGGCGACCCTGCCAGAATGGTGATGGGACAATCGGGCGACGCCAAAACGGAAGCCAATATTCGCCGCGAGCTTTATCTAGATCAGCCTCGCTGGAAACAGTTTGTGTTGTATCTAAATGATGTATCTCCGATAGGCGTCCATACCAGCGATGAAATTGCTGACAAGCGACTGCAAGGCTGGTTTGTTGGCGCCGACAGGAAGATCGGTATTAAGTGGCCTTATCTGCGAAGGTCTTATCAGTCGAGGCGCGATGTAAGTAGTATTTTGCTCGCTGCTCTGCCCGGCACCCTGATGCTTGCTTTCGCCGCTATGTTGTTGGCCGTAGCGATAGGGATACCGCTGGGAGTGCTGGCAGCGGTTAAAAAGGACACCTGGCTCGATCAATCCGCTGTCTTTTCAAGCATCATCGGTATTTCGGCGCCCAGCTTTTTCATGGGTATCATCATCGCTTATCTGTTTGGATTTTTGTGGAGTGATTATACCGGCCTTTCTATCTCCGGAAGCTGGTTTACTGTGAACGAAATTACCGGTGAAAAAAATCTCAGTCTTCAAAATCTCATCCTGCCAGCCATTACCCTCGGTATTCGGCCACTTGCCATCATCACCCAGCTCACCCGAAGTGCCATGCTGGATGTGCTTAACCAGGATTTTATTCGAACGGCTTATGCTAAAGGGGCAGGGAAGCGCCGGGTAATCTGGCGGCACGCTCTGCGGAACGCGCTCAATCCTGTCGTAACCGCGGTAACCGGCTGGTTTGCCGAATTACTGGCCGGCGCCTTTTTTGTGGAATACATCTTTGGCTTGCAGGGAATTGGTAAAATAACCGTAGATGCGTTGGAAAAAAATGATTACCCAATTGTGATGGGTGCCGTTCTGTTGTCGGCCTGCTTTTTTGTGTTAATCAACCTCCTTGCCGATATATTGTATGGGTGGATTGATCCGAGGGTGGTGAGGAGCTGAGAGGCGTTGAATTGTTGAATTGTTGAGTTGTTGAGTTGTTTAGTTGTTGAGTTGTTGAGCTGTTTAGTTGTTGTGTTGTTTAGCCGTTTTATTGTTAGTTGCTTTATTCTGCGTCATCTGGGTAAAGCTGCGGGAATAGAACTATTGCTCTAGTCGCTAATTCACTTACCCCATCGGGTTTTCTGTTCCCACAGATTTACGCAGATTTATACACAGATTTACACAGATGAAAGAATTCGGCGACTAAACAATCAAACAATTCAACAAATCAACGATTCAACAATTCAACAATTCCAAGTTTCCCTACCTTCGCATCATGGGCGAATACTCCATTGGCGATGCCATACAACAATTCCTGAACCGTAGTCGCATTAAGGGCGATATACAGGCGCTTCAGATCGAAGAAGTGTGGGAAAAAGTAATGGGCAAGACCGTAGCCCGATACACCGAAAAGCTCCAGATCATCGATCAAAAATTGATTATCCGCACATCCGTCGCCCCCCTTCGGCAGGAGCTGCTTTACCAAAAAGAAAAAATTATTCAACGCGTGAACGAAGCCATGGGCAGAGAAGTAGTGAGGGAAGTAGAAGTCAAGTGATGTTGAATTGTTGAGTTGTTTAGTTGGTTGGTTGTTTAGTTGTATTATCTGTGTAAATCTGTGCAAAAATCTGCGCAGATTATAACACAGATTTACACAGAAGAGAAAACCCGACGACTAAACAATCAAACAACCAAACAAACACTTCAACACTTCAACAATTCAACATCTTAACACTATCCACTCTCCACCAAATCATATTCCACACCCAATTTCCTCAACTGGCTTTCGAGTCGCGCTGCATTGGTATCGGTAATAAAAACCTGTCCCTGATGTTGAACACAAACCTGGTTCAACAGGTTGGCGATTCGGTTCTCGTCGAGTTTTTCAAAAATATCGTCCAGCAACAGGATCGGTTCAAAACCTTTTTCTTTTTTCAGCCAGTCCATTTCCGTGAGCTTGAGCGCAAATAGAAGGCTTTTGCGCTGTCCCTGCGATGCGATGTTACGAAAGGGTTGCTGATGAAATTGAATATCCAGTTCGTCGCGGTGAATGCCAGTGAGGGTGCGACCTGATGCCAGATCGCGGCTGCGTGATTGGCTTATCAGCATTTCCATTGATTCGTATAGCAGTTGGCTTTCGTAGAAAAGCTGAATATCTTCCGGTTGTTGGGCTATTTCCTGATACATTCGACGCACAGCCGGAAGAAAACTAACCATCAGCGCTTTTCTTTTTTCAAAAATATAGACGGCCGGCACAAGCAGTTGCTGATCCAGCACATCAAGCAGGGACAAATCGGCCTGCCTTGTTTCTAACTGTTGGCGCAGAAAGGCATTTCGCTGTTGAAGCAGCTTGTTGTAGGTCAGCAGGTGTTGCAGGTAGTTGGAGTCAATCTGCGATAGCAGCGAGTCGATAAAACGCCGTCTTTCCTCACTACCACCTGTAATCAGCACCGCGTCGTCGGGTGCAATAATCACACAGGTATAGCGACCAATATGTTGCGAAAACTTTTCATACGCACGATCATTTACCCTGAACTCCTTGCGACCTGTCTCCCTCAAAATACAGGCAGCCGTTTCCGATTCGCCATTCCGGTTAAAACGTCCCTCGATCCTGAATCCCTGTCCGCCATGAAGCACATTCTGGGAGTCGCTGCGGCTGAAATAGCTTTTGGTAAAGCAGAGGTAGTAAATGGCATCGAGCAGGTTGGTTTTGCCCGTCCCGTTGGGGCCACAAATACCCACCAGCCGCTTCCCGAACCGGTAACTGCGATTCTGGTAATTTTTGAACTGATATAGAGTGATTTCGGCCAGGGAAAGCATGCCGCAAGTTATTCCATTCTAGACCATTTCAGGAATTTTCAGGCTCCCGGAAGCCTTGTAGGATTTACCGGTAATTCCCTTATTTTTGCAACTCAAATTTTTAGCCTGTGGCTTCCAAATTTTCAAAAGAAACTTACCTGTACTGGTACGAGTTGATGCAGCTGATCCGCCAGTTTGAACTGATGGCCGAAGAGAAATACAAAATGGAGGGCAAGATCCGTGGGTTTTTCCACGCTTATATCGGCCAGGAAGCCATTGCCGCGGGTTGTATGACGGCCACCCGCCCCGAAGATTTGTTCATCACTGCCTATCGCGATCACGGCCTGGCAATTGCCAAGGGCGTATCGGTCGACAGTTGTATGGCTGAATTGTATGGTAAAGCTACAGGCTGCGCCAAAGGCAAAGGTGGTAGCATGCACTTTTTTGGCAAGAAGGAGAACTTTTATGGCGGACACGGTATTGTAGGTGCACAAATTGGCACCGGTACCGGCCTTGCATTCGCTGAGAATTATCGCGGCACCGACAATGTGGTGTTATGCTTCTTTGGCGATGGTGCTGCCCGTCAGGGCATCCTGCACGAATCGTTCAACCTCGCTATGTTGTGGAAGCTCCCCGTGATCTACATTTGCGAGAACAACAACTACGCCATGGGTACCTCCGTAGAGCGTACTTCCAATGTGCATGATATCTACAAATTGGCCGATGCGTACGAAATGCCTTCTGATGTGGTGGATGGGATGCAGGCTGAGCTGGTTCACGAAAGCCTTTCACGCGCGGTAAAACGGGCACGCGAAGGCGGAGGACCTACCTTAATTGAAATTAAAACATATCGGTATAAAGGCCACTCAATCAGCGATCCACAAAAATATAGAACGAAGGAAGAAGTAGAAGAATATCGCGCAAAAGATCCAATTACGTTGGTGCGAAATACTATTTTGGAAAACAAAATGGCTACCGAAGAGGACCTGGCTGCAATTGACCAGCGAGTGGATGAGATGGTTACTGCGTCGGTAAAATTTGCGGAAGAAAGCCCCTGGCCCGATGACGATGAAGTATTGAAGGATATTTATGTAGACCAGAACTATCCCTTCATTACTGACTAACAACACTGACTCCCTGCGGGCGGTAAACCGGCAGGCAGGTAAACAACTTCACAACAAACAACTCAACGTTTAATAAACTATATGTCAGAACAGAAACAAATGCCTGCGGCAGACAGCAGCGAGGTAGTAGTTGCCAAAGCAAAGGATTTTTGGGCGCGCAACAGCAAGTTGATCCTCGGCGTGGGTGGTGGTCTGCTGATCCTGGTTGCAGGATTCTTTGTATACCGCAATTTCTTTCAGAAGCCCAAAGAAGAAAAAGCTATGGCTGCTTTGTACAAAGCGGAAGAATATTATCGCATGGATTCGGTCAACCTGGCCCTGAACGGCGATGGGTTACATAGTGGTCTCTTGAATATCATCAGCCGATACAGTGGTACCGATGCGGCCAACCTGGCATCTTTTTACGCCGGTGCCTGTTACGTGAAATCTGAAGACTTTGCCAGTGCGGTAAAGTATCTGAAAAAGTTCAGCACAGATTCCAAACCTGTGCAGCAGCGTGCTTACCTGTTGCTGGGCGATGCGTATGCTGAACAGGGTAATGCCAAAGAAGCGTTGGCAGAGTACAAAAAATCGGCCAGCCATTTTCCTGAAGACGAAACGGCCGCTTCGGAAGCACTTTTCCGTGCAGCTTTCCTCAGTGCCCGTGTGTTGAATGACAATGAAGAGGCAAAGTCGCTTTTTACCGAGCTGAAACAGAAATACGCAAAAACAGTACGTGGCCAGGAAGCTGATCTTTATCTGGCGCAGATGGGTGTTTTGAATGTAGATTAAATTATGGCAGATATAAGCAATAGCAAATTACTGCAAACCGATACAGGCATTCTCCACCCCGAGAGTGCCTGTATTGTTATTGTAAAAACGGAATGGAACGCGGCCATCGTTGATGAACTGGAACGAGGCGCTATTCAGGTGCTCGGTCAGCAGGGAGTAAAACAGATCATTCGTCTCACAGTTCCCGGGGCTGTAGAACTTCCGTTCGCCATTCGCCAGTATTGGGAACGCAAGTCGGGTACCGATGCACACCCCTCTGCATTTATTGCCCTGGGTTGCGTGGTTCGTGGCGATACACCACATTTTGAATACGTGTGCCAGTCTGTTACCAGCGGCATTACTCAACTTAATATTGGTCTGCCTGTGCCAACCGTGTTTGGCGTGCTCACGGTAAACACCGACGAACAGGCGCAGGAACGTATTGGCGGCAAACATGGACACAAAGGAGAGGAGGCCGCTATTACTGCTCTTAAAATGATTGCGCTCAACCAATCTTTTTCCTGATTTTTACAGAATATACTTATGCGCGTTCAGTTATTTGTCCCCTGTTTTGTAGATCAGTTATTTCCCGACACTGCATTCAATATGATCAAGGTGTTGGAAAAAGCGGGCTGCACGGTTAATTATAACACTAACCAAACCTGTTGCGGACAACCTGCTTTCAATGCCGGTTTCTGGGAAGAAGCAAAAACTGTTTGTAGCAAATTTCTTAAGGATTTCCGTGGCGACGAACCCATCGTAGCACCCAGTGCCAGCTGCGTGGGCTTTGTACGAAACTACTATGCCAAATTATTCGACAACTCAAGCCTGCATCACGATGTTTCCGATGTGAGTGGCCGCATGTTTGAATTGTCTGAATTTTTAGTGAACGAGTTAAAAATCGACGATTTCGGCGCCACCCTGCCTGGCAAAGCTACCTACCACGATAGTTGCGCAGGGTTGCGTGAATGCCGGATCAAACAGGAACCACGACGGCTGCTGGCCAATGTGGCCGAACTGGAACTGACCGAAATGAATGACGTGGAAACCTGTTGCGGATTTGGTGGCACGTTTGCCGTAAAATTTGATTCTATTTCAATCGGCATGGGCGAACAAAAAGTTGAAAATGCCATGGCCACGGGTGCGCAATACCTCATCAGCACCGACCTTTCATGCCTGCTGCACCTTAAAGGCTACATCGACAAAAAAGGCTATGATTTGCAAACGCTGCATTTGGCGGATGTGTTGGCGAGTGGATGGAAGTGAGGAATGTTTAGTTGTTTGGTTGTTTAGTTGTGTAGTTGTTTGTTTGTTTAGTTGTTGAGTTGTTCTGTGTGAATCTGTGTAAGTCTGTGGGAACAGAAAAGCAATTCTTTAAAGGTGGGCCACAATCTTAGAGCACTGATACCCTGTTTAACCGCAGAGGGAACAGAGTTTTTTCGCAGAGGGCACGGAGATCGATTGAGAGTAATGTGAGATTCGAGCACGGAAAAAAACCTAACCTTCCTCTGCGTAAAACCTCGGCGAACTCTGCGGTTAAACTGGTGCCGAGCCTCGCTGGCTTTATGCGAATCTGTAAAATCAGAAAATCAAATTCTTTAAAGGTGGGCCCCAAGCTTAGAGAACTGACACCCTGTTTAACCGCAGAGGGAACAGAGTTCTTTAATGTTGAGTTGTTGAGTTGTTTAGGTGTTGACCTGCCTGCCGGCAGGCAGGGTTGTTCAGTTGTTAGGATGTATTTTATCTGCGTAAATCTGTGTAATAATCTGCGTAAATCTGCGGGAACAGAACTGTTGCTCCAATCAGCAATATGCCGACGGATTATGATTTTCTGTTCCCGCAGATTTACTCATATTATTACACAGATTTACGCAGATTTAAATGCATCCCAACGACTAAACAACTTCACAAGTAAACAACTAAACGACTAAACAAACAAACAACTAAACAAACAAACAACTACACAACTCAACAATTCAACAACTCAACAACCCACCATCTTCCTCTTTCTCACAAACATCCACAAAATTCCTCCAGCCAGCAGCAGTGGCCAAACCGTCAGTAGCGCCAGCATCAGATCGCGTAAAATGCCCCAGCCAGAAAGAAAAGCCGAAATTATTGGATGCTTTTCCTCCGGGTTTTCTACTGCATCGCTACCTTCTTTCAGCACCTGCACCGCTGAGAGCTGAATAGTACTCATGGCAGATGAATGATTCAGAAAGTTGAGTCGGCTGCTTCCCGATTCAATTTCTTCCTGTAGCCCCTGTACTTCATTTTGCACTTTCAACAGCTCGTCCATGTTTTTTGCACCTGCCATCAACTGCAGATAACGATCACGCATCCGGGCACGTACCTCCAGGCGAGCTTTTATATCCACCATTTCAGTGCTCACGTCCTGCGAACTGATCTTGACCGCTTTTACTTCGCCCGCCTTCTCCGTGATCATCTTCATACCTTCTTCAAACAAATGAACAGGTATCTTTAACGTTAACCTCGAGCTGTTTCGGTATTCGGTTCGGGAGTAGTCCTCCTGAGCTATATAGCCACCCAGACTCCGAATACTGTTGCGTAGATAATGGGTGTAACTGTTCAAATCGGGTACTACCGTTTCCACTTCAGCCGTGCGCACTATTTTTCGATCCCAGTTGGCATAAGGTTCTGAAGAAGGTTCCGATTGGGCGGGTTGCTGTTTTTTGAATTTTTCCGGGGGGATAGGGGCGGGTGGAATTCCATTTTGTTCCGGCTTATCCGTTTGTTCGGGTTCCAAAAGCGTTACATTTTCAACTGCAGTTTCTTTTCCATTTTGTTGAGCCGAATAATTGCCATTGCAGGCATGGCAGATCAGGGCAATTGCCAGACAGGCAACTACAAAAGTTTTTTTCATGGCTATACTTTATTAAGTTAACAGATGCACATTTTTTAGAAATGCACAAGCGCTGCAACATTTTCTTGGCAGCAATCTATCTTTGATTCTTTTTATCTAAAAAAAGTAACCCATTGTTTTATAAAATACCACATGCCGGGTATGCCCGAGGTTGCATGGCCGATTTGCTTGGCAGGACATCGGTTTCACTTTCATTATATTTATGGCTCAATCAATCCTATGTCGGCACGCTATTTTTCAGATGAAGAGTTTGTTTCAGTGGATTTCACGAAAGATGTTTTTCAATTGGGGGAATATGACAGTTGTCAGTTCAAGAACTGTGATTTTCAATCGGCCGATCTTTCGCGAAGTCATTTCGTGGATTGCAGGTTTATCAATTGCAATCTCAGCCTTGCAAACCTGACCGGTTCGGTTTGGCGCGATGTGTTGTTTAACGAATGTAAAATGCTGGGATTACGTTTCGATACCTGTAGCCCTTTCGGACTCTCGTTTTCATTTGTGAATTCTGTGCTCAACCATTCGCACTTTATCGGCTGCAGCATCAGGCAAACTTCGTTTCGCAACTGTCAGATGCAGGAGGTTGAATTCAGCGAAGCGGATCTTTCCGGGGCGATATTTGAAAATTGCGATTTGCTGAATGCCGTTTTTGATCAGTCAAATCTTGAAAAAACTGATTTTCGTAGCGCTAAAAATTTTATTATTCATCCGGAACGGAATCGATTAAAAGCTGCGCGCTTTTCTATTGCGGGGCTCCCCGGACTGTTGGCGCATACCGGCATTCGAATTGATTAGGCTTATGTGCAGAATCACTGGCAAAGCGCCATCCGACAACAGCTTAGAATTGTTTGTTCAGCGTGTGGTATTCAATCTTACTCATGTAAGGAAAATAGGGCAGGGACTCAATTAATGATCGGGTATTTGCTTCGTCGGTGTTTTGAAAGATCAACACCGCGTCCTTTTTTGAAACGGAAATAAAAAAGCTCTCCAAAATTCCTTCCTGTTTCCATTTATTGACGAATTCCATTTCTTTTTTTGGCAGTTCGGGGTTCGATTTAATTGTGTCGATTCCGCTGTCGGAAAGGGTGATCAGCACCAGAATGCTATTCATGCGTGTGTAGGTTAATTGATTAACATTGAAACAAAAAGCCCCGTTAGCATCGCTTCCAGGGCTTTTGTCAATAAATAGTGATCCGGATTGGATTCAAACCAATGACCCACAGCTTAGAAGGCTGTTGCTCTATTCAGCTGAGCTACCGGACCAATTTAATTTGGGAATTAGTAGTTTGATATTTTGAGATGGCAATAGGGCATTAGCAATCTCCGCATTCCCCAATTATCAAATTCACTAATTCCACCTACCAGTCAGGTTTAAACCGCGGGCAGGTGGCCGCAAAGGTAAATTTTTTTAGCTTGCAGGCCAACTCAAATAAGCCCTGAATGGACGTACAAATTGAAGCATCCTGGAAGGAATTGCTGGCCTCGGAATTTTCGCAAGCCTATTTTCAGCAGATAGTGCAGCATCTCAAGACGGAGCGGCAACAGGGTAAGCTCATATATCCACCCGGCCCCTTTATTTTCAATGCTTTCAATTCAACTCCGGTGGATCAGGTAAAAGTGGTGGTACTGGGCCAGGATCCCTATCATGGCCCCGGACAGGCGCATGGACTTTGTTTTTCGGTGCAACGGGGCGTGCCTCCACCGCCATCACTGGTAAATATTTTTAAAGAACTAAAGGCAGATATCGGCCTCGAAACGCCCACACATGGCGATTTGAGCGCCTGGGCCAGACAGGGTGTATTCCTGTTAAATGCCTCCCTCACGGTGCGGGCGGCTGAGCCGATGAGCCATGCAAAGATCGGTTGGGCCAGGTTCACCGACACGGTTATCCAAAAGCTGGCACGGGAACAGAAAAATCTTGTTTTTCTGCTTTGGGGTAAGTTTGCACAGGAAAAGGCTGCGTTGATTGATGCCAATGAACATCGGATTTTGCGTGCCGCACACCCTTCACCACTTTCGGCACATAATGGCTTTTTTGGCTGCAGACATTTTTCCAAAACCAACGAATACCTGATCCAAACAGGCAGGAAACCAATCGACTGGTCGATTTAAAGAATCCGCCTGATATTAGGATTTATAGGATTTGTAGGATTTATTGGATTGACTGGATTTATGGGATTGGTTGGATTGGCTGGATATGTGGGATTGGTTAGATTGGTTGGATATAAGTGATTGGTTGGATTGGCTGGATATATGGGATTAATTAGATTGGCTGGATTTATGGGATTGGTTGGATTGGCTGGATACAGGTGTTTGGTTGGATATAAGTGTTTGGTTGTATTGGCTGGATATATGGGACTGGTTAGATTTTAGAGATTAGGTTCTTCGGTATTCAATTACGGTTTATCTTCAACTAATTCTTTCAACCTTCATCCTATCAATCCCAATCCTATAATCAATTAATCCTATCAATCCTAATCCTTGGATACATTTACTCAAACACTCGAATCAAAACTGGCCCTTCTCAGGCCCATGCAGGAATCGGACTTTGACCGATTCTTCGAACTGGCAAATCAGGACAACGATATGTGGGCCTATTTTTCATTGAATCTGGCTGATCCTGGCCAGCTGAGGCAGTGGATGGACACTGCTTTTCGTGAACAGTCTGCGGGTATAAGGCAACCCTACACGATTATAGACAAGCGAACTGGCGAGATTGCCGGCAGCAGTAGCCTGGGGAACATTTCTTATTATGACCTGAGGGCGGAAATTGGCTGGAGCTGGCTGGCACCGGCTTTCAGAAGTACCGGCCTTAACCGGCATGCGAAGTATTGTATGATGCGGGAGGCGTTTGATGGTCACGATTTTGAGCGAATAGAGTTCAAAACGGATGTATTGAACGAACGCGCTCGACGCGGTCTGCGGGCAGTGGGTGGGGTAGAAGAAGGAGTGCTTCGGAGTCATATGAAAATGTGGAATAATCGCCGCCGAAGCAGCATCTATTACAGTGTACTCAAATCAGAGTGGCCTGGGCTGAAAGACACTATCTTTGCCGGGTTCGACTGATTGCCTATGCTAAAAAATATTCTTGGGAGAATTCTCGCACTCTGGGCCAGCCTGGTCTTTATATTGACGATGCTGATTGCCTTTCCACTCATTTGGCTGACAGGCTTTTCTAAAGAGCCCCGCCGTAGCCGCCAGTTTCAAACGATTACGCGCATTTGGATGCGGATTTTTTTCTTCCTGGCTTTCGTTCGAATTACCATACGTGGCCGCCAGTATTTTGAAAAAGGTCAAAGCTATATTGTAGTATCCAACCACAACTCCCTGATGGATGTGCCAATGACCACACCATTTATACCAGGCCCTAATCGTACGATCGCCAAAAAAGAAATGGCATCCATTCCTGTATTTGGATTGATCTACCGTCGTGGAAGCGTATTGGTAGATCGAAAAAGTGAAGAAAGCAGAAAGCAAAGCTTTGTGCTTATGCGCGAGGTACTGGCCCGTGGTATGCATATGTGTATTTACCCTGAAGGCACAAGGAACAAGAGCAAAGAACCGTTGCAATATTTTCACAATGGCGCTTTCAAATTATCTGTTGATACCGGCAGAGCGATTATTCCTACCGTTATTTTCAACACGGTAAAAGTACTTCCTCCGGGTAAAGCTTTTTACTGGTGGCCCAGTCACATTCAAATGCATTTTCTGGAGCCGGTGGAACCCGGATCCAGTTCGTTGGAAGAAATTAAAGACGATGTTTTCGACCGCATGAAAAATCATATTCTGGCCAACAGAAAATAAACCCGCATGAACAGCTTTCAATATGGGACCGACACCCTCACGGTAGACAAAGCCATGGCCCTGGCGCTGGGTAAATGTACTGGTGTGCTTAGTACGGCAAGTATCGAAAAAGTGAAACGCTCGGCTGCCTTTGTGCAGGAAATTGTCGACAGCCATCGTACCGTATACGGCGTTAATACCGGTTTTGGCATACTGGCCAATAGCCCGATTTCTGATGAAGACACGGCCACATTGCAATACAAGATCCTGCAGAGTCACAGTGTAGGTGTGGGAGACCCGGTGCCTGCCGTAATTGCCCGGCTGATGCTGGTCACTAAATTGCAGGCGCTCGCAATGGGTTTCAGCGGCGTGCAGTTGTCGACGCTTGAGCGAATTATTTGGCATGTTGAAAACGACATTATACCCGTTGTCCCCGAAAAAGGCAGCGTGGGGGCCAGCGGCGATCTGGCTCCACTGGCGCATCTTTTTCTGCCGCTGATTGGCCTCGGTGAAGTCTGGTTCCAGGGCAGGCGGACAGCTTCTATGTCAGTACTGCAACAATTCAACATGGAACCCGTCCGGCTGGGGCCAAAGGAGGGACTTGCGCTGATCAACGGCACCCAGTTTATACTGGCCTACAGTGTGCTGGCTGTTCATCGACTACAGAATTGTCTGGACGCGGCCGATATCATTGGTGCCATGAGTCTGGAGGCCCTCACGGGTACCAAAGCACCGTTCGACGAACGCCTCCACGAACTGCGGCCCTTTGACGGCAGTCGGCAGGTTGCCAGCCGCCTTCGCTGGCTGCTGGAAGGTTCAGAGATCATGCAAAGTCATATAGACTGTGGACGTGTGCAGGATCCATACAGCCTGCGTTGCATGCCGCAGGTTCATGGTGCCAGCAGGAACGCCTGGCTGCACCTGAAGCAAATGACGGAGACGGAATTGAATGCTGTAACCGACAACCCCATCATTTTCTCGGCTGAGGACACGATTAGCGGCGGAAATTTTCATGGACAATTGCTGGCCCTGCCGCTCGATTATGCCTGTGTGGCAGCTGCCGAACTGGGCAATATATCTGATCGCCGTTGTTACCTGCTACTCGAAGGGAAATGGGGCCTGCCCATGCTGCTCATGAAAAATGTTGGACTGAACAGCGGCTTCATGATACCGCAATACACCACGGCGGCTCTTGTCACGGAAAATAAAACCCTGTGTTTCCCCGCGAGTGCCGACAGTATTCCCACTTCTTTAGGACAGGAAGATCATGTGAGTATGGGTAGTATCAGCGGGCGTAAACTGAACCGGGTTATCGACAACCTCGAATACATTCTGGCAATTGAACTACTCAGCGCCTGTCAGGCCATCGAGTTTCGTCGCCCCCTGCGCAGCAGTGCCGCGCTTGAAAAGGCTCATAATATTGTGAGGGAGAAAGTGAGTTTTGCGGAGGAAGATCGAATTTTTGCCGACGATATCAACGAAGTGGTTGCGCTGATCCGCGATCTTTCGCTGGTCAATGCTGTTACCGACAATGAATCCTAATTGGTTGTTTTCGCGGCTGCTGGCCGGGAACATTACACTAAAAAGATTTTATAATGAATACCCCATTAGTTTGTAAGGGTTGGTTACAGGAAGCTGCCTTACGCATGCTGGAAAATAATCTGCATCCCGACGTGGCCGAGCGACCTGAAGAGCTGATCGTGTATGGTGGTCGCGGTAAAGCAGCCCGCAACCAGGAATCGCTTGAAAAAATTAAAGCCTGTCTGAAGCGGTTGGAAAATGATGAGTCGCTACTAATTCAGAGCGGCAAGCCGGTAGCTATCCTCAAAACTCATCCGGATGCACCGAGGGTACTGATCAGCAATAGTCAGTTAGTGCCAAATTGGGCAAACTGGGAGCATTTCGACGAGTTGGAAAAAAAGGGCCTGATGATGTATGGTCAAATGACCGCAGGATCGTGGATATATATCGGCTCGCAGGGCATTGTGCAGGGAACTTATGAAACCTATGCCGCGCTTGCTGCAAAACATTTCCCATCGCGAACACTCAAGGGTACGTTAAACGTAACAGCCGGACTGGGTGGCATGGGTGGTGCACAGCCCTTAGCAATTACCATGAATGAAGGCGTGGCACTGGTGGCCGAGGTGGAAGACTGGCGAATCAACAAGCGGCTCGAGACACGATACCTGGATGAAAAATATGCTGACGTGGATGCAGCCATTGACAAAGCTATTCAATACAAAAAGGAGCAGAAAGCCATTAGCATCGGGGTGGCCTGCAATGCAGTAAAGCTACTCGAGCGGCTGTTACAGCGTGGTATTGTGCCCGACACCCTTACCGATCAGACAAGCGCACACGATCCGTTGATCGGTTACTGGCCGCATCAGCTTTCTTATGAAGAGGCAAAAGTACTTCGTGATCAGGATCCCGAAAACTATATTCGCCTTGCCTACGAATCAATGTACCGGCATGTGCAACTCATGCTTGAATTGCAGGACAAAGGCGCCGTCACTTTCGACTACGGCAATAATATACGGGCACGCGCATTTGAAGCAGAAAAGCAGAATCCAAAATTGCGTGTTGAAGGCGCCAGGGCGCTCTGGCAGCTCAGTCCAAAAGGCGAAGCCAATGCGCTATTTCCGGGATTTGTACCAGCCTATATCCGTCCTCTATTTTGCGAAGGGAAGGGCCCTTTTCGGTGGGTGGCGCTCAGCGGTGATCCAGAAGATATCGCAGTGACGGATCGGGTAATTGCAGAAATGTTTCCCAATAACGAAGGACTACAACGTTGGTTGCGGCTGGCAAAAGAAAAGATCGCTTTTCAGGGACTGCCTGCGCGTATTTGCTGGTTGGGCCAGGGTGAACGCGAAAAAGCTGGATTGGCATTTAACGAACTTGTCAGAACAGGCAAACTGAAAGCCCCAATCGTAATAGGACGTGATCACCTCGACACCGGTAGTGTGGCAAGTCCTAACCGCGAAACGGAAGCCATGCTCGACGGTAGTGATGCTGTAGCCGACTGGCCCATCCTGAATGCCCTGGTCAACACAGCTGCCGGCGCCACCTGGGTGAGCCTGCACCATGGCGGCGGCGTTGGCATGGGGTATAGCATTCATGCCGGAATGGTCATTGTGGCCGATGGTACGCCGGAAGCCGCAGCCCGCCTCGCGCGTGTATTACGAAACGATCCGGGAATGGGTGTGATTCGGCATGCAGATGCAGGCTATGAAGAGGCGAAGAGGACCGCGGAGCGGGAAGGACTGAATTGTTAAATTGTTGAATTGTTAAATTGTTGAATTGTTGAGTTGTTGAGTTGTTGAGTTGTTTAGGTGTTGAAATGTTGAGTCGTTTTATTGTGAGTTGTTTTATTTTGCGTCATCTGCGTAATAATCTGCGCGATCTGCGGGAACAGAAAAACTTTTCCGTAGGAATATTCCTGGCTGGAGCAACAGTTCAGTTCCCGCAGATTTTCACAGATTTTTACACAGATTTACGCAGATAAGATGCATCCCAACAACTCAACATTTCAACACCTAAACAACTCAACAACTCAACAACTCAACAACTAAACAATTCAACACCTAGGCTTCGCTCTCACAATACTTTTTGAAACTATCCATAATCGCCTGCCAGCCCATTTGCTGAATTTCAAGGCTGTTTTCCGTTTCGGCTTCAAATGCCTCAGTGATTTCCACTCCGTCAGCCGTTTCTTTGAATAGAACTTCAACTTTACGATCATCATCCAGATGAAAGCGTACCGTTTTATGATCCACGATCTAGTCGTAGGCGCCGCTGAAATCAAAGCCGAAACTGCCATCCTTCGCTTCCATTCGATAGTTGAATTTCCCGCCAGGACGAAAATCGTTTTCAGCTTTAGGAGTATGCCAGTCGGGGCTGGGAGAGTTCCATTGAATAACATGTTTAGAATCATTCCAGCGATCCCACACTTTTGCTAATGGTGCTTTTACCGTTGCTTTTACAGTTAATACTTCTGCCATGGTTTTCGTTTTTTGTTTGATTGTTTCGATTACAACACAAAGCTGCTACATCTTGCCCTAAAGTGTCGGGTGTTAAAACGTCAAATTTGAGTAGAATAACGACAGGGGGCACAGAGCGAACGAATAAAATTGTCGATTCTGCATTTCACGCTGAGAGCATAAAGCATTGCATGGAATTGGCAAATTCGCTAATTGTATTTTAAGCTTCAAAATTCCTTAGCAAGCCCTACCTTCGAACTGGCAAAACATTCACGATATGCATACTCGTCTTTTTCTATCTGTTCGGTTGCTGATTTTTTCAGCATTGTTTGTACTGATGTCAGCTTTTCAACTGAACGCTCAATCGAAGACACCCAATCCCGAAGGTCGTTGGGATATTACAGTATATGATAATGGCAAGGAATATCCTTCCTGGCTGGAAGTGTATCACTCCGGTCACAAGCGTCTCGTGGGCCATTATGTTGGGATTACTGGAAGTGCGCGCCCGGTGTCAATTATTCACTGGGATGCGGGTGTGCTGAGGTTCAGCATTCCACCACAATGGGAGCAGGAGGATAATGACCTTCAATTTGAAGCGAAAATGGACGGCGACAGCCTGGTTGGCACTTATCTGGCCGCTAATGGAAAAAAGTACGACTGGATTGGCAGACGTGCTCCGCGTCTTGTAACTGAAAAGGAACCGGAATGGGCGGAACCAATCACGCTGTTCAATGGCCGCGATATGTCGGGCTGGCAGGCGATGGGGGAGAATCAGTGGGTGGTAACAGATGGCGTGATGAAGAGCCCGCGGTCAGGAGCAAATCTGGTGACAGAACAAAAATTCAGCGACTTTAAGCTGCATATTGAGTTTCGTTGCCCAAAAGGCAGCAATAGTGGTGTCTATTTGCGCGGGCGCTACGAGGTGCAGATTGAAGACAGCTATGGTAAAGAACCCCAGAAGGATTATATGGGTGCGGTATATGGATTTATCAAACCCATCGCGATGGCGGCTAAACCGGCAGG
Organism: Chitinophagaceae bacterium; assembly: GCA_046297935.1. Lineage (GTDB taxonomy): Bacteria > Bacteroidota > Bacteroidia > Chitinophagales > Chitinophagaceae > CAYMZZ01. Next base: position 100,848 of record JBKBHA010000002.1, read on the forward strand.
GGAGTGGCAGAGCTACGATATTACACTGGTGGGCAGAATGATCACTATTGTTGCGAACGGCAAAACAATTGTATGCAAGCAGGAAATTCCCGGAATCACCGGCGGCGCGCTGGATAGCCATGAGGGCCTGCCCGGGCCTTTAATGATACAGGGCGACCACGGACCGATTGAATACCGGAATATTGTGATTACCCCCTCTCGGTAAAAAGGGTTTAGTCGTTGGTTGTTTAGTTGTTCAGTTGTTTAAATTGAGCAAACGTCTGCGAAAGTCAAAGTAATAATCTGCGTAAATCTGTGTAAAAATCTGCGTGAATCTGCGGGAACAGAAAACCTGTCTCGTCGGATTTATTGCCGGCTGGAGCAACAGTTCGGTTCCCGCAGATTCACGCAGATTTTTACACAGATTTACGCAGATTTGACTAATATGAATTCAAAACACATCAACAGTTCAACAAATCAACGATTCAACACTTCAAAGTTCCCAAACCGATCTATATCCGCCCACTTCTTCCACATACTCCATGAACGATCGGAAGAACGGATCCTGGCCAATGGTCGCGCTGTCGCCGATAACGTAAAGCCGCTCTTTGGCACGAGTAATAGCCACGTTCATCCGCCGATAATCTTTCAGGAACCCGATTACCTGATCATCGTTGCTGCGTACAAGTGAAAGGAGGATGATTTCATTTTCCTGTCCCTGAAAACTGTCGATTGTGCTTACTCGTACAGATCGGGGGAAAAAGGCTTTTGCCGCTTCTACCTGAGCGGAATAGGGCGAAATAAATGCCAGCTTTTCAAGCGGCAATTGTTCCTGCTCGATCAGTTTTAGCAAACTTTCCAGTTCGCCGCGATTTTCCAGACTGCTGCCTTCGGCTCCCTGTTGTTCTTCCATTCCTGCGCCGGCGGTGTCGATGAAATGGATATGTTGTTGTTGATCTTCCAGCGCTGGGCCGGTGAGCAGCGCGTTCTTGTAAAAGTACTTACTCGAAAAGGCGGCGATGGACGATCGCATTCGGTATTGAGTATCGAGCAGGTAGACGGAGGGAACCCGATGAAAAGCCCGCTCCAGTATCGACTGATCAAAACCCAGACGGGCAGCTTGCTGGCTCAATACGGTAGGAGGCAGTTGCAAATGGTCGCCGGCCAATACAATTCGCGGTGCCAACGGAAATATACACCAGGCCAGTGGCTCCAAACATTGTCCGGCTTCGTCGAGAATGAGGCTGTGAAATTCGAGTTGCTGCAGACCGGCATCGTATAACCCAACAGGCGTGCCAAGTATTACCTGAGCATCCGATATAAATTTTTCCTCATGATATCCCTGAAGTTTGCGAATTTCCTGGCGGATGTTTTTGACTTCTTTAAACAGGAGCTGCCGCTGTTCACGTTCGGCCTTCCCAAAGCTCCGTTTGTACTTTAGCGCCATCCGTCGAAACTCTTCCGCTCTTTGCTTCAGCTGCCTTATTTCCTTCTGGATCTTTGAGTCGCCCATTCGGCCTTCGGGCGTATGGGGCCAAATGGCCTCATCGGTTTTGCTTGTATTTCCCACACGTAAAATGGAAACCCGGTGTTTCAACAATTCGCGGGCAATATGATCAACAGCGGCGTTGCTGGGCGCAGCAACCAGCAGCTTTTCCTTTTTTGCTGTCATGCGCAAAATGGCCGCCACCAGCGTCGTCGTTTTGCCGGTGCCGGGAGGTCCGTGAACAACCAGAAAATCCTCATTGGCTTCAATAGCGGCCACGGCGCGTAGCTGACTGCTGTTGAGTTTTTCTTCCACTTTACTGCTGGCAGCCACCCCTTCGTTGCCGGACACCAGTGAACCCATTTCGGCTGGATGGTCGGCGTGGAACCGTTCAAACCATTCCATCAACCGACGGTTTTGCGACAGGTCTTTCAGACCCTGCTTCATGATACCGGTGGTTCTGGTATCAGGAGCCAACTTTATGCCCACGCCATCGTTTTCAATCCAGTCGGGAAAATCAGGTGCAAACAATCTGAATTCACCAATACGCCCATCCAGTTGCAAAAGCACGCCCTTCACAGGTTCCTCGCCGCCAACAAAGCATTCGATGGCCGATCCGTCGCGGAATGCATGTGAGTCGGGTGGAAAGGACAGGCGAAAACTAATCTCAGGATAATCAGCATATCCGAAGGATTTGCGCGTAACGATGATCGGATGCAGTGCCAGTCCCTGCGACTTGAGGCTGCGTAAGGTATGGGTCTGGTCAAGCTGGTAACGTTCCTGTTGTTCCTTTTCTTCCAGGTCTATACATCGAATCAGGGTAGCAATATCCATACGGTGGAACAGCGAAGCGATTGCTTCTCATGTTTTACAAAATCAAAACCACAAAATTAGCGATTTCCGCTGAGCTTCATGTTCGATCTGTCAGGCCTTTTTCGATGGCAATACGTACCAGACCGGCTATATTGCGGGCACCCAATTTACTGAGCAAACTGGCCCGGTGTGTTTCTACCGTATTTACAGAAATGAAAAGGGCCTCCGCAATCTCCTGCGTGGTTTTCTCTTCCAGAATTAATGATAGTACTTCCTGCTCGCGGCGCGATAAACGTGGTATATAGTCGGTAGCTGCCGACATGCGGTCGATGGAGGAATGCACCAGAATCTTTTCTATATCCCGATGCAGATAAGTTTCCCCATTTTTCACTTTTTCAACACATTCCCACAGTTCTTCACGCGTCATATTTTTGAGCATGAAGCCATGGGCACCATTTTTCATGGCATTTCGAATAATGGCTGGCTGGCTTAGCCCCGTGAGAATTACGATACGGAGGGCAGGGTGGGCGCGGAGGTATTGTTTGCAAAGCACAATACCATCTTCACCATCGAGATTGATATCGAGCAGCAGCAAATCGGGTGTCGCATCATCTTTCAGGAATTGTTGCCATTGCCTGTCGTTGGCAAAACCTCCGGCAAACCTATAGCCAGCCTGTTCTTCCACCATCTTTTTGATGGCTTCTGCTATCAATTGATGGTCGTCAAGTACGGCAATACTATACAGTGTTTTCTGCATTCTTCTGCAATTGTATTTCAATAAACACGGATGTTCCCCGCTGCTGGTCACTCCGGATATCGATAGAACCATTAAGATAGGAAATTCGAGATTCAATATTATCGAGCCCAATACCCGATCGTTCGGTTTTGTCAGGGGCAAAGCCGCGTCCATTATCTTCAACCGTAATACTCAACACCTGTGAGCGGCGATGTACCTGCACCAGTGCTTCGGTTGCTCCTGCATGCTTGATGATATTGTTGAGCAGTTCCTGGATAATCCGGTAAATACTCAATTCGACGGATTGATCAAGCCGTTGATCAAGACCTTCCGAATGAAAATCGACCTTGAGTAATCCGCTGTCGCGAATTGACTGTGTGTATTCGCGCAGGGCTTCATCGAGGCCATACCGGAGCAGTGTTTCCGGCAGCAGATTGTGCGCAATGCGCCGGCTTTCGCTGGCTGCCTTGCTGATCAGTTCGGCAGCCTTGGCTTTTTCAATACTTTCGATGTTGTTTGAAGCATCTGCCAAGCGGCTTATTTGCATTTGAGCTGCGGCCAGTATGCCTCCTAATCCATCGTGCAGCTCCCGGGCCAATCGGCTCCTTTCTTTTTCTTCACCGGTCATCAAAGCTTTCAGAAGGGAAATGTCCTGTTCTTTCTTTAGCGTGATCAGGCTTTGCTGATAGGCTTTTCTGCGTTGAAAATACAACAACAGCAGCAATGCTATAAGCGCAGCCGCTATTAGCAAACCACCAATCAGGTTTCGGAGGCGGGCATTTTTTCGGGCCAGGTCTAATTCCTGTTCTGCGATCTGTTTTTCCTTGATGCTGGTTTCGTATTTTACATTCAGGTCGTTGATCTGCCGCATAGATTCATAAGTGAACAATGAATCGGCCACGGTAATGTATGCGTCCAGCGATTCGTATGCTTTTTTATAGTCGCCCTTATTTTCGTAAATCGTATACAACAGCTGATAAGATTTTTGCAGCATTGGGTAATCTCCGGTTTCTTCAAAAATCCGACGTGATTCTTCGGCGTATTGCACAGCTTTGTCCATATAGTTATTGTTCATAGCAGCAAAGCTCATTACCTGCAGTAAGCCGCCCAGCGTATAACCTGTGTTCATACTGCGGGCAAAAATCATGGCTTTTTGGAATGCCTGGTCTGCTTTTTCGAACTGACCCGACCTCGCGAGGTAATCACCTTCGTTTTGCCAAACCATATAGTTCAACTCGAGGTTTTCCGGAAATTTTTGCGCAACCGGCTTTGCTTTATCATTCCATGCAAAAGCTGAATCGATCTGATCGCCTGCAATGAAGGCCCTGGAAACGCTACAGCTGATCATTGCTGCATCAACTTCATGTCCGTCGTCCATGAAAATGGGAATGGCGCGTTGGTATTGCCGAATCGCTTCGGCAACCTGGCGCCCCTGGAAGCTGATATTGCCGATCGCCTGGTACCCGCGAGCTTCGCCATATCGGTCGCCCAGTTGTTGATATATCGAAATTCCTTCCTTCACTGAATTGGTAGCTCCTGTCAGATCACCCTGGTGAATAAGGGCAAAGCCTTTTTGATACAATCCTTTCGCACGCCATCTGCCGGGCGGGTTTCCAGTGGGATTCAATAGCAACAGGCTATCGGCTGATTCGGAGAATTCCCGGTAAAGTTTCTTTTTATAAAGGACTTCACCTTTTTGCCAGTAATAAAAGGAACGCACCTCATGAGACATGTTTGCCACTCCATCGTTGTTAGCTTCTTCAAGACGGACCAACGCCGAATCAGGCAGATTGATTTTTGCTTCGTGGCCGGCCAGTTCTATCCAGGCTCGTACGCGGGCGGTGTCGGGTTTAAATTTACGAATGGCAGACGCCAGTGTGTTTTGCGCATCAGCACTTGCAAAAAAAAGCATACTAAGGAGGAGCACGTAGCACCGAATAGCGCGTGTGTGACTGAAGAAACTGATTAGGCGAAAAAAATGTAACAGTCGTATTGGTTGCATGTTAACTGATTGAGTCAAATATAATTGGATTGCTGCAAAATTTTGTCGGAAACCGCAAATGCCTATCCCGGAAAACCCTGATTTTTTTTAATGGCGGCTATCCCTTAGGCCAGTGCCTTGAAATACCTGCAGTTTTGTTGAGCCATTCAAATCTGGCGAACAACAGTTATGAAACAAATTATACTGCTCAGTTTTATGATGTTGATTTTCGGGCATCAGTTGTGGGCCCAAATCATTAACCCCAAAGAAACTGCCAAACGTAAAGTAGAAGACCGTGCCAATACCCGTTCCGATCAGGGTATTGACAGGGGACTTGATAAAATTGAAGAAGGTATTAAAGGCATATTTAAAAAGAAGGATAAGAAAAAGAAGTCGCAGCAGGACTCATCGAACAACCCGGATTTGTCACAATCCGAAGACGATGTTGCAACGGATACAACGGTAGATCCTGCAAACAATAGCATGAAAGCTTACTCAAAATTTGACTTTATTCCCGGCGAAAAACTGCTGGCATACGAAGACTTTAAGCAGGATGCTGTGGGCGATTTCCCGGCTCAGTGGAATACGAATGCTGGCGGAGAAATTGTGACTATCGAAGGCGCGCCGGGCCATTGGCTGAAAGTACCACGGCAGGGCGTCTTTTTCCCTGAATTTATAAACGGCTTGCCAGAAAATGTAACTATCGAATTCGATATGCTGATCGACATGGAACAGATGTCGAATAACCAATCGGGACTTATGCTGGTGCTTCCCAAAAAGCTGGAGAACCGGCTGACTTATGATCAGTTATTTTCCAGCGAAACAGCGGTGGCCTTCGATATTCACCCTTCCGGATCGGAAGGTTATTTGTACAGCTATGTGTCGGCAATTGATTTGCAGCAACAACCCATCATCAAAAATGAAGCAAATAAGCCGGGGTTTTGGAACGCCGGTGCAATCAATCGAATTTCTGTCTGGAGACAGGGTACTCGTATCAGATTGTATGTAAACGAGAAAAAGGTATGGGACCTGCCAAAAGTATTCCTACCAGGTGTGGAGTACGGATTTTTATTTGGAACCTATATGTTTGGAGATGGCTTGTTTATATCAAATCTTCGAATTGCTGCTGGTCAGCCCGATACCCGTTCGGCCCTGGTTAGTAAAGGCCGCTTCAGTACGACGGGTATACTTTTCGAAACTAATTCCGACCAGCTAAACCCGGCCTCATTCGGAATTTTAAAAGAAATAGCTACAACACTGAAGGAAAATCCATCTGTTCAGGTGCAAATTGTTGGTCATACCGACAGTGATGGCGACGAAAAGGCAAATCAATTGCTGTCAGAACGCCGCGCAAAATCGGTAGCAACTGCCCTGGTAAATGAGTTTGGTATTGAAGCCAGCCGTTTGCAAACTACGGGCAAAGGAGAATCCGATCCAGTTGCTCCCAACGACAATTCACAGAATAAGGCCCAAAACCGCAGAGTTGAATTTATTAACCTGACAGGCACCAGGTAAATTAATAATTAAAACATTAATACTCACCACTCACCATTAACCACTCACCACTAACCATAACCATTTATGAAAACAAGATTGATAGCCGTTAAATGCCTTATATTGATATTCATATATCTGCCAGCCAATGCCCAGGAATGGCAGGGCCAGTTTCAAACCAAATATGGTGCCTTGCGCCTGGTGCAGGAGCTCGGTTTTGAATACCCCGGGGGCGGCATGGTATATGGCGATTATGGCGATAAAGGAACTTTTGTCGCTAATTTTTCAAACGGTCCTCACCGGCTCGATGGATATTTCCACAATGGAGCCGCCTCGGGAAAATTTTTGCTGGAAGCTTCAAAAGGGATTGGGGAGACCTACTATTCAACCCTTTTCAATTTTACCGGAAATTATGGTTATGGCGAGAACAACAACCTATATTCAACCAATGCAGATTGGCAGTGGACGGGTAAGCGCGATGCCACCGGTCGCCCCACCGGTCTAAAGAAGGCAGTTTGGAGCGGAAAATGGAAAACCAGTTTTGGCGATATCATTTTACAGCAGGTAGGCAATAAGGTGACTGGTAAATACAAAACCAACGACCGTATTGAAGCAGAATACAATCCAGATACCCGTATATTGAAAGGCACATTCACCAATGGCTCACAAACTGGTAAACTGGAATTTAAAATAGAGGGAAATAAATTTACAGGTAAATGGGGCTGGGGCAACAATTTGGATCAGGGCGCCTGGACAGGCGAGAAGTTTGTTAAGTCGAACGCAGAAATGGCTGCTACCAATCCGGCACCTGCACCTGCTCCGGTTACTTACAAAAAATACAGAATACAGGCCACAGACGTAGTGATCAGCGAGTCCGGACAGAATATATTTTCAGCAGACGCCCCGGCTGAACTCTATGGCTTTGCGGGTTTTCGGGTACAAAGGGTAACTGCATCGAAAACAGAGAATATCGCCAGTTTTGGCAACCAGCCAGTCTACTATTTCGACCGCCAGGAGAACAACCATGTACGCGTAACTTATAATAAGAATACCGCTCAGTACAAATATATATTTCCTGCTGGCAGCGCTTCCCGCGACTTTCTGATTCCTGTCAACGAGTTGAATCAACAGAACACTGATTTTTACTTCACTGCTGTTGCGCATTTCAAAGAGGCTGATCCCGGTACCAATGATGATTTTGGCAAGAAGGAAATTCGGTTGTCGCTCAAGTCGATTCAATTGGGCAAGGTGTACACGGTATCCAATTCCACTGGCGACGGGTCGTATAAACTCAGTTTTAAGATTGAGTTAGTAGACTAGGCCCGCGATGCTCTAGATTTTTAGGTCTATTTTCGGGGTATGTTTATTATTCAGGCCCTGGGAATTTCCAAAGAAGGGCGCGATCGGCAGGTACTATCAGACCTCGACCTCGCGGTGGCCAAAGGAACATGCGTGGGAATTGTTGGCGAAACCGGCGCGGGAAAAACGAGCCTGCTCCAGATATTAGGAGGCCGGGGACAGGCCAGCACCGGTACGGTGCTGTTCAAAGGTCGCAATGTGCCGGGTACATCGGAGAAGCTGGTTCCGGGACATCCGGGTATAGGCTTTCTCTCGCAACACTTCGAACTGCCGCCGCATTACTGGGTACATGAATTATTATCGTATGCCGGTGATCTGAGCAATTCAGAGCGGCAATACCTGTACGCACTTTGTAGAATAGCGCATCTCACCGAACGACGCAGTAGTCAGCTTTCGGGGGGAGAACGCCAGCGGGTGGCGCTTGCACGCGAATTACTCCACCAACCGGATCTGTTGTTGCTGGATGAACCGTTCAATAATCTCGATGGTCATAACAAACGAACCATTCGCCAGGTGCTTGCTGATTTGCGCACCCAATGGGGGATTACCCAGATCATGGTTTCCCATGAAGCACAGGATATGCTTTCGTGGGCAGATCAACTCTACATCATGAAAGAAGGGCGCTGGGTACAATCCGGTGAGCCAAAGCACGTGTATGAACAACCTGTGAACGTTTATGCAGCGGGCCTGCTCGGTGAGTATTCGTTAATAGATCCCAGCCATCCTGCATTTATACAGCTTCCGTTCGATAAGGTGCCGGGTCAAAACTGGCTGATCCGGCCAGAGGATATAAAACCCGTCAGCGCCGACCACCGGCAACTGACGGGTTATGTAGAAAAAACGGAGTTCCGCGGTTCTTTCTATGCGGCCACTCTTCGGGTAGAACGGCAAAGTTTGCTTATGTTCAGTTTAGCTCCAACAGTTCAGCCGGGCGACTCGATTGATATTCGCATAGAGCGGGTAGTTGGATTGCCCGCCTGAACCAACCCGCATCAGAATTTTCCGAACTTCAGCGTGGCGTGATAACTAATCGCGCTCAGGTCTTTGTCGGCTAACCCACGGCCATCGCTACCCATTGCAAAACGGTAGGAGATTCCCGGACTGAATCGCATCCATTTGAACAAATTGATTTCCACCTGCACGCCTGGCTCTGCCACCGTAAACCAGTTTTCGTCGTACACATCTTCGTAGTTGATGTCGTGCAGACCATTTCTCTGATACTGCAAGGTGAAGCCCGCGCCTGCAAAAAGCTGTAATGCCACATGTATGGGCTTGTCGGATGCCAGCACATATTCTGTCATCAGTCCGAACTGACCGTATTGCCATGTCATTTTGCGATTGGGCTGCGCGCTGAACTCGGTAGGAACGGTCAGCTGATTGGTACTGGCGGCCATGCCCAGGCCCAGCATAAAGCGATGATTTACGTACCAGCCTCCATAAATTCCAGCCATATGAGTGTATTTTCCACGTATGGAAGTAAAACGACTGCTCACTGCGCCATAGCCGCCACTACTTATTTTTTTGGGACTAAATACGGTTTTGACATTTCCCGACTGTGCATTCGCGTTCATAGATAAAGCAAATAAAACTAAGAGCATCAAGTACCTGGTATAATTGTTCATGTTGATAGGTTTTCTATATCACAACTTATGTTGTCGCTACCCCTACTTTTCATTATAAAAAATCTGTGATAAGCAGGTCGAACCAGTCAGCGACGGTTGTGAGGTTGATTGAATTTTGATAACTTAGAAAAATCTTTCAACCGAACAAAATGCAAAAAATGGCAACCAATATGCAAAGAATTCAGGCACTCGTAAACGAATATGGTCAAGTACTGGAAAATACCATTGCCTATCGTGCACAATGGCAACAACAAACCCGGGAGGCGATTCGTGAAATCTTTAGTCAGGTTATTACCCAAAGTGGATTAAAGGCGAAGGTGCTGGTGCGGGGCCAGATCGAAAATCTGGAAGCGATAGTGCTGGATCTGGGACGCAGCAGCAGCGGCCTTTCTGAGAACCTGGAGAATACGGACCTGAAACATACCATGGTCAAGAATAATGGAGCGTTGATCTATCAGCAATTATTCAATGGCAAATTAATGGTGATGTTGTCGAGTCCTCATATTGAGGGATATGGCGAACCTAAGCCGCCAAGGACCGTTGAAATTGTGCGCCCGGGCGAAATCACCAGCGACCTGGTGTTGGGTCATATTGAGCAATTGCTGAACGATATCATCAGTTGGGAAGATTTTGACGACGACGACAGAAATAAGAAAGTGGCTTTTCAGCCCATCGGTTTCCAACATAGCGCCGCCAACGGCCAAACAGCAGCCTGAGGGTTTGTGTAATCCCTCGCAGTTTTGCATCAGGTAAGTTTAAACGTTCTTATGTAGTTCGCGGAGAAAATCCGAGCATTGAGAATTGTTTCACTTTAAAATTTTTCAATTATGAAAAGTTTGATCCTGGTGTTGTCTATCGTTACCGTGTTGGGTAATTCCTGTAACAGCAGTAAAAAACTTACTGGTATGGTCGAACAATTGAAAGCGAAATGGATGCTTCAGTCGCTTGCAGGACAGACAGATTTATCGTCTTTATTTAACAGCAGGATGCCGGCGCTGGAATTCGACACCAAAGCAATGCGTGTTACCGGTAATGCTGGGTGTAATAATCTGAACGGACCAATAAGCCTTGACGGAGCGGGTCAACTGAGTTTCGGAAATCTGGCGATGACCCGCATGGCCTGCCCGGGCAATGGAGAGTCGCTTTTCACATCTGCGTTGTCGAAAGTGAATCGGTTTAGCATCAACAATAATCTATTGACGCTGTTCGACGGCCAGGAACAGTTGATGACCCTGATCCGCCAGTAGTGATACTGAATCTGGTTAAGTGCCGGCCATTTTTGGGGATTTTCCAGCAGGGCCGGGCGCAACAAATTTGTGGCATAAAAAACAACCGTTATGCCCAATCCAATCGATTTGTTGCTCGACCCCGTATCGCTGATCATTATGGCCATTTACCTGCTGCTGATGGCCTGGGAAGCTTTTTTTCCTGCGCGGAAATTACCAGTCATTCGATTTTGGCGCTTCAGGGGAATCGTATCATTTTTCGTTTTCTTTTTTATTTCCTCCTATTTACCCATTCTTTGGGCAGCATGGTTGCCTGATCGACCATTGATTAATCTCTCGGCTTGGGGAGCGGGTTGGGGTGCACTGGCAGGAGTATTGCTTTACGAGTTTGGTATGTACGTTTGGCACCGGAGCATGCATCGCAACTCTTTTCTGTGGCGTATTTTTCATCAAATGCACCATAGCGCGGAAAGGCTGGATACCTACGGTGCTTTTTACTTCAGTCCAATGGATATGATTGGCTGGACGGCGCTCAGTACCGTTTGTTTTTCGGTGTTGTTGGGACTGGAGCCTCAGGCGATCACCATAATATTGCTACTCACCAATTTCCTCGGCATGTTTCAGCACGCCAATATTCAAACTCCGCAATGGCTGGGTTACCTGGTGCAGCGGCCGGAAAGTCATACGGTTCATCATGCAAGGGGCATACACGCTTACAACTATGCCGATCTTCCGGTCTTCGATCTGCTGTTCGGAACATTCCGAAATCCCAAACAGTTTGAGCATTCCACCGGATTTTATGAAGGCGCCTCGAACCGGATAGGAGAGATGCTGGCTTTTCGGGAGGTGGATAAGCGGAAGGGGTGAATTGTTGAATCGTTTAGTTGTTGAGTTGTTTAGGCGTTTAGGTGCAAAGAATAATCTGCGAAATCTGTGTAAAAATCCGCGTGAATCTGCGGGAACAGAACTGTTGCTCCCGTCAGCAATATGCCTATGAATTAAGGTTTTCTGTTCCCGCAGATTCACGCGGATTTTTACACAGATTTACACAGATTTGAATGCATTCATACGACTAAACAATTCAACAATTCAACAACTACACAACTCAACATTAAAAAATTCTGTTCCCTCTGCGGTTAAACAGGGTTTCAATACTGTAAGTTTGTGGCCAACGTTTAAAGAATTTGATGTTCTGATCCTACTGATTCGCACGAAGCCTGCGAGTCTCGGCACCCGTTTAACCGCAGAGTTCGCCGAGGTTTTACGCAGAGGCAGGGGAGGACTTTTTCCGTGATTGAGTCTCACATTACTCTCAAACTATCTCCGTGCCCTCTGCGAAAAAAAACTCTGTTCCCTCTGCGGTTAAACAGGGTATCAGTGCTTTAAGGTTGTGGCCAACCTTTAAAGAATTTGCTTTTCTGTTCCCACAGATTTACACAGATTTTTACACAGATTTACGCAGATTATTCTTTACAACTAAACGATTCAACAATTAATTTTTTAGAATTACAAATTCCACTCGTCGGTTAAGCTGCCTGTTGTAGTCGGTGTCGTTGGAAGCAACAGGTTTGGTTTCGCCATATCCTTTTGAAATAATCCGATGGGCGGCGATTCCTTTTGCAACTATATATTCCCGAACCGATTTAGCACGGTTGTCAGACAACGTTATATTGTATTCGTCGGAGCCGCGGCTGTCGGTATGTGCGCTCAATTCAATCTCAATAGCCGGATTCTCCGAAAGCAGTTTCACCACACGGTCCAGTTCCACAAATGATTCGGGTCGAAGCTCCCATTTATCGAAGTCAAAGAACACATTGTTCAGGCGAACGACCTGTCCTATTTCTATCGGCATCAGGTATAGGTCTTTGTGAATTTCGAGCATACCAGCTTTTACCAGTGAATCCAGTTTCAGATTTTCCGATTGCGCAAAAAAATGATCGGCTGTGGCTCGTATCAGGTAATTGTGGTCGTAGGGTAGCACTATCTTGAAAGAGCCATCGTCGGGGTGCGAAACAGCATTGCCGGCTTCGGTACCTAGCGGCAGCGTTTGATACACCAGGCTGGCGCTGATCGGCGCTTTCGTTTTTGCATTGTACACATTGCCTGTTACAATCACTACCGGCTTTGGCTTTTCTTTTTCCAGCAGTTTAATTCGAACGATATCGCTTTCGCCATATGTTTCTTCGTTAGTAGTCATATAGGCGTACTCGCCGCCGGCATCCAGGGTGAAGAAGGCATCCCAGTCGGGTGTATTAATAGGCTCACCAAGGTTCACGGGTTCACTCCATTTTTGCCAGCTTTCGTCCAGTTTTTTGCTCATCCAGATGTCGTTGTCACCAATTCCACCGGGCCGATCGCTGCTAAAGTACAGGGTTTCACCATCGGCGGCGAGGTAGGGGGTCATTTCGTTGTGATCTTTCAGATTTATCGTTTTGCCCAGGGTTTTCGGCTCCGACCAGGTACCATCGCTTTGAAGAAAACAGACATACAAATCATTGTTGTAACTGCCCGCTTGTTCGCTCATATAGAGTAGGAGTGTCTGACCATCATGTGCCATGCTGGCACCATTTTGACGACCGCGATCATACTTCTGATAGTTTCTAATACGGAGTGCGTTGGGCTTGCTCCAGCCGCCACTGCGGGTGCGATAACTCATGCTGATCCCATTCCCCACATAGTCGCCATCAATAAACGCATTTCGAATCAGGATACGGTTCTTGTCGGGCGATACCCAGTACACTGCGTTATAATGGTAAGTGTTTAGCGGATACCCCAGGTGGCGGGCTTCGCCCCAATTACCCTGGCTATCTCTTTCAGCATACCAGATGTCCTGCGAATTGCCAACTGATCGGAAGCTGGTATTGTAAGGGTGGTTCTCGATAATGAAAAAAAGTAAGTTGCCATCGGCTGATACTGTAGGACGCAATTCCGCAAATTCTGAATTGACATTGAAACCAAGATTTTCAACCTTAATGATGGTACCAGCCCTGATCACATGGTCTTTTTGCTCACGAATAGTGTCTGGAGCCAGCTGTGCGTAGGTGGTAACGAACAGACAGAACAGCAGGCTGCTGATGATGGCTTTTTTCACTGGAGTGGATTTGTTCCGCGAAAACTAGTGAAAAAGACTGGTTTGGCACAGGGGTTTCTACTTGTAATATTTACGTTGGCTACTTAACAGTACCCAGATGCTTCCGCACTTCGGGTGCTACCCGCGTACCGAAAAGTTCAATGCTTTTCAATTGATCGCGATGTGGCATGCTTCCAACAGTCATTTGTGCCAGAAAACGGGTATGTCCAAACAGTTCATGTTGATAAAGAATTTTGTCAACCACTTCAGCAGGGCTGCCAACCATTAAGGATGCCTTTGGACTCCGCATGGATTCGTACTGGCCCCGCGTGATCGGTGGCCATCCTCTTTCCCGACCAATCTGCGACATCATGGCCGCATAAGGCGGGAAAAAAATGTCGGATGCCTTTTGTGAGTCTTCCGCAAGAAACAAGTGACCATTGATGCCCAGTTGAAGCTGGTCCATATCGTGTCCCGCCTTCTGCCAGCTTTCACGATATAATTGTGTAAGCGATGTGAAACGGGCAGGCATTCCGCCAATGATCGCAATAGCCAGCGGAAGCTTCAGCCTTGCAGCCCGCTCCACCGAAGCGGGTGTGCCGCCAACGGCAATCCAAACCGGCAACGGGTTCTGTAAGGGCCTGGGATAAACCGACTGCGCAACCAGTGGAGCCCGTGTTTTGCCCCGCCAGGTTATTTTTTCATTGTCGCGAATCTGCAATAGCAAATTCAGTTTTTCTTCAAAAAGAATATCGTATTCATCCAGATCGTAGCCGAAAAGCGGAAATGATTCGATGAAGGAACCGCGTCCGGCCATAATTTCCGCCCGTCCGCCAGAGATTAGGTCGAGTGTTGAAAACTGTTGATACACTCTTACCGGATCGTCGGAACTTAGCACTGTTACGGCACTCGACAAGCGGATTCGGTTTGTTCTTGCAGCCGCGGCGGCCAACACTACGGCTGGTGCCGAAATCAGATAGTCGGGTCGATGATGTTCACCAAGCGCAAACACATCGAGCCCCACTTCCTCGGCCAGTTGAATTTCTTCCAGCAAATGCCGCATCCGCAAGTCATTCGCCAGCGGCTTTCCCGTATCCACCTGTGCTGTATTGTCGCCGAAACTGTAAATACCCAGCTCCATTCCCAATTTTTTGTTACTAATTATGAATTAATTTTTATACCACTTTCCACGTTTCACCGCGCAACGCATGCGTTGCGCCTACGTTTCACGTTTCGCGTTTCACCTTTCACGTTTCACGATTCACCTCTCACCTTTCACCTTTCACGTTTCACGATTCACCTCTCACCTTTCACCTCTCTTATCTGTGTAAGCAACGAATGCGGCGTTTTCGCATCGCCTGCCAGTTGCCAGATCATCACGCCTCCTGCACCTCTTTCAACAGCCATTGTTACTTTTTGCCGGATGGTGGTTTTTCCGTTGTAATAGATCTTTCCGCCACTGCTCAACGTGATTTCGTCCAGGTTTACTGATTGTGGATATTGTAGGGCGATGTCGCGAAAGCTAATGCTCGATGGGGCACCGTTGCCAAATCCGTACCCATAAAACGGCAGGCCGATGCTGAGTTTCTTCAGTTCAACCCCTCTGTTGGTGGAGAAATATTGAAGATCGTCTACGGCCATTGAAAATGGCGAATGCGGGCCCGCTTGTGCGGGATTCCAGGGGCCGGTTTTGTCATAACTCATGATGTGAATATGGTCGTAACGCGCCAGGGTGCTGTCGTGAATCTTATCGGCATTCCAGCTAGCTAATGCGGCAGTTATTTTCTTGCCGGCACTTTTCATGCGCGCCGACACCGCAGCTACAAAAGGCGCATAATCATCGTTAATCAGGTCATTTTCCAAATCTATGTCGACGCCATCTAACCGATGACTGACAGCAAAATCAACAATTGATTGCGCGAATGCTTCGCGCTGGGTTGGTTTGATCAATGCTTCCAGATGAGCGGGCGGATCTCCTCCTCCAATCGAGAAATACACAGTCATCTTCCGCGCGTGAGCTTTATCCACCAAGGTTTTCAGCTCTGCGTTTTCCAAAAAACTTCCATCTGTTTCAGGATCCACAAAAGCCAGGTTCAGATCAGTTACGCCTTCCAGCGCAAGCGTGTCGAACCCCGCCAGCCATTTGTCGCTATGGCTGAATAGGTAGCCCACCACTTTTAATTTCGACGGCTCGGGGGATGGCTCTTCAGGCGCGCCCCTTTCACCACAGGCGGTTACGCAAAACAGACAGAGTAACAATAAACCGTGGAATAAGTGGCCGGGTTTCAAAGCAGGAAATTTACTTTTCTTAAGCATGGCGTGGCTGGTTGATTCTTTTGTGGAACAAAATACCGATTCCTCAATGAAAAAGTTGAACTGTTCTTGGAAAACAACAAAGCTAGTTGTAATTTTTAATTATCTTTTTATGCCGCGTCATCTTATAGAACCTTTTCCTGAACTTTTGACAAACCGGCTTGTGCTTCGACAACTGGAGCCGGCCGATGCAGGCGCTGTTTTCCTGCTTCGTTCCAATCCGGAGGTCAATCTGTTTGTTGATCGGCCGCTGATGCCCGGTCCGGAAGATGGGCTGCGGTTCATCAAAAGGATCAACATAAGCATAAGCGAAGGCGATTGTTTGTTCTGGGCTATTGTTCCCAAACAGCAGGAAGATCTGATTGGTAGCATTTGTATCTGGAACTGGAATCGCTCGCGTCACCAGGCTGAACTAAGTTTCGAATTACTTCCTCCCTGGCAGGGAAAAGGATTGATGCATGAGGCACTGCTGCGTGTGATTGAATTTGCGTTTTCCAATCTAAAGCTGGAAAAGCTGGAAGCCTGGGTCAATCAGGAGAACCATCGATCTATTCGCCTGCTCCGAAAATTTCAGTTTCATCGGGCACCACTTCCTGTGCGCGCCACATCCGATGCTGACCGGCAAATGCTTCAGGTATTTGAACTGAAAGCAGTACAATATACCATGACTGATCAACGCTAGACGCTCAAATTTTGCCGTTCTCCCTCATATTAACTGTTGATACTCTAACTGATCGTAAATTGCTGAACCATTTCAACGACCGAAAACCAACATTATCCAGTTAAGAAGCCGACCATATGTACATTGTTTCTGCCTGAGTTTATTTCTGTTGCTGGGTGGCCATTTGATGGCGGTAACAGATAGTAGTCTCTTTCAGCTGAAACGACTACGGATAGATCCGGTAGTAAGCTCAGACTCGGCAGATATTGTTTTGCCGTTTAGCAGAGCCGGTAATCTCATTCTGTTAAAAGCCAGTATCGATTCTGTAGAAGGTAGTTTTGTGCTCGACACAGGCGCGCCACACCTGGTATTGAATCTGACTTATTTCCGTGATTTACCCGACGCCCGTCCCGATCCGGGTGAAGAAACGGGAGGCATTACCGGCGCTGTTGCAGCCGCAAGGCCCACCGATATCAGGCAGCTCAGGCTCGGCCCCATTCGTTACAATTCTATTCGTGCCGACCGGGCCAACCTGGGTCATATCGAAAACAGTCGGGCAGTAAAGATCTTGGGATTGCTGGGAGTACAACTCTTCAAAAGGTTTGAATTGATTATCGATTACGAAAATTCCCTGATTTACCTGCATCTGATCAGCCGCAAAGAATCGTCTACTTATCAGAGTGAACAATTGAAGAATCCGGATAGTTATCGGATTTTTCCAATGCAGTTGTTCGAAAACAAAATGCTCACCACTGCACATATCGCTGGCAAGAAACTGAGTTTTGTGATTGATACCGGGGCAGAGTCCAATGTACTCGACAGCCGGCTTCCCGACCGTATATTTGAACAGGTCACCATTACGCGACGGATTGTACTTACAGGCAGTGGCAACACCAAAGTGGAAGCACTTTATGGACACTTACGAAATATGAAACTGGGCGAACTTGAAATTGCGAGGCTTCCGGTGCTGGTAACGAATCTCGAAAAGCTTTGCTTTTCCTACGATCGCTGTATCGACGGAATGTTGGGATATGAGTTTCTTTCTATGCAGAAAATAGGGTTTAATTTTGTAAAGAATAAAATGTATATCTGGAAATGATCCGGTCTTTGCGAACCATATTGCGGCCCTTACTGACGAGCTGGCTTTGCCTGTTGTTGGCATCGACCGTTCAGGTGCTGCATGCGCAGGAACCGGCCAGCCGCTACACGGTACGCAACGGCAGGATGTATATTGAGCTGAGTAAAAAAATAATGGAGCCTTCGCTCGACAGTTTCATTCGGCAATTTGATCTGACAGAGCTCGCGTTAAAGGATTTTGTTTATCGTAATATGCGCGACTCGCTGTTGAAGCAGGGATGGGTGCTGGAAAAAAGCAGTTCCGACTTTTTCATTATCAGCAAACCATTGCTTGGATTCGACCGAATTAAAGATCCGGCAGAAAAAATCTTATTTACAGAAAAGCATCTCACTGGAGGCAATATCTTTCCGTCCGTGAGCAGTAAAGTGGTGTACGGGGTCAATCGGTTTAAGAATAAGCATAATTTTTTGATCAGAGATTCGGTTGTCACCTTCTTCTTAAGGAATCAAAAGAATGCCCGACAGGTAATGTTGGCCGGCAGCTTCAACAATTGGGTCCCTGACGCATTGCCGATGAAGCGAACCGATAGTGGCTGGATTGCCGATGTATCTCTTCAACCCGGGAAGTATTGGTATAAATTCATCGTGGATGATAATTGGACCGTCGACACCGACAATCGATTAAGGGAAAACGACGGCGAGGGCAACGTCAACTCAGTATATTTCCAACCCAATTATCTGATTCACCTCGATTCGTTTGTGAAGGCACGTAGGGTATATGTGGCTGGCAGCTTCAACGAATGGGGCGAAATAGAATTGCCAATGGAAAAAAAGGATAACGGTTGGCAATTGCCGATCTATCTTGCCGATGGTACGCATACCTACCGCTTTATTGTTGATGGCCGCTGGATGGCCGATCCTTTCAATCCAAATGCGGTGCCAAACGAATTTGGTGAAACGAACTCGTTGATACAACTGGGCAGGCCCACCATATTCCGGCTCGACGGCTACACCGATGCAAATGAAGTTATGTTGTTAGGATCCTTCAATCAATGGCGGAGAAACGAACTTTATATGAAAAAGCTGAGTGATGGCTGGGAACTGCCGTATTTTATTGGCCCAGGCAATTATGAATATCAGTTTGTCGTAGACGGAAAAACACTCGGTAGTCCCCAAGGCAACGGCAATCTGACTTTTATCGTAAAACCCAACTATACTTTCCGTTTGAAAAGATTTGCTGAAGCCAAACAGGTTTATCTGGCTGGCGATTTCAATAACTGGGCACCGAACGCATTCCCGATGATCAAAGACGGTGATGAATGGAAACTCGCTGTTCACCTGTCGCCCGGAAAACACACGTACAAATTTGTTGTTGACGGAAAATGGATACTCGATCCCGACAACAAACTATGGGAGCAAAATGAATACGACACGGGGAATTCGGTGCTGTGGAAGGAAAACGACTGAGACAATGTGCAAGTGTGCAAATGTGCAAATGGATAATTAGAGAGTTGGCTAAATGGATTCTAAATGCTTAAAAACAAAACAAAGAATCTTTCAACGTCATCCTGCTTTCTATATTTGTAATTTATCCATTTGCACACTTGCACACTTGCACATTGCCGCAGGCATCAAAGTTTATCCCTGTATTTTTTAGGTAAAAGCATTTCCTGAGCCCGGTTATCGAGGCCGGTATGACGTAAAGGGCGATAGAGTGCAAGCAGCGGGGTAGCAATGGATATAGAAGACATACTCAACAGTCGCCGCACCAGTGGTGGACATGTTTTTTTCTGCACTTCGCGAAGCAACCAATACCGCCAGCTGCCCAAATGTTTGCGGTACTGGCCGAACAAATCTACTGTCAGTTTGCTGCACTCCAGATTATCTCTGAGGTGTTGTTCACGAACAGGCAGCCAGGCAGAATAATTGACGGGAAGATCCTCCAATTGCATGCGGATTCCCATTTTGTAGAAAACCTGGTAAAGCTCTTCTTTCTGTTCTTCAGTCATAGCTCCTTCCAACAGTTCGTGCGAACGTATGGAGTAATAAATCAGCATGAATAATACATCGCGGTAAGCCCATGCAGGAATAGCATGGCCCCTGTTTGCTTCCACCTGTCCATGTATGGCCTGAATACTATCGATGGCGCGGTTGGCATCTTCCTCAGTGGCGAAAACTATTTTGCGGGCATAAGCAACCGTCGACAATAATCGACCAAGAGGGTCGGAGGGAAGCCGCCCTGTGAAATATAACCAGTCAACTGCCTTGTTTAATGCAAATTCGGCAGATGCACCGGCAAATACGAACAAGGTGGTGTCTCGCTGACTCCAGACTTTTCGAACCACGCTATTTTCAGGGGCAAATAACACTCAACAATTAACATTTATAAATTTAAAATTAATGCCGGTTCGGGAATGTGATGGTGATTGTACAAACGTTTTCAATCGGCAAGAAATGTCCAGGTTCGATGCCAGTTGGAGCCGGGCGCCAGTTGGATGATGCCCTCCTTTTCAGTAAGTTGTTGTTTGCTGTCGACCGGGTCGGCAATTCCACACCAGGGTTCCACACAAAGAAAATCAGCATCCTTCGCTGCCCATAGTCCGAGATAGGGGAAGCCCGGGAACTGTATTGTCCATACAATCCTTCCGTCTTTATGCCGCAGACTCACCGCATCGGAGTTGAGGTGCTTAAACACGAGGGCATCGCGCGCAAAAAGGGATTTTGATATCGGCAACACATTGCTGTTTTCCAACACAGGTTCCGTCCTGTTCTCAATCAACCCATCTGCTGAAATGGGCCAACGTCCGGCATTCTCGCGTTGATTAAAGACTAATTCATAGTCGTTGTAACTATCATTAGAATCCAGTGGAACCCGAAAGGCAGGGTGCCCGCCTACAGAGAACCAACAATCCTGCTGATCAGGATTTGTTACCTGATAGGCACAGGAAAACCCGTTTTCCTGTAGTTGATAAATCAATCGGAATTCGAACCGGAAAGGGTAGTGCTCGCGTGTGTCCTCATTGTCGGTCAACAGCCAGATGGCTCGGGTTGAGTCGCCAAGTTCCAGTTGAAAATCGAGTTCCCGGGCAAACCCATGCCGCGACATTTTATACCAGCTTTGTTGGAACTGAACACGGTTTTCTTTTAGTGTGCCAACTATAGGAAAAAGTACCGGTGAATGTTTGCCCCAGAAGGCGGGATCGGCCTGCCAGAGATACTCTAAATTTTTCCTTTTGTCGAATACAGACTGAAGTTCGGCACCGCGAGCGGCAATCTGTATTCGGAAATTATTAGACTCGAGCGTATGAACAGTTGGGGATGCCAAAATGAAATATTTATACGCAAGTTAACCAATGTAGGTTTAACAGACGCTGGCAATTGACCAAAACTGCACTGGCTACAAACTCATTTGTTTCAAGTAAAATAGCCAGTCGATCATTCGGCTGGTAAAGCCAAATTCGTTGTCGAACCAGGTGATTAGTTTAACATGATTGCCTACAACAGTGGTCATGGTACCGTCGATCAAACAGGAATGTGGATTGCCTTTAATGTCGAGTGAAACAAGGGGCTCCTCCGTGTAATAGATAATGCCCTTGAAATCGTTTTCAGCCGATTTACGAAAAAGGGCGTTGATCTGTTCTGCCGATACATCCTGCTGAAGCACTACGCTGAAATCGCCCATAGCTCCATTAGGCACAGGAATCCGGGTGCTTATGGCACTGATTTTCCCCTGCATACCCGGCATCAGTCGTTCCAGCGACTGATCAAGGTCAATTTCTACCGGAATAATCGATTCGGCGGCAGCACGTCCGCGCCGAAACTGCCGATGAGGGGCATCCACCAATTCCTGACGCGACGTATAGGAATGCAACATATTGATCTGAGCCGAGCGGATGCCAATTGAATTGAGGATGTACAAAACATGGATGGAACAATTGGTCATGCATCCACCGGGAGAAATAATGTGGGTGTCGGAGCTTAGCCGGTTGTGGTTGAATCCGTAAATGAGTAGCGGAATATCGTTGGAACCGGTGGTAGACAGCAATACTTTTTTGGCGCCAGCCAGTAGGTGTTCTTCGGCCAGTATCTTTTTGCTGAACGATCCTGAACATTCCAGTACCACGTCAACCCCCAACTGCGACCAGGGCAACTGAGCGGGATGGCCCTGCTGAAATACGGCCACTTTACGGTCACCACAAACCAGCTCCTGTTCGGTTAACTGCAATTTCTCCGAAAAAGTGCCATAAACAGAATCGTACTGCAACAGGTAAAGCAGGTTGTCGGCCGGCATAATATCGTTGATCGCAACCAGCTCCACTCCCGGCTGATGGATCAATCTTCTGAACAACAGTCGGCCAATCCGGCCCATTCCATTGATAGCAATTCTCATAATTGACCAATTGAGGGCGCAAATATCCGAATTTTTTTATCGTTCACTACGTGGTTTTGCAGGCAGTTCATTTTTTTGAGCAGGGATACGAACTGGCTGAGTGGCGGCCCATTAACTTTGTGCCGGAAACCCTACCGCCCAAATACCGTTTAACAGGATTCGTTATGCGATCAGCCAGTGTGCAGGAAATTAAACAGGAACTCTCAACGCTGCCAGCAAAGGAGCTGGTACAGATCTGTCTGCGTTTGTCGCGTTTCAAAAAGGAAAACAAAGAATTGCTTACCTATCTGCTTTTTGAAGCCCATAACGAAACGGCCTACATTCAAACCGTGAAAGACGAAATGGATCTGCTTTTCGAAGAGATAAATCGTTCTCATTTCTATTTTGTGAAAAAGAGTTTACGCAAAATATTGCGTTTCGTGAGTAAGCATGTTCGCTATACTTCGAGCAAAACAGCTGAAGTGGAGTGGCTTTTGCATTTTTGTGAACGATTCCGGGAAATGGGACTTCCGTATGAACAAAGTCCGGTACTGGTTAATTTGTATAACGGACAATTGAAAAAACTTTACAATGCTATTGATTCGCTGCATGAAGACCTGCAGTATGATTATCGACGAAGGCTGGAGAAGTGTTGAGTTGTTGAATTGTTGAATTGTTGAGTTGTTGAGTTGTTTGGTTGTTTAGTTGTTGAGTTGTTTGGCTGTTGAGTTGTTTGAGTGGTTGGATTTGTAGCCACCGTCTAATAATCTGTGTAAATCTGTGTAATCATCTGTGTAAATCTGCGGGAACAGAACTGTTGCTCTCGCAAGCCACTGGCCTACCGTATCGGCTTTTCTGTTCCCGCAGATTTACACAGATGATTACACAGATTTACGCAGATTATTTAAACAACTAAACAACTCAACAGCTCAACAATTCAACAATCACTTCTTCTCTCTGTTCGTTTTCAACTTCACACTATCATGTTTCCGGCGCATCCGCATATTGAGCAACTCAACTAACAGCGAGAAGGCGATAGTGGTGTAGATATAATTCTTGCTGATTTCCTGATGGAATGCTTCGGCCACCAGCATGATTCCGATGGCAATCAGGAACGAAAGCGCCAGCATTTGCAGCGAAGGATGTTTGTTGATAAAATGGCTGATCGGACCCGCAAAAATCATCATGATGATGATGGAGATAATAACAGCAATGATCATGATCGATACATAGTCGACCATGCCAATCGCAGTCAGGATAGAATCAAAAGAAAAGACTGCATCGATCAGTACGATTTGAAGTATTACTGACCGTAGCGAGGAGTAGGTCTTTTTCTGTGTTGAATCCGGATCGGGTTTTTCCAGTTTGTGATGAATTTCGAGTGTGCTTTTTCCAATCAGAAAAAGGCCGCCGGCCAACAGGATCAGGTCTTTCCAACTGATGCCGATGGGTTCTCCATCTTCTTTAAGAAAAGGAATAGTGAAGAGGGGTTCCTTCAATCGCATGATCCAGGTGATGGTTAACAGTAAGCCCACCCGGAATACCATTGCCAGCAAAAGCCCGATATTACGAGCCTTGCGTTGCTGCGATGGATCGAGTTTGTCGGAAATGATGGATATGAAAATGATATTGTCCACTCCTAAAACGATCTCAAGAAATGCCAGGGTTAGCAGACTTAACCACACAGAAGGATCAGAGAAATCAGGCCAAAACATAGTTATTATTTATACGAGCAATAAAGATAAATGGAAATGGCTAAGCAACCATTTTTTTTGCCGCCACGGCTTTTGTAATATTGTTATATGTCTACCGTATTGATTCAGCATATCCGCGGACTGGTTGCTGTACATGCGCCGGCGCAGCCTTTAAGGGGGGCAGAGTTAGCGCAATTGCCGGTTTGGCAAAATGCCTATCTCCTGCTGGAAGATGGTGAAATTGCAGGATTCGGAACCATGGATCAACTGGATGCCATCAATGCATTACCTGCCAACATTGTGGATGCCACAGGCCGCTGGGTATTGCCAGCCTGGTGTGATTCTCATACTCATCTGGTATATGCCGAAAGTCGCGAGAACGAGTTTATCGATAAAATTCGCGGCCTGAGTTATGCCGAAATTGCGGCAAAGGGTGGGGGTATATTGAATTCAGCAGCGCGACTGGCAGACCTTTCAGAAGATGAATTGTTCAATCGATCCTGGCAACGCCTACAGGAAATCAGCGCCCTGGGAACCGGGTCAGTTGAAATAAAAAGCGGATATGGACTCTCGCTGGAAGCCGAATTGAAAATGCTCCGGGTGATTCGCCGCCTCAAAGAGCGTTCAGCTTTAAACATAAAAGCCAGTTTTCTCGGCGCACATGCTATACCTTCCGAATACCGGGATAACAGAGAAGGCTATATCCGTTTGATAATCGAAGAAATGATTCCGGCCGTTGCGGCCGAGCGTCTGGCCGATTACATTGATGTGTTTTGTGAAACCGGCTTCTTTAACCCTGAAGAAATGGATCAGATTGCGCGCGCCGGAATGTCTGTTGGGTTGAAGCCCAAACTGCACGTCAATCAATTGAACAGCATTGGGGGTTTGCAGAAAGCTCTGGAGTTGCCGGCATTAAGTGTGGATCATCTGGAAACCATGACTGCTGAAGATATCCGGGACCTCGGGCGTTCTCAAACGATTGGAACGCTGTTGCCGTCGGCAGCATTCTTTCTTCGCATGCCTTACCAGCCGGCCCGGCAATTGCTGGCTGCGGGCGCGGCGCTTGCACTGGCCAGCGACTATAATCCCGGTTCTTCACCTTCGGGCAATATGAATTTTTTGTTATCGCTGGCCTGTATTCAGCTCAGGATGCTGCCGGAGGAAGCCATCAATGCTGCTACCATCAACGGCGCATTTGCCATGGATTGCCAGCATAACAGCGGCAGTATCATGATTGGAAAAAGGGCCGATCTGATCCTGACCAAACCGATGCCTTCGCTTGCATTTCTTCCCTATTCCTTTGGCAGCAACCAGGTGGAAAGAGTGATGATAAAGGGGAAGTGGATTTGAGGAATTTTCCCGTATATTAGGGTATGAATGGATTGAATACGGAAGAAGTACTGATTGCCCTCTGTAGCCTGGTTGTTTTATCTTATATCTTTTCGATTGTTTCACGTTATATACGGATTCCATCAGTACTGCTCCTGCTGTTTGCTGGTATCGGTTTTCGCGCACTTGCCGATTTTTACCAGTTTGAAATGAGCTTTTCAGCCCAACTGATTGAATCGCTGGGCGTGGTAGGTCTGATCATGATCGTACTGGAAGCGGGTCTCGACTTGAAGTTGGGGCGCAACAAGTTGGTTCTGATCCGGAATTCTTTCTTTTCTGCACTGTTCATTTTCGCCATCTCCACCGTGTTATTGACTTATATTCTCAATTATTGGTTAAGTGAACCTATTGAGAAATGTCTGGTGTATGCCATACCATTGTCGATCATGAGCAGCTCGATCGTTATTCCCAGCATCAACCCGCTGAGCGATCAAAAAAGGGAATTCCTGGTGTACGAAGCCTCTTTTTCCGACATAATCGGAATCATAGTATTCAACTATTTCACTGCCGATGATGTATTGTCGTTGAGTTCCTTTGGTATGTTTTCCATGAACATAGTAGTTTCTATCGTGCTGTCGGTGCTGTTGTCGCTTTTACTTTTGATTATCCTGGCTAAAACCCGGCTTAATATCAAGTTTTTCCTTATTTTTTCATTGCTCATTCTGATCTACGCCGGAGGTAAAATGCTGCACCTGCCTTCGTTGATTATTATTCTTGTTTTTGGTTTGCTTATTAACAATTGGGAAAAACTAAAATGGACCCCGCTCGTAAAGTTTTTCCCTCACGAGCAGGTGGATTCTTTAAGACATTTGCTTCATTCTGTCACCGCAGAAACTTCATTTCTTATTCGAACCTTCTTTTTTCTGCTCTTCGGGTATTCTATTTCGCTGGCTTTTCTCAACGAAATGGATATACTTCAGGTGGGCAGCCTGATTGTGGTAGCCATGTTTGTGGTGCGAATTCTGTATCTGCGATTCTTTGTGCGCACCAATCTTTTTCCCGAAGCATTCTTTATTCCAAGAGGGTTGATCACGATTGTATTGTTTTATAAAATTCCGGAATCGCTGAAGCTAAGCAGCTTTAACGACGGAATATTGTTTTTCATCATCCTTACCACCAGCATCATCATGGCGTTGGGGATGATTTTCTATAAAAAGAAACCGGAACAGGTGGTAGAAGAATCCACTTTTTCCGAGCGGTCAGACATCATGTAATTGATGCGACCAGCCGTTACAAAACTGCTTTGCCATGACAATTCCAATTGAAAAGCGTATCCATTTTAAATGGTACTGCAAACAGGATGTTTTATCACTCACGCGCTTGCGTCAGTTTGAGACCCGAATTGGGGAAAGGGTGCAGGTGGCTCATCCCGGCCAGGACCCGGAGGAGTACTTAACCAGATCTTCCGCACGCTTCGTATTGTTGGGCGTACCTGAGGATATTGGAGTGAGAGCCAATCTTGGCGTGCCGGGGGCAGATACGGCCTGGATACCATTTTTACAGTCGTTTTTGAACATGCAAAGCAACGATTTTCTGGATGGGAACGAACTGTTGTTGTCAGGCCATTTTGATTTTGGCGATATCCAGTATCTGATCGATCATACAGCCCGTGGCGAACAGGAACGCACGGATGCTTACCGTCATGCTGTAAACAGCATTGACGACGAAGTGGAGCAGATGATAAAGCTCATAACCGGCCTCGGAAAAATTCCCATCGTGATTGGAGGTGGACATAATAATGCATACCCGGTAATAAAGGGCGCCGCCAAAGGATGGCATAAGTCGGGGTTAATCAGCCACCCGCGAATCAACTGCATTAACCTCGATGCCCATACAGACTATAGAACAACGGAAGGCAGACATAGCGGTAATCCGTTTCGGTATGCCATGGAAGATGGCTACCTGCAGCGGTATTGTGTGGTGGGTATGCATGAAAACTTTGTTCCACAAAATGTATGGCTCGATATAATGGAGAACCCCAATGTAGACTGCATAAGCTTCGAAGACATTTTCATTTACGAAAAACGGACCTTTTTACAGGCAGTGGCACATGCAACGGGGTTTACAGAAAACGGAATGGCAGGAATTGAACTTGATCTCGACAGTATTGCCGGTGTGCTGGCCAGTGCTGCTTCACCCATTGGAATTACCGGCTTGCAGGCAAGGCAGTATGTTCATTTTGCCGCTTCAGATGCAAAAGCAGCTTACCTGCATATATGCGAAGGAGCCTGCCGACTGGGGGATGGTAGAACTGATGCGTCAACTGGTAAGCTGATTGCCTACCTGGTGGCGGATTTTCTGAAAGCTCTGCAACCACCTGGATCTTATGCCTAAAAAGGAATACCCAGGTTGATGAATGTTTGAACCTTGCCGGTTTGGTCGCTGTACATCAGACTCAAATCAAGGGGGCCAAGTGCAAAGTTGTAAGAAAAAGTGAGTGCGTAGCCTGTATAAATGTCGCGGCCATTGAAAAAGCTGCTTCGGCTGATGAAGTTATTGACCAGCACATTCGCCCTGCCGGTTATATACACATTGGGATACAACGTGTACCGCAAACCACTCTGCAAACTGGCATATGCGGGGGTGTAGATAGAGCCTTCCTGTAAACCGGCAAAGAGGACCTGCCTTCGGAAAAGGCGTACCATTCCGCCAACCACAAATTCGTTCATGATCTGCCGGTCATAGTTGAAATTGATACCGCTTTGGGCATGCAGGAATCCAACCAGGCGCGGGCCAAATGGCAGATAGCCTTCCGCAGAAAGGGTCGTGTAGTTGAAAGCATTTTTTGACACCTGAATTGAATCTGGATTCGGCAATGGCTGCCCATCTGCCAGGAAGTCGACCTTCAAAGATTGCCGCAGTATTCGACCAACTTCCCATTCAATTTGCACACCGCGATTGGGAAATATATTTCGATCAAGTGTGTGGTGATGCAGATAAAACTGAAAGCTGTTGAATTGACTGCGCCCACGGAATGCGAGATCGGGACTGATGGTTGGATTGTATTTTAACCATTCAAAACGGTGCCCGATGCCTATCGCAAAATTGCGGCTGGGTGTAAACTGCAGGCGCTCGGCAACCTCCCAATAGTTCTGCTTATAAACACCGGTTTGTTTGAATTCTTCGTATGAGAAAAAGTCGAACCGGTCGAATTGTGTTTTTGCTACTAACGCAAAGTTTTTGAGGCGACCCAGATACTGGAGATGTTCGCCCTTTAATCGGAAGCTTTCGCCCAGATTGAAGGTTACGAGGCTGCGGCTGTTGGGTGTGAAAAAATTGCGGGTGGTGATATTTCCAATGAGTCCGATGCCCGAAAAGCGCGAATAATGAAGACCCAGTTTGGCGAAAGTGAATGGATTTTCAGACACATGAAACTCAATATGGGCACTCCCGTCGGCTTTCGAATGCAGGGAATAAGTAATCCGGTTATAATACCTGGTACCAAAGGCCTGGCGAAGCATATTGGAAAGCTGCCGGGCTGAATATCGGTTCCCGGTTTTAAAGTTCATGGTATTGATGAAGAAACCCTGGCGGGTCTTTTCTAAGCCCGACACAGAAAAAGAACTGATCCATACACTGTCGACCTTTGGCAATCTGTTTTTATCGGCGGCCTGATCACCATAAATGGCATTGAGCGAATCAGCCAAATGTTTGAAGCGCGGATAAAGACGTTCACCTTCTTCCAGTCCTTTTTTCAAAATGGCCTCCGCATTATTGAAACTGCCCATACTGAATTCTTCGAGGCTAAAGGGAACATATACATCGCAAAGCGGTATTTCCTTTCTGCTGTCCTCACTTTCCCGGAAAAAAGCTACCTGTAGCAGTATCTGGAATACATTTCTTACTTTTTCTGACGGAAGCAGGCCACTGGCCACATTACTTCCGATCACAATGTCAGCACCCATTTCGCGCACATCCTTTACTGGAAAATTTCGCACGATGCCTCCGTCTACCAACCGCAAACTGTCTATATCAACTGCGGTAAACACGGAAGGAATAGCCATGCTGGCACGAACGGCTGAAATGATCTCCCCATTTTTCAGAACAACGGCATTGCCGGTGCCAACATCGGTACTGATACAGCGAAAAGGAATACTGAACTGGCTGAAGTCTTTATGCTTATAAACGGGAAAAAACAGTTCTGAGAATTTGATCCATAGTTCCTGAGCTTCCAACAAGCCGGTCGACAATTTGAGTTGATGATTGATCCAGGGCAGTTCAACTACGTATTTAGATGACTCTTTTTTCTCTTCCATGAAAAGACTACGCAGGTCGGCCTGATTGCGCAGCAGAATATCCCAGTCAACTGCACGTGCAATTTTTATTAATGAATCGGCTGAATAACCTACCGCATAAAGGCTTCCCAGAATTGCACCCATGGAAGTGCCGGTAATATAGTCTACTTTCAGACCGGCAGAATCAATTGCTTTCAATATGCCGAGGTGAGCGAGTCCTTTTGCGCCTCCACCACTAAGGGTAACACCGATACGGGGACGTTGCCCGGACTGTTGCGCAGCAAGTTGAGCCGGCACAATGAACAGGAACAATAGAGTGATGGTGATCAGCAGCCAGAGGCGGTGCTGTTCCCTATGGAGTGTGCGTGAATCAAAAAGTATAGTTGCGGCCAGCCGTTTCATGGGAAAGATTCAGCCGCACAAGTTAACACAGAACATTGGAAACCCGAAGCAATGGAATTGTTAATTGCCTTCCAGTTCCATCAGTCGTTCAAAAACCACTTCATATTCTTTTTCAAGTTTCTGAAGTTGCTGGCTGGCTACCTGATGCTGGTTTTCTGTTTGTTTAAACCGGTCTTTATCGGCATAGGTGTCCGGGTGGGCCAATGCCAGCGATAATTCTTCGAGTTTCAATTTCTGAGCTGCTATCTGTTCTTCCAATTGCTGAAATAGCTTTTGTTGTTTCTGCAGTTCTTTTTTCAATTCCTTGTTGATGGGCGCGTTGGCTGTTGCTACGGAGGCTACGGGCGCGGCTGCTGTGGGTACTGCTGAGGGCGCCTTGGTCTCCTGTTTTGCGCGATTCTGTTGCGGTTCTGCTTTGCCTTTTGGATCAGCCTGCCGGGCCATTCGTTCTTTCCAGGCCACCCATTCATCGTACCCGCCCTTAAACTCTTTCACTTCGTGATCGGTGATTTCCCAGATCTTGTTGGCCGTTTTAGATATAAAATACCGGTCATGGCTAACCAGGATCAGGCTGCCTTCGTAGCGGTTCAGGGCCTCAATCAACAGCTCGCAGCTATGCATGTCAAGGTGGTTGGTCGGTTCATCGAGCATCAGAAAATTGGCCTTACTCACCATTGTTTTAGCCAGCGCCACCCGGGCTTTCTCACCTCCACTCAATACTTTGATCTTTTTGTCGGAGTCGTCGCCGCTAAACAAAAAACAACCGAGTATAGTGCGCAATTCCAGTTCAGTCAACTGGCTGCCGCATTCTTTCATTTCATCTATCACTGTGTTATTAACGTTCAGCGACTCCAGTTGGTGCTGGGCGTAAAAACTCTCCTCTACATTATGGCCCCATTTCCTTTCGCCTGTATAAGATTCGGCCCCGGCAATGATGCGCAGCAGGGTCGATTTCCCTTTTCCGTTTGCACCAATCAGTGCTATTTTGTCACCCCGCTCAATCTCAGCTTTGGCATTTTCAAGAATCACCTGATCGCCAAATTTTTTTCCCAAATGATTCAGCTCAACTAGCACTTTGCCAGGCGTTTTGTCCACTCTGAAATTGATTTTCAGATTGGGTCGCTCCAGCGTTGTTTCTTCAATACGCTCCAGCTTGTCAAGCCGTTTCTGAATACTCTGTGCCTGAGCCGCTTTACTGGCTTTGGCTTTAAATCGCTCAACAAAGCGCTCCTGTTGCCGAATATAATCCTGCTGATTTTCGTAAGCTTTCTGCTGCAGGTCCATTCGCAGCGCTTTCTCCTTTTCGTAGAATTCGTAGTTGCCATTGTAGAAGTGCAGGCGCTGCTGATACAGTTCCACAATTTTGGTAACCATTCGGTTCAGGAAAAATTTGTCGTGACTTACAATCACCACAGCACCTTTATAATGTTGCAGGTATTTTTCGAGCCATTCAATTGAAGGGAGATCAAGGTGGTTGGTCGGTTCATCCAACAATAACAGATCGGGTTGCTGTAAAATCATTTTGGCCAGCAGCACCCTCATGCGCCAGCCACCCGAAAACTCCCGGTAGGGGCGTTGAAGGTCTGTATTTGAAAACCCCAGGCCCTGCAAAACCTCTTCGGTACGATGGTGGATATCGTAGCCGCCAAGGGTTTCCAGTTCGTGCAATTTATCAGAATATTCGTGAAGAGTTTTTTCGTCACCTGTTTTTTCCAGTTCCTGGCCAAGCACTTCAATTTCCTTTTCCAGCTGAAGTACCCGCTCAAATGCGCTGAGCGCCACATTTAGTATCGAATCATCCGTATCGAACGAAAGTAGATCCTGATGCAGATAACCGATGCTGGTTGAACGGCTTCTTTCCACCGTGCCTGCCGAAGGGCTGTACTGGCCCACCAGTAATTTCAGCAAAGTTGATTTACCAGTTCCGTTATAGCCAATTAAGCCAATTCGCTCATTGGGTTGTATATGCCAGGTGGCATCGTCTACGATCACCCTCGCACCAAATTCAAATGTTACATCCTGTAATCCTGCCAGCATAAAATATTGTCGTTATCTAAATCTTTGGCCGTTATAGTTCGGCCATAAGCTGCAAAAATAAGAATTCCTGATTCCAGCACCTTTGATTTAACTTTGAAAAAAAGCATCGGATGAAGAAGTTTTTCGCGATTTTCTTTGCTATCATCATTATTGGCGCAGGCTACATTTATTTTACCTATTTCCGCGGAGGGAAAAAGGCCCCTAAAGGACCCAAGCCAGTACCAATGGCTGTGAGCAAACATAGTGCATCATTCAACAGTTCGGTGCAGGAGGCGCTCGATGCCTATTATGATCTGTCGGAGGCACTGGTAGAATGGAATGAAGCTTCTTCTTCGGCTGCGGCTGCCAAACTGCATACTGCCCTCGACAGCCTGAAAGTGGAAGAGCTTAAAGTTGATACCACCGGTATTTACGAAAGCGCGCTGGATCCATTGGCTAATGCGAGGCAGGCCGTTGCAGCCATCGAATCGGGTACCGACTGGGAGCCTCGTCGTCGCGCATTTATGAACCTATCCGAGAATCTGCGCCTGCTCATGATCGTTGTCAAATATGATCAGGCCAAATTATACTGGCAGGAGTGCCCCATGGCTTTCAATGATACAGAGGCAGCTTACTGGATCAGCCCAACAGCGGATGTACGCAACCCTTACCTGGGGCTGAAGCATCCAAAATACAAGGATGGTATGCTGGAATGTGGCAGTCCGAAAGACAGCCTCAATTTCATGCTTAACCAGTAGCCGACACAGCGGCTCGCAAGTTTTTAGCCTATCGACCGTCTAACCGGTTAGTTCTTTCGGGCCCGATCCATTTATTTTATCCAAAACACTAACCAGCACATGAGAAATTTTTTCCTTCTGTTACTATTGTTGTCAACGACAATAATTTCGTTTGCGCAGGACCAGCCGGATCAGGCGATGGTCAACAAAATCCGTGAAGAAGGCTTTCAACGATCGAAGGTCATGGACATTGCATTTTACCTCACCGATGTGAATGGACCTCGCTTAGCCGGTTCGCCCGGTTATACCAGGGCTGCCAACTGGGCTAAAAATGAGTTGAGCAAATGGGGGCTGCAGAACGCCAGCCTTGAGCCATGGGGTGAATTTGGCAAGGGCTGGGAATTGAAGAAAAGTTATATAGCCATGACTGCTCCTTACTATAAGCCGGTCATTGCCTATCCAAAAACATGGACTGCGGGCACAAAGGGCCTCAAATCGGCTGAAGTGATGTTGGTGGAAACTACTGACTCACTTTCGGTAGCCCAGTACGCTGGTAAGCTGAAAGGAAAAATCCTGCTTCCATACCGTAACGATACTTTGTTGCCTACATTTAAAGCTGATGCGGTAAGGTATACCGATGAAGAATTGGAGAAAATGGCCAATGCCGAGCCTCCTCAGCCACGTGGACAGGGTGGACCTGGTGGTCAGCGTCGCAGGCCTTCTGGTGGCAACAGTCCCGCAGCCTTGTTGAATCAATTGAAAGCTATGGCCCAAAAAGAGGGGGCGGTAGCAATCCTGAGTACCAGTCCCCGCGGCCACGACGGAACCTTGTTTGTTCAGGGCGGCGGTGCTTATGCTGCGAAGGATCCTGAGAATTTTCTGGATATCATGCTCGCTATCGAAGACTATTCAACCATGTGCAGATTGGCGAAAGCCGGCATTCCGGTTAAAATGGACGTAGATGTACAAACCCAATTTGATAGCAAGGATACCAAAGGGTACAATGTAATTGCTGAAATAAAAGGTACCGACCCCGCTTTGAAAGATGAAATTGTAATGCTGGGTGGTCACCTCGACAGTTGGCAGGCTGCCACTGGTGCAACGGACAATGCCGCCGGTTGCGCCGTGATGATGGAAGCTGTGCGCATACTGAAAGCACTGGGTGTTCAACCCCGCCGTACCATTCGCATTGCGCTTTGGGGTGGGGAAGAGCAGGGGCTTCACGGATCACGCGGATATGTGAAGAATCACTTTATGGACCCCACAACAAGGGAAAAGAAACCCGAACACGATAAGCTATCCGCCTATTTTAATATCGATAATGGCACCGGCAAAGTGCGGGGTATCTACCTGCAGGGAAATGCGGGTGTGAAAGACATTTTTGCGAAATGGCTGGAGCCTTTCCACGACCTGGGCGCAAAAACGGTGACAATTTCCAATACCGGCGGCACCGACCACCAGTCGTTTGATGCCGTTGGACTTCCCGGTTTTCAGTTTATTCAGGATCCGATTGAATACAACACTCGCACGCACCATACTAATATGGACTCTTATGATCACCTGATTGCTTCCGATCTTCAACAAATCAGCGTGATCGTTGCTTCCTTCGTTTACCATGCAGCGATGAGGGATGAAAAGCTGCCGAGAAAGCCATGAAGTGTTGAATTGTTGAGGTGTTGAATTGTTGAGTTGTTTCGTTGTGTAGTTGTTGAGTTGTTGAGTTGTTAAGGTGTGTAGTTGTTGGGGCGTTGGGCTGTTGAGGTGTTTAGTTGTAAGACTGGTTGGGTGTGTAGCCACCTTATAAAAATCTGCGTAAATCTGTGTAAAAATCTGCGTAAATCCGCGGGAACAGAAAAGCACTATGTTAAGGCAAATTGCATACAGAGCAACAGTTCTGTTCCCGCGGATTTACGCAGATTTTTACACAGATTTACGCAGATAGTATACACGTAATTCAAATAAACATATGCACATCTAAACATCCCAACACCTAAACAACTACACATCTAAACACCTCAACACCTCAACACCTCAACAATTCAACAATTCAACAATTCAACAACTCAACATCTCCTCACTTGCCTCCCGGCCTGTACACAAACCTCACCATCGAATTTTTCTTTTCATCTGCTGTAAGATAGAGTTGGTATCGTTTATCGCCCGCGTGTACAATCATCAGAGCGGTGTTGGGTGGGATAGTGCCAAGGTTGAGGCCCACCATGATGATTTCCTGTTCGGGATTCAATGCATCAATATGAATTGAAATGGAAATGGGTTTTATCGTCAGCATTTGATGAGATACCACCGGATTATTTCCTACATACACTGAAATGGTGTCTCCATCAATCTGTCCGTTATCATAAAAGTCCAGACGCACAGTTCCTGTGTCTACAATAATTTCCCGAACCAGCTCATTTTTTCGACCGATCAGTTCTGCAGGCAGGTCGGGCTGAAAGGTGGATTTTTGAATTCTTGTAAGGACGATGGAACCGGAGGGGCAGGAGGCGCGGGCATCCATCATTGTGCCGCTCCATTCGCCTCTTAACTGTTCCTCGCGTCCGTCGGTATGAAAGGTGAGTGTATATTTTTTAATACAGGGGGTGCAATCGGGCGGAATTTTGAACACCTGCACCTTCATTTCCTGGATTGTGATCGTCTTTTTGACGGTATCATAAATTCCTTCAAACTCTTCCTTTACATAGTTGCTGGTGTCGGAGTAATGATAGGAATTGCCGGTTATTCTTGTGCCGTTAAGAACCTGCAGTTGGAATTCGATATGATACACAGGAAAGCAGCCACCGGGTTCCATGGTCAGTGTTCCTTTCCAGAATCCGTTTATAGCCTGTGCCTGCACAAGGGTACTGCCAGCCAGCAAAAATATCAGCGAGATCGTCCTTAACATGAAAAATGAAAATAGGCGAAAATAGCAGATCGCCAACAGAATTTTACAGAAGCGGCTATTCTTTCGGTTCGTATCGGAATCGGACAACTGCGTTCTTTTGTTCCGTAGAAGTAATTCGAACATCGAAACGCTGATCGCCGGCCTCCACAATCATCAGCGATGTGTTGGGTGGAATTCGTCCAAGGTTTTCCGCCACCATGGTGAGCTCCTGGTCGGGGTTATCATCGTCGAGCAAAAAGTTGAGTACGATGGGGGCTGCCGTTAATTTTTTGCTGGAGAGCATGAGCCTGCCGTTCAGATAAACCGATACGGTATCGTCATCAATTTCACCATTATCAAAAATCTTAACGGTTACTTTCGGATTGTGAATGGTCAGCGTACGCATCAACTCGCCACTACGGTTACGGATAATCGCAGGGGTGGAGTTCATAGCTGGCCGGGGCGGCTTGTTTGTAGTCAGATTGGGCACTTTTGCTGTGCTTGAAGCCGAATCGACCGGTATACTGGTGACTGTTTTACTATTGTCGTTATTAGGCTTGGGCGGCTTTTGTGCCGGTTTGTTATTTCGGGCGGTGCTATTATTGTTTTGCTTCGGCACAAGGGTAGATGGCTGCTGCTTTGGACTTGTATTGACTTTCGGAGGCGGATTGTTGCGTGGGCGGGAAACAACCGGCTCATCACGCAGGAAGGGTTCAATGTAAAAATCCGAAGTGGGCACTTTACGCAAACGGACGATTCCACTTCCGCAATCGTCACCCTTTTTGCCACCATACCCGTCGTTTTCGTATGCACTGGAATAAACGCCTTCCAGGAACTCTTCCTTTCCCGATTTTGAATAGTCCAGCAGATATTTCATGATGCAGGACACCGACCCGGGACTCATCCGAAGCTCAACTGTTCGAATTTCCTTGATCATGGCACTTTTGTCAGCCTTATTAAAGCTGCCCGTCAGTACTGCCTTGCCATAAAATACGGTAGTGAGATAGGAATAAGTGACACCCTTGAAACCGCTGGAGGTTTGTTTGATCTGAATTTCCAATTTGTAGGTTACACCCAGATCAGTTTTGAAAAAACCGCGCCATATTCCCGTCAGATCCTGAGCACTTGCAGGGCCGGCCACAAAGGCCGTTAACAGCAGTAACAGGTACAGCGATTTTTTCACATGCAATTTCATCGGGCCAAAACTAACGAATATGTTCGTATTCAAAACCTCATACCGGGTAAGAGTTTGTTAATTTTGAAGGTTCGAAACGCCGTTTTTTTCCCTTTTTGAACCAGAAAAACAACGGCTCGAAGCGGTTGATTAGGATTTTTCCACCCACTGGTTTTTCGTTAAATTTGCCCTCCGGTAAAGAAACCGGTACAAATATTTTTGACTACTGAATGATCAATATCACTTTTCCGGACGGTGCGCAACGGCAATATGAGGCCGGAGTTTCTGCGCTTGAAATTGCAAAATCAATATCTGAAGGGCTGGCCAGAAAAATTCTGGCAGCAAAGGTTAACGATGAGGTATGGGACTTGTCGCGTCCCATACAAAAGGATTCGCGCCTTCAATTGCTCACCTGGGATGATATCGATGGTAAAAAAACTTTCTGGCATTCATCGGCCCACCTGATGGCCGAAGCTGTGGAATCCATTTTTCCGGGAGTTAAGTTTTGGGTGGGACCACCAATCGAAAACCCTCAGGGATTTTATTACGATATGGATCTGGGAGATCGAAAGATATCCGAGGAAGATCTGCAGGCTCTCGAGAAAAAAATGAATGAGCTGGCTAAGCAGAATAATCCCTTTGTGCGAAAGGAAATAAGCAAGCCGGAAGCGATTCAGTATTTCACAGAAAAGAAGGACGAATACAAGCTCGACCTGCTGACAGGACTGGCTGACGGTGAAATCAGCTTTTACACTCAGGGGCAGTTTACCGACCTCTGCCGCGGACCACATATTCCGCATACCGGTCTGATTAAAGCCATCAAGCTCACCAATATTGCCGGCGCTTACTGGAAAGGCGATGAAAAAAATAAGCAGCTAACCCGCATTTACGGGGTTAGTTTCCCTTCGCAAAAAGAGCTGGACGCCCACCTGGCCATGCTGGAAGAAGCAAAGAAACGCGATCACCGAAAGCTCGGCAAAGAATTGGGTATTTACACCATGGACGACGATGTGGGCCAGGGCCTGATCATGTGGATGCCCAATGGAACGGTTGTAATAGAGGAGTTGGAAAAGCTGGCGAAAGAAACGGAGGCCGAAGCCGGCTACCACCGGGTTGTGACTCCGCATATCGCCAAGGAAAGCATGTACCTAACCAGCGGTCACCTGCCATACTACGCAGACAGCATGTATCCTCCAATGGAACTTGATGGGGAAAAATATTACCTCAAGTCCATGAACTGCCCGCATCATCACAAGATTTTTGCAGCAGAGCCTAAAAGCTATCGCGACCTTCCTTACCGAATTGCCGAATATGGAACGGTTTATCGTTATGAGCAGAGTGGGGAGTTGTTTGGTCTGATGCGGGTACGGTGCCTACACATGAACGATGCACATATTTACTGCACGAAACAACAGTTCAACGACGAATTTCGTGCTGTAAACGACATGTACCTGAAATACTTCAAGATCTTCGGTATTGAAAAATACGTGATGCGTTTGTCGCTGCATTCGCCCGAAAAGCTCGGCGTAAAGTATGTGAATGAGCCAGAGCTTTGGAAAGAGACCGAGGCAATGGTTAGAAGTGTATTGATAGAGTCGGGCATTCCCTATGTGGAAGTGCCGGACGAAGCAGCTTTCTACGGTCCCAAAATTGATGTGCAGATATTCAGCGCAATCGGTCGCGAGTTTACCCTGGCTACTAATCAGGTCGACTTTTCGCAGGGTCGAAGCTTTAAGCTGGAGTATACTACTCAGGATAATTCTACCGAAACACCGTTGATCATCCATCGGGCACCCCTGGGTACCCATGAGCGTTTCATCGGATTCCTATTGGAACAGTACG
The DNA here is from genome assembly GCA_046297935.1 of Chitinophagaceae bacterium. Classification (GTDB taxonomy): domain Bacteria; phylum Bacteroidota; class Bacteroidia; order Chitinophagales; family Chitinophagaceae; genus CAYMZZ01. Next base: position 139,404 of record JBKBHA010000002.1, read on the forward strand.
CTGGCAAGTTCCCGCTCTGGCTGGCGCCACGCCAGGTTCGTGTATTGCCCATCAGCGACAAGTTCCTGGATTATTCGAAGGATGTAACAGCCCGACTGAAGAAAGCCGGCGTACGGGTAGAATTGGATGACCGCAGCGAGAAAATTGGCAAGAAAATCCGGGACACGGAGTTGTTGAAAGTACCCTATATGCTGATTATTGGCGAAAAGGAAATGACGGAAGGGAAGGTGGCGGTAAGACGCCAGGGTAAAGGGGATATGGGCGCCATCAGTCTCGACGAGTTTCTCGGCAATATTACCCGTGAAATTTCGGAACGGGAATTGATAAATTAACTGAACAAATTCTTCATCGTTGTTTGCAAAAAATGCCGCAAATTCGTGTTTGCGAAATTTGGGCGTAAACAGCGCCTGTTTTAAAACTAAAAAATATAAATGGCAGTACCACAAAAACCCGGCGGCGGGTTCAACAGGCCATCAGGCGGGGGAGGTTTCAGACCCGGTGGTGGCAAAGGAGGTTTTCGGGGCCGAATGATGCCTCGTAAAGAAGCGGAACACCGGATCAATCATTTTATCCGTGTACCCCAAGTGCGCCTGGTAGGCGACAATGTGGAAGTGGGAATTTATTCCACCCAGGATGCCCTGCGTATGGCAAAAGAACAGGAACTTGACCTGGTTGAAATTTCACCACAGGTAGATCCTCCTGTTTGTAAGATTATTGATTACAACAAGTTCCTCTACGATAAGAAAAAGAAGGAAAAGGAGATGAAAGCGAAAAGCAAAGTCTCCGAAGTAAAGGAAATTCGTTTCACTCCCAATACAGATGATCACGATTTCAACTTCAAAGCTAAACACGCAGAGGAATTTCTGAAAGACGGCAATAAGGTGAAGGCCTACGTTCAATTCAAGGGTAGGGCGATCCAGTTTCAGGAACGTGGACAATTATTGCTTCTCAAGTTTGCCGAGCGGCTGGCAGAAGTAGGTATTCTGGAAAGCATGCCGAAAATGGAGGGCCGACGCATGCTGGCTATGTTTGCTCCCAAAGGGAAAAAGAAGTAAAAACGCTAAACAATTATTACCATTCAACCCGGCAAAACGCCGGGTTTAATTTTTTCTTTGCGGGTTTGCATGTTTTTAAGAAATTCAGCATCCAATTGCACGAACGAACCTTTTCCTCCTAAGCATTTTCTTTATTAACTATAAACTATGCGTTATTCAAACCATCTAGTGATTGCATTGGCAGCATCTCTGACGCTGCAGGTTGCGGAAGCACAGAACCGTAATCGTCCGACCAATATGCCGGCCGATACAACCCGTCTTCCCGGCCCCGGCCCCTCCAGGGCTAACAATAACGGCCCCAAGGCTTACAATGAAGTCATCACTTCAAAAGCTGTAACCGACCAGGGCATGTTTGCCGTTCATAAAGTGGACGAGAAGTATTATTTCGAAATTCCTGATAATATGCTGGGGCGCGATATTCTGGTAGTAAACCGGATTTCGAAGGCAGCTGCCGGCATGAGAAATGGCTTTTTCGGTTTTGCCGGTGACCAGATCGGTCAAAACGTAGTGCGTTTCGAAAAAGGACCGAACAACAAGGTTTTCCTTCGCTCTATCTCTTATGCTGAATATGCAAAAGATTCCAGTTCGCCCATGTTTACTGCCGTTACCAAATCGAACGTACAGCCTATCGCTGCGTCGTTCGACATTAAAGCTTTCAGCAAGGACTCAAGCGCGTCGGTTATTGACATTACAGACTTTATCAGCGGCGACAACGATCTGTTGTATTTCTCTAGCGGTACAAAATCAGCCATGCGGATAGGCGGCCAGCAAAATGATAAGTCATATATCAGCGGTGTTCGTTCTTATCCAATGAACGTAGAGATATCCACCGTTAAAACTTATGGCCGTACCCCTACGCCTCCCGGTCAGGCAACGGGTGGACGCGGCGGCGGTGGCAATGCCGGAGGTAACCTTACTATCGAGATCAACAATTCAATGGTACTGTTGCCCGAAAAACCCATGCAGCCCCGTCATTTTGATCCTCGTGTGGGATACTTTGTAGTTGGTTATACCGATTTTGATGCCAACCCCCAGGGCGTGAAAGATGTGCGTTTGGTTAAGCGTTGGAGACTGGAGCCGAAGGAAGAGGATATGGAAAAATACAAGCGTGGTGAACTGGTAGAACCCAAGAAACCAATTATTTTCTATATCGACCCTGCTACTCCTAAAGCCTGGGTGCCCTACCTGATCAAAGGTGTGAACGACTGGCAGGTGGCTTTTGAAAAAGCCGGTTTTAAGAACGCCATCATTGGCAAAGTTGCCCCTACAAAAGAAGAAGATCCCGAATGGAGTCTGGAAGATGCCCGTTATTCAGCAATAGTTTACAAGCCTTCCGATATCCCCAACGCAAGCGGGCCAAGCATCGCTGATCCTCGCAGCGGCGAAATCATGGAGAGCCATATCAACTGGTACCACAACGTAATGCAGCTCATTCATCATTGGTATTTTGTGCAATGTGCGCCCGTAGATCCTGGTGCCCGCAAAATGCGTTACGACGAGGAACTGATGGGTCAACTGATTCGTTTCGTTTCTTCGCATGAGGTAGGTCATACCCTGGGTCTTCGTCACAACTATGGATCCAGCTCTTCTGTACCGGTTGAAAAGCTGCGCGACAAAGCCTGGGTAGAAGCAAATGGCCATACACCTTCCATTATGGACTACGCTCGTTTTAACTACGTGGCACAACCGGAAGATAATATTGGACGCGATGGTCTTTTCCCCCGAATAGGCGACTACGACAAATGGGCGATTGAATGGGGTTACAAAATGTTCCCTCAGTTCAAAAACGAAGATGATGAGAAGCCATTTTTGAACAAATGGGTGATCGAAAAATTGAAAGATAACAGACTTTGGTTTGGTACAGAGACCAATCCCGACGATCCACGTTCGCAGCGTGAGCAGGTGGGCGACGACGGTATGAAGGGCGCCGACTATGGCATTCGCAACCTGAAGCGCATTGTTCCCAACCTCATGGAATGGACCAAAGAGCCTAACGAAGATTACTCATCGCTGAAGGAAATGTATGGAGAGGTGACTGACCAGCTTTCCATGTACATCAGCCATGTTTCTAAATACGTGGGCGGTATAATGGAAACTCCCAAGACGGTGGAGCAGGCTGGCCCTGTGTTTGAAGTGGTATCAAAGGCCAAGCAGAAGGAAGCGGTCGAGTTTCTGAATAAACAAATTTTTGCCACCCCAACCTGGCTGGTCGATGAGAATATTTTCAGCCGCATTTCCGAACTGAAGCCAACCCAGGTAATTGGTCGCTTGCAGGACAATGCCCTCAACTCATTATTGTCGAGCCGTACGCTGGGCAAACTGATTGATGCAGAGGCTTCGGCTGGCGCTAAGGCATACACGATGATTGATTTGTTTGGCGACCTGAAGAAAGGGGTATGGACAGAATTGCCTACCCGGGCGAAGATCGATGTGTATCGCCGTAACCTCCAGAAATCGTATATCCTCACGCTGTCTAATTTGCTGAATCCTCCGCGTCCGGCTGCTGCCGGTCCCGGAATCACTATCAGCTTTGGTGGTGGAGCCAATACCGACAAATCGGATATCAAAAGTATGGTAAGGGCGCATCTTACCGCCCTGAGGGCAGAAGTTAGAGCTGCAGCCGCAGGTACTACCGACCCCATGTCGAGATATCATTTGCAGGACATTGCAGTTAGAATTGACAACGCACTGGATCCTAAAGAATAACCGGATTTGAATCTGCATAGAAAGGGGCCGCCATCGGCCCCTTTTTTGTTTTTGAGTGGACTAGTCGCCTAATTGAAGATTATTAGTTGACAATCAACCAATTGCCAAATTAGCGAATTTTCAAATTTACCAATCGCAGGTTATCACATTACGATGGAAAACCTTACCTTTGCATCCCAATTTATTGTCCTGAAGAGGCTCCACAAGCATCCCCCGGAGGGGAACGCCTCAAGGGTATCATCTTAACAACAGGTAAAATGCCTAAGGTTAAAACAAACTCGAGTGCCAAGAAGCGCTTCAAAGTGACCGGCACCGGAAAGATCACTCACCAAAAGAGTTTCAAGCGTCACATTCTGACCAAAAAATCTAAGAAAAGAAAAAGAGCGATGCGTATTGATGGCCTGGTTGCCAAGCCAAATATGGACTTCGTAAAACGCCTGCTCCGCCTGAAATAAATGGCAGCGCAGGAATCACTTATTCTTTACAATTTTAAACTCTTTTAGATATGCCTCGTTCAAAAAATGCCGTTGCTTCAAAAGCACGCCGCAAAAAAATATTAAAGCAAGCCAAAGGCTTCTATGGCAAACGTAAAAATGTATTGACGGTTGCCAAAAACGTAGTAGAAAAAGGTATGACCTACATGTTTGTAGGTCGTAAACTGAAGAAGCGTGAGTACCGCAGTCTGTGGATTGCGCGTATCAATGCCGCAGTACGTGCCGAAGGACTTACTTATTCTGAGTTCATCAACAAGCTTCAGAAAAAAGGTATTGAACTCGACCGCAAAGTACTTGCTGATCTCGCAATGAACAATCCCGAAACGTTCAAGAGCCTGGTTGATTCAGTGAAATAGCTAAAAAAAACCGCCATTCGGCGGTTTTTTAATGTGCAAATGTGAAAATGTGAAAATGTGCAAATTTGGTAATGGCGCCTTCGGCGAATGTGCAAATGTGTAAATGTGGAAATGTGCAAATGAGGCAATGGCGCCTTCCGCGAATATGCCAATGTGGAAATGGGCAAATTGCGGTTCAATAATTTGCACATTTACACATTTTCTCATTTGCACATTTATTAGGGGTTTCAAATTCTAAATCTCCAAATTCCCAATTTCCTATACTTTTGTATCAAACAAAATTTCCAACTCCAGCCCGTTGCCGCTAAATGAATAATACCTACAACGACCTCGTTCGGCAAACGTTCAACTTTCCTCAGGAGGGTTTCGACGTAAAAGATGGTTACCTCGAGTATAATGGTTTAAATCTGAAGGCGCTGATCGACAAGTACGGTACGCCCATGAAGCTTACCTATCTGCCAAAAATTGGCATGCAGATCAAAAAGGCAAAGACGATGTTTGCCAATGCGTTCAAGAAACACAAATACGAGGGTAAGTATTTCTATTGTTACTGCACCAAGAGTTCTCATTTCAGTTTTGTGGTAGAGGAAGCGCTCAAGCACGAAATACACCTGGAAACTTCATACGCTTATGATATTGAAATAATCAAGAAGCTGTACGAAAAGAAGAAAATTACCAAGGATATTCATATCATCTGCAACGGGTATAAGCAGAAAGGTTATACCAGGCGGATCGCCAATCTTTTGAACACCGGATTTCAAAACGTGATACCGGTGCTCGACAACAAAGAGGAACTGAAGGAATATGCCAAATCGGTTAAAGTGCCGTTTAAGCTGGGTATTCGGGTAGCTGCAGAAGAAGAACCCACCTTTCCGTTTTATACCTCCAGACTGGGTATACGGGCCAAGGATATTCTGGAGTTTTATGTAGACCGTATTGAAGGTTATGAGAGCAAGTTTCAATTGAAAATGCTCCATATTTTTTTGAATAAAGGCATCAAGGATGATATCTATTACTGGAGTGAGCTGAACAAGATTATCAATCTATACTGCCAGTTGAAAAAGATTTGTCCCGAACTGGATTCCATCAATATTGGCGGTGGCTTTCCCATCAAGCACTCGCTCGGTTTTGAATATGATTATCAGTTCATGATCAACGAGATTGTAGGCAATATAAAAGTGGCCTGCAAAAAGGCAAAAGTGCCCATGCCCAATATTTTCACCGAGTTTGGCAGCTACACGGTAGGTGAAAGCATGGCGCATATCTATAGTGTGATAGGCGAGAAGGTACAGAACGACCGGGAGAACTGGTACATGATCGACTCAAGTTTCATCACCACACTTCCTGATACCTGGGGCATCGGAGAACGATTCCTGATGCTGCCCATCAATAAGTGGGAGGCCGAATACCAGCGGGTAGTATTGGGAGGAATCACCTGCGACAGTCACGATTATTACGACTCAGAAGAACATATCAACGAGGTATTCCTGCCCAAGATCGTTAATGGAGAGCCGCTGTATGTAGGATTTTTTCATACCGGTGCCTACCAGGACCAGATAAGCGGCTATGGAGGCATCAAGCATTGCCTGATACCATCGCCCAAGCATGTTATTGTTGGCTACGACAAAAATGGCAAATTGACCGACTGGCTCTATGCCCGCGAACAAACGGCACAAAGTATGCTTAAGATACTCGGATACGTTAAATAAAAAGAAGTGTTACCAGATTAAAAGAGCCGGTTCGCCGGCTCTTTTAATTTTCATTGGTCGGCAAAGGTATGATTACTTCCACCAGCGTTCCCTTTCCCGGTCTGCCCTGAATAGAGTAGGTGCCCCCCAGCATCATGGCACGCTCTTTCATTCCAAGGATCCCCAGCGTTTTTCGTTCGGGGCCTTCCTGGGGATCGAAACCGCGGCCATTATCTTCGATCAACAATACCAGTTGCTTGCCCTCTTTAACTAGCGACACCTCTACTTCACTCGCATCGCTGTGCCGGGCTACGTTGGTCAACGATTCCTGAAAAATACGAAACAAGGCAATTGCCCATTCTTTCTTTAAATTCTCTTCGCCAACGCTACTCATGAAACTGGTTTGGATGCCTGTTCTTTTTTCAAAATCGTGGCTATACCATTCCATGGCAGCCGTAATGCCCAGGTCATCGAGCAGGCCCGGACGTAATTCGGTTGAAATACGCCGCACCGCCAGCACCATATCGTTGATGGCGTTGAGGATATTCTGGAAATCAGTCTGCGATCCTTCTGTAGCAGAGTTGAGCTTTCTGGCAAGCCGCGACACATCCATCTTCAGCACGGTAAGGTGTTGCCCCAGTTCGTCGTGTATTTCGCGTGAAATGTGAAGACGTTCCTGTTCACGGATATTTTCTATGTGGTTGCTGAGTTTCCGAAGGTCTTCCCGGGATTGTAACAACGCTTTTTCAACCCTTTTGCGCTCACTGATGTCGCGCACAAATGAAAGAAACCGATCCGGCGCAATTAGTTTGGCCGTAATTTCTACGTCGATCAGGCTACCGTCTTTGCGCTTCAACAAACGCTCTGAAGAGGCAGTTTCTCCTCTCGCAATCACATCCAGTTGAAAAGGCATTGCCTGCAATTGTTCGGCTACGGTGAGATCACGAATGTTGAGTTTCAGCAACTCTTCGGCACTGAACTGGGAGATTCGGCTGGCAGCCGGATTTACCACCTGCAATTCGCCCTTGAGGTTGGCAATAAAAATGGCGTCGTTGGCCTGCTCTACCAAAGTGCGATATTTTTCTTCGCTTTCCCTGATGCGTTGACCGGCAAGGGCAGTATCTGTTACGTCGCGTATGAGTACCAGCACATCTGTTTTGCTCAAAGGCGCATAACGGGCTTCGAAATAGCGACGTCCTTTCGCCAGGTCCAACTGGTAGCTATGCGTTAGTACCTGTTGTTCTTCCAGCACACATTTCTTATTGTGCAAAGCCGCATCAGCCAGGTCAGAAGGCAACACCTCGCGGATCGTTTTCCCCAAAAAGTCCTCCGGCGCCATAAGTGTGCCCAGGCCTGTACGATTGCTATAGTCCACAAAACGATCTTCTCCGTCAATCACCAGCACCATATCCGGCAGCGCATTCACTATAGCTTTGTTTCGCCTTTCGCTTCTATCCAGCTCCATCGTACGCTCTTTCACCAGTTGATGTAGCCGCGCGGGGCCTTTTGAACGGTTGTAGGCCAGCAGGCCACCCGCCAGGGAAAGCAAAAAGCCCAGTATGGCCAGCCGGATGGAGGACCAGTAGGGTGATCTATTTTCAGACGGTTGTACCGACAATTTCCATTGTCCATCAGGTACGGTTACGGCAATACTGTAGGGAGAAGTCCCGTTACCTTTCTCCGGCAGAAAATTTTCTTCAACCCCGGTGTCAGGATTTCGCTTGGATAATTGAAAATAGAAACCCGTTTTGCCACTTGTGTCAATTCCTGCGCCCTCAAGTAAGGTATTCATGCGTATCACAACGGCAGAAAAGCCCCAGAACTCATCGTTTCTAAAAACGGGCAGCCTTCCAACTACGCCGATACCCCCCTGTTTCAATTCAAAAGGCCCTGCAAAAAAGAGTTCTTTTTTTTCGAGTGCTGTTAGCGCTTCGGTTCGCCGAAGAGGGTCGCTTAGTACGTCGTATCCGATTACGGCCTGGTGCGATTCCAGCGGGTAAACGTATCTGATTACACCTTTTGGTGCCAGCTGCAGCGCGTCAATGTGCCGATTATAACTGAGTACGTATTTTGCAACGGAGTCGAAATTGACAGGCTGCCCTTCGCGGTTGATCGTTAGCGCCATGGTTTGAGTGGCCGACAAACTGTACTGCAGCGATTGTTGCAAACGACTCCTCACCGTCTCAGCGATTTCGAAAAGCCTGCGGTCTGATTCCGTTTTTCTTACCCGATATTCGGAATAAATTAATAATGCTGAAATGCCCGCTAGTGCCAGAAAGATCAGAATACCCCATAAAAGTGGCCTGCGCTGCCGCGTATGGTCGGTCTGGTATTGATTATTCGATTCCGGCATGTTTCGTGCTGCGTCGTCTTCCTTTTCTTTCCTGATTAGCAGAATGAATATACAAAATTGTAATATATAAGAAGTCCCGCTGTAGACACAGCAGGACTTCATTAATGGTTCTGATTAAGAACTAGAATTATTTCTGATAAGCAACCACGGTGCCCGGGGCAATGGCCTGGCTTTCCGGTTGCTTAATTTCAATCTTTTTGGCAGGCAGTTTAGCCTGTTCTTCTGTACCATCCATCTGGGCCAGCGTAGGGGCAATTACCAGCGATACAATCGACATCAGCTTGATGAGGATATTCATCGAGGGGCCAGAGGTATCTTTGAAGGGGTCGCCCACCGTATCGCCCGTAACAGAGGCTTTGTGTGGCTCAGATTTCTTGTAATACATTTCGCCATTTATCTCAACACCTTTCTCAAACGACTTCTTGGCATTATCCCATGCTCCACCAGCGTTGTTCTGGAACATTCCCATCAGTACACCGCTCACGGTTGCACCGGCCAGGAATCCACCCAGTGCTTCGGCACCCAGACCTGGCATAAATCCAATAATCAATGGCGAAATGATAGCGATCGCACCTGGAAGCATCATTTTACGGATCGAGGCCTGAGTAGAGATGGCCACACATTTATCATACTCGGGCTTGCCGGTGCCTTCCATGATGCCGGGGATCGACTTGAACTGTCGACGAACTTCTTCTACCATCGCCATAGCAGCCTGACCAACTGCACGAATAGCCAGCGAAGAAAATATGAACGGAATCATGGCTCCTACAAACAGGCTGGCCAGTACATTAGCTTTGTAAATATCGATACCCTGAATATTTGCCACACCAACAAAGGCGGCAAAAAGTGCGAGGGCAGTGAGGGCTGCTGAAGCAATGGCAAATCCTTTACCGGTAGCAGCCGTTGTATTTCCTACCGCATCGAGCACGTCTGTTTTTTCGCGCACTTCTTTTGGCAGCTCACTCATTTCAGCAATGCCACCTGCGTTGTCGGCGATGGGACCAAATGCGTCAATAGCCAGTTGCATAGCCGTAGTAGCCATCATACCCGCGGCGGCAATTGATACACCATATAAACCGGCGCACTCGTAAGATCCCCAAATACCTGCAGCCAGTACGATGATGGGAAGGAAAGTAGATTCCATACCAATTGCCAGACCACCAATCACATTGGTAGCATGTCCTGTACTGGATTGCTTGATGATGCTTAACACCGGGCGTTTGCCCATGGCCGTATAATATTCAGTAATGATACTCATTAAAGCACCAACCGCCAGGCCTACAGCAATGGCACCAAGCACACCCCATTTAGTGAAGGGTACACCACGAAGTTCCATTTGCTCAGGCAGCAACACATTTACCAGCACAGCAGCCGCAATAGCGGTCAATACAATCGAACCCCAGTTGCCCATGTTCAGGGCTTTTTGAACTACAGAGGTATTAATTCCGGCACTGTCGCTGATGCGCACGAACCAGGTACCAATGATTGAAAACAAAATACCAACACCTGCAATCAGCATCGGCAAAATGACTGGAGAAAATCCACCCATTACATCCTCGCCAATAATAATGGTTTGCTGCCCCAGTACTATAGTAGCAAGTACCGTTGCCACATAAGAGCCAAACAGGTCGGCACCCATACCGGCAACATCACCTACGTTGTCGCCTACGTTATCAGCGATGGTGGCAGGGTTGCGGGGATCATCTTCCGGAATGCCAGCCTCTACTTTACCCACCAGGTCGGCACCAACGTCAGCAGCCTTTGTATAAATACCGCCACCTACACGTGCAAAGAGCGCAATCGATTCAGCGCCTAACGAAAAACCAGTCAGCACTTCTATTGTCTGCAGCATTTCTTCCGAGTTCATGGCTGCACCCGGAGCAAAAATTTGTTTCAATACGATATACAAACCTCCGAGTCCCAATACAGCCAAACCAGCCACGCCAACACCCATTACGGCACCTCCGGTAAAGGAAACGTTTAACGCTTTGCTAAGGCTGGTTCGGGCGGCCTGTGCTGTGCGTACATTGGCGCGGGTAGCTGCACGCATACCGATATAACCGGCAAGGGCACTCAACACTGCACCAATTACAAAGGCTACCGCAATCAACCAGTGTGAATGCGGATTTGAACTGGCCATCACTGCCAGCAGTATGCCTACAATTACTACGAAATACCCAAGAATTTTCCATTCGGCTTTTAAAAAAGCCATCGCACCTTCGGCAATATAATTGCTGATCTCTTTCATGCGGTCGGTACCAGCATCCTGCTTCGACACCCATTGGTACTTCACAAAAGTGTACAACAAACCGATGAGACCCATAGCGGGAACGAGATAGATCAATTTGTCCATAAACAGATAATCTTAATAAAATATTAAAAGGACGGCAAAGATAGGGGATGGACTTGAATACTGCAAGAGCTGTAAAATATCTGATTTACAGTGGTTTGAATCCTCGAACGACGGGTGCTGACCTTTCGCTGCCGGTCAGGTTTTTGTCAGAGAGCGGAAGGCTGCTCCCAACTGTTCAGCAATGTCCGACGCTATCATAGCTTCCTGTGAAAATTCAGCTGATGCCAGATCGCCGGCCCTGCCATGTAAAAAAACGCCCAGCAATGCCGCTTCCACTGCGGCATAACCCTGGGCCAAAAGGGCGGTCAGCAGCCCGGTCAGCAGATCTCCTGATCCGGCAGTTGCCATGCCGGCATTACCGGTACTGTTGAAAAAACCTTTTCCCTCGGGTGTGGCCACCAGGCTGTGATGGCCTTTCAACACAATCACTACCCCCAATTCCTTCGCCTTGGAGAGTGCCAGTTCAATGCGGGCAAAATCATTGGCCGACGGCCCGAACAAACGGTCAAATTCTTTGGGGTGCGGTGTAAGAATGGTGCCGCCGGGTAGCATGGTTAAAAAGTCTTTCTGAATACTGATGTTGTTTAAAGCATCAGCATCTACTACCAATGGACCACGCCAGTTGTCAAGGAGTTCGCGTAACATCGTCCTTGTTTCCTGTGCGGTGCCAATGCCGGGACCGGTACCTATAGCATCGTACAAACCTGTGTCGGTATCAAGACGGGTTATATAAGAACTATTAAAATCTGTCAACACCATCGCCTCCGGCAAGGCAGTTTGCAGTATCGTAAGTCCGTTGGCGGGAATATGGCAGCTCAGAAGCCCTACACCGCCACGCATACATCCTTTAGCTGCCAAAACTGCGGCACCCATCTTGCCATAGCTGCCCGCAATAAGAAGGGCATGTCCCGCACTGCCCTTATGGACAAAGCGCGGCCTTGGCCGGTACACAGATGCCGCCAACACATCGTCCAGCCAAATCAAACGCGAATAGTGCATGGCTGCAAAATCTGGATGAAGGCCGATGTCAAGGATATGTACCTGGCCAATGTATTCCTGGTTTTCTGCCACCAGAAATGCCAACTTGTAACATTGGAAGCTCAGGGTATGCGTGGCATTAACCACCAGTTCTCGTCCTGAAGAACGATCTGCAAACAGGCCGCTCGGCACGTCAATAGAAATGATGGGCCGCCCCGACTGATTGATTTGTTCAACAAGTCGGGCTGTCACGCCTTCCAGCCCCCGGTTAAGCCCGGTACCAAATAAGGCATCAATCACTATGTCATCGGTGCCAAAGCTGTGAAAATGACTTTCGTCCTGAATGAATCGAATATCGACCAATGCCTGCTGGTGCAAACGGGACAGATTGGTTTGAAAGTCGTTGGTTCCAATATGTCCGAACTCCAGAATATGCACCGTACAGGGCTGGCCGTGCATCGCCAGCATTCGGGCAATAGCGAGGCCATCGCCACCATTATTTCCCTTACCACAAAAGATGTGAACAGGCCGGCCCTGGTAAGTCGATTTTTCCAACCATTGTACACAGGCACGAGCGGCCCTCTCCATCAGGTCGATCGACGAAATGGGCTCGTGCTGTATGGTGTACTCGTCCCAGTTGCGGATACCCTCGGCGGAAAGAATGAGCATGGGGTAAAGGTAGGAAAACCGTGAAAGGTGAGAGGTGAGAGGTGAAAGGTGAGAGGTGAAAGGTGAAAGGTGAGAGGTGAAAGGTGAAAGGGGAGAGGGGAGTGGTAGGGGCAACGCATGCGTTGCCCGCGTGAGACGTGAGACGTGAAACGTGAAACGAAAATCGATGAAAATCTGTGTAAAAACCTGTGAAATCTGTGGGAACAGAACTGTTTCTCTGTATGGGTGCAGCCAGCTTGAAGCGTTTTTCTATTCCGGCAGATTTCACAGATTTTTACACAAATGACGCAGATCGCGCGCAGAAGTTGATAAAGCAACTCTCCACTCCCCACTCCCCACTCTCCACTCTCCACTCCCCACTCTCCACTCCCCACTCCCCACTCCCCACTCCCCATCTTCACTCCTCCCCATCACCTTCGTCATTCCGATAGGGCCCAAACAGGTCGTAGCTGAGGGTGGCGGCATTGTAGATGTTGCGATTGAATTTATTTCCCAATACTATCACCGTCACTTTTTCGTCGATCAATCGTGCAAATGCTGCATTAAAGCCATGCCAGCGACCGAAATGATAAATCACATTTTTACCGTTGGGAAAATTTAGCATCCGGAAACCAAGTCCATAGTTGTGAATACTCGGGCGTTCGTTGCTATTGGGTGTAAAGGCAGAATCGAGCAGGGTCTTGCTGATCAGGTTTTCGGTGTACAAAGCCTGATCCCATTTCAACAAATCGCGAGGCGTTGAATAAATGTTCTTGTCGCCATAAGTGCCTTCAAATATATCATCGCGCCACACCGTGCCATTCGGATTGAATGAGGGATGCACTCGGAGGCTGTCGCTCAGGTTGAACACGAAGCTGTGATTCATCTGGAGCGGGATAAAAAAATGCGAACGAATGTACTCAGGGTAGCTAATTCCTGTCACTTTTTCCAATATCAGCGCAAGCAGTACGTAATTGGTATTGCAGTATTGAAAACGGCGATTGGGATTGGCCTGCCTTGCCGGCTTTTCGGTATAAAGGCACTGCAGTACATCGGCATTCGTAACGAAGCGGTCCTTCGGCCATTTTTTCTGATCAATAAAATAAAGGTAATTGGGAAGACCACTGCGATGGCTCAGTAGCATCTTAACCGTGATGTCGGGATAGGGGAACCCGACAAAAAATTTGCCCAGACTATCAGAAAGTGATATCTGCTGGTTCTGCACCAGTTGCAAAATTGCCACTCCCGTAAACGTTTTACTGGTGGATGCTATATGAAAGGCTGTGCTGTCAGATATCGCCTGCTTTGTACGGAAGTCAGTAAAACCCTGATATGTTTCATAAATCACCTGTCCATCCTTGGCAATCAGCAGCCCTCCATTGAATCCGCGGCGCAGCAGGGTAGAGTCGAAGAAATGCGACACTTTTCGGAAATACTGCCGGAACATGGATTTGTCCATGCTGCCCGGTGTGGCCGGGTAGTGATCGAGCGAGTCTTCAACCGGTACTGAAATGTGCACGGTTTCGGCTTTGGAGGAAGCCTCGGCACATCCGTATAAAAGAACCCCCAATAAGATGATATAAAGGCAGTTTTTCAATGGATTACCTTTTTGCAAAAATAGCGTTCGTAAGTACGGTATGACCTACCGATTTTTCCCCATAGGTCAATTATTCCTAATAACGCCATAGTTATATTTGCAGTATGGCAAGCACAGAAAAAACCAGTTACCCGAAAGAAAAGATACGAGTTTTATTTCTTGAAAATATCAGCGATCAGGCGGTAAAACGCTTTCAGCACGAAGGATATACACAGGTCGAGAAAATCACTAAAGCCCTTACGGAAGAAGAATTGATCAGGGAAATAAAAGATGTTCATATTCTCGGCATCCGCTCCAAGACCCAGATTACGGCCAAAGTACTGGCGGCAGCAACCAAATTACAGGCAATTGGATGCTTTTGTATAGGGGTAAATCAGGTCAACCTGAAAGAAGCCACCAAGCGTGGTGTAGTGGTGTTCAACGCGCCCTATTCCAATACCAGGTCGGTAGCGGAACTGGTGATCGGGCTTTCCATCATGCTGATCAGGAGAATTCCCGACAAGAACAAAGCTGCTCATGAGGGCATCTGGATGAAAGATGCACGGGGCAGTTTTGAGCTGAGAGGCAAAACCCTCGGCATTATTGGCTACGGCAATATCGGTTCGCAGGTTAGTGTGCTGGCCGAAGCTCTGGGCATGAAAGTACTTTTTTACGATGTGGAGACCAAACTGCCCCTGGGTAACGCTACCGACGCAAAAACCCTTAAGGAACTGATGTCGAAGTCGGATGTGATTACACTGCATGTGCCTGAAACCGGTGCCACGAAAAATCTGATCAACAAGCAAACCCTTAAGTATATTAAGAAGGGGGCTATCGTCATCAACTATGCGCGCGGTGAAGTGGTAGACCTGGATGCCTTGCGAAAAGCTATTGTAGATGGACAGGTTGCTGGTGCCGCCATCGATGTATTTCCCTGGGAACCCGAAAAGAACGGCGACCGTTTTCAAACACCGCTTCAGGATCTGCCCAACGTGATACTTACCCCGCATATTGGTGGTAGTACCGAAGAAGCCCAGCAAAATATTGGAGAAGATGTAAGTGCCAAACTGTTTAACTATCTGGAAAAAGGTATCACCTTCGGTTCGCACACAGTGCCGGCACTTGCGTTGCCGCCACAGGAAAACGCACATCGGATTCTGCATATTCACAACAACGTACCCGGTGTTCTCTCCGCCATCAATACCCAGCTATCGAAGCACAATATCAATATCGTGGGGCAATACCTCAAGACCAATGAGGAAATTGGATATGTGGTACTTGATGTTGACCGCAAATTGTCGAAACAGGCACTGCAATTATTGCGTGAAGTAAAAGAAACAATTAAGGTTCGAATATTATATTAGTACACATGAGTGATGATCTGATACAAAACCTGCTCGAAGCACTGGCTTTTTCTCCCGATAATGTACCGTTGCGCATGCAGGTTGCCTCCATGCTGGCAAAAGCTGCACGAACAGAAGAAGCCGCTACACAATTCGAAGAAATTCTGAAGCGCCATTATGGTCATGTGGAAGCTCAAAAAGGCCTGGCTGCCTGCTATGCAAAATTGGGCAAACATTCTGCCGCCATTATCATATTTGAACAAATACAGGGGAAGCTGAATCCGGAAGAAACGGCGGTGTATATCAAATCGTTGATTGCTGAGGATTCCAAATCACAGGCAAGGGAAGAATATCAACGCCTCCTGGCCGCCAATCCGGGATTCAGCGATGCTGAACTGGATCAGCAGTTTCGCCAAACCGGTATGAGCGTGTCGGAAGGTTCGGTCGACGAATTGCTGGACTCATTTGCCGGCGACAATGCTTTGTTCATGGAAAAGCCGGCAATACGTTTTTCTGATGTGGGTGGCATGAAGCAGGTGAAAGAAGAGATTTCGATCAAGATCATTCAGCCCATGCTGAATCCGGAATTGTTCAAAGCATTTGGCAAAAAAAGTGGTGGTGGCATTTTATTGTATGGACCTCCGGGCTGTGGCAAAACATTTGTTGCCAGAGCTACCGCCGGCGAAATCAACGCGAAGTTCATCAATATCGGCCTGCACGATATTCTGGATATGTGGATCGGCAATAGCGAGAAAAACCTGCATGAAATATTTGAGACCGCGCGGCGCAACAAGCCCTGCGTATTGTTTTTTGATGAAGTAGATGCCATGGGTGCAAGCAGGAGCGACCTTCGTCAGTCCGCGATGCGGCATGTAATCAATCAGTTTTTGGCTGAAATGGATGGTGTTGAAGCCGACAACGAGGGTGTGCTGATCCTGGCGGCAACCAACGCGCCCTGGAGTGTAGATCCCGCTTTTCGCCGGCCGGGTCGATTTGACCGTGTAATATTCGTGGCTCCACCAGATACCGAAGCACGCATCGAAATTTTGCAATCGCTGTTGAAAGAGCGGCCGGTAGGGGAGGTTGACCTGCAAAAAATAGCCAACGCTACCAATGATTTTTCAGGTGCCGACCTCAATGCCGTTATCGATCTGGCGGTGGAAGAAAAATTGCGTGAATCGCTAAGCAAAGGTAGTATTCAGTCTATTACCACCAAGGACCTGTTGAAGGCTGCCAAACAACATCGTCCTACCACTTCCGAATGGTTTTCGTCGGCACGCAATTATGCGTTGTACGCTAATGAAGCCGGTTTATACGATGATATATTGAAGTATCTTCGATTAAAGAAATAATGTCGAGATCGACACAGGATTTATTGGAGCAGGCCCGCGCAGCACTAGCGGCGGGGAATACCGCCATCGCCGAAAAGATTATTGAGCTGATCCTACGAAATGATCCTAACGAGATTAGCGCACTTGTTTTATTGGCAAACGTTCACCTGAGCCGCAACCTGCAGGCGGAAGCCAGGTCACTCGCTTTTCAGGCTTTGACACTTGACCCCAACTATGCCGAGGCTTTTTATTTACTCGCGTATATTGATTATACTCAACGCCAAAACATTTCAGCAATTGGCTGGATTACCAAAGCAATCGAACATTCACCGGAACAGCCAAACTTCCTCGGTTTTAAAAGTATGCTCGTTTCAATCGAATTCCACGATGCCGCATCGGCACGGGCACTTGCACTACAGGGTTTGAATATAGATCCGACGAACAGTTTATGTCAGCTCGCATTGTTTCAGGTTGAAAAGCAGGAAGGCAATCTACCAGCTGCCGAGCGTTACATTAAAAACGCTTTACGCAATAACCCGGACGATCCCTTTCTGCATGCTTACTTTTCGGGTTTGTTGCTGGAACAAGGTGATCAGGACAGCGCCATGCAGTCGGTTTTGACAGCCCTTCGGAAAGATCCGAATTCGCGCTTCTTTCTTGAAAAATGGCGACTGGTTACTGCGGCGAAAAGCCCGACTCTTAGGAGCCTGAGTACCATAATCAGCTCGACAAGCTTTGCCATCGTGTTAAAAATTTTGATAGGTTCATCATTATTTATCGCAATGGTGGCAATAATTGCATTGATGTTCAACAGCCGATGGATGATTGTGGGATGTTTTGGTTTTTTCCTATTGCTGATTTGGCTGATTAATTCAAAAAAATCGCTTTTGGTGGCGCAGAACTTTTTCGTTCGAACAATGCATTCCGGGGCTGGGAACTGGAATAAATGGCATAAACTGTGTATCGAGTTTGCAATAGTTTTGTTTTTCTCCCTGGTTCCAATAGCTGTATTAACAGGCATCGTTTGGGCTAATGCGTATCAGCAGGAACTGATATTGTCGATTACCATGATCTTATCCTGTGCATTTTTGTTCTGGGAAATGTCCGAACGAAAGTCTGATCAGATTCGGCAACATCGCCTCCAGTTTATCCATATGGCGGGATGCGCGATTGCCGGCTCGATGTTGTTCTTTTTTCCAACAAACGGTTACTGGTTTTCGTTTTTTGTTTTCTTACTTACCGTCCAGCTTTTCTGGCTTCGTTCCCGTTACCAATTCAATAAAAAGTACGATCTTTCAAACACTTTAAGTACAAATGACCAATACTGATTTACTATACGAGCGCGCCAGTTTGTTGCTGGAGCAGGGGCGGGTAGAAGATGCCATGAAGGAAGTGAAGCAACTGCTCCGTCAGGAACCCAACCACAGCAACGCACTGGCCCTGCTGGCGCGTTGTCACCTTTCGAAAAAGGAACATGCTGAAGCGGGACGATTGTTGAAAGAAGCGCTGGCCATTGAACCCAACAACAGTTTTTATTTCTATCTGCTGGCCTTTTCGGAATATCAGCAGGATCAATATCTTTCAGCAGCCAGTTACCTGGACCGTGCCATTCGGCTCGACCCCTACCAGCCTGAATATTTCGGACTGCTGGCTTTTGTATTACTTGAGGAGCGCCGGTTTGAAGAAGCATTGGCTAAAGCAAACGAAGGCCTGGCGCTGGATGCCGAGCATACCACCTGTTTGAACGCCCGTTCGCGCGCGCTCAACAAATTGAATAGAATTGAAGACGCCGAAGAAACCATGCGTGATACATTGGCGGCCGATCCCGAAAATTCGGTGTCGCACAATACCATCGGATGGAATTTTTTGGAAAAAGGAAAACATCGCGAAGCAAGAGGCCATTTTATGGAAGCCCTCCGACTAGCACCAGATAACCAGGCGGCACGATACGGATTAAAAGAATCTCTGAAATCGAGCATACCTCCTTACAAATGGCTATTGCAGTTGAGCTTTTGGTTAAACGACAAAGGGAAAAATTTCCGCCTGTACTTTTTTATAGGCATCTTTATTGCCGTGCAGGTTATTACCAGAGTATCGCGGGCCAGCGATAATTACCAGTCGGTCGGACTCATCCTGGGCGCCTGCTATATTCTTTTTGTGGCGTCGTCGTGGATTATGAATCCCATGGCTAATGCGTTTCTTCTTTTTCACCCCATCGGCAAGCACGCGCTGGATTATAAAGAACGCTGGAATGCATTAGGCTTTTTAATGGCGGTGGGTACAGGTGTACTCCTGATGTTGGCTGGCCTGGTCTTTGCCAACCCTGTAACGGGTTTTGGTCCATTTCTGGAAGCTGGCTTGATCGCTATTGCGCTTTGTATTCCGCTCGGCCATATGAATTTTCCCATTCGCTTTGCTGGCAATGATTTGTCGCAATGGTTGAGTTTTGCCATGGTGCTGACAGCAATAGCCGCTATTGTATCTGTTCTGGCCGGATTGCCCGCCTCCAATGTTCTGGTGCCGGTTTACTTTATCCTGTTTGTGGTGTATAGCTGGACCAGCAATCTCTAACTCATTCCCAGGCCTCCTGTGTTCAGGTATGATGTTTGTACCGGCAGATATATTATTTATTCCTATATTTTCAATAATTATTGAAAATAGTGTAACTTTGTATTAAATACTTCAATTATGAAAGTTGTCATTATAGGTGCCGGGTTTGGAGGTTTGAAGTTGGCCCGGCGTCTCAACAATAAGGCAGGATTTGATGTAGTGCTCATCGACAAGTTTAATTATCACCAATTTCAACCACTTTTTTACCAGGTAGCCACTGCCGGGCTCGACGCCAGCAATATCTCTTTTCCTTTACGCAAGGTTTTTCAGAAAAGTAAAAATGTACGCATCAGGCTGGCATCAGTGCAAGAGGTGGATCCGCTCAAAAAGACCGTCACTACCGATGCGGAAACGCTCTTGTATGATGTGTTGGTAATTGCGACAGGTGCCGACACCAATTTTTTTGGCAACCTAAGTCTGGAACAGCATGCTTTTCCCATGAAGTCGACTGTGGAAGCTTTACAGCTTCGGTATCGGTTGCTCCAAAATTTGGAGGAATCCCTGACAATCGATGATGAGGAAGAATTACAACGTCGGATGAACATTGTAGTGGTGGGAGCGGGGCCCACAGGCGTAGAAGTATCAGGCGCGCTGGCAGAAATGAAACGATATGTGCTTCCTCAGGAATATCCGGAACTCGATTTCAGTCGCATGCATATTTACCTGTTGGAAGGAGGGGAGCGAACCCTGGCCACAATGAGCGATAAATCGTCGGCGCAGTCGAGAAAATACCTGGAAAAACTGGGTGTGAAGGTAATGACGCAAACTTTGGTGAAAGATTACGATGGCAAGACCATTCTGTTGGCCGACGGTAATCGTATTTCGAGCAACACTGTTATTTGGGCCGCGGGTATTAAGGGAAATGTACCGGCCGGACTCGATCAGTCCCTGCTTGTACGGGGGCAACGGATTAAAGTTGACAGATACTGCAGGGTAGAAGGTTGGGTAGATATTTACGCCATCGGCGATGTGGCGTACATGGAAACCGAAGATTATCCAAAGGGACATCCACAGGTGGCACCTGTTGCCATGCAGCAGGCCGCGTTGGTTGCAGAAAACCTCATTCGGGTTGAGCGAAAATCACCGGAAAGATCATGGCTTGAATTCAAGTATCACGATAAAGGCAGCATGGCCACCGTGGGAAGAAATTTGGCAGTGGTAGATATTCCGAAACCCAAATTACATTTCGGCGGCTTTTTTGCCTGGATGGTATGGATGGGTTTACATCTGATGCTGATACTTGGCGTGAAGAACCGATTCTTCGTGTTTGTAAACTGGCTGTATAACTATTTCACTTATGATCAGAACCTGCGCCTCATTTTCCGCGAATTTGATCGCGATCGTAAGTAAAACTTTATTCGTTTTCAATACATGCAGAACTGAAATTGTCGCTGGTTTATGGATGAGAAGCTTTTTCGTGTTTGAATTGCATCAAAGTGTAGATGGTAAGTTTAACCGCAGAGTTCGGCGAGATTTTACGCAGAGACCGCCGAGGAACTCTTAAGGCACTCAACGGTTCTCCGCGCGCTCTGCGTAAAATCTCAGTGCTCTCTGCGGTTAAACTAATGCCAATTTCTGTGAGCCTCCCATTAAATGGTAGCACTAGAAAATCTCCACATCCTCAATCCGGTAATTGTACATCAGGTTCTTGAACCGTTCAACCGTTGTTTCTTTCAACTGGAGCTCAATGCGATTGCTGCGATCAATCTGAAATGCATTGATGCCATACTTAATGATGTTCCCATTCTGGCTGGTAGCCAAAATTATTGCCCGATAACCCAGGGGCAATTCCAGCTCTTTAAAAGCCTCATAATGCCCGCTGTCTGTCCGGTAAAGCGGAATCGCAATTTTTTCTGAAGGTATCAGCAAATTGATCGACATCGGAAATACGTCGGCCTCTGCAATAGTTGCAACCAATTCAACTCTGCTGAGCGGTAACTCTGTTTCATCAATAAACTTATCGATATTGTACCAGCCGTTGAACCGGATAGTAACTTCATACCAGGAGTAATCGATCTGATCCATTTCGTTTCCCAGCATCGACGAACTGTCGGTCCGCAGCATCTTTGTTCGCTGGATTCTTTGAAAAGTTTCCACGTCTCTTCGGTATTCGGTAGGCGATACTGAATCAAGGTAGTCAAACAAACAATGCAATTCCGCATCGCTAAGCTGCGGAAAGCTGGTCATGACCGAACCGTATTGTTCTTTTTGCGCGCGCATATACGGATCGGTTCCGATAAATGAAGAAGGATCGCGCACAAAGGCGTACAGCTCCTTGCCGGCATTTCGCCAGCGATCTTTCTGCCTTACGCCACGCAGCGGTGGACCAGTTCCTTCAGTTTCCAATCCGTGACAACTCATGCAGGCCGCAATAAACAGGTCGCGCCCAACAATTTCGCATTCGCTCAGGCTTCGGCTTTGAATGGGCAGGGGATTCACCCAGTTCAATTCGCCGCTTTGCAATAGTTCGCCCTGAAAGAATTCCATCTCATCAAACTTCGCCTGTCGGGAACTTTTGGCGATCTGCATTTTAATGGGTGCTGAAAACTCCAGTGGTTTACCCTCACTGCTGGCTTCAATATAGAACATTCCATCACTTTGCAACAGTTGGCCGTTGCTCAATGTGGTCAATCCCGCTAACAACATTTCTGCGCTGCTACTGATTTCCTTTAGTTCAATATTGATTGGCCGATTGGCTGGAAAGCTGGCCTCGG
Organism: Chitinophagaceae bacterium; assembly: GCA_046297935.1. Lineage (GTDB taxonomy): Bacteria > Bacteroidota > Bacteroidia > Chitinophagales > Chitinophagaceae > CAYMZZ01. The sequence continues at coordinate 161,609 of JBKBHA010000002.1, forward strand.
AAATGATGATCAAATTTCCGCTTCGCGTCGTTAATACGGTGTCTTTGCCGCCCTCCACGACAAAGTTTTGGCTTTCGATCAAAGCGGCATTCTCACTGAAAGGTTTTTCCATTTCATTGGAACAGGAAGAAATCAGTAACATCCAGCTAAAAGCGAAGAATATTTTTTGATACGGCATCATTGGAGGAAAATGAATTGATGTTTAGCGCACTTACTTGCTCTAAAGAGCAGCGGCTTTTCTGATTATTTGAGTTTACCCAATACCTGTTTGGCCCTGGCTCTGAACGAAGCTCCTTCACGATCCCACTGATCGCGAATGGCTGTCTCCAGTTCAGGTTTTATTTCCGGATATTTTTCAGCCAGCTTCCCCAATACGGTGATGCAGGATGCTTTTACCGCCGCTTTTTCAGATGGATCGGTCAGGAACCGAAAGCAGGTATTCATTACACGGCCTTCCGTTCGCGTGTTCAGCTTTACATATTCGAGCGCCCTCACAATATTGCGGCGAACAGCATCGTGCCATCCATCTTCTTCCATTCGGTCGAGCACGGCAGCAAAGTGAGCATGTATCAATTCGGGATGCTGCTGCACCACGTAGGTAAATGGCCAGGCAGCCCGCTGAACCAGCAGGGGATCGTCGCCGGTGAGTATGGCCACCAATTGTTTAAACCGGGTAGCCGAATCGCCCACCCAGTCTACCACCTGCTGGCAGCTTTTTTTCGAATACGATTTTAAGAGTTCAACCGGAAACTTCATGTGGACCTCGTTCAATATTCTTCAAATCTAATATTTATCTGCTAATAATTTCTGTCTGTCGGCATCTGCTTCTACCTCGTCGGATATTTCTTTGGCAATGATGTGAAATTTGTACATTCAGTAATCATTCTGCCATTCAAACTCAAGCCACATGAAAAAGTTGATCGTTTACTGCCTGTTGGCAGCCCTGTTAGCTGCCTGCGGCAATTCGACCGAACCCAAAGCCACCGGCGAAGATTCGTCGGCATTAGTTATAGCCTACAATATCCATTTGCCCGATACCAGCGTAGACGATTGGGAGATAATGGTGATGAATATGGATGGATCGGGCAGGAAGAATATCGTGAATAACAGGGATGTGGCCTGGACCTATCATGCTTACGGTGACCGGCTTTTCTTTATCAGCGACAGAGACACTGCATACCGGCATTTTTTCCTGTACGAATGTGATGCTGACGGAAACAATATCCGTCGAATCAGTGATCTGCGTCTCGAGGACAGTTGGATGAGCTCGAGAAACCAGGGTAAAGAAATGTTGGTATCGGGCCGAATCGGAAAAGAACAGCGGTTTCAACTATTTTTGATCAATACCGAAACAGGCGCTTATCGTCAAATTACTTCCGACACCGCAGCCATGTTTCGCGATCCCTGTTTTTCGCCCGACGGGAAAAAAATTGTGCTGAGTTATGTAAAAAATAAACGCGATCGAAGCACACACGAGGAACTCTACCTGATGAACGACGACGGTAGCGGCCTGGAGCAATTGACGCACTATCCCGAAGGGAATCGCTCGGCTGGCGACTATGGCTACAAAGCGGGATCGGCCCGCTGGCATCCCACAGAAAATTTTATTTCGTATGTTTCCAAACAGGATGGCCGGCATAGTATTTTCGCCGTGAACCCCGATGGGCAGAAGCAATGGAAACTGATTGATAATCCCGAGTCGGAGGGCTGGCACGACTGGAGTGCTGATGGAAAATGGCTGGTGTACAATAGCTCTGATTCAACCGAGCGTCAATACCATATCACCCTAATGAACTGGACAACCAGGAAAGCACAGCAACTAACCGATACCAGTTACAAATCGCAATTGGGGCCGGTATTCGTCCGCAGGAAGAAGTAAAGCAGGTAGCACGAAGCAGTACGCTGCAACTCAAATCCAGATAAATCCCCGAAATCCGCGGGCCGCATAGTAGGATTGGGCACCGTTGTGATAGGTGAATACCTGATCATAGCGACGATCGCAAAATAGCGCGCCGCCCAGTTTGCGTATGGAGGCAGGTGTTTGAATCCAGCTCGACGTTTTTAGATCAAACTGACCTTTGGTCTGAAGATGGCGATACAGTTCCTCGGTCAGTAATTCGATTCCTATTTCAGCAGCAGTATCAATGGCATTGCCGGCAGGGCGGTGTTCTTTTCGTTCCAGCCAGCCTTTATGATCGAAGCAGAGGCTACGGCGACCTGCCGGGCTTTCTTCGCTGCAGTCAACAAACAAAAAGCCTTTCTTTGAGTCCGAATCAATGATGTCGGGTTCACCACCGGTATCTTCCATTTGCTGCAGCACTTTCAGTTTGGCCGGATTGGCTTTCAGTTTCGCTATTACCGCTTTCCATTCCACACCAGGATGGCGCTTCGGATTAGCTTCAAATCTTTCCTGCAAAACTGTAAGCAGATCACCGCCGCTTACAGCCGCTTTTTTCGATGCCTTTGTATTTTTCATTGGGTTGATATGTTTATTCGCCTTTGGGTTCCCAAAGTTCAATAATATTTCCTTCCGGATCCAAAATATGGACAAAACTGCCATAGTCGTAATCCGCAATTTCGTCAACCACCGTTACGTTGTTGTTTTTCAAATCCTCTACGAGTGCCCTCAAATTTTCCACCCGGTAGTTGATCATGAACGGTTTTTCGGAGGGTTTAAAATATTCGGTATCGGCCGGGAATGTGCTCCAAACCGTTGTACCTTTTTTTTCAGGATTGTCTAAATGACGCCACTCAAAATTTGCGCCGTATTCGCCCACAGGCAGCCCCAGGTTTTGGGCATACCAGGCATTCATCAATTTGGGATCTTCGCATTTAAAAAATACGCCACCCAGGCCGGTAACTTTTTTCATGATGACAGTAGTTTGATATGAAGTTAAGGAAAGAAAATGTTCGGAACTTCAACAATTGAATGACTTATCGACATGCTTTACTGCAAGAAACTCTATTTTAGTAGTGTAAATCGGGTTGCATGAAGCTGTTCACGTTTATACTTTATCCGGGTTTGTTGATTCTTTTCCTCTTCAACCTGGTACCTTCTTCAGCCCAGTCATATACCATTGCCCAGCAGACTATTGATGAATTGATTCAAAAAGCCGATTCCCTTTTGGCGCAGGAAGACTTGGAAGAAACGCGGCATTACGATTCGCTTTCACTTTCGTTGGCGCAGCAATTGAATCAACCCGAGCACCTGGGCAAAGCTTATTTTCTGCATGCCAAATATCTATCGGCCGTTCAAAATTTTGCCGATGCCAACCTCTACTATCAAAAATCACTACAGGTTTATTACAAAAAGCTCAACAACGAAACCACGGCGCTTATCTACAATGAATGGGGATTTGCCTGCGGCGAAACGGGCGCATTAGACGAGCAGATTGAATATTACCTAGAGGCTATCAAAATATACGAACAGTACAATAATTCGGCGGGGCTGGCGCAAACCATGAGTAATTTGTCGGCCGCTTATTTTCAACTGGAGCAGGACGAAAAAGCCTATTCCTACGCATTTAAAGCTCTTCAAATCAGGGAAAGGCTGGGCGATCAGGGAGATCTGGCTATTTCTTATACCAACCTGGCCAATATGTATGCGCAATCCGATTCGTTGAAACTTGCTCAAAAATATATTGATCGTGGACTGCTGGCCGCCGAAAAAAGTGGCGATAAACAACGACAGGCGCAGGTATACATCACCAAATCGCTTTTGCTTAACAGAGAGAAGAAAATTCAGGAAGCGCTTGATATGGAACTGAAAGCCATCGCTCTTTATGAAGAAATAAAAAACGACGGAATTGCAGCGAACCGTTATATCGCTGCTGCCTTTTACAACAATATGCTGGGCGATTCCCTGAATGCTATCCAATACTTTAATAAATCTATCGCCCTGGCCACCTCCTTGCAAAATAAAGTGGTGATGAGAAATGGCCACAATTATTTATCGAACTTTTACCTGGAGCATCAAAATTATAAGGATGCATTTGATCAATACAAGAAATATATTTCGCTGCGCGACAGCATTGTGAACAGCGAAACCAATACGAAGATCGCCATGCTGCAGGCCGGATTTGATCTGGAAAAAAAGGATTTTGAAATCAATCGCCTGCAAATACAGGAAAGAGTGAGGCAATTGGAGATTGAAAAACAAAGAGCCATCATCAACGGCAATAAAGTGGAAGCCGAACGGACACAGGACGAGATTAACTTGTTGTTTAAAACCAGGGAACTGCAAGAAGAAAAATTGCTGCGCCAGCAAAATGAACTGGAAACACAGAAACTGCTGGTGGCCAACAACAAGCAGGAACTATTGATTGCCGAAAAGGAGCGAATTATTCAACAAAAACAAATCAAGAACCAAAGCCTTATACGGAACTTGCTACTCGGCCTCAGCGGCCTGATCGTATTATTGGCTTTCCTCGCATTTAACCGGTATAAGTTGAAAAAGAAGATTGAGCAACAGGCCTCCATTATCGCCATGCGCAACAATATCAGTGAAAACCTGCACGACGATATAGGTTCCTCGCTAAGTAATATCAGTCTGCTGAACCGCCTGGCTCAAAACAACAGGCTTAATCCCGAACGGCAACATGAATATTTGACCAAGGCAGGGGAGGAGATTCAGTACGTTAGCGAAAGCATTAGTGATATAGTTTGGAATATCAATCCCCGCTACGATAATATCCAGAACCTGTTAGTTCGCATGCGCAGGTACGCGGCCGATATGATGGATGGAAAAAATATCGACTACCAGATCAACTTTTCAGATGAAGTGGATCAGATATTTCTGAATATGGACAAGAGGAGGCATTTCTATTTGTTTTACAAAGAGGCCATCAACAACCTGGTAAAACATGCAAATGCCGAAAAAGTGTTAGTAGAGTTGGCTGTTAAAAGCAATCAGGTGCTTTTGAAAATTGAGGACGACGGTATTGGCTTTAATGCCCAAGTTCCCGGAATGGGCAACGGAATGACCTCTCTTAAGAAACGAGCGGAGTCCCTGGATGGTCAGATGCAATTGTTCAGTGAACCCGGCAGTGGTACCCGCGTAGAACTGCAATTTCCTATTACCTAAATGGGTAGGTTGATACAAGCTTTTGGCATACTATCTTCACAGAATGGCCTATAACCTGATTATATACGACGACAACGATCGCCTGAGGTATACCCTGGAAGCCCTGCTAACGGAATCTTCCGGATTTGTAGTGAAAGCGGCCTTTAATAATTGTGATCATGCCATTGAACAGATTCAGGAAAACTATCCTGATCTGATTATTATGGATATCGACATGCCCGGCATTGGCGGCATCAGGGGCGTATCGCTGATAAAGGAGGCCTATCCTGAAATAAAGATTGTAATGCACACGGTTTTTGAAGACGACGAAAAAATATTCGACAGTCTTTGCGCCGGTGCCGATGGTTACCTGCTAAAAAGTACCAATCCCTTAAAATTGGTTCAGTCGCTTCACGAGCTTATGGAAGGGGGCGCGTCTATGAGTCCATTTATTGCACAACGGGTATTGCGCTTTTTCCGAGAAAGCAAAAAGGTTAACCATCAGTTTAATTTAACGAGGCGCGAACTGGAAGTACTGAGCTGGCTGGTGAAAGGACATTCCTATAAAATGATCAGCCACCAGTGTCAGATTTCGATCGATACCGTAAAGAAACACCTGCAAAATATCTACCATAAACTCCATGTAAGTTGTGCTACTGAGGCCGTTGCAAAGGCCATTATGCACAAAATCATTCCCCTCGACTAGCGGCGGGTATTACCCGAATGGGTAATTGCCGGGGTACCATACGAGAAATAACTTTGAATCAGGTGAGAGGTGAGAGGTGAAAGGTGAGAGGTGAAAGGTGAGAGGTGAGAGGATCATCTGCGAAAATCTGTGTCAAAATCTGCGTAATCTGCGGGAACAGAACACCCGACGCTGCAAACAAATTGCCGACGACAGTTCTGTTCATACAGAGTTACGCGGATTGAATGTTGACGTAAAAGAATCATCTGCGCCAATCTGCGTATAAATCTGCGCAATCTGCGGGAACAGAAAAGCCGACGCTGCAACCAATTACCGACGAGCAACAGTTCTGCTCATACAGATTTAACCACAGATGGTACACAGATGACACAGATTTATACGCTGACTGTATAACCATTCTTACTTTCTAATTGAAACAAAAATCGTTCTGACATGAAAAGATACCTTACCCTCATTGTTATCCTGGCCATTGCGCAAACAACACTCAATGCGCAGATCATTGATCCCAAGGAAAAAGCCAAACAGGCCACCGAAAACCGCGCCAACACCCGCGTAGATCAGGGTGTCAATAAAGGCCTCGATAAAGTAGAAGAAGGCATTGGCGGACTATTCAAGAAGAAGAAGAAAAAGAGTAAAAAAGAAAAAAAGGAAGAGGCCACTAAAGAAGCCGCAGCAAAGAACGAGTCCGGCTCCTCCACAACCAGCAGCAGCTCCAGCCTCAGCAAATCATCCGACTTTGTTCCCGGAACTAAAATCCTTTTTCAGGACGATTTTATGGCCGATCCTGAAGGCGATTTCCCAGCGAAATGGAATACCAATGGTAGTGGCGAAGTGGTGAAGATAAACGGCGTTGACGGCAAATGGCTGGAAGTAAAACACAGCAGTGTGGTTACACCTGAAATGAAGGGTAAGCTACCCGAAAACTATACCATCGAATTCGATTTGTTTTTGCAGCAACGCGGCTCCATGTCCATTCCTCGTATCGATTTTGGATTAACACCCGTAAAAGATATTTTGCGGGAGGATCTGTACTACAAGGAAAAATTCTTTGTTACCCTGGCCCGATACAACGAACCCGATGCCAAAACCGTAGAATATGGTTTGAGAGAAGTGATTGGTAATAAGAACGACTTTCCCTTAACCAAATATGTAAACAAGATACTGCACGTAAGCATGGCCATCAATGGCACCCGCATTCGGATTTATCTGGACGGCAACAAACTGATCGATTTGCCTCGGGCGCTAACCCCCGCCATACGTACCAACTTTTTTGTAACCAATGTATATACCGTGCCGGCTTCTGAACTGGGACTGCTGATCAGCAATGTACAGATAGCCGAAGCCGAAACAGACAAACGCAGTACGCTGGTAACCGACCTGATGGAAAAAGGAAGCGCCAGCACCAATGCCATTTTGTTCGACGTAAATAAGGATATCATAAAATCAGAGTCGTACCCAACCATTAGCGAAATAGGTGCGGCCCTGCAACAAAATGCCGAATTGAAAATTCTGATCGTTGGTCATACTGATAGCGATGGCGATGCTGCAGCCAATAAAGTTTTATCTGAAAAAAGAGCGTTGGCGGTAAAAAATTACCTGGTCAGCAAATTCAATATTACTGCTTCACGCATTCAAACGGAGGGTAAGGGCGAATCGCTGCCAATTGCGTCCAACACAAATACAGAAGGAAAGGCCCAGAACAGGCGAGTGGAATTTGTAAAACGATGATGCCATGAAATGCCATTTCCTCAGTATTGCCGTTGTTTTGATACTTCTGCCTGCCATCGTATTCGCGCAAAATACACAGGAAGAAAGAGCGCTCAGCGCCCTGGTGAATACCGGCATGGTTAAGCAGGAGGGAAATAAACTCATTTTTAAGGTGAAGAAGGCAAGCGATACGGCCCAGATAAAACTGATGTATGGCGCTTTCTTTACCAACAACAAATGGGAAATTGGTTTTGATGTAAATGGACGTTATTACCCAAGCCGGGGCAACACAAGGGGCAGCAGTCCGGTAATAACCACAAACCCAACCATTTCTGCCAAAGAAGCGCCGGTGTACGATGTGGCGGCTCCCAATACAGCAACCATTTCTGCCCGCTTATCAACGGCCGACGAACGGTTTCTGCAATCGGGTGCTTTCCTGATTCGAACCGCCAGAGATTACCGGTACCTGACCGTAAGCGGCCCCGAACCGGCCAATCGATCGCAGGTCAACATGAACTCGTATGTAAACAATCCCAATACTCAGCAATGGAAGCTGGTTTTGCAGAACGATGGTTATTTTAAAATACAAACCGAAAACGGGCTTTGTCTTACGCAGGGATTGGTTCCTACAATGACCACATTTACCAATGCCGAAACCCAACTGTGGAAACTGGAAGATGCGGGAGATGGTTTTTACAGCATCGTTTCCAAGCGGGGCCTCTACATGTACCTGCCCAATCACCGAAACATCGAAAACGGGGGAGTGAGTTTCCGAAAGCAAAACAAAACCATCGAGGAACGCTGGCATTTAATTAAATGGACCAACGATGGCCGCCGGGTTACCAGCTTTATACCCGAGCGGCATGGGTTCTGTTTTATCAACACCTTTAATGGCGAAGATATTATCCGCTGGGGCGGACTCTGTGGCGGTATGGTGTACACGGCGCTCGACTATTTTAATCATCAGTTGCCGGTACCCAGGCAATGTTATACACCCGCCAACCAAACCCCGCTGCAGTCGTACATCTACAACAGGCAAAATCATTCAATTTGGGATGTAAACGAAAAATGGAGCGAGCTGGAAGTTTCCTACAACACGCGGGCGAATGAAATTTTTCGCTGGGGTTTGCAGGGTACCGTTGGCGGAAGGCTGGAGGAACTAAGGACTTCGGTTGATGCCAATATATCGCGACCGCTGGGCTTGTTTGCCGGCGGCATTATTGGCAAAGACAACAGCAATGGCGGTCGGCACGTGGTGCTGGGTGTTGGTTATGCCATGGGGCGTTACCAGGGCGATCTGGAAGCGCATAAGGAAGATCTAAAGATTTTGATCTACAATCCCAATCAAAGCAATACCATGCGCACCCTGGTGCCGGATTTGGAAAAAAACTGCTTTTTTGAAGTGGAAACGGGCTATGCGTGGCGCACTTATTTTGTAAACAAACGGTACGACGATAGTCATGTACCCACCCGCGATTATGTAAACTATCCCGAAGGGCAGGCCGAAGGCAGCGTACGCCATTTGTACGCCACTTTCAATACCGGAGTCGACGATTTACGGGGTGGAAACGATAATGTAAACTTGACCATTCGGTATGCCGATGGTACCGAACAGGTATTTCTGAATGTAAACAATGGTGCCCGCTGGGTAGACAACAGTACACAAACCGTTCACCTCACCCTAAACCGCGCCGTACGCCGGCAGGATATTGAAAGTTTTGTGCTCGGCGCAACCACTCAAAGTACCGTTGGCAGCAATTACGATAACTGGAATTTAAATTCTTTTTCCGTTAGCAGCGGTTACGGTGGGGTAGTATACGCTCAAGCTTATCCCGCAGCCGGGGCCGACTATTATTTTCGGTTTACCGGAACTCAGCGATTCAATACTATTCCTGCATTACGCTGATAAACTACAGGATCCACACTACTAAACATTTTGCAATGAAAAAAGTCAGCCTGCTGTTCGTTTTAATACTGTCAACAATCTGGCTTGAAGCGCAGGTGGTTATTGAACCCAACCCATCGTATATTAATCCTGCGCATCGTCCTTTTTTCGACGAAATGCTCAATAGCGATGAGTATCTCGACGAACTCACACCTGAGCCGCCTTCTGAAAACGATATTTGTTTTGACAAAAAAATAAAGATCAAAGTAACCAGCAACAAGGGGCCGGTGGAAACCTGTATGTTTATCAACACAAAAATCGGCCTGGTGGGTTATTCAGAACTGAAGCAAAACAGTGCCGGCATTTGCGATATACTGACCGGACTGCCCGATTTTAAGTTCAATATACTGGGACTGAAAGGCGATTTGTTTAATTATTTCAATCGCATGGAAAAGGGACGCCTGGTACATACCAAAACACGCTATAAAGGAGCACGAAGGGTAGATGAACATAGCGCGGCCGAAGAAGGCATTTTGTATCGAAAAGATGATAGCCGCGAGTTTTTGGGCGGCAAAGTAAAAGCCTGGTTGTATCAGTACGAAAATGGGCAAACCCAATACTATATTTTTGGCAAAACCCTGCCCGACAAAATTGTGATGGAACCCCTGAAATACCTGGGCATGTTTGCTGTGGGCTATCAATACAGCGAGGATGGCTTGTTTATTATTATGGCCGTGGAAAAGGATGGGTTTGAGTCTGCCATACTGGAAATGGAAAACCTGCCTACCTGTTTTAACCACACGCTTTTCCGCTTTGTGGAAGAGCAGGCCCATACCCGCCAAACCGAAACCATCGACCGAGAACAAACTAATCTAAACGAACTAAAGGAACGTTCGCAAAGTCCCTGCCTGGGGCTAAAGCAGGAGCGGATTGATTTCAAAAAGAAAGCACTGCAAAAGAACAAGGAAAAATATGATCAGGTAAAGCAAAACCCCCGCGCCACCCAATACCAGCGCGATCAGGCCGAAGGCAACCTGCAAATGAATTTTGAAGATGCTGTAGACGAGGAAATGCTCAAAACCAAAATCAAAATCTGCGACCTCGAAACCCGCATTGCCAACCAAAACCAATCGGCCGCCGCCGACGGCCGCCTGGAGCAACTGCTGGCCTGCCATCGCGACCGCCTGCGCCAACAGCAAAACCTCAAGGAACGCATCAAAAACATCGACAGCCAGTACCCCAACCAGTACCACAAGCAGCGCAGCGAAAAAATGCAGTTGTTTATCAGGGAGTCGTCGGGGCAGACGGGGTGTAAGTGAGGGGGGGAATTGTTTGGAAATTATCCAATTGTTCCGAACAGCAAAACAAGTACATGCCGAGCTGGAGATAAGCCAAAATTTTTCACGATGTGCCCTTGAAGGTCTCAAATCCGGAAATAGAATGAATTGTTGAGACTGCGACTCCGCTTTGTTTAGATGTCCTTAGAGTTAATGATTACTTTTGATACCCGAACTTTTTTGGTACTCACACAATTCATTAAATTTTGATTGAAGAGAACCAAATTATTTCCATGGTCATGTAGCGAACTTCTAAATTTAATGCCCTGTACGTTTGTGAAAATTTTAATAAACTCACAAATAAATTGAGTAGGAATGTAGTCTAAGTCAGAATCATATCTTCTCATAGGCTTGGATAAATCCCTACTAATTATTTTTTTTAACAGCCTTGATTTTATTTTTTTATTTACTTCATTAGGATGATACAAAGTTGAGTCTTCCGTAAAATCTGAAATAATAACCTCTTCTTTAAGATATGGATCGATCTTAAAGAGTGCAATAGTAACCTCATCAAGATACGAAGCTCTTATTTCGTAAAGAATTGTTTCTGGATTGTCGCTAAGGTACAAGTACGGAATGCCTTTTGGATTTGCTCGGCCAGCAGATGATATTTCTTTAGGAGGGCAAAACATCTCTTTGTTAGTAAAAGGCAAAGTATTTAAAATGTTGTGCAACCGGGCTCTATAAAACGTCTCGTCTGTTTTGATTACAACTTTGCTTTCAAAAAAACTATCCCATCCCAAATCGTCGGTTAAATAATTGATATCTGTAAAATATCGCCTTTCCCATTTTAACTGCTCTTTCAGTTTGAACCAATAGTTTACATTCTCAAGTATCTCTGCATTAAAATCGACAAATTCTGAAGAATTTGTTATCGTTGTACCCAGTTTATTGAGGACAAAATTCAAGATCGTATTACCACATGTTAAATTGCTAAATAAACTCCAATTCCCTTGTATTAAGGAGACTAAACTATTGCCGTCTGGCTTGACTTGAAAATTGTCGATAAGCTCTTTAAAAAAATCAAGCAATTCTTCAAAGGGCAGTATTTCGATATCCTTTTTGTGACAACTGTCACAATCTCCTCGCATATTTTGCGATACTATGAACCCTATTAGTTCTTTATCCGCAAAACAGTCTTTACAAACAAATTGCATACTACTAGCTTAGATAGGAGGCTACAATGAACAGGTGATTTTTGATGGAAATCTTCTTAACTGTACCTAGACCGGGATATTTTCCATATTCGTAATATTCTCGCAATTCCGCTATCGCAGAGTTGTCTAAAGGCAAATCATCGCAAAAAGCTATTGCTTTCCCGGCTGCCTCTGCAAATTTTCCTTGGACGTTAGCTATCGAATCATTGGTTTCTGAAGTGAAGTGCCTAATCCAAATTTGATCGTCAGCGTCTGGATTTATGTATGTCAAATGAATAACCACAGCTCTTGGTGTGCTGCCGCCGTCAACAAATTCTTTTGGCAATACTGTAAAGTCGCCAAAGCCTTGATACTTATCCTCTTCATAAAATAGATGTTCTTCAGAAAATTTATGCGCTGCAATATTTAAGAAGTCGGCATTTTTCTGTTGTTTTTCGAAAACGTCATCAAGCCTTATATAAAATTTTCCCAGGGTTTTGATAAATCTGTCGAGACTTCTATACTTGTTCGGGTCGAAAAGCATCACATGACTGACCTGTGGCATTTGGCACAATTCCTTAAAGCCATCTTCATTGGAAAAATTATCTAAAGAAATGATTAAGCAGTTGGTGAAGTTATTTTGAATTATGCTGTTACTAATGTATTCGGCATTATCGGAATAGTGGAATGCAGGAAGAAACTTAGAGTTTTCCAGTCCTGCGACATAGGTTAAAAAGATATCGGTATCTCCTGGAATTTCGCCCTCAAAAGGGTTCATTATAAGGTATGCACTAAAATCACTTTCTTGAAATATTCTATGAGCGAGGTTTAAATTATTGAAGCTCTCCTTTATAGGTTCTAGCACTGGAACAACTTTGCCCTGTAATATGCCTTCGGCTGCCAATTCTCTGAGCGTAATCAGCTCAAATTGTCTTGCTCTTAGATAAGGAAAGTACATATAGAATCTTAAACAGTGTTTGTTTTCAATTTTATTATTAAGTTATCCCGTTCTACTTTCGTTAAATTCAGGGAAAGACAAATTTGATTAAACTCACTATTTACTTTGTTAAAAAACAGATTGTTTATCTTTCTTTCCTTTAATACTTCTAAGAAAAGCTTATTCAAGGCGTCGTTGGGGATATTGGCAATTAACTTCTTACATGTCTCGAACTGAATGAACGTGTTCATTTCTGGTAATTCTTTGTAGTAGCTTTTTGTAATTTTTAAGTACTCTTTTGTGTGGAGAACTTCCATTATTGTGTCTTTGTCAATTATTTTGTTCTGCGGGGGTTTTTGAACTAAAGCAAACTGTTTGAATTCAGAATCGTACGTAATAATGCCAACACTTTTATCATACTCAAGATACTTTGATAACTGAACTTTAGGGACTATAATGTATACTTCATTGAACAACTTTCTGTATTCCTTTATTTGGGTTGAAAGCCGAACTTCTTTGTCCAAAATCGATTTTATTTCGAAGACTTTTGAAACACCATTGAACATTGCTAAATCGGCTATAGCTTTCCCTATTCTCAATTCATTGAAGATTACAGAATTATTGCTACCCAGTTCTTTTTTAAGCCATTGGTTTAAAAACTCATTCTTTATTATGTATTCATTGGGATAGTGTTTCTCAAGCACCTTATAAGTCTTCTTCAATACATGTAGGTAAGAGTCCCCTTGATGCTTTTCTAACAGTCTATACCTTTTCAGTTTAATATTGATTGATTCAAAGTCACCTTTCAGCCATCGAGAAACTTCGCTCCTCGAAAACAAAGAAGAAAAATCTCTTAATTGACCAACTGAAAATGACATAAGTGCCTAATTTAATCTTTCATGCAAAGTTAAAACAATAATGCCTGATTGATGAATTGCTACTATTTCTTGAGCTCTATCAGCTTTTCTAACTTCGCCATCATCTCATCCTTCTCCCTCAACATCCTTTCGTAAAGAGCTATCTTCTCTTCATGTAATTCAAGGATTTTTTCAAGTGGGTTTATAGTGGCATTATTAATATAAAGGGAATGCATGACAGCATTATCATTATTCGTAATTGTATTCGCAATAATATTCACCGCCTGCTCCTCATCAAAATTCTGAAAAGCTTCCACGGGTATTTTGAGTGAGGATGAAATTTGTTGGAGTAGGGGAGCGTCGATGCTTTCTTTTTGTTCGAGGAGGGAGATCTTTTTTTGGTTCCAGTCGTCGCCGAGATGGAGGGCCAGGGCTTCCTGTTTTATGCCGAGCATTTCGCGAAAGCGCTTTACGTTTCGGCCTTCGTGTATTTTCCTGTCCATGAGTCTTGAATTTTCAAAGGTTCAACAATCGGGTGTTCTGTAAAACAAATCTACGTATACAATTTAAGTAAAATATCTGTTTGTGCAGGTAAATTATGCTGCCAGGAACTTGAATAGGCAGGGTTGTCGGGGGCAGCTTTGCTGTGTATCAAAACCCGGCAAATCATGGCTACAAGAACAAAGGTGCGGAGGCTAAAGGTGTACAAGAGATTGTTTGATCGGGGTGGCGGGTTTTTGCCGCTTCAGTACACGGTTAATTTTCCAGAGATCCGGTTGATTGGCAAATGGCTGAAAGATTGCGGGTTTGAACCGGGGCAGCGGATTGAGGTGACAACGGAACAGGGAAAGCTGACGATAAAGCGGTCGTAATTATTATGTTAAATGGTTTGGTGGTTTTGGGGTGTTTAAGTGGTTGCGATCTCCAGGTTGCAAAAACGTCTAGAGTAGCTACAGCTTTTTTACCACAGAGCTCGCAGAGTTAATGCACAGAGAACACGGAGGGCGTTTCAGAGTGCTCGAAAACTCTGATCCTCCTGGCTGTGTCTTCGTATGCAACTCGTGACCAGCTACAGCCTTTTAACCGCAGAACGCGCTGAGCTTTTTATGCTGAGAACGCGGAGGGCTTATCAAAGAATCAAAAGCGCATCAAAGTTTTGATACTCCTGGCTGTGTCTTTGCTTGCAACCCGTGACTAGCTACAGCCTTTTACCACGGAGCTCACAGAGTTAATGCGCAGAGAACACGGAGGGCTTTTCATAGTAGCTATCACTTTTACACCACAGCGGGCGACCTACAGGAAACAAATTCAACCAATCACTCATTTCTTTCAAACGCTCTCCGCCAACTCTGCGTAAAATCTCGGCGGACTCTGCGGTTAAACAGGCTCTCAATTCTTTCGGGTTGCTCAGTTACCTTCAAGCGCTTGCTTTTCTTTAACCGCAGAGCGCGCCGAGCTTTTTTGCGCTGAGAACTCGGAGGGCTTATTAAAGAATCAAAGGTGCATCAAAGTTTTGATACTCCTGGCTGTGTCTTCGTATGCAACTCGTGACTAGCTACGGCTTTTTTACCACAGAGCTCACAGAGTTAATGCACAGAGAACACGGAGGACTTTTCAGAGTGCGGGAAAGCTGTGAGACTTATGGATGCAACTGTGCCGGTGTGGTGTTCTAAATTCTAATCGATCATTTGTCCTATAATTTATATTATGTTAAATAGTGGAAATCTCCTTTCTTCATCGTTCCCTGATCCATTAGCAAACAATCAGCGTCATCTGCGAACAAATCGGCGCAATCTGCGGGATCTGAACTGCAAGTCATTAAGGAGATAAGGCCATGAAACAGCATGGTGCCGCCCCTACTGTAAATGGCAATAAAAAAAGCCCGCGAGCAGAACTCGCGGGCTTATATTTTACAGCAACCGGATTAGCGGATAGTGCTATACAGGTCGTTCCATTTTTTAGCCAGGGCCTCGTACTTGGTTACGTCGGCATTTGCTTTGGAGGCACGGGCACGAGCGGCTTTCATGGTGTAAATATCACCGAGATAACCGGCGGCTTTTTTGTACTGCTGCTTGTCAGAATTATTCAATTCACCTTTCTTGGCAAAAAGCTCGCAGGCTTTTTCGTAAGGCTCCTGCGCTTTGCCAAATACGGCGGCATATTCGTCGTCGAGCTGGTTGCGCTTGGCAATATCTTCCTTGCTGGCAGATGCACCGGGCTTGGTGCGCTTCTTCATATCAGCGGCATGATCTTCGCGCTTTTTGTCGGCAATAATAGACAGGTTAATGTAGTGGTCGCCTTTAATGAGGTACGACAGTTCCTCTTCGGGTTTAATAGTGGCGAGTTTGTCGAGCGCAGTCAGCATTTTCTGCTCCAGCGCTGCGGGATCTTTGGGTTGAGGCTTGTCTTCTTTTTCGGAATGCAATGCTTCAAAAGCCAGCTCTACCAGCGACATATTGGCCTTATAGCTGTTGGGATCCACGCTTAATTGCTGATCAAGTGCGGCAACCTTCGCGTCAAAATCAGTTTCCAGTCCTACCGCAAAATCAACTTTATCGTAGGTAAAGAATTCGCTCTTCGGATACAGCTGAGCACCTGCAGCTTTGTATTTCTCAAATTTCTCCATGTCTTTTTTCATAAAGGCATGGGTAACCAGAAAGCGATACACGCTCTCGTAGTTTTCTCCGCTCACTTTGGCCTCGGCCAGTTTTTCGTAGTATTTAGCGGCCTCATCTTTTTGCTCACTCATTTCGGCGGTATAGGCAGCCAGAATAAGTGTATTGGTATCTACTGTTGAATTCAACAATTTATGCTTGCCGAGCAATTCCGAATAAGTAGCTACTTTTTTAAACTGATTAAATGCTTCTGCGTACTTTTTATCAGCATACAGGCTATATCCCTTGTCGAAATAAATAGAGTAAAGATTGATGGGAGCAATCTGGTACACGGGATCTTTGATCTGTTCTTCGGTAGGATCCATTTCGATGTATTTGGCTAGTGAAGCCTCTGCTTCTGTAATCAGTGCGTCTGATTTGCCTTGTGCCTTGTATCCGCTATCGGCGGCGAGAAATGCGTATACAGTCGATTTAAGGATATAGGCTTCAGGCTTAGCGGCAAATTTGGCATTGTCCATTTTCTTGTCGATATCTGCCTTGGCATCTTCAAACACCTTGGTGGATTTGAAGAGCAGTTTATTCTTGATGTTGTCGTACTGCGCCTGAACCAATATGGCAAGGGTCAGAAACGAAGTCAAAAGCGCGATCTTTTTCATCAGTTTTTAATGATTGGAGATAATAAAATGTGTTTTGTTCTAATTGGTTTCACTTTCATTAGATGCATCCGGACCTTCGGAGGTTGCGTCGGGATTATCGGGCTGGGTTTCAGCGTCCGGCGCTACTTCAGGCGTTGCCAGGGTTTCGCCAACCAACTCCTCCACTTCCTGCTCGTCGAGCTTGGTGATGGCCGCAATTTCATCGCCATCGTCGAGGCGGATTAATTTGACGCCCTGTGTGGCGCGGCCCTGCTCGCTTACATGAGCCACCCGCATGCGGATGGTAACACCACTGCGACAGGTAATCATCAGATCTTCCCTTGCTTCCACATCCAGAATTCCTACCAGCTTGCCGGTCTTTTCGGTAACGGCAATCGTTTTCACGCCCTTACCACCACGGTTGGTGAATCTGTATTCATCTACTGCCGTGCGTTTACCATAACCTTTTTCACTTACCACCAGCACTGTGCGGCTTGCATCTGTAGTAGGATTTACACAAATCATACCAACCACTTCATCATTGGCATCATCTACCTCAATTCCGGCTACTCCAATAGCGCCACGCCCTGTGGGCCGAACGGTGCTTTCAGAAAAACGAATCGCCCTTCCTGATTTCACCGCCATCATTATTTCCGAATTTCCGTCGGTCATTCTGGCTTCCAGCAACTCATCACCATCTACAATGGTAATGGCGTTTACACCGGTTGATCTTGGACGGCTAAAGTCTTCCAGCGCCGTTTTCTTGATGATACCCTGCTTGGTACACAACACAATATTATGCGATTTCACAAAATCTTCGTCTTTTAGATCTTTCACATCCAGAATGGCCCTGATCTTATCGTCGGGCGGCAACTGCACGAGGTTCTGAATTGCCCTGCCCTTGCTGGTTTTTTCTCCCTCGGGAATCTCGTACACATTTAACCAGTAGCAGCGTCCTTTTTCGGTAAAGAACAGCATGGTATGGTGGGTGCTGGCTACAAAGAGGTGTTCAATATAATCTTCGTCGCGGGTTTTACCACCAATCACTCCCCTTCCGCCACGTCGTTGCGAGCGGTATTCGTCGGCCGGGGTGCGCTTGATATAGCCCAGGTGCGAAATGGTGATAACCACATCTTCTTCCTTGATCAGGTCTTTGATGCGAACTTCATTGTCGAGGTAAGTGATTTCAGTTCTACGGGCATCGCCAAACTTCTCTTTCACCTCCAGCAATTCGGTCTTGATGAGGTCGAAGCGCAGGCCTTCGTTTGCCAGCAACTCCTGCAGGTGGGCTATCAGTTTCATCAGTTCGTCGTACTCCTCCTTGATCTTGTCACGCTCCATGCCGGTGAGGCGTTGCAGGCGAAGTTCGAGGATGGCTTTCGCCTGAATTTCGTCGAGGCCCCAGCCCGCATTGATCAGGTTGTCTTTGGCCACTTCGGGTGTAGCGCTGCTGCGGATCAACGCGATCACCTCATCGAGGTGGTCGAGTGCAATCAGGTAGCCCTGCAGAATATGCGCACGTTTTTGTGCTTCGCGCAGCTCGTACTGTGTACGGCGCACTACTACTTCGTGTCGGAACTCTACAAATTCGCTGATCAGGTCTTTCAGGTTCAGGGTACGTGGCCGTCCTTTAACGATAGCTACGTTGTTGATCCCGTAAGAAGTTTGAAGTTCGGTGAGTTTATAAAGCTGATTGATGATGACGTTGGCAACAGCATCGCGTTTGAGATCGATTACGATACGCGTACCTTCTTTTTCGTTCGATTCGTTGTTGACATGTGCAATGCCCTCAATAATCTTTTCATTGACCAGTTCGCCAATACGGTTAGTGAGCGCGTCGCGGTTTACCTGGTAAGGCACTTCGGTAATGATGACCTGTTCGCGGCCGCTTGGCTTGGTATCCACATGCAATTTGCCCCGCACCACTACCCTGCCGCGTCCAAAATGTGCGGCGGCTTTTACTCCTTCCATTCCGTAGATGATACCACCAGTGGGGAAATCAGGAGCTTTAACGTGCTGCATCAACTCTTCAATGCTGATCTCACGATTGTCGATATAGGCAATACAACCATCTATCGCTTCGGAGAGGTTGTGCGGCATCATGTTGGTGGCCATACCTACGGCGATTCCGCTTGAGCCATTTATGAGCAACTGAGGTATGCGCGTGGGCAGGATGGCAGGTTCCTTTTCCGAGTCGTCGAAGTTGGGTTGAAAATCGACCGTGTCTTTGTCGAGATCTTCGAGCATGAAGCCAGCCAATCGTTGAAGACGGGCTTCGGTATATCGCATGGCAGCAGGGCCGTCGCCGTCCTGGTTACCAAAGTTACCCTGACCATCAATGAGGCGATAACGCATGTTCCATTCCTGCGCCATAC
The DNA here is from genome assembly GCA_046297935.1 of Chitinophagaceae bacterium. Taxonomy (GTDB): domain Bacteria; phylum Bacteroidota; class Bacteroidia; order Chitinophagales; family Chitinophagaceae; genus CAYMZZ01. The sequence goes on from JBKBHA010000002.1 coordinate 180,861, forward strand.
GCACCATGGCATCGTAAACCGCTCCATCGCCATGCGGGTGGTATTTACCTAACACCTCCCCTACTATACGGGCCGACTTTTTAAAGGGTCTGTTGAAATACAAACCGAGTTCGTTCACGGCAAATAAAATACGCCGATGTACGGGTTTTAATCCATCGCGTACATCGGGCAGGGCGCGGCCAACAATTACCGACATCGAATAGTCGATATAGGCCGTCTTCATCTGCTCCTCGATATTGACCGGAATGATCCGGTTATTGTCGCTGGTTTCCTGTGGTCCGAGATTCTCTTCCATTCTGATTTTACCGATAAATTGATAGGCAAAAAAATTTCGCTTTCTTCCCTGTAAATCAGGGTTTTTATGCGGCTGGCAAATCTACTTTTTTTAGCACGTATAACCTCAGTTCGACGCCTAAATTTTGGTCGAGTTTTCCACCTTTTGTGGATATTGCAAATACCGAGTTAAATGATTCATTTATAACATCTCTTTTGCACTTAGCGGCATGTATTTTTCGTTACTTGTGATGCCAATCTTGAGAACATCATGAAAACCTATCTTCTCCTTCGCAGCAACAGGGAATCGGGGCCATACAGCCTCGAGGCACTCCTGCAAATGGGGTTGAAACCGTACGACCTCATCTGGGTGGAAGGTCGTAGCGCCGCATGGCGTTATCCTGGTGAAATTGAAGAATTGAAAGCGTATGCGCCGGCTGTGGAGGAACAGCCTTTCGATCGCTTTTTCCGGCGTGAGCCGGAACCAGCCCCCGAGCCGGTGCAGCCCAAACAGGCATCGAGGCCCGTTTTTTCCGACTATGAGTCACGTTTCCTTCCTTCGGAAAACCAGCAGCCTGCAAAAGCTGGCCGCAAATCGGTTTTTGTAACGCTTCCGGCACAGCCACAACGTTCGGCTCCACCCAGCAGGCCGACCGAGGCGCCGGTGAAAAGTGCAGGTTCCATTCATCCTGAACCGGTTCGTACCCCCCTTGAAGAACCGGAAACTCCAACGGTTAAGTTTGCTCAACCGCTGGATGATATTAAGGCCATGTATGTGCAGTCGCTCCAGGAGCGTCGCCATCGCACGGCCAGAAGCCGTCTGCTCCGCCAGTATGGTCGGCAGGCGGCTTTATTTCTCGGACTGCTGGGTGCCGGCGTAGCGCTTGGCTTTATGGTTTTGAAAAAACCTGCCGATACTTCGGCGCAGAACAATATTGCACAACAAATCAATGAACCGGTTGCGGACAATCCTGTAGATGCACCTGTTGTTTCAAACGACATGGTTGATGAAGCCCCTGCCGAAAAAATGCCTGCAGCGGCAGCCGATCAGTCTATTATCCGCGACTTCAGCGCCGAACAGATTCGACAGAATCGGGTGGCTTTGCAAACTCCGGATCCAAAGCAAAAGTTTCAGGAGAGTGCAAACAACGGTAAAACGACGGTTCAAAGGCAAAAGCAGGAACAGAAAGCGGAGTCGCCTTCTGATAGCCCATCGTACGGATACGAGCCTTCTCAACATATTGCCAGCACCGGCGAAAGGGTAAAAGCGAGCCGCAGCGAAGCGAATGAGACGAATGAAACAACCGTGCCCGACACAAAATCAAAAACAGGTAAAGTAACGGGCAGCAACGGGGACCTGGCTGCAACGATACCAGCCGAATTTGAAGGAAAAGTGACGGTTGAATCAAATGAATACAAGAAAGTGGCACTGGGTGGTATACGCGATTTGCGACTGTCGGTAACCAACAGCAGCGATGCTGCTTTAACTAAAGTGGTTGTGCAATTGCAATACTTGCGGCCCAATGAGGAACCGCTTAAAACCGAAATGGTCAATTTTAGAGGTGTGGGTGCAAAAGAAACTTCCACCATCCGGCTTCCCGATACCAACAGAGGGACCAAAGTGCGCTACCGCATTGTAGAAGTACAGCCTTGATCAATTGGGGAATTTGTTGATTTGATAATTTGGTTAGCAGTAACCGAATTATCAAATCAACAAATTCTCCTGTTAAGAACTTACTTGCCGAGGCGAAGTGTGAGGCCAACCTGAATGGTGCTGTTCTTGAAGTCAGGATCAATATCGCCACTGTCGAAATCACCCACTTTCGATAAGCCGGCCAGGTAACGTGCACCTATACCGATCTTTCCGAAGTTATAGCCCAATCCTGCGGCTGCAGCCAGATCCAGGTCTTTTGCAAAATCTTCTACGGTGCTTTCGCCAACATCTTCGCTTATTTTGAAGCTAACCTGCGGACCTACTTCCAGGTAAAATCCACCGCCGGGTTTAAACTGCACCATCACTGGCAGTGAAATGTAGGTGAGTTTAAAATCAGTGTCAGCATCTTCGAATTTGGCTCCTGCAGTTGATACCAACAGTTCGGGTTGAATAGCTACTGCACCCAGACTGAAGTTTAAAAAGCCACCGGCATGGAAACCAAACAACGCTTTGTTTTCCAGATCGGAGATATTGCCTCCGGTAAAATTGCTGATATTGGCTCCCGCTTTTACCCCGCCACTAATATTTTGTGCATGGACGCCTACGGTCGCCAGCAGGCAGATTGCCACAATTGTTCTTTTCATAAAATCCAGTTTTGTTTTTAAAGGTTTTTGACATCCAAATTTACGGTGGCTCATCCAATTCCTTTGTATGATATTTGTCAGATGAAGAAGGTACTTGTATTTGGAGCCGGTAAATCGGCAACACATTTGATAAGTTACTTATTGGATCAATCTGTCAAATTTGATTGGCGGCTGACAGTGGCTGATGCAAGTGCAGAACTTGCCCGGCGAAAAATTGGTTCACATCCCCGCGGGGAAGCAATACAGCTCGATATTCAGGATGCGGCGGCAAGAACTAAACTGATTGAACAATCCGATATCGTGGTTAGTATGATGCCACCACATTTACATAGCCTGGTGGCGATAGATTGTTTGCAGGCGGGGAAAAATTTACTCACGGCATCCTATGTTGATGAATTCCTTCGGTCGCTGGATAAGGAGGTAAAGGAAAAAGGTTTGATTTTTTTATGTGAGTCAGGACTCGATCCCGGAATTGATCATATGAGTGCCATGGAGATGCTTGACCATATCCGGGGGCTCGGAGCCGAGCTGATTTCTTTCCGCTCGCATTGTGGCGGATTGGTGGCACCTGAAAGCGACAATAACCCCTGGCATTACAAGATTAGCTGGAACCCGCGGAACATTGTTATGGCAGGCAAGGCCGGCGCGCATTATCGTGAAGCGGGACGCGATGTGAAACTCTCGCATCTGGACCTGTTTTCCGACAGCAGACTGGTTTCCATACCTGGCCTCAACAATTTTGCATGGTATCCGAACCGCGATTCACTAAGCTATGAACCTTTATATGGCCTTGCAGATACACCCACTTTCGTGCGAACAACGCTGAGGCATCCTCATTTTATACGGGGCTGGCATATATTGATCGCGCTGGGACTGACGGAGGAAAATCCTTTGTTGTCTTTTGCCGGCTTGAGCTGGCAGGAGGCTTTTGATCGATTGATTGATGGATCGGGTAAACGAGAGGAACTGAACGAATGGCTAAGCCAGCCCGCCGATTTGGATGGGTTCCATTTTTCTCTTTTGTGGAAACAGTTTACCGAAGCGGCAGCGGGAATGGAACTGACTGCATCGCAATACTCGGCTGCCGATCTGTTGCAAATAGCAGCTGAGCGGGCCTGGAAATTACAAAGTGGAGATATGGACATGATCGTGATGCTGCACGAGCTGGAATATAAACTGGGCGACACAATCATGCAATGGAATGCGAGCCTGGTGGTAAAAGGTGAAGATGCCGACAGAACAGCCATGTCGAAGACAGTAGGTCTGCCGCTTGGTATTGCGTGCAAACTGATTCTGACTGGTGAAGTAAGCGGCCCAGGCGTGCGAATTCCGATAACAGCCGATTTGTATAAACCCATTCTGAAAGAACTGGCTGAACTGGGAATTGAATTCAATCAACATTAAAGCCGACGAATTGTCGCTTCGAGTCATTATGAAAAAGCTGGTTGTATTAACAGGTGCCGGTGTAAGTGCCGAGAGCGGACTTCGAACCTTTCGCGATGGGGATGGCTTGTGGGAAGGTCATGATGTAACTAAAGTTGCGACTCCTGAAGCATGGCATACGGATCCGCGGCTGGTGCTGGATTTTTATAATATGCGTCGTCGCGATGTGGCAGCCGCAAAACCCAATCCTGGTCATTTAGCGCTCGCTGCTATGGAAAAAGATTTTGACGTAACGATCATCACCCAGAATATCGACGACCTGCATGAGCGCGCCGGCTCGCGTAAGGTCATTCATCTGCATGGCGAGATTTTCAGGATGCGAAGTGATGCTGATACCGAAACCACCTACGAAATAAGGGAAGACATGGAGTATGGTGCGCTTGCACCCGACGGAAGCCTGCTGCGTCCGGCCATCGTGTGGTTTGGAGAAGCTGTGCCTATGATTGAAAAAGCAATAGCAACGGTAATGGAGGCTGATATATTTGTGGTAGCCGGCACTTCCCTGCTGGTTTATCCGGCAGCAGGTTTACTACATTATGTGGCCGATTCGGTTCCCAAGTTTATCGTAGACCGACGATTGCCGAACGTCAGCGGCATACGGGGGCTTACTGCACTGGAAGAACCATCCGGAACGGGCCTGCCCCGACTTCATCAAATGTTGTTGGCCTTGAAATAAAAAAATCCCGCCGGCAAGAAAACCAGCGGGAACATCAAAACCAACTGCATGAACTATTTTCATCCGCTATTGCGGACACAATGATCTATTTAGGCAAAACCACGGTATCAATTACATGAATCACACCGTTGCTCTGGTATACATCCTTAATGGTTACTGTTGACTTATTGCCATTTTCGTCCATCAATACCACTGAACCATTTTCAATCATCGCCCAAAGTTTGCCACCTGCTACTGTGGTCAGTTCAGCTTTGCCATTGCCTTTTTTAATAGCGGCCATCAATGCTTTACTGTCGAGCTTGCCGGCAACAACATGATAGGTTAAAATGCCGGTGAGCATTGCTTTGTTTTCGGGCTTTACGAGTGTTTCTACCGTACCTGCAGGCAGCTTGTCGAAAGCAGCATTAGTGGGAGCAAACACCGTAAATGGACCTGCCGACTGCAAGGTTTCAACCAGTCCGGCCGCTTTTACCGCCGCCACCAATGTGGTATGGTCTTTCGAGTTTACCGCATTTTCCACAATGTTTTTCGTAGGATACATGGGGGCTCCGCCTACTTCTACCGTCTTTTGTGCAAAGCTGGTTTGAAATGCAGCGAGAGACAACAACGCGAGTGCAACTAACTTGATCTTTTTCATAACGAAGAATTGAATAATTGGTTTAAAAAAATAGAAAATCGAAAAAATAATTAGAAAGTTGTGGGTAGCAGAAGAGTTGTCTTCATGGGTACGGATTTTTGTCTTTATGTAGAAGGGTCGGCGTAAAATGTGCACGCGTACAGAAAATATACGCGCGGTTTTTATTTTTGGATTGAGCCTTATCGTTTTTTTCTTAAGCTTTGGTAGATTTGCCATCAATTAATTCATTGGCAATGGCATACTGGCTCATCAAATCGGAACCGTTTAAGTATTCATGGGAAAATTTTGAAAAGGATAAACAAACTTTTTGGGATGGAGTGCGCAACTATGCAGCACGGTTAAATTTGAGGGCCATGAAGAAAGGCGATCTCGCTTTTTTTTATCATAGCAATGAAGGCACCGAAATTGTGGGTATTGCAAAGCTGGTGAAGGAAGCTTATCAGGATCCCAGTACCGACGATGAGCGCTGGGTAGCCGTAGACGTGGCTGTGCATAAGAAATTAAAGAAGCCAGTGACCCTGGCACAAATCAAGGCCGATCCCATGCTGAAAGAAATGGCGCTCGTGCGCCTTGGCCGTTTGTCGGTTCAACCCGTTACCGAAGAAGAATGGAAACGTGTGTTGCAACTGGCCGGAGAAAAATAGCATGGCCGGCCATACAACATTTACTTCAGCCCCACTCCCGCCGGTTTTGGGGCTTTTGTTTTTTTTTTGATGTTTAATCTGACGCTCCTAACAGGTCACTATAAGACCTGTCAATCAGATCCTGTTGCTGGATATTCAGCACCTGCATGTAGTGTGCACACTGGGCTTCAAGGGTTGATTGTTCCAGATCCCGGGTCAGGTTGCCCGCTTCAATTTCCACAAAATGGCCGAGTCCCGGCACTTCATCAATATGGAATTTAACGTTGTCGATAAAGTAGATTTCCCGCTTTTTCTCGACCACTACTTTCACGCCCAGCGCAGCAACCAGGATCGATTTCATTTTTGCCGGATCATTGACCGGTAGTAATTCGAAGCTGGATGCCTTTGGACCTTCCTGATTGGCGCGGCGATAATATATGAGATTGTTTTCGATGTTACCCTCACGCAGTTTCAGGCGACCTTCCTTTACGTGAAAGTAACTATCGGTCTGATGGTCGGTGCCTTTGAAAACCGCCTGATGGCTGTTGAGCCATTCGCGTACAAATTGAGGGTTGCTGCAACGCGCTTTGATTTCTATATTCAGGAAAGCCATATGGTAAAAATAAAATGAGGCCGGCAATTAAACCGACCTCATTTAAGAATAATGTGGAATAAGTGAACTAGTCAGCCAGAGCCGCTGCGCGTTTGCGTGCAGTAGGTGCTGGTGCCGCCACTTCTTCTTCAGCCTTAACGAAACGCATCGCGCTCCATACATGGTCGAGTTCGATCCGTTCAATACTTTCATAACCTTCGCAGGTGAGCCTGTTCCAGCTGCATTCGCGATTCAGATCGGTTACAATCTTCGACGTTGCTTTTGGATAGGCAACCCAAAACTTCGATTCGCATTTCAGTGAAGGCATCACATCTTTCAGAATGCCATTCAACTGATTTTCGTTGACGGCAAATACCAGCGCAAAATCAATCTTCCGGTTTTTGAGGAGCGGGGTCATGTTTTTGCAGAATGATAACTTGCTGAACTGCTTTTCGATGGAGGAGGGTAAGCCCTGAATTAGAAGATTTTTTTCGTCTGTCAGTTGTAACTTTTCAAAAACTGTTGGTAACATACTTTAAAACGATTTTAAGGGTTCCCAACAATGGACACTTTTATAAGGTCCTGATTGTCAGAGTTCTCATATGCAGGGACGGCAAAGATACGAATTTCTGCCGGGAATGCCACCCTGCTACAAACAAAAATCGCGTCCGGGCTGTTGCGGACGCGATTTCTTGTTGTGGATCAAACGACGTTAGTTGCTCACGGGCTTGTAGTATTTCAATGCCTCGGGCATATATTTTTCCAATTGTTCTTTTCTACGGCCTTCCGAAGGGTGGGTACTCAGGAATTCTGGTGGCTTTTGTCCCCCTCCTGCCTTCTCCATCCGATCCCAAAGTGCAATGGCTTCACGTGGATTATATCCGGCCATGGCGGTAAACATAAGGCCATAGCGGTCTGCCTCCAGTTCGTGTTTGCGGGAAAATGGCAAAACGCCCAATACATTTGAACCAACGCCGTAGGCTGTCAGGAAGAGGTTTTGAGTTGCAGCGGGTTTGTTGGCCAGAGCTACACTAAGTGCTGCTCCCAATCCCTGCTGTGCCATACCCTGACTCATGCGTTGGTTACCGTGCTGTAAAAGCGCATGGCATACTTCGTGGCCCATAACGGCAGCCAGAGCTGCTTCGTTTTGGGTGATAGGAAGCAGACCCGTATACACTACTATTTTACCACCGGGCATACACCAGGCGTTCACAGCGGGATCATCCACCAGTTTTACTTCCCAGTTAAATCCCTGGAGCTTGTCGGCAATTCCTTTTTCTTTATAATAAGATTCCACGGCAGCAGTGATCCTGCGGCCCACCCGCTGCACCATTTCTGCATCTTTGTTGTTGGTGCTTGCAATCACTTTACTTGACGATAGGAAACTGGTATATTCCTGAGTGGCCATGGCCTGCAGTTGTTCCTCTGGCAATAATGTAAACTGGCTTTTTCCGGTGAGCGGGTTAGTGCTGCAACCTGCAGCAATGAGCCCGGCAGCAACCAACGACAAGAATACCCTTTTCATGATTTTAATGTTTAAATAGCTGATTCAATCATTGTACCAAAGCGGTCATGAATCAGGCAGGAAAGGTAGGAATTTTGCCGGAAAGCTTTTTATTCGCCGCGACGGCGCTGACGTCGGCGATCACGATATTTCAGGATGGGAACCTTGCTTTCGCTGCCGCGTAAAAGGCGACCGATATTTTTCTGATGTGTGAGCACCACCATCAAAGCCACAGCGATGGCGAACACGCGGTACATATCATTCTCAACGTTGAAAACGATCAGAATGAAAACGGGAAATGCAACGCTGGCAAGTATGGAACTGAGCGATACAAAACGCGTGAGGTATAAAACAAAGAGGAATACTGCGGAGCAACTAAGTGCAGTGAGTGGCGAAATGCCCAGCACTAATCCAAATAATGTGGCTACGCCCTTACCGCCACGGAAATCAGCCCAGATTGGGAAAATATGACCTACTACTGCAGCCAGGCCAAGACCTACCTGTAGATTCGTGAGGCGGATATCGCTTTCTACATAGTCAGGTAGAAGCAGGGCCAGCTTTACTGCTATGATCCCTTTTAGCATATCAGCCACCATCACAATCGTTCCCCATTTGGGGCCCAGCACTCGATATGTATTTGTTGCGCCGGCATTGCCGCTACCGTAGTCGCGGATATCTATACTGAAAAAATAACGACCCACCCACACCGAGCTCGGAACGCTACCAATCAGATAAGCCAGAACAATCAACAAGAGTTCATTCATAGAACCTTGGGGGTTGAAGTTGAACTACGAAAATACGATTTTTTTCCAAGCTGGTAACGATTTATTAACACTGCCTATTGCGTGCGGCTGGCGGAAAGTCTGAGACAGAGCCAGTTATCGCGCTCCATACGGCTGATTACTGCGAGGCCCTGTATAGCGGCAGCCAGGGATATGTCCGCTTCATCGGTGCTTAACAATCCACTCAATAGCAACACGCCATTTTTCTGAAGACGTGAAACAAGCGCAGGCAGATTCTCCAGAATAATATGCTTGTTGATATTAGCGAGTATAAGGTCGAACTTTTTACCGATGGGGTCTACCCTGTCGGCCAGCGCGATCGTGACCCGGCTGCATTTATTTCGTTCTAAGTTTTCCTTTGCATTTTCAATGCTCCAGGAATCGTTGTCTATTGCCTCTACCTCGTCGGCGCCAAGCTTCTCAGCCAGAATAGCCAGTACGCCGGTGCCGGTTCCAAAATCGAAGGCCGATTTAATTTCATCAGACCAATGCAGATCTCGCATGGCCAGCGTCATGAGCCAGGTGGTGGCGTGGTGTCCGGTGCCAAAGCTCATCTTCGGTGTAATCAGCAGTTCCAACTGCACGCCTGTTGCTGGAGGATGAAAGTCGGCCCTGATACAAAGAAAATCCTCGACAAATACAGGCTTGAAGTTAGATTCCCATTCCGCATTCCAGTTGCGTTCTTCCAGATCCTGTTTTTCGAAGTCCAGGTTCCATGTTTCCGACAACAATGCCCAGTCGAAATCAAGTGCATCTGTATGGGGAATATAGGCCAGCAGGTCGTTATCCCGTTCTTCAAATCCATCGAATCCCAGCTCGCTAAGCAGGGCAATCAGCTCTTCTGTTTTTTCTGCAGTCAGATTGTTGAATCGCACCTGGGTGTGTTTGGCCATGGTTCAAATTATTGATAGGAATCTAATTCAAAAAAAACTCCCGCCAACTGGCGGGAGTAATGTGATTCTGAAGCGTTTAACTACCGCTTATTTTAGTCGGCACCATTACCATTGTTGCCCGCATTTTCGTCGCGAGGGCCACCACGGTTAGGACGAGGGCCTCTGTCGCGATAGTCGCGTGAACCTCTGTCGCCACCGCGGTCGCGTTGATCGCGATGTTCGCGGGGTGGACGCGCCTCCTGTTCTTCTTCACCCGGGCGGGGCTCAGGTTTTGGAATAAGCGCCTTGCGGCTTAGTTTAAACTTGCCCGATTTAGGATCGGTACCAATTAGTTTTACTTTAAAGGTATCACCTTCGTTCACCACGCCATCAAGTGTTTCCAGTCGTTTCCAGCTTATTTCGCTGATGTGTACCAGACCTTGTTTGCCCGGGAGGAATTCAACAAATGCTCCGAACGGCATCACTGATTTTACAACAGAGTCATACACCTCTCCTACCACTGGTACGGCTGTGATGCTCTTGATCCAGGCTTCCGCCTTGTCTACACCTTCTTTGGCTACACCAAATATGCTTACTTCACCGCGGTTGTTGACTTCCTCAATATTGATGGTTGTGCCGGTTTCGCGCTGCATTTCCTGAATGACTTTACCACCAGGTCCGATTACCGCGCCAATGAATTCACGCTCAATGTACAGTTTCACCATACGGGGAGCATGAGGCTTCACTTCGCTACGTGCTGAGTCGATACATTGGTACATGGCGTCGAGGATGTGCAGACGTCCGCGGCGGGCCTGTTCCAATGCTTCCTTCATCACTTCCATGCGAAGGCCGTCTACTTTAATATCCATTTGTACACCGCAAATACCATCGCGAGTACCGGTTACCTTAAAGTCCATATCACCCAGGTGATCTTCATCGCCCAGAATATCGGTAAGAATTGCGTATTTGTCGCCTTTGGTGATCAGTCCCATTGCCACGCCCGAAACGTGTTTCGGAATAGGGACACCGGCATCCATCAGAGCCAGTGAGCCTGCACAAACCGTTGCCATGGAAGATGATCCATTCGACTCGAGAATATCGCTTACCACGCGAACGGTGTAAGCGAAATCGCCGGTGGGCATCAGTTGCTTAAGAGACCGCATGGCCAGGTTGCCATGACCAACTTCGCGGCGGCTTTGTCCGCGCATCATTTTCACTTCACCTGTTGAGAATGGCGGGAAATTATAGTGCAGGTAGAACTTCGACTCGAAAGAATGAGCCGCGCTTTCTACCAGTAATTCATCTAAAGCAGTTCCTAAAGTAACTGTTGTAAGCGATTGTGTTTCACCACGAGTAAACAATGATGCTCCATGTGGAGAAGGCAACACATCTACTTCCATATCCAGGGCACGAACCTGATCGAGGCTGCGGCCATCAAGACGAACGCGTTCGTCCAGGATCATGTCGCGAACCACATCATACTGCAGGTCGCTGTAGTAGTTCATAGCCATGCGCTTCACATCGTCGGCCAGGGATTCCCCTTCTGCCAGTCCGGCTTTCAGGTGTTCAACCAATTCATCTTTAATGGCGCTGAATCGATCGCTGCGGTCGTGTTTGGCCAGCGCAGCTTTTGCCACTTCGTACACTTTGGGCTGAGCAAAAGCGTATACTTTTTGCTTCAGTGCTTCGTCGCTGGCTGGTTTGGTATAATCGCGTTTGCTGGTTACTCCGGCCAGTTGGCGGAGTTCTTCCTGTGCCTTGATCTGGATGCGGATGGCATCGTGAGCCAGTTCGAGTGCTTTCACGAGATCGTCTTCACTACATTCTTTTGCTTCACCTTCCACCATCATCAGGTTCTTTTCTGTGGCGGCAATCAGAAATTCCAAATCTGATTGCTCCAGTTCAGAACGGGTGGGGTTAATGATGAACTGACCGTTCACCCGGCCGATACGTACCTCGGAAATGATTTCCTTGATGGGAATATCAGAAACGGCGAGAGCTGCAGATGCGGCCAGGCAGGCCATGGCATCGGGCAGTATTTCAGCATCGCTTGAAATAAGCGTTACAAGTACCTGTACTTCACAGAAATAATCTTCCGGAAACAAAGGCCGAAGCGCGCGATCGATCAGGCGGCTGGTAAGGATTTCGTAATCATTCAGTCGGGCTTCTCTTTTGAAAAAAGAGCCAGGAATGCGGCCGGCTGAAGCAAATTTTTCCTGATAGTCTACAGTAAGTGGGAAAAAGCTTTGTCCTTCTTTGGGCTCTTTGGTGGCTACCACCGTGGCCAGGATCATGCAATTGCCCATGGAAACGGTAACGGCACCATCGGCCTGACGGGCCAAACGGCCCGTTTCGATGGTTGCCATACGTCCGCCACCTATATCAAATGTCTTGCGAATGGGTTGCTGTAACATAGAAATTGATTAATACGGTTATGCAGCGATTGGAAGTAAGTGTGCAGCAAAAAGCCTTTTTGGCCGTGAATTGGCTTTACAAAATGGCTGGGGCTAAAAACAGTTATTCCCAAATCCGGATAGAATTTGGGAATAATCGTATATCAGTTCCGCCAACAACTCGATTAAAGGCGATTTATCTGAGTAAACAACTCTTTCCCAATCTCCGTCTGCGCGTGATGGGAGGAGTTATTTTCTGATTCCGAGCTTCTCGATCAACTGGCGATAGCCTGTGAGGTTATGTTTTTGCATGTAGTTCAGCAAGCGTTTGCGCTTACCAACCAATTGCATCAAACCGCGGTGAGTAGAAAAATCTTTTTTGTTCACCTGCAGGTGTGAGCTGATCTGGCTGATACGTTCAGTCAGTTGTGCAATCTGACCTTCAATAGAGCCGGTGTTGCTGGCTTTTCCGCCGAACTCAGCAAAGATCTGGCTGGTTTTTTCTTTAGTAAGAGGCATCTTTGTTTTGTTTAAGGAGTCATCCGATTATTTTCCTAAAATTATTTTGTGGCGGCAAAGGTAAGACAAGTACAGGGATTGACAAAATTAAGCTTGGCAACCGACCACCCTTTTCGGCCTGTTTTTCGGCAACGGCCGTCAGCTGGCCGGTTGCCATCGCATTTCTTAGGCAAAGCTCGTTTTTGTAGACTGTTTTCCAACAGCTTAACCCCTATTTTTGCTTTATGGAGCTATCTGAAGACAGCAGGGCTATACTAGGCTTACAGTTGCCAACCGATCCACGATGGGTTAACCTGGCGGGCATTTCGCTGGAAGCTATACTGACAGACCATGCCTATTGTGAACAAAAGGCAGCCACCTCCTGCATAAGCCTGATACAGCGCTATAGCGACCGGGAGAAACTGATTACCGAACTTGCTCCTATTGTGACGGAGGAATGGGGACATTTTCGACTGGTACTGGCTGAACTGCACAAGCGGGGCCTGAAGCTGGGGCGGCAGCGAAAGGATGTGTACGTGAACAAGCTGATCGATTTTCAGCGGACCGGTGGTCGCCTGGAAGACCGCTTGCTGGACCAACTGCTGACGATGGCGCTGATTGAAGCCAGAAGTTGCGAGCGATTCAAGCGCCTGAGCGAAGGCCTTACAGATCCATACCTGCAGCAATTCTATCGCCGATTTATGGAAAGTGAAGCCGGCCATTACACGCTGTTTATTGAATTAGCCGAAACATATTTACCCAAAGAGCAAGTGCGGAGTCGTTGGAAGGAATGGCTGGCATACGAAGCCGAAATCATGAAGAGTCAGGAGCTCAGGGGAGATCGAATTCATTAGAGGTTGAATTGTTGAGTTGTTGAAATGTTGAGTTGTTGAATTGTTAGTCTTAGGAATGTCTTTAAATCTGCATAAATCTGTGTAATGATCAGTGTAAATCTGCGGGAACAGAATAGCATTTGCTGTTGGCTTGCTTCAGGCAGTGCAGCAGTTCTGATCCCACAGATTTACGCAGATTTATGCGCAGATTTCCACGGAAGGACTGCTGAACCTGCAGGATGCTGAAACAATTAATAGTGAACAAACCAACAGTAAAACAACTACACAACTCAACAACTAAACAACTCAACAACTAAACAGCTCCACTCTATGCTTCCATGCTTCCAACACTCCAACGGCAAGGACGTATTTCTATACACCCTCAGAAACAGTGCCGGCACTGAAGTGGAGATCAGTAATTACGGAGCCATTATTCGTGCTTTGCGGGTGAAGCTGCCGGAACGCGAGCCCAACGATGTGGTTCTGGGTCTGGACAGGATGGAAGATTATCTTTCGCCGGCTTACCTCAATGTTTACCCCTATCTCGGCGCAGTGATTGGCCGTTATGGCAACCGCATTGGAAAGGGCCGGTTCATCCTTGATGGCAAAGAGTATCATCTGGCCACCAACAATGGCCCGGACCACCTGCATGGCGGTATTACCGGTTTTGACAAAAAAGTGTGGAACACCGTTAGCGTGAGTGAAACAGGAGTTCAGCCACATTTGCTACTTGAATATGTGAGCGAGGATGGCGAGGAAGGATACCCGGGGCGACTCAGGGTCCGTTTGTTGTTTGAACTTAACGAGCACCAGGAACTGACTTACTCGTTTGAGGCCGTTTGCGAGCAGCCTACCATTGTCAACCTCACTCACCACAGTTATTTCAACTTCAGGAATGGTGCAGGCACCTGCGCCGACTATCAGCTACAAATTGCTGCAGATGCAATTTTAGAGCAGGACTCCAACTTTGTGACCACAGGAAATTTACTTCCCGTAGCTGAAAGCAATTGGGATTTTCGACAGCTGCGGCCGATAGACGCACACTGGAATGCCGAAACAGGTTTTGACCAAAGCTTTGTACGAACTGCGGAAGGATTGGTTGCTCCGGCAGCAAAAGTGGAAGTGAAGGATGCGGGTATTAGAATGGAACTGCTGACCAGCGAGCCAGTTGTACACTTGTATACCGCGCGTTGGTTGGGACCGATAGCCGGAAAAAATGGAATTGAATACGGGCCATTTTCGGGCTTTTGTCTCGAAACCCAGGTACATCCAAACGCCATCAATGTTCCATCGTTCCCCAACACAATTTTGAGGCCGGGTGAAACCTATCGGACACGCACCAGTTACCGGTTCTCCGCCTGTTGACCAAAATAGACCAATTCGTCCTGCAAATTCAGAAATGGGTATTGTGACTGCAATGCTTGCGCTTTTTCGAAATGGGTGTTAAGGAAATTTCGATGTGCAACTGTGTTGGGATGCTGGGCCCGGTGTCGGCGGGCGATCCGCAATTTTTTTATATCCTGCATCAAAGGCCAGTCGTCTGGGTTGATGAATGAGTTTTCAAATTTTTCCCACACAAATTCTGTTGCCGCAAAATTCGGATGCGCCATGTCTACATCAAAAAAGCGATAATCACGCAACACATCGATCACGAGCTCATAAGCTGGAAAATAGTAAATGCGATCAAATTTTTCAGCCAGGTGGTGTACGGACTCAATCAAACGGGCTTTGCTTCGGTTGTTAGCCACTACCCCGTCGCGAATATGGCGAACGGGACTTATAGTGAAGATGATTTTTAAACGCGGGTTGAACCGCAACAGCTGGTGATAACAGTTGTCGAGCAGACTCACTGTTTCCTCAATGTCGAGCAGGTGTTTGCGGAACCAGGAACCGGGAGCACGATGGCAATTGGCTACTCCGGGGCTATGTTGATAGGGATGCAGTAGTCTGTTGTCGCAAACAGCACTGGCATTCGCTGCTTCAGCAGTCAATCGGTATGAATAGGACGACCCCAGCGTAATAATAATCCATTCGGCTTTTTTCAGGAAATCGTGCGCCTGTTGTTGCGACTGATTGATTCGGGAAAGAGCTTTCTGTTGGTCTGTATCCGAAAAGCGGCTGTGATGGTCCCAACTATGCCACACTTCCTGCCATTGAAACAGATCAGAGGGGCCGTATTGCCGATTCTCCACATAGGAAATCAGGCTTTTGGCCACACTGGCGGGGTCAAAAAGTATTCCATTGGGATTTTGAAGTGTTTGAAACCCCGTTTCGTTGAGAGCCTGGCCGATATGTTCTGTAAAACAGGATCCCAGCAGGAGCAACGGTTCCTGCAAGCGTAGTTTTTGCTCAGGCGATGAAATGGAAATGGGTGTCATGAACTCCATGGCCGATAATTTATACAAAAACCCTTGTCGATATGTCGAGGCAGGCCTGCAATTGTGCGCGATCGATTAAGAGATGTTGTTTTAATTCGTCGAAGTAGTGGATCATGTTCAGCGTATCCATGTTGCCAACCAGTTGATCATTGGCCATCGGGCATCCACCGATACCACGGAGGGCGCCGTCGAATCGGGTGCAGCCGGCCTGCCAGGCGGCTGCCAGTTTTTCGCGCCAGTTGTCGGGCCGGCTGTGCAAATGCACACCAACAGTTGTGTCGCTAAGGTGCTGAATCAGGTGCCCGGTCATTTTGCCAACCTGTTCAGGGCTGGCCAGCCCTACGGTATCTGCAAGTGATACAACCGGCACGCCGATAGCCTGCATGCGTTCGGCCCAGGCAAATACGATTTCTTCATTCCATTCGTCGCCATAAGGATTGCCGAACGCCATCGACAAATAAATAACCAGTTTCCTCTTTTCTCGGATACAAATTTCCTGAATTCGATTTACGCGGATCCAGGACTCTTCGATACCGGCATTGGTATTTCGATTTTGGAAAGTGGGTGATACGGAAAATGGATAGCCCAGGTAGTCGATGCTGTCGAAAGCAACAGCCTCTTCTGCTCCTCTTTCGTTGGCCACTATTGCCAGTAAGGCTGAGCGGCTGGCTGTTTTGTCAAGCAGCTTCAACACCGCTGTGGTATCTGCCATTTGTGGAATAGCCTTGGGCGACACAAAGCTTCCGAAGTCGATGGAATGGAAACCTGCTTTCAGCAGGGCATTGATATATTCTGCTTTCAGGTTGGTGGGTATGGGATGCTCCCAGCCCTGCATAGCATCGCGCGGACACTCGACCAGTTGGATTGTTGAGCTGTTCATGAAGTAGTAAAGTTAGCAAACAATTGAGGTTTACTGACCTGCTGCCGGTATAGCCGGAAAACCAGGCGGGGTTTAGTTTGCCTGCGCTAAAGGAAGATCAGGAATTCAGTTGGAGGCGTTGCTTCATGGCTTCGTACAGAACAATGCCGGTGGCAACCGAAACGTTGAGGCTTTCAAAATCACCTTTCATCGGAATGCGAATTCGGCCGTCGCACTGTTTTAGAAGGGCCGGGTACACACCTTTTTCTTCGCTACCCATAACGATGGCAACCGGCTCGGTAAGTTTTGTTTCGTATAGCAGTTCCGAACCCTCCATTTCAGTAGCCAGCACCTGTATGCCATTGAGATGAAGTTCATCGACCGCTTTCATGAGACTATTGACGCGGCAAAACGGAATCTTTTCCAGTGCGCCTGCCGAAGTGAGCAGGGCATCTTCGTTCAGGGCACCCACCCCTTTGTCGGGAATGATGATGGCATGTACACCGCAACACCAGGCGGTGCGTGCAATGCCCCCAATGTTCCGGATATCGGTTATTCCGTCCAGAATCAGAAAAAGTGGGGCCTCCCCCGATTCCAGCACCTGGTTGATGATGTCCTGCAACTCGTAATAGTGAACTTTTGCGAGTTGAGCAATACAACCCTTGTGCTCACCGGCGTTAAAGTTGTTGAGTTTTGCTGTTGGTACATAGTTGACGGGCACGTTTTGGACGCGAGCCAGCGACCGCAGCTCATCGAATAGCTGCCCGGTGGCCCGGTTATCGAAATAGATACGATCAAGCGCGCGGCCTTCGCGCAAGGCCGTTAGCACAGCCTCGGGGCCAATAACGAGAGAGCTTTTGCGCGGCCGTTGTGGATGCCTGAATGTCTTCACGGGTCAAAATTAAGGTTTCAGGAGGGCAATTTTCCTTCCAGTTGCATCAGCCTGATCTTTTGCAACGCTATAATGGTGAGTGTATCGGTTATTTCACCGCGATCTATCATGGCCATCGTTTCAGAAAACGGCAGTTTCCACACTTTGATGTCTTCGGTATCTTCCGGCATGGGCGCGTGCTGCTCGAGGTTGCGTGCCAGAAACAGGAAGCCCTCTTCGTCGCTTACTGAATTGGATAAATGATAGCGGCCCAGTTCGGTCCATTCTTTTGCAACCAGCCCCGTTTCCTCCAGCAGCTCGCGTTCGGCGCTTACTCTTGGTGGCTGTGCCGGGTCGCCGCCGCCTTCAGGAATTTCCCAGCTGTAGGCATCCAGTGTAAATCGGTACTGTCCTACCAGATATGTATTCCAGTCGTCGTCAATAACAACAACACCAACAGCGAGGTTCTTGAAATGGACTTTGCCATAAATGCCTTTTCCGCCGGCAGGATTGATCACATCGAATTCAGTAACCTGAATCCACTTGTTTTCGTAAACTTCTTGCTGTCCAAGAATTTTCCAGGGGTTGGTCATAATCGATATTTTTTTGATGCCGGTAAAGAGAAAGGGTTGGGTTTCCGCCCAACCCTTTCGGTTTATTTCAGTTTGAAGGCTTTCTTCACTTTTGGCACGTAGTCGAGTTTTTCCCAGGTGAAAAGCTCCACTTTTCGTTTGGCCACTTTCCCTTCGGGCGATACAAAGGTTTTCTCAACGATCTCGGGCTTGCGTCCCATATGACCATAGGCTGCTGTTTCGGAATAAATGGGATTGCGCAACTTCAACCTTTGTTCAATGAAGTAAGGGCGCATATCGAACAATCCTTCTACAATCTTCGAGATTTCGCCATCTTTCATGTCCACTTTGGCAGTGCCGAAAGTGTTTACATTGATGCTGGTGGGCTGGGCCACACCAATGGCGTATGACACCTGAACCAGCACTTCGTTGGCTACGCCTGCGGCCACCAGGTTTTTAGCGATATGGCGGGTTGCATAGGCGGCAGAACGGTCTACTTTCGAAGGATCTTTACCGCTGAAAGCGCCACCACCGTGGGCTCCTTTTCCGCCGTAAGTGTCAACGATGATCTTACGACCGGTCAATCCGGTATCGCCATGCGGACCACCAATTACAAACTTACCGGTTGGGTTAATATGGTACTTGATCTGGTCGTTGAAGAGACGGGCGTACTTCTTGTACTTGCTCTTAACGCGAGGGATCAGTATGTTGATGATGTCGGACTTGATTTTTGCCAGCATTTTAGCTTCTGAGTCAAAGTCGTCGTGCTGGGTCGACACCACGATCGCATCGATTCGGGTGGGTTGATTGTTGTCGTCGTATTCTAGGGTCACCTGACTCTTAGCGTCGGGACGCAGATATTTGATTTGTTTGTTTTCGCGGCGAAGCGCAGCCAGTTCGATCAGAATTTTATGAGCAAGATCGAGAGCCAGCGGCATATAGTCTTCTGTTTCGTTGCTGGCGTAACCAAACATCATTCCCTGGTCGCCTGCACCCTGTTCTTCTTTCTTTTTGCGATCTACTCCCTGGTTGATGTCGGCGGATTGTTCGTGAATGGCAGACAACACTCCACAGGAGCTGGCTTCAAACATATACTCGCTCTTGGTATAACCGATTTTGCGGATCACACCACGGGCAATCTCCTGTACATCGAGATAAGCGCGCGATTTCACTTCACCGGCCAGAACAACCTGACCTGTTGTTACCAGCGTTTCGCAGGCAACCTTCGACTGAGGGTCAAAAGCAAGAAAGTTGTCAATCAGGGCGTCTGAAATCTGATCCGCTACTTTATCAGGATGTCCTTCGGATACACTCTCAGACGTAAACAGGTAAGGCATAGATAATTGGTTTTGCCGGGTTAGTTAAAATTAAATCGGGTGCAAAGATAGCACCCGATTATATTCGATTATAGCTCGCCTTTATATTTTGGAATAAACGATGCGCAGACGCATACGTTGGGGGTTGGGATTGGGCTGTGAACCATCTCCCCCACCATGCAGCCTGACCCTGCCTTTTCCGGCAGCAGTGTTTACCGCGATTGGCACTTTTGTACTGGTGCTCGAAGGTCCGCCCAGGCGGAAATAGTCTTCGAGGTACAATGGAGCGGTCAACCGCAGATCGTAGTAAGGTTCTGTGTCATTAACCAAGTGCTGCACATAGCGTGTCATATTGAAGCGCCAAACGTTGATGGAGTTACCCATTGGATCTTTGGCACGAAACGGATATACGCCAAACACGCTATGGTTGGGATTGCTGTTTGCATCGAACAACATATCGTAAGGGATGGTACGGTAGCCTGCCGGAGTGATATTTGCGTCATAAGCATCCAGATAAAGGCCGCCCGGAACCTGGAAGGTGGAATCGGAAACGTCGTATAGTTGCTCCATAATGAGCTCTGCACGGTGGACTATACGGTTGTTTAATGCTGGAAGTCCGGGTATACGCACCGTAGCAAATGTGCCAGGAGTACCTTGCAGGTACACGATGTTGGCCGGCGTATTTACACCGGCAGCTGCCTCAACCGGAGTACCCGAATAGTCGCGTTTCACAAACTGGGCCGAGGCCGACAGCGCAGTGAATGACATGTAATTTACCTGCGTATCCCATTTTGCCACAGGAGCGTCGCCATTGTCGTCGCGATAATAAATCGCGAGTTTGGTATTGGCGGCCGACAGTGAAAAGCCCATCAATGCGTTACCTGATGTAGACTCTAATGCAAAACCTTTAAAGAAGGTGTCGAACAACGAATCGGACCGGAAAGCCTGCCCGGCGGCCGTATCATATGCCAGAATTCGTTGACCAAAGGCGTCATCGAGCCGTATTCTTAATTGTCCAACTGTAGTGTCCTTATAGGCTTTTACAGAATCGTTTAGTATAAGCGGCTTGAAGCTTCGCGATCCCAGCAGTCCTGCATAACTGATATCATTCTTACGAAGCAGGTATCCGTCATTATTGGAGATGGTGTCGGAGAAAGCACTGCTTTGTGCGATCTCGTATACATTTACTGTTTGATCGGCGGTGGTATCTCCATACACGTCGGCATAATTAAGCACAAGCACAATGGAGTCGAGGTGCAAACTGTCGGGACGTCCGCTGAAAGTGAAAGGAAAAAAGTTAGGTTTCAATTGAAGATAGAACCTGGCATCGGTTTTACCGAAAAAGGGATCATTGCTAATCATACCTACATAGTGGTTGTAAGCCGGTGTGTAGGTGCTTGAGTCGGTAGCCAGGGAAAATGTGTCGTTAAATACCAACACATCCAACAACGTATCAAACGTATGGATATTGTCGATGGGCGGTATCAGGTCATCACCAAGGCTGGTTGATTCGTTGATTTTGCGGCACGAAAACAGCAGCAAGGTACTTAACACAATAGTCCCGAGCGAGACAGCCAGGAAATGCTTCTTCACAAAGTTAAATTATACCGGTTTTGGAATGGTTACTTATCTGCAAGTTCGTTATAGAGTTGTAAATACTCTGTTAAATCAGATTCTTCGTTGTATGGCAGTGTTTTCTTACCTCTTACTTTAGTAAATTCCTCCACCAGTTTCTTTTCTACATTGCTGGCACCGAAACTGATCGCATCGGCGAAGCTGGCTCCGCCGCGGAACATGGCGGTATTACTGGCATCCTTGAACGCTTCCAGATCCTTTTCTTTAAGGGAGGCATGTATCAAGGCCTTTTTTACAAAATCGGCACCCAGTTTTTCCTTAAACGTATTCTCGCCGATAGTGTATACCACTTTGCTATGAGCAAATACGGGTTCTTTTTTATAAACAGTTTTCAAATAAGCAGGAATCAGCCCGGTCATCCAGCCACTGCAATGGATGATGTCGGGAGGCCAGCCAAATTTCTTAACGGTTTCGAGCGCGCCTTTACAAAAGAAAATGGTGCGAAGACCATTATCGTCGAACCATTCGTCGTTCTCGTCGTTGAAAATGTGCTTGCGCTTGAACAATTCTTCGTTTTCGAGGAAATACACCTGAAGCCTTGCGCTGGGTAGCGAAGCCACTTTGATCTGTAACGGCAAATCGTCGTTGTCTACCGAAACATTAATGCCCGACAACCGCACCACTTCGTGCAAGCGGTGTCTTCGTTCATTTATGGTTCCAAAACGGGGCATGATGCACCGCACTTCAAATCCATTGTCATTGGCTTTAATCGCCAGTTTGTTCACAATTTCCGAAAACTCCGTCAGTTCCAGGTAGGGCGACATCTCGTTGGCTATGAACAGAACTCTTTTTTTTACTGACATGTATTCCCGTTTAATTGAAGCCTTTTTTGAAAAACGTTGGCAAAGGTACGATTTTTTAAAGGTATTACCCTGCCTACGCCTAAATTTGGCTTCAATTGAGCATGTTATGATCATTTTTCAGGAAGCAGAAGTACTAAAAAACTATCTGGAAGGTAAAAGGCGACATGGCCAAACTGTCGGCTTTGTGCCAACCATGGGTGCACTTCATGAAGGACATCTGGCCCTCGTAAACCGTTCGCTCGCGGAAAACGATTGCACTGTGGTGAGCATTTTTGTCAATCCCACCCAATTCAATGATCCCGCGGATTTTGCAAAATACCCTATCAGCACTGATCGTGATATTGAGCTGCTTGAGACGGGGGGCTGTGATATTTTATTCCTGCCATCAGTGGCGGAAATATACCCGGAGGGGCTGGTAGCGACCAGCAATTACGACCTCGGCGATCTTGAAAAACTGTGGGAAGGTTTTTATCGCCCGGGACATTTCCAGGGTGTTTGCCAGGTCATGGATCAACTCTTGCAACTGGTGCTTCCCGACCATCTTTACATGGGCTTAAAGGATTATCAGCAATGCATGGTAGTGAAGCGGCTGCTGCAGCTAACTGGTTTGGGCGATCGGGTGGAACTGGTACCCTGCCCCACCCTTCGTGAAGCTGATGGTCTGGCCATGAGTAGCCGTAACAGACGACTAACTGCTACTGCCCGCGCCATGGCACCCGCCATTTATTCATGCCTGCAGGAAATAAAAAGCGAGTTAAAGCAAGGGCCTACCCATGAACTCATGGAACAATACCGCCAGCGGCTTGTTGTAAAGGGGTTCCGGCTGGATTACCTGGCGCTGGCCGACGCCAGCACTTTGAAAGAAGTTGAAATTTGGAACGGGGAACAATTACTGGTGTTGTTGGTGGCAGCTTTTTGCGAAGATGTTCGCCTGATTGATAATCTGCTTTGTTAACAAAAGCCAGTTGAGAGCGTAAAGATCGGATTGATCATTTAATTGGATAATTTTGCAGGATATGTTGATTGAAGTTTTGAAATCGAAGATTCACCGTGCCGTCATTACAGAAGCTAATCTGAATTATGTCGGTAGCATTACTATAGATGAAGACCTGATGGATGCCGCCAATATCATTGAAAATGAGAAGGTGCAGGTGGTGAATGTAAATAACGGCGAACGCCTGGAAACATATGTGATTAAAGGCAAAAGAGGGTCAGGTACCTGCTGTCTGAACGGACCGGCTGCCCGAAAAGCCATGGTTGGCGATGTGGTGGTCATTATTTCCTATGCAACCATGGATATGGAGCAGGCTCGCAGTTTTCAACCCTGGATCGTTTTCCCCAAAGAAGGCAACAAGCGATAAGTTGTCAGTATCATTTTATGCAAAAAAAGATCAGTACCATTCTGCAATACCTGGTGTTTCTTGCATTGGGACTGTTACTGGTTTGGCTTTCCGTTAAAGATATCGACGCCGAAAGCTGGCAACAGATTCGGCATTCGCTGCAGGAAGCAAAATTTGTCCTCTTCATTCCGGTTTTTGCTATCCTGCTTTTCAGTCATTATATACGTGCACTTCGGTGGCGGTTGCTGATGGAACCCTTGGGGTACCGCCCCGATAAAGCCAATACTTTTTTTGCAGTAATGATCGGCTATCTGGCCAATCAGGTATTTCCCCGCCTTGGCGAAGTGCTGAAATGTACTCTTCTGGCGCGTTACGAAAAAATACCGGCAGACAAGTTGATCGGAACGATCATTCTTGAGCGATTAATCGACGGATTTTGCTTGTTGGCTGTATTTGGCATTACGTTGGCCATTCAACCCGGTCTCTACTCCCAATTGGTGGCGCAGGTGTTTCAGCCAGATTCTGTATCGTCGGAGTCCGCAGGCTGGACGGCCTACCTCCCACTCATTCTGTTGTTACTGCTTTTGCTTGCTATTGGCATTTGGATGTGGGTAAAGAAAAAAAGCATTTCAGATATTCTTGCCGTACTGCGGAAAATTGCAGCGAGGATTTGGCTGGGGCTTACTACTATACGCCATTTGAAAAGCCGTGGAAGTTTTTTGATCTACACGCTTATTATCTGGACCTGTTATCTGGCCGGTGGCTATATCGGATTTCAGGCCCTTCAGGAAACTTCCGGGTATGGAATAAAAGAAGCTTTCACTGTTTTGTCTGCCGGTAGTATCGGCATGATCATTACCCCTGGTGGAATTGGCGGATATGCATTGTTGATTGAGCGAACAATGATGTTGTACGGACTAAGTCAACCTATTGCGGCTGCATTTGGCTGGTTGCTTTGGATTTCGCAAACATTAATAGTATTGCTGGGTGGCCTTACCAGTTTTGCTTTATTGCCCTGGCATAATAAGAGGCGCCGTGCATCCGTAGGTTGAGTGGAGCCCTGCCGTTTCACATTAACAAATTATCAATTCTTAATCTGGCAGAAGCAGTATCGGCCTGCTTTCTCCATCTTGCCCGCCAGCAGGTAAATAGTACCTTTATGATTCAACAGACAAACGATAGCATGGCATTGGCTAAACCCCGGTTGATTGCAAGAGATATAAGTTGGCTTTCATTCAATGCGCGTGTGCTGCAGGAAGCAGCAGACCCTACTGTCCCACTTCGGGAGCGTATTCGGTTTTTAGGGATCTTTTCCAACAACCTCGATGAGTTTTTCCGGGTAAGGGTGGCCACACTCAAACGGATGATGCAGGCCGGTAGCAGGGCAAACATGCATCTTGAGGAAAATCCGCAACAAATACTGGATGGCATTCAATTAACGGTGCTCAATCAGCAGAGCGAGTTTGCACGTATTTGGGAAGATGTGTTGACCCAAATGCGCAAACAGAAAATATTTCTGGTGAACGAAAAGGAACTCAGTCCCGAACAGCAGGTCTTTGTGCGCAATTATTTTGATGCCGAAGTGAGTCCGAATGTCATTCCTCTCATGATTGAAAACATAGCCCGCTTTCCGGATTTGCGCGACAAGTCTATTTATCTCGGCGTGGTGATGTGGCGTAAAGACAGCAGCCTGACAAAGAAGTATGCTGTGATCGAAGTCCCCAGCCGCGTGTTGGGCCGTTTTCTGATACTGCCTTCGAAAGCTGGAGAGCATCGTATTATACTGCTGGAAGACGTGATTCGCTTTTGTTTACCTGAAATTTTCTACTATTTCGGGTATAATATGTATCAGTCTTATGTTTTCAAGGTAACGCGTGATGCGGAACTTGACATTGAAAGTGATTTGAGCACCAACCTCATTCAAAAGATTGAAAAAGGGTTGAAAAATCGCCGGAAAGGAAAGCCGGTACGTTTTGTGTACGACAAAGAGATGGATCCGGGCTTGTTGGAGTACCTGGTGAGAAGACTGAATCTGTCGAGGCGCGACAACCTGATACCTGGTGGACGAATTCACAATTTCAGGCATTTTATGGATTTTCCTGACCAGGTATTCCGGCAACAAAGCCAGCGTAAAAAGCCATTTGATCATCCGTTGTTGCTGGAGCGACGGGTAAGTGATGTGGTATTGGAGCGAGATGTTATGCTGCATCTTCCCTATCATAGCTTTACGCCTTTGATTGATATTTTACGGGAGGCTGCCATCGATCCCGATGTAACCACGATTAAGATAACCTGCTATCGGCTCGCATCGCAGTCAAAAATCGTGAATGCATTAATTAATGCTGTACGTAACGGGAAAGATGTGATCGTGATGCTGGAGTTGCGTGCCAGGTTTGATGAAGAGGCCAATCTGGAATGGAAATCGAGGCTGGAGGAAGTGGGTGCCCGTGTACTGGTGGGCATGCCCAACATGAAAGTGCATGCAAAACTTTGTTTGATTCGGAAAAAAGTGAAGGGGAAAACGATTTCTTACGGTTTTGTGAGCACGGGCAACCTGAATGAAAAGACAGCCCGCGTTTATGGAGATCATTGCCTGCTCACATCGAACCCGCGAATTATGGCCGATATCAACAGGATATTCCGGTTTCTTGAGCATCCGCGAACTGCGCAGCAGCAGCTACGGCAGTGCAAAGTAATTATACCGAGCCCTCATTTCATACGGAAACAACTATATCGCTGGATAGATGCCGAAATACATCAGGCGCGGAAGAAAAAACCCTGCGGCATCACCCTCAAGATGAACTCGCTTTCTGATGAAGGTTTGATCAACAAATTATACGAAGCCGCCCGTGAAGGCGTGCCGCTTCGACTGATCGTTAGAGGTATTTTCTGCATGCTGCCGGAAAACAAAAAATTCAAAGCTCCGGTGGAAGCCGTAAGTATTGTGGACGAATACCTGGAACATGCCCGGGTGTGGGTTTTTCACAACAAAGGCAAAGAAAAAGTTTATATATCTTCGGCCGACTGGATGATGCGCAACCTGGAGCACCGCGTGGAAGCCACCTGTCCCGTATTGGATCCAAACATTCGCCAGGAACTGCTGGACCTGTTGAATATTCAATTTCGGGGAAATGTAAAAGCGCGGATTCTCGACAACCAGCAATCGAACACCTATAAAAGAACGCCGGGCCGTAAGGTTCGTTCGCAGGTGGAGATATATGAGTATTTGTTCAAAAAAATGATGAAGCAACTTGAGACTGGCAGCCATTGATATTGGAAGTAATGCAGCGCGTTTGTTGATAACAGATGTGATAGAAAACCCGAGGACAAAACCCGATTTTATCAAAATGGCGCTGGTGAGGGTACCCTTGCGGCTTGGATTCGACGTTTTCGATTCGGGTGAGATATCGGAAGGCCGCACAAAAAAGATCATCAATACTATCAAGGCATATAAGCTGATGATGGATGTGTACGACGTCAAACATTTACGTGCCTGCGCTACGTCGGCCATGCGCGATGCCCGCAACGGTGCCAGCATCATCAAAAAAATCAAGGCCGAAACGGGTATTGATATTCATATCATCAGTGGTCAGGAGGAAGCTTCGTTTATTTACGAAAACCATGTGGCCGAAAACCTGAAAGTAGACGAGTCGTATTTGTATATCGACGTGGGCGGCGGTAGTACCGAACTCACTTTTTTTAGCGATGGCAAACTCGTATTCAAGGAATCCTTCAACATTGGAACCATTCGTTTGTTGAAAAATCAGGTCGATGAAAGCCAGTGGGACGAGCTGAAGGACTTTGTGAAAACAAAGACCAAAGGCTATCACCATGTAACGGCAATTGGCTCGGGTGGAAATATCAACAAGATTTTCTCCATTTCAAAACGTAAGGAAGGCAAAGCGCTTTCGTTGGAACTACTTCGTGATTATTATAAGGAGTTCAGCAATATGTCGATTGCGCAACGCATTTCTGCTTATAAATTACGCGAAGATCGTGCAGATGTAATAGTCCCAGCCCTGCTGATCTACATCAATGTAATGCGCTGGGCTGATGCTGAGGAAATTTTTGTTCCGAAGATTGGTCTTGCCGATGGCCTGGTGCAGAACCTGTACGAGGAGTTATCCGGAAAATCGCAAGCTTAACTGCCAGTGGAGGTGTTGCAGCAGCGGCACAACCCACAGGCCAATTATACACCAACATGTCTGTAAGCAGCACCGCCAAAAAAGTAACCACCAATACACTTCAGAAGATGAAGGCCGCGGGTGAAAAGATTAGTATGATTACGGCCTACGACTATTCTTTTGCACGCATATTCGATGCCGCCGGAATTGACATTATACTGGTGGGCGACAGCGCCAGCAACGTAATGGCGGGTCATACAACCACCCTGCCTATTACACTCGATCAAATGATCTATCATGCCCAGAGTGTTGTTCGGGCGCAGCAGCGCTCGCTTATCGTGGTAGACATTCCCTTTGGATATTACCAGTCCAATTCCGAGATCGCACTTGCATCAGCCATTCGTATCATGAAAGAAAGCGGTGCACATACGGTAAAGCTCGAGGGTGGCGATGAGGTGCTGGACAGTGTTCGCAAAATAGTAAGCGCAGGCATTCCGGTGATGGGCCATTTGGGCCTTACGCCACAGTCGATCAATAAGTTTGGAACCTATGTGGTACGCGCAACGGAAGAAGCAGAAGCCGACAAATTGCGAAAAGACGCTCTGAAGTTGCAGGAAGCAGGCGCATTTGCTATTGTTCTGGAAAAAATTCCAGCGCAACTGGCGGCAGAAGTGAGCCGAAGCCTGCAGATACCCACTATTGGTATTGGTGCAGGCATGCATTGCGACGGACAAGTGCTGGTAATGCATGACATGCTGGGTATAAATACCGAATTCAAACCCAGGTTCCTTCGTCAATATTTAAATTTGCATGAGCAGATAACGGGTGCTGTACAACAGTATATCCGCGACGTGAAAGACGTTAAATTTCCTAACGAAAGCGAACAATATTAGTCATATGGAATTCCTGAAAGATTTAAAAATAGCTTCTCAAAATAAAGGACTCAGCACCGGCAGCACCTGGTTGGCCGGCAAAGGACCATTGATCGAATCAGTTTCACCAGTTAATGGAAAGCTGATTGCATCAGTTGAATCGGCCGATTCACATGGCTATGAAGAGGTGGTTAAAAAGGCAGAAAGCGCTTTTCTGCAATGGCGGCAGTGGCCCGCGCCCCGCCGCGGTGAAGTGGTACGTCAAATTGGTGAATCATTGCGGGAACATAAGGACTCGCTGGGTCGACTCGTGTCGTACGAAATGGGTAAAAGCCTGCAGGAAGGTTGGGGTGAGGTGCAGGAAATGATTGATATATGCGATTTTGCTGTTGGCCTGTCGCGTCAGCTACACGGACTTACCATGCATAGCGAACGGCCCGGCCATCGGATGTATGAACAATATCATCCACTTGGAATTGTGGGCATCATCAGCGCTTTTAATTTCCCGGTGGCAGTATGGAGCTGGAATACCATGCTGGCCTGGGTTTGTGGCGATGTTTGCATTTGGAAACCATCAGAAAAAACGCCCCTTTGCGCGGTAGCCTGCCAGCAGATTGTATCTGAAGTCTTCAAAAGAAATGATGTACCAGAAGGTGTGTCGGGGCTGGTGATTGGCGGGCGCGATGTGGGCGAATGGCTCAGCAATGACAAAAGGATACCATTGGTATCAGCTACCGGCAGCACTCGCATGGGTAAGGCTGTAGGAGCCGCAGTTGCAGCGAGGCTTGGACGCTCATTGCTTGAACTTGGGGGAAATAATGCAATTATCATTTCTAAAGATGCTGACCTCGATATAGCCATACTCGGCGCTCTGTTTGGTGCGGTTGGCACGGCTGGTCAACGCTGCACCAGCACCCGCCGGTTGATCATTCATCAGTCGGTGTATGAACAGGTGAAACAGAAACTGGTCGCTGCTTATGCGCAGCTAAAGATTGGTGATCCCTTGCAGGAGCAGAATCACGTGGGACCACTTATTGATCGCGATGCTGTGAACGCCTATCTTGAATCGGTGGAAGCCTGCAAAAAAGAAGGCGGCCGATTTGTGGTGGAGGCGGGCGTGTTGGAGGGTGAAGGATATGAAAGCGGTTGCTATGTTAAGCCCTGTATTGCCGAAGTGGAGCCCGGATTCCGGATTGTACAGCATGAAACATTTGCTCCCATTTTATACTTACTTAAATACGACAGCATTGACGAAGCTATTGCCATTCAAAATGCTGTGCCCCAGGGCCTGTCTTCTTCCATCATGACCCTCAATTTGCGGGAGGCAGAACAATTTTTGTCGGCAGCCGGCAGCGACTGTGGTATCGCCAATGTAAACATAGGCACATCGGGTGCGGAAATTGGAGGTGCCTTTGGCGGTGAAAAAGAAACCGGCGGAGGCCGGGAGAGCGGCAGCGATGCCTGGAAAGTTTATATGCGTCGCCAGACAAATACCATCAATTATTCTACCAAACTGCCTCTGGCACAGGGAATAAAGTTTGATATTTAGATACTAACCGGCCTTCATTTTCGTTCGTAGTACTGGGTTCGTAAAAGTTGGAAGCCGTGAAGGGCTACTTTTATCGAAATCGGAATCAATATCCTAATAACCAATTTTTTATCCATGAAAAGGATCTTTACTCTCCTGTTCCTTTCAATTCTGTGTTCACTTGCAGCCACCGCACAACTGCGGATTGGCGTTGTTGGCGGTGTGCAGCAATCCGATATACTGGAGTCCAACAATCTTCCCAACTGGAACGATATCAAGCAGCATTATGGAAAACGGACCGGCGGCCATTTCGGGTTCATCGCCGATCTTCCTTTCAACAAAAAGGGAAATTTTGTATTTCAGCCCGGAGTAATTTTTTACAATAAGGGCAGGAAGTATAATGAAGTAATGGATACAACTTTTCGCGACACCCTGAGTGTGGACAGAAAAGAATTCATCAACTATATCGAAATTCCGTTCAATCTGGTAGGAAAGATTCCGCTTGGTAAAAAAGCGAAGTTTGTACTGGGTGGTGGCACTTACTTTTCATTTTTTTACAACGGAAGCGTGAGGTCGCAATACGTGGCCAAGAACGGTGCATTTAGTGCCGACGAGATCGATGATCTTCCTGTTGGAGACGGACCAGGCAAGTACAGCACCTATGATTTTGGCGTGAATGCGCTTGCAGGATTTGAATTTGGACGTGTTTTACTTACGGCGCATTACAGCCGTGGTTTGCACGATATGTACCAATCAGCCAGCTACGATGGCAAATTCAGGAACGAAACCATGGGTATCCGCCTGGGCGTTTTCCTGGGTAAGCCGGTAAAAGTAGCTGGCAAGGATCAGGATGGCGATGGTGTTCCCGACAAGAAGGACAAATGCCCGGAGCAAAAGGGCTCCCCCGCCCTGGATGGTTGTCCTGATCAGGATAGCGACGGTATTCCAGATAAAGATGATACCTGCCCCAATGTTTGGGGACCTGCAGAAAATAAAGGTTGCCCCTGGGGTGACAAGGATGGCGATGGCGTGGTGGATAAAGATGATAAATGTCCGGAGAAGGCAGGTGACAAAGAGAACAATGGTTGCCCATGGCCCGACGCTGACGGTGATGCTGTGCCCGACAAAGATGATAAATGTCCGAAAGAAAAAGGTCTGGCTCGCCTGCAGGGTTGTCCGATCGGCGACCGCGACAAAGACGGGCTAAACGACGAGGAAGATAAATGTCCTGACCAGCCGGGCACAATTGCCAACAACGGCTGTCCCGAGATCAAAAAAGAGATTGTAGAAAAAGTGGAATACGCGGCCAAACGAATTCAATTCAGAAAGAACAGCGCTTTGTTGGCCACTGTATCGTACAAGGTGCTCGACGAAGTGGTAAGCCTGCTGAAATCGAACCCCGACCTTAAATTGACCGTGGAAGGGCATACCAGCAAAGAGGGAGCTTATGAAGTGAACAAACGCATTTCAGAACAGCGGGCACAGGCAGTAAAAATCTACCTGGTGCAGAAAGGTATCGAAGAAGTTCGCATAAATGCAATTGGTTATGGTCCAGATAAGCCACTGACTACCAGTGATCTGGAGTCGGAGCAGGCGAAAAACCGACGCGTAGAGCTGAAACTGAGCAACCAATAAAGCTGATTCATCGTCAACGATTTAACCAAACCCTGCAGCGAGACACGTTGCGGGGTTTTTATTGGCCTAAATAGTATGAGTGGTAACACATATTTTTGCCACCTGACCCATTTTTGCAAGATTAAACACATGTGAACAATGACTTCAACCCTTCGTCGTACCCTACTGGCGGCCGGCTCCTTTGCTATTTCGCTTGCCTCATTTTCCCAAAAAACGGAAGTTCCGAAAGGCTGGCATCTGATGGACCAGCAAAAGGAAGGCTTTTATGGAATCAACCTTGCCAGGGCTTACGATTTTTTACAAACGAAAAAGCTGAAAAGCAAGCCCGTGATAGTGGCTGTTATTGATTCGGGCGTAGACACCCTTCATGAAGATCTGAAAGAGGTATTGTGGAAGAATCCGGGTGAAATTCCTGGCAATGGAATTGATGACGACAAGAATGGATATGTAGACGACGTGTATGGATGGAATTTTCTTGGAAATGCCAAAGGAGAAAACGTAGAAAAGGACAGCTATGAAGCCACCAGGGTTTACCACAAGCTGCGTCAGAAATGGGGTAATACTACCGTGGCCACCTCTAACCTTTCACCCAGCGAAGCCAAAGAGTACGAAATGTACTGGCGCGCCAAAGCGGATGTGGTAGGACCTGTAGCAGATTCAGCAGTGCTGGAAAAGCTTAAGGAAACTTTTGACCAGCTAAAGATGGTTCAGGTGATTATTGAATCTGGTGACGCGGCTATTCGCAAGCAATTGGGTAAAGATGAATACGCCTGCTCTGAGCTTGAGAATTTTACTTCAGACAACGATACGGCCATGCATGTGAAAAAGATTATGGTGAGCATTTGCCGGGACAATGAAACAGACGACATTACCAATTATATGCTCCTCGATGACCTGGAAGGAGAAATGGGGCAATTG
This sequence comes from Chitinophagaceae bacterium, assembly GCA_046297935.1. Classification (GTDB taxonomy): domain Bacteria; phylum Bacteroidota; class Bacteroidia; order Chitinophagales; family Chitinophagaceae; genus CAYMZZ01. The sequence continues at coordinate 213,136 of JBKBHA010000002.1, forward strand.
GAAAATGAAATATTGAAGCAGGATGCTATTGAAAAAGCGCCTCGCAATTACAGAGGCGAAGTGGTGGGCGATAACTACAGCGACTTTAACGATCGTTTCTACGGAAACGCCAATGTGATGGTGAGCAAGAAGTCGGCCATGCACGGTACTCACGTATCCGGAATCATTGCCGCTTCCAGAGGAAATGGGCTGGGAATGGATGGTGTAGCCGACAACGTAAGGATCATGAGCATTCGCGCGGTGCCCGATGGCGATGAACACGACAAAGACATTGCACTGGCCATTCGCTATGCGGTGGATAATGGTGCCCGCGTTATCAACATGAGTTTCGGAAAAGGATTTTCTCCGGAAAAGCAGTGGGTAGATGATGCGGTGCGTTATGCGCAAAGCAAAGGCGTGCTGCTGGTTCATGCTGCTGGTAACAGCGCTCAGAACATTGATACCAGCTGGAATTTTCCAACTCCTTTATTTGTAGACCAGCAAAGGGCCAGCAACTGGATAACCGTTGGCGCCAGTGGCGATCCGAAAGCAGGTGGATTAACTGCCAGCTTTTCGAATTACGGTAAGAAAGAAGTAGATGTGTTTGCTCCGGGTGTGCAAATTTACAGCACCGTGCCTGGTGGAAACACCTATATGAGTCTGCAGGGCACCAGTATGGCTTCGCCGGTGGTAGCAGGTGTAGCAGCGCTTATACTCGAATATTTCCCGCAGCTTACTCCTGAACAGGTGAAAATGGTGATTGAAAAATCGGCAAAAGGTCCCGGCCAGAAAGTAACGGAACCAGGTACTGGCGAAATGGTGGATCTGAGCGAGATCAGCAAAACAGGAGGTTTGGTTGATGCATTTGAAGCGGTAAAGCTGGCCGCCAAAATTGCTGAAGAAAAGCCGGCACCTTCCAAAGTGCGGCAGGATAAGAGAAATTAATTTTCAACAGACTTCGAACGATAGAAAGGCGAACAACCCGGTTGTTCGTCTTTTTCTATTTTTGCGTATCCTTCAACCCAAAACCACATCAACTATGCGACCTAATCCCGACCGGGTAGTTTCTTATTTTCATGGCTACATGGCACTGGTGCCCGAAGACGATCTGCTGGAGGCGTTCGACAATCAGAGTGCGTCGTTTATTCGTTTTTTGCAGACCATACCAGCCGACAGGCATGATTTTGCCTACGCCCCCGGCAAATGGACTTTAAAAGAAGTGCTGCAACATATAATAGACGCTGAGCGAATTTTTGGGTATCGTGCTCTTCGTTTCGCCAGGCTCGACCCTACTCCATTGCCAGGCTTCGACGAAAATCTCTATGTACAAAACGCCAAATCGCAGAATCGTACCTGGGATAAGCTGGTCGAAGAATTTCAGGTGCTGCGTCGTTCGTCGCAACTGCTATTTCAGTCATTTGATGCCGATCAATTAGAAGCGGGAGGCACCGCATCAAACGGTCCTACCTATGTGCTGGGAATCGGTTATATTTTGATTGGTCATACACTTCATCACCAAAAGATCATGAAGGAACGTTATCTCTGATCAGCATTGTGTGAATGCCGCAGCTTGCAACTAGAATCCGGTGAAAAAGCTGCGTGTGCGGTTGATGCGCAGATCCTGCAGCACTCCCGATTTGGGGCTGATGGTGATATTGAAGAAACGATAGATGCCAATGGGGGTAATATTGATGGCCATTTGCCAGCAGTGCATTTCGCGGTTGATTGACATGGAGAAGGTCTGCAGCTTTTTAGTGTCGAAGTCGTAAAATCCATTCAGTGTAAAATTCCATTTTGGCGTCAGGCTGAAGCTTCCACTAAAGCTGGCGCTGGATCGGACGATCTTTTCAAAGCCGCTGTAATCTGGTTTAAACTGCTCGGCAAAATAAAGCGAATAAGAGAGCGAGAATTGCCAGGGAATATTAAAGTCAACAAACTCGGAAGGGTTACGTTGCATTTCATCGAGCAGGCGTTGCCGATCCTGACCCATTATCGGGTCATTCAACAGTTGATCCATCTCCTGTTGCCGCTGTTTGTCTTTGTTTTCATCGCGTGGCTTACTTTTAAAAGTAGTGGAAAAAGCAAGGCTGCCCGAACTGATTCGCCCCAAATTGAATTTTCCATCCTCCCAGGCATACCGGTCGATGTTTCCACCAACACTATCTGTCTGGTAGGGATTCAGGATTGCGCTGGCATTGATATTTATTTTCTGTAAAAGGTTGGTACGAAAGTACAGATTCACCGGTGCCAGCTTCAGCGAGTCGGCCAACAGATTATAACTGGTATTGGCGCCAAAACCGTCGATGAGCATTATTTTACGGTCAGGCTCCTGTCCGGTACTGTCTTTGTTGCGCACTTTGGCCTCGAGGTTGTTGTCGAGTTGAAAATTCAGGCTTCCGCTTTTGCCTTTGCCATAACCACTGAATATACCTCCCTGCAGCCTCGAAAACTCCGACACATAACCGTCCTTATTGACCTGGGTTTTATAATAGTACTTGCTCGACAAATCGGGCCGGTAACTAAAGCCAATTGAAGGCCTTACGGTATGGCGGATGGCCATCAGCTTTTTGTTCCTGAACTGGAAGGTCCCAAACAAAGCAGTATTGAGAGATAGTCCGAAGCTGGCCTGCTGATCCAAATAAAATCCTTTGTTCACGATCGTGTCCAGCTTTTCGGTTTGTGCGTTCCACCTTCTTTCGAAAGATTGGGAAACCCATACCTGTGAATAGCTGACTGACGGCGACACTACGACAGCGCCATCGAGAATCGCAGGTAATGCCAGTGTAATGGGAATATTGTGTTGCGCGCCCCATTGAATAGTATCAATCAGATTGCGCAGTTTGAATGCGGTGTCGTAAAAAGAAACAGAGTTACGGAAGCTGCCGTTGTAGGCTATGCCAAGCTGCTCGTACCACTTCTTGCTGCCGGCTGATTCTTTTTTCTGGAAGGGGTAAAGTGTGTTTACCGTAAAGCCCATATCGGGCAGGCTGACTGTTACCAACCTGGTGGTATTGTTCTGCGTATGGTTGGCGCTCAGCGTCAGGTTATAGGGTTTATCGATCCAGGTCTTTGAGTAGGTGATCGAAGAGCCCATCTGGTTTTGGAAATTGAGTTGCGGGCTATTAGGCACGTTCTCGTTGTAGCGGGTTGAGCTGGCGTTTACGTTGGCAGAAAAGCTGATGCCCGGGCGGGCCTTTGCGTCCATACTATGGCTCCAGTTCAGACTGAAGCTGTTGATCTTTGCTTCATCGGGGTCGCCTTTGAAATTTCGTTTGGTACGTTGCAAACCAAAATTCAGCGCGCCCCGGTACCGGTAACGCCGGTAGTAGGTGGGATTAATATTGGCAGACCAGGAGCCGAAAGAATAAATATTTCCATACAGCTTGGCGTCCCAGTAGTCGTTGATGATTTTGTAGTACCCCAACCCCTCAAGGCCAAGCCCCATCTGATCGTTGGTAGCAAATTGGGGCGGCAGGAAACCCGAGCTATGGTTATTGTTCAGTGGGAAAAATCCAAATGGCACATATACCGGCAGCGGTACTCCTTCGAATTCGGGATGGGCAGGACCTGATATCGCAACCTTCTTGTTCACTATCTTGATCTTGTTGGCACGGAAGCCAAAATGCGGATGATCCAGATTGCAGGTAGTTAAAAAACCACCCCTGACGTACAAGGTGGTGCTATCGGCTTTTTTTACATCGTCGCCATGAACAAACATTTCACCGTCCTGCGTAATGGCATTTTTTGTAATCGCTTTCTGGTTCTTGAAGTTCACCCGCACCGTGTCCATGATATACTTGCTCTCTCCCTGCTTGAAACTTGCTTCTTCTATCACCGTGCCGGCAGAGTCGCGACGGTTGTAAGCTGTAAGGATCTGTGTTTGTTGATCGATGTCAACCACGGGCGCTTCCAGGCTAACGTCTTCATAATCGGTTTTGGTTTTGCCATAGAGCATTACCTTTTTCGATTTGATCAGGATCACCGCGGAGTCCTGGGCAAAGTATTGGATGGGGGCAGTGATAGAGTCGCGTGAAAGCTTCAGGTTGAGCGTGTCAATTTTGGGAACCAGCGTATCTGCTGTGGGTCGGGGTAGCGTGTCAGTTGCTGCATCAGACAATAAGCGGCTCGAGTCTGCCGTTGCTGGTATGGTATCGATCCGGGTTGTTAAAGCTCTACTAAAATCACCCGTTTTCGTACGCTGCGCAGCGACAAACCACGTTATGAAGCAGAAGAATATGGGCAAAAATGCCCACTTCAAACTGGATTTTAAACTAAATTTGCGCAGTCGGTTCATACGGTGGGGACAAAAGTAAATCTTTCAGCCCTAAACATTTTGTGAAGATTCCAAACTTAACCCGTTAAAAGGAAAACTCATGATGAAACGAATCCTTGTTCTATTGATCCCTGTTTTGATCGCCGGCATTCTGCTGACATCTTTTACCGGTCACCAGGATCAACCGCCCAAGGCAGCTATTCGTACATTGATTATTGACGCCGGTCACGGAGGATTTGACCAGGGTGCCAAAGGATCATTTTCTACCGAGGCCGAAGTAAGCCTGGCTGTTGCTTTGAAATTTGGTAAAGCGCTTGAAAAGGAATTTCCTGATCTCAAGATCGTGTACACACGCACGGGCGATATAGCTCCCGGCAACAAAACCAACAAGACAGAGGATAACCGTTACCGTGCCGATCTGGCCAATCGTTCGGGTGGCGATTTGTTCATTGCCATCCACTGTAATTCGGCTCCGCCTAAAAAGAATCGTGCCATTAGCGGTTATACCACACGTACCAGTTACACCGGCAAAGGAAGCAAGCGCAAAAAGGTGACAAAAAAGGTTCCCAAGTACCGTTACTGGACTACACCAAATCCGGCCCGTGGTACCGAAACTTATATTTGGGCAGTGGGGAAAAATGACGCCAAGGTGAGTGCTGTGAACCTCAATGAGGAGATTTATGGCGAAATGGAGGATTCTACTCAACAGGTGGTGATGCCCGACCCCTCTGATCCTGCGGAAAAAGCAAGGATGTTGATTTATGCCCAGCAATTTTTTAAAAAGAGTCTCGATCTGGCCGACCTGATCGAAAAGGAATTTGTAGCAGCCGGCCGTGTTAGTCGTGGGGTGAAGCAACGTAACCACACAGGTATCTGGGTGCTTCAGGCTACAGGCATGCCAAGTGTGTTGGTGGAACTTGGATTTTTGACCAACCTCGAAGAAGAAAAATATTTAAACAGCGACAAAGGCCAGGAAGAAACCGTAGACGCTTTAGTGTCGGCCTTTCGGTCCTATAAACAAAAACTGGAAGCCCGCCAAATGGCCAGCGGTATGTAGTGCGCCTTTTTTCTACGGCACAGTACTTGAATGTGCTGATTAGTCAATTTGAGAATTTGTAGTTGGATGAGAATGCAACAAGTTCCCAAATTATCTAATCAGCACATTTGCATTTAATTGGCTAATTTGGCAGCGGAAACCTTGTACGAACATGAAGATCAACAACGAAACCAAAGTGGGAATTATAACAATTGTGGCATTAGGGCTTCTGATTGCCGGATTTAAGTTCCTGAAGGGAAAAGATGTATTTGACCGCACCACCAAGATATATGCTGTATTTGATAAAGTTGGGGCACTTACACGAAGCAACGAAGTAAAGATCAACGGCCTCACAGTTGGCACAGTGTACGATATCAAAGAAGTGGATAAGGATGTCAATCAGATCAAAGTAACCATCAGTCTCACAAGAGATGTGAATATTGCTACCAACTCAGTGGCCTATATTTCCGCTCCCATTGCAGGGCTGGGCTCCAGCACGATCTTTATTGACAAAGGCGATGCCAGCACTTACCTTAAAGATGGTGATGAAATACCAACCCGTGTGGATGAAGGGCTTTTCGGCGGCCTTACATCAGAAGTGGCCCCCACCCTGACGAAGATCAGGGGAACACTGGATTCACTGACCCGGGTATTTGCTAATTTGAACAAGCTGATGGATGGCGAAACGAAAGGTAATATCCAGGCTACCATGGCCAATCTCAACCAGGCTTCATCGTCGCTGGCCAACCTGCTTGATACCAAATCAGGATCGCTGGCTGCTACACTTGGCAATGTGGAAGCAATTACAGCTAATTTGCGGCAAAATAACGACAGCATCAATGGCATTATCAGCAACACCCGTCAATTTACCGGGCAGTTGGCCAACCTCAATCTGCAGCAAACAATGGATACTCTTCAAAGCGCGGTTGGGCAGCTAAAGGCTTCTATGAATATGCTTACGAGCAGCGAGGGAACATTGGGTGCCCTTATTAACGATCGAAAACTGTACGACAAGTTGCAGGACGTGATTTTGAGTTCAGAAATTTTGCTCGATGATTTGCGAACCCACCCCAAACGCTACGTTAATTTTTCACTCTTTGGTAGAAAAGACAAATCGGGTGCGCTAACTTCGCCCGCCAAGAAAGATACTATTCCACAGTGAGTTTGAAGCCATTTCTACCTTTGCTGCTGCTGCTGATCACAGTTTTTTCTGTGGGAGATCTGGCTGCTCAGGAACCTGTACCAACACAGGAGGCAGATACAACTCGAAAAATTCATGTTTTAAACAACACGCGTACCCTCACATTCAAAACCATCGACGATAGCACCAGGCTGACCATTGTGGCAGGAAATGTGAAGATGAGACAGGGCACGGCGATCATATGGTGCGATAGTGCCGTACTGAATGGCCGTACCAACACTTTTGAAGCCTGGAAGAACGTGCACATTAAAGATGCCGACACTGCTGATATCTATGCCAATCACCTGCGCTACCTGGGCAATGAACGCGTAGCATACCTGGACGGAAATGTAAAGCTGACTGATGGGAAAGGCACCCTTACCACTCCCGATCTGGAATACAATATGAATACCAATCTGGGTATTTATAAAAATGGCGGACGAGTGCAGAACGAAAAGACCGTGTTGACCAGCCAGGAAGGATGGTATTATGCCGATTTAAAAGACGTGTATTTTAAGAAGAACGTTCGGTTAAATGATCCGGCGTATAAGATCGCAACGGATTCGATGCTTTACAATACCCAGACCAGGACCACCCGTTTCATTTCCCAAACACGTATTACCGACACGTCCGGACGAATAATCGATACCCGTGATGGATATTATAATCAGGCTACTGGTGAAGCGCAGTTTGGTCAGGGCCCTGTTATAACTGATACACGAAAACGGGTACGAATCACTGGCAACAATGTAGTTCAAACAGACAGCATTTACCAGATAACCGGCAACGCCATCATTATCGATTCTGCTCAGGGAACTACCTTAATGGGTGGCCTTGTTATTCAGGATAAAAAAACGGAAGCAGTGCTGGCCACTCGCAAGCCCCTGCTGATATTGAAGCAGAACAATGATTCTGTTTATATTACTGCCGACACTTTGTTCAGCGCCCGCCTGACCGATCGTTTCGGAATCGATTCACTGGTGGCAGATACCGTCACCGGTCGCAAAGAAGTGGTACTGGCACCGGGTGATAGTACCGACCGCTACTTCGAGGCATTTCACCACGTGAGGATTTATAATGACTCCCTGCAGTCGGTTTGCGACAGCATGTTTTACTCGCTGCGGGATTCTGTTTTTCGTTTATATCAGGATCCGGTTGTATGGGCTCAAAACAGCCAGATAACGGGCGACACCATACTGGTATTCACCCGAAACAAAAAAGCAGATCGGGTGGAAGCTTTTGAAAATGGCTTTATGGTCAATGAAGTGGAACCCGGCGTGTACAACCAGATTCGCGCCAGCCGTATTGACGGATGGTTTCTGGATGGCAATATCGACTCTGTGAGAGCAAGAGGTTTTGCAGAATGTATTTATTATATCCAGGATGAAGACAGCGCTTATACCGGCGTTAATCAATCCACTTCCGATGTGATTGACATTTACTTCAAACAAAAAGAACTGGAGCGGGTCGTTTTTCGTAGCGAAGTAACTGGTACCATCTACCCTATTCGGATGAAGAATCCATCAGAAATGCGTCTGCCAAATTTCCGCTGGCTGGAAGCACGGAGGCCGAAAACGCAGTGGGAACTATTTGAATAAAGTCATAACGCAAAAGTCAAAAGCCAAAATGCACTTTTGCATTTTGGCTTTTGACTTTTGCGTTATGACTTAGAATGTAAATCTTACTGAGAAGCCAACTGCCGCGGGTTCAAAATTAATATCACTCACCAGGTTCAGTTCCGGCTTCCAGTCTACCGACAAATTTATTGGGGCATTAGAAAATTTGTAATCAAGTCCAAGCACACCCTGCGCACCAAAGTTTGGATCTGTTTCGTTACGATCTTTTACAGGATTATACGTCTTCACAAAACCCAGATAGGCGCCGCCACCATAAAACCAGCGTAGCCCTTCGGCTGATAGTGGTTTGTGAATTTCATAAAGGGCACCGATCGCAAGCGGATCGCCAAAGGAAAAAAGCGCTTCAATGGCTGCGGTTTCCGAAATAAAATGCTTTAGTGTAATGGAGTTGCTAACCATGGCCGGACTGCTGCTGACCCTCACACCCAGCGCTGTACGATATGGAGTTTGAGCTTTAAGCGATGAGGAACCAGCGAGAGCGAGGAGGACCAGGGCGATTGAAAGCGTTTTTTTCATGGTGATTTATTTATTTCCCTTGAACGAAATTATGTGCCATTTAAGTTTAAAAAAAATGCAAAAATGTAAATACCCTGTTATCGGGTGGTATCCGGCGCAGTAATACACTATACGGCTCATAAGCCTTACTTTTGCGACGGAAAAAAGGATGAAGTCGATGAAATTAACTAAACTTTTTACAGAGTTTTTTGACAGTGAAAAAGCCGCCGGCTTCATACTAATTGGTTGTACCGTGGTCAGTTTGCTAATCGCTAACAGTGCTTTAAGTGAGCACTACCTTGGTTTCTGGCATGCGCAACTCGGAGGTCACAGTATCGAATACTGGATCAACGATGGCCTGATGGTAATATTTTTTCTGTTAATTGGGCTTGAACTGGAAAGAGAAGTTTATATCGGCGAACTGTCGGACATTAAGAGCGCCCTGTTACCGGTATTTGCTGCTGCTGGTGGTATGCTCATTCCTGCGGGTATTTACCTTTTGTTTAACTATGGAACACCCGAACAACCCGGTGCGGGGATACCCATGGCAACCGATATTGCGTTTGCAATTGGAATGCTTTCTCTGCTCGGACGGCGCGTACCGGTTGCGTTAAAGGTATTCCTCACAGCATTAGCAGTGATCGACGATCTGGGAGCTATACTCGTAATTGCATTTTTTTATTCAAAGGGATTGATTGTTGCCAACCTGCTCATCGCTTTGGGCATATTTGGGGTGCTGCTGATTTTAAATCGCCTGCGGGTGCATATACTTTGGATTTACCTGGTTGCAGGAGTCATCATGTGGTATTTCATGCTCAATTCGGGCGTACATCCCACTATTACGGGCGTGCTGCTTGCATTTGCCATACCATTTGGCACCGGAGGTAGCAAAACCATCTCATACAAACTTCAGCATTTCCTGCACAAGCCGGTTTCGTTTATAATACTACCCATATTCGCCCTTGCCAACACAGGAATCGTTATTGAAGCTGGTTGGGCTGACGATCTGTTGTCGAATGGCAGCCTGGGCATTTTCTTCGGACTACTCGCGGGTAAGCCCCTGGGAATTTTGTTGTTTTCGCTGCTGGCCGTATTGCTGGGACTTGCCAGTTTGCCTGCTGGTGTAAAATGGAAACACATTGGTGCCGTGGGGCTGTTGGCTGGTATTGGCTTCACCATGGCCATATTTATCACGCTTCTGGCTTTCGACGATCAGACACATATAACCAATGCCAAGATTGCGATCCTGCTCGCCTCCCTTGTAGCCGCCGTATCCGGATTGCTGATCCTCAATTTTTCGCTCCGGCGTAAGCTGAAGGCGATCCTGCCTCAATAAGACTGCATTAGTCATTTCCTGCAAAGCGGAAATGGCTATTCACAGCCTTTCCACAATTTGGCGGTTTTTTGCGTGCCTCTGCCCCTTTTTGCAGATTTTTTCCGGTTTCTGCGTTTTTGTGCCGGAAATTAATTTACATTTAACATGACGATCAAAACGGCTGCATGCTAAAGAAAGAACGCCAATCTTATATTCTGCAACAGGTGAACCTGCACAACAAAGTGTTGTCGTCTTCACTTAGCGTCGACATCAAAGTATCGGAAGATACTGTGCGTCGAGATTTGCAGGAGTTGGCCGATGAGGGCAAACTCATCAAGGTACATGGTGGCGCTCTGTCCAATTCGTTCAGCCAGGTTCATATTCCCAACGACGGCGTTTATTCTCAATTACAAAAAAGAAAGATTGCTCAAAAGGCCATTGGTTTAATATCGAACGGCATGTTTGTGTTGACTGGTGGGGGCACAACTATTGTAGAAATGGCGCGCATGTTGCCGCCCCAGCTCAAAGCCACGTTTATTTCCGGTTCAATAGCTGCCATTCTGGAGTACATGGATCATCCGAATATTGAAGTGATTTTGATTGGAGATCGCATTTCGAAAAGCTCGAAAATCACTGTTGGTCCTGAAGCCATTGCAAAGATCCGTCAATTGAATGCGGATATCTGTTTTCTTGGTACCAATGCCATTGATATTCAAAATGGCGTTAGCGACAACGACTGGGAAGTGGTGCAAATGAAAAAGGCAATGATAGAATCGGCGCGCAAGGTAGTTTGTTTGTCGATTGCCGAAAAGATCAATACTGTGCAACCAATACAAATATGTGAACTGAATAAAATCGATATCCTAATCACTGAATTACCACCCTCCGACCCTCGTTTGAAACCGTATGCAGATGCCGGCATACAATTATTGTAAGGCATCAATATTTTAAACTGCTTAATTACATATATTCTAAAACAACACAGCTATGAGAAGAACTCTCCAGTTAGTAGTGGCGTTGTGTTTGCTGTTTACCCTAACCCCCGGACTCGTCTGGGCTCAGCAGCGAACCATCAGCGGCACGATTCTCTCGGATGACAACAAGACCCCCTTGCAGGGTGTTACCATCCGGGTGTCGGGCACCAACCGGATCACGCAATCGGATGCTCAGGGTAAATTCAGTATCGCCATTAACCCGGGCGAAACCCTTCAGGTGTCGTACGTGGGTTATGAAACACAAACAGTAAAACCTGGTGATGGCAACAGCATCGGAATTTCGCTTAAGGCCGTTGATGGCACGCTTGGCGAGGTTATCGTTACTGCCATGGACATCAAACGGAATCCACGTGAGTTGGGATATTCGGCTCAGAAAGTGGATGGACAGGAACTGGCCGAAACTCAGCGGGAGAATTTCCTGAACAGTATGGCAGGTCGCATTTCAGGTTTGACCGTTAACCCTACAGGCGGCCAGGCGGGTTCTTCCACGCAGATCGTGTTGCGCGGATTTAACTCGATGGCCCTCGACAACCAACCGCTGTTTGTGGTGGATGGTATCATTGTAGATAACTCAACGGTGAATGAAACCAGCGGAACCAACACGGGTCTGGGTCTGGTAGAGAATTCCATTCGTAATATCAATCAGACAGCCAACCGGAACAGTGACTATACTAACAGGGTGGCAGATATTAACCCCGCGGATATTGAAAGCATCACGGTGTTGAAAGGACCTGAAGCTACCGCTCTTTATGGTAGCCAGGCCAGCTCGGGTGCCATTATCATCACCACCAAAAAAGGTAAGAATGATGGTAAGCTTCGTGTAAACTACGATAACTCATTCAGGGCTTCAAAACTTACCCGCCTTCCTTCCTACTCTACTAAGTGGGGACCCGGTCGTAACGGTTCTTATGTACCCGATTTCGTATACTTCGGGCCGGCTTATGAAGAATCGGAACGCCGTTATAATAATGTGGATGAGTTTTTCCAGACAGGTTTTGCACAAACGCATAACCTGAGTGCTGACATCGGAAAAAAGAATGCCACCTTCCGCTTTTCAGGTAGCTTTTTCGATCAATCTGGTGTAGTACCGGAAAACAAATATCGCCGTTACAACTTGCGGATCACCAATACCACCAAGATTGGCAAGTATATCGATATCAATCCTTCTATTTCATTCATCCGCAGTACCAACGATAAACCCAAACGTGGTGCGGGCAGCTATTTGCTCAACCTGATGATCTGGCCTGCCAACAATGATGTGAGTGATTATTTGTCGGACGATGGCGGAAAAGAACTGTTGTATGGAGCGTTGCCTAATGGCGAAATCGACAACCCGTTCTTTAGCGTAAACTACAACCGTGGCTTCGACGAAACTAATCGTTACCTGGCTACCATGGGTATTAATATCCGCCCTACCGACTGGCTGACGCTGGCTGGCAGGTTTGGTTACGATCACTACGAAACGGAGGGTTGGTCCTTCTTCCATCCGCTTTCGAGCATTTTGACACGTGGTGCAGGTGGTCAGCAGGATAACTACTACCGTAACTATAATGGTTACAACCATACCATCACGGCTACAGCTACCAAGAAGCTGGGCAAGTTTAGCGGCCGTGTTATCGTGGGCTCTATGTGGCAGGACTACAGAACAGAAATGTTTGCAGCTTACGGAACCAACCTGGTTGATTCGTTGAACAGCAATAACCAGATGATGAAAAATGGCCAGGTGGTTACGCTCGACCAGATCGACCAATGGATGGGCGATAGTAGTCGTACGAGAGTGAATACACGTCAGTACCTTAGTCGCGCAACGGCTAATCCCGGCGACTATAACTATGTGCAAAGCCGTCAGCTGGCATATTTTGGCGAAGCATCCATTAGCTACGACAATATGATCTTCCTGACCTATTCGCACAGATTTGAAACCTCTTCGATCTTCCCCAAAGCTTATCGCAACTACAACTATCCTGCCGGTAGCTTAAGCATCATCATGAGCGATCTGATTCCAGGTATCAAGGGCGATATCCTGAGCTACTGGAAACTACGTTCATCGCTGGCAACCACAGCGCGCTCAAGCGCACCTTATGCTAACCAGTCGGTATTTACTAACTCGCTTTCAAGTGGCGGTGGATTCTACTACGGTTTCACTAATAACAACTTCTTCCTGGAGCCCGAAATCCAAAATACTTATGAGATAGGTACGGAATTCCGGCTATTGAAGAGCCGACTGGGTCTTGATGTTACGTACTACAACACGTTTAATGACAAACAGATTGTTGAAAACTTCCGTACCAGCTATGGTACCGGTTTTGTGTTGAATACCATCAACGTGGGTTCTACCCGCAACCAGGGTGTGGAAGTGGCTATCGATTATGCCATTAAACAACGTGGCGATTTTACCTGGAACATGCGTTTCAACTTCAACAAAATGTGGAACAAAGTGGTTTCGCTGCCGGATAACGTACCGGAGTTCTACATTTCCGATACATGGACTTATGGCAACGCGCGTGGCGGTTTGATCAAGGGTGGACCAACTACAGCCATCACGGCTTCAGGTTATCTTCGTAACGATGCGGGCGATATCCTTATTGATCCAGCCAGTGGTTTGCCAATTGTTGATGCAACCTTCAAGGTGCGTGGCGATCGTAATCCCGATTTCAGTTTGGGTTGGTTGAACAGCTTCCGTTATAAAAACTGGTCGCTGAGTTTCCTTTGGGACCTGAAAGTGGGTGGCGATATCTTCAATGCTACCGACATGTATCTGACCACTCGTGGTGTTAGTACGCGCACAGATGATCGTTATACACCCCGTGTGATCAACGGCGTATTGCGCGATGGTAAGGAAAACACCTCGAATCCAACTGTGAATACCATCTCCTTCATTCCTGCGTACAACGATCAGTATTATGGAACGGTGGGTGGTACACTGCGGTTGCCGGAAGAAGAGTTCATTGAAAAAGACATCAACTGGTTCCGCCTTCGCGATATCACCCTCGCGTACAATCTGCCATCGAATCTGATTCGCAACTGGAAATTGTTCAAGTCGCTGGGTGTGTTCGTAACGGCAAACGACCTGATCCTCTTTACCAACTATACCGGTGCAGACCCTGCCGTGAGCGGCAATACGGCTGGTACCCGTGGTGTAGGTGGTTGGGGATTTGATTACGGTAATATCGCTGCACCTGTAAGCGTAAACTTTGGCTTGCGTGCCGGCTTTTAACCGTTATTCCTGTTGAAACTTTAAATAAAATTGTATGAAACGCATATATAAGTATTTATCAGTGGTGGCAACCGGCGGTATATTGCTGGCGAGTTGTACCAAAAAGATCGATGAAGCATATGCCAACCCCAACGCACCAGTGCGTGTGCCGGTAGAGGAAATGCTTCCGAATATGATCGCTACCATGGGCACCAATGGTGCTGGCCATGGCCCGATGAATGATATCCGATTTATCGGTAAGTATATCCAGAATTTTGTGTTCTGTAACTCTGGTGGTCGTTATGATCAGATGGGTGGTACTACTGGTGTAAGTGATAACGCCGCCTCTATCTGGCGGACCCATTTCTATGATCTGGGCCAGAACCTCAACAGGATGATTGAATGGGGCACGGAAGAAAAGAAATGGGATTACGTGGGCGTTGCACAGGCCATTTTCGCGTGGAGCTGGCTTACGCTTTCTGACTACCATGGCGAAGTGATTGACGTAAATGAGTCGTTTAATTCGAGCGCGCTTACCTTTAAGTACGGAACCCAGGAGCAGGTTTATGAACATGTAAAAAAACTTGCCTGGGCCGCGTTGGAAAATTTGGAAAAATCAGGTGATAATGTAAGTCAGGAAAACCTGGCCAAAGGCGATGCATATTTTTTCAATGGGGATCGCGAAAAATGGAAAAAATTTGCCAACGGCATTTTGGCCCGCTTGTACAATCACCTCACCAACAAGTCGATTTACAAGGCTGATTCTGTGATCTATTATTGCGACCGGTCCATTACAGCCAATGCAGATAACGCCAACGTTAAATTTGCTAACACCGGCGTGAGTGGTACGGCCAATTTCTTTGGTCCGCTTCGTGGTAACCTGGCCAATGTGGCAATCGGTAACGAGTATGCCATCCGTCAGTCAGGCTTTATCGCCGATTTGATGTCGGGAGTAAACAGTGCCTTCCCTGGTGTAAGTGATCCGCGCGCCTGGTACATGCTTCGCCCCAATGCCAATGGAACTTTCAAAGGCCTGTTGCCTAACCAGGGGACCAACCTCCCGGCCAACGATCGCCCGGAAAGTTTCTGGGGCATCAGCCAAACGGCGGGTGTATCTAACACTACTCCCGGTAACGATAACAACTGCCGTTATCTGTTCCGCAATAACTCGGAGTTTCCGGTAATGACAGCTGCGGAGATTGCATTCATAAAAGCCGAAGCGTTACATCGTAGCGGCGATAAGCCGGGTGCGTTGACAGCTTACCGTAATGGTATCAGTTTGCATTTTGATATGCTCACCAGCACATTCGAAACCAATGTGCCCGACGCAAACAAAATCACTCCTACCGCGAAAGCCGATTATCTGAATAGCACGGTGATTGTACCGGCGGCTGCCGCCGATTTGACCCTGACGCATATTATGCTGCAGAAATATATTGCGCTGTATATTCATGGTGCATGTGAGACATGGGTTGATATGCGCCGTTATCACTATCTGGACACAGACCCTCAAACCGGACAACAGGTGTATCGCGACTTCGCGCTTCCGAATGTGATCTTCGCCGATAACAATGGCAAAACGGTTCAGCGGGTTAGACCACGCTACAATTCGGAATATGTTTGGAACATGAACGAACTGATACGCATTGGTGCCGATCCCAGCAAACTTGATTACCATACACGTGAGTGCTGGTTTTCTCAGCCCTAATTAATCAACTGAAAAATTGAATTGTATGAATTCACTTAAAAATATGATTGCAGGATGCGGGCTGATCGCAACAATGGCGTTGACCACCGGTTGCGATAAGGAACTGGATCCCACGATCGAAGAAAACTTTGATTTTACCAATACTTCCAATGTGCAGCTGTATAACGCCATTGTTGGAAGCAACCGGACATTTTTGTATGTGGACAATAAGCCGGTAAATGGTGCCACTATTGCTTATGGTGCGGCTTTCCCTTCGAGTGCTTACGGGTTCACCGTCACTGGTGCCAACAACAATATGCTGTTGCGCGACACGCTGGCCAGCAGTAGCCAGGTACCACTTTCGTTTCAACCCAACCTGGAAGCGGGAAAGAACTACACCATTTTTGCCTACGATACCAGCACCGCTCCACAGCAGTTGACGGTAGAAACCAATATTGTGATACCGACGGACAGCACTGCCCGGCTCCGGTTTGCCAATTTCCAGTATAGCACCGCTGCAAGGCCCGCTGTAGACGTGTTTTCGGTAAAACGTCAGGCAAATATTTTCACCAATATTTCCAAAACGCAGGTGACGGATTTTATTCCTTATGCCTCCTCGTTGAACGACACATTGATTGTGCGTGAAACGGGCACGACCAATTTTGTTGCCCAATTGAACGGGATTAACCCCACTGAAAAACGGTCTTACACCGTTGTGTTACGTGGTGGCGTGTCACGCGTTTTGACATCTTTCGCGAATCGTTAAGCAGTATAAGTAGTAGTATTAAAAGCAGGGCCCTGTTATCTAACGGGGCCCTTTTGTGTTTAGTTGTTTAGTTGTGTAGTTGTTGAGTTGTTGAATTGTTGAGGTGTTTGGTTGTTTAGTTGTTGAGTTGTTTGGTTGTTTAGTTGTTTGGTTGATGCTGTAATGATCTGCGTCAATCTGTGCAAAAATCTGCGTAAATCTGCGGGAACAGAAAGGCCTGTCCTGTTAGCAGATTGCCGATAAGTGTAACAGTTCTGTTCCCGCAGATTTGCACAGATTTTTACACAGATTTTCGCAGATTTGGTAACTTTCAATTTAACAAATCCACAACTCTCTCTTCTATGCAAAGAACAAATACGAAACAGCAATAGCTGTAATGATGCCTACGAGATCAGCGAATAACATGGCACCTACTGAGTAGCGTGAATTCCGGATGCTGACGGCTCCAAAGTAGACTGCTATAATGTAAAACGTCGTGTCGGCTGAGCCACGGAATACCGATGCCAGGCTTCCGATAAATCCATCTGGTCCATGCGTTTGCAGTGTATCGATCATCATGGCTCTGGAGCCGCTTCCGCTAAGCGGTTTGATCAATGCGGTAGGCAAGGCATCCACAATGCGGGTATCCCCGCCAAACAAGGCAAATACATACTTAATACCATCGAGCAAAAAGTCGAAGGCACCGCTATTGCGCAGCAGGCTGATGGCGGCCAGCAAGCCCACCAGATAGGGTAAAATGCGAATGGCTGTTTCGAAGCCGCCCTTCGCACCATCTATGAATGCGTCGAAAATGTTTATTTTCTTGTAAATGCCACCTATTACAATGAGTACAAGAATCAGCAGAATAATCCCATTACTCAGACTGGTGGAAAAAATCCGCACGCCTTCGCTGCTTAGCGATGCAATATAGGCCACCAGCGCAGTAATAATGGCCACGATACCGAAGATCCATAGTAGCAACACGGGTTGCAATATTCGAATACCCTGCTTGATGGAAACAAAGATCAATGCAGCCATGGTAGCCGCAAAAGTGGCAATCATGCAGGGGATGAAAATATTAGTGGGTTGCTGCGAATTCAATGCAACCCGGTCAGCAATGATTGCGGTTGGAATAAGCGTGAGACCGGAAGCATGTAAACACAAGAACATTACCTGCGCATTGGAAGCCCGATCTTTGTCGGGATTGAGTTCCTGCAGGCTTTGCATGGCCTTTATGCCAAAGGGTGTGGCAGCATTGTCGAGTCCCATCAGGTTGGCCGAAAAATTCATGACCATATGCCCCATGCTGGGATGATTGCGTGGTACCTCTGGAAAAATACGGGAGAAGAAAGGCCAGATGATGCGCGATAAAAAACGGACACCACCTGCTGCTTCGGCAATAGCCATGAATCCCAGAAACAATGCCAGCACTCCAATAAGGCTGATGCTAAGTGAAACCGCGTCTTTGGCTGTTTCAAACAAGCCATTGGCCTGCTGTAGCTGGTACACTTTGTACAGTCCGCCCTGCTCGGCCATCACGGTCTGCCTTCCCCATTTTGCTGTGGCAGCTCCTGAAGCGAACTGAACTTGTACCTCTTCCGGCAGGTCGGCTGAGGTTACCTGCTGCAGCCTGAGCGTGTCGCCCGATTTTCCGGTTACGAGGTTACCAAAAAGCTGCTGCTGGCCAGGCTTAAATAGAATGCTCAGCACAGCTGCAATGACGGAAATTAGAATAAAGGCTGTCCAGATACGACTAAGAGCCATGAAAAACGGTTTATGGTTGATAAGTTGCTAGCAGGTAAGCAGTTCCCAAGATAAGCGAAACGGGTGTTTTGGGCAAAAACCGAGGCTCTGGCACGTGATTTTGGCCTATCTTTGCGGCCGCAACGAATTTAAAATTAGAGAGGAAGAATTGAAAACACATGAAGTTAGCGCTTCAATTTTTCCTTTTGACATTTGACTTTTTAATTGTTCAATCATGTCTTTACAAGCCGGAATTGTTGGATTGCCGAATGTTGGAAAATCTACCCTGTTTAACGCGGTAAGCAATAGCGCCAAGGCGCAAGCCAGCAACTATCGTTTTTGCACCATCGACCCCAACGTGGGTCTGGTAGACGTGCCTGATCCCCGGCTCAGCAAACTGGCAGAGTTAGTAGTTCCGCAGCGTATTGTACCCACTCAGATCGAAATCGTGGATATTGCCGGTCTGGTGCGTGGAGCAAGCAAGGGCGAAGGACTGGGGAATAAGTTTTTGGGTAATATCCGCGAGGTAGATGCTATCATTCATGTGATTCGTTGTTTTGAAGACGAGAATATCTTGCGCGATGAAGGGGCTATTAATCCAGTTGCTGACAAGGAAATCATCGATACCGAACTTCAGCTGAAAGATCTGGAAAGCGTAGAAAAGAAAATTCAGAAAACAGAAAAGCAGGCTCGTGTAGATCCCAAATTGAAGGCTGAGCTGGACATTTTGCAACAATGTAAATCTCACCTGGAAAAAGGGCGCAGCATTCGTGAACTGGATTTAACTAAAGAAGAAAAGGTTGCTATTGCAGATCTTTTCCTGCTCACCGATAAGCCGGTATTGTACGTGGCCAACGTAGATGAAGCTTCTATGCACACGGGTAATAAATATTCGGAAGCATTGAAGGAAGCTGTAAAGTCGGAGAACGCTGAAGTTATTTTAATGAACAACAGCATTGAGGCCCAGATTGCTGAAATGGACAACGAGGAAGATCGGCTGCTTTTCATGGAAGAATACAAAATGACCGAACCGGCGCTAGACCGCCTGATTCATTCTGCCTATAAATTGCTGAAGCTCTACACCTACTTTACTGCAGGCGTGCAGGAGGTTCGTGCCTGGACAATCCAGGAAGGCTGGAAGGCTCCGCAGGCAGCAGGCGTAATCCATACGGATTTTGAAAAAGGATTTATTAAAGCTGAAGTGATAGCATACGATGATTTTGTAAAATACGGTTCAGAAGCGGCATGCCGCGACGCCGGCAGGCTGCGGATCGAAGGAAAAGAATATGTAGTGAAAGATGGAGATGTGATGCATTTTCGGTTTAATGTGTGAGGTGAGAGGTGAAAGGTGAAAGGTGAAAGGTGAGAGGTGAAAGGTGAAACGTGAGACGTGAAACGTGAAACGTGAAAGGTGAAACGTGAGACGTGAAAGGTGAGAGATGAGGCGTTAAACTTGAATTAAAGATATCTGCGAAAATCTGCGTATAAATCTGTGCAATCTGCGGGAACTGAAAGCTTCTTACTATAGTTAAATTACAGACGCGAGCAACAGTTCGGTTCCCACAGATTGCACAGATTTATACGCAGATGACACAGATAATCGTTTCACCTCCCACCTTTCGTCTCTCACCTCTCACCTCTCACCTCTCACCTCTCACGTCTCACGTTTCACGCCCCTCAGAACAGCGCCGTAATCGCCGCCCTTCCCGTATGCACCGTTCTCGCAGATGCAGGCTTTCTTCCGTCGTATTGAAAATTCAATTCGAGATTATTGAGCAGCCGCTTGGTAAGAGTAAGATTCCAAAGCAGATTTTGTCCGGGTAGCAAACCATCGAGCATGGTATAACTGACGGTAGTGGTTGCACTTCCATTGGCTGCGTTGAACCGGATACTGTTGTAGGTGAACTTGCCAGTGATGGAGCTGTTTTGCAGCACATTGTATTTCGTTTCGAGATTAAATGCGTGTGACTTCGAACTTTCGCCACCGTATATTTCCAGATTTTGTTTATCCTCCAGTTTGTATCCCAGCGACATCCGGAAGGCGGTTCCTCTTATCAATGTTAGAATGGGTTCGATGCTATTGATGTCGAGATCGTAGTTGCGATTATCGAATTGTGAGTTGGGAGTGAAAAGAGAATTGTTGGCGCGCCTGCCGTTCAGGTTGAAAGTGAGTGAACGACTGAAGTTGACTCGCAGCTTTAGTGTCAGATCGCGCAGTTCCCGGCTTTCGTAACCATAGGTTAAAAGCGATTTTCCATTGTTGCGCAGAATAGTTCCGTCGATACCCCAACGAGTGCTGAAACGATTGAATGACAATGTATGCGCCATGATGGTGTTGAGGGTAATCAGGGCTGTATCGTTCAGGCTATAGCCGAAAGGATTGAATTCAAAGCTGCCGGCCGATATGGCCTTTCGGCTGGTCTGCAGCGAAGTGCTGTAGTTGAATCGGCCCAACCACCGCTGCAGACCATTGGCCTTGCTCTGATCCCATAGCAAACGTGGGTTGACTCCGAAGCTATAGTTTAGTGTAACGTAATTGGCTTTGATAAACTCATTGGTTGGCGTAAGTATTCTGATAAAGCGAGCCTGATCGGGAAAGGCCGCCAGCTCAAATTCGTTGAGTTGTTGTACGCCATCATTGTTGTAATCGATCCATGCATACACGCCGGTGCCAGCGGGAACTTCCAGATAGGAAAGATCCCGGCGCTGCTCCTGTCCTGCCCCTACTTCATATAGCATGTTTCCAGTCAGAAAGCCTTTCCATTCGCTCATCGAATATTCCGCCCTGCCGAGTATGCTTTCATCCGCATCCTGCTGCGAAACCAACGGATTGATGATATGAAGTTTTCGGAAAGTGGCGTTTAGGGTGAGTTGGCGATTCGGATTGGCTAACAATTCCGTTTGCAGGTTGAGGTTGTAGCTCCGATCACCCTTTAGAAAACTTTTGCCATACTGATACTTATCCATTCGGGTGAAAAAGGTAATGCCAACGCGATTCTGTTTGGCTTCATCAGAACGCAGGTAAAGTGAATAAGTATCAAAATAAAAACCGGCCGGGCTAATGGTGTCTGTGTTCTTATCGCGCACGGTATTGCCTTCGAGAGCGTACCGAAAACCTATTCGCCAGTTGCGCCAGTCGCGCAGCTGTTTGTTAAGATCAATCGTTGGTCGCAAAAAAGTACCGCTGAGCAGACTGCTATTGTAGCGGGTCACCACCAGTTCATTGTTGAATTGCCATCCTTTCCAATCTGCAGTATGTGTAATTGCCTGTTGCGCGCCTTTGTAATCGCTTCCTCTGGTATAGTGAGTGAAACGATAATTGAACTGGTGGTTTTTTTTACTTCGGAGACCCGCAGCGGCTCTAACGATGTTTTCGTCCTGGGGCGTCACTACTATGGGCAAGCCCCAGTCGCGAGTAAATTCTACCGAGCGCAATCGCTCGAGCGGGCGGAACTTCTTTTTAACAAATTCGTAGTCTGCTGAAGTCAGCAGTTCCAGTCCTTTGGCGGCATTCAATGCCATGGTCTGATTCCATTGAAATTTGCCCGCAAACCCTTTGTCGTCGCCATTATCCACTTTTGAAAAAGTGTTGGCATCGTAGTTACTCATGGCCACTTCGGCCTTCAGCAGCGAATTCTTGTTGATTTGGTAGTCCATCCCAAGATTTACGACCTGCTGGGTTTTGGGAGTAACCAAAATGGTGATTGGTTCAAAATCGCCTTGTTTAATTCCCGCTATTGGATCCACGTACCGGTATACTTTTCCATTTGCTGCGTTGAAATCACTGACATAATTCCCATTGCCGGCGCCTACCTGGGTAAATGATACGCTGTATTTAGCCAGATCGGGATCGGTGGAATAGCGGTAAAATGAATCGACACCAGCTCCGCTGCTGAAATATACTTTTTCGTAGAGTACCTTACTGGCAGCAAAAGTATCAGGCACTGCAGAGGGGTAAAATGCCCTTTGTACACTATCGCCCAGGGCAGCCAGGAACTGCTTTTGCGGATCATCGAGAACCTGATTGATCTGCGAATTTCTGGCGTCGCTGTTGTTGAAGGCACCAATACGAAGTTGAAGACGGTCACCGAATTTCAGTTCCTGACTCAGGTAGAAATTAGCATTCAGAAAATTCCGATCGGCGTATTCAAATTCAACCTGTATCCTGCTGTCCTTAGTGATCATGCGTCGGGGAGTAAACGTCACTTCAGCAGTGTTGTAGTTGATCACATAGTCCTGGTCTTCGCCACGCTGCAGCAACTGCCCATCGAGAAAGACACGCTCAGTGTTGGCCAGCACAATAAAAAATGCTTCGTTATTTGCTCCTGTTAAGCGATAGGGGCCCTGATTACCTTCCAGCCCCTGAAATACATTGCGGGTAAACTTGCCTTTGGCAATTGATCCCGACGCCAGAGTTTTAGACTGGTTTCTTGTTCCAATCTGATTAGTGGTTTGAAACGAGACGCCCTGTAATCGTTTATAGAAATTCAGGAAATAGCTTTGATTCTGTCGCAGGTCGATATCACCCAGATTTAGCTGCCAGTTCTTTTTCTTGAATTGTAAAAAAACCTGATCAAACTCATTTAACTGCTGAGTGGTTCCATCGGGCTGTATGGGAATATTGTTGTCGGTGATGGCCGCCATGATTTCGATGCTATCGCCTAACATGCCACTCAGTTGCAGATTAAGTGTCGAATTCAACACGGCGTCCTGACTGTTGCCAAAGCCGATCTGCCGACCGAAACTTCCCTGCGCCTGGATATTACCGAAATTGAAGATTCCCTTTTGCGCATCATTCAGATCGTTGTTGAATTCGTAAGGAACCAGCGACATATTATTGCTGATGCTATCGAAGCTCATCCTTTGCGTTACGGGCTGAAGACGAAAGCCGAAACTGCGCCAATTGATCTGAACGCTGTCTGTTGCAGGGCGAACGATCCAGACAAGGTACGCACCTGCTTCGTTGAGTTGGTAGGTGCCCGCATCAACGCCCACAATCCGGAGAGTTTGAGGAATTATGCTGACTGTGTCGATGCGCAGTGTGTCTGACTGAACGGCGAATGTTTGGCTGCGTAGGTTGTTTTTGAAAGGCAGCGGATTTTGTGCCCGGATAGCCGAAACCCCGAGCAGCAGGCATCCGATCACCCATATTCTGCGTAATACGCTCAAAAGCAGCGAGTTTATATGACAAAATCGCAAAATTGACCCTTTTATTGCGCAGAGACCCTTCGCCTCAATGTTTTTCAATGAAATCAGTCAAACAGAATCAAATTTTTCGATATTTGTTTCGTGAAAAGAGCTATGTTGAGCCTGGCGGCTCGAGTTGTACTGCTTATACTCATACGCACTGCTACAGCGACCCCGGCCCTATCGCAGCAGCCGCTTCCGGAATTACAGCAACGTGCGGGCTTGTTCGGGGCGCTTCCCCTATCCTCTTTTTCGAAATCACATAGCTGGGGTGCGGGTCTTCAATACCAGATTGCCCGGCCTTTCGATACTAAAGGCAATCTTTTTCGCCGGATTAGTATGCTGGGTGATTTTTCATTGAGCTATTTCGCCGGAAGGCCGGCAGCCGCCGATGGATACGATTTCGCATTTTTCGACTACTGGCGGGCTGATTTGGGACTTGGACTGCAGCACCAGCCGGCCGGCAATTTTCGATATGGTTTGCTTGCGGGACCTTCCTTTACCCGTTATTCAGACAATAATCGAATTGGCTGGCAATTGCAGTTGCAAACACAGTTGAACCTGAGCCAACAATGGCTCGTGGGGCCAGCCATACAAATAGGAAAAGCTGCGCAAACGGAGGCGCTTTGGAGCCTTCGAGTTGGCTGCTGGTATCAACTATCTTCAAAAAAATAAGCTAATTCATTGAACTAGCTTATTCCATTATTTTTCAAAATTGTTATTCCTTATTCGGAACTAAGTCCGGCCAAAGTGTACTCTGCGTTGAGTCGCGCAATGTTGGTGATAGAAATACCTTTTGGACAAACTGCTTCACAGGCTCCCGTGTTGGTGCAGGAACCGAAGCCTTCTTTATCCATTTGTGCCACCATATTCAGCACACGGTCTTTACGTTCCGGATCTCCCTGCGGCAATAGCGCAAGGTGAGACACTTTTGCAGATACAAACAGCAATGCAGATGAATTTTTACAAGCCGCCACACAGGCACCACAGCCGATGCAGGCCGCTGCTGCGAAAGCCATATCAGCTTTATCTTTCTCAATAGGAATGGCGTTGGCGTCAACAGCATTACCCGTGTTTACAGAAATATAGCCACCTGCCTGTATAATCCGATCAAACGAAGTGCGGTCTACCACCAGATCCTTGATAACCGGGAAGGCGTTGGCACGCCAGGGTTCCACGGTAATGGTATCACCGTCTTTGTAAGCACGCATATGCAACTGGCAAGTGGTGTTTTGCTCCCATGGGCCATGGGGTCTGCCGTTGATATACATGGAGCACATGCCGCAAATTCCCTCGCGACAATCATGGTCAAACGCAATCGGATCTTTCCCTTCGCGTACCAGTTCTTCATTCAGCACGTCGATCATCTCCAGAAAAGACATTTCTGACGAAATATTTTTCACCTGGTATGTTTCAAAACGTCCTTTGTCGTTTGCGTTCTTCTGCCGCCACACCTTTAGTGTGAGATTCATGTGATAATGTTCCATGTCAAAAACAGTTTAATGTGCAAATGTGCAAATGTGAAAATGTGCAAATGGAATGAATTCCGTCAGTAATTGACGAAGTTTCTATTAATCTCCTTTGCTTGTAATCACGATTCTCGCCATTATTTTCTTCAGTTCAATAACTCTAAAGATTAGATTCTTCAGCTTTTCGCTGCAATCAAGTTTGTTACACAATTCCAGCCAGTAATGCGTTTCACTTGCTTCTTTTGTCGCAAGCTTTATTTTGTGTATAAAATCCTTTTTACTTTCCGCGTCCTGTGCTTCCCATATATTGGCTCCAATCGACCTGCCTGACCGCAAAATTTGATCAGCAATCAACTTCCGTCCCATAGAATTCAGTTCAGCAGAAAATCTGACTATCTCTACGCTCAGCTCCATTGATTTTTTCAAGACCACGTTTTCGCTTTCCATTGTTCACCGATTTTGATTCAAAAAAAATCGAAATCGATGTATTCGCCATGTGAAAATCAACTCAGGAAAACGCTTTTTTCACCATTTCCACACCAGCCTGCCGGCAGGCTTCCACATTTGCACATTTCTACATTTGCACATTTCCACATTTGCACATTATTTATAGCTTCTCTGCGACGGCTTGGCCACTTCAAAGCTCAGTTCTTCTTTGTGCAATTGCCAGTTATGATCGCCTTTGAATTCCCAGGCGGCCACATAGGCATAGTCCTGATCATTTCGTTTTGCTTCGCCCTCTTCGGTCTGGCTTTCTTCACGGAAATGACCTCCACAGCTTTCGTTGCGGTTCAAGGCATCAATGCACATCAATTCGCCTAATTCTATAAAGTCCGCAACGCGACCAGCTTTATCGAGTTCAGGATTCATTTCATTGATGTCGCCAGGGATACGTACATCGGACCAGAATTCTTTTTTCAACTGTTGAATCTCCTGGATAGCTTCTTTCAATCCCTGTTCGTTTCGCGCCATGCCACATTTTTCCCACATGATTTTGCCGAGACGCTTGTGGAAACTTTCCACTGTTTGCTTTCCGCCGATTCCTTTCAATGTCTGAAGGCGTTCTGCTACCGATTTTTCAGCTTCATTAAACGCCTCGTGCGATGTTGGTATTGGTTTGGACGCAATTTCATCGGCCAGGTAATTACCAATCGTATACGGTATCACAAAATAACCATCGGCAAGGCCCTGCATCAAGGCCGAGGCGCCAAGGCGGTTTGCACCGTGATCGCTGAAGTTAGCTTCGCCGAGCGCATACAAGCCTTTTACAGAAGTCATCAATTCGTAATCAACCCAGAGTCCGCCCATGGTATAGTGAACAGCCGGATAAATACGCATTGGTACTTCATATGGATTTTCGCCGGTAATCTTTTCGTACATATCGAAAAGGTTGCCGTATTCTTCCTTAACAACTTCTTTACCCAGGCGCACAAGTGTAGCTTCGTCGGGGTTTTGAATACCAAGTTTGTTAGCTTCTGCTCTGCCGTATTTGTTGATCAGGTTAGACCGGAAATCCAGATAAACGGCCTGTTTGGTGGTTCCCACACCATAACCTGCATCGCAACGTTCCTTTGCGGCCCGCGAGGCTACGTCGCGGGGAACAAGGTTACCAAAGGCAGGATAGCGACGTTCCAGATAGTAATCGCGTTCATCTTCGGGAATATCGTTTGGTCGGCGGTTGTCGTTCTTTTGTTTGGGCACCCAGATACGGCCATCGTTTCGCAGCGATTCCGACATCAGGGTCAGTTTGCTTTGATGATCGCCAGAGACCGGAATACAGGTAGGGTGAATTTGGGTAAAACAGGGGTTACCGAAAAAAGCACCTTTTTTATGTGCCTTCCATGCAGCAGTAACATTGCTACCCATGGCGTTCGTTGAAAGGTAAAACACGTTGCCGTAGCCGCCGGAACAAAGCAAAACAGCATGGCCAAAGAATCGCTCGAGTTGGCCAGTCACCAGGTTGCGTGCAATGATGCCTCTGGCTTTACCATCAATGATTACCACTTCGAGCATTTCGTGGCGCGAGTACATCTTCACATTGCCCAATGCTACCTGACGCTCCAGGGCCTGGTAGGCTCCAATCAACAACTGCTGACCAGTTTGGCCCGCAGCGTAGAAAGTTCTTTTAACCTGAGTGCCACCAAAAGATCGGTTATTTAGCAATCCGCCATATTCCCGAGCAAATGGTACACCCTGAGCAACGCACTGGTCAATGATGTTTACGCTCACTTCTGCCAGGCGGTGTACATTCGCTTCGCGGGCGCGGTAGTCGCCACCTTTAATGGTATCGTAAAAAAGGCGAAATACTGAGTCGCCATCATTTTGATAATTCTTTGCCGCGTTGATTCCGCCCTGGGCAGCAATGGAGTGTGCCCTTCGTGGTGAATCCTGAAAGCAGAACGCTTTTACCTGGTATCCCAACTCGCCAAGTGCAGCGGCGGCCGATGCGCCTGCCAGGCCCGTGCCTACTACAATGATTTCAAGTTTGCGTTTGTTGGCAGGGTTAACCAGTTTGCAGTGACCTTTGTAGTCGGTCCATTTATCGTTGAGCGGTCCTGCGGGAATTTTTGAATCGAGCATACAGAAATTTATTTGTCGCTATTCAGAAAGGAGTCTTTGTAGATCCGGGTCATCAGGATATCCATCCCAAGTGAATACTTACCGGCATTAATGCAAATGTGAGAGGTACCACAATTGAAAATCCGGCGCCCAGTGCGCTGATCAGGCGTATGTATTTGTGATTGCTGAGACCCAGAGTACGGAAAGCACTCTGAAAGCCATGCAGCAGGTGCCATGCCAGCGAGATACAGCC
Source organism: Chitinophagaceae bacterium (assembly GCA_046297935.1). Lineage (GTDB taxonomy): Bacteria > Bacteroidota > Bacteroidia > Chitinophagales > Chitinophagaceae > CAYMZZ01. Next base: position 240,885 of record JBKBHA010000002.1, read on the forward strand.
CAGCACGTACAACACCACAATCAAAGCTCCACTGCTGCTGGTAAACACCGCCACCATTTCACCATACAAATCATGGTGATTGGGATTATAGGCGGCAGGTTCAAGGCCCGTGATACGGGAGGGTACCCAAAAATGCCAGATATGCATGATCAGAAACAGCAGCAATAAGGTACCCAACAGGCCCATACTACGGCTATACCATTTGCTTCCTTTATTTCCCATTGGCACTGCATAGCCCTGGCGACGCCTGGCTCGATTTTGCAGCTCGAGCGCATAACCCTGATAAATGTGCAACAAAAAACCCGCAAACAGGCCAATTTCCAGAATGCGGGGTACAATATTAGAGCCCATGAAGTCGGCAGCCTTGTTGAACATCACGCCACCATCGTTCGCCCAAATACAGGCATTCAATCCAACATGCACGATCAGGAACAGAATCAAAAAAATGCCCGTCAGACTCATGACCAGTTTCTTGCCAATGGAGGATGTAAAAAATTCAGACCATTTCATATGCAGTACAAACTAGTGTTTATTGGTTTTCGCAAAAATAACATCGGAACGTCAAAGATGTGTAAAAAGTTTTTTTAATGCAGCCTCGCCAACTGCTCGTTATCTATCTTCTTAAACAGGTGAAATGGCTTATAAGTTCGCCAGTTATCGAGTTCTATCAATTCAATATACCGGTTCAAATGCGCCCGTTTAAAATCGTATTGGGTTTGGTCGGGCATGTTTAAACAAACTACCCAGCCATTTTCTTCTGCTACCTCGTCGAAAAGTTCTTCATAATAGTCGGCTCCGTCGCTGTGAAAGTTCAGCACATTCTCTCCAATCAGTATGAATTTATGAATATGCTCATACATGAATTTTTCTAATACCTCCCGTTTAAGCTCCATGATATCATTTTCAACGGCGTCGTTCCACTCTCCAATCAATTCGATGATTGCATAGCCTTCATCGTAATCTGCAAGCAGCACTTTCAAATAAAGCGTACGACTTCCGAAATCATCCCATTGAGGATGGATATAATAATTATAAACCGTCTGGGAATATTCAAACTCAGAGTAATCCTTGCCGAAAAAGGGCGAACGCGGATCATCTTCGCTGGTGTAAATATGCCGCCAATTGTAGAATGGTTCAAGCGTATGCATAGGGATATAGTGCAAAGATACTGGGAAATGGGGAGAGGTGAATGGTGAGTGGGGAGTGGAGAGAGGTGAATGGTGAGTGGGGAGTGGAGAGAGGTGAGAGGTGAGAGGTGGGTGGAGAGTGGTGAGTGGGGTGATGTGTTCCAACACCGACCTTTTGGGAATAAAATATTTCCCGTCTTCTACCGTAAAAAGTCTTTGGCCCTTCAATTCCCGAAAATGCCATAACCATTATTTATCGATTCCCCTCTCACCTTTCACCTCTCTCCTTTCACGCGGGCAACGCATGCGTTGCCCCTACCACTCTCCACTCACCTTTCACCTCTCACCTTTCACCTTTCACCTCTCACCTCTCCCCACCAAAATCTCCTTCAACTTCCCATATTGCGCCTCAATGGCCGTTGCTTTTTTGGTTTGTTTCAGTAGTGGCAGCAAACCAGGCGGGACTTTTACTTCCTGTTGCACGGCCTGTTTTATGGCGTCTGGAAACTTCACGGGGTGAGCCGTTTCCAGGAATATGCCTGCCTGCCCCGGGTGATTTTGCAGGTACCGGCGGAGTGCGCGATACGCTACTGCGCCGTGCGGGTCGGCAAGATAGCTGAACTCCGACCACATTTCCCTAATGGCGTCAAGGGTATCGGCATCGGTCACCGTATCGGCCGACAACATTGATTTTAAAACGGGCATCTGATGTCCCGTTATTTCCAGTATTCGAACAAAGTTGCTGGGATTACCAACGTCCATTGCATTGCTGAGTGTGGCCTCAGCTGGCCGGGGCTGCCATTGACCCGTTTTAAAATAATCAGCAACCATGTCGTTTTTATTGCAGGCCGCAATAAAATGGCGGATAGGCAGTCCTGATTCACGAGCCAGTATGCCTGCACAAATATTACCAAAATTACCACTCGGAACAGCGACCACCGGCGGTTCCATTTCGGCCGGCCACTGCTGCAGTGCGAAAAAATAATACAATTGTTGTGGTAACCAGCGTGCCACGTTGATCGAGTTGGCTGAACTCAGGAAGAGGCCCTTTTGTAAATCAGGATCCGCAAAAGCCTGCTTCACCATTCGCTGGCAATCATCAAAACTTCCATTTACCTCCAGTGCACGGATATTTTCGCCTAAAGTAGTGAGCTGTTTTTCCTGAACGGGGCTCACCATTCCTTTAGGATAAAGAATGCAGACTTCCACCCCGGGCACTTTGTAAAAACCATGGGCTACTGCTCCGCCCGTATCACCCGACGTAGCTACCAGGATGGTGACTGTTCGCTTTTCATCGCGAAGGAAATAGCTCAGGCAGCGACTCATGAAGCGGGCACCAACATCTTTAAAAGCCAGTGTTGGGCCATGAAATAATTCGAGGCACCAACAGTTGTGGCCAAGATGAATTAGCGGTATCGGGAAATTGAGCGTTTCAGCAAGTATCTGTTTCAATACGGGCTCCGGCATGCTGTTGCCGACATAAGGTTGCATGACCCGGAAAGCCAGTTCCTCTCGCGAATAGGTCTTGATATTTCTGATTAATGCTTCGGGGACCTGCGGAATGTATTCTGGAAAATAAAGTCCAGTGTCTGGAGCCTGTCCGTTAATAGCCGCGTCACGAAAACTGACGGGCGGCGAGTGTCGGTTGGTGCTATAGTATTGCAATGGTGAGTTTTTAGATTTATCAGTCAATGGTTTCAACAGACGCGCCCTGCTGGCGGATACGGGTTATATAGGTATGGAAATCTATACCCATTCGATGATATACTCCTCCCATTTCGGCGGCCACTACCTCGGCTGTTTCTCTGGTACGGCTCAACATAAAAATGGAGGGACCGCTTCCGGAAATCCCACCGCCGAGGGCGCCAGCATCCTTTGATCGACGTTTCACATCGTCGAAGCCTGGGATAAGAATACTTCTTACGGGTTCTATGATAACGTCTTCAAGTGATCGTCCGATCAGGTCGTAGTTGCTTGTCAAAAATCCTGTTACCAGACCAGCAATATTCCCCCACTGTTTTATGGCGTCTTTCAACAATACCTGTTGCCGGAGTATTTGGCGGGCATCTGAAGTGCGGACTTCAATTTGTGGATGCACCACCGAAACAAAAAGCGGTGGAGCCGAAATAGGTACGATATCGAGCGGATGAATAGAACGGATGAGGGTGACACCTCCCAAAATGCAGGGCGCGATATTGTCGGCATGCTTGACTCCTGAAGCGAGCTTCTCGCCGTACATGGCTAGCTGGATCAGGTCGTCGTTGGAAAACGGATGACCCAGCAAGGCCTGGGCGCCCACCGCCGCACCTGCTGCGCTGGCGGCACTGGAACCTATACCACTTCCGGGCTTGATCCTTTTTTCAATAATCACTTCAATACCTATGGTGGAATTGACTTTTTCCAGAGCTGCGAGCAAAACCACTCCGGCTACATTCCGGGTCGGATCGGTAGGCAGGTTGTATTCATCCCGGTTGACAATTCGAACAGTTGGCTCGTCAATTAGTCGAAATTCCATTATATCACAGGGCTCGTCGAGTGCGAGTCCCAGAATATCAAACCCACATACGAGGTTGGCCACAGTGCCGGGTGCTTTTACAATAATTTTTTTCATAAATGGATGTGGTCATATTTTAGATACTGCGGAGAATGTCGGCAAAAACACCACTTGCTGTAACTTCGGCGCCCGCTCCGGCTCCTTTGATCACCAACGGCTGTTCGCTGTAGCGATCTGTATAAAACAATACAATGTTATCTTTCCCGTACAGGTGATATAGGTCATGAGCCGGATCAATATGCTGCAAGCCTACGCTTGCTTTGCCGTTGTGGAAAGAAGCTACAAATTTCAGTTTGCAGCCTGCCTGCTTTGCCTCGTTCAGCAATTGTTTGAAATGAGCTTCTTCTTTCAACATACTGGTGTAAAAATCGCTTACCGATCCTGACATACAGGATTCGGGCATAAAACTCCGGTTTTCGATTCCTTCCATTTCCAGTTCGTGTCCCGATTCGCGTGCGAGGATCATGATCTTACGCATCACGTCGGTGCCGCCCAGATCCAGCCTCGGATCCGGTTCGGTATAGCCTTCCTCCTGGGCCTGTCGTACCACTTCGGAAAACGGCCGACTGCCGTCGTAGTGATTAAAGACAAAATTGAGTGTACCACTTAGTACGGCTTCAATACGATGAACCCGATCGCCACTTCGCAACAGATCTTTCAGCGTGGCGATTACCGGCAGGCCAGCGCCGACATTAGTTTCGAACAGGAATTGGCAATTGAATTCATTTGCCAATTGCTTTAAACGCCGGTAATATTCCAGCGGCCCTGAGGCGGCAATCTTATTGCAGGCTACCACTGTTATACTTTTTGCCAAAAACTGGTCGTACACCAACGCCACCCGATCGTTTGCCGTAACGTCCACGAAAACCGAATTACGCAGATTGCGTTGTATGACCTGTTGTACAAATTGGTCGAGTTGCGATGATTCGCCTGCATCCAGTTGCAGCTGCCAGTTGTTGAGGTCGAGGCCTTCTTCTTTAAAAACCATTCGTCGGCTATTTGTTAGTCCTACCACTCTTACCTGAAGGCGCATTTGTTCCTGCAAAAACGCGGCCTGCTGCTTCAACTGGGCCAATAGTCTGGTGCCAACGTTGCCCGAACCGGCCACAAAAAGGTTGATTTGCTTATAGCTTGTTTCAAAAAACTCTTCATGCAATACGTTGATCGCTTTGCGAACGTCGCGGGTAGCAACTACGGCGGAAATATTCTTTTCGGATGAACCCTGAGCGATGGCGCGAATGTTAATTGCGTTTCTACCCATTGCGCTGAACATGCGACCGCTGATGCCGGGATGGCTTTTCATTTGCTCACCTACCAATGCAACTATTGAAAGATCGTTTTCTATAATTAACGGTTGTACTTTTTGAAGCATTATTTCGTGGGCAAATGCTGCATCCACCACTGCACGCGCTTTTTCGGCTACTTGCAGATCAACTGCCACGCAAATAGAATGTTCTGAAGAGCTTTGGGTAATCAGAATCACATTTATTTTTTCGCCGCTGAGCGCCTCAAACAACCTTTTCGAAAAGCCGGGTATGCCAATCATACCACTTCCTTCCAGGCTCAACAGTGCTATATTATTGATGCTCGAAATTCCCCTCACTATATTGCCATTCTGGTAGGGGTTTGCTTCAATCAGCGTGCCGGCATCCTGTGGGGCAAACGTATTTTTGATCCATACCGGAATGCCTTTGCCCATGACGGGCTGGATGGTTGGTGGATAGATGACTTTGGCACCAAAATGCGAAAGTTCCATCGCCTCCTGGTAAGATATACGGGGAATAATTCGGGCATTGGCTGCTAAGCGTGGGTCGGCCGTCATCATGCCGCTTACATCTGTCCATATTTCAAGTACGCTGGCATCCAACGCAGCCGCCAAAATTGCTGCGGTAAAATCGGAGCCACCGCGACCCAATGTAGTTGTAATGCCCGCAGAGTCTGCTGCAATGAATCCGGGGATTACAAATACAGTTGCTGTTTGCTGCTCAAACCAACTTTGTATTTGTCGATTGCTGCTTTCATAGTCTACCTCGGCCGCCGTGTAATTAGCGTTGGTTACGATGAGTTCCCTGGCATCCTTCCATTGGTTAGGTATCGATTCTGTGAGGCATTTGGCAGATACCAGTTGCGACGATAACCATTCGCCATAGCTGGCGATTCGGTCTTTTGACCTGGGAGTGAGTTCGCGAAGCAGAAAAATGCCATTGCAAAGGTCTTCCAGTTCGTTGCAGGACTTTTTTACCAGGCTGAGCAGTGCGCTCTGCCGGTCGATTGGTATTAATTGTTTAACGGCCTGAAGATGGCGTTGTTCCACTTCGAATAGACGCTGGCGAAAGTCTTCATTTCCATCGGAAGCCAGTGTTGCTGCTTGCAACAACAAATCGGTTACGCCGCCGAGGGCAGACACTACCACGATTGTTCTATTTTTTTCAGCGGCCTGCTTAACAATAGCAGCCACCTTGTTGATATTTTCGGCATTGGCTACACTGGTACCGCCAAATTTTAGCACTTGCATGTATATTGTATAAACGTGAAAAGTAAAATGAGTGTGTCGGGCTTTGAACCCGATGTGGAGCGGCCTGAAGGCCCATTGATGATATGGTATTGTACAACCCTTAACGGGTTGTAATACCTGTAATAGTAATAGTGGAAATAGTGGAAATGGTCAGACAGGCGGGTTGCTCACCGAAAGAAGCGGTGGCAACAGATTGCTTGTATGTAATTACCATTTTCATTGATGAAGCTGGCACAATATACAAACAAATAACCAACCTGGAAATTATTTGTCGAGGGATTCGGCGGCTTTCTTTACGCTGCCGTGTTGTAATAACAGTTGTTTGGCTTTTTCATAATCACTCATGTGCAGGCGTTCCATTAGCATTTTCGCACCACGATCCACGAGTTTCTCGTTGGTGAGCTGCATGTTTACCATCTTATTGTCTTCTACCCTGCCCAGTTGTATCATGGCTGCGGTAGAGATCATGTTCAAAACCAGCTTTTGTGCAGTTCCGCTTTTCATTCTTGTGCTGCCTGTTACGAATTCGGGCCCCACAACTACCTCAATGGGGAAATCGGCAGCTGCGCTGACCGGCGAATCGGGATTGCAGGAGATGCTACCAGTAACAATACCCCGCTTGCGACACTCTTCTAATGCGCTTATAACGTAAGGAGTTGTGCCGCTGGCTGCAATGCCAATGACGACATCCTTATCGGAAACCTGGTGCGCCTCCAGATCCTTCCAGCCTTGTTCGCGATCATCTTCTGCAAACTCCACTGCAGTGGTGATAGCTTTGTCGCCGCCGGCAATGATGCCAACTACAAGGCCGTAGGGCACACCATATGTGGGCGGACATTCGCTGGCATCTACCACGGCAAGACGTCCGCTGGTGCCGGCACCGATATAGAACAGACGGCCTCCCATCAACATTTTGTCGCTGACGGCTTCCACCAGTTTTTCAATTTGTGGAATTGCTTTTTGAACTGCACCTGGTACTACCTGGTCTTCTTTATTGATATTAGTCAGCAGTTCGGCAACGCTCATTTTTTCCAAATGATGGTACTGACTGCTTTGCTCGGTAATCTTTTGAAATGCCATACAAACGCTCTTTAGCTGTGGTACTCAATTAATCCACTCATTGGTTTCTTCAATACAGTACCCAATTGAAATTCGTAACTCTCGCAAAGATGCTTCACCACATCACGGAATCCAAATGCCACGCCTCCCACAAAGTTCACCGGAAGCTTCCATATTTCCCGGTATTTACATAAATGGTAAAAGAAAAAATCGTTCAGACCGTCTTCGATAATGTTTTCGATCATATAATGACCGCGGTTATCGGCCAGAAACCTTGCAAAACTTGCGAGGTATCGGTTGGGTAGAGGTTTTTTGTAAACGTTTTCCAGAATTTCGGTAGCACTGGTCATATAGGTCAGGTCAAAACGCCCCCGCAATTCTTCGTCAAAGGTTTCGTAGAGGTAGTATTGTATTACTTTTTTGCCCAGGTAGGCACCGCTGCCTTCATCGCCCAGTACATAGCCGAGGCCGGGACTATTACGTACAATCTTTTTTCCGTTGTAGTAGCAGGAGTTGGACCCCGTGCCCAATATACAGGCAATTCCCGGCTCTCTGCCACATAATCCTCTTGCTGCTGCCAGTAGATCGTGATTAACCTCAATTTTTGAATGAGGGAGATTGCTACGGATTGCTTTGGCCACCATTTTTGCATTGGCGGGGTTAGCGCAGCCTGTACCATAATAGTATACTTCGTCTACCCGGGTTTGACGCAGTTTCGGTATCAGCTCTTTTTTCAGCAGTTCACTAATCTGTTCAGTGTTCAGAAAATAGGGCGAAATGCCCTGGGTGGTAAAGGTCCGGGCCTTCCCTTCGCCCAAAACCGTCCATTCAGCCTTTGTTGCTCCGCTGTCTGCAATCAATTTAATTGTAGCCATACCCAATTTGGTTGCCTGGTTGATTACCGTTCATCTAAAATCCACATTTTCAAACGCTCCTGCAGGCCAGGAAAAACGGAAACTATGAACTTTTATCTATTTTGCGTCAAATTTGCGTAAAGATAGATGATGGGACATAAAAAACTACAGGTTTGGTTACCTCTGTTATTTTCGTTGGTGCTGATTTTCGGAATGTTTCTGGGATACAAGCTTGCAGGAGGCAAGGGTTTGTTGAAGACCAGCCGGCAAAATACCCTCGATAAAGTACTGGAACTGGTTCGGTTGAAATATGTGGACAAGGTGAATACCGATTCACTGCAGTCGAATGCCATCCAGGACATCATGGCTCACCTGGACCCGCATTCCGTTTATTTTCCTCCGGTGGAATTGAAAGAAGCCAATGAAGATCTGGCAGGTAATTTTGATGGAATTGGCGTTGAGTTCAATATTTTCCGCGACACGGTTCATATTATGTATGTAGTGCCGGAAGGTCCGAGCGATAAAGCCGGTTTGAAGATCGGCGATCGTATACTGGCCGTGAATGATTCCACACTAACCCGACATGGGATTAACTCAGACCAGATCAAACAGTTCATGCGCGGTGAGCGCGGTTCGCTCGCCAGCCTTGACATTTTGCGCGATGGCAGGCAGATTAAAGTGGACGTAGCACGTGGTTCCATTCCCGTTTCGTCGATCGATGCGTCGTATATGATGAACGACAGCATAGGTTATATCAAACTGAATAAATTTACCCAGAACAGTTACGAAGAATTTATGCAGGCCCTCGAAGGCTTGAAAAAGCAGGGACTCAAGCGTTTAATCTATGACCTCAGAGGTAATGGCGGTGGCTTCATGAACGAGGCCTTTGATATGGCCGATGAGTTTTTGAAAGACGACCGACTGGTGGTTTACACTGAAGGTGCCAACAGTCCGAAAGAGGAATATTTCTGCAAACGTCCGGGCTTGTTTGAAGATGGCAAGCTGGTGATTTTGATTGATGAACTCTCGGCAAGTGCAAGCGAAGTGCTGGCCGGTGCCCTGCAAGACTGGGATCGCGCAATCATTGTCGGCCGAAGAAGTTTTGGAAAAGGGCTGGTTCAATTACAATACCCATTGGGCGATGGTTCGGCCATTCGTTTAACAACCGCTCGCTACTATACTCCTCTCGGCAGAAGCATTCAACGGCCGTACGACAAAGGCAAGAAAGTATATATGGATGAGTTGTGGGAGCGCTACAACAATGGTGAAGTATTATATGAAGACTCCAACAAGGTTAGCAATGGTAAAATTTATGTGACACCAGGTGGCGACACCCTGTATGGGGCGGGCGGCATTATGCCCGACGTGTTTGTGCCCATTGATACGAGCAGCTACCCTGCTGCCATCAACCGATTATTTTTACAGGGTGCCGTCAATAATTTTGTGTATCGTTATTATCTGCAACATCGTGGCCGTATCGATCAAATTGAGAGTCTGAGTCAGTTTGACAAGGCCTTTTCCGGAGACAATGGAATGTGGAATGAGTTTGCCACTTATTTGCGTAATGACTCCATACCCGTAGTTGCTGTGAGCGAATCTACCAGGCTATCGCTACAGCGCAGGATGGCCGGTTACCTGGCTCGTTTTCGTTGGCGCAACACGGGTTATTTTAAATTATACAATCAGGAAGATCCGATGGTGTTGGAGGCGTTGAGGATAGTGCGGGAGAGGTGAAAGGTGAAAGGTGAAAGGTGAAAGGTGAGTGGGGAGTGGAGAATGGAGAGTGATTCGTAGCCCCAACGCATGCGTTGGGGAGGGCGAAAATAAATGAGATCAAAAAGGCCGGTGCGGATGCGCCGGCCTTTTTGATGTTCTTAGGATTTGCGATAGGAGTTGTTTTCGTCCCACCATTTCTTTTCTATCCGGTAGCTGCCGAACAATCCGAGGCCGCCGCCAATGGCTATTAGTGCGAAGTAGACAAAGGGAATTCTGTCGCCGGCACTTGTATGATGTAAATTATTAAGCACCACCGTGTCGATCAGGAAAGCGGTGAGCAATCCAATGCCAGCGCCGATCAGGAGCAGGGCCCATTTCAGGTTTTTGAACGGTGCGGGCCGGTCGCCGAATTCTTTCGGGTTCATTCCTTTCTCGATCATTGCCAGGTTCTGCCGGGTTCTCAGGTAATACACCCCAAATACCATGGCAAACCCGCCTGCAAACATGGTTATTGGTACTAAAGCTTCTGCGCCGTTCATATCTGTTGTTTTGTTCCGCCAAGCGGAGGTTAATTGAATTGTGTTGTTTGTTTATATGACTACAGGTTTTTCAGGCCGGTTACTGATCTTTCAACTTTTTTTTAAAAATCTGCCGATCCCTGCCATCTTTTTCGCCTGCTCGACAGGAACTGATCAAACAGCCAAAGGCCCAGCACGATATTGAGCAGCATAAAGGCATTCAGATAATCGTTGTTAAAGAAAACACTGTAATCAATATTGGTGATATCCACCGGTAATTTTTCACTGCCCGATGCTGAAAAATCCAATTGCCCGAAACCATAGATCAGGAAACCTGCTATCATGGTCAGGAAGAAGATGGTCAGCCCGCGTATGATATTCTTATTGATATAGCTGTTTGCTGCCGGTGAAATTTGAGTTCGGGCAATCTCGTCCATCACATTTTTGGTAAAACGCATGGATGGTTCTTCCAGTTCCGATTGCTTCAGCCATTGCTGAACTTCCAGCAAATCCTGGTATTGTGCACGCCAGGCCGCATCTTCGGCAATGAGTTGTCCGATACGCGTATGCTCGTCGGCCGTCAGCCGTCCATCAATATAGTCCCATAAACTCTCTTCGCGTTCTGCTGCTGTAGACATATATGAACTGTTTAATAATGAAAAAACTATTTTAAAAATTTGCACTATAATATTCAGTATCCTTCCTCTCAACTTTCACCCCTCACCTTTCACGTTTCACGTCCCATCCACCTCTCACCTTTCACCCCTCACCTTTCACGTTTCACGTCCCATCCACCTCTCACCTTTCACCCCCCACACCAGTTCTGTTCCCGCAGATTTCGCAGATTTGAACGCAGATTACACAGATTATCGTTTTCCGTTTCACCTTTCACGTTTCACGTTTCATCCGCCTCTCACCTTTCACCTCTCACCCCTCACGTTTCACCTTTCACCTTTCACGTTTCATCCGCCTCTCACCTTTCACCTCTCACCTCTCACGTTTCACCTTTCACGTTTCACGTTTCATCCGCCTCTCACCTTTCACCTTTCACCTCTCACCTTTCACCTCTCACCTTTCACCTTTCACCTCCCCCCATTCACCCCGACACCGCATCCCGCAGCTCCCGACTAAAATGTTTTTCCAGCTTTTCCTTCAGCCTTCCTCTGGCACGGTGCAGACGCACTTTTGCGGTATTTGCTTCCACCCCCAGAATGCGAGCGATTTCGTCGAGACTTTGTTCTGCCTGGTAAAAAAGGGTGATCACTTCTGCATCGTCTTCTCCCAGCATGGCAATGGCTGCTGCCAGCATCTTGCTTTTCGATTTCGCTTCATATTGATTGGCCGGCATACTGCTTTCCTGTCTGTCGGCAAGTTCAAATACCTTGTCGTTGTCGAGCGAATGTGTTTCGAGCCGTTTTTTCCTCAAAAAGCTGAGACTTGTATTGTTGACAATGGTATACAGCCAGGTACTGAAGCGGGCCGTACCTTTAAAATCGGAAAGCGAACGATAGGCTTTCACAAAAACATCCTGGGCAACTTCCTCCGCATCTTCTCTGGTTTTTACGATCCGCAACGCCAGCGTGAATACATAGTTCTGATAACGCTCCACCAGGCCGGCATAGGCCTGCTGGTTTCCACCCAGCACCTGCTGAATGAGCTCGTTATCCTGGTATTCGGTTGGCATGTGTTGAAACTTTGACGCCAGATTAAGTCGGTAGGTTACAGCCAGCAAATTTTAACTCCACCAATACAATCCGTTTTTAAATTTTAATTGTAAGTAAACTGCCTAAATTACTAATTATCAGTATTTAATTTTTTGTCTTTTGTTTGAGTAGGCTTTTCCCAGATTCAAATTCTCTTTCTTCTTTTTAATATGAATTAAACTTCGTTACTCAATAAAAATCAATTGACTCTGGTAATTCAAGTTAGTTCTCATAAGATAATTCGAAACTTGCAATACTTCGCTCTTTCGCGTAGTCCTCCACGCGCCCACTCTCAACTCCCCTCTTCCCACTATCCGCTTTCCCCTCCCTACTCCCCACTTCCCAATATCCGCTTCCCCTCCCTACTCCCCACTCTCCACTCTCCACTCTCCACTCCCCACTTTCCCCTCCCCATAATCCCCTACTTTTGCTCATTCAAACAACTGTAAGCATCAAATGGAAGTTAAGAATAATATCCTCGAAACTATTGGAAATACGCCCCTGATTCGTTTGAACAAAGTTGCAAAAGATTTTCCGTGTACTGTACTGGCAAAGGTGGACTATTTCAATCCCGGCAATTCGATCAAAGATCGCATGGCGCTGAAAATGGTTGAAGTAGCTGAAAGGGAAGGAAAATTGAAGCCGGGCGGGACGATAATTGAATGTACCAGTGGAAATACGGGAATGGGTCTGGCATTGGCCGCTGTGGTGAAGGGATATAAATGCATTTTCGTTACAACCGACAAACAATCGAAGGAAAAAGCAGACATTTTGAAAGCGGTGGGCGCCGAAGTGATAGTCTGCCCCACGAATGTGATGCCGGAGGACCCGCGCAGCTACTATAGTGTTGCAAAGCGCCTGGCTCAGGAAATTCCCAATTCTTATCACATGAATCAGTATGATAACCTGGCCAACCGTCTGGCCCATTATGAAACTACGGGCCCGGAAATCTGGCGACAGACGGATGGCAAGATCACACACCTGGTCTGCACGGCAGGTACCGGAGGAACTATTACCGGCACAGCGCAGTATCTGAAGGAAATGAACCCTGATATTCAGATTTGGGCGATTGATGTGTACGGTTCACTGCTGACAAAGTATTTCCGAACTGGCGAGGTGGATATGAACGAAGTCCATCCTTATATCAGTGAGGGCTTTGGAGAGGATTTTGTGCCAGCCAATTACGACATGAGTGTTATTGACCATTTTGAGCAGGTGACAGATAAAGATGGAGCGGTGATGGCCCGCAAACTGGCCCGCGAAGAAGGATTGTTTTGCGGATACAGTGCAGGTAGTTGCTTTCAGGGCTTGCTTCAGCTTAAGAGCCGATTGAAAAAAGATGATTTGGTAGTTTGTATTTTCCACGATCATGGCAGCCGGTACGTTGGCAAGATTTATAACGACCAATGGATGCTGGAACGTGGATTTATGGAAATGCGCAGCTTTAAAGATGTAGTAAGTGCCCGTGGAGCAAAAAGATTGATCACAGTGGAGCCGAATCAGTCGGTGGCCGAGGCAGTTGAGCTGATGAAGAAATACGATATCGAACAAATTCCCGTTATGAATGATAGCGGTCCGGTTGGGACTATCAGCGAGAGCGGGCTTTTTCAGAAGCTGTTTGATAATCCAGATATCAAGCAGGCTAAGGTGGAACAGGTAATGGAAGCCGCATTGCCGGTCGTTCCCTTCGATACACCCGTCGAGAAACTAAGCCGATTGATCAATCGCGACAACGGAGCAGTGCTATCACGCGACGAGGCAGGCAACCACCACATCATTACCAAATACGACATTCTGCAGGCACTGGGCAAATAGAAATCGGAATTTTCCAACCATTTTCTACGTAGAAATACCTTGTCGAAACTGCGCCAGTTTACGATGATTGCAGGAAATACTGTAGTCAAATAATAGGGCAAAACTGCTCTGTTTTGTTAATGCTTCGTCAATTATTTTTGTTCCAGAAGTTGATTGATGCACAATCAATCCATGTCCAATCCTTGTTAACCGAATAAACCGTCCAATAACCTATTTGAAAACCCAATCCTTAGAAAAACCGAGTAAAATCCAGTATCAGTCAACTTCTACTTTTTAGAATGTCCGAAAAACCGTCCCGTTTAGATCCAAATCCTTAGAAGAACTACCAATCCTGAAAAACCAAGTTGTAAAATCCAAATCCAACGAAAATCCTTCATCCAATTCCTTGAAAAGCACCAAAGAGTCACCGTGTCCAAATCCATGAAAAGAATTTAGTCCGGAACCCTCCTGCTAGCACCGATTCTAGCGATGAAATGTTAGCAGGAGGCGCGGTGAACCTTCACTCTGATTGTCCGTTACCAAAAAAGTTATTAATAAATTGCAGTGGCTTCGGTCGCTGCATTTTATTTTATGATCCATCTGAATGATCAAACAGGTCGCACAATCTCCCTTTCTCAACCAGCCCGGCGGATAGTATCGCTGGTGCCATCACAAACAGAACTCCTGTTTACATTGGGACTGACAGATGAGGTGCTGGGCATTACCAAATTTTGCGTTCATCCCGACAAATGGTTTCGCAGCAAAAAACGAATTGGTGGCACCAAGACCCTGCACATAGACGAGATTATTGAACTGAAGCCGGATTTGATTATTGCCAATCAGGAAGAGAATGTACGCGAACAGATAGAGGCTTTGTTGCAGCATTGTAATGTTTATATCAGTGATGTAAAGAATCTAACTGACAATTCGCAACTTATCCAGGATATGGGCGCTTTGACCGGACGGGTAACAGAGGCTGCACTGTTGAATACTCAGATAAAAGAAGCCTTTGCTTCAGACATGTTTCCGGTAACGGGAAGTTTGGGAACGGCACTGTATATAATCTGGAAGGACCCCTGGATGACAGTAGGTGCTGACACCTTCATACATGACATGCTGCAGCGTGCGGGATTTGAGAACCTGGCAGCAGATCGCCTTCGCTATCCGGAAGTTGAAAATTTTCCCAATCCGAAATGGGTTTTACTGGCTTCTGAGCCCTACCCTTTTTCTGCTAAACATATCGAAGAAGCTGTTCGCAAATTTCCAGGGTCTCAAATTGCTTTGGTAGATGGTGAATTTTTTTCCTGGTATGGCAGCAGGCCGCTGATAGCGGCACCCTATCTGGCCGGGAAATGGAAGCATCATATTCTTGGATAATTAACTGATTACGAACAGTTGGTAGCATAAATAGCCACTATTCTAAACTGAAATGAACTATATTAGCGGCGCTTATACGATTGCCAGCCAGCTCATTTAATCAAATCACTCATCAAAAGTTCTACTGCTACATGAAAAAGTACAAAGCCGGTGTATTGTTTGGCGAAGAGCTGACAGCACTCTATCAGGATGCCAAGGAAAATCAGTTTGCGCTTCCTGCTGTAAACACTATCGGTACCAACACCATCAATGCCACACTCGAAACGGCTGCTAAAGTGAACTCGCCGGTAATTGTGCAGTTCTCTAACGGTGGGGCTCAATTCATTGCTGGCAAGGGAATGCCCAACGACAATTTGCAGGCAAATATAGCCGGTGCGATCTCCGGAGCACTTCATATACATAATGTCGCCAAATACTACGGTGTGCCGGTCGTTCTACACACAGATCATGCGGCTCACAAATGGTTGCCCTGGATCAGTGCTTTGATAGATGCAGGCGAGCAGTTTTATAAAGAAAAAAAACAACCTTTGTTCAGTTCGCATATGCTCGACCTCAGCGAAGAATCAATCGAAGAGAATATCAGCACTTCAGTTGAATATTATAAACGCATGGAGCCGTTGGGAATGGGCATAGAAATTGAATTGGGCGTAACGGGTGGAGAAGAAGACGGTGTAGACAACAGCGACGTGGAAAACTCTAAGCTTTATACCCAACCCGAAGATGTTGCTTTTGCTTACCGTGAACTGAAGAAAGTGGGCGATCGCTTCACCGTGGCAGCCGCCTTTGGCAACGTACACGGGGTATATAAGCCAGGTAACGTAGAGTTACGTCCAGAAATTTTGAATAACAGTCAGCAATACATTGCACGTGAGTTCAAAACTACCGATCCTAAACCGGTGTATTTCGTTTTCCATGGCGGAAGCGGTTCGCCTCAGCACCAGATCCGGGAAGCCATCGGCTACGGTGCCATTAAGATGAATATCGATACCGATCTGCAATGGGCATTCTGGGATGGGGTATTAGGAAATTACAAAAAGAACGAGGCTTACCTGCAGGGTCAGCTCGGTAATCCGGAAGGAGAAGACAAACCAAATAAAAAGTATTACGATCCCCGTGTTTGGTTGCGTAAGGGCGAGGAAGCTTTCATCAAACGCCTTGAAACAGCATTCGAAGACTTGAACTGTATTGGACGAAACGCCTGATAGCAGCGTTATCTGAAACCCTTAATTGTTTAGGAGTTTTTTACTGCAAATGCCTTTGCATTGGCAAAACCAATCTATAAAGCTGTTTGATCCATAATCCGCGTATTTAGCAGAAATATACCTCCGCTGGATACGCGGATTCTTTCATTTTTCTCCCATTGAATCTCGTGCGACTCAATCATAGCTACCGTTTTTGGTGCGGCCCGAAGTTGGTGAACTCGTAACAGTCAGTACCGGTAGCATTATTGTTTGCTATGCAGGAAATAGAAAAAGGTGCTAATTTTACGTACGAATGTTTGTAAAATGATTGCTTAAAACCACAAACCACGCGAATGAACAAGATTCAGGAACTTCTGGGCGCCAAAGCCGCCTACCTGTTGGAACATCAGTCTAAAACAATTTCAAAAGAGCAACTTCACCTGCCCGGGCCCGACTTTCTCGACCGTGTATGGATGCAGAGTGACCGTAGTGTGCCTGTTCTCCGAAGTCTGCAAGCCATGTACGGTCAGGGTAGATTGGCCAATACTGGTTACCTTTCTATTTTGCCCGTAGATCAGGGAATTGAACATAGCGCAGGAGCGAGTTTTGCGAAGAATCCGCTTTATTTCGATCCGGAAAACATCATACGTCTTGCCATCGAAGGAGGCTGCAATGCCGTGGCCACCACTTATGGTGGGTTGGGTATGCTGGCGCGAAAATATGCCCATAAAATACCCTTTATTGTAAAAGTAAATCACAACGAGTTTCTTACTTATCCCAATAAATTTGATCAGGTGATGTTTGCCTCCATCCGCTCCAGTTGGAATCTGGGAGCGGTGGCTGTTGGCGCTACCATTTATTTCGGAAGCCCCGAGTCGACCAGACAATTGCAGGAAGTGAGTCGGGCATTTGAAATGGCCCACGAGTTGGGCATGGCTACCATCTTATGGTGTTATCTGCGAAATCCCGGATTTAAAAAAGACGGCGTAGACTATCATGTGTCGGCCGATCTGACCGGCCAGGCCAACCACCTCGGTGTAACTATTGAGGCCGATATCATCAAACAAAAATTGCCTGAGAACAATGGAGGATTCACGGCACTGAACAGCAAAGAATCGGCCTACGGTAAAAATGATCCGCGAATTTATTCAGAGCTCACTACCGATCACCCAATTGATCTGTGCCGATACCAGATAGCTAATTGTTATATGGGTCGCGCCGGATTGATCAACTCTGGCGGCGCTTCCTCCGGCGCAGGGGATCTGGCCGAGGCAGTTACCACGGCGGTTATCAACAAACGCGCAGGTGGCATGGGACTCATCAGCGGTAGAAAGGCTTTTCAACGCCCAATGAAAGAGGGCGTGGAAATACTGAACGCTATTCAGGACGTGTACCTTGATAATAGCATTACGATCGCCTGACCGATCAGCCAAAGAACAAACAAAAAAAGGAAAGTAGCAGCCGGCAACGGCTGCCATTTTCCTTTTTTTACAAATGCGCAAAACGGTTTATCTTACCCTTCCCGATGCAATTGCCTATTCCTTCAGAACAATGGACAGATTTTCGCGCCCGACTAATAGATGGCCTTAAACAGCTGTCCTCTTACCGGGTGCTGGCAGGCTTTGATGGTTTTGTAGACAATATCCATCGTGTAGTTCGGCATAAGGAAAATGGAAAGCCGATTTGGATGGAGACTACGGCTGACTGGGGCCGTTATATTTTGGACAAACAGGGTAGTTTTAGCATGGAGACGATATTGCAGGCGACAAGGTTCGGCGGAAATATGCCACTAATGGCAGGTGCATTGGCCGCGTTGGGCACCCATACCAGAGCTATCGGCGCGCTAGGCTGGCCACTACCCCATCCCGCATTTGATAAATGGCGAGCTGACATTGAATCGATCTCGTTTGCCTCACCGGGTAGTTCGGAAGCATACGAATTCAGCGATGGAAAAATCATGATGGCTGATATGGGCGAACTAAACAATGCCGGCTGGTCATTGTTGTTGTCCCGAACAAAGGCGGAAGATTTGCATCGGTTTTGCAGCGAAGCAGATCTGCTTTGCTTTCTCAATTGGAGTGAATTGGATGCATCACACGATATTTGGGAAGGATGCTGGAAGGATTTTCTGGAGAAAGATTCGGGCATCGGCCAAAAAATGTTGTTTACCGATCTCAGCGACTTCAGTAAGCGAACAAACGAAGAACTGAATCGCCTTCTGTCCTTATTGACACGAATCAATCAATCGGCTAAATGGATACTAGGGCTCAACAGAAACGAAGCTCGTTTACTTTACAGTTTTCTAAAGGGGAAAGACCCGAATGGCTTTATTGAAATGGTCGATGAAATTTATGAACAACTGGAGCCATGGTGTTTGGTGCTGCATGAAGCCAGATCCTCCACATGCGTACACCAGGGCACAATGGCGGAAGTCCCGAGCTTCCATTTGGCCCAGCCGCTGACATTAACAGGCGCTGGCGACCATTTCAGTGCGGGCTTTTGTGCCGGGCTAATGATGAAGTTTTCCATTGAAGAATGCCTTTTGTTGGGCAACTCAGTTGCCGGTTTCCTGGTAACGCATGGTTTTTCGCCTTCTGCTGAGGAACTGGTTTCATTTCTGGATCAAAAATTTTTCAAATCTGCTGACGCATGAAGAACCGAGTTACCATAACCGGCAATTATGAAGAAATGTCGGAAAAAGCTGCGGACCTTATTGTAGACACTGTACGGCGTAAACCCGGAGCTCTGCTATGCTTTGCTGCAGGCGATACCCCGCGACGCGCATTACAACTCGCCGTGGCGCGGCTTCGCTACACGGGACTTGACAAGACCCCTTTTTATCTGGCCGGCCTCGACGAATGGGTTGGTATTCCGCCATCGAACACCGGCAGCTGCCAGTTTTTTTTCCGTAAGGAATGGGTGGAACCGCTCAGCCTATCGAGCGACAAATACCATTTTTTTAACGCATGCAGCCCCCGCCTTGACGAGGAATGCAGCTCAATGGACGAATGGATCAGGGCACGAGGAGGCATTGATCTGATGATGGTGGGTGTGGGGATGAATGCCCATATCGGCTTTAATGAGCCTGGCACGGATTGGAACTTGTTGAGTCATGTGGCGAAGCTGGATGAAACAACCCGCAGTGTGGGTCAGAAATATTTTCAGGAACAAACGGATGTTTCGTACGGCATCAGTTTGGGCCTGGGTTGGATGAAGCAATCGAAGCAGGTGTTATTGATCGCCAACGGAAACAGGAAAGCGGAGGTTATCCGTAGTCTGCTGCATGATGAACCGGACGTACAAATACCGGCCAGCATTGTACAAACGCTGCCACAGGCTGAAATAATTTTAGATAGAGAGGCAGCATCCCGGCTTCAACAAAATGGTGTACATGAAATGGAATGAAGTAAGCGCGCTGAGGCTGGTTTACTTTCTGGTGTTTTGTTGCACCGCTGCATGGCTGCCGGTGATGGCCGATTTCCTGCGAGATCAGGATCTGAGTCCGTTACGTATTTCACTCCTGTTATCTCTTACGCCATTGCTGATGTTGCTGGTACAGCCATTTTACGGTCTGATGGCCGATAAGTGGGGCTACCGACGAACTCTGCAAACATCCTGCCTGTTGGCAGCCATCAGTTTTGCGGCTTTCCTTTTCAATGGCGGTTTTTTTTACCTGGTATTCATCAGTATTGCCATGTCGGTTTTCTACAACGGCCTGCAGCCATTATTAGATAGTTTGTCGCTACAGGTAGCCAACCGCGATCCTCGTTTTTCCTATGGAAAATTGCGCATAGCAGGTGCGGCTGGCTGGGCATTCACCGGCATCATCACCGGACAACTGATCGACGTTCTTTCAACCACCGTCATTTTCTCCGTAGCCGCGATCAGTCTGGTCATCGCATTCTTTGTGTCGTTTGCCTTACCAGCCAATGATGTCGAGAACCAGCGCAGCGAGTCTAATCAGTCGCTGAATGACGCGGAAGAGTTGAACGAAGCCCCTATTTCCGGTAGAACAAGGCTCCGGCATCTGTTGTCTAAGACATCACTTTGGATATTGTTGATTGCCGTGCTGCTCATTTCTGCCGGTACATCACCCATTTGGTATTTTTATTCCACTTACCTGAAAGAACTGGGAGCATCCCCCGGCTGGGTAGGCATTTGTCTTTCATTTCAGGGATTGTGTGAGCTGCCGCTTTTTTATTTTTAAGCCGCGATTATTGACCGACTTTGATACCGAACTGCACTTTTGTTCACGGTAGGCTGCTCTGTGTTGAGGCTTTTGCTATACAGCTTTACCAGTAATCCCTTTGCGGTGTTGCCGATCGAGTTGCTGCATGGCTTTTCCTGGTCCTTATTCTGGGTGGTTTGTGTTGAGTTGGTCAATCAATTGGTAGAACCCCGGTACCGTGCCACAGGCCAATCCTTGCTGTACGCTGCCTATTTCGGGGCTGGCGTCATTATTGGCAATTTCTGGACCGGATTTTTGGCTGATGCCAAATGGGGAATGCCGCGTGTATTCTCCATAAACGCTTTTATCATAATGGCAGTTGGCATAATGTTGGCCTTCTTGTTGAAGAAGGCCAAAAAGCCGCCATCTTTGGCTTAAGTTCTTTTCATTTCCGCGATATACCAATCTACAAATCGTCGAACATCGTCTTCAACAGGAGCGTATGGACCGGGCTGATAGTGGCTTGACTCAATGCCACTGAAATTGTTTTCGCATAATTCCCAATCCTGTTCACCAGTTACCTTCCAAAAAGCAACAAGATGCTCGAGTTCGAAGTCTTTACCCTGCTCGGCTTTTTCGTCTACCAACCAGGCCAGGTCAATTTGGGTACTGGAAGCGCTGATGGGTGTGATCCGCATAGTCCACATGTAATCGCTTACCGCATCCATCCAGAAATTAGGATAGTTGACGAGGCCTAGCACACCCGCATCGTGGTCAGGATGCTGCCCCATGGGGATAGACACTGCTTTGCCATCGAGACTATAACTGTGCACTCCCGGTCGAAGTGGGTAACGTATGCCAAAATGAGTTGTTTCCGGAGTAAAATCCACCAGTTCGGTAGCCAGTCCTTTTTGTTGCCATTCGCGTTGTTTAATTGGCAGCAGTTCAGAAATATCTTCGCGAAGGTTGGCGCCAACCACTGCGCTGCAATACTCCGGATGGGCAGGGCCACAATGGTAACATTCCCTGAAGTTTTCTGCCACCAGCTTCCAGTTAGTTCTGAGTGTATAGCGTTTGCTGAAAGCAAGCCGGGATTGGTTTACCTGGTAGGGTCTTAAGAAAGCTGTATAGTCGCGTCGCAAGGCTTCAAAATCCGGCGCATCGTCATTTAGGCAAACAAAAATAAAGCCTTCCACCACTTCCACTTTTACGGGATGCAGGCTGTGCGATTCGGTATCGAAATCTTCGGGCATCAGCCTCGCTTTCAACAATTTTCCGTTTTTGTCAAACACCCATTGATGGTAAGGACAAACCAATTTGGGCGCATGCCCCTTTTCTTCGAGGCAAATCAATGATCCTCTGTGACGGCAAGTGTTATGGTGAGCGAAAACTTCTGCATTACTGCCGCGAATAATGATCACCGAATCGCTGCCCAACTGATAAACGAAGTAGTCGCCAGGTTTCGGGATGGCAGCTACCGTTCCGGCGAATAGCCACTGCCGCTGCCAAATCCTTTGCCATTCTTTCTCGAAAATGCCGGCATCGGTATAAAAATCTCTCTCCAGGCTCCAGCCCGAACGATAGCGTGAAAGCAAGGCAGACAAATGGTCCATAATGGCAAACAGGTAAAAAATTAATAGCCTAAATTTAGAAAATTAAATTCATATAGTTTTCAACTTATCCGGCGTGGCACTATGGTAAAAATGATGAAAGAACTTCCTCAGTTACTGTTGCTGTTTTGCTTTATTGCCTCCTGGTTCGGGCTTGGTCTACAACTGGGCATTTTGGTGGCTAATACTCCGGAGAACGGTATGACGGTTTTTGGCGCTGTTGCGCATTTCTTTCGATACTTCACTATTCTCAGCAATTTATGGGTCGCATTAACTTGCACGCTATTGTTGTTCAGAACAACTGTGAGCTTTTTTACACAGCCCGCTTCGCTTTCTGCTGCTGCCGTCTACATTTTTATTGTGGCCGTAGTATATAACGTCGTTCTGCGCAGGCTCTGGGATCCAACCGGTTTGCAATGGGTGGTAGACAATCTGCTTCATGTGTTGGTGCCGCTATTGTACCTGTTGTGTTGGTGGAATTTTTCAGGAAAACCTCAGGCCTGGATTTGGGCCGTCCGCTGGCTGTGGTTTCCGGCAGCCTACCTCGTTTACGCACTGTTGCGTGGCGCCATAGACGGAGTCTATCCCTACCCGTTTATCGATCTGAAGGAACTCGGGGTTGTGCGTTTACTGATCAATGTGGCAGGGATGTTATTGCTCTTTCTGTTTACCGGCTTTGCAGTGCTGGGTATCAGTCGCTGGCAGCAAAAGCGCCGTGGCTAATTTAATCGCCCGGGCAATTCGCCCGGATTCAGGTTGAGAAAGCTAAAGGCTATGGTTGTTTCAGTTGGCCGTTGGCTGGTTATATCCAGAAATCCGCTCAATTCTTCCACCCAGGGTTGCATATTCTGCAGAGCCGGGCGCAACGCTTCTTCATCGAGGCCATGCGAATCCCTGATATGTATCAGCACCACATCGCTGTAAGTTTTTGCGGTTACCCTAACCTGGCTGAAACGGGAGTGCAGCAATACCTGGTCCATCACGTGATTCAGTATGCGACGCACATGGTCTACCTTGCGGTATACAACAAGTTCGTCGGACATATCAAATTGAATCTGGTTAGCGGCCAGCATGGCGCGTCCGGTTGCCCGCGATATGGAGTCGCAAAGAATTCGATCGAGCCGGCAGGGCTGTTGTAATGAATCTTCAGGAAGGCTTGGTAAGGTCATGTGGGTTTGGTTCATTTTCGTATTCGAAATTGAACTGCAAAGGAACTACGAAGCCTGCGGCAGGGAAATAGTGCAGGGCCGAATTTGCGGGTCAATCGATCGACGGAACGCCTGTAGTAAAACGACTACATTGTGTATTTAAGACACATTTAACAGATTCCCGCCTGGCTCTCAATTTGTTACCAGCCTGTCGTTTTTTGACAGCCACCCTGTACATTTGAAAAAAACTCAGCTGCAGATGATTTCTTATAATCCGAAAGATTGGTTCACGTATATCTTCCGCTTTCACAGGGCCGATACCGTTCGCAAACTAATGCCTCTGATACTGGCCATTTCGGTGTATTCAGCCATTATCGCTTATCTCGAACTCACCTACTGGAATTTGTCAGCCGCAAATTATGTAAAGAACATTCCAATCATGCATTCGCTGTTGGGTTTTGCCATTTCGATGCTGTTGGTATTTCGTACCAATACGGCCTACGATCGTTGGTGGGAAGGGCGTAAGCTTTGGGGACAGCTGGTGAACAACAGTCGCAACCTGGCCATTAAACTGGCAGCCCTGCTACCTGAAAACGAAATTTACCAGCGGGCATTTTTCCGCAAATCCATACCAGCTTATGCGGCTGCCCTTCACCGCCATTTACGCCGTGAAGAAACCCGTCTTGCATTAAAGGAAGACGACGAGCACGATCATGTGTTTAAAAAGATCGATCATAAAAAACATGTACCCAACCAGGTGGCATTGCTGATGTTTCAACACGTGCAGCAGCTTCACCTTGAGAAAAAATTAAGCGCTGAACAATTGTTATTCATCAATGCGGAACTTCAGTCTTTTACGGATATCTGCGGTGCCTGCGAACGGATCAAGAACACCCCAATCCCCTACTCCTATTCCGTATTTATCAAAAAATTCATTTTTATATACATTATGACCCTTCCCTTTGGCTACGTGTTTCAACTGGGGTATTGGGTGGTGCCCGTGGTGGCATTTATATTTTACGTACTCGCCAGTCTTGAGCTGATTGCTGAAGAAATAGAGGATCCCTTTGGAGGTGATGAAAATGATTTGCCCACCGAAAAACTGGCTGAAAATATTAATCGCCATGTAGGAGAAATTTTGGGGTAAAAAAGATTAATGACTTACCTTTTAGGCCGCTTAGCCGACACACAGTTTAAAATGTTTCAACCAACATCGTTTGTATTTTTCTGATGCTCATAATTAAAAGTTGCATGCGAATTCTCTTTTATTGTTTATTGTTTGCCAGTTTGCCCGCAATTGCCCAAAATGAACCGGGCGTTCTCACGGTGGAAAAAATTATGCGCGACCCGGCCTGGATAGGCCATTCGCCTTCGGGGTTACAGTGGTCGCCAGACGGGTCGAGGCTTGCCTTCAACTGGAATCCGGGTTCTGCTGAATCGGATTCTCTCTATTTTATCAGCAAATCGGCTCTTCAACCTCAAAAAGCCAGCAAAAGCGATCGTGATACATGGGTAAGTGAAGGCGCTGTTGAATACAATCAGAAGCGCACTGCGTATGTTTACACCCGTCGTGGCGATGTTTTTTATCATGATGTGAAGTCAGGAAAGACCCGCCGTGTTACTGAAACGGTCGATTTTGAATCAGGAGCAGAGTTTTCATTTAACGGCACAGCCGTGGTTTTTCGACAGGGGCAGGATCTGTTTGCATGGGATATTGCTGAAGGTACTACGAAACAGTTGACACGAATGAGTTCTGCCGCTGACAGAGACCGTAGCTCCAAAGAATCTGAACAGGAAAAGTGGTTGAAGAATGATCAGCTCACGTATTTCGAAGTGTTGCGTACGCGAAATGAAAAAGAGAAAAAATCGAGAGAAGCCCGGGAGTTGGAAAATCCTCCGGCACTCCGAACTATTCCCCTGAATGGACAGGTGCTTCAAAATCTTTCAATAAGTCCTGATGGCCGCTTTGTTTCCTATTCCCTGTTTAAAGCGGCTACCGGCGTTAAGAATACTATTGTTCCGGATTATGTTACGGAATCTGGATTTACCACCGATATACCGGCCCGTTCAAAAGTGGGTGCACCGCAGGGTTCTTATACAGCCTTTGTATACGATCGCCAGTTGGATACGATCTATAGTTTAAAACCGGATTCCATTCCAGGTATTCGTGATCTGCCAGACTATCTGAAGGATTATCCGAAGCTATTGGAAGAAAGAAAGAAAAAGAATGAAGTGCGTTCGGTACGCTGGCTGGGACCCAATTGGTCGCCTTCCGGAAAATATGCTGTGTTGGATATTCGATCTCTGGACAATAAAGATCGTTGGCTGATGAGTTGGGACAGCAGCAATCATACGCTTTCCCTGGTTAGCCGGCAGCGCGATGAAGCGTGGATTTCGGGACCGGGTATTTTCGGTAGCTGGGGCTGGATAGATGAGAACCAATTCTGGTATCAGTCCGAAGAAACGGGCTATTCGCATATCTATATTTACGATTTCAGGACCGGCAGCAGTCGTGCGCTGACCAGTGGCAAGTACGAGATTCAGTCCGCACAACTCTCACTCGATAAGAAAAATTTCTATGTACGCGCCAACCGTGAACATCCGGGCGAACAACATTTTTATCGCTTAAGGATTAGTGATGGTAACATGGAAAAAATTACCAGCATGGTAGGCAGCAATCAGGTTTCGCTTTCTCCCGACGAAAAGTATATCGCTTACCTGTATTCTTCGCCAACCCATCCCTGGGAATTGTACTGGCAGGAAAATAAAGCTGGCGCAAAGCCGACACAAATCACACAGGCTGCCATGTCCGACGAGTTCAAATCTTATAAATGGCGAGAACCAGAAATTGTGGAAATACCGGCGAGGGATGGGGCCATGATCTATGCCCGTATTTACCGTCCGCAAAAACAGCACCCCTCCCGCCCTGCGGTCTTTTTTACCCATGGCGCGGGTTACCTGCAGAACGCACATAAATGGTGGAGCAGCTACTTCCGCGAATTCATGTTTAACAATATGCTGGCCGACCAGGGTTATGTGGTAATCGATATCGACTATCGCGGAAGCGCAGGGTATGGTCGCGACTGGAGGACGGGCATTTACCGGCATATGGGTGGCAAGGACCTGAGCGATCACGTAGATGCAATTGCCTACCTGGTAAAAAATTACAATGTTAATGCCGGCAACATCGGCATTTATGGTGGCTCCTATGGAGGATTCATTTCATTGATGGCTTTATTTACCGAGCCAAATGCTTTCAAGTCGGGCGCCGCACTAAGGCCGGTTACCGACTGGGCACAGTATAACCACGGTTATACCAGCAATATCCTGAATGAACCCTTTACCGACAGCATAGCTTACCGCCGCAGTTCACCACTTTATTTTGCGGAAGCCCTTAAAGGCAATTTGTTGATATGCCATGGAATGGTGGATGTGAACGTGCACTATCAGGATGCGGTGAAACTGGCACAGCGTTTAATCGAACTTGGCAAGGACAATTGGGAACTGGCTTCTTACCCTATGGAAGATCATGGATTCGTAGAACCCAGCAGTTGGACCGATGAATACAAGCGAATTTTTAAGTTATTTGAAAGAACGCTGAAGCAATAAAAATTTACGGAACATCCATATTTGATTAACCAAAAGGAAAAATATGAAAGCATCTATTTTTTTGTCGGCCTTGTTGTTGCTGTTTGCAGCACAGGTATCGGCGCGACAGAATTTTCAATTTAGTCCGGCAGAGCCAAAACCTGGTGACCTTATAACGGTTGAATACAAGCCTGCTCCTGTAGAAGGACAGGAAGCCGGAGCTGTGGAAGCAGCGTTCTATGGCATGGGCAAGGACAATGCTGCTGTTGCGGAGGATCTTCCGTTGAAAAAAACAGGCGACTCCTGGACTGGTAGTTTTGTAGCACCCGCCAACATGAGTTTTCTCTATTTTGGTTTTAAATCGGGCGAAAAATTTGACCTGAATAATAATGAAGGCTATTACATTTTGTTGTACGATGGTGGCAAGCCCGCTGAATGGGCTTACAGTTCGTTAGGCCGTTTTTATTCAGGTATGGGCTGGCGCGTGGGGCTTGAAAATAATCTTCCCAAATCGATTGAAGCGTTTGAAAAACAATACGAACTCTACCCCGCTTCCAAAGTGGAAACCTATGCGATATATGTCAGTATAAAAGCAAGGAACGACAAAGAGAACGAGGCATCTATTCGCCAGGAAGGAATTGAAAATTTTCTGAAAGCGGGCATCAGGAATGAACGGGAAATGTCGGTATTGAGCAATCTTTATTTTGCTGCCGATCTGCCTGAGCAGGGAAAAATGATCAACAATTTGCTAAGGGAAAAATATCCGAACGGCTATTGGACCGCTCAGGAGTTGGCCAATAGTGCGAATCGCGAAAAGGATGCAGCAAAGAAAAAGCAACTGATTGCACAACTGGTTGCCAAAGTGGAAAGTGGCGATACCCTTTATCAGGGATTCAAGGCAAACCTTAACTCTTACAAAGGCATGATGGCTCGTTATTATATCTCCAAAAAAGAGTGGGACCAGGTAGATGATGCCATTTCGCAATCGGGTATAGACAGCAAGCTGGATATGGCCGCCCTTTATAATTCTGCTGCATGGCAAATGCAAATAGATTCGGCCAACCTGCCACTCGCAGAGAGTTTTGCCAAAAAGGCAACAGCCTATGCTGAGGAAGTGAAAAACGATGCCAGTGCAGTGCGACCCAATTATTACACCCAAAAGCAATGGGACGATAGTCGCGAAAAAACAGTAGCCCAATATCTCGATACTTATGCAATGGTGCTCTACAAAGCCGGCAACTATAAAAAGGGTTTAGAAATGGCAAAAAAGGGTGCATTGGATATTTATAAGGGCGAGGATGCCGGCCAAAACAATACCTATGCTTTGTTGGCTGCCAAGACCATCAGCAACAGAAAGTTGGTGCCACAACTGGAGAAATTTGTAAGGACAGGTAAATCGAAGTCGGATATCATCGATATACTGAAAGACAGTTATGTAAAGAAATACAAATCCGACAAAGGGTTCGACCTTTATCTCGACGAATTGCAACGGGAAAATTACCTGAAGATCCTTGCAGAGCTGAAAAAAGATATGCTTGATGAGGAAAGTCCATCTTTTGCACTTTATAACCTGGAGGGCAAAAAAGTAGACATGAAAGATCTGCGTGGTAAAGTAGTAGTTGTTGACTTTTGGGCCACCTGGTGCGGACCTTGTATTGCTTCATTTCCTGGCATGCAGCGCGCACAAAACAAGTTCAAAGAAAATCCCAATGTGAAATTTGTGTTCGTTGACACCTGGGAAAGTGCAGAAGACAAAAAGAAAAATGCTGCTGACTTCATTACAAAAAATAAATACGATTTCGATGTATTGCTGGATACTGAAGACAAGGTAGTTGAGCAGTTTAAAGTAGAAGGTATTCCTACCAAGTTTGTGATTGACCCCACCGGAAAGCTCCGCTTTAAAGCAGTAGGGTTCGATGGTAGCGATGATAAGTTGGTACAGGAATTAACCGCTATGATTGAGCTGGCA
The DNA here is from genome assembly GCA_046297935.1 of Chitinophagaceae bacterium. Classification (GTDB taxonomy): domain Bacteria; phylum Bacteroidota; class Bacteroidia; order Chitinophagales; family Chitinophagaceae; genus CAYMZZ01. The sequence continues at coordinate 269,766 of JBKBHA010000002.1, forward strand.
AGCGACGCTGGCAAAAAGGCCTTCTAAACAAAAATGTTCCTGAAAGTTGCGTTTGCAGCTTTCAGGAACATTTTTCTATTTATTGGAAGGTTAATGGGCTGGGAATCAGTCAATTTAAGCTGGGTTACCTGCTCCAACATTTCGGTTAACAATTCCTATATTTGCGTTTTAACGACCTGATTATGGCAAAACAAGTGGAGGATTTCGACGCGAACCTGGCTGGTGAAGAAGGGAAGACGGAGGAGACCAAGTCGAGCTGGTTTAAGCGGATCAAGACGGGCATCAATACCAAGACTTCAGAAAAGAAGGAAACGCCAGAGGGCTTGTGGACCAAATGTCCCGAGTGCAATTATATCTGCACCATGACGGAATTGAGGGAACACCTTTTTGTTTGTCCTAAGTGCTCGCATCATCACCGGATCAACAGCGCAGAATATTATCACATCATCTTCGATAACGGTCAGTACACCGAGCTGTTTGACAATATCCGTAGTAAAGATTTTCTGGAGTTTACCGATCTTAAGCCTTACAAGAAACGGTTGGACGAGATATGGAGTAAGACAGATTTAAAAGATTCCATGCGGGTGGCTGTCGGAAACGTGAATGGCCAACCGCTGGTGGTGGCTTGTATGGATTTTGAATTCATTGGCGGATCGCTGGGCAGTGTGATGGGTGAAAAATTTTCGCGAGCCGTTGATTATTGTATCGCACACAAAATGCCCTACATGGTCATTAGCAAGAGTGGCGGAGCCAGGATGATGGAAAGCGCATTTTCGCTAATGCAACTGGCAAAGACAAGTGGTAAGCTTTCTCAACTGAGCGATGCACAGTTACCATATATTTCGCTGCTAACTGACCCCACATTTGGCGGTATTTCGGCCTCCTTCGGCATGTTGGGCGATTTGAATATTGCAGAGCCTGGCGCGTTGATTGGTTTTGCCGGACCAAGGGTGATTCGTGAAACCATCAAAAAAGACCTTCCAGAAGGTTTTCAACGCAGTGAATTCCTGCTTGAGCATGGATTCCTCGATTTTATTGTCCCCCGTCGAGATTTAAAGGAAAAACTGGCGACTGTCCTCCGCCTTTTCCGAAGCTGATTAGGGAACAGGGACTTCAATTTATGTCAGAAATCAAGAATCGGTCAGCATTTTACGAATACTTCATCGACAACCGGTATGAAGCTGGTATGGTATTGCTGGGTACCGAAGTGAAGAGCATTCGTGCCGGCAAAGTGAGCTTCAATGATGCCTATTGCCAGATCCACGACGGCGAGGTCTGGATTAAATCGTTGCATATTGCTGAATATTCCCACGGCAATCTCAATAATCACGAGGCTACCCGCGATCGGAAGTTGCTCCTTCAAAAAAGGGAGATCAAAAAAATTGCCGCAGCTTTAAAGGAAAAGGGATTCACGCTCATCCCCTTGCGAATTTATTTCAACAGCAAAAACCTGGTCAAAATTGAAATAGGACTCGCCCGAGGAAAAAAATTGCACGACAAACGCGATACACTTCGCAAAAAAGATGCTGAACGCGAGATGAAGCGGCATATGTAAGTGCGCCTTCGGCGAATGTGCACATTCGCCGAAGGCGCTATTTTTTTCGTCTAATCCTTATACTCCCCGTTTTTTGCAGGGTACTTGACAGCCGGATATCGTATTGTTTGTTGCCGTCTGTTACAACCATCAATGCGGTGTTGGGAGGAATGCTGCCCAAGTTGTCGGCGAGCATGGAGAGTTCGTTTACCTCGCGGGTGCTGTCGAGTTTCAGGCCGAAGTGTATCGATCGGGTGCTCAAGCGCTGTGAAAAAGCCAGTAGTTGATCGTTAAAGAAAACGGAAATAGAATCACCATCTACTTCTCCGTTGTCGTAAAAATCAACTAAGATACTGTCGGTTTCTACTTCGATTTCCTGTACCCATTCTTTCTCACGCTCGCGAAACTGATTCTCCACCACATAGTTGATCACTTTGCGTTGCAATACGGTTGTCTGAGTGAGTGTGTCGGCCAGGCTGGGCTTCCATACCTGGTAGGTTTCCTTGTATTCCCTGTTGGCCTTTAACACCGAGTCCTGCTTGCTTTCTTTATCAAGTTGCAGGTTAAAAGTAATGTCGAGGCAGGTATATTTATAATCTGGCAAACTCACGAAAGATCCCTGCAAATTGGAGCCGGCCCGGGCCACCCGCAATTGTGCCTGCAGGTTCATGATGCAGTCAATTTCAAGATTGACGAGTGAACCATAGTAGGTAACGGGAATATCGTACAAAGAAAGTTGCCGCGTGGCCGCATTGTAATTTCCCTTCACCTGTACGCTCCTGAATGCATTCTTGAAATAGTAATTCAACACACCCTTCACGTGGTTGCGCTCGGGTTGCAGAATCATTTCAACCAGGTAATTGTTGGCCGAACTGTTTGTCTTTACATTGGCCATGCCATACCAGTAGCCAAACACCGATTGACTATGAGCGTGAAAGCCAATGAATACGAAAAGGATCAGGAGCAGATTCTTCATAAAGCCGTATTTGGGCAAAAACCGTGCTTAATTAAAGCCTGGCCCAAAATGCTAACGGAAATCTGCCGGTATAATTGCCCGCGGGTTGTTAAAGACAGATTAGGGCTTGTTCCATCAAAATAGTTCCGGCTGCCCCTCGGCTTTTGTCTGTACCCACTCCATCTGCACCGATTTGCTAAAATCCAGCAATTTTGCTCCTACCGTCTTATAGCCGGTAATTTCGGTAACTTTTGCAATCTTGAATTTGGCTTTACGTACCTGGTCTCCCCTTCCGCTTTGCACAGCCAGAATGGGTTCGGCCTCTGTTGAAACAGCTTCCAAATAGTTGCCTTCGCCTTCTTTTATGAACAGGAAGCGGTTTTTAAGAGTAGACGTTTCAATTTTGAACCTCTTCACATTAAACTGCAGGTTCTTTTTATCGAGGTAAATGGCTGAAATGATACTATCAGGATTAAACTTCTCAATTAGCAAAATGTTCTCTGCATCCAATCGCTGCGTAAGTTCCTGGTCAGTGATTTCATAGTATCCGTCTTTATATATCATCAGAATACGGTCGTCGGCCTCAAAACTGCCTAACAACAAGCCCTTACCATCAGCATTAAGGCGGCCGAATTTATCGTCGAACCAGAGTTGTCTTCCACTTAGTGTAGCACGACCTGCTTCTTTGAATTTGACTGACTTAATGGGATACTTGGTAACCTGGTTGCCCTGACTGCTGCGACCCTTGATGGCGAGTTCTTCGAAGTAAAAGTCCAGCTCCTTATTTCTTGCGGCAGAACCTGGCGTAAGCAAGATCTTCACCAGCTCAGCTTCTCCGTTGGGATTTACGCTGAGGTAATGCACTTTGCTTTTTTCGTCGCCTTTTGTTAAGTCATATTCGCGGTCGCGAGTAATGCCAGTTACATTGAAACGCTTGGCATAGCTCACTCCGGCTTTGCCGTCTGAATAGATCATGTTGTAAGTGGTACGCTCGTCGTTTTTCTGAAAAACAGCCGCATGCAAAATGTCTTTGCCAATAAACACTTTTTCCTGCACCTTCACCACTTTCATGATACCCCTTCGGGTGATGGCTATAATATCGTCAAGATCGGAGCACTCAAACAGGAGTTCGTCTTTTTTCAATCCGGTGCCAATAAAGCCATCGGCACGATTGATATATAATTTTGTGTTGGCAATGGCAACCTGTTTGGCTTCGATTACTTCAAACTGGCGAATCTCGGTTTTACGTTCACGGCCTTTGCCATATTTTTTCAACAGATTTTCATAATAGGCAACAGCAAAATCGGTCAGGTTAGCCAGATCGTGTTTTACCTGCTTGATGTCTGCCTCCAGACCTTTGATCTGATCGTTCAATTCATCAATATCAAGCCGATAAATGCGACGCACCGGCTTTTCAGTGAGCTTAATCAGGTCTTCGCGAATAATGTCGCGCTTTAGTTGCTTTTTGAATGGGGTAAAAGCCTTGTCGATGGCGTCGAGAACCTTGTCCCAGGTTTCATGCTTTTTCTCCAGCTCCTTATAAATCTTTTCCTCAAAGAAAATCTTCTCGAGCGAAGTATAGTGCCATTTCTCCTGCAATTCGTTTAAACGTATTTCCAGCTCTTTTTGCAGGAGATCCCGGGTCTTTTCAGTCGATATCTTTAGTAGCTCATGTACCCCCAGGAAGCTGGGTTTCATGTCTACTATTACGCAGGCATTGGGCGAGATGCTGATTTCGCAATCCGTGAATTTGTATAATGCGTCTATTGTAATATCAGGCGAAATGCCCGGAGCCAGATCTACGAGGATCTCTACTTCGGCCGCAGTGGTATCGATCACTTTTCTGATCTTGATTTTGCCCTGATCATTTGCCTTAACGATCGAGTCCATCAGTTGCGTGGTCGTAACGCCGTAGGGAACAGTGCGAATCGCCAGTGTTTTTTTGTCCACTTCTTCAATATGCGCCCTCACCTTTACCTTGCCGCCGCGTTTTCCCTGGTTATAATCGGCTACATCAATCATGCCGCCGGTCTGGAAATCGGGATAGAGTTCAAATTTTTTACCACGAAGGTATTTGATGGAGGCATCGATCAGTTCACAAAAATTGTGAGGCAGAATTTTTGTCGACAAGCCAACAGCAATACCGTCGGCGCCCTGTGCCAGCAATAGCGGAAACTTCATTGGAAGCGCCACGGGTTCATTCTTACGGCCATCGTAGCTAAGTTGCCACTGGGTGGTCTTGGCATTGAATGCTACTTCAAGGGCAAACTTGCTTAAGCGTGCTTCTATATATCGTGAAGCGGCCGCATCATCGCCTGTGCGAACATCGCCCCAGTTTCCCTGTGTATCAATCAGCAGGTCTTTTTGTCCAAGATTAACCAGCGCGTCGCCTATGCTGGCATCGCCGTGCGGATGGTATTGCATGGCCTGACCGATGATGTTGGCAACCTTGTTGTAGCGGCCATCATCCATTTCTTTCATGGCATGTAATATCCGTCGCTGAACTGGTTTGAGTCCATCTTCCACTGCTGGAACAGCCCTCTCAAGAATTACATACGATGCATAGTCGAGGAACCAATTCTTGTATTGCCCGTGCAACCCGGAGTTATTGTTTACTATCTCAGCCAGCTTATTCTTCGAAATCGCCATTGGGTTTGTCGAAATTTAAATTTTAGGAGTTGGATTAAAGATCAGCCTTCATTGGCGGCACTTGCTTCCACTGCTTCGCCTTTTCGAAGATCAAAATCCTTCCAGGCTTTATTAAGCTCGCCGGTCACGGCCAGTTTGCCAGCCGCTATCATTTCGCGAATACGCCACATTAAAAAAACATCGCCGGTTTTTGTTTTCATTCGGTTGATGGTGTTTGTCAGCACTCGAGAAGCTTTTTGCCATTCGCCGGTAATATTTTTCATGATCTCGCTGTCAAAATGGTCAGCTTCTTTGCCGGCAATTTTTTTGCCGCCTTCCAAAATGCGAACCACGGCGTTCTCTTCTACCAGGCGCTTCCATTCGTCGGGATCAACCTCAAACTCACTGAGGGTAACCGGACGTACCAATATTTTTGCCTTGATGAATTCACGCGGTTGTATTTCATGCAGCCAGGATGGATAAAACAGTTGGCCTTTTTCATTGATGCAGGGTAGGTTGTTCATGTACATCACCATTACCCTTCCCTGAAAGGCGCGCAATTGTGGCATCAGCCAGTAGTAACCACACACATCATGCTGGTTTTGCCCCATCCAGAGCCAAACCTGCTCGTTCTGGTCTTCTTCAAGTTTAGCTATTAATTCGTTTACGGTAATTCGGTCATCGATGGCCGAAGCCTGTTCAACCGAAATGGGCGCCCCTTCCAGTTTCTCAAGCCACCAGCTTTGGCGGGCTTTCCATCCTTCTTCGGTATCAACATCAGCCAACGGTCCTACTGCATAGTCATCGCGGATCAACATCACTTCACCCTTCAGCGCTTCGTCCAGCGTCATCACCTCCTGCATCAGCGCCACTTCACTATCATTAAAAACAATATGAATCATGTTCATTGCAATTTTTAGGTAAATAATTTCGGCTATGCCGCCGGTTCATCAACCGTATCCAGTTCTACCTTCAGATTTTCAATAATAAATTCCTGGCGATCCTGGGTATTCTTACCCATGTAATATTCCAGCAATTGCTGAATATGATCGCCTTCTTCCACCCGCATCAGTTGTTTGCGCATATCGGCGCCTATGAAGCGGGCAAATTCGTCGGGGCTGATTTCACCGAGGCCCTTGAAGCGGGTAATTTCCGGCTTGCCTCCAAGTTTACGAATGGCTTGTTGTTTTTCCTGTTCGTCATAGCAGTAGATCGTTTCCTGCTTATTTCTAACCCGAAACAGCGGGGTGTCGAGCACATAAACATGTTCATGCTTTACCAGGTCGGGGAAAAATTGAAGAAAGAATGTCATCAACAGCAAACGGATATGCATTCCATCCACATCTGCATCGGTTGCAATCACAATATTGTTGAATCGCAGTCCATCCAGTCCCTCTTCTATGTTCAGGGCATGCTGTAGCAGGTTGAACTCTTCGTTTTCGTAAACCACTTTTTTTGTAAGACCAAAACAGTTGAGTGGCTTACCTCTTAAGCTGAATACGGCCTGTGTGTCCACGCTTCTTGCTTTGGTGATGGAACCACTGGCACTATCACCTTCGGTGATAAAAATGGTCGTTTCTTTTTGCCTCGCTATGAATTCTTCCTTACCCTTTGCCGGGGGCTCGTCGTTGAAGTGTACCCGACAATCGCGAAGTTTACGGTTGTGCAAATTGGCTTTCTTTGCGCGCTCATTCGCCAGTTTTTTGATGCCCGCCATCTCCTTCCGTTCCCTTTCGCTTTGTTCAATTCGCTTTTTCAGGGCGTCAGCAACGGTGGGGTTTTTATGCAGAAAGTTATCGAGCTCCTTTCCAAGAAAGTCCATGAAGAATTGCCTCATGCTCGGCCCGTTAATATCCACATTCATGGAGCCAAGTTTGGTCTTTGTTTGCGATTCAAACACCGGCTCCACAACTCTCACTGATACCGCAGCGACTATTCCTGTGCGTATGTCTGATGCATCGTAATCCTTTTTGTAAAACTCTCGCACGGTTTTGACATATGCCTCACGGAAGGCCTGCTGGTGTGTGCCACCCTGTGTGGTATGCTGACCATTAACAAAACTGTAGATATCTTCTCCGTAGTCATTGTTATGGGTAATGGCAATTTCTATATCGTCGCCCCGAAGGTGAACGATGGGATAACGAATCTCATCTTCATTGGTTTTCTTTTGCAGCAAATCCAACAAACCGTTTTTGCTTACAAAGGTTTTGCCATTGAAAATGATGCGTAAGCCGGCGTTTAGGAAGCAATAATTCCAGAGTTGATTTTCTAAAAACTCAGGGTGAAAACGGAAATTCTTAAATACTGTGTCGTCGGGTATAAAAGTAACAAGGGTGCCGTTTTGCTCAGATGTTTTGCCTTCCTTATGCTCTTTTATCAGCACGCCGCGTTCAAACTCTGCTACTTTTTCTTTTCCATCGCGTACGGAAGCCACTTTGAAAAAGGAACTAAGCGCGTTCACAGCCTTTGTACCCACACCGTTCAGGCCAACCGATTTCTGAAAAGCCTTGCTATCGTACTTCGCCCCTGTATTAATTTTACTCACCACATCAACCACTTTGCCAAGCGGAATACCTCGGCCATAGTCGCGTATAGTAACTTCTTTGCCATCGATGGTAATTTCAACTGCCTTACCGTGGCCCATGGTAAATTCATCGATACAGTTGTCGATCACTTCTTTCACCAGCACATAAATTCCATCGTCCGGTGAAGAACCATCTCCGAGTTTCCCAATATACATCCCGGGTCTTAACCGGATATGGTCTTTCCAGTCCAGGCTCTTGATACTGTCTTCTGTATATTCAAACAGATTAACCTCTTTTTCTTTCGCCATTTGTTCTAAAGTTTTCCATCAGAAATCCGCGCTTACAGGTACGGTCTTTCGCAATCGGGCAAATATACCAAAAGCGTGGGCGCCAGTCGGTTTGGGAGTTATTCACGTTTGTGGAAAAATAAGCCCGGCTCTTGCGGTTAGAAAGAAAGGGCCGCCCTGAAAAAGGCGGCCCGACAAACTAAAACAGAAATATGAAAATCAAACACTTACGGCATTTTCTATTGATACATTGGGCTTGGCAGCAATGGGCTGGGCCGGCAGATTTCGCTCGCGAATGTCCTGAACCGTGCCCATAAATTCACTTGCCCAAAAGTCGATATCGAAGTGAACCACCTGCTCATAGAGACGTTCCATCCGCATATTCTTTTCCTCGCGGGGCATCAAAAGGGCTTGCAACAGGGTGTCTTTAAGCGATTTGGGATCATAGGGATTAGTGAGCACTGCGTAAGAGAACTCTACTGCTGCACCCGCAAATTCCGAGAGAATCAACACACCTTTATCATTTGCGTATTCACCCTGCACGGCAATATATTCTTTAGCTACCAGGTTCAATCCGTCGCGTAGAGGCGTAATCCAGGCAATGTCGGCTGCAGCATAGTAAACCAGTATCTCTTCAAAAGGAATTGATCGGAAAAATAGTCGTACCGGTGTCCAATTCATGTTGCCGTACTTGCCGTTAATTCGACCTACTGCCTGTTCCAGTGCCAATTTGATTTCGTCGTAAATCTTCATGCCCTCGGCCGGCGGCGTACAGATATTCACCAGTTCCATTTGGCCATGGAATTCGGGGTATTCTTCCAGAAACTGCTCGAATGCGAGGATCTTTTCGAGCGGACCTTTTACATAGTCCAGTCTTTCGGCACTCACGATCATTTTCTTTCCGTTCAGATCCGTCTTCATATCGTCGATCTGCTGCTTCATAGCAGGATCGCGCATCAATTCCTGAATATATTTCACATTTATCCCTACCGGGTTGGCACCAAGCGCCACTCTTCGTTGGCCCGTGTCTATGGAAGTGGTCATTCGATCAACGCCAATTGCGGCGCTATAGGTCAGGAACTTGGGGGCGCAGTTTATTTTTTCCAGCGATTTGATCGGAAACAGACTGCTCACCACATCGACAAAGTTTTCAACATACCTGGGTATATGAAATCCGATATAATCGCACTGCAACAGGCTTCCAATTATTTCGCGGCGCCAGGGGAGGATGTTAAACGTGTTGGCCGCAGGAAAAGCCGTATGATGGAAAAATGCGATCGTAAGGTCGGGCCTTAACTGCCGAAGAATACCAGGCACCAGCCAGAGATTATAATCGTGCACCCACACTATTGCGCCCGGATCAGCCTGCTCCGCTGCTTTTTCAGCAAATAGCTGGTTGATCTTTACAAAATGATCCCAGTGATGATGATTGAACTGCGCTTTTTCAATAAAGGAGAATATGGTGGGCCAGAACGCTTCTTTGGCAAATGATTTATAAAATATTTCAACTTCTTCGCGCGTCAATCCGATGCGGGAAGCCATCAGGTGCGGATATTTTTCTTTATCGATATAAATGTTGCGAAGTTTCTCTCCGGTGTTCTCTACTTCTTCCCAGGCAATCCATACGCCGGGGCGTCCATTAGCGAAAAAGCCCTGGAGTGTGGGAAGGATACCGTTTGGGCTTTTGGGTTTAACCCTGTTTACCTGCCCGTTGATCTCGATTGTATCATAGGGAAAACGATGATACATCATCACCAGTTGTGGCGTTTCTGCATGAGTTACTTCAATTTCTTTTTCGCGTGGGCGCTTATAGCGTGATGCGAATTCCGGCATTTCCCAGATCGCTTCCAGTATGCCGCCGGCACCAGCCGCTTTGGCATGATAGACCGTGCGGTTATCGCTGGTTGCACGTACCAGTCTTTCTTCGGAATTTCCAACCACCACGCCTTTAAAGCCACATTGGTACATGGCAAAGTCGTTGTACGTATCGCCGGCAACCAGTACTTCGGCCGGATTCACTCCGAGATAGGCGACCAGTTGAGTTAAAGAACTTCCCTTGTTTACACCCTGTGGTAACACATCCAAAAATTTGCCGGCAGAGTAAATGACTTCGCAGTCGAGCGCCGCCACGGTTTCGCGCACCTGGTCAATAAGTGCTTCGCTGCCGGTGAAAAAAGAACAGCGCCGTTGCTGGGGTACTTCCTGGTATTTCAACTCCGGCATTTCGCCAAGTATTTCAGTGATCCTCAATCGACCAGGCCATTTCTTTTCGATATTGCCTTGAAGTGGTTCCACCGCCTCGAGTGTATGGCCGTTCACGATGGTGGCGCCAACATCACAGATAATATAGTCCGGATTGGGAATGATGGGATCGTTCAGGAGGGGTATTACCGATTCCAGGCCCCGCCCGGTTACAAACACAAGGCGCACTTGTGGCTGATCTCTCACAAACTGATACAGCAGTTGTTTGTGAAGACTTTTGCCACCCAAAAAAGTTCCATCCAGATCTGTCGCCAATAACATAGTTTGTTGTTTTTGATGTTAGGATAATTGTGCTTCCAGCAATTTGTATTCGTGATACGGATTAGCATGCTGGTGCAGTATTCGGTGTACGGACTTTACAACGGGCATTCGTAGCCTGGTTTTTTTCAACAGGGGCGCCATTTCTCGCGAGGCATGATATCCCTCGGCCACCATATTCATCGATTGCAACGCCTTGCTTACATAGATTCCTCGACCGACCATTTTGCCCAGTGTACGGTTTCTGCTAAAATCGGAATAAGCCGTAACCAGCAGGTCGCCAAAATAGGCGGAATGGAACAGGTCGCGCTCCTGCGGACTCATTGCATTCAGAAAAATGCCAGCCTCACGCATGGCGTTTGACACGAGTACGGCCTGAAAGTTATCACCATAATGAAGTCCATTGGCAATTCCTGTTGCTACACCTATGATATTTTTCAGGATCGCAGCGTATTCAATGCCAACCGGGTCATTGCTGGCAACAGTTCGTACCGATCCACTCGCCAGCAGTTGCGTGAGATGTTTACGCCAGGCACGATCACGGCCTGCAATGGTTACATAGGTACTACGCTGCTGTGCCATTTCTTCAGCATGGCATGGACCTCCCAATACAAGCACATCGGGCGCTTTTTTAACTTGTTTTCTTATAAATTGACTGGGTGTAAGACCGCTTCCGGGCACGAAACCCTTAATTGAAGCCGCCAACATCTTTCCTTCGAGCCAGGCCGGCTTGATCTGCTTTAAAGTTGCCTCCAGATAACTGGATGGCAACGCAAATAAAACTAATTCGCTTCCTTTGAAAGCCCTATCGGCTTCATTGGTAGCCACAACATGTTGCGGATTAATCGCAGCAAAACTAAGGTAGCGGGGATTATGCCCCTCTTTATTGATATAGGCCGCCTGTTCTGACGACCGAACCCACCAATTGGCCTGAACGCCTGAGTCGGAGAAGAGTTTTACCAGTGCCGTGGCCCAGCTTCCGCTACCCACTACGGTTACTCTTTTTAACATATGCAAAGGTACCCCCATAAAAAAAGAGGCAGATTAACCTGATATTAGAAATAAGTTAGAAAGTTAATCTGCCTCTTTTCATTGATAGAAAGCGATTTACATTTTATTTCCCTAACAGAGAACTTAGCGGACAAAACAATCCAATCACCCAGATACCCATCTTCCCGGCTTTACAGGACTCTTCACATCAGCACATTTTCCCATTTCCTCATTTGCACATTTTCCCATTTCCCCATTTGCACATTATCCCCGCTCCTACCGTTCCGGAACAGAACTGCTTTCGCCTTTTTCTTCTTCCTCTGTTTGTCCGGATTCGCTTTTGCTGCCTGCTGCAGCAGATGCCTGAATCGTTTTCTCCAAAATTTCAATATACTGCGGAGCAGTTGTATTGTCGGGATCCAACTCCACTACTTTCTTGAAATACTCCACAGCAGCGGGATAATCCTTTTGTGTATTGGTTGCGTAACTGGCGAGATACATATTTGCTTCTACCAGCCATTTTTTGTCGGAGGTAGACAATGAATCTGGTGTTTTATTCAACATGCCCGCCAGTTGTTGGTAGTGTGGCACTGCCAAACCCGCTTCCATACTGGTATCAATGGCGGCATTGGCTCTGGCTCTCCAGTAATAGCCATAACCCTGCTCAGGATATTTGCTGGCATACATTGCAAATACACTGTCGGCCTGTACAAAATCTTCAGCTTTGTAGGCGGCCAGGCCCCAATTAAATAGAGTAACATTGCTGGCATCGGGATCTGCCAGATAATAACGTCCGAGCCATTTAGCTTCGGTGGCAGGATTCCCGCTTTGCTTGCCCAGGGCAGCCAGTTGCCTGAAATAATTCAGTCGCTGCTCCTTCACCTCCGTCTTTTCCACAGCCAGCGCGTAATAGTGAATGGCAGAGTCCAATTGCCCGAAGGAAGAGCTATACAATTGCCCCATAGTCTCAAAATCCTTTGCTATCAGATTGGAGTCTACCTCACGTTGAAAATATTGTTTCATGAATGCGATCGCCTTCGCCGTGTCGTTCAGTTCCTGGAGACTGTAGGCCATCAGTTTGTACAATCGTGCTTTTGCTTTTCCGGCTTCTTTGTCAATAATCTGTTTTGCTGCTAGCACGGCCGAGTCATAATTCTTATTCAGGTACAGCAGGTCAGTATATTCGTATTCCTGTTGTATATCGGGATCGGCTTGCTGCCGATAAGCCAGAAAATATTCTCTTGCCTTTTCGGGAGACTGGTAAAGGTGATGCTCGTACATTTCGTATAGAGCCGGCGCAAAACCAGGTTCTGCTTTGATCGCCCTGGTGAAATAGTCGGTATACACATCAGCATTCTTTTGTGTTTGAAAAATGCGTCCCAGTTCATAATAAGCCGCTGCAAAATCCCCATCTCGGTCAAGCGCTTCCTGAAAAGCCTGATAGGCTTCTGTCCCTTTATGAAGTTTCCGATATGCTTTTCCTTCGAGGTAATAGATTTCAGCGTCTTTTTTGGCGCGGCGGGCGGCATTTTCCAACAGTGGTAATGCGGCACTGGCATCTACGTTATCGAGTTCAACATGCCAGCGGGCAATCGATTTCAGTACCTCGGCATTCTTGGATTTTGTGTTGTCAATGCTGTATTGAAACAACACATCTGCTTCTGCATTTCTGTTCAGGGCCAGAAGGGCACCAGCTTTTGCGATACGAAACAAGTGGCTTTCCTGTGTTTTTTCCGGAGCCTTGTTCAATTCTTCCAGTGCTTTTTCCGGGTTCGATTGGGCGATCATTGCTCTGGTGAGTCCCAACCAGGCTTCTTCATTTTCTGCATTTTGCTTTAATTGTTGTTGAAAGTACTGCCTGGCTCCTTCGTACTGTTGCATCAACAAGAGTTCCTGTCCATTATATCTCTCCTGAGCATTTGCAAACAGGAAGCTGAGAGCCAGGGTCAATGTTAGCATTCGTCTCATATATTTCTCGGTGTTAGAGGGTTTAAAAAATTTAATTAAATATTTTGTGCAAAGATTATCCTACAGCCAATACACTGGTTTTGGAGTTTGCCGGCAGCATATCGGAAATATGCCGGTTGCCCCAGATACTGATACGGGTTTCCAGTTCAGGATGTACGATGAGAACATCGGCACCTACTTTCTGGCAATAGCGCAAAAGAACTCTTGCCTTATTATTTCCCTGTAGCACTTCGTAATCCACGGGAATGGTTTGAAAACTTCTTAATCGTCGTATGGCTTCGAACAAGGATTGCCGGGCCTGCGAAATATTCTTTTCGTCTTCTTCAAATGTTACGAGTCTTACCTGCACCTTATATTTTTTTCGAAGCGCTTCCAGTGCTTCCAGTTTACGCTGGGGTGAGCGACCCGCTATGGGCAGTACCACTGTCTTTATTTCCTGATCCAGCGAACCTGGTTTTACTGTGAACACGGGCTGACCGGTTTGTGATGCCACCCGGCTCGGCACTACCGTGTTTCGAAACGGAAAAATGCTATGATGCGATTTCTTACCGATAATAATCAGGTCTGTTTTGAGGCGACTCGCTTTTCTTACGATCGCTTCTTCAACTGGATCACCAAAACTCGCGCTGATATAGATGGGTATGTCGCCGTGAGTCGCTTTAACCCGATCCCTCACCTGCTCCAATCTTTCCATCAGCAGCTGGCGATCTTCATTCATTTGTCGCCTGGAATAACCGGCTATATATCGTTGAAGCAATTTCAAAAAACCGGGTACGGCCATACGTTGAACGTGAAAAAGATGCAGCGCCTTAAGTTCTCCCTGGCTCATTTCAAATGCCTTTGCCAGCGCAAGATCTGTATTAATGGTAAAGTCAACTGGCACCAGTATATTGTGAAAACGAGCCTTCATGATGCTAAAGATGCCGGCTGTTGCTTAGGGCCTGATTAACTGTGAATTAAAAATGAATTAGAATTGAGCGTTTGAACTGTTCTTTTCAAATTCAGTAACTTGCGAGCTTACCTTGAACAACAGCTTATGACCGGCATTCGCATACTTTTAGTGGAAGATGAAGCACGTATTGCCGATACGTTGCGTTTTGGACTGGAGGAGAACGGTTACGAAGTGGCAGTTGCCTACGATGGTCAGATTGGGTGGCGCATGTTTCAGAATGGCGGCTTTCAGCTGGCAGTGCTCGATATCAACCTGCCTGGCCTGAATGGTTATGAGCTTTGTAAAATGATTCGTGCTGCAAATGAACAGGTCCCCATTATTTTGCTGACGGCACTTAGCACCCTTGACGATAAGATAGAAGGTTATGATGCTGGCGCGGATGATTATATTATAAAGCCATTTGAATTCAGAGAGTTGCTGATGAAAATCAGGGTCTTGCTTCGGCGTACATCCGACACCCAGATTCCAACCGGCAATTTGCTGCGGGCCGGAGACTTGTTGATGAATCTTGATACCAAGGAGGTAAAGCGCGGAGAAAAACTGATTTCACTCACCGCTAAGGAATTTCAACTGCTCGAATACCTGCTTCGCAATAAAAACCGGGTAGTATCCAGAGCCGATATTGCCATCAATGTATGGGACGTTGATTTCGACACCAACACGAACATTATCGACGTGTACATCAACTATGTACGTAATAAAGTAGATAAGCCCTTTGACGATAAACTAATTCACACACAGGTGGGTATGGGTTATATATTAAAAGAAATATGACTCAATGCCCATCCGCCTGCGTATAACATTGCTGTTTACCCTTGCGGTATTTCTCATATTGGGCGCGGTCTGTGCATCAATCTATTATTTTTCTGAAACCAACAGGCTGAACAGTTTTCGGAAGCGTCTCAGCAACCGTGCTATAACGATGGACAGACTGATGCGACAGGATGAGATTTTTGACCGAGACCTGTTGCGCCGCATCGATTCTTCCACTGCACTTAGCTTGAAAGACAAACTGGTTCAGGTATACGACCAGACAGGTCGACGGATATATAGTTTTTTTGATCAGCAAAGCGACAGTGTTCGAACTACTCCAGAGCTGTTGCAATCGATCCAACAAAATGGCACGCTTTATTTCAATGAAGCCGGACGTGAAATGGTGGGCTATTTTGACAGCGGCAAACGGGGCGGACGAATCGTGATTTGTGGAGCCCGGGATGAAGATGGCCAAAGCATACTTGAACAACTCAGACTGATTTTATGGATCAGTTTCGTCGGTGGCGTACTTATTTCATTCATCGGTGGATGGCTGTTCAGCCGCCGGCTGCTCAGGCCAGTTAGGAAGATTACCGACGACGTTACAGATATTTCGGCCTACAATCTGGACCGCCGGATCGATATTGGTAAAAGCCGGGATGAGTGGTATGAATTGGCGATGACACTAAACGCATTGCTCGATCGACTGAAGCAGAGCTTTGAACTGCAGCGGCGGTTTATTTCGAACGCGTCTCACGAATTGTCAACGCCGCTCACGCTTATTTCAAGCCAACTGGAAGTTTCCTTACAAAGGCACCGGAGCGATGAAGAATATCGTCGGGTGATGGAATCCGTTTTGCAGGATGTACATTATATGAATAACCTGGTGCAAACGCTGCTCAAGTTTGCCACAGCATCAGGTGATGCGGGCGGTCTTCAGATCGATCTGGTACGTATAGACGAGGTGCTGATGCGCTTGCCCGCCGATGTGCAAAAAGCTGACAAAAACTACAGCGTTAGCCTTCAGTTCGGTGAGCTGCCCGAAGAAGACGACAACCTACTCGTATTTGGAAACGAGGATCTGTTGTTTACCGCCATCAAAAACATAGTGGTGAATGGTTGCAAGTATTCGGATGATCACCACGCACAGGTTCGACTGGCCGTTGGTAGGCAGTGGATTACTGTAGAGGTAGAAGACAATGGGAAAGGAATGGATGAAGCGGAACTGGACAACATTTTTCAACCTTTTTATCGAATCAACGATGGACAAACCGTTAAAGGCTTTGGCCTGGGTTTGTCACTGGCGCATAGAATTATAAAACTGCATAAAGGTCAGATAACGGTGAAATCGTCACCCGGCGAAGGCACCCGTTTTCTGGTTCAGCTTCCGGTGGCGCGTGGCTCGTGAAATGAGCTAACTAATAGCTTTTTAATTTTCAGCTAATGCCAGCATAACCTGTTGGTAAGAAATTTGCACCTCCAGATATGGAATAGCTTCATCGAATAAACAGTAATTACTATGGAACAGATTTGGGACTACGTTTTTTGGGGAAATACCGTTCGTGACTGGACAATCGCTGCTGGCATTATTCTACTCTCAATGCTGGCGCTTCGCATTTTACGCACCATCGTATTGAAGCGTCTGAACAACTGGGCCCAAAAAACCAGTAATACGTTCGATGATTTTGTGATCCGCGTCTTCAAGAGGTCGGTGATGCCCATGCTTTACATTGCTGCCATTTTTGCCGGACTTCAATACCTCGTTATTCCGGCCAAGATCTCCAGGATCATGCATGTGGCGCTCATGGTAGTTATTGTGTTTTTTGTAATACGGATTATCACCGATATCATCAGTTACGCTTTTGACCGTTTTACCGGCGGCGAGAATGAGGCACAGGCCAGGCAGGCACGCGGGATACTGTTGATCGTGAAAGTAATTCTGTGGCTGATAGGCATTGTTTTTCTGGTAGATAATCTGGGATATGACATCACCACGATTGTGGCAGGACTGGGTATTGGCGGTATTGCCATTGCCCTGGCAGCACAAACTATTCTGGGTGATTTGTTCAGCTACCTGGTGATCTTTTTTGACAAACCATTTCAGACGGGCGATTTTATCTCCATTGGCAGCCAGTCGGGCGTAGTGGACTATGTTGGTATCAAAACCACCCGGATCCGGACACTCAGCGGTGAGCAGTTGGTGGTATCTAACACGGATCTGACCAATAGCCGTGTGCAGAATTTCAAAAAAATGGAAAGGCGGAGGGTAGTTTTTTCGATCGGAGTGTTGTACGAAACAGGAAGTGATAAACTGAAGCGCATTCCCGATATGATTCGCAATATCATTGAGCCAATGGAGGAAGTGACTTTTGACAGAGCACATTTCATGGCTTTCGGCGATTTCAGCCTCAATTTTGAAATAGTGTACTATGTTGAATCGGCCGACTATGTGTTGTATATGGACCGACACCAGCAGATTTGCCTGGAGATATATGAGCAATTTGAAGCCGCAGGTATCGAGTTTGCCTATCCAACTCAAAAGCTTTTTGTGGTTGGCAACGATCGGCAGGAGAATGATATCGAAAAGCAAGATAAATCATAATTAATTGAAAATCAATTATAAAAATCTTTTTACCAAAATTTTTTATCACGGTCGGTACTTTTCTTAATTTTGGTTTTTCCCACACTAACCCGGGATTACCAATCCAACTGCAGGAGACCAGCCCCATTAAGTTCTAGGATTACTAGCCCATTTCCAATCGGAATACTGGTTGAGGAAGATGTTTGAACTAATCATGTAAAAGCAGGAGGAGTTATGTACACGTACGATTTACTGGAAACAGGCTGTTATTATCTTGTGCGGGAGACTGCCGATTCGCCCATTTCGCTTATCCGGGTGGCTGTGGAAACCGATCATTGTTTGTTTGTGCAACGATTTGACGACCCTACGGGTACCGAATGGAAACTGAAGGGAGATGGGATCGCCGATATTATTGAGTGCCTGAGCGATGAGGCAGTGAAGGCATGGGAAGAGCACTACAGCAGCGAAGATGTTTACGAGGAAGAGGATGACGACGAGTAGAGCGGCAACCTTTCATGGAAATTTGCTGGCGGGGTGATGGGTTTGGCCTATATTTAGCCAAACAATCACCCCTTTTTTATGCATAGTTTTAAGTTGAAACTGGTATGCCTTTCTTTGTTGCTGGCAGCCTCGTTTAGCGCTCTGTTTGCACAGGACGATCTACCAACGGACTATTTGACGAAAGAATTTCATGCAGGTCGGCGCGCTGCGTTGCGTGAAGCAATGCCTGCGAATTCAGTCATGATGGTCCTGGCGTTCCCCACGCGTGTATTCTCAAACGATGTGGACTATCTCTATCACCAGAACCCTGACCTTTATTATTTCAGTGGCTATAAGGAACCGCACTCGCTTTTGCTGGTATTTAAAGACGAGCAGACGGACAGTGCGGGAAATAAGTATGCTGAAATACTGTTTGTACAAAAAAGAAATGCTCAGGCTGAACAGTGGACAGGGCGCCGCCTCGGTGTGGAAGGTGCTCAAAATAAGCTGGGCATCCGGATGGCTTTTAATGCCGACAACTTTAAAGATTTTGCCGTCGACTTTACAAAATTCGACAAGATCATATTCGACCGCTTTCCGGAAGATGTTGCCGATACTCGCGACCGGGCAGATCTTTATGATCTGATTCAACAGTTCAAATCGAAGATTGGTTTTACCGAAGCTACTGCAAAGGACAGCCGTTATGATATGGCTTCTTTCCGCCGTATCACCGGAGCCCTGCGGGAAGTAAAGACTCCCGAAGAATTGAGCCTTTTAAGAAAGGCTGTCGAAATCTCCTGCCAGGGGCAAAATGAAGTGATGAAGGTGATTCGTCCGGATATGAGTGAACTTGAAATACAGGGATTGCACGAATATGTACACAAGAAATATGGCGCTGAGGGTGTTGGCTATGGAAGTATTGTGGGTGCAGGCGAAAATGGCTGTATTCTGCATTATATGGAAAACAGCAAGACCAAGATTGGCAACAACCTGCTACTGATGGACGTGGGCGCCGAATATCACGGCTACACTGCTGATGTAACCCGTACAGTTCCCGCCAATGGAAAGTTTGGCCCTGAAGAACGAATCATTTATCAATTGGTTTATGATGCACAGGAAGCCGCTTTTAAAACACTCCGCGATGGCAGCAAATGGTCTGAAGCAGAAAATGCCGCGAGAGAAGTGATTGCCGAAGGATTGCTGAAACTGGGAATTATTAAAAACAAGAACGAGAGCCGTAAGTACTATCCTCATGGACTGGGACATCATATCGGATTAGATGTACACGATCGAAGCAATTATGGCCCTCTTAAAAAAGACATGGTCATTACCATTGAGCCTGGAATCTATATTCCGGAAGGAAGTGACTGCGACAAGAAATGGTGGAGTATTGCAGTGCGCATAGAAGACGATGCGTTGATTACGCAAGATGGGTATGAACTCCTCTCCCATTTTGCCCCACGTTCTATTGCTGAAATAGAAAAGATGATTGCACAAAAAAGCCAGCTCGATGGCTTTAAGCTGCCACCTCTCAAATCAGCTGAAAAAAGAGGATTCTAATTCAGGGAATCAAATAATAAAGAAAGCCGGCAGTAATTCCTGCCGGCTTTCTTTTATACGGATAAAATGGCTATTCGTAATTCACGGTAAACTGTCCATTAGTAATGGCACGCACCGAATTGTCCTGATCGTTGATCACATTTCCAGCAAACGTGCCAGTTAATACCTTGGGATTGCTGGCGGTATTGTGGCTGCTGATGGTTGCTTTCAGGGTAGCGGTAGTGGTAGAAGGGTCGGCTGATACCGATGAAGCAGAGTTGGCGTACAGAAACTGAAAAGCACCCGAGTTGCCTGTCAGTGCTGCAAAATTATACTCCTCGCCAGCTACGATGTTGCTGTTCACATCCGCAAGAATCATGTCGAACAATTCGCCTGCTGCATTTTCACCATAGAAATAAAACAGGTAAAAAGGAACATCGGTAGTGGGCTGCTCAATTTCGAGCCCATTGATTATGCCAGAATAAGTGGTGCCTCCCATGGTGAATTGCCAGGTACCAGATACATTTGACCCCGCGGGCTCCACGGTCACCGGAAAACTGCAGGCAGCCGTGCCGCCGCTAAGGGGCACATTGAAATCGCCTTCGTTGGCAGGTATACCATTCGCAATCAGCGTTACGGGCTGTATGCCGGTACTGGTGAAATCGCCTGCAGCAGAAAATGTCATGCCGTTAATAGTGCCGGTAATATTATATCCTCCTATCGTTGTTACGTTGACGTCGATGATCACATTATGGCTGGCGTCCAACTCAGCATCGGCTACGTACTGACCGGTTACATTTGCAGTACCACAGTCGATAGTATAAACGGCAGGTCCTACCACGTCGATAGTGAAGCTGCAGGATGAGCTGCCCACGGTGACGGGTATATTAGTTGGCCCGGTAATTAGTGGGGTACCGGAACCTGTAAGTACTATGGTTTGCGACCCTGTGGTGCCCACTGTACCCGACGCAGAAAATCGGATGCCGTTGCTCAGCGTGGTACTGATATTATAGGTACCAATTGTTACCACATTTACTTTCAGCGTGACTGTATTGCTCGAGTTCAACGCGGTGCCGGTGATGTAGGCTCCGGCGACAGTAAAGTCGATACAGGTATTTGGATCGCCATCGAGGGTAATTTCAGCCGGCACTCCCCCTCCCGCCGGCAAAATCGTCACTGCTATAACACAGCTGGTACTATCGAACTGCACAACAAAATTGGAGATACCGCTGTCCACTGGCGTACCAGAGCCGGGCAATCGGACAGTTTGCAAGCCGGTGTTGGTGAAAAGGCCCGAGGCTCTGAAGTAAATTCCGTTGACTGTATCCGTCAAAATGGTATAACTGCCCGCTTCCAGCACATTCACTTCTACCTCTATATAATTTTCGTTGCCTTGCAGTTCTACCCCTACTTCATATGTACCTGCTACCGTTTTAGGCAAACAATCGCCCAGACCGTCTTTACGCAGGGTTCCCTGAGCCTGCACTTTGCTGGACTCAAGGCTTAATTCTTTCTGGCAGGAGCTGAAAATCAATACAAAGCTCAACAAATAGAGCAGCAGCTGTTGTTTTTTCATTAATCCGGAATTGAAGGCTAAAAATACGCGTTTTCGAGCGATGCTTCAAGGGGTTTCGGAGTCTAAATACGTTGGAAGAACGTATCTTGTCAATTCATTAACGTCTTTTATGGTACGAATCGTTGCGTTAGCTGTCTTTATTTTTATTCACAGCTGTGGATGGGCACAATCTGGCAAGCTGGCACTTGAGATTTTGCACGACAGCAGTAAGGTTAGTTTACGTGGTTTAAGCGTGGTAAATGACAATATCATCTGGGTAAGTGGTAGCCGCGGCACCATCGGTCGAAGTGTAAACGCCGGCAAAAACTGGAAATGGGTGACGGTAACAGGCTTTGAAAAGTCTGAATTCCGCGACATTGAGGCTTTTGATGGAAATAATGCAGTGATCATGGCGGTAGGATCGCCTGCTTATATCCTTAAAACAAACGACGGGGGCGATACCTGGAAGATTGTTTTTGAGGACCGTAGACCTGAAATGTTTTTGGATGCAATGGATTTCTGCAATTTTCAGAAGGGCATGGTCATTGGCGATCCCATTTCCGGAAAACCGTTTGTGGCAATCACCGATGATAGTGGCAACAGCTGGCGCGAATTGGCCCCGGCAGATCATGGAATGGCGGTTGATAGCGGTGAGGCCTTCTTTGCTGCCAGTGGAAGCAATCTCCGATATTTCTTAAATGGAGAATATTACCTGGTGAGTGGAGGCACAAAATCGCGGCTGCTGGAAAAGAATAAGACAACTTCGCTCAACTTGTTACAAGGTCGCGAATCGACGGGCGCCAATGCCATTGATGTTTACGACAACGGCATGCCGTCCCGCCCGGGTAAACGAATGGTGATAGTGGGTGGCGATTTTTCAGCCGACAGCGTATCGACGGGAAACTGTTTATATACCGATGATGGCGGCAAGAACTGGAAGACTCCTACCCGTCCGCCCGCAGGTTACCGCAGCGGCGTGGAATATATATCGAAGAAAGAACTGATCAGTTGCGGACTTAATGGAGTAGACTATTCCGATGATGGTGGCCGAACATGGTCGCCGGTATCGGAATTAGGCTTTCATGTAGTGAAAATAGCTCGCGTTGGCACTTCCGTTTTTTTGGCAGGAAATCAGGGGCGCATTGCACGACTCGTGGTTAGGCACCTTTGATCAAAGCTTTTCCAGTGCTTTCAATATCTCATCAACAGGCGGACGCTTTTTGTAATCGCTATTGAAAAAGCGATAAATAATGCGCTGTTCCTTGTCAATGACATAAGTAGCAGGCACTGGTAAAAAATTACCATTTCTTCCGTTTATTTCATCCAGTTGAATGCCTGTATTCCGATAGCGCGTAACCGTATTGGCCGGTACTTCAAAATCAACTTCGTAGGCCTTCATTATCTTAAGCTCTTCGTCGTGTAATATGGGATATTCCGCTCCTGTTTTCTCCACCGTTTTGGCGATATTTTCAGGCAGTTCGGCCGACACTGCGACCAGTGTGGCACCCTTGGTCTGAATAGCTGAAAGCGAGTCTTCGAGCAACTTGAGATATCGATTACAGTAAGGACACCAATAGCCGCGGTAAAATACCAGCACTACCTTGCCTTTTTTTAGCAAATCCTTTAGTCTCACTTCGTTACCGTTCTGATCCTTGGCCTTAAAATCAGGAGCTTTGGCGTTCAGAAACAATCCTTCCGGTGCTTCCTGCGCCAACAGGGCTGTCGAAAGGAACATGGTCAGCAACAGAATTCCAAGTTTCTTCATATCCGATATTTTATAAATGCAAATCTAGTAATCCCCTTGTTTTGCACAACGGGTTTGGAGAGTATTAACAAATATTCAATATACCTATATTTGCCCACTTGCCCTGCCCGGTGGGCGAAATAAAACTGCTATATGAGTAACAAACACGAGAAAAAGTTTATCATCAACACCCTGGTGGGTCTGTTGTTCACTACAGCGTCGGCCTTTCTAATTCTTTATATCTGCTTTCACAAGGCCGAGCAGCAGGATTGGATTTTTTGGGCTGTCATTACCGCTATTGGTTTTAACGCCGGCTTTCTTTTTATTGGAAGCGCCGTGGTACACAAAGTAAAGGCCGATCTTATCAGGCGGGAAAGGCAAAAGAACAGACAGGAAAAAACAAACTAAAGCGACACTGTCGCTTTTTTTGTACATTGGCCTGAACAACAACCCGGCTCAACCAAATCTTTTCGTAAACATAAAATAAACTGCACCCAGCAGGAAGCAAAAGCTAACGAGGTAGCGCCAGTGAAATGCTTCTTTCATAACAAAAACGGCAAACACCGCAAACACGAGCAGGGTAATCACTTCCTGAATAATCTTCAACTGAAAAAGGCTAAACCCTGCCGAATGCCCAATCCTGTTGGCTGGTACAGCAAGACAATATTCAACCAATGCGATCAGCCAGCTTATAATAATCGCTTTCCAAAGCGGCCAGCCTTCGTGTTTCAGGTGGTAGTACCAGGCAAATGTCATGAACACATTCGATGCAAATAGCAACAGAATTGTACGCATCATGCGAAGTTGGTATTGAGTTTGAAATTTATGTTTTAAGTGCAGCCACTAGTTTTTGCACATTGACTGGGTCCACAGCGTTGTTCTCGTACGAATCGGGATCATTTGCAAATGCGGCACGACGAAAGTCCATGGGCGAAGCAACCCGCCCACGCAGGGATGCATGAAATTCCGTGCAGCCAGTTAATGCTGCCAATTCGCTAATATTGTCGGGGCGAACACCACTTCCCACCAGTATAGTTATACGCCCTGCTGCCTTTTCCTGCAAAGAAGCAATCAGACCCGCCCCCTGCATAGCTACCGGCTGTTGACCGGAAGTCAGCACCCTTTCCACTCCCAGTTCAACCAAAGTCTCCAGTGCTTCGAACGGGTCACGACATCGATCGAATGCACGATGGAAAACGACGGGTAGTGGATAGGCCAGGTCAACAAATCGCGCAAGGCGGTCGCGGTCAATGCTTCCGTCTGAGTTGAGTAACCCGATCACTACAGCATCGCAGGCCAGATCGCGGCAGATCTTCACGTCATGCATCATGATACTGACTTCCTCGTCGGAATAAAGGAAATCACCGCCACGTGGCCGAATGATCGGACAAATAGGTACGGAAAACTGCTCCCGACACTTTCGAATATGTCCGTAGCTGGGCGTAGTTCCTCCTTCAGCAAGATTGGAACAAAGCTCAATACGGTCAGCACCACCGGCTACCGCAGCCTGGGTGGTTAAGAAATCTGATGTGGCAATTTCAATGGTATACATGATGCTCAGTTAAGAAGGATACGACGGTAGTCGCCATCTAGCTTTGTTTGGGAAAATAGCTGGCTGCTTTTACGAGCCGCTCCCCTTTCTCATCGCGCACTGCATAACTGAAGCCGGGGTGAATAGCGAATGCTCCCGGCTTGCCGTTTTTTGATAGGGCGAGCAAGGCAACCTGAATATCTTTCGCCTTATCTCCCTTAATTCGAACAATACGTTCTATGATTTGGCGGCAGGCTTTTTGGGCACTCAATCCCTGCCGCATACACTCAATTACCGAATGTGCACCTGCAATTCTGATTACATCCTCTCCCTGCCCCGTTGCGGTGCAGGCGCCCACTTCGTTGTCAACATATAGGCCGGCTCCAATGATTGGCGAATCACCCAACCGTCCGCGCATTTTAAAACCCATGCCGCTGGTGGTGCAACTGCCGCTGAAATTACCGGCGGCGTCCATGGCCACCATTCCTATAGTATCATGATTCCAATCGCCATTAGGCAGGCGCGCGGGAGCCGCTACATGGGTATTGCCTTTGTTCTCAATATTGATTACCGGTTTGTATTCGGATTTCTTGAGCCATTCGCGATAGGCTTTTTCCGCATCCGGCGAAAGTTGGTCTGGTTCCAGCGGAAATCCTTCGGATACCGCAAACTGCTGGGCCCCTTCACCTACCAGCATTACATGCGGAGTTTTTTCCATCACCCGGCGGGCTACCGATATAGGATGTTTGATTCTTTCCAGAAATGCTACGCTTCCACAATTAAACGCTTCGTCCATGATGCAGGCATCAAGCGTCACCTTCCCATCACGGTCGGGATTGGCCCCTAAACCGACACAACAGTTTTGCGAAGCTTCGGTCACCATCACGCCTTTTTCAACTGCGTCGAGTGCCCGGCCGCCGGTGCTCAAAAACTTCCAGGCTGCGCGATTAGCCTCCAGCCCGGCATCCCAGGTCGATATAACGATGGGCTGGCCTTTTACCCTTGCACTGGCTGTTGCAGCTACCCGGCTTTTACCCGCCCATAAGGCCGCGGAACCTAATACGGAGCTAAAGATGAACTTTCTTCTGTTGATCATGTTTATGCTTTGATATAATTAATTGGCCAACTGTAGAAACCCTGCCCTCAAAACTGCTTGCCATTTCGGCACAAATTATTTCTTTCATGCCAATTATATTCACTTTATTGTCATTTCGGCTGCCAAAATATGAAGCCAAATGAGCTGGAGTTAAATTTGATGTTTAAACTTTGAATTTTTAACGGAATTGAATTTATGAAAATAGAGATCATTTCAGGCTCTCCCCGAACCAACAGTGTCACCCGCCGGCTGGCTTTGCATCTACAGCAGTATTTGCAAGCCAATTGGGATCATGAGGTGGGTGTTATCGATATGCGCGATTGGGAGCTTCCATCGCTGCAGAAGGTTTTTGTGGATGTACAGAGTACACCGGAACGCTTTAGACCATTGAGTGAGCGGGTATTTGCAGCGGACGCATTCATACTGGTCACCCCGGAATACAATGGCAGTTATGCCCCGGCATTGAAAAATTTGCTGGATCATTATCCAAAACAGACACATAAGGTTTTTGGAATTGCTACCGCTTCAACGGGTGCAATGGGAGGTATGCGTGCTACCCAGCAACTATTGTTGCTGGTACCAGCTTTGTATGGAGTTGCATCTCCGTATATGCTGGTAGTTCCTGCTGTCGATAAAAAGTTTGATGAAGAAGGATTGCTGCTGGATCCTGCATTTGAAAAGAACGTTAAGCTCTTTGCGCAGGAATTTGTATGGCTAACCGAAAAAGTGAGACAACCGGCACTGACTACTGCCAATTCCTGACAATCACGACCGGTGGTTTCAGAAGAATTAATTACAGCCCGTAGAATCACAATTCTCATTTTTCAAAATATAAAAGTTTATATGCTTAGAAGCATCGATCAAATAATCGCACCACCACCACCTCATTTGGTGGGTGATGGATTCAGGGTACATAGCTTTTTCCCTCAGCCAGGCGGGATGCTTGATAAGAGGCGGATGTCGCCTTTCTTCCTGATGGACTATAACGCTCGTATGGAATTTTCACCCCGGCAGGAGCCCCGTGGTGTAGGCGTACACCCACATCGCGGATTTGAAACGGTTACTATTGCCTATCATGGAAAAATAGCTCACCGGGATAGTGCGGGCAACAGCGGTGTTATTGGACAAGGGGATGTGCAATGGATGACAGCCGGGTCGGGTTTGCTTCACACCGAATATCATGAAGAGGAGTTTAGCCGTAACGGTGGCGCTTTTCAAATGGTGCAACTTTGGGTAAATCTGCCAGCAAAAGATAAAATGCATTCGCCGCGTTATCAGGAAATCAAACAATCTGATATGGGCCAGATGCTTCTGCCCGACGGCCTGGGAACAGTTGAAGTTATTGCAGGTAATTATAATGGAACAAAAGGTCCGGCAATGACCTTTACGCCCATGGAAGTTTACAATCTTCGATTGAAAAAATCGGCAAGGCTGAATTTGTCGTTTCCTTCGGAATACAATACGGGCATCTTACAGATTGAAGGCAGCAGCCGAATTAACCGTAGTGAACTATCGACGGATCATTTTGCCTTGCTCTCCAACGACGCAGAACAACTGGAGATAGAAGCTTTAAGCGATGGGATTGCCCTGCTGTTGTCGGGGCAACCAATCAATGAACCTATTGCCCAATACGGACCTTTTCTGATGAATACCTGGGCAGAAGTAGAGCAGGCTATTGAAGATGTGAGCAGAGGTAAATTTGGCAGCATGGAGTAATTGAAACACTCAACTATTTCGTTTTTCCATATAGTTCTGTAAAGACTGACGAGCCCTGCGTTGCACGGCTCGTTTCATAAATCCGGTCCAGCCAAACAATACTCCCTTCCATCCCAGAGCCTGACTTATCCAGGTGCTGAGTCTGAAAGCGTCGCTGTGTTCAATGATTTTTCCATTCTGTATACGCATAAATGCTTTGATACGGTTGGTAATTTTGTTCCCGGTTTTGGAAAATGTATAATTAGCTACCCATTCGCAGGTCGCATACTCCTCATCAATGATCACTACAGGCCCATAGGTGAGTGAAAAGTCGAGTGCCTGTTCGCAAAGCATCTGCCACATGGCCCGTACCTCATCGCCATGCAAACGGCCGAATGCCGGATCCTGAAATATAATGTCATCCGAATAACAGGCATTCATGCCCGCGGCGTCGCGCCTGCTAAAACACTGATAAAATGTTTCGATGATCTGCTGCTGGCTACTCATGAGATTGACTTGAGCTGGTAAAACTAGTTAAAATAATGGCTTAACCAGCTGGTGTAAGTGGCAGGAAAAATAACGTAACTTCCCCGTCTCCAACAATCATCTCATGAAAGGAATAAATTACCGCTACCAAATTGTCACGCAATTACCAACTTTACTGCGCATTTACCTTGCCATTGTTTTATTGCTGTCTGTCGCTTCAGTTTCCAATGCTCAGCATGAGCAGGATTCTGCCTGGATCCGCGATCACTATACCAAACAGGAAATCTACATCCAGATGCGCGATGGCGTGAAGTTGTACACGGCGGTGTATATGCCTAACGACAAGAGTGAGAAGCATCCCATTTTAATGAACCGTACGCCATATTCCTGCTCTCCGTATGGGGCGACAAACTTTCGTGCGTTTTGGAATAATCACTGGAAATACTATATGCGCGAAAACTATATCATCGTGTTACAGGATGTAAGGGGGCGTTATATGAGCGAAGGGGAGTTTGAAGATGTTCGACCTTTTGATGCAGATAAAAAAAGTAATAGTGAAATTGATGAAGCCAGTGATACCTATGATGCCATTGACTGGCTGGTAAAAAACCTTCCGGGCAACAATGGTCGGGTGGGCGTATTTGGAATTTCTTATCCCGGATTTTATAGTACTATGGCCGCGGCCAGCGGACATCCTGCACTGAAAGCAGTAAGTCCGCAGGCGCCTGTTACCAATTGGTTTTTAGGCGATGATTTTCACCACAACGGCGCTTTTTTCCAAATGGACGCATTTGCGTTTTACAGCAGTTTTGGCAAGCCACGCCCCCGCCCAACTACTCAGGGCAATCAGGGTTTCAATTTTCCTGTTCGTGACAATTACGAGTTTTATCTGCAGGCTGGCAGCCTGCCAACACTGACCGCCTATATGGGCGATAGTATCCGATTCTGGAAGCAGTTAATGGCGCATCCCAACTATGATAGTTTCTGGCAGGTACGTGATGCTCGAAAAGCTATGTATGATGTAAAGCCGGCGATGCTGGTGGTGGGTGGTTTATTTGATGCGGAAGACTGCTGGGGCGCCTGGAACTTGTACAAGGCAATTGAAAAACAGAGCCCCGCAACCAATAACAAAATTGTCATGGGTCCCTGGTATCATGGTCAATGGGCCAGCCGCGACGGCAGCAGGCTGGGCAATGTTCAGTTTGGAGACAACACAGCATTTTACTATCAAAACGAAATTGAGATTCCATTTTTCAACTACTACCTGAAACAAAAAGGCGATGACCCCCTACTGCCAGAGGCAAGTATTTTCTTTACCGGCAGCAATAGCTGGAGTTCGCTCCCTCAGTGGCCTCCAGCCGATGTAGAAATGAAATCCGTTTTTTTGAATGAAAATGGCTCGCTTACCTGGCAGACTGGTTCGCCAAAATCGTCGCGACAATATACAAGTGACCCGGCGCATCCGGTACCTTACACCGAAGATGTACATTTTGGTCGCACGCGGGAATACATGACCGACGATCAGCGTTTCGCGAGCCGGCGGCCAGACGTGCTGACCTGGCAAACACCCGTGCTCACAGAAGATCTGACGCTGGCAGGACCTGTAATCGCGAACCTGCTGGTTAGTCTTAGTACCACCGATGCCGATTTTGTGGTTAAAATAATAGATGTCTTTCCCGACAACTTCACCTACCCGGGGCAGTCTCTGCCAGCCGGAAGGTCAGCCACCGGCTCCTATCCAATGAACGGTTATCAGCAATTGGTGCGCGGCGAAATCATGCGTGGCCGCTTTCGTCAAAGCTTTGAACAGCCTGTTCCATTCAAACCCGGCAAAACTGAACTGGTTCGTTTTGAACTACCTGATGTGGCACATAGCTTTAAGAAAGGCCATCGTTTGATGATACAGGTACAAAGCAGCTGGTTTCCGCTTGCGGACCGGAATCCGCAGCAATTTGTCAATATTTACGAGGCAAAGCCAACCGACTTCTTAAAATCGGATATAAAAGTCTTCGGAAACAGTTCTATTGAATTGCCTGTCTGGCAAAAATAAAAAAAGGGCAATCGGTTGTCCTGAATTTTAACGATTACAGCATTACACAATGCTGTATATTGGCACTTCCTACAAATTGTTTTTGAACGATGAAGTTTATTCTTTTGTTTTTTGCAGCAGCCCTTACTGCTGCAGAATTATCTGCGCAAAGTCCGGTCATTATACCCAAGCCCCAGTCGCTCGAAGTACAGAAAGGCCAGTTTACAATTAACCGGCAAACCCGACTCCTGATTAAAGACGAGGGCGATCGTGCCGCGGCAGATTTTTTCAATAGTTACTTAGACGAAGTTTACGGGTTTACGTTGACCGTTAGCAGCGCCGACCAGAAAGCGAACTATGTGATGCTGCAAACGCGTAAATTTATCCAGGCTCCTGAAAAGGATAGCTATGAATTACAATCGGATAAGACAGGTGTTCGAATAGAGGGCGACAGCTATGCAGGTACCTTTTACGGCGTGCAAACCCTGATCCAGCTTTTGCCCACCACGCGTACTAACTCACTCAAAATACCGCTCGTTATCGTGAAAGATGCACCGCGATTCGATTACCGTGGTTTACATCTGGACGTAGCGAGACATTTCTTTCCTGTTGATTTTATCAAGAAATACATTGACTATATCGCCCTGCATAAAATGAATTATTTCCATTGGCACCTGACCGATGACCAGGGCTGGCGTATCGAGATAAAGAAGTATCCAAGGCTTACACAGGTGGGTGGTTGGAGAAATGGAACAATCGTAGGGCGGTTTCCCGGCACTGGAAACGACGGACTACGCTACGGAGGTTTTTATACGCAGGAACAGATCCGCGAAGTGGTTGAGTATGCCGCGCGCCGACATATTACGGTTGTGCCTGAAATTGAGCTGCCGGGACATGCATCTGCAGCAATTGCGGCCTATCCCATTCTAAGCTGCTTTCCCATGGAATCGACGCAGCCGAATCGGGGTACGGCATGGGCAGGACCAACCACTGGCAAACAGGTACAACAGGGCTGGGGTGTATTCGACGATGTTTTTTGCGCAGGAAAAGAAACTACTTTTCAGTTTCTGCAGGATGTAATGGACGAAGTGTTGACTTTATTTCCATCTAAGTTGATACATGTAGGTGGCGACGAATGTCCGAAAGTGAACTGGAAGCGCTGCCCCATGTGCCAGATCAGAATGAAAGATAATCAGCTGAAAGATGAACATGAACTGCAGAGTTATTTTATCCAACGAATGGAGAAATACCTGAACACAAAAGGCCGCGAAATAATTGGATGGGATGAAATACTGGAAGGTGGCCTGGCTCCCAATGCTGCGGTGATGAGCTGGCGTGGCGAAGAAGGTGGTATAGCCGCAGCACAGCAAAAACATAAAGTGGTAATGACACCCGGCGGCTGGATGTATTTTGATCATACTCAGAGTATGAACGAAGACTCTGTAACCATCGGAGGATACACAACCGTAGAAAAAGTGTACAGTTACAATCCCGTACCGGCGCTATTAAATGCGGAAGAAGCTCGCTACATTATGGGCGCGCAAGCAAATCTCTGGACAGAATACATCAAGAACTACAAAAAGCTTGAGTACATGTTGCTGCCTCGCCTGAGCGCCCTGAGCGAGGTGCTTTGGACCGACAGCAGCCTGAAAAACTGGGCGGATTTTGAACCTCGTTTGCTTGCACAATTTCGACGCTACGATTTGTGGGGAGCCAATTACAGCCGTGCTTATTTTGATTTGCAGTCGAATGTGAAGCCGGGCGACAACGGTACTGTTATATGGGAACTCTCTACCCGGCAGCCTGGTGCGGAGATTCAATATAAAATTCATCCCAACACGGAACTCACAAAATCAGGAGCACCTACAAAAAAATATACCGCTCCGCTTTTGGTGAATACAAACACCCAGATCTCGGCATGGGCAAAAAATGGTAATCCCGTTACGCAGGCATTTCATTTCAGCAAGTCGACTGGCCGCCCTGTAACGATTAGCAAGGAGCCGGCAAAAAATTATCCCGGCGATGGAGCATTCACCCTGGTCAACGGCGTTATCAATAGCAAGGGTCTGGGTCGCTCGCGCGAATTTCTGGGCTTTGAAGGCAGCGACTGCGAAGCAGTAATTGATTTGCAGTCTGAGCAAAGCATCAATGAAGTAATTGTTCATTCTTTAGCGCAGGGAGGAAGCTGGGTTTATCCACCGTCGAAAGTGGTTGTTTCCTACAGCAACGATGGCGTCAATTTCGAACCGGTATCTGATCAAAAAATGTTGAGCCGTTTTCCAGAAGGCCGAACTATTGAAGTGAAATTCAATACCAGCCTGAAGGCCCGCTATGTAAAAGTTTTGGTTCAGAATTTCGGAATAATTCCTGAAGGCATGACCGGTGCAGGACATGGAGCCTGGCTTTTTGTGGACGAAATAGAAGTGAAATAATCATAAGCCGGCTAATGCGAACTGGCAATATCAATCGGCATCCCACCAAACTCTGGTCATGAGTTCGTTGGGGCCCTGAGATTGAATTGCAATCTGATAGTTGCTGCCGTTTACTGTAGCCTCTGATGCCGGGTACAACATTCGTCTTGGAATTTGCCCCTGCGTGGCGTTGCCAGGATAATTCACAGGAACCAACAGGGGATATCCGGTACGCCGCCAGTTGCTCCACGCTTCATACCAGTCGAGAAAGCAGGTGGTCCAGTATTGGGTTTGAATCATTTCCATGGCATTTGAAGGGTGCAACGGATAATTGGCCAGATATTCCGAAACAGCCGATTCTCCTATGACGGCTGCCGGGTGATACTGTTGAATCTGTTCCATCGAGGCCCGAACTCCGGAGTAGTAGTAGGATTCAGCGCTTAACCCCACGGACCAGCCTCGTTGTGCCGCTTCTGCAAGCAGGAACTGGCACTGTGCATAAGTGACCAGCGCAGTTGGCGCGTCCAGTTGAAGCCACACATCCCCACGAATGGTTGAATACCGTTCGATGGAGCCGGGAAATCCGGGCGACAGACTAATGTCGTAGGCATTATTACTTTGGTTATAACCATTAGGCATACCAATTTGCGCAGAAGGATTAGTGTTACCATCAGCGCGTACCTGGGCGAGCCAGCCCAATCGCGGATCATTATTTTCTCGAAGGAAATTCACCAGTGTTCTGCTCAGAAATACTTCTTTTTTTGCATTGGGTCCGCGGTTCCATCCGGTTGCATTCCACTCGCCTCCAAGGATATTGCTATTTCGGTTAACAGTTGTGCGTCCCCCACCTGTTTCGTGACGTACCAGTGCATTGTCGGCATTGCTTTCCATGACACCGCCGGCGTACGCCCGCTCCACCCAGTATCTTGCAAGTTCCGGGTCGCGCTTCACCATGCGCATGCCCAACCGCAACATAAGTGAATAGGCCAGCCTGCGCCATTTTTGATAGCTATCCGTTGATTGACCAAAAATCAGATCGGCTTTGCCCGGCATAGCTGCGGAAGGATCAAGTTGCTGCGCTGCTTCTTCCAATTCCTTCAACATATCCATGTAGATCGCCTGTTGTTGATCATACGCCGGTGTAAATATTCCCTGACGGTATCCAAGACCTGCCTCAAAATAAGGTATATCGCCATACAAATCGGTGATACGATGAAAGATCAACACACGCATAATTCGACCTACCTGATAAAGATTATGATGAGCCGTTTTGTTTTCAATAAGGCCCAGCATATCGACAATATACCTGACCTGATCCCGATAGGCCACTTCAAAATAGGATGCCGACCAACTATCGTTGCGTTCGTATTTATCGCCTGCGTACCAGCCGGTATTTGCCAGTTGTTGCATCATCATTCCGCAGTAGATAATATTCACGCGCCAGGTCTCGTAACTATAATCACTGTTACCGGTAAATTCAAGTTGAGCCCTGGTGAGACTGTATTCGGCCTTGTATTTTTCGGCAGTTACACGCGAGTCGTCTGAATTGATATCCTCGAAGTTCTTTGTGCACGAAAAAAAACACAGCTGTAGCGTAGCCATGGCGGCAATGAACAAATGCCGCCAAATTTTTGCGGGAGTCCTACGAATGTCCTTATTTGATTTCCCTTTCATCAGTTGAACTGAATTTTAAAATGAACTCCTATGCTTCTAAGGGCCGGTAAACTGCCATTCTCCAATCCCTGCGCGTTGCTATGCGTATAGTTGGCTTCCGGGTCTATATGTCGCGTTCGTTTATAAAAATAGAAAAGGTTTCGTCCTACCAGAGAAACGCTGGCGGTGCTGCACCATTTTTTTGTCCACGCTTCGGGCAATAAAAAACCTAAACTGAACGAGCGCATTTTCGCAAAACTCGCATCCTGCACCTGCATGGCGGAAATCCGATAAAGTGATTCGTAGTACTGTTGTGCAGTGAGATTTACGATGGCAGCCGCACCCGAAGCATCAACACCCTTTACCAGTACGCCGTTTTCTCTTCCGTTGAGGGTGCGGGGATCGAGCCCACGTTGTATTGCAACAGCCTCCGTGCCTGAATATATAAAGCCGCCGGCTTTGAAATCGATCAGCCAGTCGAGCGACCAGTTTTTCCATTGCACGCGGTTCCACCAGCCACCTGTTAGCGGATGAATAGCAGTACCAGCGGCCACCAGATCGGTACCAGGCTGCAGGCCACTGTTCGACAATATGGGGATGCCTTCTGCATTGCGCCGAACATCGTACACCATTATTTGAGCAAACGGTCGTCCTACCACATGTTGTATAAAGGCTCTTTCGGTACGTGATTCGCCATTGGCCACCTGCATGGCCACCTGATCGCGATAGAGTTGCTTCACATTGTTTCTGTTCCACGCCAAATTCATTTCGCTGGTCCAGCTCCAATGCTGTCGTTGAATCGGTATCAGCGTAAGCTGGACTTCAACGCCCCGGTTGACAATTCGTCCAACATTTACTACCGCAGAACGATAACCCGAAGCTACAGACACCGTGGCGGCAACAATATCGTTCAGTGTTTCTTTTTGATAAAACGCCAGATCTAAATGCGCCCTGTTCTTCAGTGCACCGGCTTCAAAGCCCCACTCCCATTCCCTTACCTGCAGAGGTTCAAGCGCGCTGTTGGGTATTTGCGATTCCATAGAGCCAATAGGTGTGCCGGAAATAGTGCCGGTGCTGGTGTAATACAACTGGGTAGCGAATAAAGGTGCATCGCCCCCTACCCGCGCATATGCGGCACGAAGCCGGAATATGTCGAGCCATTTCCAGGTAAGATGTTTACTCAACAAATAAGATAAACTTGCAGATGGATAGTTGTAAGAATTTTTTCCTGTAGGTAGCGTGCTGCTCCAATCGTTGCGGTCGGTGATGCTGAGATAGGCTGTTTTTCGCCAATCCAACTGAACAGAACCATACACCGAGTGCACATTTTTTTGTGGACGCAAACGGCTTACCGAGTTGGCACTGGCATTTGCAGGACTATACAGAAAGGGAAAAGCTAACCCGTCTGCGGCAACATCCAGCACACGGGCCCGCATTCTAAGCACATTCGCTCCGGCAAGTAATTGCAGTCCCCAGTTTGCATCAAAAGTCATATCGTACCTGGCGAGCAGGTCGGCATTGGTTTCATGATAATCGTAACTACGCTCCAGGTTAACGGTTCCTTCCGGCTTGTAAGCAGTACCGGTTGGAGTGATTGAGCTTGCCCGAAAGCTAAAGAAATCATGTGCAAGGCGTCCCTGTACCGACAATTTTTTTGTCCATTGAAAGCGGATCTGGGTCATACCCCATATACGATCCCTGTCGGTGTTGTTTTTAAAACGAGATGCCGCAAAATATGGGTTGGTGTTAAAAGCATTGTCATTGAATCGTATCTCATAGCCATTAGCATCATATCCTGGTTTTAACCAGGCCGCATCTACGTTGGGCGGCAGGAATAGAATCGCGAAGTTGCCATTGCCCGGGGCGTCGTTCACGTTGGGACGGTTGCGGCCCTGTTCGCGACTGTACTGCAGATATGAGCTACCGCTCCAACGCGTGGATATTTGATAGTTCAAATCAATATTGGCTGTTTGCCGGTTGAATCTGGCGTTGGGATAAACGGAGTTACTTCTAAGATCGCCGATAGAAAAACGCCATTGCGTTTGCTCGTTGCCTGCGTCTATTGCCAGGGTTTGCGATAGCCGTATTCCGGCATCATAAAATTTCCTGAGGTTATTACCGGGCCTTAGCCGATAGGGCCTCGAAATCCCATCAAAATATGTGGCGGTTCTTCCGTCGAGTGGAGCACCCCAGGAGTAAAGGCCGGCATTTAGCGCTTCTTCCTTCGTGCCTGGCGCTTCGCCCTGAAACCCCTGCCCATATTTTTTTTGAAAATTGGTAAAGTCACGAATATGATCGAACTGAGTATTTTGATCAATCGTTACGCGGGTTCGTTCATGTTGACCGGCTTTTTTGGTTTCCACCAGCACTACTCCGTTTCGTCCGCGCTGGCCATACAAAGCGGCTGCGGCAGATCCTTTCAGCACCTGAAGCGATTCTACGTCATCGGGATTGATGCTGCTGATCCCATCCCCAAAATCGGCACCGCCGAACTTGCCGGCACTGCCCAGGTTATCATTGTTGATCGGAATACCGTTGACAACATAAAGTGGCTGATTATCGAACGAAAGAGATGAGTTGCCGCGTATGCTGACCCGGGAAGAAGCGCCGGGGCCGGTTTGCGGCGCACTGCTGTTCAACCCGGCAATCCAACCGGAAATGGAATTCGCAAGATTATTTTCCCGCGTCAGTTGTATACGACTGCCGGCCAATTTTGTAACTGAATAACCGAGGCTACGGCTGTTACGAGTAATACCAAGCGCTACCACGGTCACTTCTTCCATTTCTGATTCCGCAAAATCAAGTACAATATCTATGTTGTTGCGGGCAACAATTACTTCTCGTTGTTGAAAGGCGATGGAACTGACTATCAGGACATCGCCGGCAACCGCTTCAACGGTAAATTGACCCATGGCATCCGCGGTTACGCCACGCTGCGTACCCTTTACCCTAATACTGGCACCTGGTACCGGCTCTCTATTCCGATTCAGCACCTGCCCGCTAATTATTCCCATCAATTTAATCCTCGAATGTTCCTCGTCATTCAAAACAATAATGTAAGTTGATGAATTGGATTTGCGGTATCCTAAACCTGTACCTTTCAAAATGGCATCGAGCATGGCATCCACATCTTTGCTTCTGCCCGATACGCGATTAACGGGCCAATTCCCAAGATCCGGGTCAGCAAACAGAAAAAAGATGCCATATTCTTCATGAAGCTCGCGGAGAACTTTCTTGAGGACGGGTTTCTCAAGGGTGTCAGAACTGACAACTGGTGATGAAAACTTAGCTGTAAGGCGGGCGGAGTTATGGCCATTATCCTGCGCCCCAATTTTTGATTCGGGAAAAAATGAAAAAATCAGCAGCAGGAAGCCGTAGTATATGGCACCTACAAATCTCATTAGCAGTCTAATTCAAGTCTTCCGCTAATGTACAACAAATATAACTTGGTCATTTTGCAGGCTCGCTTCCCAGCCGGTGGCCATTTCAAAGGCTTTCAGCAATTCAGGGAGGCTTTCATTCGACAATATCCCCGTTAAACGAAAATCTGCAGGCACCGAGCCATTAATGATTGACTTTTTGCCATAATAGTTTTCGATATCCTGTACAAAACGATCGAGGGTTGATTCGTCAAATTCGAGTTTTTGCTGCTGCCAGGCCAGCAACGATTCCATAGTCGCGCCAAATAGTCGCATTTCGACCTGGCTCATGTCCACATGATCGCCGGGACGCATTGCCAGTTCCTGTCCACTGGAATTTGTCAGTAGTACGCTTCCCTCTGTGAGCGAAACAATACTGTGATCGTTTCTTGCTTTCACATTAAATGCCGTTCCGGTAACAATCACATCGCCTGCATTAGTATGAACAGTCAGTCGCTCCTTATTCCCGAGTTTTGCGACCTCAAAAAAAGCTTCGCCCGACAACCAAAGTTCGCGATCCTCTCCATTCTTCCAGGCAGCAGCTGCTTTCAATTCACTGTTCGCATTCAGATGAATGCTGGTTCCATCAGATAACCGGATTCTGGATTGTTCACCAAAACCAGTTACCCAGGACTGCTGCTTTGATTGCGATGACTTTATTAAAGGTAAAATGAGCCAGCCCGCCAGAATCAGCACCAGAACTGATGCCGCAGCTGCGGTCATACGCCAGCCAATTCGATGACTCTTTTTTACACTAACAGGTATTCGTGTTCTTGTAGCGGCTAAGGCCTTTGCAGTTTGTTCTGGCAGTGGATTTATTTCCCTCGGCCGTCGATCCATCCATTGAATCGCTTCTTTCACCAGCAACTGGCTTTCGGGATGTTGTATCATCCATTGGTCCCAATCATCGGCCTTTTGCGAAGGTTCCCGGAAATACCAGGCTAAAAAGGCATCATCGGCCAACACATCTTCAACGCTATGAACGGTTCTTTCCATTTTCCGGGATTTACATACACTAGTACGGTTTTGAAAACTTTGTAACGGCTGTTGGCCGGGAAATTTTGTGGATGAATCTACTTCTGAATTGTTGGATTATTCCCAACAAATCTTCATTTTCACGCAAGCACAGCTATCTACAAGCGCATTTGACTAATAATCAGACCGATATTGACAACTGGATCGCCTTCAAAGCGGGCGATGCACAGGCGTTTGACCGCCTGTTCAGGGACTTCCATCCTATACTGGTACAATATGGAACCAAAATATGTACGGATCGTGAAATGTTGGAGGACGCGATACAGGACCTATTTGTAGAGATCTGGCAGAGCCCTTCGCAGACTCAGGTAGCAAGTGTAAAAGCCTATTTTTTTAAAGCACTTAAATACAAATTATTCCGGGTTATGAAGGCTGGCAGCCATCGTACAGGCACTTTGGATGATGAAACCTATTTTGAAATGCCGGCCGAACACTTTCTAATCACGCGTGAGGAGGAAAGAAGCCGCGCGCAAAAAATCCAACAGGCGGTTGCGCAGCTCCCATCCAGGCAGAAGGAAATTGTTTATCTCCGCATTTTCCAGGGATTGGACTATGACGCGATCAGCGATGTCATGGGAATTAACTACCAGGTAGCGAGGAATCTGTTTTATCAATCCATTAAATCGCTTCGTTCCGAAATTTCAGACTGGTAAATGGTTACAGGATGTAGAAGAAGCACACTCGCAGATGACGCAAACGATTTCCTTTAAAAACCCTATCACATTTATTTATCTTTGACCCCAATCAACAAAACCAATACTTCAGCATGGCAAAGAAATCGGCTTACATGGACCTGTCCGATAGTTTCGAAAAGATACCCGTACACATTTTTCCGAATATCAAAAACGGATCGCAGGCTGTTGCGAAAGTGATTGCCGATCTGATCCGCGAAAAGCAGAAAAAAAAGCAGAATTGTGTGCTTGGACTTGCCACCGGATCCACACCAAAAACGCTGTATGCCGAATTGGTACGCATGCATCGGGAAGAAAACCTGAGTTTCAAAAATGTAATTGCATTTAATCTCGACGAATACTATCCAATAGAAAATGATGCGCTCCAAAGCTATAGCCGTTTTATGCGCACCCATTTGTTTGACCATGTGGATATCAAGCCATCGAATATCCACATTCCGGATGGGCAGGTAAAAAAAGAAAAGATCAAAAGCCATTGCCTCGAGTACGAACGAATGATTGAAGCCGCTGGTGGCATTGACCTTCAGATACTTGGCATCGGTAACAATGGGCATATCGGCTTTAATGAACCCGGGTCGGGCATTTATTCAAAAACACGCCTGATTACGCTCGACAACTCGACCCGTATAGCCAACGCATACGAGTTTGCCAATTTGTCGGAAGTTCCCCGCCTGGCTATTACAATGGGCATAAGCACCATCATTAAGGCAAGGCAGATCATCCTAATGGCCTGGGGGCCCAACAAGGCTCCTGTCATTAAGCAGGCGGTTGAAGATGATGATACGGAACATGTGCCAGCATCCCTTCTGCAGAATCACGATAATGTGTCCTTTTACATTGATGAATCTGCAGCCAGTGAGCTGACTCGCTTTAAATCGCCCTGGCTTACGGGTGATTGCGAATGGACTCCGAAGATGGTGAAAAAAGCGGTGGTCAATATGGCTTTGAAGTTAAGTAAGCCAGTGCTCAGTCTAACAAACAAGGATTACAATGAATATGGCCTGAGCGACCTGTTGGTAGAAAAAGGCGATGCCTATGAGATAAATTTGCAGGTGTACTACATGCTTCGGGATTCCATTACCGGCTGGCCTGGTGGTAAGCCCAATGCGAGCATTCCCGCCCATCCCGAGCGTAGCGATCCTTACCCCAAACGCGTTATCATTTTTTCGCCCCACCCCGACGATGATATCATTAGCATGGGTGGCACATTCCAGCGGCTGCACGATCAGGGTCACGATGTACACGTCGGATACCAGACATCTGGCAACATCGCCGTGACCGATGAGTTCGTTACCCGTTTTATCGACTTTGCGGTAGGATTCGAGCAGATTGCCGGCATCGACACGGCCAAATCTGAAAAAATTCTGGAAAACGTACGCAAATACATTCGTTCCAAAAAATCGAACCAGATCGATACGCCCATGATCCGAAACATGAAAGGATTGATCAGGCGTGGTGAAGCCAAAGCAACCTGTCACTATGTTGGCCTGAAGGATGAGAACATTCATTTCATGAATCTTCCCTTCTACGAAACCGGCACCATAGAAAAAAAGCCCATGGGCGAAAAGGATGTGAAGATCACCATGGAGCTGTTGAGGAAGATTAAACCACATCAGGTATACTGTGCCGGTGATTTTGCCGATCCGCATGGAACCCACATTGTTTGTTTCAATGTGGTGCTGGAGGCGTTAAAGCGAATAAAAGCAGCCGGCGACGATTGGGTTGAGGATTGCTGGTTGTGGTTGTATAAAGGCGCCTGGCAGGAATGGAATATTGAAGAAATTGAAATGGCCATACCCATGAGCCCTGAACAGGTAATAAAGAAGCGCCACGGCATTTTCATTCATCAGTCGCAAAAAGACATGGTTCCTTTTCAGGGAAGTGATTCCCGAGAATTCTGGCAAAGAGCCGAAGAAAGAAACGCGGCAACAGCCAATTTATATGCTGATCTTGGCCTGACTCATTATGCAGCCATGGAAGCTTTTGTACGATGGAAATATTAGCCGTCGGCAAGCTGCTCTAAGTTGATAAAACGTACACGTTTTAGGCAGAAAACAAAACAGACCGGACCTGTGGGTACAAATTGTCGATCGGTCGGGCCTCCATCCGGCTGAAGGAATGCTGTTCCCACCGGTTTGGTTCCTGACTGTGTTATTCTATTCTTCATTTTTCCCATCTGCAACTACATCAATCGGTTGGGTTGAGTCAATGAACTCATTCACGTAAATATTGTACAACAATACAATGTAGCTGACCAGTAAAGGACCAAAGACGAGTCCGATAAAACCAAACAGACCAAGACCTACAATCACACCAAGTACGGTGATGACGGGGTGCACATCACCCATCTTTTTCAGTAGCGTAATACGCGCCACATAATCAATATTGCCAGTCACTACAATGCTATAAAGTAGTAGGCCCGTAGCAGGTCCGTTGTCGCCAATAGCGTAGGTATACACAACCAGTGGAACCCATACTATCATGGTGCCTACCACGGGGAAAAAGGCAAACACGCCAGTAAGAAAGCCCCAAAGCCCCCACTCGCCGACTCCAAAAAGATAGTAACCGAGTGCAGCCGTAAGTCCCTGGATGATTGAAATCAGCGGTATACCGAGGGCGTTGGCTCTTACCATACGTTTGGTTTCCTGCGCCAGCATATTGATATTTTCCTGCTTCAATGGAATGATCCGGTTAAGGTGTCGTTCCGACTCGGCTCCGTTTACCAGCATATAATAGAGCAGAAAAAGCATGATAGCCAAGTTGGTAATGAGAATGCCAGTGCTGTTCAGCAGCGAGGGTATTATAGAGGTAAGTTTGCCGATCGATTCTGAAAGCGTACTATCGGAAACCAGGTTAACGTTCCAGTTTTTTTGAATGGCATCAATGGAAGCCTTTGCCGAGTTGATGACCTGTTCAGGGTCGTTTAAAAAAGCATTCAGCTTTGGACTGATCAAGGTAGCAGCCAGGAAAACAGGTAGACCAATCAGCACAGTATAGTACAATATAAACATGCCCGCTGCCCAGCCTCTGCGCCATTTGCGATGAAAGATCAACTGAAAATATCGTGCACGACTAAGTATATACAAAGTGACGGCCCCCAGTATGCCCGGCAAAAACATGTAGAGTTCACGAATCACCAGAAAAAGCATGGTGATGATGATCGATAACAGCAGTAGTTGTTTGATCCGGTTGTTGAAACTTGGCATTGTCATGGCACGAAGTTAGCAGTTTACTGATTGTCCGTTCAACCGGACAGTCCAAGTTAATTCCAAACTCATGCCAGATAAAGCCACTATCGCCCGCTCGACCGACCAACCTCGCAGACCCAGAAAATGGGGGAAATGGATCGCCGTCCTGATACTCTCCGTTTTGCTGGGCGGCTTGTTGTTCTGGCTTTATTATCGAAAGCAAATCGTAAGAGAGCAATTGGAATCGGCAGTTTGGGATGGAACTGATGGACTTTACCAGATCAGCTACGACGAGATGAGATTGGACGAATGGACTGGCCGAATCCAATTTAAAAATATACAACTCAATTACGATACCTCGCGATACAAAAGCCTTCGCGCTGAAAATCAGGCACCGCCTTTCCTGATGAGGATAAAAATTCCGAAATTGGAAATCAACGGGGTCGAAACTCCCCGCGCACTCCTTTCGCGCCAGTTAAAGGCCGACGAGATTCAGATACACCAACCCCAGGTTAACTGGATAGCTGTTGAAAAATCAGATACCGCTTCGTCAACATTCCCCAGCAACGAGGAATTGGTGGACGTACTTGGAAATCTGCGCTGGCTGCGCATAAACCGTATACAAATTCATGCCGGTGAGTTTGAGAAGACCAGGCTGGGTGAGATCAGAGATTCAATGCTGCTGACCGGAATATATCTGCGTCTTGATTCAATCGCCATAGACAGCAGTGAACAGTTTGATGCAGAAAGAATGCTTTTTGCTAAGGAGATTGACTTGGCTGTTAAGCAGTTCAACTGGCGGTCCTCCGATGGCTTGTATCGTTGCCAGATTGATAGTGCACGCATAGATTCCCGCGCTGAGCAACTTCAATTGGCTCGTTTCCGATGGCAACCGGTGCAGAATGAACTGGATTTTATGAAGGGGCAGCGGTTTGCCACTGACAGAATCAACGCCGAATTGCGTCAGTTGGTGTTGAGCGGTCTTCAGATTCCAAAAATGTTGCGCGATAGTATCATGGCCGACAGTATTGGCATCGGTTCCGGCTTTGTTCTTCTGTACCGCGATTTAGGGCTTCCGCACGATGGTAAAAACCGGGTGGGTACCTATCCTCCGCAGCTCTTGAACAAACTGGGCAGTGTGATAGACATCCCTATTGTTGCAGGAAACAACCTGCTGATTGAATACAAAGAGCGGAATGCCGAAAACCGCAAAGCTGGCGCCGTACGTTTTGAACAAACCAGCTTCGAGATCATGAATCTATCAAACAACGGAAAGCCCGGCGATGGGAATGAACCAATACAGTTGAATGCCGTTAGTCGTTTTATGGGCGTGTCAAACCTGAATGCGAAATGGAAGTTTAATATAGAGGGAAAGCCCGAGTTATTTTCAGTAGCCGGTGTGTTGGGCCCCATGCCGCGATCTTCTATCAACAAGTTAATTGAACCAATGGGTTCCGCCCGTATGGAAGACGGTGAAGTTCATTCGCTGCAGTTTAATTTCCTGGGAAATAATCACCGAATGTGGGGCAAATTGCAACTGCAGTACAAGGATCTGCGTATTTCACTTTTGCAACCTGCACCCGATAAAAAGCCATCGAAGAAATGGCTGGCAAGCCTGGCGGCCAATCTTTTTACCCGATCGTCGAATATGCCCGACAAAGGAGAGCCAGCTGAAGAATATGAGGTAGAAAACGAGCGAGATCCTCACCGTTCCATCTTTCACCTGATCTGGAAGTCTATTTTTGAAGGCATTAAGACTACAATGGGACGGTAGCTGTGTCCGGCAAATCATTCAGCATCCAGTCGGGAGCAAACGGAGAATGCCGCAACCACTCGCTCCCGCTGGGATGGCCATTATTGGAGGGTCATCAATCCCGTTAGTTCGCGACGGTTGATGGCACGTGGTAATTCGAGCAGAAGTTGTTTTTCATTGACCCCCTTCACCAGATAGGAATAGGTCACTTCCATAGGTTCACCTCCGAAACTGAGTTCCGGGTCTTTAAAGCTTACCCGAATGCGAACGCCTGGCTTTTCATCATCCCTGGCTGTTTCATCAACCACCCATTTGCTGGCATAGGGTTTACCCTTCGACAGCACCGTGCCGCTGGTATCGTTTCCAAATTCCATCGACCATTGATTCAATTCCCGCAACACTCCAAGAACCATTTTGTCATCCTTGTAGTTGTCAGCCGTACTGTCAATCCAATCCATCTCGGTCTTGCCATTGACTGTAAGTGCACTATAGAATCCAACTTTTTCGACCGATAGTTTTTTGCCTTTTATAAATGCTTCCACCTGCTTTGCAGATGCAGGCGGATCAGGCAGCGTTGCCAAAGTACCATTGCTGCAGGCTGCCAGTATCAACGATACCAGCGTTATAGAAAAAGTTGTACGGAAAAGAGTGATTTTTTGGAACATGGTCGGTGGTTTGGTTAGGCTATAAAAATAACGCGACCCGCTTCCCCCCTAATACCGTGTCGAGGGTATTTATGTCAGGATTCAAACCTGAAACCTCCCCGACCTGT
The DNA here is from genome assembly GCA_046297935.1 of Chitinophagaceae bacterium. Taxonomy (GTDB): domain Bacteria; phylum Bacteroidota; class Bacteroidia; order Chitinophagales; family Chitinophagaceae; genus CAYMZZ01. The sequence continues at coordinate 314,537 of JBKBHA010000002.1, forward strand.
GGTCGGGGTGCTCTATTTAGTCGAAAACAATGCCTCAATTCTTTTTCTGCTTTTCCATCGCTTAATTTGTCGTTCACGCTGATAAGCTTCTGACTTTGAACTATAATTTTCTCGATAGACGATCTGCCAGTCTTTAGCTTTAGAAGTGAAATGGCGGTGGCGAGCTAAATGTTTTTCAAGTCGCTCTTCGGCACTTAAAGTTGTCGACCCGACATAATATCGGTCGAGAGTCGTCGAATATAAAATATACACACACGCTGCCATCGCCCATTAACAAAAAAAGACAACCCGGTGATGGATTGTCTTTGTGACCTCGTCAGGATTCAAACCTGAAACCTCCCCGACCGGTGGTCGGGGTGCTCTATTCAGTCGAAAACAATGCCTCAATTCTTTTTCTGCTTTTCCATCGCTTAATTTGTCGTTCACGCTGATAAGCTTCTGACTTTGAACTATAATTTTCTCGATAGACGATCTGCCAGTCTTTAGCT